>CAWDAI010000001.1:0-22500 GCA_963800275.1 uncultured Chloroflexia bacterium
TGTCGACGGCCAGCGACTTTGTCACTCTTGCGGCCAGCGACTTTGTCACCGACGCTTGGACGGTCGACGCCACGGATGATCGGCAGCGGGTCGCCATGGCCCCGTCCTGGTCCTCGGCCATGGCTGGTCCCCGAGTGGGACGTCTTCGACCCGTGTGGTGGGCGTGGGGCCGGCGCGTCTCATCGGCCGCGCGCGGAGTTCCGCGGCGGACGGCGGTGCGCTGACGAGCGGCTGCCAGGTGTGCCCTTGAGTTCCGCCCACAGGCTGCCGTCGAGCCGCTCCGCGACGATGATCTCGCGACCCGCCCGGGTCCGGCCATCGGACCGACGGGGCAGGGACAGGGCTCCACCATCCCAGGCGATCGTATTGTCGCGGGCCACGGTGCGCCGGTACCAGAACGCGAACACGGCCTCGGCCGACAGGCCCTCGGGCCACGCCCTCCACGCGGGCATCGGATCGACCGCGGGTACCGCGAACCGCTCGTTGTGGCGGGCGAGGTAGCCGGGCAGGAAGGCGTTCGCCTCGTCGATGGTGGTGATGCCGGCCAGACGCAGCTCCGTCACGAGCCGGTCCTGGGCCGTCCCCCACAGCCGCTCCACGCGACCCTTCGCCTCGGGCGACGAGGCGGGTATCCAGCCGATGCCCGCCAGCTCCAGGGCACGTCCCACCTGCGTCGGCTGCCGCTCCCCGGCCAGTTCTTCGAGGATGCTCGGCGCCTCGCGCGGATCCCGCTTGAAGATGCCGTGGTGGTCGGTGTAGAAGGCCCAGGGGAGGCCGTGGTCGTGGCTCGTCTGGGTCAGCACCTCGAGGTAGCCTGCGGCATCCTCCTGCGTCCGGAACGTACCACCGGTCACGTGGCTCGTGGCGTCGTCGATGGCGCCCACGAGCGTCGCGAAGGGATGGTCCGGGCCGAACCAGCGATGTTTGCTGCCATCGGCCTGGAGCAGCTGTCCGGCTCGCTCCTTCCGGGGTCGGCGGCTTCGGTGGCGGGGCGCGCGGTGGGGAACCGGCGAGGGCCGACCCTCCTCGTCGAGGATCCGCCGCAAGGTCCGGACCGGGACGATGATGCCCTCGTGCGCCTCGAGCAACTCGGCGAGATGGGCCCGGTTGATGTCCCTGTATCGATCGTCCACGAGCCCCAGGATGCGGGTCCGCAGATCTGCATCGGTGCGGTTCACCGGACGGCGTCCCCGGTTGCCGTGGACCAGGGCCAGCGCACCCGATCCCAACCAGGCGGCGAGCAGACGGCGGACCTGGCGACCGGACACCGCGAGGATGGCCGCGGCCTGGTCGAGATCGATCGTGCCATCCCGGAGATGGGTGAGGACATCGACCCGGCGGATGATCGCAGGGTCGTCGAGCGGATCGTCGGTCGGTTCCATGCGAGCGACCGTGACAAAGTCGCTGGCCGTTCACCCCGGACATAGTCGCTGGCCGTTCACACCAGGCCGGATAACGGCGAACGAGGGAGGCCTTCCGACCTCCCTCGTTCGCGAAGCGGCGCGGGGCTACTTGATCTCGACCTTGGCGCCCTGCTCCTCGAGCGAAGCCTTGATCTTGTCGGCCTCGTCCTTGGCCACGCCCTCCTTGACGGCCTTGGGCGCGGCGTCGACGAGGTCCTTGGCCTCCTTGAGGCCGAGGCCGGTGAGCTCGCGCACGACCTTGATGACGGGGATCTTGTTGGGGCCGACCTCGGCGAGCACGACCTCGAACTCGGTCTGCTCCTCGGCGGCCTCGTCAGCAGCGTCGGCGCCGGCGGCAGGGGCGGCCACCGCAACGGCGGCCGGAGCAGCCGCGGTCACGCCGTAGCGCTCCTCGAAGGCCTTGATGAACTCGGAGAGCTCAAGGACGGTCATGACGTCGATGGCTTCGAGGATGTCGTCCTGGGTAAGCTTGGCCATGGTGTGATTCGTTCCTTTCGTTGACAGGTGTCGTGGGTCGTCTGTGCTGGTGGCTTTAGGCGGCTTCCGCGCCTTCGCGCTGCTCCCTCAGCTGCGCCAGGCCGTAGCCGAGGTCGCGCAGCGGAGCGGCCAGGAGGCCGGCCATGGTGCTGAGGGGCGAGGCCATGCCGCCGGCCAGCTGGGCCAACAGCTGTTCGCGGCCGGGTAGCTTGGCCAGCGCGGAGACCATCGCGGCGTCGACCGTCTGGCCACCGAGGGCGGCACCACGGATCTCGACGTTGAATGGCTTGGTGGCATCGATCAGGCCCTTCGCCAGCGAGGCTTCGTCCTCGCCGCCGACGGCGATCGCGCTGGGACCGGTGAGGAGCGGGATGAGCTCCTGGCGCCCGGCCTGGTCGGCGGCGATCTTGGCCAGCCGGTTCTTGATGATCCGGTACTGGATGCCCTTCGCGCGCAACTCTCGGCGCACCCTCAGCAGGTCAGCCACGGACAGACCTCGATGGTCCGAGACGATGGCGCTATCGGCCTCGCTCAGGAGCTCGACGAGCTCCGCCACCGCAGCCTGCTTGGCTTGTGTGGGCATGTGCCCTCCTTTCCGTTCTGGGCGCCGCTGGCGCGACCGCCCCTGTGGGTCCCGCACAGGAGCGTCGGTCGCTGCTCACGCAGCACCCGGACGGAAGGTCCGGTCTCGACACCTGCCTTGGCGTGCCCGTCGGCGTACCCGCCACACGCGGCGGTCCGATCGACGATTTCGGTCCGGTCCGGCGGGGCCACTGGGGCCTCGCGGCGCGACAGCCTCGCGGCTGCCTCGGACGCATCGCTGTCTCTGGCGGAACTGGTCTTGTTTTCGACGGGACGCGTCCCGTCAGCGCTATGGTGCAGGCAGCGTGCCTGCGGAACCCCGGCTAGGCGGCGTGGGCCAGCAGGGCCGGCACATCCACGCGGATACCGGGGCCCATCGTCGCGGCCACGGTCAGGCTGCGGAAGTACTGGCCCTTGGCCTCCTTCGGCCGGGCGCGGTTGATGGCGTCGGTGAGGGCGGCCAGGTTGTCGATGAGCTGCTCCGCCTCGAAGGTGGAGCGGCCGAAGGTGGAATGGATGATGCCGCCCTTGTCCACCTTGAACTCGATGCGACCGCCCTTCAGCTCGCGGATGACCTGGTCGAGGTCGAAGGTGACGGTACCGGCCTTGGGGTTGGGCATGAGGCCGCGTCGGCCGAGGATGCGGCCGAGCTTGCCCACCCGGCCCATCATGTCAGGCGTGGCCACGGCCACGTCGAAGTCGAGCCAGCCACCCTCGATCTTCTCGGCGAGGTCGTCGGCGCCGACCACGTCGGCGCCCGCATCGGTGGCCTCCGCCGCCTTGTCGCCCTGGGCGAAGACGGCCACGCGCACGACCTTGCCACTGCCGTGCGGCAGACCGACGGTGCCGCGCACCATCTGCTCCGCATGTCGGGGGTCCACGCCCAGGCGGATGTGCGCCTCGAGTGAGCCGTCGAACTTGGTGGTGGCGGTCTGCTTGAGCAGCGCCATGGCCTCCTCGGGCTCGTAGACCCGCTCGTGGTCCACCAGCTTGGCGGCCTCCTGGTATCGCTTGCCGTGCTTGCCCATCTGATCGGTTCCTTTCTCGTGCGGCCGTTGGCGGCCTCCCCCTGGTGACGCGGGGTGGTCGTGCCGGGGTGCGGCTCGGGGCCGCGGGCGCTCTCCGTTCCGGCGCACGGAGCCCCAGGCGATCGCCTAGTCGACGATCTCGATACCCATGGAGCGGGCGGTCCCGGCGATGACGCGTGCAGCCATCTCCGGGTCGTTGGCGTTGAGGTCGGACTTCTTGGTCTCCGCGATCTCCAGCAGCTGGGCCCTGGTGACCTTGCCCACGGGGCCCTCACGGCCAGCGGTGCCGGAGCCCTTGTCCACGCCCGCGGCCTTGCGCAGCAGGTCCGCTGCGGGCGGCGTCTTGAGCACGAAGGTGAAGCTGCGATCCTCGAAGATCGTGATGCGAGCAGGGATGATCTGCCCACTCTGGGCCGCCGTCCGCTCGTTGTAGGTCTTGGTGAACTCGACGATGTTGATACCGTGCGGACCGAGCGCGGTGCCGACGGGCGGGGCCGGGGTGGCCTTGCCCGCGGGCAGCTGCAGGGTCAGGACGGTGCGGATCTTCTTGGCCATCGGTTCGTCTCGTTCTACCTCGTCGTGATTGGGATGCCGGTCAGCTAGAGCTTCTCGACCTGCAGGAAGTCGAGCTCCACGGGTGTCTCACGCCCGAAGATGCTGACCAGGACCTTGAGCTTGTTGCGTTCGGGGTTGACCTCGTCCACGGTCCCGATGAACTCGGCGAAAGGACCGTCGGTGACCCGTACGGACTGGCCCTTGGTGAAGGCCACGCGGTACTTGGGCGTCTCCACGCCCATCTGGCGCAGGATCTGCTTGACCTCGTGCTCCTCGAGGGGCACCGGCTCGTTGCGCGAACCGGGGATGTTGCCGCCGCCCACGAAGCTGGTCACGCCCGGGGTGTTGCGCACCACGAACCAGGACTCCGGGTCGAGGATCATCTCCACCAGCACGTAGCCGGGGAAGACCTTCTTCTGCACGGTCACGCGCTGACCGCCACGGATCTCGATCTCGTCCTCTTCGGGCACGAGGACCTGGTAGATCTTGTCATCCATGCCCATGGTCTCGATGCGATGCTCGAGGTTGGTCTTCACCTTCTTCTCGTAGCCCGAGTAGGTGTGGATGACATACCAGCGCTTTTCCGGTTGCGCGGTCTCGGTCAGGTGGTCGAGGAAGCTGGTCACTAGAAGGTATCCGTGATGAAGCGCAGGACGGTGGTCCAGACGAGGTCGAAGAACCCGATGTAGACGCCGAAGAAGGCGCTGATGAAGAACACCAGGATCGTCAGGTTGCGGACCTGTTCCCGCGTGGGCCAGGTCACCTTCTTCAGTTCTGACCAGGACTCGGTGAAGTACTGGCGAATGCTACCGATCACGGTTCTCTACTCGTTGCCTCGTGGTTGACTGGCGATGGTGGCAGGCGCGGCGGGACTCGAACCCACAACCCCTGGTTTTGGAGACCAGTGCTCTGCCAAATTGAGCTACGCGCCTATGCTGCTGGGTGCCCCTACTTCGACTCGCGGTGCAGCGTGTGTGTCCGGCAACGCGGGCAGTAACGCCGCAACTCGATGCGACCTGGGTCGTTCTTCTTGTTCTTCTCCGACGTGTAGGTCCGCTCCTTGCACTCAGTGCAGGCGAGCGTGATGACTGGTCGGTTCTCGGCTTTGGCCACTGAAGTCTAGTCCTCGACCGCGATGATGGCGCCGGCACCGACGGTGCGGCCGCCCTCGCGGATGGCGAAGCGCTGGCCGACCTCGAGGGCGATGGGCGTGATGAGCTCGACATCCATGTCGACGTGGTCACCGGGCATGATCATCTCGGCGCCGTCCTTGAGGCTGATGGCCCCGGTGACGTCGGTGGTGCGCAGGTAGAACTGCGGGCGGTAGCCGTTGTAGAACGGGGTGTGGCGCCCACCCTCCTCCTTGGTCAGCACGTAGACCCGGGCGGTGAACCTGGTGTGGGGCTTGATGGAGCCGGACTTGGCCAGGACCTGGCCGCGCTCGACGTCGTCGCGCTCGATGCCGCGCAGCAGGACGCCGATGTTGTCGCCGGCCTGGCCCGAGTCGAGCAGCTTGTTGAACATCTCGACACCGGTGACCACGACCTTGCGCGTGTCGCGGATGCCGATCATCTCGACCTCCTGGTTGACGTTCACCTCGCCGCGCTCGACGCGACCGGTCGCGACGGTGCCGCGGCCCTTGATGGAGAAGACGTCCTCCACGGGCATGAGGAAGGGCTTGTCGATCGCACGCTCGGGGGTCGGGATGTAGGAGTCGACCGCGTCCATCAGCTCCTGGATGGGCTTGTAGGCGGGATCGTCGACGTTGTCGGGGGCCTCGATGGCCGCGAGCGCGGAGCCGCGGACCACCGGCAGCTCGTCGCCGGGGAACTCGTACTTGGACAGCAGCTCGCGGACCTCGAGCTCGACGAGCTCGAGCAGCTCCTCGTCGTCGACCATGTCGACCTTGTTGAGGAAGACGACGATGTAGGGCACCTCCACCTGGCGGGCCAGCAGGATGTGCTCGCGCGTCTGGGGCATGGGGCCGTCGGTGGCCGCGACCACGAGGATGGCCCCGTCCATCTGGGCCGCGCCGGTGATCATGTTCTTGATGTAGTCGGCGTGGCCGGGGCAGTCGACGTGGGCGTAGTGGCGGTTGTCGGTCTCGTACTCGACATGGGCGATGGCGATGGTGATGCCGCGCTCACGCTCCTCGGGCGCGTTGTCGATCGAATCGAACGCGCGGTACTTCGCCTCGCCCTTCAGGGCCAGGTACTTGGTGATGGCCGCGGTCAGGCTGGTCTTGCCATGGTCGATGTGACCGATGGTGCCGATATTGACGTGTGGCTTGGTGCGCTCGAACTTCTGCTTGGCCATCCTCGTAGTCCGCTTGGCCCCAGAGCGCGCGCACCGGGTCGGTGGGCGTCTCGGAGGTGATCAGGTGGAGCCCACAATGGGACTTGAACCCATGACCTCTTCCTTACCAAGGAAGTGCTCTACCACTGAGCTATGTGGGCGCGCTGGGCGTTTGTGGGCTGTGGCAGAGGAGCCGGGATGTTTGGTGGGCAGGGAGGGAATTGAACCCCCACAGTCGAAGACGGCTGATCTACAGTCAGCGGAGCTCACCACCTGCTCAACCTACCCATGTTGTCCCTGTGTCCTCCCGAGGGCCGAAACCCACGTGGTGAGGAGGACCATCGTCCTCTGTTGTTGGAGCCGACGACGGGACTCGAACCCGGAACCGGTGGTTTACAAAACCACTGCTCTACCAATTGAGCTACGTCGGCGGCGACGCCGAATGATAGTGCACGAACCACGAACCCCGCAAGCGGGCGAGTGGTGCGACCTCAGCCGGGATCGACCCTCGGCGGTGCCGGCGCCTCGGGCAGGAGATCGTCGGCCTCAGCGGCGGGTGCCGGCGGTGAAGCAGGCAGGGCCGGGCCGCGGTCTTGCGCGGGTGCCGCTGTCGGCTCAGGGGCAGGCGGGGACGCGGCGGCCGCCTGGTCAGCGGCCTCCGTGGCCCGGGCCTCCCCGGGCCCGGCCTCTCCCGGAGCGGGCGCGGCCTCGGGCAGGCCGCGCTGGGCGGCCGCCTCGAAGAGGAAGACCGAGCCCGCGACCGAGGCATTGAGCGAGGCCACCTTCCCACGCATGGGGATGCGGGCCATGAGGTCGACACGCTTGCGCACACGGGCGTTCAGGCCACGGCCCTCCGAGCCGGTGACGATGACGATGGGGCCGCGCATGTCCGCCTCGCGTACGGTCAGCTGCGCGTCCCCGTCGGCGCCGATGACACGCAGGCCACGGGCGTGGAGGTCCACCAGCGCTCCGGCCAGGTCGGGCATGGGCACCAGCAGCAGGTGCTCGACGGCACCGGCCGAGGTCTTGATGGCGGCGGGGCTGATGGGCGCGGCCCCCTTGGTCGGGAAGACGACCCCGTGGACCCCGCAGGCCTCTGCCGAGCGCAGGAGCGTGCCCACGTTCTGGGGGTCCTCGAGGTGGTCGAGGGCGAGCACGAACGGCGGTTCCTTGCGCAAACGTGCCAGGGCCAGGACCTCGTCGAGCGTGGCCCAGCGTCGCGGGGCCACCACCAGGGCCACGCCCTGGTGGCCATCGAACCCGGCGACCGCGGTGATGGTCCCGCCCTCGACCTCGACCACCGGGATGCGCAGGGTGGTCGCATGCAGCACCAGCTGCTCGAGGGCCGCCCGGCGCTCGGGCACCACCAGCAGCCGCTTGGCCTCGCGGCGAGCCACGAAGGCCTCCTCCACCGGCCGCCGGCCGGCCACGACCTCCTCAGCCCCGGACAGGATCTCGGCCGGTGGGGGGCCGGCGGGGCGGCGCCCATAGCCCGGACCACGATCGGGCCCGGGGCCCGGATGCCGAGGCCCTCGGTCACGTTCCCAGCGGCCGCGATCGGGTCGCGGACCACGGGGCCGGTCGCGGCGGTCGGGACCGCCACGGCGGTCGGGACCACGTTGATCGCGCCGCCCCCAACCTTGGTCACGCCCGCCGGTGGGCCGCCCGGCCGGGCCCTGGCCGGGTGGGCGACGAGCGGGCCCCTGGCCGTAGGGTCCGCCCGCGGGTGTGGCGCCTTGCGGGGACGGCCGAGGCCCAGCGGACGCAGGCTGCTGCCCCTGGCGCTCCTCGGGTCGGCGCTCAGGCTCGCGCTCCGCGGCCGCGTCGGCAGAGCCGCCCGATCCGCTCGAGCCGCTCGGGTCCTCAGCCCCGCGCGGCCCTTGTCCGTGTGGCTGCTGTCGGTCGGTCATGTGCCACTCCTTCGCCAGCGCTGGCCGTCGGGTGTGTCCTCCACGATGATGCCAGCCCCCGCGAGCGTGTCGCGCAAGGCGTCGCTGCGCTGCCAGTCGCGCACCGCGCGAGCCGCGGCGCGTGCTTCGAGCATCTCGGCCAACTCGGCCGGCAAGCCATCGTCAGCTTCGTCCTCGAGCAGGCCCAGCACGGTATCGAGCTCGCGCATGGTCGCAGCCGCGCGACGGGCGTCAGCGCTGGAGATGGAGCGGGCCGCCACCCGGCTGTTCAGCTCGCGCACCAGGTCGAAGGTGGCCGCCAAGGCGACCGAGATGTTGAGGTCGTCCTCCAGGCCGGCAGCGAAGGCTCGACGGGCATCGGCCAGCAGCGCGGGCAGGTCCTCGGCATCCGGGCGCTCCTCGGCGTAGCCGTCGAGCGCGGCCACGGCCGTCTGGATCCGCTCGACCGCCGCCGCGGCCGCCGCGAGCGCACGCTCGGAGAACTCGAGGGGCGATCGGTAGTGCGTGGCGAGCAGGGCATAGCGCAGCGCGCGCGGGCCAACACCGGACGCGTAGAGATCGGCCGGACGAGCGATGTTGCCCGTCGACTTGGCCATCTTGGCGCCACTCATCTGGAGGTGGGCGTTGTGCAGCCAGGTGTGCACGAAGGGCTCGCCCGTGGCCGCCTCCGACTGAGCCATCTCGTCTTCGTGATGCGGGAAGACGAGGTCGATCCCGCCGGTGTGGATATCGAAGCTGGGCCCGAGATAGCGCATGCTCATGGCCGAGCACTCGATGTGCCATCCGGGCCGGCCCTCGCCGATAGCCGTCTGCCAGCTTGGCTCACCGGGCTTGGTCGCCTTCCACAGCGCGAAGTCGCGCACGCTCTCCTTGTCGTACTCGTCGGCTTCCACGCGCTCGCCGCTGCGCTGCTGGTCGGGATCGATGCGGGCCAGCCGACCGTACGCAGGCCAGGCGGCGATGCGGAAGAAGACGGAGCCGTCCTCGGTCTGATAGGCGTGTCCCTTCTCCAGCAACGTCTCGATGAGCGCGACCATGTCGTCGATATGCGCGGTCGCCCGGGGCATGCTGTCCGGCCGGGCGATCCCGAGACGGGCAAGGTCCTCCAGGAAGGCCTCCGCGTAGGTCGCCGTGAACTCGTCGATACCGACCCCCGCGGCACCGGCATCGCGGATGATCTTGTCGTCGACGTCGGTGATGTTCATGACCCACGTCACCTGGTAGCCGCTGAACAGCAGCACGCGGTGGACCAGGTCGGCAAAGATGAAGGCGCGGAAGTTGCCGATGTGGGCCGGGGCGTAGACGGTGGGCCCGCAGCTGTACATGCGGACATGGCCGGGTTCGAGCGGCCGGAACGGCTCCAGGGCGCCGCCGAGCGTATTGCGGAAGTGGAGGGTCATCGGGATACCACGCTTGCGAGGCAGGTCGCGCTGATGACGCGCCCTGCGCCTTGGTCGCCACTGAGGTTACCCGTCGCGGCCTTGACCGACACGCAGGCTGGCTCCAGGCCCGTGTGACCGGCGATGGTCGCCGCCATCTCGTCAAGCCGGGCCGCTCCCAGTCGCGGCCGTGCGCCGAGGATGGTCACGTCCAGCGAACCCAGCAGCAATCCTCGCTCACGCACGCGGGCCATGACCGCGTCCAGCAGCTCGCGACTGTCGATATCGCGCGTGCGTCCCTCCCCTGACGGGAAGAGACGGCCCAGGTCGCCGGCATCGGCCGCGGCCAGGAGGGCGTCGCAGACCGCGTGGAGCACGGCATCGCCGTCGCTGTGGCCGTAGAGGCGCGGCGCGCCCGGCACCAGCAGGCCGCCCAGGCGCAGGCCCTCGCCGGGCCCGAAGGGATGGCTGTCGAAGCCCATGGTCACGCGCGTCCCCGGCGGGTCCCCGGCCAGCCGCCGGGCCTGCGCCAGGTCTTCGGGCAGCGTCACCTTGATGTTGTCCGGGTCCCCCGCCACGATGGCCACGGTCACGCCGTCTCGAGCCAGCAGCTCGGCCTCGTCGAGGATCTCGTCGTCGCCGTCGGCATGGGCCATGGCCGCGGCCAGCAGCAGCTCACGACGCGCACCCTGCGGGGTCTGCGCCCGGTACAGCCCGGCGCGCTCGGCGGTCCCTGTGATGTGGTCGCCCTCGACGCGCTTGAGAGCGTCGACCACCGGCAAGGCCGGGATGGCGGCGCCGTGCCGGGCTGCGCCATCGACCACGCGCGAGATCAGCGCCGGCGAGACGAGGGGCCGGGCCGCGTCGTGCACCAGCACGATCTCCGCCTCGGCCGCGCGCACCCCCGCAGCGACCGAGTCCTGCCGGCGCCGACCGCCGGGCACGAGCGTGGCGCCGACCGCCCGCAGCCAGGGCTCCGCAGCCAGCGGTTCCAGGCGTTCGGGCGCAGTCACCACGATGACCCGGGCGATCTGCGGCGCCGAAGCCAGCGCCTCCACGCTGCGGCGCAGGATGGAGCGGCCGGCGATGGCTAGCTCGAGCTTGTCCCTGCCGCCCATGCGACGGCTGCTGCCCGCGGCCACGATGACCGCGTCAGCGGATGGAGGATGGTTCACCGCGCAAGTGTGCCGTGACGGCTGCGGTCCCGTCGAGCGCGCCCGCGGACGCTCAGGAGCCCGAGGCCAGCTCGGCGAAGATCATGCGGCCGGCCACCGTCTGCAGGATCCGCGTGACGGTGACGTCGGCCTCGGCCTGCAGGTGGGCGCTGCCACCCTCGACCACGACCATGGTGCCGTCCTCGAGGAAGGCCACGCCCTGGCCGGGCTCCTTGCCCTCCTGCACCACCTTCACATGCAGCTCCTCGCCGGGCAGGAACGCCGGCTTGAGGGCATTGGCCAGCTGGTTGAGGTTCATCACCCGGACGCCCTGCAGCTGGGCCACGCGGTTGAGGTTGTAGTCGGTGGTGAGGATGGCGGCGTCGCGCCGCTGGGCCAGCGAGACCAGCTTGGCGTCCACCGTCGAGACGCCGGGGTCGTCCTCGGTGCTCATCTCGATCTCGATGCGGTGATCCTTCTGCAGGACCGACAGCACGTCCATGCCGCGGCGGCCACGATTGCGCCGGCCGGGATGCGAGTCATCGGCGATGTGCTGCAGTTCGCCCAGCACGAACCGGGGCACGATGAGCAGGCCGGCGAGGAAGCCGGAGGCGACGACATCGACCACGCGGCCGTCGATGATGGCGCTGGTGTCGAGGTAGGTGACCGGTTCGATCCGCTCGGGCGGCTCACCCTCCTCGGCCTTGTTTCCACGGCGCGCGCCGAGGTCGCGCAGGGCGTCGAAGAGATCGCGTCGCTTGGCCACCGTCAGGCCCATCATGCCCAGGGCCATCACGATCGAGACACCGATGGGCAGGACGATGCCGAAAGGCGATGGCAGCGTCGTCAGCGGCAGGCCCAGGAGGAAGCCCATGAGCAGGCCCAGGATGAGCCCGAGGACGGCGGCCACGAACTCGTCGGTGGACATATCGGTCACGGCCCGCATCAGCCAGCGCGCAGGCGTGATGGTGATGTAGGGCATGATCGCGAATCCGACCACGGCCCAGGCCACGACCCAGGCGAACAGCAGCAGTCGGCCCTGCAGGGCGGGGTCGGCGAGCGACTCGGAGAGCCCGGCAAGGCTGATCGCCAGGATCACCCCGAGGGCACCCCCGAGCAGGCGGATGAACCTCATCATAGCCAGCGAACGCTACCAGACCCGACCGCTTCGTGGCTCCCTACCCAGAGGTACCAGCCTCCGCCTCGAAGGCCACCTCGATGGCGTCGCGCAGCGTCCCGGCTCGGAGCGTCCGCAGGCCCCCCGGGGTCGACCCGTCGAGCATGGCATCGGCAGGCACCAACGCTCGCCGGAACCCCAGGCGAGCAGCCTCTCGCAGCCGTCGCTCCAGCCCGCGCACCGGGCGCACCTCGCCCAGCAGCGAGACCTCGCCGCAGATGAGCAGGTCGGCGGGCAAGGCCTGGTCACGGGTCGAGGCCACGATGGCCAGGGCCAGGGCCAGGTCGAGCGCTGGCTCGCCGGCGGACAGTCCGCCGGCCAGGCTGGCGTACACGTCGCGGGCGCTCACGTCGACGCCCGCGCGCCGGGCAAGGACGGCGATGAGCAATGCCAGGCGGTTGCCGTCGAGCCCGGCCACCGTGCGCCGTGGGGGGCCCAGCCCGGAGGCTGGAGCCACCAGCACCTGGACCTCCACCAGCAAGGGCCGTGAGCCCTCCAGGACCGACGCGACCGCGACACCCGGCGCCTCCCGCTGACCGCTGCCGAGGAAGGCCGCGGCCGGGTCGCGGACCTCCGCCAGGCCGGCGGCGGTCATCTCCATGACACCCACCTCCTCGGTCGAGCCATGGCGGTTCTTGAGCGCGCGCAGCAGACGCAACGAGCCGTAGCGGTCCCCTTCCAGCACGAGCACTGCGTCGACCAGGTGCTCCAGGGTACGCGGCCCGGCGAGCGTGCCGTCCTTGGTCACGTGTCCCACCAGCAGCACCGGCACCCCCTCTTCTCGCGCGAAGGTGCCCAGCTGCAGGGCCGCCTCACGCACCTGGCCGACGGACCCCGGCGGTCCATCGAGGCCGTCCGCCGCCACCGTCTGGATGGAATCGACGATGAGCAGCGACGGGGACTCGGCCGCAGCACGGCGCACGATGGCCGTGACATCCGTGCCCGCGAGGATGCGCAGGCGCTCGTCGGCCGGGCCGCCGACGAGACCGAGGCGCTCGGCGCGCAGGCCCAGCTGCGCTGCCGACTCCTCCGCGCTGGCGTAGAGCACCGTCGGCGATGAGGGACCCATCGAGCCTGCGCCGGCGAGCTGGCCGGCGATCTGGAGCACGAGGGTGGACTTGCCGATGCCGGGCTCGCCCGCGAGCAGCAGCAGCGAACCGGGCACGAAGCCGCCACCGAGCGGACGGTCGACCTCGCCGAGGCCGGTGCGCCGGCGGGCGACCCGGTCGATGCCGAGCGAGCCGAGCGGGCGGGCCACTGCCTCGGGCTGCGGGCGTGTGGCATGCCCGCGGCGTGCGCTCTCCGACGTGACGAGGGTCTCGACCAGGGAGTTCCAGGCACCGCACGAACGGCACTGGCCCTCCCACCTGGGAAACGCGGCGGCGCACGCCTGGCAGACGTACTCGCTACCGCCGCGGGCGCGGGCCACGGCCTAGACGGCCTCGACGGGGGCCTTCTCCTTCGCGGCCTCGATGGACAGCCCGGAATCCTCGTCGCGGTCGACACGCACCGTGTCGCCGGCGCTGAACCGACCCACGAGCAGGGCCTCGGCGAGCGGGTCCTCGATCATCGACTGGATGACTCGCCGCAACGGGCGGGCGCCATAGTCGATGTCGTAGCCCAGCTTGATGACGTGGTCCTTGGCTGCGTCCGTGACCTCCATGTCGATCTGCTGAGCCATGAGCTGATTGCGCACGCGGGCCAACAGCAGGTCCACGATCTCGCGGATCTCATCGACCGTGAGCGAGCGGAACACGATCTGCGAATCGATGCGGTTGAGGAACTCGGGGCGGAAGCTCGACTTGAGCTGCTCGAGCACCTTGGTTCGCATGCGCTCGTACTGCGCCTCCCGCTCCAGGTCCTCGTCGGGCGAGACGGGGCGGAAGCCCAGCGAAGTGTCCTTGAGGAGGTCCTTGGCGCCGACGTTGCTGGTCATGATGATGATGGTGTTGCGGAAGTCCACGCGCCGACCCTTGGAGTCGGACAGGTGCCCGTCCTCGAGGATCTGCAGGAGCATGTTGAAGACCTCGGGGTGAGCCTTCTCGATCTCGTCGAGCAGGACCACCGAGTAGGACTTGCGGCGGACGGCCTCGGTCAGCTGGCCACCCTCCTCGAAGCCGACGTAGCCGGGGGGTGCACCCACCAGCCGGCTGACGTTGTGACGCTCCATGAACTCGCTCATGTCGATCTTGATGAGCGAGTCCTCGCTGCCGAACATGAACTCGGCGAGGGTCTTGGCCAGCTCCGTCTTGCCCACGCCGGTGGGGCCGAGGAAGATGAACGAGCCGATGGGACGCTTGGGATCCTTGAGTCCGGCACGGGCGCGACGGACGGCCCGCGAGACGGTGTCGATGGCTTCGTTCTGGCCGATGACCCGCTTGTGCAGCGCCTCCTCCATCTGGAGCAGCCGCTCGGACTCCTCCTGGGCGATGCGCGTGACCGGGATGCCGGTCCAGAGGGCGACGACCTGGGCGATGTCCTCGTCGGTGACGTCGGGTGTCTCCGCCCTCAGCGATTCCTGCCAGTCGCTGCGCAGCTGGTCGGCCGTGGCCTTGGCCGCCGACTCCTGGTCGCGCAGCTCCTGGGCCCGCTCGTAGTCCTGGTCGTTGACCGCGGCCTCCTTCTCCTTCGCGATACGCTCCAGCTCCTTCTGGCTGGCCTTGAGCTCGGGCGGCGCCGAGCTGTAGCGCAGCCGCACCCGGCTGGCGGCCTCGTCGATGAGGTCGATGGCCTTGTCAGGCAGGTGCCGGTCGGTGATATAGCGGATGGAGAGGTTCGCAGCAGCGCGGCAAGCGTCGTCGGTGATCTTGACGCGGTGGTGCTGCTCGAAGCCCTCTCGGATGCCGAAGAGGATGTCGATGGTCTGCTCGAGCGTGGGCTCCTCCACCATCACCGGCTGGAAGCGGCGCTCCAGCGCGGCATCCTTCTCGATGTACTTGCGGAACTCGTCGAGCGTGGTGGCCCCGATGCACTGCAGCTCGCCGCGCGAGAGCGGCGGCTTGAGGATGTTGGCAGCGTCGATGGCACCCTCGGCCGCGCCGGCGCCCACGAGGGTGTGCAACTCATCGATGAAGAGGATGGCGTCGTTGCTGTTGCGCAGCTCCTCGATGATCTTCTTGAGGCGCTCCTCGAACTCGCCGCGGTACTTGGTGCCCGCCACGAGCGAGCCGATGTCGAGCGTCAACACGCGCTTGTCGGCGAGCGTCTCGGGGATGTCGCCGCTGACGATGCGGTGGGCCAGGCCCTCGGCGATGGCCGTCTTGCCCACGCCGGGCTCGCCGATGAGGGCGGGATTGTTCTTCCGCCGCCGCGACAGGATCTGGACGACCCGCTCGATCTCCTTCTCGCGGCCCACCACCGGGTCGAGCTTGCCCATGCGGGCAGCCTCGGTCAGGTTGATGCCCAGCTGGTCGACCGTCGGGGTCTTGGAGCCGGTGCCGCGCTTGCCTTCCGCGCTGGAGCTGCTGGGTCCGGAGGCACTCGACTGGCTGAGGACGCGGATGACCTCGTGGCGCACCTTGTCGAGGTTGACGCCGAGCGACTCCAGCACGCCGGCAGCGATGCCCTCCCCTTCGCGGACGAGGCCGAGCAGCAGGTGCTCGGTGCCGATGTAGTTGTGTCCCAGGCGACGGGCCTCGTCGATGGCCAGCTCGATGACCCGCTTGGCGCGCGGGGTCAGGCCGACCTCGCCGACCACCGGACGGTCGCCACGGCCGATGATGAACTCGACGGCGGTACGGACCTTGGGCAGCTCGACATTCATGTTCTCGAGCACGCGCGCAGCCACACCCTCGCCCTCGCGCACGAGGCCGAGGAGCAGGTGCTCGGTGCCGATGTAGTTGTGGTTGAAGCGCTGCGCCTCGTCCTGCGCGAGCGTCAGGACTTTGCGAGCGCGGTCGGTGAACTTGTCGAACCGATCCATAGGGGTAGCGACGACTCCGGTTACAGGCGGCCCCTTGACGGCCGTCAGGTCATGCTACCACCGCTCGGCTTGGACCCGGTCGATGAAGTGCGGCCACGGCGCTGGCGCCGTGGCCGAAAGGTGACGGAGTGGGCCGTCGCAGGGCGACGGCCCCCAGCGGGAGGGCGTGCTCAGCCCTCCGATCTTCTGCTCCTCGTCGGCGGCTTCTTCCTCGGCGGCCGGGCCTGCATCGGCCTCGGTGGCAGCCTCGGTCGTGGCGACGTCCTCGGCCAGCGCCTCGGCTTCAGACGCCTCCTCGAGTGCCTCCGCTTGCTGGGTCTCGGCTACCTCGGCGACGGCTTCCGCCTCCTCGGCAACCTCCCCGGCTGCGGCCGCGTCCTCGGGGGCCTCCGCCTCAGCTCCGGGATCGGTCGTCGCGGGGGCCTCAGCCACCGCCTCGACCTCGGCCTCCTCGACAGCTTCGGCGGTGTCGGCCACCACGCCCTCGTCGGCCGCCTCGGCGACGGCTTCGGTTTCGACCTCTGCGGCAGCCTGTTCCACGGCTTCTGCCGCGTCCTCGGTATCCGGGGTCTCGGCCGCGTCCTGCTCGGCGATCTGCTGGCGGACCTGGGCGAAGGCAGCGGCGAGGGTGTTGTCGATGCCACCCTCGGGCTCCTGGATGGCCTGCGAGCGGTCATAACCGCCACGCTCACCACGGGGCCGTCGCTCGCGCGCCGGACGGGCCGGCGCTTCCTGTGCCTGCTTCAGGCTGAGCCCGAGGCGATGACGGTCGGAGTCCAGCGAGATGATCTTGAGCTCCAGCGTCTGGCCCTCGTGCACCACGTCGCCGGGGTGGGCCACGCGCTGGTGGGACAGCTCACTGATGTGGATCAGGCCTTCGAGACCATCCTTGACGCGAACGAAAGCGCCGAAGTTGACGATCTTGGTGACGGTGCCCTCCACCAGATCGCCGACCTTGAGGTCGGCCACCGTCGACTGCCACGGGTCGGGCAGCAGGCGGCGGATGGAGAGGCTGATCCGACCACGTTCGTGGTTGATGTCGATGACCTCGGCCTCGACCTCGTCCCCGACCTCGTGGGAACCCTCGGGGTTGTTGACCTTGTTCCACGAGAGCTCGCTCTTGTGGACGAGCCCGTCGATCCCGCCGAGGTCGACGAAGATGCCGAACGGAGCGATGGAGCGAACCGTGCCCGTGACCTTCTGTCCGGTCTCGAGGCTGCTGAAGAGCTCGTCTCGCTTCTCGCGGCGCTCCTCATAGAGTGCCACCTTCTCCGACAGGATCAGGCGGTTGGCCTTGCGGTTGACCTCCAGGATCTTGAGGCGCAGCTTGCGGCCGACGTAGGGCTGCAGCTTCTCGGCGATCTCCTGGGCCGCGTCGCGCGGCTGATCATTCTGGGGACGGCGCGGGAAGTCCACGATCTGGCTGATGGGCACGAAGCCGCGGATGCCGCAGTCGACGATGAGTCCACCCTTGTTGTGGTCGATGACCGGCGCCTCGATGATCTCGCCCGCGTCGAACTGCTCCTGCATCGAACGCCACTTGCGCTCGAGGCCGGCTCGACGAAGCGAGAGCACGGCGTGGCCGTCGCTCGATTTCGGGCTGGAGCACATACACCAGCACCGTGTCGCCGATGTTGAGGTCGGGCTGGGACTCGGCGTTGCGACCGTAGAGCTCGCGATTGCTGACCACACCCTCAGACTTGGCGCCGACGTCAACGAGCATCTCGTCCTTGTCGATGCGCACGATCTTGCCCTCGACCACGTCCCCATGCTTGAGGCTGGGGATGTCGCTGGACTGCTCGGCGAGGAGCTCCTCCATGGTGGTGGGCTCGGGGCCAAGGTCTACGGGGGCCGGCGCTTCCTCGGCCGGCGCTTCCTCGGCCGGCGCTTCCTCGGCCGGCGCTTCCTCGGCCGGCGCTTCCTCGGCCGGCGCTTCCTCGGCCGGCGCTTCCTCGGCCGGCGCTTCCTCGGCCGGCGCTTCCTCGGCCGGCGCTTCCTCGGCCGGCGCTTCCTCGGCCGGCGCTTCCTCGGCCGGGGCTTCCTCGGCCTCGGCGGCAGCCGCCTGGGCCGGCGCCTCCTGGGCAGTGGTCTCCGCGGGTGCCTCGGCCGCTGCGGCCTCGGCTTCGGCCGTGGTCTCGGAGGTCGGGCTCGACTGCTCGACCGGCGCATCGGCTGGGGTCTGTGCCGCTTCGGCTGCGGCCTGTGCCGCCTCGGCGGCAGGAGCCGCATCGGCTGGGGTCTGTGCCGCTTCGGCTGGGGCCGTGTCACCGGGCTCCGGGTCGGCAGCTGTGGCCTCGACGGGCGTCTCCTCGGTGGCGGCGGCCTCAGGGGAGTCGGTCGCTGTCTCGGTCGCTTCCGCGACATTCTCGGTATCGGTGGTCTTCGGCTCTTCTACGGTCAACGCTCTGGTCTCCTTGGTGGATAGGCTCCCATCGTCTCGAACGTACGCGAAGCCCGGACAGCGTCCCGGGCTTCATCAAGAGCGGCGGCTTGTCTTCCGTGTCCTGATCGGGCTGGATGACTCCTCCGGTACCGGGCCTGCTTGGTCTGCGTATTCTCGATTGATAGGGCCCGCGCATGCTATCACGCGAAGCAACACGCAACAATGGGGGCATGCCGGAGCTACCTGACCTGCGCATCCTCTCGGAGGCTTTCACCGCGGCCCTTTCCGGCCGGCCCCTGGAAGCGGCGGCCACCAGGCAACCGCTCGTGCTGCGGGGAACGCAGGCAGAGTTGCGCGCCCTGGAGGGTGGCCAGCTCGAGCGGGTCGAGCAGCGTGGCAAGTTCCTGACCCTCGTTATGGGGCCCGACCGCATCGTGGTCAACGCCATGCTCACCGGCCGGCTCGGCCTGTCCGCACCGGGCCGTAAGGCCGACGGTTCGACCGCGCTGGAGTTGCGGTTCGGTCCACGGGCGGCGTCCTCCGCTGGGTCGATACTCGCCGATTGGACCGTGGCCGCCGACTGGCTGCCCCCGGACGACGCCCCGGTCGAGCTGCGCTATCGGGACCCACGCAAGATGGGCAAGATCTACCTCCTGCCCGCCGGGACCGAGCGGGCGGTCGCGGGCCTGGAGACGCTGGGCCCCGATGCCGACGACCCGGCGCTCGACCTCGCCACCTGGGAGCGACGCATCCGGCGACACAGCGGAGAGCTGGGCAACCTGCTCAAGAACCAGGAGTTCATCGCGGGCATCGGCAACGCCTACAGCGACGAGATCCTGTGGGCCGCACGCGTCGCTCCGTTCCGCCGCCGCGCCTCGCTCGCATCCGAGGAGACAGCCGCCATCTGGCGGGGCACCCGCGAGGTTTGCGCGTGGGCCATCGAGGAGCTGCGGGTGCGCGTGCCACCGACGTTCGAGAAGCAGGCCCGCGACTTCCTTCGCGTGCACCTGCACGGTGGCGAGCCATGCCAGCGCTGCGGGTCCACCCTGAGCGAGGTCTCCCCAGGCGGCTTCACCACCACCTGGTGCCGCTCCTGCCAGGTCTGACCCATCTCGACAGGACGGGTGCGCCGGGCCGGCCGGATGCAGCGGCGGAGCTATCTCTTAGGTGTTGGCCTCCTGGTATCCCTTCAACGCCTCCAGCTTCGCCTGGTCCATGTCTGCCGGCACCGGCACCTCGATCGTCAGGCCCGGCATCTCGGCAGCGGTGACCTCCTCGAGCTCAGGATTGGCACGCAGGATCCGTTTGCGCGTGATGCCAAAGGTCTCGGCCACCTTCCTCAGGCCCTCTCCCGGCTGGATCACGTACAGCACGGTGCTGCCGGTCGTGTCCTGGCCCGTCGCAGGTGAGGCATCGACGTCGAGTGACGACACCGGCGTCGGGGCCGGCGTGGGGGTCGGAACAGGGGCCGCGGTCGGCGTAGCACCAGCGGTCGCGCTGGCACCGGGGTCAGCCGAGCCGGCGGGTGATCCACCGCCACCACCCGAGCAGCTGCCCATGAGCAGGGCCAGCAGGACGAGGAGCACGACGACACCGCCCGCCGAGCCGGCAGCGATGAGGGTGCGTCGGTCGCGCGGGATGCCGGCGTCGGAGCCGGTCCCGCGGACCGGACGAGTGGCGGCGGACTCGAGCTGGTCCGCCGGCACCGGGATGCCGCCATCCTGACCGACCTCCTGCGCGTACTTGTACATCTCACAGCGGGGGTGCTGATCGGTCAGGCAGAAGCGCTCCTGGAATGCCAGGGGCAGCGTGGCAGGCGGATCCACAGCCACGCATCGGTGCCCCTCGTCGGGCTCAGCCGATCGATAGGAGCCGTCAGCAGAGGTGAGGTACGGGCACACGGTCGCGAGCCACTCGCTGCCCGGCACGACCGGGGCCATGAACGGCGCAGCTGGCGTCAGCGGTTCGGCCGTCGACCCATCCGCAGGCGTGGCCTCGACACCGGCGGCAGCGTCCGTGTCATCGGCGGCATCGTCCATGGCCGGAGCCTGCGCAGCATCGGCCGACACGGCCGGGGCCACAGGATCGGTGGAAGTGACTGGAGGCGCACCCCAGCGGCGCACACCGCTGCGAGGACCAGGCATCGCCGGCATCTGGGGCGCCGGGGGTAGATCACCCTGGCGGGCCGGATCCGCGGGCGCGGGGCTCGCGGGGTCGTCCGGGGTCGACCCACCATCAGCCTGGGCGTCTATCGATGGAGGCGGTTCGGCTGGCGCGCCGAGGCCGTCGACACGGTCCGGCTCACCTGCGGGACCCCCGGGCTCCACCGGCTCCCCGTCACGGCTGTCGGGCGGTGTCCACTGTTCGTCCTGAGGCTCAGAGTGCACGGGGGGATGATACGGCCTCGCCCGATATCGGTCCCCAGGCTGCGCGGACAGTGCCGGCGCCGGGACGACCCTCGGGGGCGGGACAACGCAAAAGACCCCGGCGACGACCTATTTTCCCGAGGGGCTGCCCCCTGAGTATCTTCGGCGCTGGAGAGCTTGACTTCCGTGTTCGGGATGGGAACGGGTGTGGCCTCTCCGCTAGAGTCACCAGGATCTTCATGCGTATGGAGTGACGACGTGATCGGGGGGCCGGCGATGCCGGCCCCGAAGCAAGTCATTGACTTCGCTTCCTGCCGTCGCGCGACCGACTTGTCGCGCTGACACGGTGAAATCTTCCGGACCTTCTGGCAGCTGCCCTTGGTTGGGCTGCTGAATAAGGTCAAGCCCTCGACCATTAGTACGGCTCAGCTTCACTTGTTACCAAGCTTCCACATGCCGCCTATCAAGCAGGTGATCTCCCTGCGGTCTTACCCGGTTGTCCCGGTGGGAAACCTCATCTCGAGACTGGCTTCGCACTTAGATGCTTTCAGCGCTTATCCAAACCGAACATAGCTACCCAGCGGCGCCCTTGGCAGGACGACTGGCACACCAGCGGTTCGTCCACTCCGGTCCTCTCGTACTAGGAGCAGCTTCTCTCAAGTTTCCTACGCCCACGATGGATAGAGACCGAACTGTCTCACGACGTTCTGAACCCAGCTCACGTACCGCTTTAATTGGCGAACAGCCAAACCCTTGGGACGTACTACCGCCCCAGGATGCGACGAGCCGACATCGAGGTGCCAAACAGGGCCGTCGATGTGAACTCTTGGGCCCTATAAGCCTGTTATCCCCGGGGTAGCTTTTATCCGTTGAGTGATAACCCTTCCACTCGGAGTTACCAGATCACTAAGCCCGACTTTCGTCTCTGCTCGACTTGTAGGTCTCGCAGTCAAGCTCCCTTATGCCTTTGCACTCTTCGGCTGGTTTCCATTCAGCCTGAGGGAACCTTTGGGCGCCTCCGTTACTCTTTAGGAGGCGACCGCCCCAGTCAAACTACCCGCCTGCCACTGTCCTGCGCCCGGATAACGGGTCGCGGTTAGAACCGAAACACAACAAGGGTGGTATTTCAACGACGGCTCCACCGAGGCTAGCGCCCCAGCTTCTCAGCCTCCCACCTATCCTACACGTGCTGAATCCCAATCCAATGACAAGGTGTAGTAAAGCTCCACGGGGTCTTTTTGCCCTATCGCGGGTAACCTGCATCTTCACAGGTACTTCAATTTCGCCGAGTCCCTCGTTGAGACAGCGCCCAGATCGTTACGCCATTCGTGCGGGTCGGAACTTACCCGACAAGGAATTTCGCTACCTTAGGACAGTTATAGTTACTGCCGCCGTTTACCGGGGCTTCGATGCAGAGCGTGAACCCTTTCTCTTAACCTTCCGGCACTGGGCAGGCGTCAGCCCGTATATGTCAGCTTTCGCTTTCGCACGGACCTGTGTTTTTGCTAAACAGTCGCCTGGGCCGTTTCACTGCGGCCTCGACCTGGCAGCAAGCTGCCGGCGAGGCGTCCCTTCTCCCGAAGTTACGGGACCAATTTGCCGAGTTCCTTAACGAGGGTTCTCCCGATCGCCTTGGTATTCTCTACCCGCCTACCTGTGTCGGTTTACGGTACGGTCACCTTTGATCTCGCTAGACACTTTTCTTGCCAGCTTGGCTCACTCGAATCGCAGCAGATGCCACTCTCATTCGCTTCTCGGCGTTGAATGGGAAAACGGATTTGCCTGTCTTCCCCGCCTACCGGCTTAGACGCGTATAGCCATAACGCGCTCGAACTACCATGCTGGGTC
>CAWDAI010000001.1:27500-418598 GCA_963800275.1 uncultured Chloroflexia bacterium
CGTCTTGGGACCGATGCCGGGCAGGCGGGAGAAGGATTCGATGAGTCGGGCGACCGGCTCGATGAGCTGGCTCAAGCGGCGACCGTGATCACATGCCCCCGAGGCCGAGCCCGGGTGGCAGGTTGAGGCCGCCGGCCACGCGCTGCATCTTTCGCTCGCCCTCTGCCTTGGCATTGGTTTGGGCGTCGGCCACCGCCGCCACCACCAGATCCTGCAGATCCTCGAGGTCGTCGGGGTCCACGACCTGCGGGTCGATGGAGACCGAGATGATGTCGAGCTTGCCGCTGACCACGGCCTTGACCACGCCGCCGCCAGCCGTGCCTTCGACCCGTAGCTCGTCCAGCTCCTGCTGCACGCGGGCCATGTCCGCCTGCATCTGCTGGGCCATCTTGGCCAGGTTGCCCATGCCCACGGTCGTACTCCTTGTTGCGCTCGTCTTCCTGGTCGATCTCAGTCGATGTCTTCGACCCCGGCCGGCTCGTCGTCGAAGATCTGCCGCGCCCGGGCCACGAGATCGCCGTCACCGGCGTCCACCGGCGCCACGAGCTCGAGGTTCGTTACCACGCAGCGTACCGCCACCGGGCTCCCGATGACGCCCGCGATGCCCTCCTCCAGCACCCGCCGCTTGCGTTCGGCGATGTCGCGCATGAAGGCCTGGTCCTCAGGGAAGCCGAGGACGAGGAAGCCGTCGCGAAGCTCGACCGGGCGACAGGTCGCCACCAGCGGGCGGTTGGCGGGATTGCTGGCGATGGCAGCGACGATCGCCGGCCACGACGCGCGCACACCTTCGATGCCCGGGCCCGGGCCGGCAGCGATGGAAGCACCAGATGCCGCGGGCGCCGCCCCGGAGACCACCGGCGGGGATGCGACCTCCGGCTCAGCGGTGACCGGTGCCGGCTCAGGTGACGGTGTCGCCGGCTCGGGTGACGGTGTCGCACGAGGCTGGGGCTCGACGGCCGGTGGAGCATCCCCCGTCGGACGCGGATCGGGCCTGGCTGCGGGGGCGATCGGTCGGGGCCGGTCGCGCGACGGCCGGGCGCTGCGGCTCCTCGGCGGCAGCGAGCAGGCACAGCTCCAGCTGCCAACGGTAGCCACCCAGCCCCGAGCGGCTGGCGTCGATGCCGGTCAAGCGGCGCGCGGCCTGCGTCAGCGAAGCCAGGGGTACGGCATCGTCCGGCGCCGGCCGCGACATCCGCGCCACGAGTTCTGTGCGCAGGCGGGTCACCAGCTGTTCGCTGAAGGCGACGAGGTCGCGGCCCTCCGCTTCGAGGCCGTCGAGGACCTCGATCCCGCCGAGGACATCGCCCGCGACCAGCGCCTCGAGGAAGCGGTCGACCATGGCGCCGTCGGCGAGTCCCAGCAGATCCGCCACCGACGCCACCGTGATGGGGTCGTCGGCGCTGACGAGCACCTGGTCGAGCATCGACTCCGCGTCACGCATGCCGCCGTCGGCCATGTGCGCAACCAGCGCGACGGCCTCCGGCTCCACCTGCCGGCCCTCCGCCGCCAGGATGCGCCTGAGCTTGCCCTCGATCTCCGGCACCGCCAGTGGCCGGAAAGTGAAGCGCTGGAGTCGCGAGACGACCGCCGGGCGGATCTGGCTGGGGTCGGTCGTGCAGAAGACGAAGAGGACACCCTCGGGCGGCTCTTCGAGGGTCTTGAGCAGGACGTCCCAGCCCTCTTTGATGCGCTGGACCTCGTCGATGATGAAGACCTTGTGCGAGAGATCGGCGGCCGCGGTGTAGACGCGCGGGACCAGCTCGCGCATGTCATCGACCTTGTTGTTGGAAGCGGCGTCCAGCTCGACCACGTCAAGGGCCCGCCCTTCGCGGATGGCCACGCACGAGGGACAGACATCGCAGGGCTCACCGTCGCGCAGGTCGGGGCAATTGACGGCCTTGGCCAGGATGCGGGCCATGGAGGTCTTGCCCGTGCCGCGGGGCCCGACGAACAGGAATGCGTGGCCCACCCGGTCGAGGCGAACGGCATTGCGCAGGGTCTGCACCACCGCGTCCTGGCCCACGATCTGGGAGAAGGTCTGAGCCCGGAAGCGACGGTAGATGGCCTGGGTGGAGCCGGTGTCCTCGCGGCTGGGGGTAGGGCGTTCGGTCATCGGTCTCCGTGCATCGGAGCGCTCACGCGCCCCGGCCGTGGTGTGCGGCCCGGGTCCCGGGCGGACACACCGATGAGCTGGGTAGCCGTGCACCCTCCGTCGATCACGTCGGACCGCGGGCCCTGCCGGGACGTAGGCTCGGACCAGGCCGGTCCGCGGCACCCGGTGAGCATCGCTTAACGCTGCTTCCTTCCGGACCTGACGTGGTTCACGCGTCGCCGCTGCGCGGGACCCGATCCTCAACACCTATCGTCCCGTTGGCTTCCGCGGAGGGCGGACCTCGGGAGGGGATTCAGCCCTGCTGGAGCGGTTTGCAGGTACAGGGCACCGCTAGTTCCCCGCCTAGCACGGCCATCGCATGATAGCGGGCGGGGCGGTCGCGCGGGGAGGGCCGGGAAAGGAGTGGCGGAGAGGGCGGGATTCGAACCCGCGATGGGTTTCCCCATACGGCATTTCCAGTGCCGCGCACTAGGCCTCTATGCGACCTCTCCGTGGCCAGCGATGCACAGCGCGAGCGCGAGCGAGCCGGCACGCGACAGACGCAAGGTTAGACTATCGGCATCCCACCGTGCATCTGGCGAGGCGCGACGTCCGCGCAGCGCCGATCCACACCAGTGCGCCGCCACCAGAGCGCCCCTCGGTCGCTGGGTCCACGATGACCCCGACCCACCGTGCTGGGCGCCGCGAAACGCAAGGGAGCCCCGTGTCCGACCGTCTATTCGCCCTGTTGCTGACCGCCGTCACCGCGCTCGTCATCGCCACTCCCCTGGCTGCCGCCGAGAACGAGAATCCGCTGCAGCCACTGGACGCCTCGAGCCCCCGAGCGACGCTGCAGTCATTCGTGGACCAGACCATGGTCACCGAGGAGGCGGCGCTGGCCTACCGCTCTGACCGCTCGCTCGAGGCCCAGCAGGTGTACCTGGACGAGGTCGCCAAGACTCGTGAGCTCTTCGACCTCTCGGAGGTGCCCTCGGCATCACAAAGCGAGACGGTGGAAGAGGACTTCCTGGCCCTCGCCGATATCCTGCTGCGGATCCCCCTGTCCGACACCGCGTCCATCCCCGATGCGGACCAGGTGGCAGCGGAGGAGCTGGAGCAGTGGACGCTGCCAGGGACCGAGATCACGCTCAAGCCCCTCGAGGAAGGCGATCGCGCCGGCAGCTGGGTCTTCTCCGCTCGGACCGTGGACAACCTGCCGGGCTGGCGCGACCAGGTCGAAGGCTTGCCCGTCCTGGTCGAGGATCGGACCATCACCGACTGGCGCCGCAACAGCGACATCTCCACCGGTCCCCTGATCCCGTCCGCGCTGGTCGACGCGCTCCCGGGGTTCAGCAAGGTGCGCGTGCTGGGCAGCCCCCTGTGGAAGTCGATCGTGGCCCTGCTGGCGGCCCTGCTCATCGCCCTGCTCGTGACCCTCTGGTACCGCTGGATCGGCCGGCGCCGGACTCCTGGCACGGTCGGCGGACACGCCCTCGGCGCGACCACCCCGCTGTTGCTCTTCGCCTTGCTCTTCGTCTACGACGTCTTCATGGGCTCGCAGATCGATCCCAGTGGACAGCTGGCGGAGGTCGTGGTGGTGGGGACGACCATCACCTTCTGGATCGGTGTGGCCTGGCTCTTCTACGAGGTGCTGCAGATGCTCACCGAATGGAGCATCGGGTCCCCGCATGTCTCGGACACCACCTACGACCCTCACCTGCTGCGCCTGGTCTCGCGGGTCATCAGCGTCGCGGGCGTCATCCTCATCCTGCTCTTCGGTGCCAACGAGATCGGCATCCCGGCGCTGGGCTTGCTGGCTGGGGCCAGTGTCGGCGCCCTCGTCATCGGGCTCGCTGCGCAGAGCACGGTCGAGAACCTCATCGGCGGCATGACGCTCTTCGCGGACAAGCCCTTCGTGGTGGGGGACTTCGTGCGCTTCGGCGAGGACGACGGCACGGTCGAAGAGATCGGCCCCCGCTCGACGCGCATCCGCAAGCTCGATGGCACGCAGCTGACGGTGCCCAACAGCGACATCGTGCAGGCCAGGATCAGTAACTTCACCCAGCGCAACAACGTGCTCCTGCTGCACACGGTGGGGGTGCGCTACGAGACCACCGTGCAGCAGATCGAATGGCTCGTGGCGCGGATCCGGGAGGGGTTGCTGGTGCACCCCAAGGTGGAGGAGGACGAGAACATGCCTCGCGTGCGGCTGGCAGGCTTTGGCGCCTCATCGATCGACATCGAGGTGCGAGCCTACGTGGCCACGACCAGCATGCACGAGTTCATGGCGGTGCAGGCCGACCTGCTGGCGATGGTCATGCGCGCGGTCGAGGCAGCCGGCACAGGCATGGCCTTCCCCTCCACGACGGCCTACCTCACTCGTGATGACGGCATCGTCGGGCCCGAGGCGCTCGAGGAGCCGGAGGCCGGCACGGACGAGCCGGAAACGCCCGAGCAGGCGGCCGCGAGGACCGACCAGAGGCCGGCAAGGCTCGAGGACGAGACGGAGAACGGGGAAGGCGAGGACACGTCCGCCTGAGCAGCGCCGTGGCCGGCGGTTGCCGGCAGGTGGTACCGGACCGAGGGTGATGGCGGAGAGGGTGGGATTCGAACCCACGGTGCTTTCGCACACCGCTTTTCGAGAGCGGCACCTTAAACCACTCGGACACCTCTCCGGGTAGCGGAGTCTAGCAAAGCCTCGCGCGGGGGCGAGCCGGCAGGACGGGGGCTAGGTCCCGGCGCCGGCCGCGAGCAGGTCCGGACGCAGGTCCTCCGCGTCCTCCTGCAAGATGCCCGAGACGACCTGCAGGCGGCGGCGCGGCCCACGCGTCTGGCCCAGGCCTTGCGCCGAGAGGCAGGCGCCCTCGTCGGGATCGGGGAGAGCGAAGACGACGCCGTCGGCATCACACGCGATGAGGGCGCCGACGCACATGGGACACGGCTCGACGACGCAGAAGACGGTGGTCCCGGCGAGCGACCGGCGGCCGAGGCGCGTGGCCGCCTCGCGCAAGGCGATCATGACAGCGTGGGCCGTCGGATCCCCGGTCTGGTTCACCGATTCCCGGCCATGGGCGACCATGGCTTCATCGAGCACGGCAACGGCGCCGTTGCCTCGCTCCCCGTCACGTGCTGCTGCTCGGGCCTCGGCGAAGGCGGCGCGCATGTAGAGCTCATAGTTCATGGCCGTGCTCCCGTCGTCCTGCTGCAGGGCGGCTCCCGATCTGGGCTCATCCTACCTGCCCCGTGCACGCGGTACCATCAGGGACCAGCGATTTCACCTGATCACCAGCGGACGCTCACGTGCGTGTGCGCCTGCGCTACAGAGGGGACGGACGGAGCACATGGCCAAGAAGCGGATCGGCATCCTCACCGGGGGCGGCGATGTCCCAGGCCTGAACGGCGTCATCAAGGGCGTCACCTATCGGGCCCAGGAGTTCGGCTACGAGGTCATCGGGATCCGCCGCGGCTGGGAAGGCCTCACGCACCTCGACCAGGCAGCGGGCATGGCGGACGAGCGCTATGTCGTGCCGCTCGACCTGGAGAACACCCGCACCATCGACCGCACCGGTGGGACCTGGCTGCACAGCTCGCGGACCAACCCGCGCAAGATGAAGACCGCGGCCCTGCCGCCGTCGCTCGACCCGAGCCGTGCGGAGTCCATGAAGATCGGCGAGGACCGCTACGACATCACACCGCTGGTGATGGAGAACATCGAGTCGCTGAAACTCGACTACCTCGTGCCCATCGGCGGAGACGACACGCTCAGCTACGGCCGCTCTCTGCACGATGCGGGCATGGACATCATCGCGGTGCCCAAGACCATGGACAACGACGTCCAGGGCACCGAGTACTGCATCGGCTTCTCCACCGCCATCACGCGTGCGCGAGACGCCATCGACCGCCAGCGCACCACCATCGGCTCGCATGAGCGCATCGGCGTGTTCCGGGTCTTCGGCCGCGACGCAGGCTTCACGGCGCTGTATGCCGCCTTCGCCACCGGCGCGCGCTGCGTCATCCCGGAATACCGCTACGACATGCAGCACCTCGCTGACCTGCTGGTCGAGGACCACGCCGCCAGCGGCAGCCACTACGCCATCGTCATCACCTCCGAGGGCGCGGTGTGGGAAGGCGGCGAGATCGGCGAGACCGGGGAAGCCGATGCCTTCGGCCACCGACACAAGGCCAACGTGGCCGAGATCCTGGCCTTGCAGATCAAGGGCCTGACCGGCCTCGACACCGTCCACTCCGACCTGACCTACGACCTGCGTTCCGGCGCACCCGACGTGGTCGATGTGTTCGTGTCCAAGACCTTCGCCAATATCGCGGTGGAGATGATCGCCGAGGGCCAGCGGGGCCGCATGACGGCCATCCGCGACGGACGCTACGCGCACTCGCCGCTGCCCAGCCAGGAGGACACGGCCATGTCCGTGGACACGCAGCACCTCTACGACACCGAGCGCCTGCGCCCGCGCTACTCCGGCCTGCTGGGTCGTCCCCTGATGCTGGGCAACAGCGTGGACGTGCAGGCGAACCCGGACAAGCAGGCCCAGGGGTAGGGCCATGCAGCACACCGAGCTACGGCGGCTGCTCGTCCTGTGGGGCGTGGTGGCGGCCGTGGGACTGGTCGTGCTGATGATGCTGCTGTCCGAGCCGTTCGACCCGGACAGCTTCGGGCCGGGGCAGGATGCTCGGGCCTACTGGGCGGCGCCGCTCGCGCAGCCGTACGAGCCGGGTTCGGTCGGCCACGAGTCGGCGTTCCTCTACTCGCCGGCCTTCCTCTTTGCCCTGGGCCCGCTGCAGGCGCTGCCCTGGCCACTCTTCGTGGGCCTTTGGACGGCGCTCCTGCTGGCCGTCCTGTTCTGGTTGGCACGACCAGTGCTCTTCCTGCCGCTGCTGCTGCTGACGCTGCCCGAGATCTGGGGCGGCAACATCACCATCCTGCTGGCTGCCGCGATCGTGCTCGGCTTCAGCCGCCCGTGGTCGTGGGCCTTCCCCCTGCTGACCAAGGTGACACCCGGTGTGGGGTTGCTCTGGTTCGCCGCTCGGCGCGAGTGGCTGAACCTGGGCATTGCCATCGCAGCCACGCTGGCCGCGATCGCCGTGGTCGCGCTGGCGCTGCCGGGACTGTGGTCGGAATGGTTCCAGCTGCTGGTCAGTAGCGCCGGCTCGAGCACCGTGCCCGGTTCGGTGCCCATCCCCCTCGGCTGGCGGCTGCCGGTCGCCGTCGCGGTCATCGTCTACGCCGCGCGCCGGGGGGAGCGCTGGCTCCTGCCCATCGGGGTGCTGCTGGCCATGCCGGTCATCTGGTGGGGCAGCCTGGCGCTGCTGAGCGCTTCGGTCGCCCTCAAGCGTGATGTGATCGAAGCCTGGCTCGATCGCCTCATCTCGGGCATCGGCGGGCACTACCAGCGCCGCCTCGATGCCGGGACCGCGACCTCGTCGGGCTGACCCTCGTCGCGGGCGGCCCCCCTGTCGGGCCGCTTGGTCGCTTCCGTTACCATCGGCCCTTCCGCAGCGATGGAGGACCGATGCTCCCCACCCGTTCCCGCACAGCCAGTCTCGCCGCCATCATCTCCCTGGCCTTGGCCAGCGCCGGGCTGAGCGCACCGGTGGCGGCTGCCGACAGCCCGGAAGCGGCGGTCAACGAGTTCTTCGACCTCGTCCAGGGCGGCGACTTCGCCGACCTCGAGTCGGTGGTCTGCGCGTCCGACGTGCCCGGTGTGCGCGAGGCCTTCGACATCGGTGCCAGCCTGGGCCTGGAGGGCGATGCCGCCGCCGGCGTCCTCAGCATCGAGGTCCGCGACCGCTCGGTGGACCTCCTCGACGAAGAGGGTGACCAGGCCAGGCTGCGCGTGGCTGCGACCATCTCGATGCAGGTGCCGGATGACCAGGTGGAAGGCCTGGTGCGCGCGATGCTCAGCGCCGACCAGGGGCCGGACGACCCGCCCCCGAGCGACGACGATGTGCAGATGATGGTGGGCCTCATGGGCAGTGCCCTCAACCAGACGCTGCCGCTGGACGAAGAGGTCACGGCCGTGCGGGAGTCCGGCGAGTGGCTCGTCTGCGGAGGGCTCGTCGAGCCGCCCGACGAGCCCGAGCCCGGGTTCGAGCCCGCAGTCTCGACCGACGGGGCCTGTGCGCTCGCCAGCCCCCAGGAGCTGACGGCCCTGGGTCCGCTGGCCTATGACTCGTCGATGGGCTTCGAGACGTTCTGCAACTTCAGCAGCAGCGACTTCACGAACTTCCAGCAGGTGTCGATCCAGATCGAGCTCGATCGCAACGTCGACGATCTGGCCGCCGCCTACGGCGCAGACCAGGTCGTTTCCGCCGGGGGCTATCCGGCGCTGGCCAGCGGCCCGGACAGCTTCGCTCGCATCCTCATCGTGCAGGTCGGCCCCGACACCATGACCATCTCCGTGGGCGAGCCAGAGACGCCGCCGGACGGCTTCGACTGGCTGGACCAGGCGACCGCGCTGGCCGAGCTGGCCATCCCGCGGCTGCCGGGCCTCCGCGAGGAGCTGGCGGGACCGACGCCCGCGCCCACGCCGGAACCCACGCCGGAGGTGCCGCTCTGCGACATGGCCTTGATGGACGAACTCAACGCGCTCACCGGGCTCGGCTTCGACGAGACCACGAGCGATGGCAGCAGCTGCCAGTTCGTGTCGACGGACATGGAGCCGGGCCTGCACTTCGTCTACGCCTACGTCAGCGAAGCGAAGCTGGACGACTACCTGCTGTGGCTGCAAGACGCCGAGGAGACGACCATCGCCGGCCAGCGCGCGATCGTGGCTGGCAACCAGACCATCGTGGAGCTTCCCGACGGCGCGCACGTGCTGGATGCCTCCGTCGGGCTCGATACCGGAGATGACACACTGAAGGTCACGCCGGCCGAGGTGGCCAGACTCCTCCTCGAACGCCTGCTGCCCACGCTGACCGAGGGCTGAACGGCTCCGCAGATGTGTCGTGCCGGTATCGTCGCGGGGCGGTATCGGGGCTAGACTAGGCGCGTCCGGGCAGCCATCCGTCAACGCCGCGTCAACATCGTGCGTCGCGGCGGCCCGGAAGCGACGCCCGCTCGTGCCCGCGGGTCCGACTCGGAGGTGACAGATGTCACGACGCCGCCCCCTTTGGCTCCTGCCGGCCGCGGTCCTCGCAGCGACCGCGCTGAGCAGCGCCCCCGCCCTGGCCCAGGATGATCCGGACTCGCTCGTCATCGGCTTCGTGCCCTCGGTCGAGGCCGGTGCGTTGGTCGAGGACATCCAGCCCCTCTCGGACTACCTGAGCGAGGCGCTCGGCGTGCCCGTCGAGGGCTTCGTCTCGAGCGACTACACCGCGCTCGTCACGGCCATGCAGACCGGACAGGCGCAGATCGCGGCGCTGCCGCCCTTCGGCCTGGTGCAGGCGGTCGATACCGCCGGTGCGGAGATGATCCTGCAGTCCGATCGCTACGGCAGCGTCTCATACCACACCCAGTTCATGACCACCGAGCCCGACAAGTACTGCGCCGAAGCGCCGGTCGAGAACGAGCGGGCCGAGGGTGACGCGATGGTCACCGTGCTCAACTGCAACGGCACCGAGCGCGCCTTCGACGAGGCGCCGGTCGGCCCCATCGGCCTGGACGCCCTGCAGAAGGTGGAGCCGGGAACGACGGTCTCATTCGTCGAGCCGACCTCGGCCTCCGGCTACATCTTCCCGGCCACCATCTTCGCCACCATGGGCATCGACCCGGAGACCGATCTGAACGCGCTGTTCGCAGGCGGGCATGACGCGTCCGTCATCGCCGTTTGCAATCAGCAGGCGGAGGTCGGCGTGAGCTTCGATGACGCCCGCACCGACGCGGTCACCGACTGCGACGTCGATGGCACCGTGGTCGTCTTCGCCTACGGCCCCGAGATCCCCAACGACGGCGTGGCCGTGGCCGGCGACCTGTCCGAGGAGCTCAAGGCCAACATCAAGCAAGCCCTGCTCGACTACTCCGCGACCGAGGAGGGCGCCGCCGTCCTCGACTCGATCTACAACATCAGCAAGTTCGGCGAGCCCAACCAGGACTCGCTCCAGATCATCCGCGATGCGGTAGAGAAGCTCGGCTACGGCGCCTAGGCCAGACGAGCGAGTGGGCGGGCACGGCGACGTGCTCGCCCACCTTCATCCCACCCTGTGATCCGCTTCGAGAAGGCATCGGTCACCTACGGCGGGGGCGTGCACGCCCTGAAGGACCTCGACCTCGAGATCCCCGACGGTGAGATGGTCGTCATCGTCGGCCTGTCCGGTGCCGGCAAGTCCACGCTCATCCGGGCCATCAACGGGCTCGTGCCACTGACCTCCGGCAACGTCATCGTCGACGGCGTCAGCCTGCGTGGCGCCTCGACCAAGCAACTGCGTGAGTTGCGCTCCCACATCGGCATGATCTTCCAGACCTTCAACCTCGTGAAGCGCACGAGCGTGCTCAACAACGTGCTCATGGGACGGCTCCATGACACGAGCACCTGGCGCTCGTTGCTGGGCTGGTACAAACCCGCCGACGTGGAGGTGGCGATGCAGGCGCTGGAACGCGTCGACATCGTGGAGAAGGCCTACGTCCGGGCCTCCAACCTCTCGGGCGGCCAGCAGCAGCGTGTGGGCATCGCCCGGGCGCTCGCGCAGGAGCCCACGATCCTGCTCGCCGATGAGCCCGTGGCCAGCCTTGATCCGCCCACCAGCCATGTGGTCATGCGCGACCTTCAGCGGATCAACCGCGAACTGGGCATCACGACCATCGTCAACCTGCACTTCCTCGACCTGGCCAAGGTCTATGGCGATCGCATCGTGGGCCTGCGCGCCGGGGAGCTGGTCTACGACGGTACGGGTGGCGCGGCCGACGAGAACGTCTTCCGCGACATCTACGGCCGCTCGCTCACCGCTGATGACCTGATGGGCGCGCCCGAGGCGCAGCCGGCGTCCATCGAGGCGTGACCGCCGTCGCACCGGCGACCCGTCGGCCCGCCAAACCAGCCCGCTCCAGGACCATCTTCGCCGGGATCGCGGCGTTCATCATCATCACGCTCATCGCGGTCAGCGAGGAGTGGGGCATCGGCCTCGACATCGGGGGCATCATCGAGGACCTGGGCAACGGCCGGGTCATCCTCGAACAGCTGCTGGACCCCAACTGGGCCTTCCTGCCGCGCGTGGTGCAGCCCCTGCTCGAGACGTTCCAGATCGCGGTGGTGGCTGCGTTCATCGGGTGCGGACTGGCCCTGCCCATCTCCTTCTTCGCCTCGCGCACGACGGTGCCGAACCGGCCGACCTTGACCATTACGCGCGGGATCCTCAGCGTCGTGCGGGCGCTGCCCGACTTCCTCTACGCCCTCATCTTCGTGGCCGCCGTCGGCATCGGCCCGCTGGGCGGCATCCTGGCCCTCATCTTCTTCAACGTCGGGGTCGTGGCCAAGCTCCTGTCGGAGACCGTGGATGCGGTGGACACGGGTCCCATCGAGGCCGTCGACGCCGGTGGTAGCGACCGCACGCAGATGGTGCGTTGGGCGGTCCTGCCCCAGGTCCTGCCCAACTACGTGGCCTTCTCGCTCTACGCCTTCGAGCTCAACGTGCGCGCCTCCACCGTGCTGGGCTTCGTCGGCGCCGGCGGCATCGGCTTCCTTCTGCGGGTGCAGTACCAGTTCGGGGCGTGGAGCAACGTCTCGGTCATCGTCATCTGCCTCTTCGTCATCGTCTTCGGGATCGAGCTCATCTCGATCCGCTTGCGCAGGCGGTTGGTCTGATGGTCGCGTTGCACGGCACGACGCGCCCTACCAAGCCCTCCAACCTCAAGCGCAACCTGTGGGTCGCCGGAGCCACGGCGCTCATCCTCTGGTCTGCGCTGGCGGTGAACGTCAACCTCGCTGACCTGGCCTCGCTGCCCTCTGGCCTGTGGCTGATCCTGACCAAGATGTTCCCGCCGGACCTGAGCTACCTGAACAGCGCGGTCCCGGCCATGATCCAGTCGATCGAGATGGCCTGGGTGGGCACCATCATCGGCGCCACCCTCTCACTGCCGCTGGGCTTCCTGGGCGCCAAGAACGTGTCCAGCCCGCTGGTGGCCAACACCATGCGCCAGATCCTCAATGCCATCCGGGCCTTCCCCGAGCTCATCCTGGCCATCGCCATCTTCATCCCCATCGCGGGGCTGGGGCCCGTGGCCGGGACGCTCGCGATCGGGCTGCACTCGGCCGGCACCCTGGGCAAGCTCACCGCGGAAGCCATCGAGGGCATCGATGCGGGTCCGGTGGAAGCTGCGCGCGCGGCCGGCGGCCGCGGCCTGCAGGTCCAGCGCTGGGGCGTCCTGCCACAGGTGCTGCCGGAGCTGATCGGCTTCTGGCTCTACCGCTTCGAGATCAACATCCGGGCCAGCGCGGTCCTGGGCGTCGTCGGGGCCGGCGGCATCGGCTTCCTGCTGCAGCAGACGATCGTCTTCGGCCGCTGGCCACTGGCCGGCACGGCCATCCTCGTGGTCATCGTGGCCACCATCCTCGTCGACACCATCTCCGGGAACGTCCGGCGCCGCATCATCGAGGGATCCGACGTGCAGGTGACCTCGGAAGCCGAGATCGTCGACCCAGCCCTGGCCGCGCGGTGACGCAGCGCCTTCCGGCTGCGCGACCGGGGCGCGCGCCAGGCCGAGGAGGCGGAGCTGGCGCCGGCGGCCTTCCGCTCGCTCGATTCGCGGGGGCGAGCAAGGGAAGAAGCGCCGGACCGGATGCGCACGGCCTTCGAGCGCGATCGCGATCGCATCCTCCACAGCAAGGCCTTCCGGCGCCTGAAGCACAAGACGCAGGTCTTCGTGAACCCCGAGGGCGACCACTACATCACGCGCCTGACCCACACCATCGAGGTCACCCAGATCGCCCGCGCCCTGGCGGCGGCGCTGTCGCTCAACGAGGCCCTCGCGGAGGCCATCGGCCTGGGCCACGACGTGGGCCACTCGCCCTTCGGCCACACCGGCGAGGAGGCCCTCTCGCCCTACTTCCCCTCCACCGGTGGCTGGCACCACGCAGCCCAGTCGGTGCGCATCTTCGAGGTGCTCGAGGACCTGAACCTGACGTGGGAGGTGCGCGACGGCATCCGCGCCCACTCCTGGAAGATCGACCCGCCACCGGCGACCCAGGAGGCCTACTGCGTGCGCTACGCCGACCGCATCGCCTATCTCACCCACGATGCGCTCGACGCCATGCGCGCGGGGCTGCTGACGGCGGACGAGTTCCCCACGAACATGACCGAGCGCTTCGGGCCGCCCACCTCGTCGGCCTGGGTCGGCGGCATGATCGACGCGGTGATCGAGGGCTCGCTGGCGGCCGGCGAGGTGCGCATGGACGATGCCGTCCTGGCGGTCATGAACGAGCTGCGTGACTTCATGTTCGAGCGCGTGTACGTGTCGTCGCTGCAGCGCAGCCACCAGGCCGAGGCCATCGACGTCATCCGGCGCCTGATGGATCACCACCTGGCGCACCCCGAGGACATCCCGGCCTCCTACCGCGACACCGACGCCGACCGCGTGGTGCAGGCGACCGACTACATCGCGGGCATGACCGACCGCTATGCCTTGCGCGAGCACGAACGCCTCTTCGGCTATCCCGGCATGGAGGACCCGGCCCTGTGAGCCACCACGAGAGCGACCTCTTCGACGACCTGCTGCCGGGCATCCGCATCGGCATCGACATGGACGGCGTCCTGGCCGATTTCAACACCGGCTGGATGACGCGCTACAACACCGACTTCGGGACCGCCCTCCAGGCCTCGATGGTGGACCGCTGGGACGGCCTCCACGCGCTGACCCACTTCGAGTCGATGGATGACTTCTGGGCCTGGGCCCAGGGCGACGGGCGCTCCACCTTCCGGGATGCTCCGCCGCTGCCGGGTGCCATCGAGGCCATCACGCGCATCGGACGACGCCACCGGGTGGCCATCGTCAGCTCCAAGTTCGATTGGGCCATCCCTGATTCGCTGGCCTGGCTGGCCGACCACCGGGTACCTGCGCGCGAGGTCCACTTCCTGTGGGACAAGACGCTGGCCCGCTGCGACATCTACCTCGACGATGCGCCGCACCACCTGGAGGAGCTGCGCGACGGCCTGCCCGACGCGGTGGTCTGCCGCATGGTGCACCCCTGGAACGAGCCGGTGGCGGGCGTCGTCGATGTCCATTCGTGGAGCGAATTCGAGGCGCTCGTCGAGCGCGTGGCGGCAGAGCGAGAGGCCAGCCGCACGAGCGACTGACCTCGGAGCTGCGAGCCGGGTGCCGCCATCGCCCGGCGCTGATCGAACGGCGGCCCGAAGGGCCTGGCTGCGGCTACTTCAGCAGCGCGCCGCCACCACCGCCACCACCGCGGCGGGCCGGGTCGGGGACGGCCTGGTCGATGATCGAGGCATCGCTGCCGCTGATGGTCGTGGTGGCTGAGAAGTCGTCGGCCGGAGCGAGGGCGCCGGCGATGCTGGCGCTGAGGATCATGAGAGAGGTGATGGCGCTGATGGTCAGGACCTTGATCTGGGTCATCGTGTTGGTCTCCTTTGGTGCCCCCGTTCGATGACCACATGTTCGGCCTCCGCGGTGCCCGACCGTGAGCGAGTGGCTGACGCATCTTGTGTCGTCGTGGCGACAGTTAGTAGTTGCGAGTGCAATCATTTCGTGCGAAACTAGTGATCGCTTGCCCGCACCCGAGGTCACCCATGCCAGCCATCACGGTCCCAGACATCAGCATCCTGCCCCGCCTCCCGCAGGTTTCGGATCCCACCGTCCAGGCGCGCCCGGTGAAGAGCATCACGCGCGCCCCGAGCGGCTACGAGGGCGAGGGCTTCCCCGTGCGCCGGGCCTTCGCCGGCGTCGACCTGCGCGACCTCGACCCCTTCATCCACCTCGACCAGATGGGTGAGGTCGAGTACGCCCCGGGCGAACCCAAGGGCACGCCCTGGCACCCGCACCGCGGCTTCGAGACCGTGACCTACATGATCGACGGCACCTTCGAGCACGCTGACTCGAACGGCGGCGGTGGCTCCATCACCAACGGCGACACCCAGTGGATGACGGCCGGCGCCGGCATCCTGCACATCGAGAAGCCACCGGAGGCGCTGGTCGTGAGCGGCGGCCTGTTCCACGGGTTCCAGCTGTGGGTGAACCTGCCGCGATCGCGCAAGTGGGCCGACCCGCGCTACCAGGACCTGCGCGCTGATGCCGTCACGCTCGTGGCCTCATCCGATGGTGCTGCCCTGCTGCGCATCATCGCGGGCGATGTCGCGGGCTTCCGTGGTCCCGGCTCGACCTATACGCCGATGACCCAGATCCACGCCACCCTCAGCCCGGGTGCCCAGCTGGAGCTGCCCTGGCGACGTGACTTCAATGGCCTGCTCTACGTGCTCAACGGCGATGGCACCGTCGGGCTCGAGCGACGCTCGATCGGCATGGGCCAGCTGGCGGTGTACGGGCCGGGCGACACGCTGAGCGTGCGAGCCGACCAGGTGCAGGAGAGCCGCAGCCCGAACATGGACGTGCTCATCCTTGGTGGCTTGCCCATCCGCGAGCCCGTGGCCTGGATGGGACCGTTCGTGATGAACACGCGCGAAGAGGTCGTGCAGGCCTTCAGCGACTACCAGGCGGGACGCCTGGGCTCGGTCCCGGCGGTCCACGGCGCTCCCTCGCGAGTGATCTCCACGGAGGGTGGCACGAGCGCGTAGGCTGGCCACGATGCGCCGCTTCCGACAGGTCGACGTCTTCTCCGCTGAGCTGCTGCGGGGCAATCCCGTGGCCGTGGTTCACGATGCCGCGGGCCTCTCGACCGAGCAGATGGAGCGCTTCACGCGCTGGACCAACCTGTCCGAGGCCACGTTCCTCCTGCCACCGACCGAACGGGCCGCGGACTACCAGGTGCGCATCTTCACGCAGACCGGGGAGCTGCCCTTCGCCGGGCACCCCACGCTCGGGACCTGCCATGCCTGGCTGGCCGCGGGCGGGCGACCGCACGACCCCGACGTGGTCGTGCAGCAGTGCCAGGCCGGCCTGGTGCGGGTCCGCCGTGACGACGGCCGCCTCGCCTTCGAGGCACCGCCGACCGTGCGTTCGGGCCCGGTGGCAGAAGCTGTCCTGGCACGGGTCGCTCGGATCCTGGACATCGGACGCGAAGACATCCTGCAGTGCCGCTGGGTGGACAACGGGCCGGGCTGGGTCGGGATCATGCTGCCATCCGCGGAGGCGGTGCTGGCCCTGCACCCCACACCCGACGGGAGGCCGTTCGACATCGGGGTCGTGGGCCGCTATCCGGGCGGCGCGGAGGCGGCCTGCGAGGTGCGCGCGTTCTTCACCGACGAACGGCAGGGGCTGATGGAGGACCCGGTCACGGGCAGCCTCAACGCCGCACTGGCCCAGTGGCTGGTCGCCGAGCATGTGCTGGCGCCGCCCTACGTGGTGAGCCAGGGCACGGCCATGGGACGCCTCGGACGCGTCCACATCAGCCAGGATGCGACCGGGGCGATCTGGGTCGGCGGCGCGACCAGCACGGTGATCGAGGGCAGCGTCGAGCTCGAGTAGCCAGGCCTGATCGCTTGGCCAGGTGCTAGGCCACCTTGACGGTGATGCTGTGATGGCCGCGAGCGCCGTCGGGGGCCGGGGACGTGACCTCCGACGTCTGGACCACACCGGTGCCGTCCGTGGCCCGCACTTCGAAGCGGTGCTCGCCGGGCTCTGCCGGCGCCTGCCAGGGCAGGACCCACTGGACCCAGGTGGAGTCGTTGAGCGGATCGGAGATCTCCGCGGTCTGCCACTCGCCGCCGTCGATGGACAGCTCCACCTTGCTCACACCCCGGTCCGGCGCCCAGGCCACGCCCCCGATGGGCACGGTCGTGCCCGCGGTGAGGGTGGCGCCGCGCCGCGGGGTGTCGATGCGGGACTGGGTCAGGATGGGCGCCTCCTTGGCCCAGCCCAGCGGGACCCAGTAGCCGTTGAAGTCGTCCCAGCCGGTGAGCTGGATCTCCTTGAGCCACTTGGTGGCGCTGACGTAGCCGTAGAGCCCGGGGACGATGAGGCGCGCCGGGAAGCCGTGGTCCTGGGGCAGCGGCTGGCCATTCATGCCCACCGCGATCATGGGTCGGCGATCGGGATCCATGGCCCACGATGTGGGGAAGCCAGCGGTGAAGCCGTCCACCGAACGGCCCACGAGCTGCTCGCCAGCGGGCTTGACGCCGGCCATGTCCAGCACCTCGCGCAGATCGACGCCGGTCCAGAGGGCGTTGCCGACGAGGTCTCCACCGACCTTGTTGGAGACGCAGGCGATGGTCACGTACTGCTCGAACAGCGGCATCGCCAGCAGGTCGTCGTAAGTCAGCGTGACCTCCCGGTCGACCTCGCCCAAGACACGCATGGTCCAGCTGGTAGCGTCCACCCGGGGCGTGACGAGGGCGGTGTCGATGCGGTAGAAGTCGTCGTTGGGCACCACGATGGGCGTGATGCCGTCGACCTCGAGGGCAGCCCCCGCGGGCACCTCCGGCAGCCCCGCTGCAGGGACCGGCAGCTGGGCCGTCGACGGCGGTGTGCTGACCCGACCGGTCAGCAGGTTGCGCCCGAGCACGCCCAGCACGACCGAGCCGACGGCGACCCCGCCACTCGCCTGCAGGAAGCGGCGGCGCTGCCAGTCGGGCATGGCCGGGCGTGGGGACAAGCCGCCGGCGTCCGCGAGCGGGGCTGGTGCGGCGGAGGTCCCGGGCGCCGGGACGGCCCAGGCTGGGGCGGTGAAGGAGAGCATGACGCGCAAGGCCACGAGGGCGGCGCCGATGGCGAGCGCGATGGTGATGACGGCCCAGACAGGATCGATCAAGGGACGCGTGAGGGCGGCGCCGAGGCCCACGGCCCCAGCCACCAGGAAGCCGACCAGGGGGACCGACCAGCGCCGCCGGCCGGCCAGGCCGAGGAAGCCCGCGATGACGATGCTGGTGATGATGATGCCGACGTTGAGGGCCAGCTTGTCCGCCTCGCCGAAGAGCTCGACCACGAACTCCTTGGCCCCGGGCGGCTGGTTTTCGATGACCGCATCGCCGATGGCGATGACCAGCGAGGGGGCGCCCGCGACGAGACCGGCCATGAGCTCGCCGACCGCCACACCCAGGGCAGCGGCCAGACCGCCCGCGGCGAAGGCCGCGAGGTCCGCACCCCGGTCAGGGAGCGCGCGCGGTGCAGGCGAGGTGGACGGCGTGGTCGTCTTGGTCGTCATGGTGGCCCTATCCAAGCAGAGCTCTGTGACGATCAGACGACGACGGCTGGGGCATACTCCGGGCATGGCGCATCTCAGCTTCGAACAGCTCCAGGCGGGCATGGACGAGGTCCTCTCCTCGCCCAGGGGGGAAGGACGCGTGCGACTCGTGGCCCGCCGTCCCGGCCCCGGGCAGCGCGAGGTCCTCGAGGTCGGCCAGCTCGACACGGAGGTGGGGCTGGTGGGTGACGACTGGGCCAACCGACCTGGACGTGATGGGGTGCCCAGCCTCTACGCGCAGGTCACGATCATGAACTCGCGCTTCGCTCAGCTCATCAGCGCCGATCCCGAGCCCGCGACCTGGGCCCAGTGTGGCGACCAGCTCTACATCGACCTCGACCTCTCCGAGGCCAACCTGCCCGCAGGTTCGCGCTTGCTGGTGGGTGAGGCCGTGCTGGAGATCCAGGCCGAGCCGCACACCAGTTGCCAGCAGTTCCGTGGGTGGTGGGGCGTGGATGCGCTCAGGCTGGCCAACGGCCCCGCCTTCCGGCCGCTGCGTCTGCGCGGCGCCAACGCGCGGGTGCTGCGCTCGGGCAGCGTGCGAGCCGGAGACATCGCGCGCGTGCTGTAGCGCTTCCGGCCCTGTCGGGCCTCCCTCGCGAGCGGGGGCTTGACGACGCTGGGACCATACCTGCAACGCGGGCCGGGGGGCCAAGTCGGGCTCGTGCGAGCGGAGGAAACGCTCATGGCCGACACGCGTGCGCCCATCGGGGCGACGATCATCCGTGAGCCGTCCCCGAACGCGGTCTGCAGTTGCGACCATCCCGTGGGCTGTGATTGCATCTGCCACGACCCCTATTGCGACCCGGTCGAGGCCGTCTGCCACACCGATTTCCTGCCCGACGAGGGCGGGTACGCCTACTGGGGCTGCCCACAGTGCACGCCGGGCCAGGAGGCACCCCACTTCCTCGGCTGTGAGCTCATCGGCTGGAATGTGCCGCTGCCGGTGGCCTCGCCTCTACGCCGCGGCGGGAGGAGCACCGGCCCCGCCTTCCGCTAGCGCCTCGGGCTCGCGCTCCTCGGCGGCTTCCACCCGCTGGGCATAGGCGCCGACCACCACCACCGCCAGGCCCGCGACGAAGGCCAGGACGAGGGCGATGGGCCAGTCGGAGCCGGGCGCTCCGATGGCGGTCGATTCGACACCGTCCGGCCACGGCCAGAGGACCCGGATGGAGCCGGCCATGAGGCCGATGAGCACCGCCATCATGGGGTCGTGATAACGCTGCAGCGCAAGGTGCAGGGCCTGCGAGAAGAGGGCCAGCCCGACCACCGCGCCGAGCCCGAACGCCACCAGGTTGACGATCTGCATCTCGGTCAGCGCGTTGAGCGCTGGTCCATACATCCCCAGCACCACCAGCAGGAATGAGCCGGAGACGCCCGGCAGGATCATGGCGCAGATGGCCACGGCGCCGGAGAGGAAGAAGGCCCACAGGGCAGGATCGGACATCTGCCCCACGGACTCCTCGCTCGTGCCGTGGACCAGGCCGAGGGCCACGAACGTGGCCAGGCCCACCGCCACGATGATGAGCCCGTGCCTGGGTCCTGGCCGTCGCAGGAGGCGCCAGGCGATGACGACCGATCCGGCTACCAGCCCCGTGAAGATCGCGGCCATCAGCTCGGGCTGCTCCAGGAGCAGGTCGCGGATGACCCGGGCGAGGGTCAGGAGGGCGATGCCGATGCCGGCCACGAGCGGGACGATGAAGGCCCACTCGACCTGGCCCATCCAGTGACGGAAGCCGGCGACGTCGGCGCGCACCAGCAGGGTCAAGGCCTTGGAGCCCGCCCGGATGGAAGCGATGAAGCGCTCGTAGATGCCGAGCACCAGCGCAATGGTGCCGCCCGAGACCCCGGGCACGATATCGGCGGAGCCCATGGCGAAGCCACGGATGAAGTGGGTGATGGTATGCGCCAGCATCCTGCGGAGTATAGGGTGGCGACAGGCGCGAGCGTGGGCAGTCACCCGGGGCCGTGCCGAGGCAGAGGAGGACGCCGTGGAGATCATCCCCTGGGACCAGATGACCTGGCTGGGCACACCGCCGCAGAACAGGCCGGACGGAGATGCGTTGGTGGTGACCACCGGCGACAAGACCGACTTCTGGCAGCGCACGTCCTACGGGTTCGTCCACTACGACGGGCACTTCCTGGGCGCGCCGCTCGAGGGCGACCAGGCGGTCGAGGTCACGTTCGAGGCGCGTTTCGAGGGCGCCTTCGACCAGGCCGGCCTGATGCTGCACGCGGGGCCGGAGCTGTGGCTGAAGTCGGGCGTGGAGCTCAGCGACGGACGGCTCTACGCCAGCGCTGTGGTCACCGTGGGCATGTCCGACTGGTCGGTGACGCCATTGCCGGACGAGGCAGGCGACGGTCCGCTCACGTTCCGCGCAAGCCGGGCCGGTGATGCGGTCACGATCCGCTACCGCATCGGAGACGAGGCGGAGTGGCGCTTCCTGCGTCTGGCCTATCTACCGCCGGAGGCCAAGGTCTCGGCCGGACCCATGTGTTGCTCGCCCAGCCGGGCCGGGCTCAGCGTTCGCTTCGCGCCGGTGCGGGTCGGCCCGCCCGACGTTTCGCTGCACGAGGAGTGACCGAGCGCCCGGACGACCGGGCGGGCTTGCCTCGCGGGCGCACCACGGCGCTGGCGGCGTCTTCGACGGCCGGAGGCAGTTCGGCGTCGGCCCACAACACCTGTGCGGCGGGCACGGTCAGGGCGGCGCGCTCGGCGTGGACCAGCTGGTCATCGAAGAAGATGTGGGCCCCGAACGCGCGGAGCACCGGCGTCTTGTCCAGGCCGCCGAGGAAGTAGGTCTCGTTCACGTCCACACCCCACGCCCGGAAGGTGTTGACGACGCGATAATGCGCCGGCGCCGCGCGCGCGGTGACCAGCGCCGTGCGGATGGGCGAGCTGGCCCCAAAGTGAGATTGCACGCGCGCGAGGCCATCGAGGAAGGGCCGGAAGGGACCGGGCGACATGGGCTCCTCCGCGTGCATCGCCTCGTGGGCGTGAAAGGCGTCGAGGCCGTGCTCGTCGAAGACACGCTGGGAGGTCTCGTCGAAGAGCACCGCATCACCGTCGAAAGCGATGCGCACCTCGGTGATGTCCTCGTTGGCCAGCCTGGCCCCGGGCATGATCAGCGCCGCCGGCACGCCCTGCTCCCGTGCCTTGAGCACCTGCGATGACTCCGCGCCCAGGAACACGCCGCAGCCGAGCGCGAGCAGCATGGGCCAGGGATCGCGGCCGCCACGGAAGACGCCGCGGGTGATGGGCAAACCGTGCGCCTCCACCGAGCGCAACACACGCATGGCCGAGTCAGCGTCGTTGCGGCTGAAGATGACGACTTCGACCAACTGCTCGCCGGCCCGCTCGTTCACGCCCAGCAGGCCCTTCACCAGGGGGTACGCCGTGCCCGGTTCGAGCACGTCGCACTCGTGCTCCCGCTGGTACTCGCGGAAGGCCGACAGGCCCTCCTGCTCGAACACCTCGTTGGCCTCGGCCAGGTCGAACAGGGCACGCGAAGAGATGCCGATGACCAGCTTGTCTTCGAGTGTCTCGGGCATGGGTGACCTCGGCGGTGCGGGCGGACAGGTGCCGTCTGCACCTCTGACTGTCGGTCTTGTCCGGTCGGGCGTCAAGTGGCCCGATGGTCGTGCTGGTCGCAGGCTCCCGGATGGCCGGCCCGGCCACAGGGGCAGGGCGCCTGGCCTTCCTCCACGGGCGCGAGGTGGCCGAGGCATGGCTACCGGAGCTCGAGCGCATCCTGAAGGTCCAGCACGCGCACAAGCCGCCCGCACGGATCGAGCAGTCGCAGCTGACGGGGCGCTACGCCTGGCGGCCCTGTTGCCGCAGCCTGGCCCAGGTGTCCTTGAGGGTGACGGTGCGATCGAACACCGGCTGGCCCGGGGTCGAGTCAGGGTCGGCACAGAAGTAGCCGAGGCGCTCGAACTGGACCGTCTCGCCCAGCGGCGTCTCCGCGGCGGCCGGCTCCAGGTAGCAGGGGTCCAGCACGCGCTCGGAGTCGGGGTCGAGGTCGTCGAGCAGGTCACCGTCGACTCCGGGATCGGGGCGCGTGAAGAGCGGTTCGTACAGGCGCACCTCGGCCGCGACCGCCGTGGCCGCGGCCACCCAGTGGAGCGTGGCCTTGGGCCGGCGTCCGTCGGGCGCGTCTCCCCCGCGCGTGGCCGGATCGTAGGTGCAGCGCAGCTCCACGATCTCGCCAGCCTCAGTCCTTGACGACCTCGTCGCAGGTGATGAAGTAGGCGTAGCGCAGGCGGACCTCCCGGCCGGGCGCGAGCCGGTAGAACTTGCGCGGCGGATCCTCCATGAAGTCTTCCCGCTCGATCCAGAGCTCGCGGCCGAAGGGCACCTTGCGCGTGCCGGCAGCCGCATCCTCGGGGTTGTTGACCGCCTCGAGCTCCTCGACCTGGCCCTCGGGGTAGTTGGTGATGACCACCTTCAGGGGGTCGAGCACGGCCATCCGCCGCTGGGCATCACGGTTGAGCACCTGGCGCGCGTGGTACTCCAGCCGCGCCAGCTCGACCGTGGAGTCGGCCTTGCTCACGCCCACGGCCCGGGCGAAGTCGCGGATGCCCTCGGCGGGATAGCCGCGCCGCCGAAGCCCGGCGATGGTGGGCATGCGCGGATCGTTCCAGCCGCGCACCCGGCCCTCGTCCACGAGGCGCTTGAGGAAGCGCTTGGAGAGCACCGTGTAGGTGAGCTTGAGCCGAGCGAACTCGTACTGGTGCGGCACCGCCGGCACCGGCAGGTGCTCGATCAACCAGTCATAGAGCGGGCGGTGGTTCTCGAACTCGAGCGTGCAGATCGAGTGGGTGATGCCCTCGATGGCGTCCGACTGGCCGTGGGCGAAGTCGTACGTGGGATAGATGCACCAGGCGTCGCCGGTGCGGGGGTGGCTGGCGTGCACGATGCGGTAGAGGACCGGGTCGCGCATGTTCATGTTGGGCGCGGCCATGTCGATCTTGGCCCGCAGCACCGGCCCGCCGTCGGGGAACTCGCCCGCCCGCATGCGCCGCGAACAGGTCCAGGTTCTCCTCGACCGTGCGGTCCCGGTAGGGGCTGGGCCGGCCAGGCTCGGTGAGCGTGCCGCGGTGGGCCCGGATCTGCTCGGCATCGAGGTCGTCCACGTAGGCCAGCCCTCGCTCGATGAGCACGATGGCCCAGTCGTAGAGCTGCTCGAAGTAGTCGGAGGCGTAGAAGAGGTTGCTCGCCCCAGTCGGCGCCCAGCCAGCGCACGTCGGCCTCGATGGCGTCGATGTACTCCTGCTCCTCCTTGGCCGGGTTGGTGTCGTCGAAGCGCAGGTGGAAGCGGCCACCGAACTCCTGGCTGATGCCGTAGTTGAGGGCGATCGACTTGGCATGGCCGATGTGGAGATGCCCGTTGGGCTCGGGCGGGAAGCGCGTCACGATGGTCTGGTAGCGGCCGGCCGCGACATCCGCGGCCACGATGTCGCGGATGAAATCGGAAGGGCGTTCGCTGGTCTCTGGCCGAGTCGGGCTGGTCACTGGCGTATCCGGTGGTGGCGGTTGTGGTCGTCGACCCAACGGTACCTGCTGTCGGGCCGGCCCGTGCCGATCACCGGCACCGTGGCCGGGTCCGGTCAAGCGTGGCCACGGCGGCGAGCGGCACTCGTAGCTGGCCGCCGTCCGTAGGGCAAGGGTTCAGCCAGGCTCGAGGAGGTCCCAGCTCCGCGGTCGATCGAGCGCCGCCCAGTCCTCCCGCGTGATGGCCATCAGCAGCGAATCGCGCCAGCGGCCCTCCCGCCGGAAGTGGTGCCGGATCGTGCCGTCCACCTGTAGCCCGCACTTCTCGAAGGCGCGCCGCGCCCGTTCGTTCTCTGACTCCGTGGTGAGCCAGACCCGCTCGACCTCGTAGCTGCCGAAGATGAAGTCGAGGGCGGCGTCGATGGCGTCGCTGCCGAGGCCCTGCCCCAGGCCGGCCTCCTCGGTCACGAAGGCGGACAGCTCCAGCCCGTCCAGGCGATCGCCCTTGGACCACAGCCAGACGGTCCCGATGAACTCGTCGCTGTCGAGGGGTGAGACCGCGAACCAGTATTCGCCCTGCCCGTGTCGCCGCCTGACGTCCTCGTACCAGCGGTCGATGCTCTGATCCGAGTGCGGCCACGGGTAGCCGGCCCAGGAGCCGACCTCGACCGAGTTGACGGCTCGCTTGTAAGCAGGCAGGTCCGTCGCCTCGAGCGCGCGCAGCCAGACGCTCCGACCACGGATGCGCGCGCCCACGGAGCCGGGCATCAGCTCAGGAAATAGTCGGGCTCGTTGCCCGGCTTCCACTTGATGTTGCAGCCCATGCTCGCGAGCTGCGGCTCCGGCGCCGGGCTGTCCGTCCAGCGCAGCGTCGAGGGCGGCTCGCAGATCGCGGCCGTCGACGGGCTCGTCGTTGGCCGGTCGGGCCCCATCGAGCTGACCGCGATAGACGAGCTTCCGATCGGCATCGAAGACGAAGAAGTCAGGCGTGCAGGCGGCGCGGTAGGCCAGGGCGATCGCCTGGCTCTCGTCATGGAGGTAGGGAAAGGTGAAGCCGTGGTCGGCCGCGAACTCGACCATCCGCGCGGGCGCGTCGTCAGGGTACTTCGCGACGTCGTTGCTGCAGATGGCGACGATCCCCACGCCCTGCGCGCCGTAGTCGGTCCCGATCCGCGCGAGCTCGGCCGCCACGTGCTTGACATATGGACAGTGGTTGCTGATGAACATCACCAGCACGACCGGCCGGTCATCAAGATCGGCGAGCGAGACGATCGAGCCGGTGGTGACGTCGCGCAGGGAGAAGTCGGGCGCGCTGGTGCCCAGGGGGAGCATGGTGGATGTGACGGCCATGGTGGAACCTCGCCTAGCACTCGATGGGATCGAGTTCCGATTCTGCACGCTCGGCCCGGACGGCGCTCCCGGCTGCGTTGCCGGCGCGCTGCCGGCCGGGTCACGAACGGCCGGCGACCTGCTGCCGCCGTCCCAGGCGATCGAGCTCGCGGGCGGTGACCGAGAGCGTGGCCCAGCGGCCGCTGGGGACCTCGTCGATGACAAGGTCGACCGGGAAGCGGGTTCCCCGCCCATCGGTGGGGATGGGCGACACGAGCACCGAATCGTCGTCGCGTTCGATGACCTCGCCCAGGAGCCGACCCGTGCGATCGTAGACCCGCCATCCCAGCTGGACGGTACGGATGCCCGGCTCGGAGGTCCGGGGATGGCGATCCAGTCCCTGCCGGGGGTCGCTCGCGTCCGTCATCTGCGCCCGTCCGTCCGCCCCATCGTCGCGGGCGCTCTCACGGGGTCCTCGGCCGGTGTCTGGTGCGTCCATGTGCTACCTCCGCTTGCTGCCCTTCCGCTCGGTCGCACCGTGCGGAGAAGTCAGTTCACCACGCGCTGCATCACCGGTGGCACATCGGCGTCGGCGATGGCCTTGCGAGCGCGTTACGAGTGCCTGCCCGAACGCCAGTGATGTGGGGCCGCAACCTACTCGGTCCGGTGACCGGTGGTGCCTTCGCCGGGTTGGGCCAGGTTGGAGGCCGAGTTCACCAGCGCGATGTGCGAGAAGGCCTGCGGGAAATTGCCCAGCATGCGTCCCTCGACTGGGTCGTACTCCTCGGACAGGAGCCCTACGTCATTGCGGACGTCTAGCACGCGCTCGACGATCTGCCGGGCCTCCACGCGCCGACCGGTCTGCTCGTAGGCGTCGGCGAGCCAGAAGCTGGCGGGCAGGAAGACGCCCTCGCCACCCTTTACGCCGTCCGCGTCCGGGGCATCGGTGTCGTAGCGGCGGACGAACCCGTGGTGCATGAGCTCGGACGCGACCGCTTCGATCGTCCCCTGCACCCGCGGATCCTCCGGCGGGAGGAAGCCGACCAGGGGGATGAGCAGCAGGCTGGCATCGAGCGAGTCGCTGCCATAGGCCCTGACGAACGAGCCGCGGTCCGGGTCATAGCCATGCTCGCAGACATCCTGGTGGATCTCCCGGCGCAGCCGTTTCCACTCCTCGATCGGGCCCTCGAGGCCGAAGCGTTCACTCGAGCGGATGGCCCGGTCGACCGCCACCCAGGCCATCACGCGCGAGTGGGTGAAGCGCTGGGGATCACCGCGGATCTCCCAGATCCCGCTGTCGGGCTTCTGCCAGCTGTCGGCCACGAAGCGCAGCAGATGTCGTTGCAGGCGCCAAGCGGCAGGGCTGGGCGAGAGCCCGCTGCGCCTGGCCACGTGGAGGACGTCGAAGATCTCGCCGAACACATCGAGCTGGAGCTGTCCCGCCGCCGCGTTGCCCAGGCGAACCGGCCGCGAGCCCTCGAAGCCGGCCAGCCAGTCAGCCTCGATCTCGGTGATCCGCCGCTCGCCGCCGACGCCGTAGAGCACCTGGATCTGGCTGGCGTCGCCGGCCACGGCCCGCAGCAGCCAATCCCGCCAGGCGCCCGCCTCCGCGGTGTAGCCGCCGTGGACCAGGGCATAGAGGGTGAAGGTCGCGTCGCGTAGCCAGCAGTAGCGGTAATCCCAGTTGCGGACGCCGCCGATCTCCTCGGGCAGCGATGTGCGTCGGCGCGGCCACGATGGCGCCCGACGGCTCGTAGGTCAGCGCCTTGAGGGTGATGAGCGAGCGCACGACAGCCTCGCGCCAGGGACCGTCATAGGTACAGCGCCCCGACCACTCGCGCCATCGTTCCTCGGTGGCGGCCAGCTCAGGCTCAGCCTCGATCCGGGGTGGATCGTCGAACGAGGGGAACCAGCTGAGCGTGAACGGGACCCGCTCGCCGGGCCCGACGGTGAAGGTGGCCCGGGTGCGGCGATCCTCACCGTGCATCTTCACCGGCGATCGGACCACGACCGCGTCGTCGCCGGCGACGGCGATGATGCCGCCGTCGACCTTGGTCACCCACGGCACGCGTTCGCCGCCGTCGAACCTGATGACGAGGTCCATGGTCATCTCGACCTCACCACGCACGCCTTCGACGATGCGCACGATGTGGGCGCCGCCGTCGCCCAGGGGCATCAGGTCGATAAGGCGCACCTGCCCCTGCTCGACATCGAACACGGTCTCCAGGACCAGGGTGCCGTCCAGGTACCGTCGCCGGGTCTGGCTGGGCGCGGCCGTCGGCGCGATCCGCCAACGTCCGTTCTCCTCGTCGCCGAGGAGGGAGGCGAACATGGCTCCCGAGTCGAAGCGCGGGGCACAAAGCCAGTCGATCGAACCGTCGAGGCCCACGAGCGCCGCCGATCGCGTGCTGCTGAGCAAGGCATAGTCCTCGATGCGGCCCGCGCCCACGATCAGCCTCTGCCCCGCTTCAACCTGGTGCCGATCCACGGTAGACGTTCCAGGGCGACTCCCAGCAACGGGATCGCCAGCACGATGGTCACCGCCGCCGCGCCGGTGGTGAGTCGGGGGTCCGGACCCGGGTGGTCTGCTCCCGATCGGTGGGCTCGCTGCTGAGGGCCACGGCTGCCGCTGGCGTATCCGCGCCCGGACGTAACGCTCGCAGGAGCGTTGACCGCAGGCCGGTCAGGGCCGGGAGCGGGCTCCGGTGCCGGGCGCCGGCCGGGATACTCCTCGCACGGCGGCACGGTACCAGGAGATCGCGGCGAGGATCAGCAGCGGCAGCGCGACGATGATGAAGGCTGGGCCCCAGGCGAGACTGAGCAAGGCCAGGGACAGGCCGAGTCCGCCGAGCAGCGGGGCCAGGCCCGGGCTGGGGAAGCGGGTCACCTCGGGCACGACGCGCTGGGCGGGTCTTCGATCGTCTCCAGTCCCAGCAGCCGGCGGGGACGCCAGTCGGGCTCTCCGCCGTGCGACTCGCCAGGCGCGGTAAGGAGCAGGTCGCAAGCAGGACGCCGGTCAGGCCGAAGGCACCCAGCAGGATCGTGCCGGCGACCTCCTGGGAGGCCCACCAGTAGAGGGCCACGACCACGAAGCCGAAGACGGCCGAGCGGAAGAAGATGCGAGGTTCCTCAGCCATCGCGTCGCCTCGTCGGGGGACGCCGAAGGCGCCCGTGTTCGCCGATGCGCAAGTCGTAGGCGGGCCGCTCCGAGCGGATGGGCGGCAGCCAGCGGAAGTTGTGCTCCGGCGGCGGGCTGGTGGTGACCCACTCGAGCGAGTTGCCGCCGCCCCACGGATCCGGCGGCGCGTCGGGCGGCCGGCGCAGTGCCAGGACCACCGCTGCCAGGAAGGGCAACGTGCCTAGCGCCACCAGCGAGGCGCCCACGGTCGCCACGATGTTGAGCGGCTCCCAGCCCGAGGCCGCGCCGTAGTCGGCGATGCGACGAGGCATCCCCTCCGCTCCCAGCTGATACCAGGGCAGGACCATGAAACTGAAGCCGATGATCCAGGCCCAGAAGTTGAGCTTTCCGAGCCGCTCGGAGAGCATCCGGCCGGTAGCCTTGGGGAACCAGAAGTAGAAGCCGGCGAACATGGCCGTGACCGTGCCGGTGATGAGCACGTTGTGGAGGTGAGCGACCACGAAGTAGGTGTCCTGGAAGCCGAAGTCCAGCGGTGGCGAGGCGACCATGATGCCAGTGATGCCCCCCACCACGAAGAGGTAGATCGTACCTACCGAGAAGAGCATCGGCGTGGTGAAGCGCAACTGCCCGTGCCACATGGTGGCGATCCAGTTGAAGACCTTGATGCCGGTGGGGATCGCGATGAGGAACGACGCGGCGCTGAAGAAGGGCAGGTTCACCGCACCGGTGGTGAACATGTGGTGCGCCCACACCGACATCGACAGGGCGGCGATGAGCAGGAACGCGAGCACCATCGAGCGATAGCCGAAGAGCGGCTTGCCGGAGAAGACAGGGATGATCTCGGAGAGCACGCCGAAGAAGGGCAGGATCACGATGTAGACCTCGGGGTGCCCGAAGAACCAGAAGAGGTGCTGGTAGAACACCGGGTTGCCGCCCTGGCTGACATCGAAGAAGTTGCCACCCAGGATCCGGTCGATGGCCAGCGCTGACAGGGCTGCTGTCAGGGTAGGAAAGGCGATGAGCATCATGAGGGCCATGGTCAGCACACCCCACACGAAGAGCGGGATGCGGACCATGGTCATGCCCGGTGCGCGCGAGGCCAGGATGGTGACGATGAAGTTGACGGCGCCGGCGATGGCCGAGACACCCGTGAGCAGCAGGCCCGCGATCCACAGGTCCATGCCGGCACCGGGGGACTCCTGGCTCAGCGGGGCGTAGGCGGTCCAGCCATTGTTGGCCGCCCCGCCGGCGGTCAGGAAACCGAGCAGGACGGTAAGCCCGCCGAAGAGGAACAGCCAGTAGGAGAGGGCGTTGAGTCGGGGAAAGGCCATGTCCGGAGCCCCCACCTGGATGGGCACGAGGTAGTTGCCGAAACCGACCGCCATGGGCGTGGCGAACAGCAGGAGCATGATCGTGCCGTGCATGGAGAAGAGCTCGTTGTAGCGAGCAGCATCCATGAACTGGAGCCCCGGCTCGGTGAGCTCGGCGCGCATGGCCAGGGCCAGCAACCCGCCGACCAGGAAGAACCAGAAGGCTGTGCCGACATAGAGCAGACCGATACGCTTGTGGTCGACCGTGGTCAGCCAATCCCACAGCGTCGAGCGCAGGGCCATGCCGGCCGGCTGGCCCTCGAGTGGTCGTGCGACGTCGCTCATGCCGGGCCTCCCTGTGCTGCCTGGGCTACCTGCGCCGCGATCCACTCCTGGTAGTCAGCCAGTGACTCGGCCCGGATGCTGAAGCCCATCTGCGAGTGGTAGAGGCCACAGAACTCTGCACACTGGCCCGCGTAGACTCCGGGCTCCTCGATCGTCAGCGGCACCACGTACTCGCGACCGGGGATCGCGTCGTACTTGGCCAGGAAGGCCGGGACATAGAACGAGTGGATGACATCGAGTGACGTGATGGAGAGCTCGATCGGCTCGCCCACGGGCAACACGATCTCGGGACCGGGGATGCCGCTCCCGGTGACGGTGACACCTTCATCCGGATAGTCGAAGCGCCAGCCCCACTGGAAACCGCTCACCTGGAGACGCACGGTGGGGTCTGGTGATCGGGCCTGGATATCGCTGAGCGTGGTCACGGTGAAGAAGAAGAGCACGGCCACGAGGATCGCTGGACCGGTCGTCCAGGCCACCTCCAGGGGCACGTTGTTGCGGGTCTGCGGCGGCTCGCTGCCCTCTTCGGTCCCGCCACGCCGTCGGTAGCGCAGGACGCTCCAGGTAAGGAGGCTCCAGACGAGGGCGAGCACCCCGGCCGATGCGGCCACGAAGAACTGGTAGAGCCCGGCGATGTGCTGCGACTGGTCGCTCGCGGGCGCCATCAGGCAGCCGCTCAGCACCAGTGGCAAGGCCAGCACCGGGAGCACCGGGAGCAGGCGCCGGCGGACCCACCGGCCGACGCTCCAGTCGTGGCTCATGAGCGCGGCTCCTCGTCGAAGCCGCCCCGGGGGTTGCGCTCGAGCCGCACTGCACCCTGCGGGCGGCGTGGCTGCTGCGCCCGGCGAGCCTTCATCACCCGGTAGGTCAGGATCCCCACCACCACCGGCAGGATGAACAGCGAGATGCGGAAGATGTCGTTGAGCACGGCCAGCCTGATGGTCAACAAGCCGCCGAGCACGTCGTTGCCGCCGGCGAGGGTCAGGACCACGAACAGCGTGAAGGCAGCGGCGCCGAGCGCCGTGCGCCCAGGCGCCTGGGACGGCCACTCTAGCAGGTGGTGCTCCTCATGGTCACCCCGATAGTGTCCCTCCACGAAGGGCCAGATGAGCAGGAGGAGCAGCATCAGTCCTGGCACCACCATCGCCGGGATGAAGATGCTCGGGATGGTCACGCCGAGGATCGTCGGCTCGAAGGCGGGCGCCAGGCGCAGCGCCCCCTCGAGCCAGCCCATGTACCAATCGGGCTGGGATGGCACGCTCGATTCGTACGCGCGATACGGGCCATAGGTCCACACGGGGTTGATCTGGACGAGTCCCGCAAGCAGGGCCAGGACAGCTCCGGTGAGCAGGAACAGGCCGGTCGAGCGGAACACCTGGACGGGCCAGAACGACGGCCCCCGCACGATCGATTCCTTGGCGCCGGGGGTGCGGTACATGGTGTGCTTCTGGATCCACACCAGCCCGACATGGAAGATCACGCCGCCGATGAGCAGGCCGGGTAGGAGCAGGACGTGAAGGATGAAGAGGCGGCTGATGATCTGATCGGTGGGGAACTCGCCACCGAAGGCGAGGTAGGCGAGCTGTGGTCCCACCAGCGGCACCGACAGCAGCACCGAGTTGGCGATGCGCAAGCCGGTCCCCGACAGCAGGTCGTCCGGCAGCGAGTAGCCGGTGAAGCCCTCCCCGATGGCCAGCAGCAGGAGCCCCGTGCCCAGGACCCAGTTCAGCTCGCGCGGCTTGCGGAAGGCGGCGGTGAAGAAGATCCGGCCCAGGTGCACGACGATGGCACCCACGAACACCAGCGCTGCCCAGTGGTGGATCTGCCGGAAGATGAGCCCGGCGCGCACCTCGAAGCTGATGTTCATGACCGAGTCGAAGGCAGCCGAGACGTCGGTGCCCAGCAAGGGAGTGTAGGGGCCGTCGTAGCGCAGCTGCTCGCCGCTCGGGACGTAGAACAAGGTCAGGTAGGTCCCGGTCGCGAGCAGGAGGACGAAACAGAAGAGCGCGATCTCACCGAGCAGGAACGACCAGTGGTCCGGGAAGACCTTGCGCAGGCTGGGATAGGCCAGCCGCGAGAACCCGGTCCTGTCATCGAGCCAGCCGATGGCCCCGCTGATCGGGCTCATGCCGAAACGTCCCAGAAGGAGGGGCCCACCGGCTCGGGGAAGTCGCCCAGGGCCGTGAAGGTGCCGTCCGCCTCCAGGCGCAGTGGCAGCTGGGGCAGCGGCCGCGCGGCTGGCCCATAGGTCGGCTGGGCGCCCCGCAGGACGTCGAAGGTGGACTGGTGGCAGGGGCAGGTGAGATGCCGCGACTGCGCCAGGAACAGCCCCACCGGGCAGCCAGCATGCGTACACAGCTTGGAGTAGACGACGAAACCGGCGGGAGCCCAGGCCAGCGCATCACCGGTCATCTCGAAGGTCCCGGGATCGACGTGGATGAGGACCGCTTGCGAGTCGGCCCTGCCGGCCGCGCCTTCGGGGAAGACCGTGAGGAGACCGCCCACCGGGACGTCGTCGGCGACGATCGGGCGGCCGTCCACGCCGACCAGGCGCCGCCCGCGCGCCCAGGCGGTCCGGTAGAGGCTGCGGCCCGGGGACGGTCCCAGCGAGAGCAGGGGCACGATCAGGATGGCGCCGAGCCCAGCCACGCCGGCCGCGAGCAGCCAGGCCAGGGCGCGCCGCCGGCCGATGGCGCCCCCGTGCAGGAGCTCGCGGGAGAGCGCCGAGCGCATCTCCTCGGAACTGGCCATGGGGTGTCGTTGCTCCTCGCGGATGGGTGCAGGCATGAGGCGGTGTGACCAGATCACGAGCCCGGCACCGAAGCCAGCCAGCGCGATCGCCAGCAGCACACCCTCGGTTCGCGGGTCCCCGCCGAGGAGGTACACGATGAGCAGGCCGGCGCCGGCGCCGAGCGTAGCCATGAAGCCGGCTGCGACGGCCATCACCGCGACGCGATGCGGTTCCTCCTCTGGCGGTGGTCCAACCGGAGGGGCCCCCTCGGGCGGCGGTCCCCCGGCTTGGGCCGGGCCCCGCTCACTCATGGCCATCACGCGCGCGGCCATCACTCGCAGAAGTGTCCGGCTCGTCACTCGAACCCACCCAGCGCGCCATCAGCAGGACCGCGAGGAGGCCCAGGAACAGCGCCACCAGGCCCTCCGCCACGGGCCCGAAACCGCCCAGCTCGAAGCCCCCCCGTGCGCTGTCCTCGGAGATCCCCGTGACGTAGTTGGCGATGGCCGAAAGCTGCTCGTCGTCGAGGTCGAACACGGGCATCGTGCCGGGGCCGACGAGTGGCGCCTCGGCGATCAGCTGAGGGTCCAGCCCCCGCAGCGAGGGCGCGAAGGCATCCGGCCCGATGGCGGCCCCCGAGGCGGTCACCCCGTGGCAGGCCGCACAGTCATTGACGAACAGGTCGCGGCCGGCCGGCTGTTCGGCCCCGGTCACCAGCTGCGGGATCTGCGGGCCATCACCCAGCCGGCGGCCATAGGTCACGAGCGCCGCGATGTCCGGGTCGTCGAACGAGGGCGGCCCAGGCTCCAGTGGCTGTGAAGGGTCCTTCAGCGGCATGCGTCCGCTGCGCAGGTAGAAGTCCCAGTCGGCGGGGCCGGCATTCTCGAGCGTGGGCCCGTGCTCCGTGCCTCGCCCGTCCGGACCGTGACAGCTCGCACAGCTCGAGAGGTAGAGCTCCCGGCCGCGCTCGGACGCACGCACCGCGTCGACCGTGCCCGGATCGGCTTGAGCCGTGACCGCCTTTACCCCCATGCTGGCGATGGTGGTCGGGTCCAGGATGCCGAACGCGATCAGTCCAGTGACCACGATCAGCGCTGTCGCGACTACCCCACCGGCCTCACGAATGGACAGCATCCCGCTCACTGTACGGCGGCCGTTGGCGCCACGGCAAGGCCGTTCTTGACATTTCGCGGACTCATGCCCGGGCGCGTGGAGCAGATCCCTCCACGGCCAGGGCCAGGGCCTCGGCGATGTGCAGCGGTGCCGGCAGGCCAGCCTGCTCGATCTGCTCGCGACAGCTGAACCCGTCGGTGATCACGAGCGTGCCCGGGTCCACCTCGCGAACCGCGGGCAGCAGGACGCGCTCACCGGCCGACATCGACACGTCGTAGTGCCTGGCCTCGAAGCCGAAGGCCCCGGCCATGCCGCAACAACCGGAATCGAGCACGTCCGCGTCGATGCCTGCCTTGGCCAGCATCGACTCCTCCGCCTGCCAGTCGAGGACGGAGCGGTGGTGGCAATGACCGTGGACGACGGCTTTGCGCTCCAGCCGGCCCGGCCGATAGTCGGGTGCGTGTCGATCGAGGAACTCGCTCAGCAGGAACGTCTGGTCACGCAGCGCCCGGGCGTCCTCACGCTGCGGGTAGAGGTTCGTGAGCTCGTCTCGGAAGACCGAGACACAACTGGGCTCCAGCCCGACCACGGGCGTGCCGGCGGCGATCTCGGCAGCCATGCCCGAGAGCGTCTGGCGCAGGAACCGCCTGGCCAGGTCGAGCATGCCCCAGTCGTAGAGCGGTCGTCCGCAACAGAGCCCGGCCTTCGGCAGCACGACCTCGAACCCGGCGTCCTCGAGCACCGTCACGGCCGCGCGCAGCACGTTCGGATGCATGTGGTCGTTGAAGGTGTCGGGCCAGAGGATGACGCGCGGGCCGGCCCCAGACCGGTCTTCCCGACGTGACCACCAGGCGCGGAAGGTCTGGTCGGCCAGCCTCGGCACACGGCGCCGGGGGTCGACCCCGACGGCACGCTTGGCGAGCGTGCTGATCAGGGGGGCATTCGAGAGCGCGTTGACCAGACGGGGAGCATGCGAGCCCAGCCGCAGCCACCACATCACCAGGCCCATGGCGTAGGCCGTCGGCGGCCGCAGGCGGCCCTCGTAGTAGTGGGCCAGGAACTCGGCCTTGTAGGTGGCCATGTCCACGTTGACCGGGCAGTCACCCTTGCAGCCCTTGCAGGCGAGGCAAAGATCGAGCGCCTGGTGCACAGCTTCGCTGTGCCAGCCGTCGTCCCGAAGCTCCTCCCCGTTGAGCATCTCGAAGAGCAGGCGAGCACGCCCTCTCGTCGAATGCTTCTCCTCACGCGTGGCCATGTAGGAGGGACACATCACGCCGCCCCCTTCCCGGCGGCACTTGCCGACGCCCACGCAGCGCAGCGCTGCCCGGGAGAAGCGGCCGTCATCTTCCGGGAAGGCGAAGAACGTGTCGGGCTCGCGCGGGTCGTAGTCGGCGCCCAGGCGCAGGTCGGCGTCGACCGGGTTGGCGCGCACGACCTTGCCGGGGTTCATCCCGCCCTCGGGATCCCAGATGTCCTTGAAGCGCTCAAAGGCCCTGATGAGCTCCGGCCCGAACATGCGCTCGAGCAGCGCGCCACGAGCCTGGCCGTCTCCGTGTTCGCCCGAGAGTGACCCGCCGTGGCGGACCACGAGGTCTGCCGCGTCATCGAGGTAGCGCCGGAAGGTGGCGACACCCTCCGCCGAGCGCAGATCGAAGTCGATACGGCAATGGAGGCAGCCCTGGCCGAAGTGTCCATACATGTCGGCGTCGTAGCCGTAGCGGTCCCACAGTGCCCGCAGGTCGCGGAGGTAGGAACCGAGGCGCTCAGGGGCCACGGCCGAGTCCTCCCAGCCCGGCCAGGTGTCGGCCTTGCCCGGGACCATGGCCGTGGCACCCAGGCCCAATTCGCGGATCTCCCAGATGCGCGCGCGAGCCTCAGGGTCGTCGTAATGCTTGGCCGTGGGTCCGTCCGGACCAGCCACCTGCTCCATGAGCGCCCGAGCCTTGGCATCGGCCTCGTCCTGGTCCTGCCCACCGAACTGAGCCAGCAGCCAGCCACCGCCATCGGGCAGGGCAGACAGGTCGTCGACGTGGAAATGCTTGTCGCGCATGTCCTTGACCAGCCCGGCATCGATCCCCTCGAGGGCGATGGGGCCGGCCCGCAGCACGTCGGGCACCGCGTCGGCGGCGGCGAACACGTCCTCGTAACCGAGCACCACCAGGGTCCGTGCCGGTGGCGAGTCCACCAGCCGGACCGTTGCTCCGAGGACCGTGACGAGGGTCGACTCGCTGCCCACCAGGGCCTGCGCGACGTTGAACCCGTTCTCGGGCAGGAGCGAGTCGAGGTTGTAGCCGGAGACCCGGCGAGGGATGTCGGGGTATCGTTCGCGGATGAGGTCGGCGTACTCGTCGCGCAGGTCGCGCAGCTCCGCATAGATCTGCCCCCGCCGGCCGCCCGCCGCGATGATCTCGGCCAGCTCGACGTCGCTGGTGGGCCCCACATCCAGGCGCAGACCGTCGTAGGTCAGGATATCGAGGCGCTCCACGTTGTCGACCGTCTTGCCGGCCATGAGGGCGTGCGCACCGCAGGAGTTGTTGCCGATCATGCCGCCGAGCGTGCAGTGGTCGTGGGTGGCGGGATCGGGCCCGAAGGTCAGCCCATGCTCCTCGGCGGCATCGCGCAGGTCATCGAGGACCAGGCCGGGCCGCACCACGGCCGAGCGGGCCTCCGGGTCGAGCGAGACGATGTCGTTGCACCACCGGCTCAGGTCCATCACGACCGCGACGTTGCAGGCCTGTCCCGCCAGGCTCGTGCCGCCACCGCGCGAGACGATGGGAGCGCCAAAACGCCGGCACACCCGCACCGCGGCTTCGATGTCCTCGATGTCACGCGGCAGGACGACCCCGATGGGGAGCTGCCGATAGTTGGAGGCGTCGGTCGCATACAGGGCCCGTGAGCCGTCGTCGAAGCGGACCTCGCCGCGCACCGAGTCGAGCAGCTCGACCGCCAGGCCGCGCCGGTCGATGGCATCGAGAGGCCGCACTCCCGGCGTGCTAGGCGAAGACGGTTGGACCTGGGTCATCTGGCTGCTCCTACCTGGGTCATCTGGCTGCTCCTACCTTGAACTCGCGCGCGACGGTTTCGCGGAGCGACAGTCCCAGCCCGGGCCTGGTCGGATCCGGCCACAAGGCCCCCTCGCGCAGCTGGGGCACGCCCTCGAAGAGGCGGGCCTCGATGCGGACGTGATCGTGGAAGTACTCGAGGTGGCGGACCGGTCGCGCCACCCAGCCGAGCAGGGCATGGAGCGCCGGCGCGGTGTGCGTCGAGAGCGGCATCGAGGAGGCCTCGCAGAGGGCGGCCACGCGCAGGAAGCCGGTGATGCCGCCGCAGCGCGTGGCGTCGGCCTGGAGGACGTCGACGGCACCGTCGAGCAGGCGCACGAAGTCGACGGCGTCGTAGCCGTACTCGCCGGCGGAGATCTCGACCGACGCCGGGACGGCGCTACGCAGGGCATGCAGCCCATCGAGGTCGTCCGAGGTCACCGGCTCCTCGAACCAGCGGACGTCCGAGGCGGCGAACTCCCAGGCCATGTGAGCGGCCTGCTTGCGGTCGTAGGCTCCGTTGGCATCGACCATCAGGATCGGCTCGGGCCCGATCGCTGAGCGTGCTGCGCGGACCCGGTCGACATCTGCCTCCGGCTCCCGCCCGACCTTCATCTTCACGGCCCCGATACCGTCGTCGGTCCAGCCCCGAAGCTGGTTCGCCAGCTCGTCCAGGTCGAGCGAGGTGAAGCCGCCGCTGCCGTAGACCGGGATGGCCTCGCGAACGCCTCCCAGCAGCCCCACGAGCGGGAGACCCAGCACCTTCGCCTTGAGGTCCCAGAGGGCCACATCGACCGCAGACACAGCCGACATGCCGATGCCGGGACGGCCGACGTTGCGGAGAGCCGCCACCATGCGCCACCAGGCGGCTGTCACATCCATCAGGGGCGCGCCCTGCACGACCGCGGCCAACCGGTCGCCGATCAGCTGGGCGGCAGTCGCGTCGGCGTAGCTGTAGCCGAGCCCTCTCGTCTCACCCGAGATGGCCTCCACGAGCACCAGGGTGGTGGCGTCCCAGGTCAGCGTGCCATCCGACTCGGGACGCTCCGTCGGGATCGTGTAGGCGCTGGCCTCCAGCCGCTCGATCGTGGAGCCATGCGACGTCATCCACTCAGCGTGAGGGCAGCGGGCTTCCCGTCGCGCATGCGCTTCGTGGCAAGTCGTTGCAGGTGCATGACAAGTGCTCGCGCGCGATCCGCAACGGGTCTGTAACTCGCTCCAGCCACGGCCTTAGCCGGGTGCAGCGTGCGGAGTGCTGTAGTCGACAGAACGATCGGCACGGATGATCCCACCGACAGCTCCAGGCGACCCCTTGTATCGAGACGGACGCCTGCAAGGAGGTACACGACATGGCCCGAAGCGCCGCAGACGCGATGGTCGAACTCTTACAGGCGTGGGGCGTCGACGTGATCTTCGGCCTGCCCGGAGATGGCATCAATGGGCTCATGGAAGCGCTGCGCAAGCGCCAGGACGAGATCCGGTTCATCCAGGTGCGGCACGAGGAGTCGGCCGCCTTCGCGGCCGCGGCGTATGCCAAGTGGACCGGCAAACTGGGCGTGTGCCTGGCCACCTCTGGGCCGGGCGGCCTGCATCTGGTGAACGGCCTCTACGACGCCAAGCTCGATGGCCAGCCGGTGCTGGCGATCACCGGACACCACTACCATGATCTGATCGACACCCATGCTCAGCAGGACGTCGACCTCACGCGGGTGCTCGAGGATGTGACCGTGTACAACACGCGGGTCATGGGACCGGCCCACGTCGAGAACGTGACCGACCTGGCCTGCCGGACCGCGCTTGCTCGGCGGGGCGTGGCGCACATCAACTTCCCGGTCGACATGCAGGACTGGGAGCTGCCCGGCAAACCGTCCAAACGCAATGTGGTAGGCCGCGGCGCCAACGTGTTCACGCAGATGGCCCCGTCCGCGGATATCGACCGCATCCGTGACGCCGCCGAGCTGCTCGGCGAGGCCGAGCGCGTGGTCATCCTCGCCGGCCGAGGCGCACTCGGGGCCACGGCCGAGCTGGAGCAGGTAGCCGACACGCTGGGAGCGCCCATCGTGAAGGCCTTGCTGGGTAAGGGCGCTGTCCCAGACGATAGCCCCTTCACCACCGGCGGCATCGGGCTGCTCGGCACCAAACCTTCCGAGGACGCGATCCGCGACTGCGATGGGCTGCTCATCGTCGGGAGCTCGTTCCCCTATCTCGAGTTCATGCCGGAGCCTGGTCAGGCTCGGGCGGTCCAGATCGATATCGATCCCGTGCGCCTCGGCTTGCGCTACCCGATCGAGATCGGGCTCGTCGGCGACAGCGCACGAACGTTGCGAGTCCTGCTCGAGCATCTCGAGCGCAAGCGGGACCGCAGCTTCCTGCAGGAGGCGCAGTCGGGCATGGAAGCCTGGTGGCAGACCATGGAGGAGCGAGGCACCCGCCAGGACACGCCCATGAAGCCACAGGTGCTCTCCTGGGAGCTCGGCCGCGCGTTGGCTGACGACGCCATCGTGTCGTGCGATTCGGGCACCGTAACCACCTGGTGGGCCCGTCAGATCCGCGCCCGCAAGGGTCAGCAGTTCTCCCTCTCGGGCACGCTGGCCACGATGGCCTGCGGCCTGCCTTACGCGATCGCAGCCCAGGTCGCTTATCCCGACCGACAGGTCGTCGCCTTCGTTGGCGACGGCGGCCTGTCCATGCTGATGGCCGAGCTGGCCACGGCCGTGAAGTACGACCTGCCCATCAAGGTGGTGGTGGTCAAGAACAACTATCTCGGACAGATCAAGTGGGAGCAGATGGTGTTCCTGGGCAATCCCGAGTTCGCGGTCGACCTCCAGCCCATCGACTTCACCAAGGTCGCGGAAGGGTGCGGAGTGCGCGCCTTCCGCATCGAGGATCCCGCCGTCTGTGGTGAGACGCTGGCCGAGGCGTTGGCCCATCCGGGTCCGGCGCTGGTCGAGGCCGTCGTCGACCCGCAGGAGCCACCCCTGCCGCCGCACATCTCGGTCGACCAGGCGCGACAGTTCGCCACCGCCCTGGTCAGGGGCGAGCCCGATGGGCTGGAGATCGCCCGCAAGGCCTTCGGCACGCAGGTACGGAGCATGGTGTGATGCAGGACGTAGATGATCTGGCGCGGCAGAGGCCGTTCCTCGAAAGCGAACGCGAAGCGCGGCAGCGGCCGGTGGCGGTCGTCACCGGCGGCACCGCGGGCGTCGGCCGGGCGACCGCTCGAGCCCTCGCGCAACGGGGATACGACGTGGCTGTGTTGGCGCGTGGCCAGGACGGTCTGGATGCCGTCGTCGACGAACTCGAGGACGCGGGCGTCCGCGGCCTCGCCATCGCCACGGACGTGGCCGACGGCGAGGCGGTCGAGGCAGCGGCGGAGCGGATCGAGCACGAGCTGGGCCCGATCGAGCTTTGGGTGAACGACGCCATGACCTCGGTCTTCGGCCGTTTCAGCAAGATATCGGCAGAGGAGTTCGACCGCGTGACCGCGGTCACCTACCTGGGCGTGGTGCACGGCACGATGGCGGCGCTGCGCCGCATGCAGGAACGTGATCGGGGCACCATCGTGCAGGTAGGTTCAGCCCTTGCCTATCGCAGCATCCCGCTCCAGTCTGCCTATTGCGGCGCCAAGCACGCGATCGTCGGCTTCACCGATTCCCTGCGCAGCGAGCTGATCCACGATGGCAGCAACGTCCACGTCACGATCGTGCACCTGCCGGCGGTCAACACGCCCCAGTTCCGTTGGGTGCGCAGCCTGTTGCCGCAGCGCTCGCAGCCGGTGCCGCCCATCTTCCAGCCAGAGGTGGCCGGCGAGGCCATCGCCTGGGCGGCCGGGCAGCGTCGCCGCGAGGTCTGGCTGGGTCGCTCGACCTGGCAGGCGATCATCGGCCAGCGCCTGATCCCAGGCTTGCTCGACCACTACCTGGCGAAAGCCGCCTGGGAAGGGCAGATGACCGGTGAGCCGGCGGTGGACCGGCCCGACAACCTGTTCGCGCCGGTGGCGGGCGATCCGGGGGCGCACGGACCCTTCGACGACCGCGCCGCCTCGACGGCACCGACCTTCTTCCTCGATCGACACCGCAAGGCCTTCATCTCCTCGCTCGGGCTGGCCGCCATCATCGGCGCCGTCCTGGTCAAGCGATAGCTCGACCAGGACGCCGTCCGAGCTGCACTGGAGCCTCGGCTGCCCTGACTGACCTGGGGTCCCGACGGCGGCTCTCGCCCTGGTCCCCTTTACACTGCTCCTCGCGATCTACTGCCCCTCGCGATCAGGTCCGGCGTCGATCAGCGTGAGGCCCGTCTTCGGATCGTGCCGACGCCGCAGATGGGCGGGTGATTCGGTGACCACCAGCTCCAAGGTCGGACGCGCGGTCGCCGAGAGCAGGTGACCGCCACGCATGTGCCCGTTGCTCAGGGCCAGGGCCATGTGCCCGTGCACGGTGCGGCTGCCGTCGTCGCCCGGCGCAGAGGCGGTGATGTCCCCCACGAGCGACACGATCTCGGCCTGCTGCGCGACCTCGATCTTGCGGTAGGTGCGCGCCTCCGGGTCGAAGAAGCCGAGCGTCGCTGCCGAGACGGCACCGATGCCGGTGAAGGAGGCCGCGTCCACCTTGCTGGAGCGAGCGAAGCGCTCGATGCTCGCAGCGATCTCATCGCCTTCTTGCAGGATCACCGCGAACACGCGCTGTGGCTCATCAAGCAATCGCCGTACGTCCATCTCGCTCGACCTCCGTTCCTTGTCTGGGGCGGGGCAGGCAGCTGCTGTCCCTTGCTCGGTTCGTTCTCGAGATCAGGCGCCGGGCGTGCTCGTCACGCCCGGCGAGGCCAAGGCGTCCGGGTCGATCTCGAGGGGGGCGGGGATCGCCTCCTCGGCCGTCGGCGGGTCGGCACGCTCAGGCTCGACGAAGCGCGGGATGACGTTGCCTGCCGGCGGCTGGAGCGGCTCCGCCCGCCCGGGGGAGGCGAAGCCGTCCGGTGGCGTGGAGGCGTCGGCCTGCTGAGTCGGTCCGGCGGCCGCGGGGGACGACGAGGCGGCCTCGTCGACCGGAGAATAGGTCCATCGGCCGCCAGTGTCTCCGCTGTCGTTCGCGCAGGCGGCGCTGAAGAGTGCTGCCACGAGTCCGCCCAGGGCGAAAGAGGCTGCACGCGGGACGAGGGACCGGTTCACTTCGCGGAAGCTCATCGGCTGTTCGCCCCGGCCGAAGGCTGGCCGAGCAGCGACTCGGTCACCAGAGCGGTCACGAGCCCGTACGCTGCGTGGGGCAGGACATCCGCGAGCCAGGCAGAGAGCGGCCAGTCGCGCGGGTTGGTGGTGGCGCCGGTCGCGACCGCCGGCACATCGCTGCTGGCCATAGCCAAGGCTGCCAGGGCGATTCCCCCGAACGCGACCCTCGGTGCATCGACAGCACCGGCCCGAGCGCGCACGAGCGCATAGGCCATACCCAGGCCCAGCCCGATGGCGTAGCCGCTCATGGCGCCCACGGCGCGTTCGCGCGGCCCGGGCTGCTCGCCCTGGTGCTGATCGCCCTGCTCGCCCTGGTGCTGATCGCCCTGCTCGCCCTGGTGCTGATCGCCCTGCTCGCCCTGCTCGCCCTGGTGCTGCCAATCCGGGGCTTGTGGTTCGTCGCCGGAGAGGTCGCCCAAGCGCGCCTGGGTCGCGCCCATGAGCCGCTCGGCCACCTTCGCCGGGACGCTGCTGGCGGGACGTCTACGGACGAGCATGTCCAGGTAGGACGCGAGGTCGAGCGCGGCCTTGCCGGCGGCTCCCGCTGCGGCTCCGGCGATCAGTGTGTCGGTCCGGAGGTCCATCTCATCTCTCCTTCATCCTCGCATCTGTGGCCGGCAGCTCATCGTTCGCGGCGCGGCCGGGCCGCGCTCGTGGTCATCCACCATCATCGAGCTCGGGCGGTTCCTCGCCGAACTCGCGATAGTGATCCGCGAGGTGCTGGTACACCGCGCGCCTGTCACGCTCGGGGATGTCGACGCCGCCGCGGGCGCCGTTGACCACGGTCATGGCCGCCACGACGCCGTTCCAGACGACCTTCAGCCGACCGTCGAGGAGCTCGTGGTGCGGCAGCTTGTAGGCCTGCTTCTCGCGTGGCGGGTCATGGTCCGGATCCTCGTCCGGGTCGTGCCAGGCGTGCGCCGTCACAGCCGCTTCCCAACCACCGTGCTTGAGGATCTGGTCGAACTTGTCCGTCCCCGACCAGTCCCAGCTGCGGTCGCGTGGGGCCTTGGGGCTTTGGTGTGTCGCGGGTGTCACTTGTCCCATCTTGGAACCTCCTGTCGATTGCTAGCTCGTCGAGTCGGCGCGGACCTCGTATCCGCCCTCCTCTGTCCGGCGCACCTCCAGGTGCGGCTGGTCGTACAGCGATGGGCCGCGCCGACGCGTGCCGCTGGCGAGCTCGAATGCCGAGCCGTGCCAGGGGCACTCGATGCAGCCGTCCGCGATCGCACCCTCCGACAGTGGCCCGCCGGCATGAGCGCATCGGTCGACCAGCCCGTGGACCGTGGCGCCGTCGCGGACGAGCACCATCGCCTGAGCGCCAGCGCGAGCCTTGACCGGCTGCCCCTCGGGGATGTCGTCCGCGTCGACCGGTTGCCATTCGCTGGGGGGCGATCGCCAGGCGTGCCGGTTCACCCCGTGGCCCAGGGCGAAGACCACCTCGCCGCCGACGTAGGCGCCGGCGAGAAGCACCAGGTAGCCGGCCCAGGCCAGGACCACGCCCAGTCCTCGGCTGTCCGCCCCGACCACGCGCAGGATGGCCGCGACGATCAGCAATAGCAGCGCCGTCACCATGACCGTGGCGTGGACGGTCATAACCATCCGGGAGCGCCCATGCGTGTCGACGAGATCGGCTGCTCCGGTCACCGCCGCGGCCAGCATGGCCACGATCCCGAGGACCAGGGCGACATCCGCCGCGGTGTCCTGTCCCAGCAGGTCGAGGATCACCATCAGCGTGAGCGATCCCACCGGCACGTCGGTGATCGCCGCGTGGAGCGGATGGTCCAGCCAGGTCCCGACCAGGAAGTCCTTGACCGATCGCGACCGGTTGATGAGGGGCGCCAGCCGGCCTGCGGTCCAGTCGCCGAGCGGGCGCGCCCAGCCGCCCTGGGCATCGATGAGGCGCGAAGCTAAACGTGTCATCTCACGCACGCGAGCCAGGCGATTGCGCCGCCTGGCTCGGTCAGGCGCTTAAGGCTCGGTCAGGCGTTCTGCGCGACCGTCTGATCGTCGTCGAGAACGAAGGTGACGAGCATGTCCACCTGGTAGCTGTCGATCTTGCCGTCGCGCATCGCGATCTTCTGATCCTTGATCCATGCTCCCTCGACGTTGCGCAGCGTGGCGCTGGCCCGCTCGAGGCCGGACTGCACGGCATCCTCGAAAGAACGCTTCGAACGGGCGGTGATCTCTGTCACGCGGGCGATGTCGTTCATGGTTGCCTCCTGTATGTAGGTCCCGGGCAGCGGGCGAGTGGTCCGTCTTCCGGGCTCACTTCAGACGCTATCGGCGAGACCCGTGCAGTCGCCTCAACGGACGGCCGGGACCCGCTTGCATCTACGTTGCACCGGGCCACGACAGGTCGATCCCGCCTGGCCAGTCGCCGTGTGCCATGCCTCACAGTGCCAGCAGCTGCGCCGCCCCGAACGGTTGTCACATCGTTGCAAGGTCGCTCGGCCGAGGCGTTGATTCGGCCCAGAGGGATGGGAGCACAGGGTGGATGGCGGAAAGGAGCAGAACCATGCTAACTACCCAACATGCCTATGCCACCTTGCCGGCCGGCGATATCGATCGGGCGCGCACGTTCTATGAAGACACACTGGGGTTCACGCCACACGACAGCGGCAACGACGAGGTCACCTACGAGACCGCTGACGGCAACGCCTTCATGGTCTTCTCGTCCACGGGCAAACCGTCAGGCGACCACACACAGCTGAGCTTCCGGGTCGACGATCTCGAGCGAGAGATGCAGGACCTTGCCGAGCGCGGCGTCCTTTTCGAGCCGGTGGACATGGCCGGCTACGATCCCGCCACCTTCATCGTCTCGGGCGAAGGCTTCCGCGGTGCCTGGTTCCACGACACCGAGGGCAATCTGCTCGTCCTCTCGGAGATACGGTCGCCGGCTTGAAGGCAGATGGCACCGCGAGAGCGCGACATGGGCAAGGCCCCGCGACGACCACCTGATGAAACACCGGCGGGCAGCGGGCCGCTCGCCGATGCCGAGCCGGACGAGGGGCGGCCGTTGGAAGATCCGGTCCTGGCCGATCGGTCCAATCCCCGCTGGGGCGGCGAGGGTCCAGCTCGACGCCCGGCCCAGTCGCTGGCGAACCCCGACGGCACGCCCAACGTCATGCCTCCAGCCGAGCCCGAGGTGCCGATGCCTCCGCCCGAGGAACGAGCGCAGGGCACACCACAGGACCAGGCCGCGAGGACGCTCGATTCCGAGGTAGGGCGAGACAACATCCGTGAAGGCCGTGGCGGGGGCGCAGCCAACCCGGCCCTGGCCGAGGGTGGTGAAGGTGGCTGAGCGCCCGCAGGAGGGAGAAGCGTTCTGGCGCGAGTACCTCACGCGTGGGGACGCCCGCGAGCGGCGCGGACGGCAGCTGCTGCGCCTGATCCCCGACGGGCCGCGGTGCAAGCTGTGCCTGGCGCCGTTCGGCGGCCTCGGCGCGCCGCTCATGCGGCTGATCGGCAAGCGCCCGTCCGATCGCAATCCGACGATGTGCGACTCCTGCTTCGCGTTCGTGGCCGCGCACCACGGTGGCGCCGAGATCGAGTGCGCCTTCCTCTTCGCCGATGTCCGGGGCTCCACGGCCCTCGCCGAGACCATGGAGCCGGCGGCGCTTCCGAGGCCTGATGGATCGGTTCTACGCCACCGCCTCCAAGGCGATCTTCGACAACGACGGGAGCGTGGACAAGTTCGTTGGCGATGAGGTCATGGCCATGTTCTTTCCCCTGCTCAGCGGCGATGGGTTCGTCGAGCGCACCGTGTCAGCAGCGATCGCGCTCTTGCGCGCCACGGGACACAGGGACGCGGACGGGCCGTGGGTCCCGCTCGGCGCCGGCGTGCATGCGGGCCGGGCCTGGGTGGGCGCCGTCGGTGACGAAGCCCACGTGGAGCTGACGGCGCTGGGCGATACGGTCAACACCGCCGCGCGTCTGGCCTCTGCCGCGGCGACCGGTGAGATCCTCGTGAGCTCAGCGGCAGCCGCGGCGGCCGGCGTCCCTGATGGCCTCGAACGGCGCTCCCTGGAGCTGAAGGGCAAACACGGAACCACCGACGTCGTCGTCCTACACGCCTGAACACGACCCGCTGCTGCGACACCCTCCCGGCTCCCGCTGGTCGGCTAGCCCTTGACCGCTCCCGACATGAAGCCCCGCACGTAGTAACGCTGCAGCAGCAGGAACAGGAGCACGCAGGGCAGAGCCATGACTACGACCCCGGCCTCGGTCGCGCCGTAGTCGATGACACCCATCGATTGCTGACGCAGGGTAGCCATGGCCAGGGGCAGCGGGGCCTGGGTCGGATCGCTGATCAGGATCAGCGGCGCGAAGAAGTCGTTCCACGCCGCCAGGAAGGCGAAGAGCCCAACGGTGATCACACCGGGAACGACCGCTGGCAGCAGGATCCTGCGCAGGGCGGCGAACGAACCGCAGCCGTCCACGAGCGCCGCGTCCTCCAGGTCCTGGGGCACGGCCTCGAACGAGATGCGCATCATGAACATGGCGAACGGCAGCTGGTACATGGACAGGACCAGGCTCAGCCCGACGAGCGAGTTCTGCAGCCCGAAGGCATTCAGCAGGACGTATAGCGGGATGAGCAGCGTTGCATAAGGGACCATCAGGATCGCCAGCGTCAGCAGGAACAGGAGCTCGCGGCCCGGGAACTCAAACCTCGCGAAGGCGTACCCGCCGAACAGCGAGACCGTGATGGTGATGGCCACGGTCAAGCCCGAGACGATGACGCTGTTGAGGAAGAAACGGGGGAGCCCGATCCCGAAGTCGAAGAGGGTCTGGTAGTTGCCCAATCCGTAGCCATGGGTCTGCCCGGTGCCACCTGCGGGGCTAACCGAAGCCAGCGTGCTCCAGACCAGGGGGAACAGGAAGATGATGGCCAGCGCGCCGGTGACGGCATAGAAGGGCATGCGACCGAATGCCTTGGCGTCGATCATGGTCGAGCTCGCTCCGACATGCTCAGCCTCGCTCCGAGCCTCGCAGGCCGCGGAACTGGACCACGTTCAGCGCCAGCAACACGACCAGCACGACGATCGAGATGGCTGCGGCCGTACCCAGGTTCTGGCGCTGGAAGGCCTCGCGGTAGATGAGCTGCACCACCGTTACGGTGCTGTTCGCCGGCCCACCCTTGGTCAGGATGTAGAACTGGTCGAAGGCGAGGAGCGAGCCCGTGATGCAGAGGATGAGCGCCAGCGCCAGCGAAGGTCGCAGCAGCGGCAGGGTGATGCGTCGTAGGGTCTGGCGGCGGGTCGCGCCGTCCACGGCGGCGGCCTCGTAGACGTCCGGCGGGATGGCCTGCAAGCCAACGAGCAGGATGAGCATGTAGAGGCCGGCGAACTTCCAGACGATCAGGAAAGTGGTGGAGAGCAACGCTGCGAGGGGCGAGCCCAGGAACGAGATCGGCTCCGTGGTCACGCCCATCTGCTCCAGCAGCGGGCTGATGGGACCGATCGAGGGAGAGTAGAACCCCCAGAACAGCAGGGAGGCCGAGGCCAGGCCGACCGCGACGGGCAGCAGGAAGACGGTGCGCAGGCCGCCCACATAGCGGCTGCCTTCTTGTACCAGGAGGGCCAGCCCGAGGCCGAGGCCGATGAGCAGTGCAGTGACCAGGATCGTGTATTCGATGGTGAAGACGACTGCCGGCCAGAACAACCGGTTCGCGTTGATCGCGCTGTAGTTGTCCGGGGCGTTCAGCCCGTGATCGCCGCTCAACAGCGACCAGTCGCTGACCGACATCCGGCCCACCAGCAGCAGCGGCAGCACGAAGAAGATGGAGACGAGCAAGATGGTCGGGAGCGCATAGGCCACGCCCTGCAGCTGCCGGCGCCGTCGCAGGCTCAGGCGCGGTGCGGATCCGGAAGCGCGGGTGCGCTCGGTGGCCGGGGTCATCGGTTCAGAGGGTAGCTCGGCTGCTTTGCCAGGAGCGGGCGGGATCGCCATCGACCTCGCCCGCTCCAGGCCTATTGCCAACAGACGCCGCAGTGGCGATCAGTAGGTCAGCGAGTCGTTGACGGCCGCGTTGTCGTTGTCGATCTGGCTGGCGTCTCCGAAGAGCGCGTCATACAGCAGCTGGACCCAAGGACCCTGGGGGTCGTTGTAGGTCTGGCCGAACTTGAGCGCGAACGGCGTCTCACCCTTGCCCGCGATGTCGTTGAAGAGCACCAGGCGCGGGTCTGCCGAGCTGTACTGGTTGTCCGCCAGGTCCGTCCTGGCGACCACGTTGCCGCCCTTGGCCACGACCTCGACCTGGGCCTCGTCATCGAGCATCCAGGAAAGGAAGTTCCAGGCCTGGTCGACGGCCGAACTGTCGCTCGAGACACCGATGCTGTCGCCACCGACGAAGGTCGATTCCCCGCCGTTGATGCCGGCGATGGCGGTGACCCCGATGTCCTCGTCCTTGAGGTTGTCCGTAGCCAGACCCTGCAGGCTGGCGGGCATGGGCTGGATGCCGATATTGCCTGCCGGGAACTGGGCCGTCCAGGTCGGGCCTGCCTCCTCTAGCGCACCGGGACCCACGATGCCGTCCTCGTAGAGGCTCCGGAAGGTCGAGTAGATGGCCTTCATCTCGTCATTCGCGAGGTAAGCCTCCGTGCCCTCGGGGTTCATCACGGGCTCGCCGTCGGCCCAGCTGATGGGCCACCAGGTGAAGACCTCACAGCCGCCGCAGCTACCACCGAAGAATGTGCCGTTGACATCACCGCCGAGTGCATCGACGGCCCGGGCGGCCGCATCGAACTCGGCCAGCGTGGTCGGCGGGCTCTCCGGATCGAGCCCGGCCTGCCGGAAGAGCTCCTTGTTGTACATCCACACCGAGAGGTCGATGATGAACGGCAGCCCGTACTGCTGGCCGTCCCAGGTCGAGCCGTCGATGTGCGCCTTGCCCACGTTATCGATGTAGGGAAGCGACGCGATGCGGTCGGTGAGATCGGTGAAGAGCCCCTGGGAGGTCCAGTTGGGCATGAAGACCACGTCGGCTGAGAAGAGGTCCGGCAGTGAGTTCGAGCCTGCAGCGGCGCCGACCACAGCCTGGTAGTCATCGGTCGGAACGACGGTCAGCTCGATCTGGTTCTGATGGCTCGCGTTGTAGGCGTCCACGAGGGCCGTGGCCCGAGCCTCGGTCGCGGCGCGTGTCCACATGGTCAACGCAGTGCCGTCGTCGACGCCCTGCCAGGCCTCCTGCGCCGCGACCGGTGGTGCGGCAAGTAGTCCCACGCTCAACACGGCGGCTGCCGTGGCGAAGGCGGCTCCTCTACGGAAGTGTCCCCGCATGACAGTTCTCCTCCTGTTCGATCTGCCTGCGTTCAGCGACGGGTGGTTCCCGGGCCCGCAGTGATGTCGGGACAATACTACCGCATTCGTTTGCGCACAACCCTTTTCTAGCGTGACGATCCCTGCTAGCATTCAGGTCCCCGCGCTGGTCACGACGTCGCCGGGTGGCACGTTCGGGCGCGTCCGGGGGATTGGCCGAGGAGGCAGAGATGGATCACCAGTCCCGAACCGTCCCGGGTTCGCTCATCGTCGCGCCGGTCGTGCCGACCGCATCCGCCAACGTCCGCCTCCGACCGATCGGTCTGGGGGCGAGCCGCATCACCGGGGGCATGTGGGCAGCACGCCGTGCCCTCAACCATGAATTCACCATGCCCCACGGTGCCGCGCAGCTGGAGCGCGCGGGCAACGTCACCAACTTCCGCCTGGCGACCGGGGAGTCCGGGACCTACCAGGGCGGCAACGACGACTCCGGGACCACTGTCCCCTTCCTCGATTCGGACGTCTACAAGTGGCTGGAGGCCGTGGGCTGGGAGCTGGCCCAGGTGCCGGACCATGGCCTCCTTGGCCTGGCCGAGCCGCTCATCGACCTCATCGGCCGGGCCCAGCGCGCGGACGGTTACATCGACACCTTCTTCCAGGTGCTGCGTCCCGGGGCGGAATTCACCGACCTGCGATGGGGGCACGAGCTGTATGTGGCCGGGCACCTGATGCAAGCCGCCATCGCCTGGCAACGCGGCCTCGGTGACGACCGCCTCCTGCGCGTCGCCGAACGATTCGTGGACCGCATCTGGTCAGAGCTTGGGCCCGGCAAGCGGGAGCTCATCGGCGGACATCCGGAGATCGAGATGGCCCTCGTCGAGGCCTACCGAACCACGGGTCGCGCCCGCTACCTCGAGCTCGCCCGACTGCTCGTCGAGCGCCGCGGACATGGCCTGCTGGAGAAGGACCGCTTCGGCAGCACCTACTGGCAGGACCACGAGCCCGTGCGAACGGCGGCCGAGCCAGTCGGGCACGCCGTCCGCCAGGTCTACCTCGACTGTGGCGTGAGCGATGTCGCCGTCGAGACCGGAGACACCGAGCTCCTGGAGGCGGTGATCAAGCGCTGGGAAGTCATGCGCGGGAGCCGCATGTACATCACCGGAGCCCTGGGCTCCCGGCATCGCGATGAGGCCATCGGCGCCGCCTTCGAGCTGCCGCCCGACCGGGCCTATGCCGAGACCTGCGCCTCGATCGGGAGCACGATGCTGGCGCGGCGCCTGCTGCTTGCCACCGGCGAATCCAGGTTCGCCGACGTCATCGAGCGGACGGCCTTCAACAGCGTGCTCGCGGGCATGGGCGCTGACGGCACCCACTTCTTCTATTCCAACCCCTTGCAGCGACGCTCTGGTGGGATCGAGATCCTGGAGGGGGCCGCCAGCACCCGTCGCGCCGAGTGGTTCCCGGTGTCTTGCTGCCCACCCAACCTGATGCGCTTCCTGGCCACGTTCCCCGACCAGGTCGCGAGCGTGGACGAGCGGGGACTCCACGTCCACCAGTTCGCGACCGGCACCATCGAGTTCGACGGCGGCGGAGGCCGGTCGGCTCTGGCGGTCGAGACCGACTATCCCTGGTCCGGGGATGTGCGCATCACGGTCAAGGCGAGCCCCGAGGCACCCTGGCGGCTCGTCCTGCGTGTCCCGCAGTGGTGCCCGAACGCTACGCTCACGCTCGGCGGCTCCACGGTCCTGGCCCGCTCAGGCCCCGGGGCGATGACGGTCGAGCGCAGCTGGCGACCCGGGGAGGAGCTTCACCTGGAGCTTGAGCTGTCATCGCGGGTGACCCGGCCCGACCCGCGCATCGATGCATTGCGCGACACCCTCGCTCTGGAACGCGGACCGCTCGTGTACGTGGTGGAAGACGCCGACCTGCCGCCCGGCCAGTCGGTCGAGTCGCTGGAGGTGCCGCCGAGGCCCCGCGTTCATGTCGCTCCCACCTCCATCCCGCGCGTGGGTGAGATCGACGGGCTTGAACTCGAGGGCGACCTCCGAGAGGATCCAGCCGAGACCACCTGGCCGTACCCAAGCGAACCGGCGGACGGGTCGGAGCCCACGCGGCCGGGACGCACGACCGAAGTCGCCGTCCACGCGGTTCCCTACTATGCATGGGGTGAGCGGGATGGCTTGGGTATGCGAGTCTGGTTGCCGACGCGTCCCCCCCACCGGGGCATTGATGATGGCGCTCTGTCGTAGGTCCGAGCAGACAAGACCGCGCATCCATGGCCGGTAACGCGCCGCGCACGGAGGATGACACCCCAGCGGTGACGGTCGAGGGGGCCGCACGGCGCGAGCCAAGCGAGGTCGTGACCATGCGTGACATCGCCGAGGCGGCGGGCGTCTCACTGAGCACCGTCTCCCGAGTCATCAACAAGGCCCCCTCGCGGGTGCCCATCGCGGCTGAGACACGAGCGCGCATCGAACGGGAGGCCGCGCGCCTCGGGTTCCGGCCCAACCCCTTCGCGCGTGCCCTACGGGGTGCCCCCACCATGCTCATCGGAGCTGTCGTGCGCGACTTCAACGACCCCTTCTTCGCAGGGGCGCTGGAGGTCCTGGCCGTGGAGGCCATGGGCCACGGTTACAACATCGTCCTGGGCCACGTCGCAGGGCGCGAGCACGAAGGACCCGGCCTGCCCGCGGTGCTGGAACCACGACACTGCGACGCGGTGCTGATGCTGGGCGAGATGGAGGATCAGCCGCGCCTGCTGGCCGACCTGCATGACGCGCGCGAACCAGTGGTCGCACTGTGGCAGGGCAACAGCCCCATCCGCTTCCCGACCGTCGATGTCGACGACCGCAAGGGCACGGAGATCGGGCTCGAGCACCTGGTCTCGCTCGGCCACCGGCGTATCGGCTTCGTGAGCGCCCTCCTGCCGATCGACAATCCCACCCGCGAGGACGCCTACGTCGCGTTCATGCAGCGGCACTTCGGTGGTGTGCCCCACGGTTATCTCCAGCGCTGTGACAACAGCCTGGCCGGCGGCGAGAACGCCATCGCGGGGATGCTGCGCGCATCCGAGGCACCCACGGCCGTGGCCTGCTCCACCGACCTCTCCGCGGTCGGCGTCCTCCACGGCGCTCACAGCCACGGCATCAGGGTCCCTGATGGCCTGTCCGTCGTCGGCTTCGACGACCTGATGTATGCCGCCTACACCATCCCCGCGCTGACGACGCTGCGCATGCCCACGACCGAGATCGTGCGTGAGGCCATGCGCATCGCGCTGGACGCGATCGGCATCCCGGATCCATCGCGCGCGGCCGTCCGCGTCGCGTTTGATCCGACGCTCGTGGTGCGAGCGTCGACGGCAGCCCCGTCATGATCGCGCCCCGGCATGCGGGCCGCGGGGTGGCGACTCAAGGTCCGTCGGTTCGCGACCCCTCCCCGACCCAGCGTCGGAGGCGACGCGGACGGCAGTTGCTGCGCTCGAGATCCCCGATCGGCCGCGGTGCGAGTCGCGCCTGGGGCCGGGAGATCGCTACAGGGCGCCTCCGGCCGCCTCCGGCGCATCCTGGCTCTGGCCCTGGTCCCCGGGAGTCGAGCGCGCGAGGTAGTCCTCCGCCAGCAGGATGTTGGTCTCGAGCGCGCGCTCGACGGTGCGCAGCAGGTCCGTCATCGAGGACATCTCCTCGAGCTGCTCCTTGAGGAACCAGGCCAGGAACTGCTCACCTACCAGATCGCCCTCGGCGCGGGCCGCGCGGGCGAGCTCCTCGATCTCGTCGGTGACGCGCCGCTCCTGCTCCAGGGCCAGCTTGACCGGTTCTGACGCGTCGGTGAAGTCGGTGCGCGGTGCCGCCACGCCGGGGATCGCGACGGCGGCGCCGGCGTCGAGGAGATAGCGGACGATGATCATGGCGTGGTTACGCTCCTCCACCGCCTGGCGGTAGAAGTGCGCCGCCAGCTGTGGCAGCGTCTGGTCGTCGTACCAGGCCGCGATGGCGATGTACTGCTGTGAAGCACCGAACTCGGACTCGAGCTGGTGGTTCAGTCGATCGGTGAAAGCGCTCACAACATTCCTCCTCGTGTGCCTGCTCCCTCCGCTCCATCGTAACCGTCTGGGGCGGGTCTGGGGATGACCGGGGCTGCGAGGTTCGACACTGTCGCACCGCAGCGGTTGACAAGACCATTCAGTTGGCAATAATCGTTCAGGTGACAAGAAGTAGTGCGCAAGTCGAGGATCGGACGCCCGTCAGCCGCGGGGGGGACCAGGCGGACGGTTCCGATCCGACCGAGGAGATCGCCGCCGCCTTCAGCACGGTGATCGCCGCGCAACGGCGACGACTGGCCAAGGTCTGGCGAGATCGCTCGGTGAGCAAGCTCAATCTCCACCTGCTCATGTTGCTCGGAGTTCGCGCGCCTCAGTCGATGAGCGAGCTGGCCGACCAGGCTGGCGTCAGCCTCCCCAGCCTCACCGGGACCATCACCCGCATGGAGGGCCTGGGGCTGGTCAAGCGCACCCCTTGTGTCGAGGATCGGCGCAAGGTCTTCGTCCGCCTCACCGCCAAGGGCCAAGGCGTGCTCGACCAGATCGAGTCGACCCGCCGCGCCGAGATCCACCGCCTCGTGCAGCGACTGTCGGCGGCAGAGCAGAAGGCGTGCCTGCGGGCCATGCGTGCCCTGGCCCGCGCTGCCGGCGAGAGCGAGCCCGCACCCGACTGAGATCAAGACCGCCGGCACGGAACCGTGCGACGGCGAACCGGAAAGGAGTCCCCTATCACGTCCGAAACCATCCGGACCGACGCCGAGCTTGCGGCGTTGGATCCTGCGCTCGCCCTGCCCCACCGGCGAAAGATGCAGATCCTCTTCGCCATCATGTTGGGCCTCTTCCTCTCGGCCCTCGATCAGACCATCGTCGGTACGGCGCTGCCCCGGATCGTGGGCGACCTCAACGGCACCAACGAGCTCTACACCTGGGTCATCACCTCGTACCTGCTCGCGGCCACCATCACCGGCGTCTTCTACGGCAAGCTCTCGGACATCTGGGGCCGGCGCCTGATGCTGCTCATCGGCATCACCGTCTTCCTGGCCGGCTCGGCCCTCTCGGGACTGTCCTGGAACATGGAGAGCCTGATCGTCTTCCGTGGCATCCAGGGCATCGGCGCGGGCGCCATCTTCCCCATCTCCCTGGCCGTCATCGGTGACCTCTTCACGCCCCGTGAGCGCGGTCGCTACCAGGGCCTCTTCGGGGCCGTCTTCGGCATCGCCTCGATCATCGGGCCGCTGCTCGGGGGCTGGCTCACCGACTCCCTGAGCTGGCACTGGATCTTCTACGTCAACCTGCCCATCGGCGCGGTCGCGCTCTTCATCATCTACCGCTTCCTGCCCTCGGTCCACGGTGAGCGCCCGACCCGCAAGCTCGACTACGCCGGCGCCATCGTCTTCGCGGTCGGGGTCATCTTCCTGCTCCTGGGCCTGACCAACAAGCAGACCGCCCCCTGGGACGCCTTCGAGGTCGGGGGCTACCTCATCATCGCGGCCGTGCTGACGCCGGTCTTCCTCTTCATCGAATCGCGGGCCGCCGAGCCCATCGTGCCGCTCGACCTGTTCCGCAACCGCAGCTACGCGGTCACCATCCTGGCCACGTTCCTGGCCGCCATCGGCTTCTTCGGCGCGATCATCTTCCTGCCGCGCTGGTTCCAGTTCGTGAAGGGCGTGAGCCCCACGGAGTCCGGGCTGCAGACGATCGCCCTGCTGGCGGGCGTGATCCTGAGCTCTATCCTCGCCGGCTATCTCGTGAGCCGGAGCGGGCGCTACAAGTGGATCGTGACCGGCGCGCTCTCGGTCATGGCCGTCGGCATCCTGCTGCTCACCGGCCTGACCGCCAAGACGGAGCTGCCGGTGCTGTGGGCGTGGATGTTCATCGCGGGCCTGGGCATCGGTCCCACGCTCTCGGTCTTCACCATCGTCATCCAGAGCGTCGTGCCCTTCGAGCGACTGGGCGTGGCCACCGGCAACCTCACCTTCTTCCGACAGATCGGTGGCTCGGTCGGCCTGGCGATCGTGGGCACGCTGTTCGCCGAGAGCTTCTCCTCGCGCCTCGGGCCGTCGCTGGCAGCCTCCGGCGTCCCGCCCGAGCAGATCGGCGCCGTGGGGCAGCTGGCCAGCAGCGGCACCGACATCACGCAGGTCGGCGGGCAAGGCCTGGCCGCCGAGCTCGCGCAGGTGCCCGCGCTCCAGGGGTTCGTGGACCAGATCGTGACCGGCATCCACCAGGCCTTCTCGCTCGCCGTCGCCGATACCTTCTGGTTCGGCCTCGGCACCACCCTGGTGGCCCTGGTCGTGGTGGCCGTGGGCCTCAAGGAGGTCCAGCTGCGCGGCCGGGCCGACCAGCCCGAGGCGGCGCGTGCGGGCGAGGTTGACCGCTCGGGTATGCCCGAGCACGGCCGGCCCGCCGAGGTCCCCATCCACGTGGACGAGTAAGGCTCTTCACCCGCACGCACGCCCATCTTGTCCGTGGCGTTACAGCGCCGAGGCCCCGGCGGGACTGACCGGGACCTCGGCGCTATCGATGCCCCGCCCGTTTCGGGCTCGGTCGGCGGGGCCGGAACCGTCAGTCAGCGGGAATACGAGCCCTCCTCGATGGTCTCTGCGTCCACCGCGAGGATGGCCAGCTGGGCCTCTTCATCCTCCTCATCAACGAACGACTTGGGGATGCTGCGGCGTTCGTCCTCGCCCCCCACGAAGATCGTGTCGGGCGAGAGCTCGACGACCGTGCCCAGGTCCTGTCCGTCGCTGGTGCGGACGGTCCAGCCTGTCTGGATGTAGCTCATGTTCGTAGCCATCGTCATTCCTCCAGTACTGTCCGTTCGGACTCGCTGCCGAGCCGCTCGGAGCGTTGGCATGGCGGTTGGTCCATGGCCTACACCTCCGGTTGCTGGGGCTACCCCGCGGTGCGGACGGAGCATGGGCCGGGCGAGGTAACGGCCGCGACGCATCAGGCAGCCCGATCGGGTGTCAAGCGCCTAACAGCGGCCGCACCCCGGAGTCCGCCACCTGAAGGGGCGGGGCGAACCCACCGGGAACTCAGAGCCGGGGCCAGAGCCTGATCCGATGCCATCAACCTGCCTGAACGAGTACAGGACGCTGGTCGTCGGTCGCGCGCAGCTGGGGGAGCCGCTGCACGCGGTGATCAGCTCTCGGTCGAGACGCTGGCAGGTCGGATCCTGACCCAGGCGCCGCGCAGCTCATCGCGCGTAGCGACCGTCCCACCGAGCATGGCAGCGAGCGCCGTCAGGCTCAAGGCCAGGAACGAGGTCCAGGAGGCCGTCCTGACGGCATCGACCAACTGGTCTGTGCCAAGGTCCGAGGTGTTCAGGCCGATCTGCCCGAACAACTGGCCCGTGTCGCCGGTGAGGGAACCGATGCCTAACGCTCCCAGGAGCGCCACGACCACGAGCCACAGCGTCCACACGAGGAACCCATTGACCAGGGCACGTCCCGTCTGGGAGACAGCAGCCGACCAGGTGGCGACGAAACCGCCGATGAAGAAGGCAACGAGGGCGATCACGCTCGCGACGAGGATAGCGATGACGTCCGCCTCCCCCGCGTCCGGTACCCCGGGAGCCGCCTGCAAACCCGCCGCGATGGCGAGAGAGGAGAGCAGGATGAAGATGCCGACCGCCGTGAGCGAGCCCGCCACGATGGGCCCCCAACGCAGCTGCTGGAGATCGGCGGGCGCCACCTCCGCGGCTTCCGTGTACGGCGCGGGCGCTGCGGCTGGGGATAGAGGCGGTGCGGCAGTCGGCGGTGGTCCCGGTGTCTGAGTCATGGCGTCTCTCCTTGGCGTGGTGGGTCAAAGATGAGTTGGCTGGTCGTCGCCGAGCGCTAGAAGAGCAGGCGCAGCAGGATGACGATCAGGATGAGCGTGATGATTAGACCGATGATCCCCATATCCACCTCCGTGCTTCCGACCTCCGAGCCGCGTTCGGACTTCCCGCGCACAGCCGGGGTCGTCGTGGGTCCTTCCAAGACTGGGTCTGGTCGGCTTGCAGAGGAAGCATGCAAACGCTGGCCCGCGTGGCAACGAGATTGCAGCCGCCAAGTCCGGGACGTGCCACACCGGTCCGTCCGGCCGACCGCTCAGGCGCTCGGGCCTACCGACACGAGCTCATCCGCGACGATGACCGGCTCACCCTCCCAGTGACTGAATCGCAGCCGGTCGAGCGCGAGGTCGAGCTCGCTCGCGAGAACGGCGCGTCCAAAGGTACGGACGGTCCCTCGGACCTGGATCGCGCCAGGCGTCTCCACCATCGCGGCCGCCTCGCCAGGCTGTGGAAGGGCGATCCTTCGTACGAGCACCAGAACAGGCGCCGGTGCGCCGCTGTCATCGATGGTCATGGTGCGCTCGCCGAGGATCTCGGACAGGAAGCCCTGCACCTGGACCTGCTGGCCGTCCGCGATCGAGCCGATATCGGCGAGGGCAACCTCCCTGCCCGGACGGTCCGGGCTGCCGACCATCACGATGCCGAAGATGCCACCAAGGGCGATGAACAGGGCCAGCGGCAGCCACGGGCTCGCTCCACTATCCCGGCTGGCGCTGTATGCGTCATCAGGCTGGTCTTCGATCGAGAAACTCACGCTCCGTCACCTCCCCGCCTCCGGCAGCCATCGGCGCAGCGCGCACGGTACTGCAACGCGGATAGCGTGCGCGACCATCGCGACGCCTGAGCCCCCTTAAGGCCGTCGCCCTGGCGCCCGGCCAGATCGGCTGCTCGGTGCTCAACGTTCCACCTCTTCCTTGCCCGGCAAGCCCATGACGCCGCGAGCATCGGCGGGTGCGGTCCGCGATCGCTCTGGGCGAGTGGTGCCGAGGTAGAACGCCATCACGACCTCCTTGGGGACGAGGTATTGTCCCGGCCTGGAACCACCTCGCGCATAGGCAAGGACGATGTCGTAGGGCATCTCAACGATGACGGCGGGGTCAGGGGCCGGGGTCACTGCGACTGCGCAGAGCGGGATACAAGGCCTGGATCCGATGGACCATTCGGAGTACCAGTCTTCGCGCAATGCGCTCTCGAATTCGGCTCGTGCGCCGGCGAAATAGAGTCTCACTGGTCACCCCCTCCTCCTCGGCGATCGCTGGGCGCACCGCCATGTGCACGGCGCTCGGACGCCCGGCACGAACGCCGCTCGCATGTGTGGCCCGACGCGATGAAGATGCTCCCCGCGGGGTTACGACTGCGGGTGCGCAGGCTCGAACGGGCATGCCAGAGACCTTTCAGGGACCGCTTGAGGGTGTACCGCCACGCGTTCTGGCATGCCGCTGCAATCGTTCGGAGGTGTTCGTTGAGACGACAGACGCAGGGCATCCGAGATGCTTCGGGTCGCAGAAGCGACGGCCAGTCCGTCGGTACCCAACCAGCGAAAGGAGACCCTCTATGGTTCCATTCAGTCAACGGCGCCTGATGTTGGCTGGCGCGATCGCCACGCTCGCCTTGCCCAGCCTGGGCGCTGGAGCCCTCGCGCAGGACGCGTCGGCCTCCCCGGACATCCAGGGCCAGGGTGGAGCCGCGGCTACGGCGCATCCGCTGCACATCCACAGTGGCACCTGTGATCAGCTCGGGGACGTCGTCTTCCCGCTGGGCGAGATCTCGACGGACCTGATGGTCGATGGTTCGCCAGCCGGCGACGATTCGGTCGGCTCCGCCACCAATGAGGACGTGGAGCTCAATGTGACCACGGTCGCAGCCACGATCGATGAGCTGACCAGCAGCGATCACGCCATCAACATCCATCGTTCCGAGCAGGCCATGGATGAGTACATCGCCTGCGGTGACATCGGCGGTACGCGTTTCAACGGCGACTCGCTGGTCATCCGCCTGAATCCGCTCAACGACAGCGGGTATGTTGGCTTCGCACTCCTCAAGGAGGCCGAAGACGGCAACACGACCGTGTACAGCATGCTCACCGACGTGTCGGACATGACCGGCACGGCCAGCCAGCCGATGGTGGAGCCCTCGACCGCGCCGACGGCAGAGGCCTCGATGCAGCCGACGGCAGAGGCCTCGATGCAGCCGATGGTGGAGCCTTCGACCGAGCCGACGGCAGAGGCCTCGATGGAGCCGATGGTGGAGCCTTCGACCGAGCCGACGGCAGAGGCCTCGATGGAGCCGATGGTCGACACCTCGATGCAGCCGACGGTCGACACCTCGATGCAGCCGACGGTGGACGCCTCGCCCGAGTCCTCACCCGATGTCACGGTCGAGGTGACCGTCGATGATTCGGCGGATGTCAGCGTGGATGTCAACGACGGCTCCCAGGCAAGCCCGGCCGCCTGATCTTCTCCACTTCAAGGGCGACGTCCGCAGCACCATGCTCGGGCGTCGCCTCAGCCCCGAAAGGAGCAAAAGAGCCATGACCCGAACGATGAGGTTCGCGGCGTTGGCCGCTGCGGCCGCGTTCGCCCTCGCCGCATGCAGCGGCAGCGATAACGAGGTCGCAACGCCGGTCACCGACGCTGAAGCGACTCCCGCGGCGACCCCGGTGGCTACCGAGGTGGCAGGCGCGGCCGGCACCGCCGAGGCAACCGCCGAACCGGTCGTGACAGCCGAACCGGCCGCGACAGCCGAACCGGCCGCGACAGCCGAACCGGCCGCGACAGCCGAACCGGTAGCGACGGAGGTCCCTAGTCAGGGAGCCTGAGCGGTTCCAAGGACCGTCGACCCGAAAGGATCTTCGCGCGGTCAGATAGATCTTGGCGCGGTCACCGGACTGCTGTTCGCCGAGGAGGAGGCCGTCGTTCGGTGCGTGTTGCCGACCGACGGGCCCTCCCGTCGCCTGCGCGGTGATATCGCTTCCGTGCCAGACCGTCGCGCCTAGCGCCTGAGTTCCCAGCCCCACCATGGTGGACGCTCCATGGCCGCCATCCGGCGTAGGGATATGGCCGCCATCCGCCGTGGGGATCTGGCCCACAAGGGTGTGGCAGTGGCCTGTCAAGCGCCATTTGCTCACCGCCCACGTATCCCTGACACGAACCCGCGCCGAGGGGTCGACACACGTCCGGATAGTGGCGCGCCCGGCGAGACTCGAACTCACGACCTTCTGGTCCGCAACCAGATGCTCTATCCACTGAGCTACGGGCGCCCGATGAGGTGGCGGAGAGGGAGGGATTCGAACCCTCGGAGCAGGTTACCCCACTCACCGGTTTAGCAAACCGGCGCACTAGGCCTCTATGCGACCTCTCCTCTTCGGCCGAGCGATGGTAGCACGCTCTCTGGGCGAGCCGTTATCATCAAGGTTCCACCACTACCAGCGGGGCTCGTCAGGTGATGTCCCGCTTGTTCCTGCAGTATCAGTGGCGAGCGGGGGATCCGTCCGCGCGAGCACCGGCGGGCGCTCGCACCCGCAACCCTGGGGAGTTGTCGATCATGTCCAAACGCATCGTCCTTCTGGGCCAGCCGGTGACCCACTCGCTGTCCGAGGCGCTGCAGCAGGCGGCCTTCGCCGCTGCGGGCATCGACGCCACCTATGAGCCCATCGACACCCCCACGGTGGACCTTGCCGACGCGGTCGAGGCGCTGCGTGGCGAGGACTACCTCGGGGCCAACATCGGGATCCCCCACAAGGATCGCGTGGTCACGATGCTCGACCGACTCTCCGAGGAGGCCCAGGCCACCGGTGCGGTCGACACCATCACCCACGATGGCGACCATCTGGTCGGCCACAACACCGACGTGGTCGGCTTTCGGGCCGCGCTCGAGGAGCTGGTGGGCAACCAGAAGATGCCGCGGAATGCGGTGGTGGTCGGAGCCGGCGGTGGCGGACGCGCGGTCGTGTACTCGCTCATCCAGGCCGGCTTCCAGAACGTCGCCCTGTTCAACCGCCATCTTCATCGCGGCGAGCGGCTGGTCAAGCACTTCGGCCGCAGCGCCTCGCACATGGACCTCAAGGCGCGCCCCTGGCACGAGTCGGTGATCGAGGCCGAGCTGGCCAAGACGGACATCCTCATCAACGCCAGCGCGGGCGGCGCGGACCCCGACGAGACGCCCATCCCCGGCGAGTTGCTCCCGCCGGAGATCATGGTCATGGACCTGCACTATTCGCCGGAGGAGCCGCGGCTGCTGCGCGAGGCGAAGGCGGCCGGTGCCAGCAAGGTCATGAACGGCGACTTCATGTTCATCCGGCAGTCCGCCGCGGCCTTCGAGCTGTGGACCGGGGAGTCCGCGCCGCTGGACGTGATGGGCGCACAGCTGCAAACCTCGCGCAACAAGCCCGAGCTGCCGGTCGAGTCGAACGAGGAGCAGGCCGGCGGCGGGGGCAGCGCCGAGTGACCGATCCGCGACTCGCCGCCGAGCGACGGTTCGCGGTGGAGGCGGTGGTCGCCGCGGCGCATCTGACCAGGGCGGTGCGCGATGCGTTCGATCCCGAGACCGAGGCGGTGTCCAAGTCGGATGCCTCGCCGGTCACCGTGGCCGACCTCGGAGCGGAAGTGCTGGTGCGCATGGCCATGGTCGAGGCGCTGCCTGGCGATGGCCTGATGGGCGAGGAGGACTTCAGCCAGCTGGAGGCCTCGCCGGAGCTGGCCGAGGCCGTGCTGATGCGCGTCCGCGCCCAACGACCAGGGGTCACCCTGGACGACGTACGTGCGGCGCTCGACTCGTGTGACGATCCGGGCGGCCCCGGTCGCCGCTGGTGGACGCTCGACCCGGTCGACGGCACCAAGGGTTTCCTGCGCAACGAGCAGTACGCCATCGCGCTCGCGCTCGTCGAAGATGGTGAGGTGGTGCTGGGCGTGATGGGCTGCCCCAACCTGCCCTACTGCGGCGAGCCCGGCGATCCGGCCGTGGCCGGGCCGATCGGCGTGCTCTTCGTGGCCGAGCGCGGCGCGGGCACGCGCATGATGCCGCTCGTCGAGGCCACCGCCGACCGAGCCGGCGAGCCCGTGCATGCGTCCGCGCCAAGTTCGACCGCGGAGGCGAGGTACGCTGAATCGGTGGAGGCCGGACACTCCGACCAGTCGGAAGCGGCCCGCATCGGGGCCGCCCTCGGCATCACCGCCGAGCCGGTACGGCTGGACTCCCAGACCAAGTACGCGATGGTCGCTCGCGGCGACGCCTCCATCTATCTGCGCGTGCCGCGGGGCGACTACCGCGAGAACGTGTGGGATCACGCGGCCGGGAAGATCGTGGTGGAAGAGGCCGGCGGGCGGGTCTCCGACGTCCGGGGCCTGCCCTTCGACTTCACCACCGGGCAGCGCATGACGCGGAACCGCGGCGCGGTCGTGACCGCCGCCAGCATCCACGACTGAGGTCGTGGCCGCCGTGCGAGGCGTGCTGGAAGGCTGATCCCGAGGTCGTGACACGGGCGCCATACTGGTGCTCGAGATGCTCGCATCCGGCCGCCCTGCCGCCCTGACCGCATTCGTGCTTGCCGCCGCCGGCTGTCTCGCCTCCACCCCGGCCGCGATGGCCCAGACCGTGCCCCAAGAGACCGAGCCTCCACCCGCGCTCGCGGAGCGCGAGGTCTTCGGCTTCCTGCCCTACTGGGAGTCGCTGCCGAACGAAAGCCTTGCCCTCGACACGCTGACGACGCTGGCCTGGTTCGGCGTGGAGGCCGGTCGCGACGGCCGCCTCATACGCGAGGTGAACGGTGAGTCGCCGCCGGGCTGGGCGAGCTGGACCAGCGACGAGTCCGCGACCCTGCGCACCCAGGCGCAGGCCGCCGGTGTCCGCGTGGTGCTGGTCGTGGAACGCTTCTCGTGGAGCACGGCCGGCAAGCGTGCGACCAAGCGACTGCTGCGCGATCCCGGTGCCCGCGCGACCCTGGCGCGGGAGATCGCCGAGGCGGTCACCACTGCCGGAGCCGATGGGGTGAACCTCGATTTCGAACCGCTGCCCAAGGCCGTGCAGGGAGAGTTCGTGCGCCTGGTGCGCACCGTGCGCCGTCGGCTCGATGCGGTCGACCCGTCGTTGCAGCTGACGTTCGACCTCACGCCTGACGTGAACAGCTTCCCGCTCAAGCGGCTGGTCGCCGATGGCGCCGCCGACGCGGCGGTGCTCATGGGCTATGAGTACCGCACCGCGGGCAGCAGGACCGCGGGCTCGATCGCCCCGCTGCGTGACCCCGAGCGGGAGGATCCCGAGGACCTCGACCTGCGCGTGTCCGTCAAGCGTGCCCTTGCTCGCGCGCCGGCGCAACGGGTCATCCTCGCCCTGCCCTGGTACGGCCGCGCATGGTCCACCCGGACCGCTGCGGCCGGATCGAAGACCCGCTCGGGCGATCGCTTCATCGGTCCCTCGACGGCCACCTACGCCGTGGCCATCCCGCGGGCGGCGTCAGCCGGCCGGTCGTACGACCGGGTCCAGGCCTCCGCCTGGAGCGTGTACCGCTCGCGAGCCTGTGTGGCGTGTCCCCTGAGCCAGCGCCAGCTGTGGTACGACGACGTCGACAGCGTCCGCGCCAAGGTCGGCTTCGCCCAGCGCAAGAAACTCCGCGGCGTGGGGATCTGGGCGCTCGGCTACGAGGGCGAGCACACCGAGCTGTGGTCGGCCCTGCGCTTCAGCCTGGACGGCCTGGCGGATGGAGCGCCACCCACTGGCACCGCCGTGCTGGAGCGAGCCAGCGTGCGGGGCACCAGCGACGGCCTGCCGGTGGTCGGTCCGCAGGTGACGTTGACCCTGGCCGCGGCCGACGAGCCCGCTGGCAGCGGCGTCGCCTTCGTGCGGGTCGCGACGCGGGGCAAGCTGGCCGGTGACGGCGCTCTGCGGTTCGGGACCACCTTCCCGGCAGTCGGCTCGGTGACCGTATCGCTGCCCGGTGCCGACCCGGTCGATGACGTCTTCATCCCGGCGGCCGCGCAAGCTGCCAGCCCAGTCGCGTCCGGCGCCGTTTCGCCGGCTGCGACCGCCACGCCCGCTCCGAGCCCCACGCCAGCTCTCGACCCAGTGACCGTCCGGGTGCAGTGGCGCGACATCGCCGGCAACTGGTCGGAGCCGCAGACGCTGCGGGTCCTGCTCGAGAGCGGTGCGCCCACCGACTGACGCCGCCGAGCGACGGCTAGGGCCGAACGCAAGCCTCTCGCAATGGCGCGAGCCAGCGCCGCCATCGACTCGATGTCCGTGCCCTCGGGCCCGAGCGCGTCGATGAGCGCGGAGGCGGTGATGACCCCGTCCGCGACCGGTGCAAGCTGACGTGCGTGCGCGGGCTTCGACACCCCGAAGCCGACCGCCACGGGCACGGGACTGACTTCCCGCACCGATCGCAGGAACCGCTTGACCCCTGGCGGCAACGAGGTACGGGCGCCGGTCACGCCGGCGAGCGACACGGCATAGAGGAAGCCCTGGCTGCGTGCGGCCACGAGCGGGATCCGCTCCGGCAGGGTCGTGGGTGCCACGAGGTAGATCAGGCCGATGCCGAGCGCGGCCGCCTCCGACTCCACCTGCCCGCTCTCGTCGGGCGTGATGTCGGCGAGGATGAAACCGGAGACCCCGGCGTCGGCGAGCCGGCGCAGCACCGTGGCACCATCGCGGCCGCCGAGCACCTGGTTGCAGTAGCCCATGGTCACGAGCGGCGTCCTGGGACGCGCCTCGTGGACGCGGCCGATGAACTCGATGGAGCGATCGAGGGTGGCACCGTGCGACAGCGCCACCGCGGAGGCGTGCTGGATGGTGGCTCCATCCGCGAGCGGATCGGAGTAGGGCAAGCCGATCTCCAGCACGTCGGCCCCGGCATCGATGAGCGCGATCGCCACCTCCAGCGAGGTCGCAGCGTCCGGGTAGCCAGCCGTGGCGAAGGGGATGAACGCCGCCCGACCCGCCTGGTTGGCAGCCCGGATGGCGCGCGTGATGCGGGCCCCGCCCGCGGATCCGGTCACGACGCGTCTCCGTCGATGCGCGCCATCAGCCGGTCCTCGACCGCGGCGATGTCCTTGTCCCCGCGACCGGACAGCCCGAGCAGGATGATGTCGTCCTCGGCTGCCGGCTCGATCCCCTCCCCCGCCAGCAGGTCGGTCAGGGCCCAGATCGCGTGCGACGGCTCGAGCGCAGGCAGGATGCCCTCGGTCCGGGTCAGCAGGCGCATCCCCTCAAGGGCCTCGTCATCGGTGGCCGTCAGCACCTCCAGCCGTCCGGCCTCGAAGAGCGCCGAGAGCTGCGGGCCGATCCCCGGATAGTCGAGACCGGCGCTGATGGAGAAGGCCTCGGTGACCTGGCCATCGTCGTCCTGCAGCAGGTACGAACGAGAGCCATGCAGGACACCGGCGTGACCACCGGACAGCGCCGCCGCGTGGCGGCCCTCGAGGCCCTCTCCCGCGGCCTCGACGCCGATGAGCCGCGTGTGCGGTCTCGCCGATGAAGCGCGTCAGCAGGCCCATGGCGTTGGAGCCACCCCCGACGCAGGCCATGGCCACGTCCGGAAGCCGGCCTTCCACCGCGCGTACCTGTTCCGCCGCCTCGTCGCCGAGTACCCGCTGCAGGTCGCGCACGAGCGAGGGGAAGGGATGGGGGCCGACCGCCGAGCCCAGGACGTAGTGGCTGGTCTGGACGTTGGTGACCCAGGCGCGCATGGCCTCGTTGGTGGCGTCCTTGAGGGTGGCCGTGCCGCTGGTGACCTCGCGAACGTCCGCCCCCAGCGCGCGCATGCGCAGGACGTTGGGCGCCTGCCGGCGGATGTCCTCCGCGCCCATGTAGACGGTGCACTCGAGGTCGAGCAGGGCGCAGGCGGTGGCGGTGGCCACGCCGTGCTGGCCGGCGCCGGTCTCGGCGATGACGCGGTGCTTGCCCAGGCGCCGGGTGAGCAGGGCCTGGCCGAGGGCGTTGTTGATCTTGTGCGCGCCGGTGTGGTCGAGGTCCTCGCGCTTGAGGTACAGCCGGATCCCGCCGGGGTCGCGTCCCGCCCGGCGCTCCATCTCCGCCGCCAGGCGGTCCGCGCGATAGACGGGCGTCGGTCGCCCGACGTACGTGAACAGCAGCTCATGCAGCTCGGACCAGAAGGTGGGGTCGCGCCGCAGTGCGTCGTAGGCCGACTCCAGCTCGAGCAGGGCGGCCATCAGTGTCTCCGGCACGAAGCGGCCGCCGAAGGTCCGGTCCACACCCCAGCGTCCGGCGGCGTCGGCGTCGAGCAGCCCCGGATCGATCGGGCGTGGACCGAACGGCAGGACCGGCAGGTCGAGCCGCGCGGCACCCGCGCGCTTCAGGAACAGGGCCACCCGGAAGGGATCCTTGGCTGGTCGCCCGACCGGTCGTGGCATGAGCTCGACGCCGCTCGCGGCATCGACGCCGACGGCGGGGACCTCGAGCAGCGCTTCCGCCACGTTGGCCGGTCCCAGGCCGCCCGCGAGGATGACCGGCACGCGCTCAGCCACGGCGCGGGCAAGGTCGACGCTCACGCGCTGCCCGGTGCCGCCGAAGCGCACCGGGTCGCTGGCGTCGAGCACGATGGCCCGCAGGTTCGACTTCTCCTCGTAGGCGGCGGCCTGGGTCACCACGGCGTCGACCACGAGGTCAGCGTCTGGCGCCTCCGTTGTCGGCAGGTGCAGCACCTTGAGCACGGGCAAGGGGATGCGGTCGAGGTCGGCGGCCGGCTCGCTGCCGCTGAGCTGGACGGCATCGAGATCGAGCCGGCCCGCGATCGCGGCCACGGTGGCGGGGTCCTGGTCGGCGAAGATGCCCACGAGGAGCGGCCCGCTGCCCGGGGCCTCCGCCGCGCGGGCGGAGGCCACCAGGGCCGCGGCCTCGGCTTCCTCCAGGGCGCGCGGGGTGCCCGGCACGAAGTTGAAGCCGATGGCGTCGGCGTCGGCGGCCATGGCCGCATCCAGGCCAGCCGGCTCGGTGATCCCGCAGATCTTGACGAAGGGGACACGCCCATCGGCGGCGGGGTCCATGCCCGGACCGGGGACCCCGCCGGCGCCGGCCAGCGCCGAGACGCGAGCCTCCACCGCCGCCGGATCGGCGCCCGAACGCATGAGATCCTCACCCACGAGCACGCCGTCGAACCCGAGCGCGCGCCAGCGACGAACGATGGCCGCGTCACGCACGCCCAATTCGGCGATGACGACGCGGTCGGCAGGCACCGCTGGCCGCAGCCGCTCGCAGAGCCCGGTGTCGACGTCGAGCGTGCGCAGGTCGCGGTTGTTGATGCCGATGAGGCGCGCGCTGGTCTTGAGCGCGGCGTCCAGCTCGCGGGCCGAGTGTGCCTCCACCAGCGGCTCCAGGCCGAGCTCGACGGCGATGACGACCAGGCGTCGAAGGCGCCTGGGCGGATGGAGTGCAGCCAGCAACAGCACCGCGTCGGCACCGGCGGCTCGCAGCAAGGGCAGCTGGCGGGGATCGACCACGAACTCCTTGGCCAGCACGGGCAGGGTGGTGGCGGCACGGGCGGCCCGCAGGTCGTCGAGCGAGCCGCCGAACCAGTGCGGCTCCACCAGCACGGAGATCATGGCGGCACCGCCAGCCTGGTAGGCGCGGGCTCGCTCGGCCACGTCGAGCTTACCGTCGACCAGGGAGCCGGCGGACGGAGACGAGCGCTTGATCTCGGCGATCAGGTGCAGGCCGGGGCGAGCGAAACGACCGGCTACCTCACGCCGTGCGGGCCCTGCAGCCGCTTCGGCCACGACCCGTCGCAGGGACCGATCACCGAGCTCGATCTTCACGTCCTCGAGGCGGCGGCCGGCGATCTCCTTGAGCACGGACGGCGGCTTCGCCATCAGGCGCCGGCCTCCACCGCGCCGACCCGCAGATGCTCCAGCGCCTCTCGGGCAGCCCCGGAGATGATCGTCTCCAGGGCCAGCTCCACCCCGTCTCGCAGCACCTCGACGCGGCCGGCGACGAGCAGCGAGGCCCCGGCGTTGAGCGCCACGACGTCCCGGGCAGGGCCGGTTTCCGAGGCCTCGAGGATGCGTACGATGAGCGTCGCGTTGGACTCGCCGTCGCCACCACTGAGATGGTCGGTGTGAGCCTCCGGCAGGCCGTGGTCGTCGGTCGCGATGGAGCGACGCTCCACGCCCTCTGGCCGCACGTCGAAGATGACGCCGGAACCGTCGAGCGGCAGCTCGTCGAGCCGTTCACCGTGCACCACGAAGGCGCGCTCGGAGCCGAGCTCGAAGAGGGCGGCCGCGACCGACGCGGCCGCTTCGGCATCCGGCACGCCCACGAGCTGCCGGCGAGGGCGCGCGGGGTTGGCCAGCGGGCCGATCATGTTGAAGGCGGTGCGCACGCCCAGCTCCATGCGCACCGGGCCGGCGTGGCGCATGCCCGGATGGAAGGCCGGCGCGTGGAGGTAGGCGAAGCCGTCCTTGCGCAAAGACACCTCGGCCTCCTGCGGCGATTGCTCCACGCGCAGACCGAGGGCTCGCATGACATCCGACGAGCCGGCCTGGGATGAGACGGCGCGATTGCCGGCCTTGGCCACGGGCACGCCGGCAGCGGCCACCACCAGCGCCGCGGCAGTGGAGATGTTGAACGTGCCACGCACGTCGCCACCGGTGCCGCAGGTATCGATCGTACCCGCGGGTGCCTCCACGGCCAGCGCTCGGGAGCGCATGGCCCGCACGAACCCGGCCAGCTCCTGGGCGGTCTCACCCCGGGCGTGCATCCCGATGAGGGCCCCGCCGAGCTGCGTGGGCGTGACCTCACCATCGAGCACGGCGGCCATAAAGGCCTCGGCCAGCTCGGCCGGGAGTGACTGGCCGGTCGATACCGCGCGCAGGGTGTCGCGCACGGTCTCGGATGCGGTTCGGGTCAAGGGTGCTGGGCCTCCTGGGGTCGGACGCGGTCCCTGCATGCTAACCGAGCGCACGGACACTCCGCCTGCGCAGGCCGCGCTGTGCCTCGGCGCTGGGGGACGAGCGCTCCTGCTATCGTGCCCCGGTGACCATCATGGACGTGACCCGGATCGCCCCCACCGTGCCCGGCGCGACTGACTCGCCGACCACCGAGGACGTGCGCGTGGCCTTCGCCGACACCTGGGGCGATATGGGGCCAGCCTGGAACGTGACCCCTTCCGTGGCACGCGTCCATGGCTATCTGCTGGTCGCCGGCGGGACCCTCACCGAGCGCGAGATCCGCGAAGCGCTCGGCCTCTCCCACCGCGCGACGTCGCTGGCGCTGGCCGAGCTCGAGGAATGGCAGCTGGTGGAGCGCGTGGACGACGTGCGGGAAGCGCCGCGCCCAGGGCCTCCGGCCGTGGCCTGGCAGGTGGCCGGCGACCGCTGGCGCTGGTTCCAACGCGTGGCCGAGGAGCGCCGGGCGCGCGAAGCCGACCCGCTCCAACCCCGCCTTCGCGTCTGCCTGGAGCTCGCCGACGAGGTCGCGGCCGCCAGCCCCGACGACGAGGAGGCCCGTCGATTGCGAAGCTGGATCGCCGAGGTGCAGGGTCTCGCGACCCTCTTCGACCGCGCGCTGCGGGCACTCTCACGCGCGGAGACCGGTGAGATCCAGGCCGGCTTCGCGGTGCTCTCGCGGGTCTCCGACGAGACGCTGGACAACCTCCTGCGCCTCTTCGGCTCACTGCCGGAGGATGACCTCGCCGCCACCCTGGAGGCCCTCTCCCACACCTCTCCGCGGACGGCTCGCCGCGTGATGAGCGTGGCCAACCGCATCGCGCGCCTGGGCCGCTGAGCGCTACCTGACGGACGCGAGCAGAAGCGAAGCCGTATAGCACGTTTCCCGCGTTCGGAGCGGGTCGCGCCGAGTTCCATGTCCTACGATCGGCGCATGCCTGAGAACGTGACCGACAGTGCTGTGATGACCGGCCTGATCAAACGCGACAAGGGCGCCCGGAATGTAGGGCTCGGCGAGGTCCCACGCCCCGAGGCTGGGCCCGACCAGGTGGTGATCGAGGTCTATGCCACCGGCATCTGTGGCACCGACCTGCACATCCAGGACGACGAGTTCCCGAGCAACCCGCCCGTGGTCATGGGCCACGAGGTCACCGGCCGCGTGGTCGAGGCCGGAGCCGGAGCGGAAGGCTGGCTCGGTACCCGCGTCTCGCCGGAGACGTACTTCTATACCTGCGACCGTTGTCCGGCCTGCCTCGCGGGGCGGCGCAACCTGTGTCCCGAGCGGCGCTCCATCGGCTCGCACGTGAACGGCGGCTTCGCGCGGTACGTGGTGGTCCCCCAGCGCAACCTGCACGCGGTCCACGCGTCGGTGGGCGAGCACGCGGGCGCGCTTTACGAGCCACTCTCGTGCGTGGCCCAGTGCCTCTGCGACCCGGCAGTCGCCTCACCCGGCGACACTGCGCTCGTGGTCGGACCCGGGGCCATGGGCAACCTCAGCGCGCAGGTGCTCAAGGCCCAGGGCGCGGAGGTCACCATCTCCGGCACGCCCGGCGACCGGCAGCGACTGGACGTCGCCGCCTCGCTGGGGCTCACGCCCGTCCTCGCGGAGGACCTCGAGGCGGCGATCCCCGGCTCCGGCTTCGACGTCGTCGCCGATGCCTCCGGCAACGCCCATGGCATCGACGCCGGCCTGCGCGCGATCCGCAAGGGCGGCCACTACGTGCAGGTCGGCCTCGCAGGCAAGCCCATCACTCTGGACATCGACCTGATCTGCCTCAAGGAGCTGGTCGTGACCTCCGGCTTCGCCAGCACGCCTCGCTCGTGGCAACGGGTGGAGAAGCTCATCGCCAGCGGCGCGGTGGTGCTCGACCCCCTGGTCACCGACGTCTCGCCGCTCTCGGCGTGGGAGCGCTCGTTCGGGCGCACCCGCGCGGCCGACGGCCTGAAGCTGATGCTCGATCCGCGCATCGACGCCTGATCAGCAAGTCGAACCGGGGGAAGGAGGAGCAAACGATGAGCAAGACCTTCAGCCTGGAGGGCAAGAACGCGGTCGTCACCGGCCTCTCGACCGGCATCGGCCGGGCCATCGCAGCGGCCCTCGCGCGCGAGGGCGCCAATGTCGCCGGTGACTTCCAGAAGGACGCCGGGGCAGCGGCCATCACGCAGGGGCTCATCGAGGCCGAGGGCCGCGAGGCACTCATCCTGCAGGGCTCGACCGCGGACGAGGACCACATCGAGGCGCTAGCGTCCGCGGTCACCGATCGCTGGGGCAGCCTGGACGTCTGGGTCAACAATGCGGCCCGCATCTTCGTCAAGCCCTTCCTGGACCTCGAGACCGAGGAGTGGCACGGGCTGCTCGCGGCCAACCTCCACGGCTACATGCTCGGCTGTCGCGCGGCGGCCAGGCGCATGGCGGCGCAGGACGGCCGGCCCGGTCGCATCATCAACATCACCAGCCAGTCGGACATCCAGGCCATCGACGGGTTCAGCGCCTACATCACCGCCAAGGGCGGCATCAACGGCCTCACGCGTGTGCTCGCCCTGGAGCTCGCGCCGTACGACATCACCGTCAACGCCGTCTCACCGGGACCCACCGACACGCCCCTCAACGCCACCGCCTGGACAGCGAAGGCGCGCGCGACCTACGTCGAGCGCATCGCGCTCCACCGCATCTCCGTGCCCGAGGAGACGGCCGACGTGGTCTGCTTCGTGGCCTCGCACGCCTCGCGCTTCATGACCGGGCAGGAGCTCATCGTCGACGGCGGCCTGTCCATCAACGGCAACGTCGGCCATGCCGCGACGAACCTCGAAGGTGGCGCCGTCGAGTAGCCGCGGGTCGACCTCGCGACCGCGCCCCGGATCCTAATCGCCGGCGGCGATCCCCTGACTGGTGGCGGTCATCTCGCCATCGATGTAGTCGAGGTCGCCGGTGATGACCTTCTCGACCTCCTCGATGGTGGAGGTCTTGGGGTCGATGTCGTCGGCCACCACCTGGCCACGGCGCAGGACCACGATCCGGTCCACCACCTGGAAGACGTGGTGGATGTTGTGGGCGATGAAGATGCACGAGTGGCCGCTATCGCGGGCGTTGCGCACGAAGCGCAGCACGCCCTGCGTCTCGGCCACGCCGAGGTTGTTGGTGGGCTCGTCGAGGATGATGAGATCACTGTCGAAGTACATCGCCCGGGCGATCGCGACGGCCTGGCGCTCGCCACCGGAGAGGGCCAGGATGGGCGTGGTGGCCGGGATGTCCTTGGTGATGCCCACCTCAGCCATCAGCCGCTTGGCCTCGCTGTTCATGAGCGAGGAGTCCATGCGGTTGAGGAAGCTCGGGCCACGCACGGGTTCACGGCCGAGGAACAGGTTGCGCGCGATGGACAGCTGATTGACCAGGGCCGAGTCCTGATAGATGGTTTCGATGCCGTGCTGGATGGCGTCGTTGGTGCTGTTGATGGAGACCTTCTGGCCGCGGATGTAGATGTCGCCGCTGGAGATGGGCGTGACCCCGGAGATGATCTTGATGAGGGTGGACTTGCCGGCGCCGTTGTCGCCGAGCAGCCCCACGATCTCGTTCTCGTGGATGGTCAGGCTGACATCGTCAAGGGCCTGCACGCGTCCGTAGAACTTGCTCAGGTGGTCGATGCGGATCAGCTCGCCGGTCATGGCTAGAGCGTCCCCTGCTGCTGTCGTCGCAGGTATGAATGGAGCGCCATCATGCCCAGGATGATGCCGCCGATGAAGATGCGATAGGCCAGCCCCGGCACCCCGATCTGGATGATGCCGTTGTTGATGACGCGCAGCAGGAACACGCCGATGACGGTCCCGATGATGGTGCCCTTGCCGCCAGTCAGCACGGTCCCGCCGATGACGGTCATGGCGATGACCTCGAGCTCGTAGCCGTTGCCGCTGTTGGGGTTGGCGGAGGCGGTGCGGATGGAGCTGGTGATCCCGGCCCACGCGGCCATCATCGCGGTCAGCACGAAGAGGATGACCTTGGTGCGCGCAACGCGGACGCCGCGGGCCATGGCCGCCGCCGGGTTGCCGCCGGCAGCCTGGATCCAGTTGCCCCACTTGGAGCCCATCAGGATATAGCCCAGCACGACCGCGAAGAGGATGAACCAGAAGACCGACATGAACACGCGCATGTCGCCCAGGGGGGTGGGGAGGGTGACGTCGCCGACGATGATCTCCTTGAGCACCAATTCGACACGCCAGGTGCGCTGCGGGAAGCCGTCGGTGAGGTAGAGCGCCGAACCGCGCACGACCAGGAGCATGCCCAGGGTCACGAGGAACGAGGGGATCTTGAGGCGGGTGACCATGAGGCCGTTGACCAGGCCGATGCCCGCGGCCACGACGATGGCCACGGCAAAGGCCAGGGGCAGGGCGAACGCGGCCTCGTTGATGAGCGTCCACATCAGCACCGCCGAGAAGCCGAAGACCGAGCCGACCGAAAGGTCGAACTCGCCGGCGGTCATGAGCAGGGTCATGGCCAGGGCGATCATGCCCAGCTCGGGCGTGAACATGAGCAGGTTGCTGAAGTTGCCCGGGGTGAGGTAGGTCGCGGAGAGGAGGGAGAAGACGACGAGGGCCAGGACGAGCAGGCCGAAGGGGCCGGCTTCCGGCTGCGTGAGGGCTCGCCTCAGGCCACCCATGGACCGCTCAGCGGCCGTGGGTCGCGAGGCTCCCGGCGAGGCGGCTGCGCTCATGAGATGGCCCTTTCCTTGGAGACCGGGACCGTCGGTGGTCCCGGCGGGTCAAGGGAGAGGCCGGCGCGCGAGCGCCGGCCTCTCCTGCTGTGACTCGGTTGGCTCCTAGCCGTTGAGGACGTCGAGGTACACCTGCGCGGTGTCGGCCTCGTAGAGGGCACCCACGAGGATGTCGAAGCCGGGCGGGATGCCGTCGGAGGCGGCATTGGCCAGGCTCAGGCCGAGGTAGCTGGTCATCTGCGGGTCCTGCCACATGCCGGCAAGGACATAGCCGTCGAGGATCTCCTGCGCGGTCTCGGGCGAGTTGCCCCAGCCCACGACCGGGATCTCACCGGCCGGCACACCGACCTGTTCCCACACGCGGGCGACCGAGCCGGTGACCAGGTCACCAAGTCCGATCATGGCGTCGATCTTGTCACGGTTGGCCAACAGGTAGTCGGACATGCGCGTGATGATCTCAGCCTGGTCGAGCGTGGCGTCAGTGACTTCCCAGGTGATACCCAGTGGCTCGAAGACCGAGGCGATGCCCTCTTCCTCCTGCACGCCATAGGTGGCTCCGGGGACCTCCACCGGCATCCACACGAAGTCACCCTCGGCGACATAGCCACCATCGACGAGGTACTGGGCCCAGCGGCGACCGACCTCGACGTTGTTGGTGCCGACATAGGCGTCGAAGCTGGCGCTCGGGTCTGGCGTGTTGATGTTGATGATGGGGATGCCGGCGGCATTGGCTTCCGCCGCCACGTCGACCAGGCTGCCCGGGTCCGGGCTGGTGGTGACGATGCCGTCAGCCTGCGCCGTGATGGCCGCGCGGATGGCTTCCTGCTGCTTGGCTACGTCGCCACTCCAGAAGGAGGTGTTGACCTGGTTGCCGGTGTCGCTGGCCCACTGGTTGGCGCCGTCGAGGAAGTAGGTCCAGACCGGGTCCGCGGGATCGCCGTGTGAGACCCAGAAGAACGTCTTCTGCTGGTCCTGCGCGGCCGCTGCCAGCGGCAATGAGGCCACCAGCAGGAGGCTGCCTGCGAGGCCAAGGAGTGTTCGCTTCATCCTGATCGAGCTCCCTTACTACTGTGAAGCTGGTACCTGGCCGTCGCCGTCTTCCATCTCCTCGGCGGCGATCCGGCCCGAGGACACAGTCTACGCCGCGATGCCGGCATCATGGAATCGTTTGCACGGGAGCTGTCTAGGACATTCACCAGGTCGCCCGGCGCGACGCCCGGCGCTGACACGGGACCCCGTCAGGCCGTACAGTCGGCCCATGGGCGCGCGCGTGATGATCATCGGGCGGCAAGCGGGCGAGCTGCCCGCCGGCTTGCCAGAGTCGGATACCGGTGCCGAGTACGTGCTGGCCGGCACGCTCGCGGAGGTCGCCGCCGAGCTGCCGGCCTGCGATGTCGTCTTCCACTACGGCCGACCCCGTGATGCGCTCTCGGCCAACTGGGACCGCACCAGCCGGCTGCGCTGGCTGCACGTGGGCGGCGTCGGTGTCGACTGGACGCTCTTCCCGGCGCTCGTCGAGAGCGACGTGGTCCTGACCAACTGTCGCGGCGTCTTCGACATCAGCCTGCCCGAGCATCTCCTGTCACTGATGCTGGCCCTGGCCAAGGACCTGCCGAGCACGCTCGCGGCGCAAGGTCGCCACGAGTGGCAGCACCGCCTGGTCGAGCCGCTGGCGGGAAGGCACGCGGTCATCGTGGGTGCGGGCTCGATCGCGCACAACACGGCCCGCCTCCTGCGTGCGCTGGGGATGGAGGTGACGCTGGTCGGGCGCTCGGCACGGCCCCACACGGCGTCCGGCCCGGTCCGGGCCATCAGCGACCTGCCGGGCCTGCTGCCGGGGGCCGACTGGCTGGTGGCGCTCCTGCCGCTGACCTCGGAGACGCGCGCCCTGATCGGTGCCAGCGCGTTCGCCTCCTTGCCGCCGGGCGCGCGCTTCGTGAACTTCGGCCGCGGACCGACCGTGGACCAGGACGCGCTGGTGGCGGCCCTCCGGACGGGGATGCTGGCTGGGGCCGCCCTCGACGTCTTCGCGCAGGAGCCACTGCCGGCCGACAGCCCACTGTGGGACATGCCCAACGTCATCGTCTCGCCGCACATCGGCGGGGACGAGCGGGACACCCTCAAGCGAATGGCCGATATCTTCCTCGACAACCTGCGCCGCTACCTTGCCGGAGAGCCGCTGGTGAACGTGGTCGACAAGCGTCTCGGCTACGTGCCAGCCGCTGACTGAAGGCCGTCGGCGCTCCGGTCGGCCCCGCCGATCGCGACCAGCATCTGCCAACGACGATCGGCGGGCAGCGCGAGCCAGCCAGCACGCCTGGCGACGACCGCCGGCGACCCCTCACGTGACCATGGCGAGAGGACGACGGCCGCTCCGGGGGCGTCGCGCCAACGGACAGCCAGTCCTGCCCGGACCCGGGGCGTTCGCTTCGGCCGCGTCCACAGGGCATCGGCCTGGTCGCGAAGGTCGATGAGATGCAGGACGCTCACATTCTCGGGCGTCCTGACCGCGCGCGCCCAGATCGCACCCGGCCTGGGCACCGAGGCCCATGCGAGCGGTGCTCCGGATCGATCGCGGAGCTCCAGGCCCGCGAGCTCGACCACGCCTGAGCCGGGGTCGCTCAGGAGATGCACGTAGCGCGCGCTGAACCGCGACAGCGCACGCAGCTCGGCGATCTCGCCTGGCTCCATGGGCACGGCCGCGGGGTAGTAGCCCTCGACCAACAGGCGGTCGCCCGCGGCCAGCGTGTGGTGATAGGCGCCGGCCGCTGCGATGACCGACCCGAGCAGGAGGGTGGCCTCGAAGGCGGCGGCGCGGTCGGCCCTGGCACCCTCCTCCCGCATGGCCGCCGCGTAGGCGGCGATGATGACCGCGCGGCCTCGTGCGAGCGCGCGAGCCCGATCGACCCAGCGCACGACGTCCTCGAGCCCGTCATCGGGTGGCCAGAGCTCGAGATAGAGGGCGGCTGCGTCGGCGGCTGCGATGGCCTCGAGGGGGAACCCTTCCACGCAGTTGAACAGCACTCGCGCGCCGGCAGCCGTGTCGGCGACCATGCGCGCGGCCTCATCGATGAGGCCCGCATAGAGCTGCGCGAACTCGATGGCGGTGCCGTCGGCGGCGAACCCTGCATGGGGTGGCCCATAGGTGTCCATGTGGATCCCGTCGAAACCGAAGTCCTCGATGGCGCCGGTGTACTCGGCCAGCAGGCGCGCACGCCAGGATGAGCCGGGCCGGATGTCGTTGATGTGGAAGGTGCCGCCCAGGCTCAGCGGCTGGCCCGCGGCGTCGAAGACGCGCTCGTCCGGGTGTCGTTCGACGTACTCGGTCTCGGCACCGTAGACCGAGCCATAGGCGAGAGCCGCGATGCCCGCGGCGTGGCCGCGGTCGAGGGAGGCCCGGAGCGCCCGGTGCGACACCATCCGGCCGAGGGCATCGACGAAGTCCGTGCTTCGGTCCGGCGGGCGGTAGCGGTAGTGGCGCCACATCCAGTCGTAGTGCTGGGCCATGTTCACGTGCCAGTCCACCAGGGCGCCGGCAGCCGGACCGCTGATGGCTGGGTCGGTGTAGTCGATGATGGCCGCGTGTCGCGGGGAACGCCACGGACCCGCCAGCACCTCCACCGCGTCGAGAGCGCTGGCGACCATCGCCTCACCCTGGTAGACCGCGGCCTCCAGGCCGTAGCCGCGGCGCTCCAGTCCTGGCGCGCGCACGCCGAGCTCGACCGACGTCGTGCCCGCCTCGAGGCGCACCTCCACCGACGTGGCCTCGACCGCGCGGTCCAGGTCCAGCAAGCGAAGTGAGACCCGTGCGCTGGTCGGTTCGCCCGAGCGGATCTCCACCGTCGCCCGGACCCATGCCCCTGGCTCGACCCAACCGCGCGCTGGACGGAGCGAGGTGACCACTGGCCTGCTCACGCGGGCGGGCCCACGTGTCCCAAGCGCTCTTCCAGCTCGGCGCGGAGAGCCAGGTACGCCGCGTGCGACCACAGCAGCGGCCGTGCCGATTCGCCCCACAGGTTCCGCCACTCGTCGATGCGCTCGGGCCAGAAGGCGTGGTCCGCGACCTGCTCGGGCAGGTGTCCGGCGCCATCGGCCTGGGCCTCGATCCAGCGGAGTGCCTCGGTCGCGCGCTCGAGGTCACCGGGGCCGTCGCGGCGCAGGAGGACTCGTGCGTAGGCCGAGGTCAGGACCGGCCAGGCCCCGCCGCCATAGAACGTGTCCGTGCGGTAGCGATGGACGCCGCCGTCGGCATCGGTGATCTCGGTCTCGATGCGCGCGAGCGTGGCCGCGAATCGGGGCTCGGCCGGATCGAGCAGGCGGTAGGGTGCCGCGATCCAGAGCAGGCTGCCATCGACCTCGCTATTGCCCGCCCACTTGGTGAAGGCACCGTCGACCACCGTCATGCGTCCACCGATACGGTCCAGGGCACGGGTCAGCGCCGGCTCATCGGCCAGGGCCGGGTCGATCCTGCGCGCAGCCTCCAGGCCAGCCTGGATCGCCGCGAGCGTGCTCGTGTGAACGTGCTCGGGGGCCTCCTCCCAGGCATCGGCACAGGGCGTCTCCCACAGGTCCGCGAGATAGCGCGCGGCGATCGCCACAGCCGCGGACAGAGCGGGGTCCAGCCGACCGCCGTGGCGCAGGTGCCCAGCCAGGCTCCAGAGCCAGATGCCGGGCCCGTCGAGCTGGAAGTTGGGCCAGTCGGTGTCGTCCGAGGGCGCGCCGTCGGCGTCATAGCGGCAGTGCAGGTAGTCAGAGGCGGCCGGGATCCGACCCTCGCGAGCAGCAGCACGGGCACGTTCCAGCCCATCCGCGGCCGCCAGCATCACTCGAGCCACCCACTGGTGGAACCGGGCGGCCATATCCACCCGCCCGGCCAGGTCGAGGGCTTCGGCGATGAAGGCACCGTCCCGGAACCACGAATAGCCGTACTGGCTGAACGTTGGGCCCGCCACGAACGCACCGCTCGGGGCCTGGCCGCGCGCGATGACCTCGAGGCTGGCCTGGGCCAGACGGTCGCTTGCCCAAAGCTGCCGGATCATGTCCTCACCCCTTGGTCGCTCCGACGAAGGCGCCGCTGACGAACTGGCGCTGCAGCGCGATGAAGAGGACCAGCACCGGCGCGAGGGCGATGAGCGAGGCAGCGAAGACCAGGCCCCACTCGGTCGATTGTGCTCGCTGCAGCATACGGATGCCGATGGGCAGCGTGTACAGCTGCCGGTCCGCGAGGATGGTGATGGCCCAGGTGAACTCGTCCCAGGCCGCCAACCAGCTGAAGATGGTGACGGTCGCCAGGCCCGGTCGCGAGAGGGGCAGGGCGATCGAGCGGAAAGCACGCCAGGGTCCGGCGCCGTCGACCGAGGCAGAGTCGAAGAGGGCCTGCGGCATGGCCGAGAAGAAGCCGCGCAAGAGGAAGGTGTTGAGGCCCAGGTTCATGACCGAGTAGACGACGATCAGCCCCCACAGGCTGTTGAGCAGGCCGAGGTCGCGGGCCAGCATGAACTGGGGGATGAGCAGCAGCATGCCCGGCACCATCATGGTGAACAGCAGCAGCGCGAAGAAGAGGCGGCTGCCCGGGAAGCGGTAGCGGGCGAAGGCGAACCCGAGCATGGCCGAGAGGGACACCGAGATGGCCGTGCTCGAGGCGGTGACCAGCACGCTGTTGAGGAAGTAGCGGGCGAAGTCGCCGCTGCCCCAGGCCCGCACGAAGTTATCCAGCGTGGGCTCCTCGGGGATCAGCTGCGGTGGGATCTCCAGGACGTAGGCGTGGGGCTTGAAGGCGGTGCTGACCATGAGCGCGAAGGGCGCGATCATGAGCAGGCCGAAGGCGAGGGCCAGGCTGAACGAGAGCCACCGCTGCAGGCGCACGCGCCGGAAGTTGCCGATCATGCCTGCTCCTGCTGTCGGGCGAAACGGAACTCCACGATGCTGATGAGGGCCACGATCGCCGCCACCATGAACGACAGCGCGGCCCCGTAGGAGAGGTCGATCTCCTGGAACGCCTGCTTCCAGGTATAGGTCAGCATGACGTCGGTGCTGTTGAGCGGCCCGCCCAGGGTGCCGACGGCGGCGGTGGACATGACGAAGATGCTGATGAAGGCGCTGAAGCCACCGATGGTGAGCACGATCAGCAGGAAGGTGGTGGTCGTGCGCAGGAACGGGAGGGTGATGTTGCGAAAGCGCTGCCAGGTGCCCGCCCCGTCGATGGAAGCCGCCTCGTGCAGCTCATGCGGCACGCCCTGCAGGCCGGCGAGGTAGACCACCATGGTCCAGCCGATGCCCTTCCACACGCCCAGGATGGCGATGGCCCACAGGGCCGTCGCAGGCTCGGCCAGCCAGGCCACGTTCTTGTCGATGACGCCGAGCACGTCGTGCAGGAACCAGTTGAGCACGCCCGACTGTCCGTTGTAGAGCCACACGAAGATGAGCGAGACGATGACCCAGCTGGTGATCACCGGCAGGTAGTAGACGAGCCGGAAGACCGATCGTCCGTGGATCTTCTCGTTGAGCAGCAGGGCCGCCCCCAGGCCGAGCACCAGCTGACCACCGACCGTGACCACGGTATATCCGACGGTGGCGCTCAGGGACCGCCAGAAGAGCGGGTCGTCCAGGGCGCGCAGGTAGTTGGCGAGGCCGACGAAGCTGGAGTCGCCGCGCAGCTTCCAGTCGGTGAAGCTCATCACGAAGGACTGGAGGATGGGCATGAGCGCCCAGGCTGCGAAGAGGAGCATCCCCGGCAGGATCAGGCCGTAGATCGGCAGCAGCCGAAGCAGGCGCGAGCTCCATGGCTCGGCCAGCACGACCGCCCCCGGGCGCGACGGCGGCCGCCGCCCCAGCCTCAAGGCGGGACGGCGGCCAAGCCGCATGGTCATCTGATCCGGGCCGTCGAGACGGTGCTAGTCGGCGTTCTCGGCGAGGAGCCCGTCGACGATGCCCGCGGCCTCATCGAGCGCAGCCTGCACCTCCATGTCGCCACGGAGGGCCTTGAGCACGGCGTTGCTGATGGCTTCGTCGATGCTCGGCCAGGCCGGCACCGGCGTGCGTGCGTTGCCGGTCTTCAGCTGCTCCATGAACGTAGGGTAGTAGTCCGGCAGCTCGGGGTTTCCGACGAGGCTGGAAAGGACCGGCATCTGGCCGACCTTGCCCATGGCCAGCTGCGTGTCCTCCGAGAGCATGTGGCGCACGAAGGCGAGCGCCGCTTCCTTGTCCTGGGCGCTGTCGAACACGACGATGTCCTCGCCGCCCACGACCGACTGGCTGCCGCCCGGCCCTGCGGGGACCGGGGCGAAGGTGAAGTCGAGGTCCGGGAACTGGTTCTGGAAGATGCCCGGCATCCACGGACCCTCGAGGATGGTCGCGGTCTGGCCGTTGCCGAACTGGTCCGAGGTGGCGGTGCCGCCGCCGAGGATGCTGGGGCTCATGTAGCCCTCGTCGAGCCACTTCTTGAGCATGGTCACCGCGGCCACGGTGCCCTCACCGTTGAGGTAGCCCGAGGCGGTGGTCAGGGCCTCGTCGGTGATGGCTCCGCCCATGGTCCAGATCCAGGGCAGGACGCTCCAGGCCCCGGTGCCGCCTTCGGCGTAGCCGTAGACGCCCTCGCCCTGCGACTCGGAGACGGTGGCCAGCATGGCCTCGAAGTCCTCGATGGTGGCCGGGAGCTCGCTGATCCCGGCGGCCTCGAGCACGGCCGAGTTGGCGAAGATGATGCGGGTGTTGGTGTCCAGGGGCAGGCCGTAGTAGTGGTCGCCCCACTTGTTGGTCGAGAGCGGACCCGGGAAGACGCCGGCCGCGACCTCGTCGAAGTCGGCCATCTCCTGGTCGAGCGGCAGCAGCACGCCCTGGTCCGCGAACTCCGGCACCCAGATGATGTCGGCTCGCAGCACGTCCGGCAGGACGCCGCCGGCCAGTCCGGTCACGAGCTTCTGACGCAGATCGTCGTAGGGGATCTCCTGCGTCTCGATGGTCACGTTCGGGTACTGGGCCTGGAAGGCCGGCAGGACCTCGTTGCGGAAGGTCGTGATCTCGTCGCCATCGGCGGCGTAGCCGTTCCAGAACACGACGGTCCCGGTGACCGATTCATCGGGCGTGACCGCATCCTGGGCCGCCGTTACGCCGCTGAGCGCCAGCGACAGGGCGGCCGGCACCGCGAGCAGTGCCGCGAGCCGCCTTGCTTGGATCGAACCCATGGTCAGACTCCTCCTTGCCCTCATCGGGCGACTGTGGGTGTTCGCTCACCCGTTCCCTTGGTCCGCTCAGCTGCGGGCCGTCGGCCGGCGCGCAGATGATCCGGAGTGAAGAGCTCGCGGAGGACCAGGCTGGCCGCTCCCCGAGCCCAGGCTTCATCGCCCCATGGCTCGAACACGAGCTCAGGCTCGGCTTCGGGCAAGAGGCTCGCGGCGATCCCGTCGCGGATCCCGCCGGTATAGGCCGGGCCCAGGCGCACGCCCTCACCGGAGACGACGACACGAGCCGGGTCGAGCAGCGTGGCGGCCAGCCCGACCGCCACCCCGATGCGGTGGCCGGCCGTCTGCAGGATGGAAGCCACGCGCTCGTCATCCGCTGCTGCCTCGGCCATCTCGTCCGGTGACACGGACACACCGGTGGTGGTCAGCACCTCGCGCACGATGGCCGGCTCTGCCGCTTCGGCCTCCAGGCAGCCACGCTTGCCGCACCAGCAGCGGTGGCCCCCGGCGACCGATTCGATGTGGCCGATCTCGCCGAGCGCACCGGACGAGCCGCGAGCGATGGCCCCATCCACGACCGCACCCATGCCGATGCCGCGGCCGATGGTGACCACGAGCAGGTCGTCGACACCGCGACCGGCGCCATAGAGGTGCTCCGCCACGGTGAAGGTGTTGACGTCGTTGTCGATGAGGACGGGCACGCCGAGACGTCGCTCCAACGTGCCGGCGAGGTCCGCCTCGACCCAGCCCGGCAGGGGTGAGCGCCTCACGTCAGCGGTGACCGGGTCCACGCTGCCGGGAACGCCGACACCCAGGCCGAGGAGACGTTCGTCAGCCAGGCCCGCGCGGGCGCGCAGCTGGGCCATGGCCTCGCCGAGCAACTCGATGATCTGCTCGGACGTCGCGCTCTCCGCGTGTGGCAACGTGACGAGCGCCTGCGGCTCGGCATCGAGGTCGGTGACGACCGCGGTCAGCGACGCCGGCGCCAGCTTCACGCCGGCCACGTGCCTCGCGGCGGGGTCGATGCGCAACATGGTGGCGGGGCGGCCGACAGAACCCGACCGCTCTCCCCTCTCCGAGACCGAGTCGTCCTCGACCAGCAGCTCGTCCGCCAGCAGCGAGGCCGTGATGGAGGTGACCGTCGAGGGGCTGAGCCCCGTCCGGCGCGCGATCTGCGCCCGGGAGATCCGCGGCTGCTCTCGCACGAGGTTCAGCACGAGCGTCCGGTTGAGATCACGGATGAGATCGCGATGCCCGGCGCGCATGGTCGGTCCTGCTCCTCCTCGCTATTCATTCGTGCAACGAACGAACTAATCGTAGCAGGCCAGCGGCCGAATGCAAGCCGGCCTTGGGACCGGCTGGTCGAGGAAATCACCAGGGCGCTTCGCGGCGGTCGGAGTAGACTCGCCCCACATGTCCCTCGTCGCCCTCGATGGGCTTACCAAGCGCTATCCCGGCGACGTCGTCGCGCTCGATGGGCTCACGCTCACCATCGAGCCGGGGATCGTGGGCCTGGTGGGTGCCAACGGGGCCGGCAAGTCCACGCTCGTCAAGATCCTGCTGGGGCTGCTGGAGGCCAGCGCCGGGTCAGCCCGCGTCTTCGACCTGGACGTGGCCTCCCAGCGCCAGGCCATCCGTCAGCTCGTGGGCTACATGCCCGAGCACGACTGCCTGCCCCCGGACATCTCGGGCAGCGATTTCGTCAACCACATGGCGCGCATGTCCGGCCTGCCCCGCGCGGCCGCTCGCGAGCGCACCGCCGAGGTGCTCCGCCACGTGGGCCTGTTCGAGGAGCGCTACCGGCCCATGGGCACCTACTCGACGGGCATGAAGCAGCGCGTCAAGCTGGCCCAGGCTCTGGTACACGACCCACGGCTGCTGCTGCTCGACGAGCCCACCAACGGGCTCGATCCGGCCGGCCGCGACGAGATGCTCGACCTCGTCGAGCGCACCGGCACCGGCTTCGGCATCTCCATCATCATGGCCAGCCACCTGCTGGGCGAGATCGAACGCGTGGCCCAGTACCTGGTGGCCATCGATTCGGGACACCTCTTGCGCGCGGCACACCTCGACACCTTCACCCAGCGCACGGGCACGCTGATCGTGGAGGTGGACGAGCGTGGAGCAGAGCTGGGGGCACGGCTGGCGGCAGACGGCCTGACCACGCGCGCGGACGGCACCCAGGTGCTGGTCGAGCTGCAAGGCGACGAGACCTACGACCAGGTCCTGCGCGAGGTAGCTGAGCTGGGACTGGCGCTGGTGCGCCTGGAGCCTCGCCGGAGCAGCCTGGAGGATCTCTTCCGCGACCCCGCGCCGACCGCGGATCCAGACGAGGCGGTCCCCGCGTGAGCACTGTCCCGAGCGGCGGCCCGGCCGGCGAGGTTCGCGGTGGCTCCATCTATGACCTCGGCTACCGCGGCTACGAGGGCCGGCGCCTGGGTCGACGTGGTGCCCTGACGGCCCTCGTCGCGCACAGCCTGCGCACGGCCTACGGCCTGGGGCGCAGCGCGCGGAGCAAGGTCGTGCCGGTGGGCATCACGGTGCTGGCCGTGCTGCCGTCGACCCTCGCCCTGGGCGTGCTCATGCTGGTCAACGCGGTCGGCGCGCCGGGCGAGGCCTTCGAAGCCATCTCGCCGATCCGCTACGCCACGCTCTTCCCCATGATCGCCTCGCTCGTCTTCCTCTTCTGCGCGGCGCAGGCCCCGGAGCTCTTCGGTCGCGACCAGCAGACGAGCGTGCTGCCGCTCTACTTCTCGCGCGCCATCGGGCCGCTCGACTATGCCCTCGCCCGCGTCCTCGGCCTCTATCTCTCGCTGGCTGTGCTGGTGGCCGCGCCCTACCTGCTGCTGCTGATCGGGCGGGTGCTCGTGGCCGCCGACCTCTTCGTGGGCCTGCAGGAAGAGCTGTCGAGCCTGCTGCCGGCGGCCACGATGGGCCTGCTCGTCGTGCTCACGGTCGGCAGCATCTCCGCCGCGGTGGCCTCGCTCACCCCCCGGCGGGCCTACTCCACCGCGGCCATCATCGGCGTCTTCCTCATCACCAACGTGGGCGCCACCATGCTGGTCTCGCTCGACACCGGCATCTTCGGTCAGGTCGCGGCGTGGCTCAGCCCGAGCGATGTCCTCGACGGCGCCAACAGCTTCCTCTTCGACATCCGCCCCACGAACGTGATCGTGGCCTATGCCGGCAACGAACGGTTCACCTACGTGCTGGCCACGGCAGCCTGGATCGGCGGGGCGCTGGCGGTCCTGCTCTACCGCTACCGAACCCTGCGCGTATGACGGTCACCGGCGGCTCGCGCATCATCCTCGACCACGTGTCGCGCTGGTACGGCAACGTGGTGGCGGTCAACGACATCTCCTTCGAGGTCGCGCCCGGCATCACCGGCCTGCTCGGTCCCAACGGCGCGGGCAAGAGCACGCTCCTGCACATGATCGCCGGGCTGCTCCAGCCCTCCGCGGGCGCGGTCGAGGTCGATGGCGCCCCCACCTGGCGGCGTCCCCAGATGTACCGGCAGGTGGGCCTGGTGCCGGAGCGGGAGTCGGTCTATCCGTACCTCACCGGACGCGAGTTCGTGGCCCTCAACGCCAGCCTGCATGGGCTGCCCCTGCGGGAGGCCGCGATCAGGCAGGCCCTCGAGCGCGTCGAGCTGGCGCCCGCTGCTGACCGCCGCGTGGGCACCTACTCCAAGGGCATGCGCCAGCGCATCAAGCTTGCCGGCGCGCTGGTGCACGACCCCCCGGTGTTGGTCCTCGACGAGCCCTTCAACGGCATGGACCCGCGCCAGCGCCTGCAGATGTTCGAGCTCCTGCGCGCGATGGCGGATGAGGGCCGGACCATCCTGCTCTCGTCGCACATCCTCGAGGAGGTCGAGCGCCTGGCCGACTCGGTGCTGGTGGTCTACGCGGGACGACTGGCGGCCGCCGGCGACTTCCGCTCGATCCGCCGGCTCATGACCGACCGGCCTCACGTCTTCTCCGTGCGCTCGTCGGACGACCGCCGGCTGGGGGCCCTGCTGCTGGCCGAAGACCCCGTGTTCGGGGTGGAGCTCGACGCGTCGGGCCTGCGCGTGCGGACCTCCGACTTCGGGGCCTTCACCCGACTGCTGCCCATGGTGCTCCAGGGCTCCGGCATCCGTCTGCTCGAGCTGCGGCCGACCGACGATTCGCTCGAGTCGGTCTTCGCCTACCTGGTGGGTCGATGATCGAGCGGCTGCCCCTGGTGGCGCTGACGCTGCGCGGTCTGCTGGACCGCAAGCGCACGTGGTTGATGCTGGCCCTCGCAGCGGTACCCGTGCTGCTCGTGGGCCTGGCCGCGGGCGCTGGGCACCGGGTGGTGGAGGCAGACAACTTCAACCTGCTCATCGTGACCACGGTGCTGCCGCTCATCGCGCTCGTCTTCGGCACGGCCGCGCTCGGCTCGGAGCTGGAGGAGGGCACGGTCGTCTACCTCCTGACCAAGCCGGTGCGACGCTCCCGGATCGTGGTGGCCAAGGTGTCCGTGGCGGCCGGGTTGACCGCGGCCCTCATCTTCGCCTCGTCGGTGGCCACCGGGCTGGCGGCCAGCCTCGGCGGCAACGACCTGGTCCGAGCCGGCACGGCCTTCGGAGTAGCCTCTGCCCTGGGCGGGGTGGCCTACGTGGCCCTGTTCCTGGCCCTGAGCGCGTTCACCACGCGGGCTCTGGCCATCGGCCTGGCCTACGTGATGCTGTGGGAAGGCGTGCTGGGCGGACTGCTGGAGGGCACGCGCATGCTGTCCGTGCGCCAGGCCACGCTGGCCCTGGGACGTGAGTGGACGGGCCTGGGCCCGAGCAGGGACGGTCTGAGCTACGAGCAGGGCCTGGTCATCCTGGCCCTCTTCATCGTGGTCGCGGTGACCCTGGCCACCTGGCGCCTGTCCCGCTATCAGCTCCGCGGCGGCGACTGAGGTCCGGCCTCCGAACGCAGGCGATCGCGCGTCCCGGACCGTATCCTGTAGGCACCATGACCGACGCCAGGACCACGGCCGGCGGAACGGCACCAGCCGGACCCGTGTCGACGCTGCTTTGTGCCGAGTGCGGCAAGAAGAACCGGATCCGTCCCGCGGAGCGGGGCTCGCCCCATTGCGGTGCCTGCGGCAAGCCCCTGCCCTGGCTGGTGAACGCGACCGACGCCACGTTCGCGTACGAGGCTCGCTCGTCCGTGGCCGTGCTGGTGGACCTGTGGGCGCCGTGGTGCGGCCCCTGCCGAGTGGTGGGTCCGATGCTGGAGAACCTCTCGCGCGAATATGCGGGACGGATCAAGGTGGTCAAGGTGAACGTCGATGACAACCCGGGGCTGGCCCGGCAGTTCGACGCCAGCTCCATCCCGACCATGATCGTCATCAAGGGCGAGCGCGTGGTCGACCGCATCGTGGGGGCGCTGCCGCCGAACGAGCTCAAGATGCGCCTCTTCCCCTACCTCATGAAGACGTAGCGGGAGGCGCTATCCCGTCGCGGCCGGGCTCTCGCTCGGCACCGACGACTCCCCCGCGGTCGCCGCGGCTTCGCCGCTCGAGGAGCTGAGGCAGCCCCGATCGCCGGCCACGAAGCCATCGAGCCCCGGGCCGACGCGCACGCCGGCCGGCCCGGTCAGGCTGGTGTGATCGACGATGCGTTCCCCCGACGGCGTCTTGAGCTCGAGGCCATCAGCGAGGGCGAAGGTCCACTGGCCGTCGGGGACCTCGAAGCTGAGCGACACCGCCGCGCCGGTCGACGAGACCGCCAGCTCGCCCTCGACGGCCATCGGCGCACCCTCGACCCCGACCTCGCTGACGGCCACCGGGACGGAGCCCGTCGCCTCGATGGCCGAGCCCAGCACGGTCTCGGCCCGCTGGGTGTTCTGCATGCCCGCGCTGTAGCGCACCAGGTTCATGCCCGGGTCGCCCGTGCCCACACCGGAGTCGGCCGAGAAGGTCTCCAGCGCACGGCAGCTGATGAGCGCACCCTTCGACCTGGGCTTGAAGCCCCCGGTGGGATCGCGCAGGTCGATGAAATGGCCGCCACCGGGCAGGTCGAGCCGGTCGATGAGGTTGCCGGCCGGGGTGGTGCTGCGCACGCTGACGGTGATGGCGGCGGTGTCGCCGGCTCGCGGCAGGATCACGTACCAGGTGGATCTGCCCGGCTGGTAGAAACCGAAGGCGCCAGTGGGCGTGCCGTAGTACTCCTCCGCTGCCAGCTCCATGCTGGGATCACGTCCGCTGACATCGGTGGCCGCCGCGTAGTACCCGCCATCCTGGAAGCGCCCCGCGAGGGTGAAGCTCTGCGTACCTGCCCAGGTCGTCAGCTCGGTGCCGGCCTGGACGGGCGAGGCAGCCTTGCCGGCGAAGCCGATCTCCACTTGCTGCCCCAGCGAATCGGCCGGCATCTTGCCGGCCATCTGGATCCCCAGGAAGACGATCTTGTCCTTGCGCACGGGGGTCTCACCCGTGCCGTAGAAGACCCCTCGCGCGCCAGGCGGATAGTCCGTCCCCATCTGCGTGAGGAGCTTGGGCGGGGTCTTGCCCGTGGACATCGTCACCCTGGTCAGGTCCGTCCAGGCTGGGCCATCTGGCGCAGGCGCTCCGTCAAGGTATCGCTGGTCGTCCGCGGGATCGGCGAAGCGGGTGAGCGTGGAGGCCACGCGCGTGCCCGCCATCTGGAAGGCCTTGCCCTTGATCGTGCTGATGGCGGTCGGCGCATCGGCACCGAGGGCCGGGACCGCCAGCGTGACCACCAGGGCCACGGCCACGAGGATGGCCGCGAGCAGGGCGAGCGCCGAGAGCAGGCAGCTGCCCAGCTGCCGATGCCCTTGCCCACGCCCCTGCCCAGGTCGGTCATGGCCCGCTCCCGCTAGCGCCCCCGCGGCCGGCCGCTGCTCGGCCAGCGATCCTGTTCGATCAGCTCGAGCCCGCGGACGGCATCGGGATCACCACGCTCGGCCTGCTCCTGGTAGACCGCACGCATCGCCTCCCACGAGCACGCGTCGCCCGGACTCGCCGAGGACGTGGGTCGCCGAGAAAGACGAGCCCACAGCATGCGCACGCAGATGAGCGGATCAGGCATCGAGGGGAATGGTAGCGACTGTCAGGGAGATGGCGCCTTCCGGGCGGTGACCACGAGCGCCATGGCACAGCGCCGCTCGAGCGGCAGGCCCTGCCGGGACTCCAGGTCCAGCACGTAGGCCAGGCGGTGGTCGAGCTGCTCCCGGGCCAGCAGCCGGAACCCGAGCCTGCGGTAGAAGGCCTCGTTCCAGGGCACGTCGCGGAAGGTGGTCAGCGTGACTCGCCGGAGTCGCCGCTGCTGGGCGTGCTCGACGAGAACGCGAACGAGGGCTGTACCCGCGCCCCTACCCTGCCATGGGCGCTCGACGGCCAGCTCCCACAGGTGCAGATCGTCGTCGTAACGCTCGGCGCAAGCGAACCCGACGATGCGCTCGTCCGCCAGGGCGACCCATGACCCGCCCAGCTCGATGAAGTGGCGGTGCACCTCGGCGGTCAGGGTGTCGTCGGTGGCCACCCAGGCCAGGTCCGGCAGGGCGAGGAAGGCCGTCGCCGCGGATCGTTCGATCGGCGGCAGCGCCGCGGCTTCATCAAGGCGAGTCGGCCGTATCGTCAGGCGCATCTCCGGCATGTCAGGATTTTGCAGTAACGAGGCAGCATCGGCAGGGCCCGAGCCGTACGATGCCGACGACGGTGCAGCACCGATGCGATCGGAGGCGCGGATGACGGGCTCGAACGGTTCGGTCGAGGAGATGCGCGAGGAGCTCTACGCGCTGCTGCGCACGCAGAAGGGCCCGATCGTGGAGGTCGCCGTCGCCGACACCGGCATCCGCGCCGAGCGCCTGGCCTGGGGTTTCGACCAGATCCTCGACCTGGTCTCCGAACGCGCTCCCTCGGCCGAGCGTCTGGGCCAGTGGCGTGATCGGGGCATGGCCCTGGCACGCGAGGGCGCACCCTCGGAGAAGGTCTACGACGCGTACCTCTCGCTCAACTGGGCCATCTGGGAGGCGGTCATGCATGCCGAGCACATCGAGCGTTCAGTCATCCTTGACTTCGCCGATCGCTTGCTGCGCGGCATGGACGACGTGATCGCGGCCATCTCGGAGGGCTACGTGCGCGTGGAGCTGGAGCTGGCCACGGCCCACACCGAGCGGCGGCGGGCCGTCCTGGAGGACCTGCTCACGGCCCCGCGGGCCACACCGGCCGACCGCGCCCGCATCCGGTTGCGCGCAGAACGCAACGGGCTCGCGGTGGGCGACCCCTACCGGCTGGTGGTGATCCATGCGGAGGGGCCGGAGGAGCACGAGGTCGGGGCGCTGGTGGACGAGTTGGAGCGGCGCGTGCGGGTGCCGCAGCCCAACCATCACGACAAGCCCGGCATCCGGCTGCCGGTCGTGCTCGAGTGGCGCGCGCACATCCTCGTCTTCAGCCGCGCCACGTGGTCCGGCGAGCGTCGCCTGCGAGCATCGCTGGTGGAGGTCCTCGGCGAGCACTTCGTGGCCGTGGACAGCGGGCCGGTCGAGGGCGTCGAGCCCTTGGCGGAGCGGCTGGCCGAGGTCGAGTACAGCGCGACCGTGGCGGAGGCGCTCGGGCGCTGGGGCTGGTTGGATGATCCTGGCGAGCTGGCGCTCGAGACGACGTTCCTGCTCGACGAGCAGCTCCTGCGGCAGCTGATCGATCGCGAGCTGGGGCCGCTGCTGGCGGACCCGCGCATGGGCGAGGAGCTGGTGGAGACGCTGGCGGTGTACCTGGGCTCTCGCCAGAACGTGCGCGAGGCCGCGCGGCGCCTGCACCTGGCGCCACGCACGGTGGCCTATCGCCTGGAGCGGATCGAGACGCTGCTCGGCCATGACCTCGACGGTCAGGCGGCGGCACGCGTGGGGGCTGCCCTGCTGGCGCTCAACGTCAGCCGTCGCGTGGGCATCTCCGAGAGCCGGGTCGAGCCGCTCTGATATCACCGTTGCGTGTCCGCATCCGGTGTACCTGAACCAGCGTGACAAGGGCGCTTGACAGGCGATAGCAGGCAGCCTAGGGTTGCTGCATCCGTCACCCCGCACGAGGTTCGGTTTGACCGCCACCTTCTTCATCACGCTGCGCGAAGGCCTCGAGGCTGCACTGATCGTGGGCATCATCGCCGCCTACCTCGTGAAGGTCGGCCGGCGTGACCTGTTGCGCCCGGTCGCCGCCGGCGTCCTGCTGGCGGTCGTGCTCTGCATCGGCCTCGGTGTCGCGGTCGTCGCGACTGTGGGCCGCCTGCCGTTGCAGTTGCAGGCCACCCTGGAGGGCATCGGCGCCATCACCGCCGTCGTCATCGTGACCTGGATGCTCTTCTGGATGCGTCGCCAGGGCCGGTCCCTGAAGGGCGAGCTGGAGGGCCACCTGGCGGCGGCCATCGCCAGCGGCACCGCCCTCGCGCTCGTGGGCCTGGCCTTCCTGGCGGTCATCCGCGAGGGCATCGAGACGGTCCTCTTCCTGCTCGCGGTGCTCACCTCGCGCGGCGATACCGGTCCCGCGCTCCTCGGCGGCTTGATCGGCCTGGGTGTCGCGGCGGCCATGGGTTGGGCCATCTTCGCCATGGGCGTGCGCATCAACCTGGGGCGGTTCTTCACCTGGACCGGCGTGGTGCTCATCTTCGTCGCGGGCGGACTGGTCATGTACGCGGTGGCCGAGTTCACCGAGGCCGGCCTGCTGCCGGCGAGCCCCGCGGCCTTCGACATCGGCGCGACCCTGCCGGACAACTCACCCCTGGGCTCCGTCCTGGCCGGCCTGTTCGGCTACCGCTCGTCGCCGTCGGTACTGCAGGTCGCCTCGTATCTCGCCTACGTCGTGCCCGTGCTCACCCTCTTCGCCTTCGACGGCCGGTGGCAACTCCGGCGGCAGCCGGCCAGCGCCTAGCCCTCGGCCGCGTGTTCATCTCCGGAGGTCCCATGTCCATTCGCTCGATCCTGCTTGCGCTGCCCCTGGTCGCCGTCGTGCCGCTCGTCGTCGCATGCGGTGGTGACGAGCCGGAGGAGACGGCCAGCCAGTCAGCCTCGAACGTGGACATCGTGGCCACCGAGTACGCCTTCTCGCCGGAGAACGTGACCGTCCCGGCCGGCGAGGTCACGTTCACGGTGCGCAACGACGGCCAGGAAGAGCATGAGTTCGAGATCTTCCAGGGCGACCGGGTCATCGACGAGGTCGAGGGGCTCATCCCCGGTCTGGAGCGCGACCTGACGGTCACTCTCGACCCGGGTGAGTACCGGATCGTGTGCATGCTCAACGACCATCTCGAGCGCGGCATGGAGGCGACGCTGACGGTCACCGCCTGACGCCGCGGTCCGTGCGACCCTGGCTGGCGCAGGCCCCAAGATGGGGCTATGCAGGACACCTGCAGGATGCGATGCGGATCCGAGCACGCTGTGCGCGTACCCCGCGGCCGGCTCGAAGCTCGAGTACCTCATGGCCCGCGGCCCGCGGGTGGACTTCCCCAGCTCGGTCGGCCAGGTCGGCTGGGTCGATTGGCGCACGCTGGTGCAGGCCAGGTCCGGCACAGGCGGGTGGAAGACGATCAGGCCGATCGAGAAGGTCCGCCGAACCGTCTCGGTCGGGTTCACCAAGTCGTTCCCGACCAGGTTGCTACCCGTCAAGGGGCCGAAGGGCCAGGCCGAGATCCGTCTCATCAGCCGGCTCGACTGGTTCGACCAAGGCGACGACCACGTCGGCCCGGGTCCGTCACGTGGTCCGCTCTTTACGGCTGGGACCGGTTCGACAACGACGTCCTGCATACCGACATGATCAGCTTCGACCAGATCGCTCGTCGGTCCACCGGCTCCTGCCCCGACCGCTGGTACGACTGAGCGGCCAGGTCGAAGTCGGAGTCGGGTCGGGGTAGGTGGGGGCGAGGCGCGGTCAGGACGAGGCGCGCTCACCCGCATCGGCTTCACCGCTGGCGCCCTCCGGCACCTGGGCCAGCACGTCTTCGATGTCGAAGCCATCCAGGGGCAGGATGCCGAAGACGGCGAAGAACACGTCGCCGCGGGTGAAGGTCCAGCCCCACGGCTTCGAGGCCCATGGTCCCGGCATGTCCTCGTCCACGACCTCACCGACCGGACGCCCCTCGACCGTCGATGGCCTGAGCGTGATGCCGTTCGGCAGGGCGCGGCCGTTGAACCCGAAGGTGGCCAGGAGGTCTTCCTGCAGCGGTTCGGGGTCCACGCCGTCGATGCGAACGGCGATGATGATGAGGTCCTCGCCCACGGCCTCCGCGAAGCGCACGTCAGCCAGTTCCTTCTGCAGCGGGAGCAGGAGGTCCTGCAGCGACGCGAGGCCAACGCGCTCCGCGATGGCCGCACCATCGAGCTGGTCGCTCGGTTGGAGTGTCCGCGCCCCGACCGAGCGAGGCAGCAGGAGGGTCAAGTCCGCCGGGGCGGACAGCGGCGTAGCCAGCGGTGTGGCCTCCGGCGAGGGCTCCTGGGCCACCGCCTGGCTCCCCACGATCACCGCCAGCAGCGCGAGTGCCGCCGGCAGTCCAGCGCGCTTCCTCATGGCGTCCTCCTCCTTGCAGTCTGCCTGGCAGCGGCCCATGGCGCCGTGGTGGCCCGATGGGACGACACGCCGCTCGATCGCGGCCAGAGCACCCTACACCGCCTCGCCTGGCCCTCGGAGCATGCTTCGGCCAGCTTCACGCGCGATCCTGGCGGAGAGGGTGGGATTCGAACCCACGAGACGCTTGCACGCCCGACGGTTTTCAAGACCGTTGCCTTCAACCACTCGGCCACCTCTCCCGACGCGGCGAGGATAGCAGCGCACCACCCGAAGCCGAAGCCGCGGTATGCTCGGCCGCGCCGTGACCTCCCGAACCTTGCCTCGCGCGCTGCTCGTGCTGCTCAGTCTGGCCATGCTGCTCGGCTCGGTCCCCAGCCCGGTCAGCGCGGGTGTGGAACCGGAGCTCGCCGCGACCCTCCAGACGCGCCTAGACCGATGGCGGGCGACGCACCACGCACCTGGCGTGGCTGCCGCGGTGCGCATGCCCGATGGCTCCCGTTGGATCGGCACCTCCGGTCGCGCCATCCTCGGTCGCAACAGTCGCGACGTCCGTCGCTCCACCCCGTTCGCGGTCGGCTCCCTGACCAAGACGTTCGTGGCCGCGCTGGTCCTGCAGCTTCGCGACGAGGGCCGCATCCAGCTGGGCTGGACCGTCGACCGCTGGCTCCCGACGTACCCCAAGGCCGACAAGATCAACGTCAGGATGCTGCTCAACCACCGCAGTGGCATCTACGACTACTTCGCCCATCCCCGCTACGAGCGCAAAGTCTTCGGCCGGCCGCACCACTATTGGAAGACGCGAGAGATCCTGGCCCTGACGGGCCCCCGCTACTGCCGGCCCAACCGCTGCTTCCACTACTCCAACACCAATTACGTGCTGCTCAGCAAGATCGTGCGCAAGATCACCGGGCGGAACGTGGCCGGGGAGATCCGCCGCCGTTTCCTGCAGCCGCTGGGACTGACCGACACCTACTTCCAGGGCCGCGAGCGCGTCGGCCGGCTACCGGCCAAGGGCTACTGGTGGCTGGGCAGCCGCTGGAGCGGCTTCGCCGACGGCTCCCGCTACCGGCCCAACCGTTCCGCGGCGACGGTCGCGCATGCGGCCGGTGCCATGGTCTCGTCGGTGCGTGACATCTCCGACTGGCAGGACGCGCTCCTGGGCGGCCGGGTGCTCTCACCGCGCTCGCTGGCGATGATGCTGACCTTCCATCGCTCGTCCGGCTACGGCCTGGGCATGCGTCGAGCGTGGCTGGATGGCCGAGCCGGGGTCGGACATGGTGGCTCGCTGCGCGGCTTCGTCTCGATCATGTATCGCCTGCCGGTGGAAGACCTCGACGTGGTGATCCTCACGAACCTCGGTCGGGTGAGCGTGCAAGGCCTGGCTGACAAGCTCACGCACGCCGCACTCGCGAGCCTCATACCCGAGCCGACCCCCTCACCCACGCCCGCCCCGACGCTCACGCCGGAGGCCAGTCCGGCCGGCTGACCCGCCGCGCGCCGTCGCGCCGGCTGCGACTCAGGCGAGGTCGTGGATGACCCAGACGTTGGGGTCCAGGTGCCAGGCGTGGCCAGAGCCGCTCGGAGACGGCGTCCTTGAGCATGAACTCCGGCCACACCGATGAGCCGAAACGCTCGACGGCGTGGTGCTGGTCGGGTCGCTCGGCGAGGGTGGTCAACTCGTGACCACCGGGCAGGTGATGCCCTTGCGAGCGGAGCTCGTCGGTGAGTGTCATGCCGGCCACGATCATCGAACGGGCTCTCAGTCGGCGCTGATGCGCTCTCCCAGCCGGGCGCGGAGCGCCTCCGGCACCAGCACCGAGCCGTCGGCCTGCTGATAGACCTCCAGGATGGCCGCGACCACGCGCGCGAGGGCGAGGCCCGAGCCGTTGAGCGTGTGCAGGATCTCCGGCTTGGCACCCTTCTCCGGGCGGTAGCGGATCTGCATGCGGCGCGCCTGGTAGTCGCGGAAGTTGGAGATCGAGCTGACCTCCAGCCAGTCTTCCACGCCCGGCGCCCAGACCTCCAGGTCGTATTTCTTGGCCTGCGTGAAGCCCATGTCACCGGTGGCCATGAGCTTGACCCGATAGGGCAGGCCCAGCCGCTGCAGGCAGGCCTCCGCCCGGGCGGTCATCCACTCGAGAGTGTCGTTGGAGTCTTCCGGCCTGACGAAGGCCACCATCTCCACCTTGTCGAACTGGTGTACGCGCAGGATGCCGCGGGTCTTGGCGCCGGCCGCGCCGGCCTCGCGGCGGAAGCACGGCGAGTAGGCCGCGTAGTAGATGGGCAGATCGTCCGCTTCGATGATCTCGTCACGGTGGATGTTGGTGACCGGTACCTCCGCGGTCGGCACGAGATAGAACTCGTCGCGCGTGACCACGTACATCTGGTCTTCCTTGTCGGGGATCTGTCCGGTCCCGCGTGCGGAATCCTCGTTGACTACGACCGGCGGCCAGACCTCCGTCATGCCGTGCTCGGTGGTATGCAGGTCGAGGAAGAAGTCGATGAGCGTCCGCTGCAGCTTGGACCCGGCGCCTTTGTACAGGGGCCAGCCGGAGCCGGTGATCTTGGCCCCGGCGGCGAGATCGAACATGCCCAGCGCCTCGGCCACGTCCCAGTGCGGCTTGCGCACCCACGCGGGCTGGCCGTCGGCCGCGGGCTCCTCGTGCGGCGTCATGGGCTCGCCCCACGTGCGCACGATGATGCTCGCCTCCTCGCCACCGACGGGCACGTCCGGGTCGGGCGGGTTGGGGATGCGCAGCAACAGGTCGTCGAGCGCCGCGCTCACCTCGGCCAGCTGGCCATCCATGCCGCTCAGCTCCGCGCCGATCCAGTTGGACTGCTCACGCAGCTGGGCCACACGGGCGCCCTTGGGATCCTCACCGCCCTTGATGGCGATACCGATGGACTCGGAGATCTGCTTCTTCTGGGCGCGCATGGCGTCGGTCTTGCCCAGCAGCTCGCGACGCTGGCCGTCGATGACCAGCGCCTGGTCCACGAGCGCGGGGTCTTCACCCTTGGCGACGCAGCCGTGGCGGATGATATCGGCCTCTTCACGAAGCCTGGCTGGGCCCACGGTCATCCGGGGACCCCTTCCCCGGTGGCGGCGGCCGCGGCAGCTTGCAGGCGCTCGAGCACGAACGGCTCTTCCAGGCTCGCCAGCAGCCAGCCTGCTCGAGGGCCATTGGGACGCCCCAGGAAGGCCGCGTAGACGGCGGCGAAGGCATCGCGCGACGACACGCCGCGCGCCTGGCCGACGCGATAGATGAGGTCCTGCCAGGCGTTGCCGCTGCGAGGTTGCTCACTGGCTACGCCTGCGGCCAGGTCGGACAGGAAGAGCGCCTGCACCTCGGTCAGCCCGGCCGCCTCAGCGGGCAGGTCGTCACGTACCGCTACCTGGTAGCGCTCGGGAGCCCAGCCGTCGAGCCACGCTCGCGCCACGTCCGCACGCTCGCGCAGGATGGCCAGCTCGGTCTCATCGAGGGGAGCACCCTTCTCTACGGCCATGCGGGCCTCGAGGTCCACGCCGGGGACCTGGACCAGCATGGTCAGGTGCCGGAAGGGCGGCCGGAAGCGGGCGGCCGCCGCGGCTGGATCAGCCTCGGCATCCACCAGGGAAAGGCGGAAGATGCGCTCGAAGTCAGCCGGCAGCTCGCCGCGCACCTGCTGGTCGTCGACGGCAGCGGCCAGGCGATCGAACTCGTCGAAGAGACCGGGGATGGCATCGCCAGCGGGGTCGAAATCGAGCGCACGTTTGGGCTTGTGGCGCAGGAACAGGAAGCGTATGAGCTCTGGCGGCAGCAGGACGGCCATCTCGTGGGCGGCCGCGCCCGAGCCCTTGGAGGTGGACATCTTGCGCCCACCGACGTTGAGGAACTCGTAGACCACGTTGAGCGGCGGCTCACGGTCGAAGACTCGGCGGCTGATGGCCTCGCTGCGATCGCGGCTGCCGCCCTTGGTCCCGAGGTCCTTGCCACAACCCTCGATGGTGATGCCGAAGTGACTCCACTTGGCGGCCCAGTCGACGTTGAACGGCAGCTTGGCCCGGCCGCCCGCAGGCTCCACGCGGCCCTTGTAGCCGCAGCCGGTAGCCCAGGACACGTAGTCGGGCTTGCACTCGTAGGCCACGGTGCGGCCATCCCAGTCGGTGGCCAGCGTGGTGCCGATGCGGCCGCAGCTCTCGCAGATGATGCTCACCGGTAGCCAGCCGGGCGCACGCTCCACGTTGCTGACCTTCAGGTAGATGTCGCGCACGACCTCCGCCCGGTCGAGGGCGGCGCGGATGTAGGGGTCCATGGATCCATCTCCATAGAGCTCGCTCATCCAGTAGATCTCCGGATGCACACCCAGGCCCTCGAAGGTACCCATGAAGAGCTCGCCCACGAAGTAGCGGGCGTAGCTGCTCGCGGTGCTGCCCTCCGGAGCCGGCACGTGCGCGAGGGGCACGCCCATGTAGCGCTCGACCGCATCAGGGGTCAGCAGCGCCTGCGAGTCCATGGGGTCCAGGTCGTCCACGCCGTAGAGGTAGCGGCTGGGCAGATCCGCCTGCAGCAGCGCCCGGTGGATGACGTCGTGGAGGACCACGCCGCGCAGCGAGCCGATGTGGACGGTGCCGGACGGAGTCTTGGAATCGTTGACGATCTGCGGTCCGTCGAAGCGCGCGGCCAGCTCATCAGCCCAGAACATGCGTGGTCCCCTCTCCCGACGGGGACGGGCTGGGGTGGAGCCGTCCGACCGTCCGGCGGTGCGGCGTCAGCGGATGCTGACGATGGTGTAGGTGGAGTCCCCGGCCGGGACGGAGACCGTCACGGCCTCGCCCTTCTTCTTGCCCAGCAGTGCCCGGCCCACGGGCGATTCATTGGAGATGCGACCCTGGTCGGGTGCCGCCTCGGCGGCGCCGACGATGGTGTACTTCTCCTTGCCGGTCTCGCCCTCGAGGGTCACCGTGGAGCCGATCTGCACGTAGGAGCGCGAGGGCTTCTCGTCGATGATGACCGCGTTCTTGATGATCGCGGTCAGCGTCTGGATGCGGCCCTCGACGAAGGCCTGCTCGTTCTTGGCGTCCTCGTACTCAGCGTTCTCCGTGACGTCGCCGTATTCCTTGGCGTCGTGGATCCGCTGGGCGACCTCCGGCCGCTTCACGTTCGTGAGCTCGTCGAGCTCGGCCTTGAGCTTCTGGAGACCTTCGGCCGAGAGATATTCGGGCTTGTGCGCGTTCAACGTGGACCCTCGAGATAGAAGCGCCCCTCTTGGGGCGCGCAGCAAAGTAGGTCGAAACCGGGTCGTCAGACGGGGAACCCGAGCGGCGGCCGGCTCACCCCTGAGAACTGACGAATCGGAGCGCCGTTCAGGAGGCGGATTGTACACCGCCGTGAACGATCCCATCGCCGCGCGTCGGCGTCGTCACGCCGTCTGCCGTCGATCGATCCGGCCCTCGCGATCCTTGACCACGGTCCCGCCCTGCAGCACGACGGTCACGTTCTCAGGGTCGGCCACGAGTCCGATGCCATCGAGTGGCTGGCCCTTCACGAGCGCCAGGTCGGCGCGCTTGCCGGGCTCGATCGTGCCGATCTCGTCGTCGAGCATGAACAGCTCGGCGTTGGTGCGCGTGGCGCTGATGATGGCGCCGTGGGCACCCAGGATCCGCGCCTTGTACACCAGCTCCTCGCCACGACGACCCTGCCACGGGCCGACCACGTCGGAGCCGCTGGCGAGCTTCACGCCGGCTTCGCGAGCGACCTCGACCGAGTGGTACGCCTCCTTGATGAAGCTGCTGATGAGCGCCAGCTTCTCCGGCGCCAGGCCCATGCGGTCGGGGTGGGCCACGAACGACTCCATGGTCTGCAACGTGGGCACCATGAAGGCACCCTCCGCGGCCATGCGCCGCGCGGTCGCGGGCTCCAGGCGGGAGCCGTGCTCGATGGAGCGGACGCCGGCATCGAGCGCCATCTCCACCGCCGGCGTGGTGTGGCAGTGGGCCATGACATAGGTGCCCCAGCTGCGTGCGACCTCCACGGCCACCGCGATCTCAGCCACCGACAGCTGCAGCGAATCGAGCGGGTCGGTGGGGCTGATGACCCCGCCAGAGGCCATCAGCTTGATCTGGGAGGCACCTCGACGAAGCTGCTCGCGGGCGGCCTGGCGCACCTCGTCCACGCCGTCCGCGATCTCGTGTGCGGCCACCAGTCCCGGGATGGTGTGGCCGTGATGCAACGCCTCGTGCCGCTGGCGGTCATCGGCGTGGCCGCCGGTCTGGCTGATGGCCGAGCCGGCTGGCAGGATGCGCGGACCAGCGAGCGTTCCGGCCGCGACCGCTGCCGCCCACGCCGGCTCCAGGCCCCCGGCATCCCGGACGGTCGTGAAGCCCTCCTGCAAAGCGCCCTCGATGAAGGCGGCCACCTTCAGCACGTGGGTGATCCAGGTGTCCGTGCCGTGGTCGCCGCGGGTACCGATGAGCGCGAAGTGAACGTGGGCATCGGTCAGCCCCGGCAGCAGCGTGGCGCCCGCGCCATCGACGACCGGCACGTCCGCCGCGAGCTCCCCGACGGCGCCGACCGAGGCGATGCGCCCGCCCTCCACGAGCACGTCGGTACGCCCTTGCGGCTCGCGGCCGGTGGCATCGATGACCGAGACGTCGCGGATGACGATGCGGCTGGAAACGGACGGCGTCATGATCCTCCTTGGGTGTGGTGGCCTCAGCGGCCCAGGCGCAGCAGGCGGCTCTTGACCCGGCGCAGGCGGACATGGTCGGGACAGGCCACGAAGAGCGTGTCGTCGCCGGCGATCGTACCCAGCACGCCCTTCCACTGCGCCCGGTCGAGGGCGGCAGCGATGGCGTGCGCGGTGCCAGGGACCGCCCGGATGACGAGCATGGTGCCCGACTCGTGCACGTCGACCGGCAGGTCATGGAGCAGCTGTCGCAGGCGCTGCTCGCCGCCCAACTCGACGGCCGCGTCGGCCGAGGGCAGGGCGTAGACCAGGGCGCCATCGACACGCACCTTGAGCAGGCCCATCTCGGAGATGTCGCGGCTGACCGTGGCCTGGGTCACGCTGAAGCCCTTGTCCTTGAGCGCCGCCACCAGCTCCCGCTGGGTGCGCAGCTGGCGGGCGCGCACGACGTCCGCGATGGCCTGCTGGCGAGCCCGCTTGAGCAGCTCGTTGGTACCGTTCCGGGCCACGTTCAGGTGTTGATCGCGAGCAGCACGAGGAAGACGACCGCGGCGATGAGGCGGTAGGCGATGAAGATGCCCAGGCTGTGGTCGCGCAGGTAGGTGAGCATGAAGCGGATGGCCAGCCAGCCGGAGACACCCGCCGCGATCATGCCCGCGGCCAGCACGGCCAGGTTCACATCGCCGGCCTCGCCGGTGACGATGTGGCGGGCCTTCCACAGGCCGGCGCCGGCGATGATGGGGATGCCCATGAGGAAGGCGAACCGTGCGGCTGCTTCACGCGTCAGGCCGCGGAAGAGGCCCGCCGCGATGGTGATGCCCGAACGGCTGATGCCGGGGAAGAGGGCGAACATCTGGGCGATCCCGATGCCCAGGGCATCGCCGAGGTCGGCCTGTCGCAGGTCGCGCGTACGGGTGCCCACACGCTCGGCGAGCCAGAGCACGAAGGCACCGACCACGAGCACGAACGGGATGGCGATGACCGCATCGTGGGAGAAGTCCTCGATGGGCCGCTCCAGGATCACCCCCAGCATGGCTGCGGGGATGACCGTCAGGACCAGCACCAGCGACAGCTTGCGATCGGGATCGCTCCCGAAGGAGCGCTCGCGGAGGAGGTCGATGAAGGCGTGCACCAGCACGACCACGTCGCGCCAGAAGTAGACCAGCAGCGCAGCGAGGGTGCCCATGTGCAGCATGACCACGAAGGTCGAGCTGTTGATGAGCTGCGAGTCCCAGCCCAGGATGCGCGGCAGCACGATGAGGTGGGCCGAGGACGACACCGGCAGGAACTCGGTCAGACCCTGCACGATGCCGATGAAGATGGCCTCCAGGATCTCCGTGACTCACCCTCCCATGGACGGACGGCGCCCGAGGTGGGCGCCGTCACCGCTCAGGGAGGGTACCCCCTTCCGCGCCCGCGGGCCGCGGACGCGGTCGGCAGGCGGATCGTGCCAGCTGGCGGATGAACCAGCTAGCGGATGAACAAGGGCGCGAAGACCAGCGTCAGCGTCGCCAGCAGCTTGACCAGCACGTGCAGCGAGGGACCGGCGGTGTCCTTGAAGGGATCACCCACGGTGTCGCCGACCACGGCCGCGGCATGCGCCTCTGAGCCCTTGCCCAGGACGTTGCCCTGGTCATCGGTCAGGTTGCCCGCCTCGATGTACTTCTTGGCGTTGTCCCAGGCGCCACCACTGTTGTTGAGGTAGGTCGCCATGAGCACACCGACGATGGTGCCGACCATGAGCAGGCCGGCGACCGCCTCGTACCCGAGGATGATGCCCACCGCCACCGGCGTGACGATGGCCACCACACCGGGCGGGATCATCTGGCGCAGGGCCGACCTGGTGGTGATGTCGACCACGCGCGAGTAGTCGGGTCGCTGGGTGTAGTCCATGATGCCGGGCATCTCCCGGAACTGGCGCCGGACCTCGACGATGATGGCGCCGGCCGCGTTGCCCACCGCACGGATGGCGAGGGAGCTGAAGACGAACACCAGCATGGCCGCGATGAAGGCCGCCACGAAGACGCTGACATTGGCCAGGTTGACCGTCTCCATGATGGGCATGTCGCGCGCGAGCAGGGCCACGTTGACCTTGTCGATGTAGGCCTGGAAGAGGAGGAAGGCGGCGAGGCTGGCGGAGGCGATGGCGAAGCCCTTGGTCAGGGCCTTGGTGGTGTTGCCCACGGCATCGAGCTTGTCGGTGATCTCGCGCGCCGAGCCCTCGGCCTTGGAGAACTCGGCGATGCCGCCGGCGTTGTCGGTGATGGGGCCGAAGGTGTCCATGGCCAGCACGTAGGCCGTGGTCATGAGCATGCCCATGGTGGCCACGGCGGTGCCGAAGACACCGCCGACGTTGCGGCCGTCCTCGGCGATGATGCCGGCCTGGTCGCCCAGCCAGAAGCTGGTGATGAGCGCGACGCCGATGACCAGCGCGGTCACGAAGGTGGTCTCGAAGCCGACTGCGGTGCCGGCGATGATGTTGGTGGCCGGGCCGGTCTTGGAGGCCTCGGCGATGTCCTTGACCGGGCGCCACGAGCCGGCGGTGTAGTACTGGGTGATGTAGACGAAGGCGACGCTGGTGACCAGGCCGACCACGCCACAGAGGAAGAACCAGACCCACGTGGGGATGTCGTAGTTGCCGTGGAAGGTGCCCGTGTCGAGGAGCACGAGGCTGACGATGAGCATGCCCACCACCGACAGGATGGTGGTCGCCCAGTAGCCGCGGTTGAGGATGTTCATGGGATCCTCGTCCTCGCGGCCGCGGACGAACCGGAAGGCCACGATGGTGGCCAGCAGGCCGAAGGCGCGCACCACGAGCGGGAAGAAGATCCAGGCCTCCGGATGCGGCCAGCCGGCGGATTGGGCGATGAGGAAGATGGCCGAGCCCAGGATCATGGCGCCGATGTTCTCGGCGGCGGTGGACTCGAAGAGGTCGGCGCCACGGCCGGCACAGTCGCCCACGTTGTCACCGACCAGGTCGGCCACCACCGCGGCGTTGCGCGGATCGTCCTCGGGGATGCCCTTCTCGATCTTGCCCACGAGGTCCGCGCCGACGTCGGCGGCCTTGGTGTAGATACCGCCGCCCAACTGCGCGAAGAGGGCGACGAAGGAGGCGCCGAAGCCGAAGCCCACGATGAGGAACGGGGCCACCGCGTAGCTGACGTCGTCAAAGAGGGTCTCGTAGACCGCGAAGATGCCCCACACGCCGAGCAGCGAGAGGGCCACGACGAGGAAGCCGGAGACGGCCCCGCCGCGCATGGCCACCTGCACGGCATCGACCAGGCTGGTGCGAGCGGCAGCGGCGGTGGGCACGTTGGCACGGACGCTGACGGACATGCCGATGATGCCCGCAGCCATGGAGGCGATCGCGCCGACGAGGAAGGCGAAGCCGGTCAGCAGACCGAGCTGCACCCCGTAGATCGGGGTCTCGGCGACCTCCTCCGTGTCGACGAAAGCGATGATCGCGGCCACCACGAAGGTGCCTACGACCGCGAGGATGCCGATGGTCGAGTACTGGCGCTTGATGAAGGCGTTGGCGCCCTCGAGGATGGTTCCACCGACATCCTGCATGGCCTGGGGTCCCTTGTCGCGTGAGAGCACGTCGCGGGCGAGCCAGATGGCGAAGATGACCGCGGCGATGCCGGCGATCGGGATGATCCAGAACGCGATGCTGGACACGGTATCTACGAGCCTCCTTCAGGGAAATGACTTCAGCTCACCGCCGGCCTGTCAAGGGCTGCGGGCGACATCGACGGCGAGGCAGCGCAGTAGCGCGGCCTCCAGTGTCTCGCGTCCCGCGCTTCCAGCGGAGTCTGTCCGGCCCCTGCAGGGCAGGCCGAACGGGCAGAAGTGTGAGCGAAAGGACGATGGGCGGCCGCCGGTGCCTGGCGCACGGTGCCGGCGGACCCTGAGCGGCCGGGGCCGGAGGCTACTCCACGATCCAGGCGTCGACCGCGCGCTCGTATTCGAGGATCTCGGACCCATCGAACCACAGGGCCAGCTCGGTGGCGGCGTTGTCCGGGCTGTCGGAGGCATGCACGATGTTCATGCCCGTCTCCAGCGCGAAGTCGCCGCGGATGGAGCCGGGAGCGGCCTGGTGGGGGCGGGTGGCGCCGTTGATGGCTCGACAGACCTCGATGGCGTTGGGGCCTTCCACGGCCATGGCCACGAGCGGGCCGCTCGTGATGAACTCGATGAGGCCAGCGAAGAAGGGCTTGTCCGAATGGACCGCGTAATGGCGTTCGGCCAGGCTGCGGTCGGCCTGCATGAGCTTGAGCCCGGCGATCCGCAGGCCACGCGCCTCGTAGCGGTCGATGACGCGGCCGATGAGACCGCGCTGCACGCCGTCGGGCTTGATCAGGATGAGGGTTCGCTCGCTCACTGGGACTCCTTCGTTGACGGCCCGTCGGAGAGGGCCTGGTGGGCTGCCTGGTAGGCGGCGGTGGCCTCGATGTCTCGGCCAAGGAGACGATAGGCATCGCCGCGTACGAGGTGGATGGCTGCGACGCCAGGGTCGCCGGCGGGGATCACGGCGGCGGCCCCATCAGCGGTCGAAAGGATCACGGGGGCCAATGCCGGGTCCAGGCGGAGGAGCACGGCCAGGCGGTCGCCTGCCGCGGTCGCGTCACCCGCGGCGAGGGCGCGCTCGGCCAGCTCCAGCTCCTCGCCTGCGGCACGTCCGCCCGTGACGGCGGCGCTGGCGCTGCCGGCCCCGGCGGGCTGGGCCGGTCCCCCTCGCCCCACCGGCGGCATGGCGGAGCGAGCGGGGAGGGCGGCCAGCGGCCACGTCTCGGGCGTGGGGGCGGCCACCTCGCTGCCCCCGACCAGCAGGCCCCAGTGCCCGGGGGCGGCGCCATCGACGAGCATGGCGCCGGGATCCGCCTCGGGCCAGACGCGGCTGCGAGGCTCGAGCGCGAAGAGCGTGTCCACCGCGCCGCCGATCCGGTCGGTCACCTCGCCGGCCAACGCGCCGGCTTCCTCTGCCTGATCGCTGTGGGCGAGGCCTTCGGCCAGGATGAGCAAGGCCATCGGCTCCTCGCCGCCCAGCGCACGGTGCGCCCGGGCGGCATCGACGGCGCCTTCGAGGTCGCCGCTGCGCCAGCGCACCTCGGCCAGGTCGGCCATGGCATCACGGTCGAGCGTGCCCGCGCCGGCCATGCTCTCGAGCGTGGTGCGGGCGAGGTTCAGCAGGCCACCGCGCACGTGCACCCGCACCAGGCGCGCGTCGGCGGTGCGGGCGGCAACCGTCGACTGGTCGGCCGTCGGTCCGGGGGGCGCCGAGTCGGACGTGGCCGCGGGGGCGCTGATGGGCACAGAGCCACCGGGGCGTGGCCGAGCCGGCGCTGCGCCCGGCGGCGCGGTGGCCGGTGGCGGCGCGAACGTGCGCGCTGGCGCCACCGGCGGAGCTGATGTGCGAGGCGCGCCGCCGACGCCCGGATGCGGCATCGCGCCGGGAGGGAGACCCTGCCGAGGCGGCAAAGCCCCGCCGGGAGGGGACGGTCGCTGCATGCGCGGCGGCAGCGAGCCAGGCGGCGGCATCCCCCCGCCGGGGAGCATCGGGCCGCGCCGCGGGATCTGCCCCGGCGGCCACGGTGGTGGTGGTGGTGGCCCGGGCGGTCGTGGACCAGGTGGCGGCATGGCCGGAGGACGTGCGCCGGGCGGCGGCGTCGGCGAGGAACCGGGTGCAGGCAGCGTCGGTCCTCCACTGGTCGGTCCCGGCTGGGGGGTCGGCGCGGACGGCGTGCCCGGTGAGGGGGAGGCGGCGCGGTCAGGACCAGGCTCGCCGAGTCGCTCGTCGCTCATGGCAGGCGCAAGGCCGCTTCGAGTCCGGACGCGTCCAGGCGGGGGCCGATGGCAGCGGCGCAGAAGGCCTCCTCGCGAACGAGGCGAGCGGCGAGCGCCTGGATGTCAGCAGCCGTCACCTCGTGCATGGCGGCCATCACCTGGTCCATCGTCAACACGCGCTGGTGCAGGGCCTCCTGGCTGCCGAGGAACGAGGCCATCGATCGCGATTCCTCCAGGCGGAGCTCGAGCCGGCCGACGGTGTAGTTGCGAGCACGTTCCAGCTCGGCCGGGGCCACCGGCTCGTCGCGCAGTCGCGCCAGCTCGGTGACCACGGCACGTGTCGCGGGCACCACGTCGGCCGCGTCCACGCCCATGTACACCTGCAACATGCCGGCGTCAGCGTAATCGGTCTGGAAGGAGTGCACGTCGTAGGCCAGCCCCTCCTCTTCCCGGACCCGCAGGAACAGGCGTGAGGAGCTGCCGTCTCCGAGGACCGTGTTGAGCAGGTCCAGGGTCCACTGGTCAGCGTGGTCGCGAGGCAGGGCGGGCAGGCCGATGGCGACGTGGGCCTGGGCCGTGTCGCGATCCTCCAGTCGCAATCGCTCCACCGGGCTGGACGGCGCGGGCGGATAAGGCGCGACCGACGCCCCGCCGGTCCCGAAGGCCTGGGCGACCAGCCTCACGGCCTCCTCATGACCGAGGTCGCCGGCGAGCGCCACGACCATGTTGGCGGGCTGATAGCCAGCCGCCCAGAAGCCGCGGATGTCCTGGTCGCTCAGGTCGCGGACGGAGGCTTCGGTCCCGGCGATCTCCCAGCCCAGTGGGACGTCACCGAAGAAGGCCTCGTCCCAGACGTTGTAGATGTACTGGGCCGGGTCGTCGCGGTAGGAGCGGATCTCCTCGATGATGATGTCGCGCTCGTGGGCGATGTCATCGCTGCGCAGCAATGGCCGGAGCGTGAGCTCTGCCAGCAGGTCCAGGCCCAGCTCCGCTTCGCGCACCGGGAGCCGCGTCCAGTAGACGGTGGTCTCGCGGTCGGTGGCTGCATTGGCGCTTCCGCCCACGCCCTCCACCGCGTCCGAGACCTCGCGCGAGGACGGCCAGCGTCGGGTGCCCTTGAAGGTGATGTGCTCCATGAAGTGGGCCAGTCCCGACTTGGCCCGGGTCTCACCGCGCGAGCCGACCATGACGTAGACGGCCACGGCCAGCGAGCGCATGCCGGGTAGACGGGCGGTGATGACACGTGGCCCATTGGGCAACGCGGTACGTTCGAACATGGGGGCGCCATCCTACACGGGACGAGCGGTCACCTAGCCTTCGGCGCTCGTCTCGCCGCCGGGCTCGCTGCTCGTGGGGCCCTCCCCTTCGGCCGCCTCCGCGCCGTCGAAGGCGTTGAGCTCCATCTGGATGTAGCCCGGCGCCGCCTGGAAGGGCAGTGGTTCCTGCACGGCCTCGTCGCCCTCGCCGCCCGGGGGCGGCACGAACTGCAACACCACGCGCTCGTCACCCTGCACCAGCTCATAGGTGATGAGCTGGTCAGGCCGAGTCTCGAACTCGAGGTGCTCCCACGAAGCCACCGAGAGGCAGATCGACAGGGGCGTGAAGAAGGAGGAGACGTCCGGTCGGTCGGCCACGATCCGCTCGACCCAGCCGGTGCCGTGGGCGACGATCTCGCGTCCGCGCAGGTAGCGGTAGGCCACGGTCTGGCGGAGCAGCGGGCGCAGGAGGTGGTAGATGTCGACGGGGTTGGAGACGAGTCCGGCATTGACGAAGAACTTCGCCGGCGGCTCGATCGACACGCACCCTCCCAACCACTGCAGCCCGGCCACGGACCATGGCAGACGACGGGACCGATGGTAACGCAGGCTCCCCGGCCCGAAGCGACCCCTGCGCAGGTCGCACCCGGCGGCGGACTCGCCGGGAGGAGCCGCGGCTGGGGGCCCTATCATCGGCACGTGTTCCTGGCCATCGACATCGGCAACAGCGCCGCCAAGGCCGCGGCCGTGGAGGGTTCGACCATCCACAGCGCGGGGCGACTCGACACGTCCGCGGCCACCGGTGACGACCTGCTCGATGGCCTGCGCGTGCTGGCGGGTGCGCGTGACGAACCACCCGCGGGCATCATCGCGTCCAGCGTGGTCGATCGCTGGACCGAGCGCCTGGAGCGGGCGGCAGCGGCGATGGCCCTGCCCCTGACCGTGGTCGCCGCCAGCCACATCCCCATCAGCACGAGCCTGGTCCGCCCCGACCAGGTCGGACCTGACCGCCTGGTGGCGGCCTGGGCTGCGACCCAGCTCCTCGGGTCCCCGGCCATCATCATCGACCTCGGGACGGCCACCACGGTCGACGCCGTGGACGAGGACGGATTCTTCCTGGGCGGGGCCATCCTGCCGGGACTCGAGCTGGCCGCCGAGTCGCTGGCGGAGGGAACGGCCCGGCTGCCGCGCATCGAGCTGCGGCTCCCTCGCGAGGCCATCGGCACCGATACCGCCTCGGCCATCACCAGCGGGGTCGTGCTCGGCCACATCGGAGCCGTGCGCGAGCTGGCCCTGCGCATGCACGCGCAGCTGGACCGCGCGGGCGCACCGGAGCGAGCGACCAGGGTCGTGGTCACCGGCGGCCACAGCGCGGCCAGCTGGGCCGAGGCCGCCTGGCGCGAGCCGGCCGGACCGGGGCTGCCGGCCATCGCCGACGAGCGCGACCCCGACCTCGTGCTGCGCGGCCTGGGCCTGCTGGCCGAGCAGCTGCGCGAGCGTCCCGCCGCAGGAGGTGTCCGATGACCAAGGGACCGCTCCACGGCCGCCTGGTGCTGCTGGGCGTGACCGGCTCCATCGCCGCCTACAAGGCGGCCGAGCTGTTGCGCGAGCTGACCCGCGCCGGCGCGGAGGTGCAGGTCATGATGAGCGAAGCCGCGACCCACTTCGTCGGGCCTCTGACCATGGAGGCCCTCTCCGGCCGCGCCGTGATGCGCGACCCGTTGGAGCTGCAGGGAGACCGCCGCATCGGCCACATCGTGGCGGCTGACAGCGCCGACGCCATCCTGGTGGCGCCGGCCACCGCCCATTGGCTGGGCGCCATGGCCAACGGCCTCGCCGCCGACGTCATCACGGCCACCTGCCTCGCCAGCTCGGCGCCGGTGATCGTGGCTCCCGCCATGGACGGCGACATGTACGCCCACCCCGCCACTACCGCCAACGTCGCCCGCCTGCGCGCGTTCGGCTACACGGTGGTGGAGCCGGGCCACGGGGCGCTGGCCTCCGGCCAGGAGGGTGTCGGCCGCCTGGCCCCGCTGCCGCAGCTGGTGGCCGCGGTGGTGGACGCCGTCGCCGACCGGCCCGTCCGCCAGCCAGACCTCGCGGCCCGTCCGCCGCGCTTGACGCCAGCCCGGACCGACCTCGCCGACTGGCACGTGCTCGTGACCGCCGGCGGCACGGCCGAGCCCATCGACCCGGTGCGCTTCCTGGGCAACCGCTCCAGCGGGCGCATGGGCCTGGCCGTGGCCCGTGCCGCCGCAGCCCGCGGCGCCCGCGTGACGCTGGTCAAGGGCACCACCAGCGTGCCCGTGCCCGACGGCCTCACCGTGATCGCGGCGGAGACCGCAGCCGAGATGCGGGAGGCCGTGCTGACACTGCTGCCGGGTGCCGACGCCCTGGTCATGGCCGCGGCCGTGGCCGACTTCCGGCCGGCGTCGCCGGCGGCCGTGAAGCTCCCGCGCGTCGACGGCCTGCAGCTGACCCTGGAGCCGACCGCGGACATCCTGGCGGAGGCTGCGGCGCAGGCCCGTGCGTCCGGTGCCGGACCGGCCGCACGGCCGGTCATCGTGGGCTTCGCGGCCGAGACCGGCTCGCTCGCACGAGCCCCGGAGAAGGCCGCCCGCAAGGGCGTGGACCTGCTCGTGGCCAACGACGTCGCCGAGCCCGGATCGGGCTTCGGCAGCGATACCAACCGGGTCACCATCGTGGTGCCCGGTGCCGAGCCCGAAGCCTGGCCACAGCTGTCCAAGTCGGAGGTCGCCGAGCGGCTGCTCGACCGGATCGCGGCGCTGCGTGCCGCGGGCAGTGCAGAATGACGGCATGAGCGACCCCAAGCCCGTCCGCCGCATCACCACCGCCGACATCGCACGCATGTACGAGGCCGGCCAGCGGTTCGCCACCATCACGGCCTACGACTACCCCACCGCGCGCATCGTGGACGAGGCCGGCATCCCGCTCATCCTCGTTGGCGACACCGTGGGCATGGTCATGCTCGGCTATGACACGACCGTGCGCGTGACCGTCGAGGAGATGCTGCACCACACGCGGGCGGTGAGCCGGGGCGCCAAGCACGCCCTGGTGGTGGGGGACATGCCCTTCCTCAGCTACGGCCTGTCCATCGACGAATCGGTCGAGAACGCGGGTCGCTTCCTGTCCGAGGCCTATGCCCAGGCCATCAAGCTGGAAGGCGGCGTGCGTTCGGCCCGGACCATCGAGGCCATCGTCAGCAGCGGCATTCCCGTGGTCGGCCACATCGGCCTGACCCCCCAGGCGGTCAATCAGCTGGGCGGCTTCCGCGTCCAGGGGAGATCCAAGGAATCGGCTCGCAAGCTCATCGCCGATGCGCTCGCGGTGCAGGAGGCGGGCGCCTTCGCGGTCGTGCTCGAGCTCGTTCCGGCCGAGCTGGCCCGGGCCATCACGGAACGCCTCTCGATCCCCACCATCGGCATCGGCTCCGGCCCGCACACCTCGGGCGAGATCCAGGTCATCACCGACATCGTCGGGCTGACACAGGGCCACACCCCACGACACGCTCGCCGCTTCGGTGAGGTCGGGGCCGCCCTGGCGGCGGCGGTTCGCGCCTACCAGGAGGCGGTCCTGAGCGGGGATTTCCCGGCGGAGTCCGAATCGAGCTCCATGTCGCCGGAGGTCCTCGACGAGGTCCTGGGACGCAGCGAGCTCGACCGCGCCGGATCTCCCCTCTCCATCCCGCTCGACCGCGACCTCTGATCGCCGCCGTTCGACTCGACGCGTGAGGCCATGACCCGGGTACTGCGCACCCGCGCCGAGCTGCGGGCCGCCCTCGCCTCGGCAGCCCGGCCGGTGGGCCTGGTGCCGACCATGGGCTGGCTGCACGACGGCCATCGCGCGCTCCTTCGACGCGCACGCGGGGAGAACGCGGCCACGGTCGTGACGATCTTCGTCAACCCCCGCCAATTCGACGACGAAGGCGACTACACCCGCTACCCGCGCGATACTGCCGCCGATCTCGCGGTCTGCGAGGCAGAGGGCGCCGACATCGTCTGGCTGCCCGACCCCGATGAGGTCTATCCCCCGGGTTTCGACACCACCGTCAGCGTGGGCGCGGTGGCCCGGCCGCTGGAAGGCGCGGCCCGCCCCGGCCACTTCGATGGCGTGGCCACGGTGGTGGCCATCCTCTTCGCGCTGGTCGGTGCCGAGCGGGCCTACTTCGGGCAGAAGGACGCCCAGCAGGTGATGGTCATCCGGCGCATGGCCGCCGACCTGGCCCTGCCTACCGAGGTCGTCGCCTGCCCCACGGTGCGCGAACCCGACGGCCTCGCGCTCTCGTCGCGTAACGTCCACCTCAACGAGCAGGAACGGGCGGCCGCGCCGGTGCTCGGCCGAGCCCTGGCCGCGGCGGCCGAGGCCTATGCGGCAGGTGAGCGAGAGGCGCCTGTGCTGCGCGCGCTGATGGAGGAGATCCTGGCCCTGGAGCCGCTGGCGCAGGTGGAATATGTGTCGGTGGCCGATGCCCTCACCCTGGCCGAGCTCGACCGGGTCACCGGCACAGCGCTGCTGTCGCTGGCGGTGAGCTTCGGGACCACACGGCTCATCGACAATCGACTCATCGGCGGGGAGGACTGAGCATGCGTATCGCCGCTGCCAAGCGTCGCCGCTCGATCGCCGAGCTGAGCGACGACCCGCCTAGCCTGACCTGACCGGGGCGTCGAGCCGGTCCAGCAGCGCGTCGATGTCGAACCAGTCGGCCACGACCTGCTTGATCACCTCGATCTTGCGGTGGTCCTGCACGTGCGTCTTGATCAGCAGGTGGTGCAGCTCGCTGGCCACGGGGTAGATCTCGTGGGGCACGAGCAGGGCGAAGATGCCGGCCGCCCTGAGGGCCTCGATGTCCCGCTCCGATGGCCGGCGGTCGTTGGTGAAGACGATGCCCGAGAGCGAGTGCGAGGAGGGATCGTCAGGGGCGCGGCCGAAGCGCGGGCTCGCCCCGGGACGCCCGACCAGCTCTGGCGACTCGCGCAGGAGCCGCTCGGTCTCGTTGGCCGCGATCACCGCCGCGATGATGTCCGAGCGGTCGCCCTGCACGATGAGCAGCGAACCCGGGCCCACCTTCTCCAGCACGTGGTGAGCCTGGCCCGAGCCGATGGCGATGTGCTCGATGAGCCGGTCCATGTCTTCGCCCGAGCTGAGGATCTCACCCTGGATCTGCTCGATGAGCATGGAGAGCGTGGGGTTGGCCAGCAATGGTCGGTAGGGCAGGATGCCCAGCAGGTCGATGCCGTGCAGGGCCAGGCCGCGGTCCAGGATGTCGGGCAGCGACGGGTCCGTCTCGACGTCGACCTTGTTGATGACGGCGCCCACGAGGGGCACGCCGCGCTGCGCGAAGAGCGCCTGGTTGAGCACGATCTCATCGATGGGGCGGCCGACGCCGCCCTCACTCACGATGACCACGGGGGCCTGCATCATGGCCGCCACCTCGGCGTTGGAGAGTCCGACCACCGAGCCCACGCCTGCGTGTCCGGTGCCTTCCACGATGAGGGCGTCGTGCCCCTGCCTGAGGTTCTGGTGGGCGACACGGATCTTGCTGGCCAGGTCCTCGGTCACCTCCCCGCGGATGAAGGCCTTGGTGAAGCCGCGCGGCAGATGCACCGGGCTCATGTCGATGAAGCGGTCCTCGAGCCCGAACAGTTCCTTCATGAGGATGGCGTCCTCGTCAGCGGGCACGTCGTCCACCATGGCGTAGCGCTGCCCCACCGGCTTGACGAAAGCCGTCGAGATGCCGCGGTCGATGAGCGCGGCCAGGAGGCCCAGGGCCAGTGTCGTCTTGCCGTGGTTGCGGCCGGTAGCAGCGAGGTAGAGCTGTCGCATGCACCGAAGGGTACGGCCGCCGAGCCGGTAGCATCGGGGACGTGAACACCGTCGTCTTCGACCTGGGCGGGGTCCTCGTGGACTGGGACCCCCGCTATCTGCTGCGAGAGCTCATGCCCGGCCGCGAGGCCGAGATGGAGGCCCTGCTCGCCGATGTCCTCAACCATGCCTGGAACCTGGAGCGCGACAAGGGCGACTCATGGGCGGAGGCGATGGCCGCGCTGAAGCTTGGATACCCCGTTTGGGCCGAGATCTTCGATGCCTACACCGAGCGCTGGCCCGAAACGCTCGCCGGCTCGCACGACGCCACCGTGGCCATCCTGCACGAGCTCAAGGAACGGCGGGTACCGCTCTACGCCCTGAGCAACTGGTCGGCAGAGATGTTCCCGCACGCGGAGGAGAAGTACGACTGGCTCGAGCTCTTCGACGGAGTCGTGGTCTCCGGCCGCGTGAAGATGATCAAGCCCGACCGTGAGATCTTCGACTACCTGCTGGACACGTTCCAGCTGCGGGCGGCAGACCTGCTCTTCATCGATGACCACGAGCCCAACGTGGTGGCGGCCCGCTCGTACGGCATCGCGGCCCACCTCTTCCGGGGTGCGGAAGGCTTGCGCCGGGAGTTGGTCACGGGAGGATTCCTCGACTGATCGAGGCCACCGGCGAGGGGGCGGCGGGCCTGCCCTGCCGGACTTGGTGAGGCTTGGTACCGTGCGCCCGACGAGATGGTGCGCTCGGAGGGCCTGCCCGCCCCTCCCGCGGCCCGAGCCACAAGGAGAACGCATGCCCCGAACCCGACAGGTAACGCTCGGCCTCGCGACCGCCATCCTGGCGCTCGCCAGCCTGGGCCTGCCGGCAGCCGCTGCCGACGACACGGGCACCCTCGCCATCGTCAACGGACGGCCCGGTGCCGCGGTCGATATCTGCATCGGCAAGCGCGAGCTCCGCTCCAATGCGCCCTACGGCTCGGTCTTCCGCAAGAACGTCATCAAGCCCGGCCGGAAGGTCATCCGCTTCTTCAAGGGGAACGACGCACGGACCTGTGGCGGCAGGCGTTTCGCCTCGCGTGTGATCGAGGTCGCGCCGGGCACGGACCTGACCATCGTGCTCACGCGGCGCGCGCCCAAGGTCGTCATCTTCGACAACACGGACCCCTACTTCCTGGGTCAGGTCCCGCCTCGGGGTGAGCCCCTCACGAGCGCGGTCTTCGGGTGGCGCTCCGCCGCCGACTTCGCGGCCGATCTCCACTTCACCTGGTGGTCCCCCAACCCCGAACAGCCCATCAGCCCGGCCGACGACCCGGTCTGGAACAAGGGCGACGAGTTCACCTACGGCACCGAGCCGAACGTGCTCTGGCGGGTCCGGGCCACCAAGTCCGGCACGGATGTGACCTTCGCCCAGAGGTCGGCCATGACCAGGGTCAGCCGGCGATACGAGTGGATCCTCGTGGGCACCTACCGCGCCAATGCCCAGTTCGTGCTCATCAACCGGGGCGTCTCACAGCCCTCGTAGCAGCCACGGGAGGAATCCATGCACGGTATCCGCAAGCTCTTGCTCGGCGGCGCGGCGTCCGCCCTCGTGCTGACCAGCCTGGCCGTGCCGGCCGCCGCCTCTGACGCGCGGGGCACGCTGGCGATCGTCAACGGCAGGGCGGGCCAGAAGATCGACGTCTGCATCGGACGGAAGGAGAAGCGCACGGCGCTGCCCTATGGCGCCACCTACGAGCAGGACGTGATCGGTACCGGCAAGAAGGTCTTGCGTTTCTACAAGGTCAATCGGCGCAAGACCTGCGCCGGCACGCTCATCGCCAAGCGGCGCCTGCAGGTCACTCCCGGCAGCGATCAGACGGTGGTGGTCACCAGGCGGGCGCCCCGGGTGCTCGTCTTCGACAACACCGATCCCTTCCTCGGCCAGATCCCGCCGCGGGGACCGGCCCTGCCCGATTCGGCCTACGCCATCCGTCACGCCGCGGAGTTCGGGGCCTCCCTCAAGGGCTCCGTCTGGTCGGTCGTCGACGAGCAGTACCTGTCGCCGTTCCCCAGCCTCATCCCGCTCTGGAACAAGGGCGATGAGCGTACCGAGAGCGCGGCCCCGGCCGGCGTCTTCATCGGGGTCGCGGCCGGCGTCTCCGGGCGGAGCGAACCGGTCGCCCAGCGCATCGCCCGCTTCCGTCCCGGCGTGCGCTACGAATACGTGCTCGTGGGCACCAAGCCGGGCAACGCCCGCATGGCCCTCATCAAGCGGGGCGTCTCCGCGGTCTCGCCCTAGCCCGGCGCCTCGCCCGGCTCAGCCGCGCGAGGCCAGGCGACGGTCGATGCGATCGAGGCTCTCGCGCAGACGCAGGAGCGTCTCCTCGTCCACGGTGTCGTCGTCGGTGTACGGACCCAGTTGCTCGAGGATGTCCGCGATGAGGCCGTAGAAGACGTGGGCGTCAGCGAGGAAGAACTGGGGCTCGTTGTTGTAGCGCACGAGCGTGAGGCGGCCCTGCAGCACCCGTCGCTCATCGACGTTGGCGATCTGCGTGCTGAAGTCGTGGCCCTGGATGCCGTCGGGGTTGTTGAGGAAGTTGAGCGCGTTGTCGATGGCCAGGCCGAAGCGCGCGCGCCAGGCCCGGAGCCGCTCCAGCGTCTCGGGCGCGATGCGCACCTCCGCCACCTGGTCGAAGACATCCGGCGAGACGGTCAGCAGGCCGACGAGCGTGGTCCCGGGCCGGGCGCCGAGCATCACCTGCAGCGAGCGCTCGAGGGTGAACACCTCCGAGTCGAAGCGGGGGCTGGTGATCACGTCGGTGAGCAGGTCCTCGACGTTGTCCAGGGCCCCTGCTTCGGCCAGCGCCTCGGCCAGCGAGAGGACTTCCTCCTTGAAGAGGAACTGTTCCTCGTGATCGAGTCGGTCGACCATGTCTGCTCCTTGCTCTGGCCCGCTGGCCGCTAGGGGTAAAGGCCGCGCAGGGCGGTGGCGGTGGCGACCCGGTCGACGGCCAGCAGGTAGGCCGCCGTGCGCATGTCGCAATCCTCGCGTTCGGCCATGGCCACGACCTCGGCGAAGGAGCGGACCATGATGGCGGTGAGCTTGCTGTTGACGACCTCCTCGGACCACTGGTCCCGGTTGAGGTCCTGGACCCACTCGAAGTAGGAGACCGTCACGCCACCGGCGTTGCACAGGATGTCGGGGATGAGGAAGACGCCGTTGCGGTGGAGGATCTCGTCGGCATCGGGCGTGGTCGGCCCGTTGGCGGCCTCGGCCACGATGCGCGCCTTGACGCGGGCGGCGTTGGCCACGGTGATCTGGTTCTCCAGCGCCGCCGGCACGAGCACGTCCACGTCCAGCTCCAACAGCTGCGCGTTGCTCACCGGCTCCGCGCCGGGGTAGCCCACGACCGTACCGTGTTCCGCCTTCCAGACCTTGACAGCGACGATGTCGAGACCGTCCTCGGCGTGGATCCCGCCCTGGGTGTCGGAGACGGCGACGACCTTCGCGCCCATCTGATCGAGCAGCGTGGCCGCCACCGAGCCGGCGTTGCCGAAGCCCTGGATGGCCACGCTGGCCCCGATGATGTCGAGGCCCACGTGGCGGGCTGCCTCGCTGATGGTCACCACCGCGCCACGGCCGGTGGCCTCGGCCCGGCCTTCCGAGCCGCCGAGCGCGATGGGCTTGCCGGTGACCACGGCCGGGCACGGTGTAGCCCACGTGCATGGAGTAGGTGTCCATGATCCAGGCCATGACCTGGGGGTTGGTGTTGACGTCGGGCGCGGGGATGTCGCTCTCGGGACCGATGATGACGCTGATGTTGGTGGCGAAGCGCCGGGTCAGGCGCTCCAGCTCGCGCTGGCTCAAACGCTTGGGATCGACCGCCACACCGCCCTTGCCGCCGCCGTAGGGGATGCCCACGACGGCGCACTTCCAGGTCATCCACATGGCCAGCGCGCGGACCTCGTCGAGGGTCACGTCCTGGTGGTAGCGCAGTCCGCCCTTGGACGGCCCGCGGCCCAGGTTGTGCTGCACGCGGTAGCCCGTGAAGACCTCCACGCTGCCGTCGTCCATGCGCACGGGCACGGACACGATGAGCTCGCGCTCGGCCTCGCGCAGGACCGCCCGGAGCTGCGGATCCAGGTTCAGGCGATCGGCGGCGATATCGAACTGGCGCTGGGCCACGGCCCACGCGTCGAGCACTGGCGTGACCTCTGGGGCGGCCATCCCTACCTCCAACTGCTGGCACGAGCGCCGGGCCCATCAGGAGCGGGCGGGCTGGCTCGATAGCGGAGCGAGTGGCGCTAGCCTACCGCCGCGCGGCCACGCGGTCGATGTGCCATCGGTCGTGGCTCAGCCTGCCACGATGCGTGAGATGCCCACGATGCCGGGACCCACGTGTGTGCCGGCGACGGGGCCGCAAACGCCGACGCTGATCTGCTCGAGCGGGATCTGGCACACCTCCGAGACCGAGACCCTGAACTCCTCCAGGCCCTCTGCGCCCGTGTGCAGGACGGCCACCTCCTCGGTCGGTTCGACCGCGGCCAGCTCGAGCAGGCGGGCACGGGCCTTGGCCGCGGTGCGCTTGCGGTCGAGCGAGACCACCTCCCCGTCTTCGACGCCGAGGATGGGCTTGATCGAGAGGACCGAGCCGAGGAGGGCGGAGGCCCGGCCGATGCGGCCGCCCTTCTGCAGGTACTCGAGCGTGTCGGGCGCGAAGACGATGCGCGATCGGCCGACGAGGTCGTGGGCCAGGTCGAGCACCTCCGCCTGTTCGGCGCCAGTGGCCGCGAGGTCGGCCAGGCGCCTGACGATGAGGCCCTGCGGCTGCGTCACGGTGCGCGAATTGACGACCTGCACGACGCCCGGCTCGAAGGCCTCTGCCGCCTGCACCGCGGCCGCGTAGGTCGCGGACATCCTGGCGCTGAGCGTGATGCAGACCACGCCGTCGGCACTGTCGTCCAGAGCGGCCCGGAAGGCCGCCTCGAAGGCGGCCGGGTTGGCCGCGGTCGTGCGCGGAAAAGGCGCGTCCGGGGCGGTCAACCGGCGGTAGAACTCCTCGTTGCTCAACTCGGTGACGGTGTCGAAGGTCTCGTCCCCGAAGGTGACCTTGAGGGGCACGAGTCGCACGCGCAGCGCCTGCGCCTCCTCCGGGGTCAGGTCCGCCGAGGTACAGGAGACGATCGCGATGTTGCCCATGCCCCGAATTGTACGTGCATCCGCGTCTCCGGGCTGGGCCCGCCCGCGAGCCGGGTGCCGGGCGCGCCGGCTCCGCTAGGATGCGGCCATGATCGAGCGTCCATCTCCCAGCGCCCTCGTGACCGGCGGCTCCTCCGGCATCGGCTACGCCACCGCCGCCCACCTCGCCGGATCCGGCTGGGTCGTGACGTCGCTCGCCCGCCGGGAGCTGGCACCGGAAGGTGTGGCCACGGTGACCGGCGACGCCGCCGAGCCCGATGACCTCCAGCGGGCGCTGGTCACCGCTGCGCCAGAGGGACGGCTCGACGGCCTGGTGTGCGCGGCGGGCGTGCCCCCGAGCGGGCCCTGGGACGACCCCGAGCACTGGGCCCAGGTCCTGCGGGTCGATCTCACGGCCGCCTGGCAGGCCGCGCGCCTGGCCTGGCCCGCCTTGCGCGCCGCGGCCGGCTCGGTCGTGCTGGTCGGCAGCATCGTGGGCGCGGCCGAAGGTTCGCTGCGTTCGCCGGCCTATGCCGCGGCCAAGGCCGGCCTGGAAGGCCTCGGTCGGTCGCTGGCGCTGATCGGAGCGAAGGAGGGCGTGCGCGTCAACGTGGTCGCCCCCGGCGCCTTCGACACGCCCTTCGACGAGCAGCTCTTCCCGGCCTCGGCGCGGCCCGACATCCCGCTCGGCCGCATGGGCACGCCCGCTGAAGCCGCGGCGGTCGTGGCCTTCCTGTTGTCCGACCAGGCGTCCTACGTGAACGGTGCGGTGTGGCGCGTGGACGGCGGGCGCAGCGTGCTCTCGCCGGCCTCGTCGGCGGGCCTGGCTGCGCCGGAAGCACACACCGAATCCTGAGCGCGTGAGGATCCGCAGGTCTTCACCGGCCGCAGCCGGCTGGGAAGAGACGACGATCGGACCGTGGACCCGGCGACGACGGCGTGTGGCCTACCAGAATCCGTGGCTGACGGTGTGGCACGACGACGTCACGCGTCCAGACGGTGAGCCCGGCATCTACGGGGTCGTCCACTTCGCCAATGCTGCGGTCGGCGTGGTCGCCATCGACGAGCACGATCGCGTGGCCCTGGTGGGCCAGCACCGCTACGCCTCCGACGCCTACCACTGGGAGATCCCCGAGGGCGGCTCGCCCGCTCTGGAGGATCCTCTCGATGGGGCCAAGCGTGAGCTGCTCGAGGAGACCGGCCTGAGCGCACGGTCGTGGCGCCGCATCGGCGGCTGGGAGCTCTCCAACTCGGTCACCGATGAGGCCGCCGTGGCCTACCTCGCCACGGACCTGCAGCAGGGCGCGGCGACGCCCGATGGCGACGAGATCCTGGAATTCCGCTGGGAGGCCTTCGACGAGGTCATGGCCCGCATCGAGCGCGGCGAGATCACCGATGCCCTCACGGTCCTGCCCATGCAGGCCCTGGCCCTGGAGCGGGCGCGTGCTCGCAGCGATTGACATCGGCCGTGGCGGTCGGCTACTGTCCGAAGTCGCATGAGCCAGTACTGGTACTTTATCTAGCGGGTACGAGGCGGCCGGGTAGATCCCGGCGGCAGAGGCACTCGTGCCCGCGAACGCAGGACCCCGCAGGGCCTGCGTTTTTTGTTTGCCTCGAACGTCCGAGACCACGTCAGCCACCCATCGCCACCGGCCGAGAGGCGCCCGGCACCCAAGGACAAGGATGGAAGCCAGATGATCATCGTGATGCGCACCGGAGCATCGAACGAGGAGATCGCGGAGGTCCGCAAGACCGTCGCGGAGGAAGGCCTCGAGACGTACGTGATGGTGGGCGAGGAGCGCATCGTCATGGGCGTCGTGGGCGTGGGCGTGGAGCGCGTGCAGCACGTGGAGTCGATGCCCGGCGTGGAGAAGTGCATCCGCGTCTCGAAGCCCTACAAGCTGGCCTCGAATGAACATCACCCGGACAGATCGAGCGTGCGCGTGGGCGATGTCGAGATCGGGGCGGGCGCGCCGGTGGCGGTCATCGCCGGGCCTTGCGCGGTCGAGTCGCGCGAGCAGCTGCTGGCCACCGCTCGCTGGGTCAAGCGCGAGGGCGCCACGCTCCTGCGCGGTGGCGCCTTCAAGCCGCGCATCGTCGCCCTACGCCTTCCAGGGCCTGGGGGTAGAGGGCCTGCAGCTGCTGGCGGAGGCGCGCGAGGAGACGGGCCTGCCGGTGGTCAGCGAGATCACCGACCCAGCCAACGTGGCAGTCTTCGACCGCTACGTGGACATGCTCCAGGTCGGTGCGCGCAACATGCAGAACTTCGTGCTGCTCAAGGCCGTGGGCCAGTCGAGCAAGCCGGTCCTGCTCAAGCGAGGCCTGTCCTCGACCATCGACGAGCTCATGATGGCGGCCGAGTACATCCTCAGCTCGGGCAATCCCAACGTCATCCTCTGCGAGCGGGGGATCCGCACCTTCGAGACGGCCACTCGCAACACGCTCGACCTCTCGGCGGTACCGGTCATCCAGGAGCGCACGCACCTGCCGGTCGTGGTCGATCCCTCGCACGGCACGGGTCATCGCTCGCTGGTCCGGCCGCTGGCGGTGGCGGGCGCGGCCGTGGGGGCTGACGGCATCATCATCGAGGTCCACCCCGACCCGCCCACGGCCCGTTCCGACTCGGAGCAGTCCCTGTCCTTCCCCGAGTTCGGCGACCTCATGGACGACCTGCGCCGGCACGAGTACCTGCGCCAGCCCACGGCTCCGCACGCGCAGGCGCACATCGAACCGCCGGCGGAGCGCGCCCGCCTGCGCGCCCGCATCGACGACGTCGACGCGCGACTGGCCGCCCTGCTCGAGGAACGGGCAGAGCTCTCGGTAGCGGTCCAGCAGACGCGCGAGTCCGACGACCACGGTCACGATGTCACGCGCGAGCGCGAGCTGATCGAGCGCGCGGCCCACGGCCCGGACGGCGTGCTCACGCCCGAGGAGATCGAGACGGTCTTCGGCGCGATCATGCGCGTCTCACGGGCCGCCCAGCGTCGTTCGGCCGCCACCGATGCCGCCATGGCCGGCGGCGCCCTGCCCGAGTCGGTCAGCGCCAACGGCGCCGGCAAGTGACCGATCCGGAGGGCCCGTCGTCGTCGAGGCCGGGAGAGGTCCGCCGAGCGACGGCCTTGGTCGGGGGCCTGCGGCTGCCAGCTGACAAGTCGGTCGCCCACCGGGCCCTGCTCTTCAACGCCATGGCCCAAGGCGAGGCCGAGGTGACGGTGCCGCGCCCCGGCGAGGACGTGCGTTCGATGGCCGCTGCCCTCGAGGTGCTAGGAGCCGTGAGCTCGATGGAGACGGCGCCCGACGGGCTCATCCGCGTGCGCCTCCGCGGTGGCGGCACGCGCACGGCCGCGGCCTTGCCCGGACGCGGTGGTGAGACGCTCGATTGCGGCAACGCCGGCACGGCCATGCGACTGTTGCTCGGTGCGCTCGCCGGCCGGCCCGCCAGAGCCACGCTCATCGGCGACGCCTCCCTGTCCTCGCGGCCGATGGAGCGGGTGGCGTCGCCGCTGCGCAGGATCGGCGCCCGCGTCGTGACCGAGGACGGCCACGCACCGGTCGAGATCGAGGGTCGCCGGCACCTGCAGGCGGTGACCCATGTGCTGCCGGTCGCCAGCGCCCAGATCGTGGGTTGCCTCGCGCTGGCCGGCCTGGCGGCTCGCGGCACGACCACCATCAGCGTGCCCGGCCCGACCCGCGACCACACCGAACGGATGCTGGCCTGGCTGGGCGCGCCCGTGCGGCGCGAGGGTTACCTCACCACGGTCGAGGGCCCTGCCGGATTCGAGGCCCGCACGATCGATGTGCCCGGGGACATCTCGGCTGCCGCCGCCTGGCTGGTGGCCGGAGCCCTGCATCCGGGTGCCCACATCGTCATCGAGGACGTCGGCCTCAACCCCTCGCGCACCGGCGTCATCGACGTCCTGCGTGACATGGGCGCGGATATCAAGGTCGCTTCCGATGGCCCCACCGAGTGGTGCCCGGAGCCGGTCGGGACGGTGATCGTGTCGGGCGGGCAGCCACTGCACGCCATCGACCTGTCCGGCGGGCGGGTCGCGCACGTCATCGATGAGCTGCCCCTGCTGGCGATGGCCATGGCCGCGGCCGAGGGGGTCTCCAGCGTGCGCGACGCGCAGGAGCTGCGGATCAAGGAATCGGACCGTATCGCGCTCGTCGTGGAGGGCCTGCAGGGCATCGGCGCGAACGCTGAAGAGCTGCCCGATGGCTGGAAGGTGTCTCGCGGCAGCCCACGCGAGGCTGCCATACGCACCGAGGGCGATCACCGCATCGCGATGTCCTTCGCGGTCGCGGCCCTCACCGGCGTTGCGGGTACCGTAGCCATCGACGATCCCGCCTGCGCGGCCGTCTCCTACCCCACCTTCTGGACCGACATGGAGCGCCTGACCTCATGACGCTGCGACGGCTCCGGCTGCTGACGGCCGGCGAATCCCACGGCCCCGGCCTCTCCGGCATCCTCGAGGGCCTGCCCGCGGACCTGCGCGTCTCCACCGCGGCCGTCGATCGTGATCTGGCGCGACGTCAACACGGCTATGGCTCCGGTCGGCGCATGCGCATCGAGCGCGACCAGGTGGCCTGGACAGCCGGGCTGCGCTTCGGGCGCACCCTCGGCTCGCCCCTCGCCTTCTCCATCGCCAACCGCGACTGGGCCAACTGGGAGGAGCGCATGTCCGTAGAGCCCTTGCCGGCCGCGCGGCGCCCCAGGCCCATCACACTCGCGCGCCCCGGCCACGCCGACCTCGCGGGTGCCATCAAGTACGACACCGCCGATATCCGCAACGTGCTCGAACGTGCCTCGGCGCGCTCGACGGCGCCGCGGGTGGCCGCGGGCGCGGTGTGCCGGGGATTGCTGGAGGCCTGCGGCGTGCACATCTGGTCGTTCGTGGACCAGCTCGGACCGGTGCGGGCGTTCGGTGGCGCTGACGAGCCCGCGACCCACGTGCCCGAGGGCTGGGTGGCCCAGGACCGGCGAGCGCCGACTCCGCTGCGCTGCCCCGATCCGGAGGCCGAGGCAGCGATGATGGCGGAGGTCGACGCGGCCATCGCGGACGGCGACTCGATCGGCGGCTCGTTCGTGGTCGTGGCCGAGGGCATGCCCGTGGGCATCGGCTCCAACGCCGAGTGGGATACGCGGGTGGATAGCGCGATCGCGGCGGCCATGATGGGCATCCAGGCCGTGAAGGGCGTGGAGATCGGCCTCGGCTTCGGCACCGCCGGTCGGCGCGGCAGCGAGGTCCACGACGAGGTGGAGCCAGGCGTCGCCGACTGGGCACGGAAGACGAACCGTGCCGGTGGCACCGAGGGCGGCATGACCAACGGTGCGCCGGTCGTGGTCCGCGTCGGCGTCAAGCCCGTGTCCACGCTGCGTCGCCCGCTCGACTCGGTGGATCTCATCAGTGGCGAGGTGCGGCGCGCCCATATCGAGCGGAGCGACGTGGCCATCATCCCGCGCGCCGCGGTGGTGGGAGAAGCCATGCTCGCGATCGCCCTCGCCGACGCGCTGCTGGCGGACATGGGCGGCGATGCCATGGGCGACGTCAGGGCCGCGGTGCGTCGCCGCCGGCGGCGGTCTCGGGGGCCGCGTGGCCGGGGCGCGTCCGGCAACCTTGAGGCACTGCCGGAGAACGCGGCCGCGGAAGCCACGGTCGTGGCTGGCTCGGACGGTTGATGGCGGGAGCGCTGACCTTTCGGCTCATCGGCCACGGCGTCGCCTACTCGGCCTCACCGGTCATGATGGCGGCCGCCTTCGCGGCGCTGGGGCTGCCCCATCGCTACGTCCTCGCGGACGTGCCCGCCGAGGGACTGGGACCGGTCGTGGCGAGCCTGCGCCTGGCTGACGCCGGCGGGGCCAACGTGACCGTGCCCCACAAGGCCGCGGTCGCGCGCGCGATGGATGTGCTGAGCCCGGCGGCGCGCGAGGCCGATGCGGTCAACACGGTGGTCCGCGAGGGCCCACGGCTCATCGGTCACAACACGGACATGCCCGCGACCGTGGAGGCCCTCGAACGACTCTGCCCGGCGGGCGTGTCCCACGCGGTCGTGCTCGGTGCGGGTGGCGTGAGCCGGGCGGTGCAGCTGGCCCTGGCCAAGCTGGGCACCGCGCGCGTGACCATCCTGCGCCGGTCCGACGGCTCGATGGCCGGCCTGGCCGATGCGCTCGCCTCCGCCGACCTGCTCATCAACGCCACCCCGGTCGGCACCGGCTCCGACGAGTCGCTCGTGCCCGCGGGGCTGCTGCGGCCCGACCTGGCCGTGCTGGACCTGGTCTACCGGCCGAGTCCCACGCGCCTGGTGCGCCAGGCGCACGCGACCGGCGCGCGGGCCGAATTGGGCGCGGCCATCCTGCTGGGACAAGCCTGGCGCTCGTTGGAGCTGTGGCTGGACCGACCAGCGCCGGCCGCGGTCATGCGCGCTGCGCTCGAGATCGAGCTGGGAGGACCGGTCGGTGGCTGACGCGATCGTGCTGGTCGGCCTCTCGGGCTCGGGCAAGTCCACGGTCGCGGCGCTGGTCGCGTCACGCCTTGGCCGGCCGCTGCTCGACCTCGACGCGGAGATCGCGGCCCGCGAGGGCGCACCCCCGGCCGAGCTCATCGAGACCCGCGGCGAGGCGGCCTTCCGCGCGCTCGAGGCGGCGGCCGTGGCCCGGGCCTGCGCCGTCGACGGAGCCGTCATCGCCACCGGTGGTGGGGCGGTGGTCGATCCGCGCAACCGCTGGGCCCTGTGGACCGCCGGCCACGTGACCTGGCTGGACGCGCCGGACCCGGTGCTCCTGGACCGGCTGGCCGGGCACGACGAGGCGCGGCCCATGCTGGCCGGCGATCGCGCCGAGCGATTGGCCAGCCTGCGCACCCGGCGCGAGCGCTACTACCGCGCGGCTGACAGCCGAGTCGATGCGGCAGGGACGGTGGCGACGATGGCGCAGGCCGTGATCGAGGCCGCTGCGGCGGGACGGCCGGCCGGCCGCCGACTGTTCGACGCGCAGGTCCGCCGCGATCACCCCATGGGCCCGCACCTGGCCCGGGTGGTCCTGGGCACCGGGCTCGATGCGACCACCTATGACGGTGTCCTCGCCTCCACCACCACCGGCACTCCCGTGGTCGTGGCCGACCGACGCGCGGCGAACGCGCTGCCCGAGCTGATGGCAGCGCTCCCGGGTGGGCGCCGGGTCCTCATCGCCTCGGGCGAGCGCCGCAAGCGGCTGCGCACCGTGGAACGGCTGCTGGAGGACGCCAGCGCCATGGGTGCCGAGCGCGGCGACGCCTGGGTCGGCGTCGGTGGTGGCGTGACCACGGACATGGTCGGCACGGCCGCCGCCCTGTACGTGCGTGGCGCGCCCTTCGTGGCCGTGCCCACGACCTGGCTGGGCCTGACCGATGCCGCGATCGGCGGCAAGGTCGCGGTGGACCTGTCCGCGGCCAAGAACGCCGCGGGTGCCTTCTGGCCACCGGCCGCGATCGTGGGCGACACGACCGCCTTGCGTACCCTGCCTCGCTCGCGGCGCCTCGACGGCATGGCCGAGACACTCAAGAGCGGGATCATCGGCGACCCGGCCCTGTGGGAGCTGGTGGAGACGCGCGGAGTCGCCGCCCTGCGCCACGACGGGGCCGATCGCTATGCCCTCATCGACCGCGCCGTAGCCCTCAAGCTGGACGTGGTCGAGCGCGACCCCTTCGAGCGTGGCGAGCGACGCACGCTCAACCTGGGCCACACCCTCGGCCACGCCCTGGAGATCGAAAGCGGCTATCGCCTGGGGCATGGGCTGGCGGTGGTGCTGGGGCTGCGCGCCGTGGCCCACATCGCGGCCGGGCGTGGAGCCACCCCCGGCCTGCCGGAGCGGATCGACAGCGTCGTGCGCCAGCTCGGATACGAGCTCACGCGGGAGTTCGACGCCGCGGCCGTGAAGCGGGCCCTGACCACCGACAAGAAGCGGGTCCGCGGGCGCCAGCGCTGGATCCTGCCCCTGGACATCGGCCGGGTGATCGACGTCGACGACGTCTCCGAGGCGGAGCTGGATGCCGCCATCGCCCACATCCGGCGGGGGCAGGGACGATGAGGATCCTGCTGCTCAACGGCCCCAACCTGGGACGGCTCGGCAAGCGCCAGCCGGAGATCTACGGCACCACCACCCTGGCCGACGTGGAGGCGGCCGCGGCGGTCCACGCCGACTCGCTCGGCCATTCGCTCAAGGCGTTCCAGTCGAACCACGAGGGCGCCCTCATCGACCGCATCGAGAAGCGCGACTACGACGCCATCGTCCTCAACCCCGGCGCGCTGACGCACTACGCCTGGTCGCTGCACGACGCCCTGCTCGGCGCCGAGTGCCCGTCAGTGGAGGTCCACATCAGCGACATCAGCGCGCGCGAGCCGTGGCGGCACGTCTCGGTCATCGAGCCCGTGGTCAGCCACCGCATCCTCGGGCGCGGCTGGCGCGGGTATCTCGAAGCCATCGACTACCTGCACCAGCATCAGCCATCCGAGGGACCGTCATGACCAGCCAGCTTCCCCGACCCGGCCTGGCCGGCGTCGCCGCCGTCGAGATCAGCGCCGACACCATCAGCCCGGTGACCGCCGCGCTGCGCCTGCACGAGCAGGATCGCCTGGCCTTCATCCTCGAATTGGTCGAGGGCGGCGCCCGCTACGGGCGCTACTCCATGGTCGGCGTGCGTGGCCGCATCATCTCGCTCGAGCGTGACCAGGCCGTGGTCCGGGACCACGACTACAGCGAGATCGACCGCTTCCCGGCCACGGACCCGCTCGAGGCCCTGCGGCGGGTGCTGCCGAAGACCCCGGCTGATGGGTCGCTGCCGGTCTCGCTGGCCTCGGGCGTGGGCTATTTGTCGTACGAGGCCAGCGCTCGCTTCGAGCCGGTGCTGCCGGTGCCCGAGGCCGACCCCGTGGGCCTGCCGCTGGCCCTGTTCCACCTGCCTGACGTGCTGATCGTGTTCGACCACCTGGCCCAGACCGCGACCGTCTCCGCCATCGATGCGCCCGAGGCCGACGACCGCCTCGCGGCCGTCCTGGAGATGCTGGCTCGACCCTCGTCCATCGAGGGCGCCGTGCCGGTCCCGGTCGCGACCACGCGTCCGGCGCCGCCGGACGCCGACCCCCGCTACGAGGCCGGCGTGGCCCGCCTCGTCGCCGACATCCACGCGGGCGAGATGCTGCAGACGGTGCTGGCGCGGCGCTTCAGCCTGCCCTGCTCGGTGGGACCGCTGGAGGTCTATCGCTCGCTGCGACGGATCAACCCCTCCCCTCATCTCTTCGCCATCGACCTGGGCCCGAACCGCTCGGTGCTGGGCGCCTCACCCGAGTTGCTGGTGCGGGTGCGCGATGGCGTGGTGGCGACTCGGCCCATCGCCGGCACCCGTCCGCGCTCGGCCGACCCAGCCGAGGACCAGGCCCTCGAGCGCGACCTCCTGGAGGACACCAAGGAGCTGGCCGAACACGCCATGCTCGTGGATCTCGCACGCAACGATGTGGGCCGAGTGGCGATCCCCGGCAGCGTGAGCGTGCCGGCGCTGCACAGCATCGAGCGCTACTCGCACGTGATGCACATCGTGTCGGAGGTGGAGGGCCGGCTGCGCGAGGACCGTGACGCCTTCGATGCGGTTCGCTCGGTCTTCCCCGCAGGCACGCTCAGCGGCGCTCCCAAGGTGCGCGCCATGCAGGCCATCGCGGATCTGGAGGAGGAGCAGCGAGGCGCCTACGGCGGCGCCATCGGCTTCTTCGCCCCCGACGACGTGGAGGCCGCCATCACCATCAGGTCCATGGTGCTCAAGGACGGCACGGCCTTCGTCCATGCCGGCGCCGGCATCGTGGCCGACTCGGTGCCGGAGCGTGAGTCAGCGGAGGTCGCCGCCAAGGCGGGGGCCATCCTGTCCGCCATCGCGGAAGCGGAGGCCATCTACGGCGGACGACAGGAGAACGAGCGATGAGCGGTGCGGCGACGGAGCTGCCGGGCGCGGGCCTGAGCATCCTGCTGGTCGACAACTACGACAGCTTCACGTACAACCTGTACCAGTACCTGTGCCAGCTCGGGGCGGAGGTGCGGGTAGCGCGCAACGACGAGATCACCGTCGAGGAGATCGAGGGCCTGGCGCTCGACGGCATCGTCATCAGCCCGGGTCCGTCGCGCCCGGAGAACGCCGGCGTCTCGCTGGAGGTGATCCGGCGCTTCGGCCCGGAGCTGCCCATCCTCGGCGTCTGCCTCGGCCACCAGTCCATCGGCCTGGTCTATGGCGGCGAGGTCATCACCGTCGAGCCGGTGCACGGCAAGAAGTCGGCCGTGGACCACCGCAGCCAGGGGCTGTTCGAGGGCCTCCCCACGCCCTTGGAGGCGGGCCGCTACCACTCCCTGGCGGTCGCCCGGGAGAGCCTGCCGGACGTGCTCGAGGTCACGGCCACCAGCTCGGACGGACTGATCATGGGCCTGCGCCATCGCGACTATCGGGTGGAGGGCATCCAGTTCCACCCCGAATCCATCCTGACCGCTGACGGCATGGCCATGCTCGCGAACTGGCTGCGCTCGCTGCACGTGATCGCCGGCGCGGGGTAACGGCCCCGACCCTGGGACCGCCGGTGCCGCAGGGAGCGCCGTGGCGGCCGCCTTCGGGCGGGGACCCGAACGACCGCGAGGCTAGGCCTCGAGCCGGCTCCACAGGCGGTCGGCGGCGGCATAGGGGTCGAGCTCGTGCGCCGCGACCTGCTCCATCAGCGCCTCGGCGCCAGCACGCTCGCCGCCCGACCAGAGCGTGCCGCGGATCCGGTCGGCGAGGATGCCCTCGACCTGCGCACGCGCCCGGGCCAGGCGGGCGGCAGGGGGACCGTTCGCGTCTGCCTGGGATCGGTGGATACGGTCGAGGGCGGCCAGCAGCTCGGGTACGCCGGCCGCGGTCAGGCCGGAGGCGAGCAGCACCGCAGGGTGCTTGGGGCGCGGGCGGCCCTTGGATGGGACCTCCTCGCCGAGGGTGAGCATGGCGCGCAGCTGCATGGCCGTGCGGTCCGCGCCGGGCCGGTCGGACTTGTTCACCACGACCAGGTCGGCAACCTCCAGCAGGCCCGCCTTGAGGGCCTGGACCTCGTCGCCCATCTCGGGCGCCTGGACGACGACGGTGGTGTCCGCGATCGACGCTACCTCGACCTCGCTCTGGCCGGTCCCGACGGTCTCGATGAAGACGAGCTCGAAGCCACAGGCCGCGAGCACGGCGGCTGATTCGGCAGTGGTCCCGGCCAGCCCCCCGAGGTGGCCGCGGGAGGCCATGGAGCGGATGAAGACGTCGCGGTCGGCGGCATGACCCTGCATGCGGATGCGATCACCCAGGATGGCGCCGCCGGTGATGGGACTGGACGGATCGATGGCCAGGACCGCCACGCTCCGGCCGGCCGCCCGAGCCACGCTGACGAGCGCGGCCACCAGCGTGGACTTGCCGCCACCCGGTGGCCCGGTGACGCCGATCAGGTGTGCGCCGGCCGCGGCCGGGTAGAGCGTGCGAAGCGCCTCCTCGGCGACCGGCGACCGGGACTCCACCGCGGTGAGCAGGCGGGCCAGCGCGCGGCGCGACCCGGCCTGCGCCTCCTGCGCCAGCTGCGTCCCGCTCGGCGCGGGCGCATCCATCAGCTGCGGGGCTGCGCGTGCTCGCGCATGAAGGCGGCGATCTCGCCGATGGGGGTGCCGGGACCGAAGACCTCCGCGACGCCGGCTTCCTTGAGGGCTGGTACGTCGTCGGCGGGGATGATGCCGCCGGCGGTCACAAGCACGTCGCCCATGTCCTCTGCCCGCAGCAGCTCGCAGATGCGCGGCAACAGCGTGAGGTGCGCACCGGAGAGGATGGACAGGCCGACCACGTCGACGTCCTCCTGCAGCGCAGCGGTCGCGACCATCTCCGGAGTCTGGCGCAGGCCGGTGTAGACGACCTCGAACCCTTCGTCACGCAGGCCGCGTGCGAGCACCTTGGCTCCGCGATCATGGCCATCGAGACCGGGCTTGGCGATGAGCACCTTCAGGGGACGGTCCGTCATGGGCACGATCGTAGCGTGCCGACCGGCCGATCGGCTGGGGAGTTCACGCGTCACTCACCTCCGCCTCCGCCGACGGCTCGGGTGCCGGTGTCGCCGCGGCCGCTTCGGCAGCCGCTTCCTCGGCGGCCTGCGCCCGGCGCTCCAGTCCCGCCCCATAGTCGATGAACGAGGCCCGGATGTCCCCGCAGCCGTGGGCCTCCAGGTAGTCGGCCAGCGGGCCCAGGCCGGCAGCGACGCCGTGGAAGAGCCCGAGCGACAGGCTCAGCTCGTCGCCATGGAGCCCGGCATAGGTGCGGGCCTCACCCATGATCCACGGCACCGGCGCGTTGTGCGCCCCGAAGCGGGACGCCGCGAACTGCCCGGAGGCGACGTTCACGGGCCGTGTCTCCCGGCCGGCCCGGACCTCCAGGGCGGCGCGGCGCGAGAAGTCAGCCGCCGACTCGGCCACCACATCCTCGTCGAGGTAGTCGGCCAGCGGCTCGAGATTGGGCCGGCCAGAGATGACCCAGCTCTCGATGTAGGCGCGCAGCTCTTCGAAGGCCTCGCTGGCCGAGGTCGAACCCGAATCACCGGCATCTCGCATGGCCTGGGCCAGTGCCTGGAAGCCCGGGTCGGCCGGCAGCGTGGCCAGGACCTGCTCGGCGAGCGTATCGAGCAGCCGCAGCGTCCGCCGTGCCTTGCGCTGCTCGGGTGTGATCCCCGGCGCGAGCCAGACCGGCTGCATGTCGTAGATCTCGGCGTTGTCCGCGAGGTCCTGCTGGAGCCTCAGCAGCTCCGACTCGTCACCGCGGCAGACCATGTCGAAAGCCACGTACTTGTCCGCCGACGAGGTCTCCTCCACGATGAGCTGGTCGGACATGGACGTGAGCGCCAGGGCCAGCGGTGACCCATAACGCGGGGCGAAGTCGACCGCCGGGCCTGGATCGAGCTCTTCGCGGTAGGTCAGCTCGCTGACCACCAGCCAGCGATCGATCACGTCGACGAAGGGCGTGGTCGCGGCGGCCGAGCCGAGCCAGTCGAAGCCGAGCCCGCCCGGAGCGTCATGGGTCTCCAGCCAGGCAGCCTCCGCGGCCGGGTCGCCGAGGGCCGCCGCCAGTGCGGTGCCGACCGCCAGCGCATCCTCATGGGAGCCGAGCTGAGCCAACAGCGAGACCCGCCCCTGGCCGGGGTCGACGGCGCTCGCCTCGGGCGCATCTGACGTGAAGCGCAGCGATGGGTCGAGGCGGAGCGTCGGCCGCCCGTTCCACCACCACGGTCCACCGACGGCCTCAGGCACCACAGGCAGGCCGGTCGCCGGGTCGATGGCGTAGCCGAGGACCTCTGCCGGGAAGCTGGGCCGAGTGGTGGGTTCGAGCACTGGCCTGGGCGCAGGCGTGGTCGCGGGTGGAGGGATGGGTCCGGGCGTCGGGATCGGGGCGGCGGTTGCCACCGCGTCCGGGCTCGGTCCGGGGTCGGCGCCGGGGTCGGGCTGGCGGTCGGTGTCGGCGTCGGTGTGGGCGTCGGGATCGGGGCCGCGGTTGCCACCGCGTCCAGGCTCGGTCCCGGGGTCGGCGCCGGGATCGGGCTGGCGGTCGGTGTCGGCGTCGGTGTCGGCGTCGGGCTGGGGCTCGGGGTCGGGCTGGGGCTCGCGCTGGGAATCGGTGTCGGTGTCGGGGTCGGGGTGTCGCTCGGCGTCGGGCTGGGCGCGACCGTCACCGCAGGGGACGCGACCGACGGCTCTGCCTCCGTGCCGCAGGCGCTCGCGACCAGGGTCACGGCACACGCCGCAGCCAGGAGCGAAGCCAGCCTCCCGTGCGGTCGCCGGGGGCGGGACGGGTCAGGCATCACCGCGTGGTCCCTCTGCTGTCTCCGTATCAGGATGCCCCCGCCGGCGGGCGGGCGAGGTGGCTGAAGAACTCGGCGCGCGTCTTGTCGCTTCTGCGGAAGAGCCCCAGGACCGCCGAGGTGGTCATGACCATGCCCGGCTTCTGCACGCCACGCATGCTGGCACACAAGTGGGTGGCCTCCACGACCACGCCCACGCCCCTGGGCGCAAGGTGCTCCATCAGGAAGTCGGCGATCTGCTGGGTCAGCCGCTCCTGCAGCTGGAAACGACGGGCGTACATGTCCACCACGCGCGGGATCTTGGACAGGCCCAGGACTCGGTCGTGCGGGATGTAGGCGACTGCGGCGATGCCGGCGAACGGCAGCAGGTGGTGCTCGCAGAGGGAGTGGAAGGGGATGTCCTTGACCACCACCATCTCCGAATAGTCGACCTCGAAGACGGCGTCGTTGAGCACGTCCTCTGGGCGCAAGTGGTAGCCCGCGGTCAGCTCGTCGTACATGCGCGAGACGCGGTTCGGGGTGCCGACCAGTCCAGACCGCTCGGGGTCCTCGCCGACGGCGGTCAGGATCTCCCGGACCGCGGCCTCGATACGGGGGTCGCTCACGGCCGCTTCGCAGCCGGCGGATCGGCGTCGGCGGCGTCGTCATCGTCGCCCGGCGCGGGCGGCGAGGCGGGCGCGTCGCCACCGTCCTCGGCGTCCATCTTCTCGCGCGCGCCCTTCACGGCCAGCCCCAGCGCCGCGCCGATCTGCGGCAGCATCGAGGGGCCACGCCAGATGAGCACGATGATGAGGATGACGACCAGGACGAGCAGGAGATCCACGGGCGACATGGTACCCCGGCGCCGAAACCTTCAGGTGCCGGCGAGTCGGGCGATCTCCCCCGCGACCACGTCGGGCCGATAGCGCATGAGGTCGTGGCTGGCTTCGGCGAGGATGGTCACGGCCATGGGCTCCCGCCCGGCACGGGCTCGAGCGCTCTGCACGTCATCGATGGCCAATCGGCGCTCGCGCTCGTCCTCGTCGTCGGCCGTGCCCTTGCCCGCCACCAGCAGGGACACCGGGCAGGCGATCGTAGAGAGCGCCTCCAGCGGGCGGTAGTCGTACATGGCGCTGACGCAACGGCGGACGACCGACCCTTTGGTCACGGGCCGGACGTGGCCCGCGTGGCGTTCGATGACCTGGGCTCGGGCAGCACGCTCCTGATCGGCATCCCAGGTGGGCGGATCGAAGTCGCGCCGATCGGCGAGGTAGGCGTCCATGGAGGCCAGCACCTCGGGCGGCTCGGCCATCGCCTCCACCAGCTGGTCGGGCAGCAGCTGCGTGGCCTCGAAGGCCTCTTCCCAGCCGCCATCGAGCAGCACCAAGCCGGCGATCGTACCCGGCTGGGCACGCACGGCCTCGACCGCGATCAGGGCTCCCAGGCCGTGTCCGGCGAGCACGACGGCCGGTCCGTCCACGGCCGCGCCCCAGCCGGCTCCGGCGGCGACCGTGAGCACGTCCAGCGCCAGCGACTCGAGGTCGTAGCCCTCGAGCGGGGCGTCGCTGGCGCCGTGGCCACGCAGGTCCGGCGCCGCCACCGTGATGCCCGCCGCGGCCAGGCGTCGACCCACGGGCAGCCAGGTCCAGGCCGTCCGCGTCAGGCCGTGCACCAGCATGACCGGTCGGGTGGCGGTGCCGGCGCCGACCCCCGCGGGCCATGCGAGGTAGTGCAGTCGCACGCCGTCTGCGAGGGGCACCACCATGGAGTCGGGCTCCGGTCCGGCGAAGGCGGGGGAAGGGCGCTGGCTGACCACCCCCAGAGGATACGTTCGGCCGGCGGACACGGTGCGTGCCATGCTCTGGACATGCCCCTGCGACGCCGCGGCCAGCTCTCTCGTCGACATCCCGCGCGACGGGTCACACCGCGCCCTCGGCGGCACGAGTCCTTCGAGGTGCTGGTGGAGCGGGCCCTGGACAGCCTGCCGCCTCGGTTCGCGCTCCTGCTCGAGGACGTCGCCGTGGTCATCGAGGATGCGCCCAGCCGCGACCAGCAGCGACTCGGCGAGGCCGACGAAGGTGGTGGGCTCTACGGTCTCTACGAGGGCATCCCCGCGACGGAGTGGGGCGCGGACTACGCCGTGCTGCCCAACAAGATCACCCTCTTCCGGCTGCCGCTGGAGGCGGACTTCGGTGATCCGGCCGAGCTGGAGGAGCAGGTCCGGATCACCCTCATCCACGAGCTTGCCCACCACGCGGGCATCGACGACGCACGGCTGCACGAGCTGGACCTCGATTGAGCTGACGTGCTCGGCGAACACAGGGCGTAGGGCACCATCGCGACCGACCCACGCGGCCACGAACGTACCCACGAGATCCAGCGACCTATTTGCGTATTTGCGCAAATGATGGGATGATTGGACCGATGACGACAGCACGCGAGACCGACGCCCTCCTCCCGGATGGCGCCGAGCTCACCACCGACGCGGCTCGTCAGCGCTATGCGGCCATCAGCCGGGCGCTGGCGGATGCCAAGCGGCTGTGCGTGCTGGAATGCCTGTCCAAGGGTGAGCGCTCGGTCAGCGACCTCTCGCGTGAGGCCAGCTGCCAGGTGCCCAACATGAGCCAGCACCTCGCCGTCCTGCGGTCGGCAGGCCTGGTCGAATCACGGCGGGAAGGCAACACCGTCCTCTATCGCCTCACCGATCCCCGGATCCTCGAGGCGTACAAGTTGATCAAGTCGGTCGCCGACTAGCGTCACGACCTTCCGCTTCAGGCGGGAACAGGACACCGCTACGCGCGGAGAAAGGAACCAGCAAGAATGGCCATCATCGAAGTCACCGACCAGACGTTCGAGGAGCTCGTGCTCAAGAACGAGAAGCCCGTCGTCGTCGATTTCTGGGCAGTCTGGTGCGGGCCCTGCAAGCTCGTCGCCCCCGAGATGGAGAAGCTCGCGGCCAAGTACGAGGGCGTGGTCGACGTGGCCAAGGTCGACGTCGACGCCAACCCGGCCCTCTCCCAGATGTACCAGATCATGAGCATCCCGACCATCGCCTACTTCAAGCCGGGCGAGCAGCCCAAGGGCGTGGTCGGCTTCCAGCCCATGGAGCAGTTGGAGAAGAAGTTCGGTCTCGACCAGCTCGAGGCGGCGGCTGATACGCCCGTCAACTGACCACCGTGCCGTGCCGCCGACTCGGCGGCCAGCGCTGCACGACCGCCCCGGGGATCCCCGGGGCGGTTCGCTTCGCACGCGGCGAAGCCGGCGGCGTTGCCATGCGCTGGCCGCGATAAGCCGACGCCCGCGTCCGCCTCAGTCGTCGAGGGCGTGCCTCCAGGCGATGCGGAACCAGGCCTCCGCCCGGTCGAAGACATGCGGCTCGGGATCCGACGGTGAGAAGCGCAGCCAGCCCCGATCGTTCGGATCGAGCGCGGTGTCCGGCGTGTTGAGCGCCGCCTCGGCGATGTCGACCGGCAGCCGCAGCTGGAGCGCGGAGCGGTCCACTCGCGCGAAGACCAGGTCGTCGCGGGCGTAGGACACCGTCTCACCCCCGACGGTGCTGGAGATCTCGTCCAGCTCGACGGCCACATCGGCACAGAGGCCCGCGAGGTCGGGCCGGGCGTCGTCGTTCATGGCCGCAGCGTAGCGCTCGGTCGCCTCCTCGTACACCGCGCGCCGGCCACGCACACGCGGCCCGCGACGTCGCGCGCGCCCGCGCCCCCGGTCGCATCACAGACAGGCAGCCGGGGCCGACCAGAAGGCCGGCCCCGGCAAGTCCCAGGTGATGCGCAGCTAGCGCTGAAAGCGTCGCTGCAGGATGGCGTGGATGCTGATGGCGATGAGGATGATGGCGCCGTAGATGGCCTGCGTCCAGAAGTCGGTCAGGCCGGCCGCCACGATGCCGGCCGGGATGGCGCCGATCATGAGCGCACCCAGGAAGGTGCCGTAGATCGAGCCTCGGCCGCCGAAGACGGAGGTGCCGCCGACGAAGACCGCGGCCAGCGCCGGCAGCAGCAGGCCACTGCCGAGGTTGGGGTAGAAGTTCACGACCTGCAGCGACATCATCATGCCCGCGAGCGCCGCGGCCATGCCCGTGAGCACGAACAGGGTCACGCGCGTCCGGCGGATGGGCACGCCCATGAGGCGCGCCGTCTGCTCGTTGTCACCGATGACGTAGGTGTTGCCGCCGAGCCGATGCCGATTGAGCAGGATCCAGGCGAGGATCGTGATGCCCGCGAACCAGAAGAACTCCATGGGCAGGCCGAGGGGCTTGCCCACCAGCGCCTCCCGGGCCAGGTCGCCGCGTGTGGACGCGAGGGCGTACGAGGAACCGCCCACCAGCACCAGCGTCAGGCCTCGGAAGAGGAACTGGGTGCCGATGGTGACCACCAGCGAGGGCAACCCGATGAGGGTGATGACGAGGCCATTGAAGAGGCCGGCGCCGGCGCCCACCAGCAGGGCCGCGATGATGCCCAGCAGGGCCACCCCGGTGGCGTCCCAGGTCCACACGAAGCCGACCATGCCGAGGGCCATGACCGAGGGGAACGAGAGGTCGATGTCACCGGCTACGATGACCATCGTGAGCATCATGGCGATGATGCCGAAGTACGGGATGGTCTGGCCGAAGGACTTGTAGATGAGGTCAGAGCCGAAGGTGTTCGGCGCCATGGCCAGGAAGCCCACCCAGAGCAGCAGGAAGGCTGCGCTGATGCCGATCTGGCCGGCCCACCGCTGGGTGAAGTCCATCAGCGGCGTACGGTTGGCTCGTTCGCGCGGACTGAGTGGCGCACTCGGCGCCGTCGTCGTGTCGGGCGTGGTCTGCGATCCGCTCATCACTGCGCCCCGTGGATGAGGTTGGCGGCCGCGTCCGACACGGCGGCCATGCTGCGATCGGGCTCGAAGTGTCCGCTGGAGGCGATCTCACGCATGATGTCCATGAGCTCGTTGAGCGTGTAGCGCTCCTTGGGGAAGTCCGCCGCGACCATGCCCCGATCGAGCACCACGATGCGATCGGCGACCGAGTAGACGTGGAAGAAGTTGTGGTCGATGAAGATGGCCGACTTGCCCCTGATGCGGATGTTCTCGCAGAACTTGAGCAGCTTCTCCGTCTCCTTCAGCGAGAGGCCCATCGTCGGCTCGTCGAGGATGATCATCTCCGCATCGAAGTGCAGGGCGCGGACGATGGCCAGGCCCTGGCGCTCGCCACCGGACAGGCCCGTGACGGTGGTGTCCGGCGTGAGCACCGCCGAGGTGAAACCCATCTCCTCGGTCATCAGGCGCTCGGTGATCGTGCGCATCTCAGCCACGTCGAGCAGCCCCAGGCGGTTGCTGATGTAGCGGCCCACGAAGATGTTGCGCCAGAGCGGCTGCTGTTCGGCCAGCGCACGCTCCTGGTACACGGTCTCCACGCCCAGCTCGCGAGCTCGTGGGACGGTCAGGCCGTGGACCTCCTGACCGCTGAACAGGAGCTGACCCTTGTCCGGCTGGTGATAGCCGGTGATGATCTTGATGAGCGTCGACTTGCCCGCGCCGTTGTCGCCCAGCAGGCCGACGATCTCACCCGCCTCAAGGCGGAAGTCGACGTCCTGAAGGACCTGCACCCCGCCGAACGACTTGTAGACGCTCTTGAGCTCGAGGCGAGGAGGTACAGGCTGGCGAGGGCCGGAGCCCTCGCCAGCGGGCGCGTCGCCGACGGCGGCGCGTGGTTCGGTCATGACTGGCTGGTCGGTCCTAGCGGATCTGCTGCTCGACGAGCGGGGCGATCACGTCGACGTTGCTGGCATCGAGGAAGCCGCCACCGGTGTTGATGTTCAGACCGCTGAAGCCGTAGTTGTGGGTCAGGCAGATCTGCGCGACCGCCTCGAAGCCCTGCAGCCACTGCTGCTGGTCGATGACGAGGTCGGTGTAGCCGTTCTGCACGGCCGCCACGGTAGCCGGGCTGAGGTCGAAGCCGGCGACGTAGATGTCATCGGGACCCATGCCCGCGGCCTCCAGGAAGGTCTGCGCGGTCGAGGTCAGGTTGCCATGGTCGAAGAAGGCCGCCTTCAGGTCCGGGTTGGCCGAGGCCATGCCGGTGAAGGTGGCGATGCCCTGCGCCGGGTCGGCGTTGGTAGCGTCGTCGATCTCGAGGTACACGACCTCGAGCCCGGAATCCTCGAGCCCCTCGACCACGCCCTTGGTGCGCTCACCACGGCCGGCCTGGCTCAGCAGGCCCCACACGAAGGCCTTGTCGCCCTCCATCAGGTCGCCGCGCTTGATGGCTTCCTTGGCTAGGTCCCAGCCGGCCTTGTAGAGCACGGCGCCGACGTAGCCGGTGCCATCGGGTGCGTGGGCCGCCTCGGTCTGGGGCAGCTCGGTGTTCATGACGGTGACCACGATGCCCTGCGCGATGGCATCGTCGATGAGGGGCTTGAAGGCGTCGTCGCCGGGATGGCCCATGACCGCGATGCCGTCCGGCTGTGTGGCCACAGCCTCGCTGAACTGGGTGATCATCTTGGCCGGGTCCCAGTCGGACCACTGGTAGTCGACGCTCGGGCCGAGGGCCGCTTCAGCTGCCTTGGCACCGTTGTAGACGACCGTCGCGAATCCGCCACCCTCCGGGCCGCCGGGGAAGAAGACGATGTTGGTGCCTTCGCAGAACTTCCCATCGTCCTGCGCAGCCACCGCTGCGGATGTGCCGATCGCGGCCGGGACGGCCAACGCCAGCGCCGTGATGAGCGCCATGGTGCGGCGAGTTCGAGTGTTCACCTTGTACCTCCTCGGCGTGGCGCCCGTTCGGGCTCACGCTGCTGTCGATGTGTTCGATCCGCGGGTCTTGCGTGCCCGTGGACCCGGCCCCGTCCCGAACCTCGCGACGGTGACCGCTGCCGTGCCGGCCGGGCGAGGTCAGGCCTTGCCCGGCCGGTGATGGATCGCGTGCTTACTCCTCGGGCACGGTGGGTTCGCCGTTGTCGAGCTCGGGGGCGCCCGCGACCGGCTCGCTCCAGAGGTCACCGGCAAGGTAGGCGTCGAGGTTGTCGGGCGTGACCACGACCGACGGGGTCAGCGTGATCAGGGGCACATCTTCGCCGTTGAAGATCTTCTCCAGCGTCTCGATGGTGGTGACACCCATGTGGTACGGATCGACGCCGAGCGTGGCGCTGAACTTGCCATCGGCCAACAGGTCGAGCGTGGGCGGGTTGCCGTCGATGCCGACGGCGAAGAAGTCCTCATTGATGGTCTTGCCCAGCTGCTCACCGGCGAGCGCAGCGCCGATGGCCATCTCATCGCTATTGCCGTAGAAGACATCGATGTCGGGATACTGCTGCCAGGCGACCGCGGCCACCGCCTGGCCGTCCTGGCGGACCCAGTTGGCGGTCTGCTCGCCGACGACCTCGACGTTGGGACAGTTCTTCTCCAAGCCGGCCTTGAAGCCGCCCGTACGACGGTGGCTGAAGATCGAGTCGATGCCCAGCAGGATGTAGACCTTGCCCGTGGCGTCGGCCGTCTCGGTGCCGTACTTGCCGGCCAGCAACTCACAGGTGTGGGCCGCCAGCTTCTCGGCGCCACCCCACTGGTCATAGCCGATGTAGGAGAGCACCTCACCCTCTGAGAAAGGCGTGATGAAGTTGTGCGCGATGATGGGCACGCCCTTCTCGTTGGCGGCCTTGACCGCGGTCACCGCCGAGTCGGTGCCGATGGGGTTGATGCTGAGTCCGTCGACGCCCTTCTCGAGCAGCTGCTCGACGGTCGTGACGAAGGCCGCGAAGTCGCCCTCGGCGGTCGGCGCCTGGACGTCGACCGTCCAGCCGCGCTCCTCTCCGGCAGCCGTCGCACCCTCGGCCATCGAGACGTGGAACGGGCTCGTCAGGGCCGGCGGCACGAAGCCGACGGTCTTGGACCCCTCGTCCTGGGCCGAGACGACCGCGCCGCTGGCGACGATGGCCAGGGCCGTGCCGATCGCGGCGAATTTGAGATCAGTACGCACGTGACACTCCTCCTCCACTGTGTCCTCCTCGCTGGCCCCATGAATGGCCAGCAGTCACCGATGCCATCCGTAACACAGACGGCCTGCCGGGTCTAGTCTCCTGGGTCACCTCCCCTCAACCTCAAGGTCAGCCACGGGATCTGGCCGCGGCGGACGGTGTCGATGAGCACGGCCAGGACGATGATCGCGCCGATCATGATCTCCTTGGCCTGGGACGGGAAACTCATGTAGACGAGGCCGGCATCGACGAGGCGGATCATGAAGACGCCGATGAGGGTGCCCCAGATGCCGCCGATGCCGCCGGTCAAGGCCGTGCCTCCGATGACCACGGCGGCGACCGACATGAGCGTGAGGTTGGTGCCGTTCTGATAGGCACCCGACTCGAGTCGGCCCATGACCATGATGCCCGCGAGGGCAGCCAGGAAGCCGGAGATGGCGTAGATGGCGGTCTTGGTCAGGTTGGTGCGTACGCCAGACAGCCGTGCTGCAGTCTCGTTCCCGCCGATGGCGTAGGTATAGCGGCCGAATTTCGTCTGCTTGAGCACGATCCAGCAGATGACGTAGATGATCAGCGTCAGGATCAGCGGGATGGGCACCGAGATGCCGAGGATGTCCACCCGCCCGGTGATCAGGCCCAGCAGATCGTCCTTCTTGATGTAGATGCCTGAGCCGCGCGACAGCACCAGCGCGGATCCGAGCAGGATCGACCTGACGCCAAGGGTCACGATCAACGGATTCATGCGGAAGGCCGTGACCAGCACACCGTTGCCGGCCCCGATGAGCGCACCCAGGGCGAGCGCGATGGGGATGGCCACCCAGGACGGGAAAGCCACCCGCGATCTGCCCGCCGCTGACGTTGGTGCCGGCGATGAGGATGGCGGCGATGACCCCGGCGAACGAGACCATGGCCTCGACGGAGAGGTCGATGCCACCGGTGAGGATGACGAATGTCTGCCCGGCGGCCACGAGCCCGAGTGCGGCGGCCTCGAGACCGATGAGCATGAGGCTGGTGGGCGAGCGGAAGGCCGGTGACATGACCCAGAGTGCGGCGGCCATGGCGATCAGCACGAGCGCCGGGCCGGCGCCCGAGACCACGCTCCGTGCGAATTTGCGAGACCGGTCCACGGCGGTGGCGGCGTCAGTCATCGGCGGGCATCTCGGTCAGGTCGGCGTCGCCGGCGCTGCCGTTCGAGGCCGTGGCCAGGTGCATGATGCGTTCCTGCGTCGCCTCCGTGCGTGAGAGTTCGCCGCGGACCCGGCCACCCTGCATCACGAGCACGCGGTCGCTCATGGCCAGGATCTCAGGTAGCTCGGAGCTGACCATGATGATGGTGTCGCCCTGGGCCACGAGCTCGTTCATGATCTCGTAGATCTCGGCTTTGGCGCCGATGTCGATGCCGCGGGTGGGCTCATCGAAGATGATCACGCGCGCCTCGGCCGCCAGCCACTTGCTGAGCACGACCTTTTGCTGCGTCCCGCCCGAGAGGTTCATGGCCGGCTGCTCCTGGGTGGCAGCCTTGATCGCCAGCCGGTCGATGAAGCCAGCGGTGATATCGCGCTCTCGCGACGTGTCGGTGAACGGCGAGCGGGTGAGCTTGTCGAGGATCGGGAGCGTGATGTTCTCGCGCACGTCGAAGAGCAGGACCAGGCCCTGGCCCTTGCGGTCCTCGGTGAGCAGGGCGATGCCATGATCGATGGCATCGCGCGGGTTCTTGATGCTGACTTCCTGGCCCTGGATGAAGACGCGTCCGGCATCGATCGGATCGGCCCCGAAGATGGCGCGCACGACCTCCGTGCGGCCGGCGCCGACGAGCCCGGCCAGGCCGACGACCTCGCCCGCGTGTGCGCTGAACGAGACGTCCTCGAAGGCACCATGACGCGCGAGTCCCTCGACCCGCAGCATCTCCTGCCCGATCTCGACCGGCTTCTTGGGGTCGTGGTCAGCCAGATCGCGGCCGACCATCAGCTGGATGAGCGAAGCCGTGGTCAGATCCGCGGTCGGCGTAGTCGAGACGAGCTGGCCATCACGCAGGACCGTGGTGCGGTCAGAGAGCTCGAACGTCTCATCGAGGTGGTGACTGATGAAGATGGTGGAGACGCCGTGCTCCCGCAGCTCGCGCACGATGGTGAAGAGGTCGGCGATCTCGCGCAGGCTGAGGGAGGCGGTGGGTTCATCCATGATGATGATGTCAGCCTCGTGCAGCAGGGCCTTGGCCACCTCCACCATCTGCTGCTGGCCCACGCCCAGCCGGCCCACGGGGGTGCGCGGGTCGACATCGAGATGGAGTCGGGTCGAGAGCAGCTCTCGCGCCCGTCGCCGCATGGTGTGCCAGTCCAGGAAGGGCCCCCGCTCGAGCTCCATGCCCAGGTACATGTTCTCGGCCACCGAGAGCTCGGGCACCAGGTTGAGCTCCTGGTAGATGGTGACGATGCCGGCATCCCGGGCCGCGCCGGGCGTGCGCGGCGTATATGGCCGTCCCTTGTAGATGATCTCGCCACCATCGGGCGCATAGACGCCGGCCAGGATCTTCATGAGCGTGGACTTGCCCGCGCCGTTCTCGCCGACGAGGGCGTGGACCTCGCCAGGGAGGACGTCCATGGAGACACCGACGAGGGCGTGCACACCCGGAAATCGCTTGTCGATGGAGCGCATCTCCAAGATGGGACCGGTGGCAGTCGCTGTCGAACCAACCCCCGCCGGAACGGTGGCAAGCATCCTTGTCGTTGTCCTCGTCCTCACCGCGGGGGAACCCGCAACCTGAGTATGCAAACGAGTGTATGCACTCGTTTGCATGGCGTCAATCCGGTGTACTCTACGGGCCATGAGGCAGGAGTGGGGAACGGATGAGCAGCACTGACGAGCGCTCCCGCAGCGTCGAACTTCTGGGCATTGCCGGTCCACGTCGTCGGGATAGCGCGCCGACCATGCGCGATATCGCAGAAGCGACGGGCGTCTCGCAATCGACCGTGTCGCGGGTACTCAGCGGGACACCCACGGCCGTACCCATCGCCGAATCCACGCGCAAGCGGGTGATGGAGAGCGCGCGCCAGCTGGGCTACCGGCCCAATCCGCTCGCTCGTGGCCTGCGGGGAGCACCGACCATGCTGCTGGGGGTCATCGTGCGGGACATCACCGATCCCTTCTTCGCGGTGGCCATCGAGGCGGCCTCGGTCGAGGCCTCCCGCCGCGGCTACAACGTGGTCCTGGGACACGCCCACGAAAGCGCCGATGAAGCTGAGGCGCTGACCAGCATCCTCGAAGCGCGGCACTGCGACGCACTCCTGTTCCTTGGCGACCTGCGCGACCGGCCCGATCTCATCGAGGAACTGCAGGACTCGCGCATCCCCGTCGTGGCCCTGTGGCACGGCTCGCGCGATTCGGGCATCCCGACCGTCAGCGTGGACAACCGCAGCGGGGTCATGGCCGTGGTCGACCACCTCGCCGATCTGGGACACGAGCGCATCGCCTTCGCCGGTCCGAGGGGACGCCTGGGTGACATCACCGAACGCGAGGACGCCTTCGTGGCTTCCGTCCACGGCCATGGCCTGAGCACCGCTGAGGAGCTGCGGGTCGACGTGCCCAACACCTACGCGGGCGGAGCCGCAGCCATCGACCAGCTGCTGCAGCTGCCCGAGCCGCCGAGCGCGATCGTCGGCTCGACCGATGTCATCGCGCTGGGCTTGCTGCACGGCGCTGATCGGCACGGCTTGCGTGTGCCGCACGACATCTCCATCACCGGCTTCGACGACATCCCCCAGACCGCCTTCACGGTGCCGGCCCTGACGTCGGTACGCATGCCCACCACCGCCATGGTGCGAGCCGGCATGGAGCTGGCCATCGGCGGGCAGGAGGTCGTCGGCGATCTCCATCCCGTGCTCGAACCCGAGCTCGTCATCCGTCGATCCACTGGGCCGGCGAACCAGCCCGCTCCGCGGGACGAGACCTAGCGAAAGGAGCTCTCCTCTTGGCCAAGTACGTCATCGGCGTCGACTTCGGGACCGAGTCCGGCCGCGCGGTGGTCATCGACGCCGCCGACGGACACGAGCTCGCCAGCGCCGTCTATCCCTATTCCCATGGCGTCATCGACGCGACCCTGCCGGCACCCGACGACGACGTGCGTCTGGCACCTGAGTGGGCTCTGCAGGATCCGGACGACTACCTGCGCACATTCCAGCAGGCGGTGCCGGAAGCCGTGCGTTCGGCCGGAGTCGACCCGACCGACGTCATCGGCGTGGGGATCGACTTCACGGCCTGCACGATGCTGCCGGTCAAGGCCGACGGCACGCCGCTCGCGACGTTGCCCGAGTTCCGCCGCCAGCCCCACGCCTGGGTCAAGCTCTGGAAGCACCACGCGGCCCAGCCGGAGGCGGACAAGATCAATGCCACCGCCCGCGAGCTGGGCGAGGACTGGTTGCCGCGCTACGGCGGCAAGATCAGCTCCGAGTGGTTCTATTCCAAGTCGCTCCAGATCCTCGACGAGGCGCCGGATATCTATGCCGCGGCGGACCGGCTCATCGAAGCGGCCGACTGGGTCGTCTGGCGGCTGACCGGTCGCGAGACGCGCAACAGCTGCACGGCTGGCTACAAGGCCATCTGGTCCAAGCAGGAAGGCTTCCCCGAGGCCGACTACTTCGGCGCCCTCGATCCTCGCCTGGCCACCATCGTCGACGACAAGATGTCCCGCCACATCACCTCCATCGGCGACAAGGCCGGTGAGCTGACGGCAGAGGCCGCGGCCTGGACCGGGCTGCCGGAGGGGACCGCCGTAGCCGTGGCCAACGTGGACGCCCACGTCTCGGTGCCGGCGGTGACGGTGACCGAGCCGAACCGCATGGTCATGGTCATGGGCACCAGCACCTGCCACATGGTGCTGGGCGAGCAGCAGGTCGATGTCGAAGGCATGTGTGGCGTGGTCGAGGACGGCATCCTGCCGGGGCTCTTCGGCTACGAGGCCGGCCAGTCGGGCGTGGGCGACATCTTCGCCTGGTTCGTGGAGAACCTGGTGCCCGCGGAGTACTTCGAGACGGCCGAGCGCGAGGGCCTCGACGTCCACCGGGTGCTCGAGCGCGAGGCCGCCCGGCTGGCTCCCGGACAATCGGGCCTGGTCGCACTCGACTGGGTCAACGGCAACCGCTCGATCCTCGTCGATGTCGACCTTTCAGGGCTCATCCTGGGGGCGACCATGGCCACCAGGGCCCACGAGGTCTATCGCGCGCTCATCGAGGCCACCGCCTTCGGCACCCGTCGCATCATCGAGTCGTTCGAGGCCTCGGGCGTACCCATCAAGGACATCGTGGCCTGTGGCGGTCTGCCCGCCAAGAACAAGCTGCTGATGCAGATCTACGCCGACATCACCCGGCGCGAGTTCTCCATCGCCGCCTCCGACCAGGCGCCGGCGCTGGGTTCCTCGATGTGGGCGGCCGTGGCCGCCGGCGCAGCCAAGGGTGGCTACGACAGCATCGAGGAAGCGACGGCCAGGATGGCGCACCTCCGCGACGAGCACTACGTGCCCGATCCCGCGGCGGCAGCGGTCTACGACGAGCTCTATGCCGAGTACCTGCTGCTGCACGACTACTTCGGTCGCGGCGCCAACGACGTCATGAAGCGGCTGCGGGCCATCCGTGACCGCGCCCTGGAGTCAGCGGCGAGCTGACCTCAGGCCGACCCGAAGCCGCACCCCCCGGCGGGCGATCCCGTTCGACCCGCCGGCCCTCGCCTGACCCTAGATGCCCGTGCGCAGGTGACGGTAGGCTGCGCTCCAGCCCAGCTCCTGCTTGAAGCCGCGCACGGTCGTCTCGGCGTTGACCACCAGGAGCTCCACGTCGAGCATCTCGGCGAAATCCTCGATGACCTCGAGTCCGACCGCGAGCGAGTAGGCCGTGTGGTGCGGGCCGCCGGCCATGAGCCAGGACTCGGCCGCGGTGGTGAAGTCCGGACGTGGCTCCCACAGCGCACGCGCCACCGGCAGCGCCGGCAGGTCGGCGGGCGGGGTGATGGCATCGACCTCGTTGGCCACCAGGCGCAGATGCGTGCCCATGTCGACCATGCCCACGACGATCGCCGGTCCGGCCGCCCCGTCGAAGACGAGCCGCACGGGATCCTCGCGCTCGCCCACGAACAGGGGGTGGATCTCGCACGTCGGGCGGGCCGCGGCGATGGTCGGGCAGACCTCCAGCATGTGGGCTCCGAGCACGGCACCGGAGCCTCGACCGAAGTCGTAGGTGTAGTCCTCCATGAGGGAGGTGCCGCCCTGCAGGCCCTCGCCCATGGCCTTCACCAGGCGCACCAGCATGGAGGTCTTCCAGTCACCCTCGGGGCCGAAGCCGTAGCCATCGGCCATCAGGCGCTGGGCCCCGATGCCAGGCAGCTGCTTGAGGCCACCGAGGTCCTGGAAGGTGTCCACGAAGGCCATGGCTCCGAGCTCACCGAGGAAGGCCCGCAGGCCCAGCTCGATGCGGGCGGCATCGCGCAGTGACGCACGTCGGTCGCCGCCGGGGCGCAGCTCGGGCACGACCTCGTAGGTCTCGTCGTACTCGAGGCAGAGGCGGTCCACCTCGGCCTCACCGACCGCCTCGACGGTCGCCGCCAGCTCGTTGACCGGGTAGGTGTTGCAGGAGGCTCCGAAGCGCACCTGCACCTCGACCTTGTCGCCGTCGGTGTCGGCCACCTCGCGCATGTTGTCGCCGAAGCGGATGCACTTGAGGTTCCGCGCCTCGTGCACGCCCGCGGCCGCGCGCGTCCAGCTGCCGATCCGACCCTGCACCGCGGGGTCCTGCCAGTGGCCGGCGATGGTCTTGCGCGGCAGGCGCAGGCGCGACACGATGTAGGCGAACTCACGATCGCCGTGCGCCGACTGGTTGAGGTTCATGAAGTCCATGTCGATCGTGCCGTAGGGCAGATCGGCGTTGTGCTGCGTGTGCAGGTGCAGGAAGGGTTTGGTCAGCGCCTGCAGGCCGCTGATCCACATCTTGGCCGGGCTGAAGGTGTGCATCCAGCCGATGACCCCGATGACGCTGTCGTCGGCCGAGGCCTCGATACAGGCCCGGCGGATGCCGGTGGGCGTGGTCACCGTCGGCCGCCGCACGATCTCCACCGGCAGGCCGGCCGCGTTGAGGCCCGCGACCATGGCGGTCGACTGCGACTGGACCTGCCCCAGGATGACCTCGCCGTACAGGTCCTGGCTGCCCGTCAGGAACCAGATCTTGAGCCCATCGAATGCCATCGTTCAGAGCCTCCAAGCGGGTATCCGGACACGGCGCGGTCCGGGGGAATGCAAACGAGTGTATGCAATCGAATTCTCCCGGTCAAACCGAAGTCCTTGGGCTAGCATGGAGCGATGATCGACATGGCGCTTCGGGAGCAGGTGGCCAGGGCCAACGCGGACCTCGTCAAGGCCGGCCTCGTGACCCTTTCCTTCGGTAACGTGAGCGGCGTGGACCGGGAGGCCAACGCACTCGTCATCAAGCCCAGCGGGGTGGCCTGTGACCAGGTCCAGCCCGAGGACCTGGTCGTGGTCTCGCTCGAGGACGGGCGCGTGCTGGAAGGGACGATGCGGCCCTCGTCCGACACGCCGACGCACCTGCGGCTGTACCAGGCCTATCCCAGCCTCGGTGGCGTGGTCCACACCCACTCCAGCTTCGCCGCCGCCTTCGCCCAGGCCGGCCGTGATATCCCTGCCCTCGGCACCACCCACGCCGACCACTTCCGAGGTCCCGTGCCCACGTCCCGCCTGATGACGGAGACGGAGATCGAGGGCGAGTACGAGCTGGAGACCGGCAACGTCATCATCGAGACCATCGACGGCCGCACCGACGATGCTCTGCGCATGCCGGCGGTGCTGGTGCGCTCGCATGGCCCCTTCACCTGGGGCGCGGACCCGGACGGGGCGGTGGTCAACGCCATCGCCCTGGAGGCCGTGGCGGCCATGGCCGAGCGGACCCTCTCCATCGATCCGAACGCAGCGGACATCCAGGAGGCGCTCCTGCGGCGGCACTTCGATCGCAAGCATGGGCCCGGTGCCTACTATGGACAGCCGGGGGGCGCGCATTAGCACCTCCGCCAGCCAGCCAAGCACCAGCGCGAGAGGAGACCGGCCCATGTTCGTCGCGGCAGTCCACGTCTTCGTCAAGCCCGAGTCGATCGCTGACTTCAAGGAGCTGATCAAGGCCAATCACGAGGACTCGATCGCCGAGCCCGGCTGCCTGCGCTTCGACGTCGTGCAGTCGGTCGAGGATCCCGGCGAGTTCCTCTTGTGGGAGGTCTACGTGGATGAGGAGGCCGCCGCCTTCCACAAGAGCACGCCCCACTACCTGGCCTTCCGCGAAGGTATCGTCGAGCTGGCCAGCAAAGCTCGTTACTCCGACCGCTACGACGGCTTTCTCGTGCCCTCGGACAAGCACTGATGGTCGCGCCCGTCCCGTCGTTCGGCCTCGGCCGGCTGCCCCGGGTCACCTTCGGGGCCGGAGTGTTCAGCCAGGTGCCGGCCATCGTCGCGGGCCACGGCTCCCGTGCCCTGTTGGTGACCGGCGCCCGCTCGTTCGCCGACTCGCCCCGGCGGGCGCAGCTCGAGAACGGCCTGGCCCAGGCAGCCGTGGCGCTGGTGGGCACCGCCACCGTCAGCGGGGAACCGGGCCTGGCCGACGTGGAGGAGCCCGTCGCCGCCTACCGCGGCAGGGGCGTGGAGGTGGTGCTCGGTATCGGCGGCGGCGCAGCCATCGACACGGCCAAGGCCATCGCCGGACTGCTGCCGGTGGAGACCGAGCTGCTGGACCATCTCGAAGGCGTCGGCCGCGGCGTCGCCTACCCCGGTCGGGCGCTGCCGGTGGTGGCCGTGCCCACCACGGCCGGCACCGGTGCCGAGGCCACGCGCAACGCGGTCATCACCGAGCGGGGACCGAAGGGCTACAAGCGGTCCTTCCGCCACGAGTCGATGGTGCCCGCGGACGCGGTGGTCGATCCGGACCTGCTGGCCAAGGCGCCGCGATCGCTCATCGCCGCCAATGGGCTCGATGCCCTGACCCAGCTGCTCGAGTCGCTGACGTCGCAGCGGGCGACGCCCTTCACCGATGCCCTCGCGCGGGATGGCCTGGCGGCCTGTCGCGACGGCTTGCTGGCCTGGCACGCCGACCCCGACGGCCCGGACGCGCCCGGGGCCCGCAGCCGCATGGCGTATGCGGCACTCCTGTCCGGGGTCTGCCTGGCGAATGCCGGTCTCGGCGCCGTCCACGGCCTGGCCAGCCCGCTCGGGGCCCAGCTGCCGATCCCGCACGGCCTGGCCTGCGGCGCGGTGCTGTGGCAGACGATCCGGACCAACATCACGGCCCTGTCCGAGCGCGACCCCGGCTCCCCGGCACTGGCCAAGTACGCCCAGGCCGGGCGCATCCTGGCCGGCCTGCCCTCGACCATCCGCGATGGCGCAGCGCGCGTGCAGCTGGTGGACACCCTGCACGACATGGTCCAGGCCCTGGGCGTTCCGGGCCTGTCCGGGTTCGGGTTGACGGCCGGGCTGATCCCGCTGGTGGTGGCCGACTCGCCGGGCAGCTCCATGCGCACCAACCCGGTGCCGCTCACCGACGAGGAGCTCACGGCGATCCTCGAGATCGCGGGCTGAGCGCGGAGAGCCAAGCGCGGAGGGCGCACGCGGTGCGTGCCGGCAGTCGATGGTCCCGTGCGCATCGGAACAAGGCGCCATTGCGCCACCGGGGACCACCGCCTACCGTTGGTCATGCCGTCGTCCCCTGACGCAGGCACGGGCCCTGTAGGCGTCGACTACCGGGCTCGGGAATAGCGGTTGGAACCGGTCAACGTGGTGGCGCAAGCGACACCGTGCATCGAATGTCCGCTCCACACGAAGAAGACCGCGAGGCCCGGGTCACGAGTCGAGTAACAGGTGAACCGGCTGGCTCCGGGTCCGGTCAGTGGCGGGGTCCACGACGGCGAGGTCATCGATCATCCAGTGCACGGAAGACGGACCGCTGGGACGGCGGACAGTCCCAGCGGTCCGTTTCGATTCCGGCGGCTCAGCGGCCTGGCGGCGGCCCGGTCCTCCTCAGGCCTCGGCGACCCGCGGCCGGCGCTCGACACCGCGCGCATCGAGGTCGCTGACGATGACCTTGGCCCGCATGACGAGGTCGCGGTCGCGGGTGATGGTCGAGGCGATCCAGTCGATGTAGGTGGGCTCCTTGTCCGCCACCTCGCCGAGAGTCAGGCCGTGGAAGCGACCGAAGCCCAGGACCGTGGCTCGTGCGTCCTCCAGGCTGGGCAGGCGGATGCGCGAGCGGTCGACCGTGCGGTGGATCGGCCCATTGGGGGCGCTCGCTCGCAGGTCCGGGCCCTGGCGATAGTCCCGCCAAGCGACCGGCGGCTGCCCGCTGAGGGTCGTGTGGCGGTCCCGCCGCCGTAGGGTCGTGCTGTTGCGTGGACCGAAGGAGGCGGACATGTCGAAGCGGGCGGTCACCGGCGGCGAGGGCGGGGGCGGGGGCGGACCGGGGGCCTCCCCCGACGGCGTACGGCCTTCTTCATAGCGCTGCCGGCGGCCTGCGGGAGTCGCGTCGTAGCGCGCGCGGCGCACGGGATCGTTGAGGGCATCGTAGGCGGCGTTGATGCGCGCCATGCGCGTGGTCAGGCGTTCGCGCTCGGCGCTGTCGCTGCCGGCGCGGTCGGGATGATGCTCGCGCGCGAGCTCCCGCCAGCGACGCTTGATCTCCGCGGGCGATGCGTCCCGGCGCACGTCGAGCACACTGTAGGGATCGCCACGAAAGGTCGGACCAGACACATCCTCGAGGCTACCACGCAGGCACGCCGGAGCCGCCCCTCGGGCACGCTCCAGCCGCTCGTTGCCCAGCCTTCCGCGAGTCGCTATCGTCGCGGCATGCGCCTGCCCCTGGAGCCCCCGATCGAGCCCATGCTGGCCAAGGCCGTCGGCGAGCTGCCGGAGGGTGAGGCCTGGCTCTTCGAGCCCAAGTGGGATGGCTTCCGGGCGATCGTCTTCCGTGACGGCGACGAGTTGCTCATCCAGAGCCGGGACCGCAAGCCACTCGACCGCTACTTCCCCGAGCTGGCCGAGCCGCTCCAGGTCAACCTGCCGCCGCGCTGCGTGCTGGATGGGGAGATCGTCATCGCCCGCGAGGGCACGCTCGACTTCGACGCACTCCTGCTGCGCATCCACCCGGCGGCATCGCGGGTGGCCCTGCTGGCCGAGCGGACGCCGGCCTCGTACGTCGCCTGGGACTTGTTGGCGGAGGGCGACGAGGATCTGCTGGCTACCCCCCAGGCGATCCGCCGCGAGCGGCTGGAGGCCGTCTTGTCCGGGGCCCGACCGCCGGTCCACCTGACGCCCCTGACCAGGGACCGGACGCTGGCCGCCGACTGGTTCGCCCGGTTCGAGGGGGCCGGGCTCGATGGCGTCGTGGCCAAGGACGCCATGGCCGTCTACGAGCCGGGCAAGCGGCGCATGCTCAAGGTCAAGCACGTGCGCACGGCCGATTGCGTGGTGGCCGGCTTCCGCTGGCACAAGAACGGCCGAGGCACGCATCTCGGCTCGCTCCTCCTTGGGCTCTTCGACGCGGAGGGGACGCTGCACCACGTCGGCGTGACGTCCTCGTTCACATGGGACCGGCGGGCCGAGCTGGCTGCGGAGCTGGAGCCGTTGCGCGAGGATGCCGGCGAGGGCCATCCGTGGAGCCAGTGGGCCGAGTGGGCCGATCCCGACGAGGCCACGACCCAGCGACGGCCGGGTGCCGGCTCACGCTGGAACCGGGGCAAGGACCTCACCTGGGAGCCGCTGCGACCCGAGCGCGTGGCCGAGGTCGCCTACGATCACCTGCAGGGCGACCGCTTCCGCCACGCGACCACCTTCCGGCGCTGGCGCCTGGATCGCGATCCGGCCGACTGCCGCTATGACCAGCTGGAGACTACGCCACCGTATGAATTACGGGACATCTTTGAGGAGAAGTGATGTTCTGCGTATTCGGTGAAGGTCGCCGGCCGGGTACACTTGCGCGTGCCTACTAGGGAGGAGCACATGGACCAGAACACTCCGCGCGACGAAGCCACCGGCGCGCAGCCTCCGGCACCAGCCGGCGGGGCGGACACCACGGCCTGGAATCAGGCGCCGCCATCCGATCAGTCGCAGGCTGCACCAAGCGGCGGCCAGGATGCGGCGGCCGAATACGCCGCCTGGTCCGCAGACGCCTCCTACCAGCAGCAGCAGCAGCAGCAACAACAACAACAACCGCCCGCAGCGCCGCCGGCCGACACCGGGGCCTACCAGCAGCAGTACTACCAGCAGCCGGCCGCTCCCGACCCCAATGCCTACGGGCAACAGGGCTATCAGCAGCCGCCGCCGGGCTACCAGCAGCCGGGCTATTACGATCCCAACGCCTACGGCCAGCCGCAGCCGTACCAGCAGCCGCAGTATTACGACCCCAACGCCTACGGGCAGCAGGCACCACAGCAGGGTTACCAGCAGCCGCAGTATTACGATCCCAACGCCTACGGGCAGCAGCCGGGGTACTACGACCAGAACGCCTACGGCCAGCAGTACGCCCAGCAAGGCTACCCGCCGCCGGCGGTCCCCTACGGCTATGCCCAGCCGGGCCAGGAGGCCTGGGGCCAGGCTGAGCCGAGCGGCTACGACCGCTCGTTCATGACCGTCCTCGGTGGCTGGATCCTTATCGTCTGGGGCGTCGTCATGGGCGTCCTCGGCGCACTCGTGATGTGGACCAACAGCGTCACCGAACTGATCCCCGACGGCGTGACCCTGAGCCCGGACGTGCTCGATGCTGCCAGGCAGGCCGATGACCAGATCATGGCCGTGAGCGGCATCCTGCTCATCCTCGGCATCGTCCAGCTCATCGCCGGCATCGGCATCCTTGGCCATCGCCGCTGGGGCCGCGCCTTCGGCATCGTGCTCGGCCTCCTGGGCCTCCTCGCCGGTTTGGGCATCATCACCATCTCCTTCGGTTTCGAGGCCATGGACGTCGGTGTGGGCGAAGCCGTCAAGGGCGAGGAAGGATCGCTCGCTGCGAGCGGCGTGGTCTTCTTCAGCTACCTCCTCGTCTTCCTGGGCATGTTCGTCGGGCGTCGGCACTTCCGCCGCAAGGGCGTCGCCGACTGACGCTCACCTCCCTTTGGCCAGAGCTGAAGGACCCCCGGGCTAGCCCGGGGGTCCTTCCGTATCCGCGGCGCCGACGAAGCCGTCGGGTCGCGGCGTCAGCCCGCGCTCAGCCACTCCGCGATATCGCCCGCGGCCGGGATGCGGCCGGAGGACTTGACCTCGCCGTCGATGACCAGGCCGGGGGTGGTCAACACACCCCGTGCCGCGATGGCGGCATCGTCGGTCACCTTCACCACGTCGGCCTCGATCCCAGCCATGGCCACCGCCTCGCGAGCGTTCGCCTCCAGCTTCTGGCAGTTGGCACAGCCGTGTCCGAGTACTTCGATGGTCACCATGGACCTACTCCTTTCGATGTCTCACGCATCACAATCCGAGAGCGTTGAAGAGGTAGCCGACGGTGAGGATCCCGCTCACCACGACCGCCAGGAAGATGGCCAGCAGGGGCAGCCGCGCCACCCGCCGGAGGATCAGGAACTCAGGCAGGCTGATGGCCACGGTGGCCATCATGAAGGCCAGGACCGTCCCCAGCGGCAGGCCCTTGTCCAGCAGCGCCTCGACGATCGGTAGCACGCCGGCTGCACCGGCGTAGAGGGGCACGGCCAGGATCGTCACGAGCGGCACCGCCAGGGGGTTGCTCGCACCACCGATGCTGACGATGAGGTCGGTGGGGGCGAAGCCGTGGATGAAAGCGCCGACCGCGATGCCCAGCACGACCCAGGGCCAGACCTTGCGCACGAGGTCACCGGTGGAGGCCCAGGCTTCGCGCAGCCGCTCCTCGGTCGAGGGCACGACGCCGGCGACATCAGTGCCGCCGCCGTTGGCGCGGACCTCCAGCACCCACGGCTCGAGGAACCGCTCCAGCGGAAGTCGGCCCAGGATGAGCCCACCGAGGATGGCCACCGACAGGCCGGCGGCCATGTAGAGCAGCGCGATCTGCGGCCCGAAGAGTCCCCACAGCAGGACCAGCGCGACCTCGTTGACGAGCGGGGAGCTGATGAGGAACGCGAGGGTCACCCCGAGCGGGATGCCGGCCTGCAGGAAGCCGATGAAGAGCGGTACGGCCGAGCACGAGCAGAAGGGCGTGACGATACCGAACGACGCCGCCGCGACCGTGCCCGGGACCACCCCGCGACCGGCCAGGGCTGCCCGCACCCGGGCGGGTGGCACATACGAGCGCAGGAAGCTGACGAGCGTGACGATCCCCAGCAGCAGGAGCAGGACCTTGGGCACGTCATAGGCGAAGAAGGCCAGGGCCTCCCCGGTGGGGCTCCCGGGCGCCAGTCCCAGCAGGTCGAAGGCGAGCCACTGGCTGAAGGGCCAGGCCGCGAACCAGGCGATCGACCAGGCCACCACGCCGAGGGCGACCGTCGGCCAGAACGGCAGCTGGCTGCGCGGAAACGCGAGCGTGCGCATCTAGAGCACTTCGTCCAGACCGCGCGCAGCGGCCGCGATGGCCTCGTCGTCACGCTCGTAGTACTTCCAGCGGCCATCGAGCGAGTGGCGGCTGGCCCGGACCAGGCCGGCATCGCGCAGGCGTGCGAGATGGTTGCTGAGGTTGTTCTGGCGCACGTCGAGAGCGGCCGCCATCTCGCACACGCAGTGGGGCCCGTCACGCAGGATGGCCAGGATCCCGGCACGGACCGGCTCGGCCAAGAGCGAGGCGAACGCGACCGCCGCCTCCGTGTGCGGGGTAGCATGCTCCCGCAGGCTGGGCCGGAGGTCTGCCTCGGCGAGCGGTGTGGTCGGCGTCAGTTCGACGCAGGTAGGACAGGCCATGTTCGACTCCGCGGTGGTCATCTCAGCCACGAGTGTGTCAGCGACGACTGAGATACTCCAGGGCCACAGGTCCCATCCCAGGCGTGCCGAGGGGCATCCGCGACAGGGCCTTGGCAGTGGCTATGCTTGGGCCATGTCTGACTTCCCTGTGCTTCTCCTCAACGACGGCCACCACATCCCGCAGCTGGGGTTCGGCACCTGGCAGATCGCAGCCGACGAGACGGCCACAGCCGTGCGGGTGGCACTGGAGACCGGCTATCGCCACCTGGACACGGCGCAGATGTACCGCAACGAACGGGGCGTGGGAGCGGGCATCCGGGCCGCAGGGGTGCCACGGGAAGAGGTCTTCCTGACCACCAAGCTCGGCAATGACGCGCACCTGCCGGCCGATGCCGAGCGAGCCTTCGAGCGGTCGCTCGTCGAGCTTGACACCGACTACGTGGACCTCTTCCTCATCCACTGGCCCATGATCCACTCCTACGGCGGCGACTACGCCACGACCTGGCGGGTGCTCGAGGGCTTCCGGGCCGACGGGCGCGCGCGCTCCATCGGCGTCTCCAACTTCCGGGTCGTGGACCTTGAGCGCCTTCGAGTGGAGACGAACGTGGTCCCGGCCGTGAACCAGATCGAGGCCCACCCGTTCTTCCCCAATGACGAGGTCCGCGAGTACGACCAGGCGCACGGGATCGTCACGGAGGCCTGGTCGCCGCTGGCACAGGCAGACGTGCTCGACGACACGGTCGTGCGCCAGGTCGCGGAGCGGATCGGCCGCGCGCCTTCCCAGGTGGTCCTGCGCTGGCACCTGCAGCGGGGCGACGTGGTCTTCCCCAAGTCCGTGACGCCCGCTCGCATCCGCGAGAACTTCGATGTCCTCGGCTTCGAGCTGGACCCTGACGACATGGCCCTCCTGGCATCGCTCGATCGCGGCCCGGGCGGGCGCACCGGCCCCGATCCGGACACCTTCGACTACCGGCCGACCTGATCGGCAGCCGCCCGGACGGATAGGCTGTGCGCAGCGGGCGAACGTACGAGGTCGAGATGAGCGAGCGACAGTCAGCGTTGTCGGGACCTCCGGTCCCGGGGAAACAGGTCGTCCCTGTGTGGCTCTGGAGTCTGGCCTCGCTCAGCTGGCGCGTGCTGGTGGTGCTGGCGCTAGGCGCGGCCGCGGTCTTCCTGGGCTCCATCGTCTGGACGGTGGTCGCCTCCGTCGGCTTGGCCGTCCTCGTGGCGGTGATCCTGGCGCCCTGGATGCTGCGCCTGCGCGCGTCCGGGCGGTCCCGCAACAGCGCCGCGATAGTCGCGTGGGGCGCGACCATGCTCGTGGGCCTGGGGGTGCTGACCGTTCTCACGCTCTCCTTCCTGCCCTACCTGGTCGAGGCATATCAGCGGCTGGAGGCGGGCCATGCCGAGATCCAGACGGCCTTCAGTGACCTGGGCCTGCCGGCCTGGGTGGACACGCTCATCTCCGAGGTGGTGAAGATCGCCGGCACCCTGGCCGACTCCGCCCTGTCCTCGGTCCTGGGGTCGGTGGCCGAGCTGGGCGGCATCCTGCTCATCGGCTCGTTCCTGCTCTTCTTCTTCCTGCGTGACGGAGACAAGGCCTGGCGTTGGCTGTTCCAGTGGATCGACGAGGAGAAGCGCGAACGCATCGACGAATCCGGCGACACGGCTCTCCAGCGCGTCGGCGACTACGTCCGCGCCACCACGACGGTCGCGGCCATCGCCTCGATCACCAACCTCGTCTTCATGCTCATCCTGGGCACGCCCCTGGCCATCCCCCTGGCGATGCTCACCTTCTTCCTCGCCTATATCCCCTACTTTGGTGGCCTCGCATCTGCCGCGGTCATCGCTGTCGTGACCCTGGGCGCGGTGGGTGCTCCGGCGGCGGCGCTGGTGGTGGCCCTCATCTTCGTCCGCTTCGTGGTCGTCCGCTTCCTGGTGCGGCCCCGGATCGACGCCGGCCAGGACGCGCTCACGCTGCACCCGGCGGTGATCCTCATCGTGCTGCCGGTGGGCCTGCACGTGGGCGGCCTGGTGGGCATGATCCTGGCGGTGCCCCTGACCGCCTTCGGCTTCTCCGTGGCCCAGGCGACCGTGCGGGTGCTGGAGCCACCGGTCCCCGAGTCGCTACCGGAGACGGTCCCGGGGTGGCTCGACGGCGCGGCGCAGTGGAGCTGGCGCATCCTCGTGGTCATCGGACTCGCGCTGGTGCTGCTGGCAGCGATGTTCGCCCTCCCCCTGCTCATGCTGCCGCTGATCGTGGCCCTCATCCTGGCCGCGACCGTGTCACCGCTCGCCGAAGCTCTGGTGCGGCGCGGTCAGTCACCCACGCTTGCGGCGGCGGTCACCGTCGGCGGCACCACCGCCATCATCGCGGGGGTGCTCGCCTTCTCCCTCAGCCAACTGGCCGAGCAGGTCCCCGATGTCGGCAGCACAGCCGTGTCTGGTGCACAGCAAGTGGATTCGGCGGCCGGCGGCAACCTCGGTCTCGGTGTGGAGGTCGTCAGCACCGGGGCGGCCGCGGTCGCCCGCACGGTGGCAGACATCGTCAGCAGCCTGGGCCCGGCGGTGGCGGTATTGGTGCTCTCTGTGCTGCTGACGTTTTACTTCGTGCGGGACGGCCGCCGACTGTGGGGGGCGCTCATCGGTCACCTGCCGGCCGGCGCCGGAGAGGAGCTGAGCAGTGCCGGCTCACGCGCGGTGGGTGTGCTCGGCGGCTACATGGTCGGGACCGGCGCCATCTCCCTCGTTGGAGCTGGCAGCCAAGCCGTCATCATGTGGGTCCTGGGCTTGCCGCTGGTGTGGCCGATCTTCGTGATCTCGTTCTTCGGCGGCTTCATTCCCTACATCGGCAGCGGCATCACCACGGTCCTGGCCCTGCTCGTCGCCATCGCGGTCGGAACACCCCTGGACATCCTCATCATGGTCATCTGGACGCTCGTCTTCAACATCGTCCAGGGCAACATCGTGGCTCCCCTGGTCTACAACCGCACGACCCACATCCACCCGGCCATCGTGCTCGCGGGCATCCCCGCGGCCGCCTCGCTCGCCGGCATCCTGGGCATGTTCCTGGTCGTGCCGGTGCTGGGCGTCGTGGTGGTCAGCTGGCGGTCAGTGCTGCGTGTGCTGGGCACCGACGTGGGCGCGCCGCTCGTCGAGGACGAGGACGACGTGGGGGCATCGGTCACGGCCCCAGGGACGGCGAAGGTGTCCGCCTAGCGCCCCATTTGCGAGTCCCTGATGGGGGCCGTCTACAGAAGCATCCGCTCGACGTGGGCCACGACCTTCACGGGAGCGTCAGTGACCACAGCTCGCGACCGTGGACCCCGTCGTCGGCGGTGAAGAGGATCGACGACCCGATCCTGGTGAATGCCCGTGGGTAGGATGGACCACTCGCGTTGATGTCAGCGACTTTCACGGTGCCCTCGGCGGTACCGTCACTCATCCAGACCTCTGTATCCACGCCCTTGGCGGTGCCGATCTCCGTGACGGGTGTGGCCGCGAACCACAAGCGTCCACCCATCGCGGCATGGCCACCAGCCTCCCACTCGTAGACGAACCACATCTGGTCTCCGTTGCGGAGCAGGGTCGTTCCCTCCGCGGTACCGTCGCTGACCCACAGCTGGTCGAAGCCCATCTGGCCCGCTGAGGCGCCGGCAGCCCACAGCCGCCCGGCCGCCGCGACCGGGAAGAGCAGGCGCGGGACCCACGGCCTCACCGGGGCGGTCCCACTGGCCGTCCCGTCCCCGCCATAGAGCCGTGCCGGCTTGGTCTCCGAGGCGCGCGCGCCGAAGTAGAGCTGGCTGCCCAGTGGTGTCAGGAACGTCGGATCCAGCATGGTACCCAGCCGCCTCGTCCCGGCCCACGACCCATCGCTCCACCACAGTTGCGGCACTCCGCCGTACGGAGCCAGCGGTGGGCTCGCGCTGAGGTAGATGTGCTTGCGAAACACGGTGACCTCGTCGATCTCCCAGAACCTGCGCGATAGTCGCTTCGTCCCCGTCGCGGTGCCGTCGCTCCTCCAAAGCGCATCGTCGGCGGGGAGATAGAGCCGTCCGCGCATCCAGCGGGCGGCACCGACGTCGACCGCGAGAAAGTCGCGGAGCTTGATCGTCGTCCGGGCCGTGCCATCGGTGCGCCACAGCTGACGGTGGTCGAGGCCGAGATAAGCCGTGCCTCCACCGTCGGCGATGCCTGTGATGGCCGAGCCGGCAGTGCCTCTGGTGAGGTCCTTGACGATGTGCGTGCCCGCCCTCGTGCCATCGCTGACCCAGAGCTCGCGGCCGTGGACCCCGTCGACGGCCGTGAAGTAGACCCGCGAGCCGACAGGGGTGAGCAGTGTCGGACCGGAGCCGGCCTCACCGGGACGGATGTCGCGGACGAGACGCGTGCCCTGGGCGGTACCGTCGGTCGCCCAGAGCTCGACGCCGTGGACGCCGTCGTTGGCCCTGAAGAAGACCAGGTCAGCGGCCCGGGTCAGGAAGCGCGGGGCGGACCCGCCACTGCTTCTGATGTCCTCGATGAGCCCCACGTGTACCGCCGGATCCTGGGCGGCGACCGGCGTGATGAGAGCGGCCGTGGCCAGGAAGACGACGGCGAGCGTAGCGGGGACACGCATCTGAGGACAGCTCCGACGGATCCTCACGTTGACCCGGCAAGGGATGCGATCGCGGAGGGTCCCAGCCATGAAGCGTACTCCCGTAGGGAGGGAAAGGAAGAGCCGTTCGGCCCGACCCAGTCGGGTCTACCGCCGATCCTTGCGTTCGCGAAACTCCTCCCAGGGGTCGTAGTCCGGGTCGAGCGGCTCCTGCGCGGGCCGCTCGGCCGCGTTCACGTGCTCGAGGTTGACGCGGATCCGGGTCCAGGTGGTGGAACGGCCACGCATGGCGTCGACCAGCACGTCCTTCGGCTCCAGCTGGGCGGCCACGTCCGGATGGCGTGCCCTCCAGCGGTCGAGCCCGGCGAGGGCGTCCTCCTTCTTGGCGGCCCGCGCGATCTCGATCAAGGGCTTGGTCGAGCGGCGCCGGCCCGCGGCTGAAGGCGCATCGCCCACCCGCCGCCTGGAAGGCTGCACACGGGGCGGCTCGTCGTCCTGCTTGCGGTAATGGGGGGGCCAGGGCGCATCGCCGAGGCCCTCCGCCTCGTGGCGGGCAGACAGCTCCAGCAGCACCTCGAGCGAACCCACCGCGTCGTCGATGCCGACGTGCCGATCTCCGCGCTCGGCGAAGAGCGCGGGTACGGTCGCCAGCGTGAAATCCTCCGCCACCACGTCCGGCACCTCTGCCCACTCCAGGGGCATGGAGACCCGCGCGTCGGGCGTGGCGCGCACCGAGTAGGCCGAGGCCACGGTGCGATCCTTGGCGTTCTGGTTGTAATCGAGGAAGACGCCGTGGCGCTCCTCTTTCCACCATTTGCTGGTGGCCAGCGCCGGCGCGCGCCGCTCCACGTCGCGGGCGAGCGCCAGCGCCGCGCGCCGCACCTCCTGGAAGCTCCAGCGAGGCTCGATGCGCACGTTGATGTGGATGCCCCGTGAGCCGGAGGTCTTGGGCCAGCCAGCGAGGCCGACCGCATCGAGTGCCTCGCGAGCCACCAGCGCGACCGTGCGGATGTCAGCCCAGGGAACGCCCGGGACCGGGTCCAGGTCCACGCGCAGCTCGTCGGGATGATCGAGGTCCTCGGCCCGCACCAGGTGGGGGTTGAGGTCCAGGCAACCGAGGTTCGCGACCCATGCCAGCGAGGCCGGGTCGCGCAGCACCACCTCCTCCGCGGTGCGGCCGGACGGGAACGCGAGCTCGACCGTGTCGACCCAGGCCGGCCGCTTGGCCGGGGCCCGTTTCTGGAAGAAGAACTCGCCGTCCGCGCCATCGACGTAGCGCTTCAGCGCCATCGGACGCCCGCCGGCGCCGCGCAGCGCGCCCTCGGCCACGGCCAGGTAGTAGCGCACCAGGTCGAGCTTGGTATAGCCGGGCTCGGGCCAGTAGATCTTGGCCGGATTGGTGACCTTGACCTCGTGCCCTCCGACCTCGATCAGCTCGAACGGTGTGGCCATGGGGTCACGCCTCCGCCGGCTCCTCCCCGGCCGCCTGCTCAGCGAGCCAGCGTTGGCGGTCGACACGCAGGATCTCCAGCGTCTCGGCGACCCCGGCCCAGCCATCGATCTGGACGGACTTATCCTCAAGGTTCTTGTAGGTGTGGAAGAACTGCTCGATCTCGAGCAGCTTGTGGGGCGAGACCTGGCGCAGCGCCTCCAGGTGGGCATACAGCGGATCGGCCAGGGCCACGCACAGGACCTTGTAGTCCACCCCCATCTCGTCAGCCATCCGCAATACGCCCACGGGCCGGGCCCACACGTGGCAGCCGGGGAACGTGGGCTCGTCGATGAGCAGCATCGCGTCGGTATGGTCCCCGTCGTCAGCACGCGTGCCTTCGATGAAGCCGTAGTCGAAGTTGTAGAAGACCGCGGAGCTGAGCACCCGATCCAGCCGGATCACGTGCGCCTCCTCGTCGTACTCGTACTTGTTGCGGCTACCGGCAGGGATCTCGACGACCACTTCGATGACAGCGGGGAAGGTCGTTGGCGGCAGGGTCATTCGCGGCAGTGTACGGGGAAGGCAGAGAAACCGTCAGTCGGCGCGTGCACGCGATTAGACTCATGGGATGGACATCATCACCGCTGCGCGCACGATCCGCGTGGTAAGGAACTATGCGCCCACCCCACTGACCGAGGAGGAGGTTCGCGCGCTGGCCGATGTCGCGCGCAAGGCAGGCTCGTCCAAGAACTCCCAGCGCTGGGACTTCATCACGATCCGGGAGCGCGAGTCGCTGCGACGTCTCGGCGGAACCACCCAGTACGCCAAGCACCTGCCCTCGGCCGGAGCGGCCATCGCGCTCATCGTGGACAGGCCCGATCCGGACTACCTGCGGTCCGTGCTCTGGGACCTGGGCCGCGCCGCGCAGAACATCATGCTCGCGGCCTGGGATGCGGGCATCGGCTCCTGTCCCATCACGGTGCGCGACTTCGCGTTGGCGGCGGATGTACTGGGACTGCCGGACGACAAGGAGTGCCAGTACATCATCGCGCTGGGTCGGCCGGCCGACCCAGGCGATCTGACGCGCCCGCCACGGGCCGGGGGACGCAAGAGCTTCGACGAGGTCGTGCACGCGGAACGCTGGGGACGAAACCAGACAGGCAAGAGCTGAGGAGGTCGGGATGAAGGGCAAGTTCACCGCAGTGGTGGCCTCGGTCGTGGCTGCGGCCGGTGCCGCTGCAGCCGCGGCTTGGGCGCGCGCGCGCCGAGCCGACGAACCACGGCTGGAAGTGAGCGCGGCACCGGACGTGGCCGCGGCACCGGACAGAGAGGCACCGCCGATCGGCCCGGACCCTGCGAGCGACCCTCCCTCCACCAGCGCGACCCCTGTGGCCGGCGGCGACGGCGACACGACCGACGATCTCACGGCCATCAAGGGCCTGGGCAAGGTCAAGGCAGCGAAGCTGGCGGAATTGGGCGTCACGAGCTACGCCCAGATCGCCCAGTGGACGGACGCCGACCTCGCCGACTACGGCCAGCGGACCAATACCAGCACCGGACAGATCAAGCGAGAGGACTGGGTCGGACAGGCCAAGGCCTTGCTCAAGGACTAGCGACGGTCTGGGCCAAAGGGCCGAGGCCGGGGACGGGACCGGGACCGCCAGCAGCGATCGCTCAGGGTCGGGCGTCCTCGAGGGCGATCGTGAAGGGGCCCCACGGCCACTCGTGCGGCAGCATCCAGCCACGGCGGCCGAACGGGGTGTACAAGGGCCGTGGCGCCTGCCCGGTGGGCCCGCTCGCAGGCAGAAACCGCGGTCGTTCCAGATAGATCGCGGCAACGCCTTCACCGTAACGCGACAGGTATGCCCCGAGTGGGCCTGCCTGGGGCGTTCGCGGTTGCTCGAGCAGCAGGAGCACTGGTCCGTAGTGCACCGCGGCGGCATGTGCATCGAGCACTCGGTCGCGGGCACACCGCACGAAGGGAGCCGGCGCTTCGGCCATCGAATGCTCGAGGTCGTGGGTGGCCCAAGCGAGGGCCATGATGCGGTCGCCGGCGTCGGTCTGCGCGGGCGCGATCTCGCGGGCCAGCTCCGCCAGGGCCGCGCTGGACAGCGGTGCGCGCAATCGCGCGGTCAGCTGGTGGAGTCGGTCGGGTCCGGGCATCGAGCACATGCTACGTGCGCCGGGCAGTCCGACGCCGCCGGTGATCATGGATACCGGCGGCGCGGGGCAGGCGTAGGGTCCGGTCGAAGGACCCGGCGGTGTCTAGCGGTTGCGGGCCAGGAAGGCCATCACGTCTTCCAGGCGGAAGCGGCGGTCTCCCCGCTTGCAGACACGATAGAACGGTAGTTCGCCACGGTCACCGAGGCGCTTGACCGTGTTGACATGCAGGTGCAAGAGGTCGGCCACTTCACTCGCAGTGAGCATGGGGCCGAGATCGTTGGCTGCCATGGACGCCATCTAACGTTCCTTATCTCGCGTTCAGTGGGCTGCTGGACGTTGCTCGGTGCTCGGTACGCTCGGCGCCACTGCGATTGCCGAGCCACCCTGATGCTTGCGGACCGTTGTGATGTGGTCCATCGAGGTGTTGATGAGCATGGTGGCGTCCCAACCCTCCTGCAACAACCCGTACTTGGGTCAGCCCCACCCGTACCGGAAGGGGCGGTGCACGTCGTCAACGGCGAGGCGCGCCGACGTTCGGTCCGGCGGCCTAGACTCGCTCGATGCACGACGGGCCAGAACGACCGCTGTTGCGCAGTGAACGACTGCTCCTGCGGCCGGCTGAACGCGGAGACATCGAGAAGGGCTATGGCACCGAGGTCATGGAAATGCTCATGGACTTCGGCTTCGGCGAGCTCCGACTGCACCGGATCGGACGCGCAGGCTAGCCGCGGCGGCGACGTCTCAGGATGTCGAGGTAGACGGCACCGATAACGATGACGCCGGTCACGACGATCTGCCACTCCTGCGGCACATTCAGCAGGCGCAGGCCGTTGGTCAGGACGCTGATGATGAAGGCACCGATGATGGTGCCGGTGATGGTGCCCTCGCCGCCGGCGAGGGAGGTACCGCCGATGACCGCAGCTGCGATGGCGTCAAGCTCGTAGCCGAAGCCGGTGGCCGGCTGAGCTGAGTTGAGCCGCGCGGCTAGGACCACGCCCGCGAGGCCGGCCGTGGTGCCGCTGATGACGTACGCCGACGCCTTGTAGCGCATGGTGCGCACGCCGGACAGGCGTGTGGCCTCCTCGTTGCTGCCGATGGCGAAGATGTAGCGGCCGACGATGGTCTTGCTCAGAACGAACCACACCACGATCGCGGTGGCGACGAAGACGAAGACGAGGTTGGGCAGGTCGAAGCCGGGGATGAACTGGTCGGTGACCGAGCCCATGAAGAACTCGTTGAACCCAGGCTGGTCCGGAAAGTAGATCGGCCGCAGCTCCGAGATGACCAGGGCCAGGCCCCTAGCGATGTTGAGCATGCCCAACGTCGCGATGAAGGGAGGCAAGTCGAAGCGCGCCACCAATGTGCCGTTGACCAGGCCCATGAGGGTGCCAGAGAGGATACCCAGGAGGATCCCGACGGGCCAGGGCAGACCCATGTTCGTGATGAACACGCCGGTCATGACCGCCGCGAAGGTCATGACCGTGCCGACCGAGAGGTCGATGCCGGCAGTGATGATGACGAAGGTCACGCCCATGGCCAGGATGCCCACGACCGAGGTCGCGAGGAAGACGCCCTTGGCGTTGCTCCAGGTAGCAAAGTAGGGCGAGGCGATGGCGAAGAAGATGATGAGGATGACGAGTGCGCCCAGCGCCAGGAAGCGCTGGACGGCGTCCGACTTGAAGATCGACCCTGCGGATCTCATTGAGCTCTTCATCTATGCCCCCGACACGTCCTTGACTTGCGCGACGGACTCGCGCTGTGTCGCGAGCGTCATGATCGTTTCCTGGTCCGCCTCGCCGGCGGTCAGCTCTCCGGTGAGCCTGCCCTCACACATCACGATGATGCGGTGGCTCATGCGCAGGATCTCCGGCAACTCCGAGCTGATCATGATGATCGACTTGCCCTCGGCAGCCAGCTCGTTGAGGAGGTGGTAGATCTCCTGCTTGGCGCCCACGTCGATACCGCGGGTGGGCTCGTCGAAGATGAGGATGTCCATCTCCGCGGTCAGCCACTTGGCGATGACCACCTTCTGCTGGTTGCCGCCGGAGAGGTTGCGCGCCAGCTGCTTGATGCTCGGCGTCTTGATGTCCAGCTCCTCAACTCTTTGCTCCGAGGCCACCCTGGCCTTGGCGTCATCGACGCGGCCGAGCGACTTGAGGAACTTCTGGAACGACGCCAGGGCGATGTTGGTCTCGAGGTCCAGCCCCAGGGCCAACCCATAGCGCTTGCGGTCCTCCGAGAGATAGGCGATACCGATCTCCACGGCCTCGGCCGGGTTGTGGATCTCCACGGCCTGGCCATTGACCGTGATCCGTCCCGCGTCCTTCTCGTCGGCACCGAAGATGAGGCGAGCGAGCTCGGACCGGCCCGCGCCGACGAGGCCGGCTACGCCGAGGATCTCGCCTCGGCGCAGGCCGAACGACACGTCCTGTACCGCACGGCCGCGCGAGAGGCCTTCCACCTGCAGCACATACGGCTGCTGGTCAGCATCCGCGGGCACGTGGGGAGCCTCCTCGTAGATGGTGCGGCCGACCATCATCGAGATGATGTCATCGATATCGACGTCATCGGTGTTGACCGTGGCTACGTGCTGGCCGTCGCGCATGACCGTGACGCGGTCCGCGATCTGGCGCAGCTCCTCGAGGCGGTGGCTGATGTGGACGATGCCGCGGCCCTGCTCACGCAACATGCGGATGATGCGGAAGAGCTCCGCGATCTCGGCGTCGGTGAGCGCCGCTGTGGGCTCGTCCATGATGAGGACGGAGGCGTCGAGCGAGAGTGCCTTGGCGATCTCCACCATCTGCTGCTGCGCGACCTTGAGATCGCCGCACCTGGCGGTGGGGTCCAGGCGCAGACCCAGGCGCTCGACCAGCTCGGCCGTCTGGCGGATCTGGGCCTTGTCATCGACGATGAAGTCGAAGCGGCCGCGCGGCTCGCGGCCCATGTAGATGTTCTGGGCCACCGTCAAGTGGTTGGCCAGCAGCAGCTCCTGGTGGATCATGCTGATGCCGAGGTCGCGTCCAGCCCGGGGGTTGGGCACTCGCACGGACTTGCCCTCGACCTCGATGGTGCCGGCGTCCTTCTGGTACACGCCGGTGAGGACCTTCATGAGGGTCGACTTGCCGGCGCCGTTCTCACCGACGAGCGCGTGGACCTCGCCCGGACGCAACTCGAACTGGGCATCCTTCAGTGCTTGCACGCCGGGGAATGCCTTGTCGATCCCTGTCATCCGGACAAGGAGCTCTTCGGTCATCTCGATCCCTCGCTCACTGGCATAGACCGCGGGACTGTCGCTGGCTGCGACAGTCCCGCTGGGTCAACTAGCTTGGGTCTGCGTCCCTACTCGTAGAGGACGGCCTGGACCTCCGGGCTGTCGATGTTCGAGGCATCGGCCCAGATGAAGCCGGTGTCGATGTTCGACGGCACAGGCTTGCCTTCAAGCGCGAGCGCAGCCGCGTCGACACACTTGGCGCCGATGCCGACCGGGTTCTGCTGGACCGCGCCGTACATGGTGCCGTCCTTGATGGCGTTGATCTGGATGATGCCGGAGTCGTAGCCGATGACCACGATCTCGCCGGCCTTGCCGAGCTCGTTCACGGCGTTCACGACGCCGATCGCGGAACCCTCGTTGCCGCCGAAGAAGCCCTTGATATCAGGGTTGCCCTCGATCATGGCCTTGGCCAGGTCGGTCGACTTGAGCTGGTCACCGCCGCCGTACTGGGGGCCGATGATCTCGATGTCCGGATAGGCCTCGGCCATGCGGTTGACGAAGCCTTCCGAGCGGTCGATGCCGGTGCGGCTGGTCTGGTCGTGCACGATGACGCCGACCTTGCCGGAACCGCCGATGGCCTCGGCCATCTTGTCAGCGGCGAGCGCAGCAGCGGCGACATTGTCGGTCGCGGCCGTGGTGATGGGGATATCGCTGTCGACGCCGGAGTCGAAGGCGATGACCGGGATACCGGCCGCCTGCATCTGCTCCAGCAGCGGGTTGGCAGCCTGGCTGTCGAGCGCAGCGAAGCAGACCGCGTCAGGACCCTTGTCGAACTCGGCCTGCAGCATCTCGATCTGCTTGTCGACCTCGGACTCGGTCGCGGGGCCGATGAAGTTGACCTCCATGTTGAGGGCGGCACCCTCGTCCTCGGCGCCCTTCTTCACGGCCTGCCAGAACTGGTGCTGGAAGCCCTTCGAGACGATCGCCACGTAGGGCATGTCGTCCGCGGGGAACGGTTCCGGCACGGCCATCTCGGGGGCCATGCTCTCGGGGGCCATGCTCTCAGGGGCCATGGACTCATCCTGGGCCATGGCCGGTGCGGCCATGACAGCTGCCAGGGCGATCGCCGAGGTCAGCGCGACTACACGTGTCTTCATGCTCCTCCTTCGTATCCTCCAGCCTGCCGCCCGGCTTCCCTATCGGCCGGGGCAGATACCTGTGCAGGCTGTCGCATGCACTATACAGATAACGCTACCAGTCGTGTCAGGCAAAGGTCGCGCGCCGCTGGTCCGAACGGCCCTGTCACCCTGCTGCTGGCAAGCGTAGAGCAGGCCAGCCGTGCACGTTCGGGCCGCCCGACCGACAGATCCGTGGAGCCCCCGCGGACGCCGACAACCCTAGCCGTCGGTGGCGGGTCCTGGCTGTGTGCTGGTGGCCTCAGGAGCGTTCGGAACGCCGGCTTCGCCGGAGCGCTCCACGGGGATGACGGCCGGGATGCGCGCCGGGCCGGAAGCGCCGCTCGACGCTGCCGCCTGCGTCGAGGCGATGACGCCGATCGAGACGCGGAAGCCGGCGCGCCGTTGCGACAGCGGCATCAGCGTGCCCTGCCCCACCGGTGCCTCGTCCGGGAACCAGCGCAGCCACTCGCGGTAGAAGGTGTCGAACTCGCTGCCCTCGCGCAGCGACCAGTTGGCCCACACGATCTCCTCGAGCGAGCTGCCGGCCTCCTCCAGGACCTCCTTGAGGTTGGCGATGGCCTGGTGCGCCTGCGACTTGACCTCGCCGCTGACCACCTGGCCGCTGGCGCGGTCGATGGGCCCCACCGACGAGACATAGACCATGCCGCCCGCCACCACCGCCCGGCCTCGGCCGACATCGGCCGCCGAGCGGGTGGACGTGTCGGACGAGTTCGCGATACCCCAGCGCGACTTGGCTCGTCGCTTGGGCTGGTCGGGATCGTCGGGTGGCATGCCGTACTCGCCGGGCGGCAGCTGCACGCCCCGGATGGCGAACGCCGGCATGAAGGTCGGGCGGATCCCCGTGGGCCGCAGCTGACCCTGGATCTTGCCGTCCACCACGCCGGTCTGCTCGAAGGTGAAGATCTCCTGGGTCAGGATGTCGTCGTCCTCGACACCGTAGACCTCGGTGATGCTGGTGATCTTGCGTGAGCCGTCCCGCAGGCGCGCGGTGTGCACGATGACATCCACGGCCGAGGCGATCTGCTCGCGGATGGCGCGCATGGGCAGCTCGTAGCCGGTCATCAGGATCATCGTCTCCAGGCGACGGAGCATGTCCGGCGGCGTGTTGGCATGGCCCGTGGAGAGCGAGCCTTCGTGGCCGGTGGTCATGGCCTGGATCATGTCAAGCGCCTCACCGGCACGACACTCGCCCACGACGATGCGGTCGGGGCGCATGTGGAGCGCGTTGCGCAGAAGGTCGCGGATGGTGATCTCGCCCTCGCCTTCGAGGTTGGCCGGTCGCGCCTCCAGTGTCAGCACGTGCGCCTGGCCCAGCTGCAGCTCAGCGGCATCCTCGATGGTCACGATGCGCTCGCCCTCGGGGATGAACGACGAGAGCACGTTCAGCGTGGTCGTCTTGCCCGAGCCGGTGCCGCCCGAGAGGAACACGTTAAGACGGGCTTCCACGCAGGCCTTGAGGAAGTCGAACATCTCCGGCGTGGCCGTGCCGAAGCGGACGAGGTCGTCGACGCTGAACTTGTCGCCGAACTTGCGCACGGTGATGACCGGGCCGATGAGCGAGAGCGGCTTGATGATGGCGTTCACGCGCGAGCCATCGGGCAGGCGCGCATCCACGCGCGGGCTGGTCTCGTCGATGTGGCGGCCGAGGGGCGTGATGATGCGATCGATGACGTGGAGCACGTGCTCGTCATTGCGGAAGGTGACCGGCGACTTCTCGATGCGGCCGGCGCGCTCGACGTAGACCTGGTAGGGGCCGTTGACCATCACCTCGGTGATGGTCGGGTCGGCCAACAAGGGCTCGATGGGGCCGAAGCCGGCGACCTCGTCGATCACGCCCTGGACCAGGCGCTGGCGCTCGTCACGCGTGAGGCTGAGGTCGTTCTGCGCGATGAACTCGCCCACGAAGTCATCGATCTCGCCGGCCATGGCCTGGCGCATACCCTCGGGATCGGTCAGGTCGAGTCGGTGCGCGAGCGCGTCGGCGACGGCCATCTCGACCTCAGCCCGGATGCGCCGGAAGCTTTCCTCTCGCGACGAGAAACGCGGGGTCGCACGCACGGGAGGAGAGTCGGTGGTTGGCGGCGAGGTGGGCACGACCGCACCCGGAGCCGGCACACCCGGCACAGGGCTGCCTGACACGGAGCTGCCCGGCGTCGGCGCGACTGCTCCTCGTTTGGCGGCTTCGACTCGTTCCAGCAACGACATGCCTGTTCCCTCTGGTCTGCTGGCTGACGACAGGCGCAGCATACGCCCGGGTCGCGGACCGGACCACCGCCCGACCGCCCCGCACCGCACCGATCGGCCAGTCGCGTTGCGGCTCGGCACCGAAACGGACCATGAGCCCCCTTGACGCCGGTCTTCGGGTCCCGCATGGCCCGCGCCGGGCCGGGAAGGTCTGGGCACGCCGAAGGCGCCGGGCCTGGGCCCGGCGCCCTTCGGGGCGGCGAACGTGCCCGCGTCAGGGAGCGACGATCGTCACGTTCTCGCAGTTGCGCGCCACGCGGTCGATCGCGTCCGCGGTCACCCTGTCCTGGCCCCGACCACAGCGGATGAAGTCCAGCCTGCCATCAGCGGCGGTGATCGTGTCGTTGCCACGCCCGGACCTGACGACGTCCGTGCCGGGGCCGCCATCGATGACATCGGCGCCAGAACCACCCAGGATCCAGTCGCCGTCCTCGCCACCGAAGATCGTGTCGTTGCCGCGGTTACCCTTCAGGCGGTCGCGTCCGGGACCACCGAAGATGGTGTCATCGCCGCGATTGCCACGCACCATGTCGCGCATGTCGCCCACAGCGAGCGTGTCATCGCCGGCGCGGCCGATGATCTGGTCTCGACTGCCGTCGGGCGCGGTGTATTCGTCGGCTCCCATCGTGCCGCGCCAGACCTCGTCGATGGCGTGGGGGCCGAAGCGGGCCGGCGTCGGCTGCGCGGACGCTACCGACGAGAGGACCAACAGGCCGCCGGCCACGAGGGCTCCGGCGGCGCCGAGGATTCGGATCTGGGGCATCCTGCCTCCTTCTTGTCTCCTGCTCGAGCCGCTCCGGTCACGGCGGGATCCCGGGAGTCGTCGTGCTCGAGCACTCAGCCCAATATACGACAGGTTGTCGTAGCCCACGACACGATGTCGTAGCGTGTGCCATGGCCAGGCGCGCATGGGGTAGGCTTCGGTCGTGACCGTTCCGCGAACCACCCTGCCCGCGCACCCGCCGCTGGCCAATGCCGAGTTGGCGGTGATGGGGTTGCTGTGGGAGGCAGACAGCCTGACGGCCCGCCAGATCCGCGAGGCGCTCTATCCGGACAGCACCAATCAGCACGGCACCGTCCAGCGTCTGCTCCAGCGCCTGGAGGAGAAGGGCTACGTCACGCGCGCAGCCGCCTCCCACGTCCAACGCTTCTCGGCCACCGTCAGCCGGGAGGAGTACGCCACCAACCAGCTGGAGACCCTGGCCGAGCGCCTGACCGGCGGTTCGCTCGCGCCGATCATGACGCGCCTGGTGGAGCAGAAGCGTATCCCTCAGTCGGAGATCGATCGTCTCCGCCGCATCCTCGACGCCGAGACAGACGCGAACGACCGCTAGCCATGCTCGAGACATTCGCCGAGCTGGCCCTGAGCAACGCCCTCCTCTCTGCCCTGCTGGCGGTCTTCGCGTGGATCGCACACCGCGATGGACGCTATCCAGCGATGGCTCACCTGTTGTGGGTGGTGGTGCTGCTCAAGATGCTCACCCCGCCGCTGCTCCACCTGCCGCTGCCGGCGATCCCCGCTGCGGTCCTCCGCACGGACGCGGGACCCGCAGGCGCCGGGTTCGCGCTGGGCGCAACGCCGACCGCCGCTGCCCTGACCCCGCTCGAGGTCAGCCTGGCAGCCCTGCTGCTGGCCTGGCTGGTCGGCAGCCTCGTCGTGCTCGCCACCTCGGTCCGGCGCATCCGGCGGTTCGGTCGTCTCCTGGGCCAGAGCACGATCCCGGCATCACCCCAGCTGACCTGGCTGGCGGGATCGGTCGGGCGTGAGCTGGGCCTGCGCTCGGTTCCGCGGGTCACCGTGACCCGCGCCCGGATCTCGCCCATGACGTGGTGGGTGCACGGCCAGGTACGACTGGTCCTGCCGGCCGCGCTGCTGGTGCGAACCAGCGCCGAGGAGCTCCGCTGGGTGCTGGCGCACGAGCTGGGACACGTCCAGCGCCGTGACCACCTCGTGCGCTGGCTGGAATGGCTGGCAGTCGTCGCCTTCTGGTGGAACCCGTGCGTGTGGTGGGCGCGGCACAACCTCCGACTCGACGAGGAGGACGCCTGCGATGCCCTTGTCCTGCAGCGGATGAGCGGCGCCCCCAAGGCCTACGCACGCACCCTGCTCAACGTGGTCGAGGCCCTGGCGCGGCCGGCCGATCGAGCACCGGGCATGGCCACCGGCTTCGATGCCGCTCGCTCGCTCGAGCGGCGCCTGTCGGCGATCGTGAGCGGCCGCGCGCGTCGTTCGGCTCCCCGGGCGCTGGTGGCAGGGCTGGCCGTCCTGGCCCTGTCGATGCTCTCGATCGGCCTGGTATCTCCGAGTGGGCGTGCCGAGAGCCAGGACGCGGTCGTGAGCCCGGACCGAACAGCGAACGCGCAGGGCACCCCGCCGATCCCGACCGAGGTCGAGCGCTACATGACGGTCGGTGCCTACGCACAGGTCGGGACAGCCGCGGCAGACACGCTGCGTGGCACGGCCGGTCCTGACTGGCTGTCGGGTGGGCGCGGCGACGACGTCATCCGCGGTCGCGCCGGCGATGATCACCTCGACGGCGGAGCTGCCAGCGACAGGATCGAGGGCGGACCCGGCGACGACACCATCCGCGGCGGCGGCGGTCACGACACCATCCGCGGGGGTTCCGGTGACGATGTCATCCGGACCTGGGCCGATGGGACATCGGACACGATCGACTGTGGACCCGGACGTGACCGGGCCGTCATCGACAGGACGGACTCCACCACTCGCTGCGAGAACGTCATCCTTCGCGACCCCGCCTGAGCACCTCGTGACATCGACCGCCATCGGCCCTGATCGCCGGGGCCTCGTGCGTCGCGGCCTGCGACTCGAGTACCTGACGGTCGGCTGGAACGTGCTGGAAGGGCTGATCGCGGTGATCGCCGGGATGGCCAGCGGCAGCGTCGCGCTCGTCGGGTTCGGACTTGACAGCTTCGTCGAGACCATCTCCGGTGCGGTGCTCATCTGGCGCCTGCGCGAGGAGGACCGGGGCGCAGACCCGGAACGCATCGAGCAGGTCGAATCGCGGGCCGAGCGGCTGGTGGGTGTCGCCTTCCTGCTTCTCGCCGCCTATGTCGCGGTGGAGGCCGTGACGAGCCTGCTCGCGGGCGATACGCCCGAGGTCAGCCCCGTCGGCATCGTCCTGACCACGGTATCGATCGCGGTCATGGTCTGGCTGGCCGCCGCCAAGCTGCGGGTCGGGCAGGCGCTCGGGAGCCGGGCCTTGATCGCCGATTCGAAGCAGACGAGGGCCTGCTGGTATCTCTCGGTGGTCACGCTCGCGGGGCTCGCCGCGAACGCGGTCGCCGGCTGGTGGTGGGCCGACGCGATCGCCGCGCTCGCCATCGCGGTCCTGCTGGTCCGGGAAGGCCTGGAAGCCCTGCGCGGCGAGGACGAGGAGTAGGGACCGCGGGTCAGGCGACCGGGGAGGAGCGGGCCTCTGCATGGACGCCGCTGGTCCCGGAGGGAGCCGGGGTCCCCGCAGCCTGCGCCAGCAGGACCTCGAGGCGCTCGAGCCATGGCCTGGCACCGAGGTGCTCGAAGATCGCCTTGGCCTCGGCCGCCCCTGCCTGGACCTGCGGCAGGTCGAGGTCATGGATCGAGCACAGGATCATGTCGGAGACAGCCACGAAGAACGCGAGCCCCAGCTGGTCGAATCCATCGCGGGCGGAGCGGAAGCCGGCCAGGGATGGCTCGAGACGCCCCTCCGCCGCATCGAGGTACGCCTGGGCCTGCAGCTGGCTGAGCTTGACCACGGCGCCGTGTGATCCAGACCGCTCCAGGCCCGACAGAGACGCTTGGACCCCCGCCGCGTCGCCGTCAAGGGCGGAAGCGACGGAGGCTGCGATGTAACTCGCGGAGGCATTGAACGGGTCGGCCTCGCCGGTCGCCCGGAAAAGCTCCGCCGACTCACGGTACCGACCGGCTGCCAGCGCCAGGTCGGCACGGAAGGCATCAAGCTCGTGCTGCCACACGTGTTCGCCGCTGGCGAGCCGCTCCTTGACGTAGTCGAGCAGCGAAGCCACCTCCTCGGGATGGGCCTCGCCACGCTCGGCGAGCAAGCGGGTCATGGAGCCTCGGATGCGCTGCAGGTCGTTGCCACGGCTGACCTCCGCCTCCGCGCGCAGCTCGGTCAGTGCCAGGTCCCAGTCGCCGGTCATCCGCGCGGCCTCGACGATGTTGTTCACGGCCATGGAGGCAGCCATCTGCGAGCCGGTACGGCGGGCCAGGTCGAGCGCCTCGACCGATGCCTGGAGCATCGCCCGGGGATCACGCTCGGCCAGCGGACCGGACATGTTCAGGAGTGCTCGACCCTCCTGGTCCGGCAGCCGCTCGGCCGCGGCCAACCGCCGTCCGGCTTCGATCGCGCCGAGCCCTTCGATCCCTCGCCCCGTGGAAGCGAGGGCGGTGCCACGCGTGATGAGGAGGTCGGCCACGACCGGAGCGAGGTCGAGGCGCTCCGCCATCGGCAGTGCCCGGTCAGCGGTGGCGATCGCGGCGCCAAGGTCCTCCTGCACCAACATCTCCATGCGGGCCAGCTGCGCCAGGAGCTGCACCAGGCCGCGATCGACACCGAGGTCGGAGAACTCCTCGACCGCAGCGCGCGCCAGTGCGCGCGCCTCCTCCAGTTGCCAGGCACCCTGGACCACGGCGTCGACGAGGCTGGCGATGGCCAGCGCTGTCAGGCTGCGCTCGCCGGTCTCCCGATAGATCTCGATGGCCCGCTCGAGGTGCCGCCGCGCCTCGGAGCCGTTGCCAGCGTGGGTAGCGGCCCTGCCCGCCGCGACCAGCAAGCGCGCCCGGTCCGCGGGTTCGGTGGCCAGCTCCAACGCGCCCTCGCACAAGCGCTGGGCCTGCTCGGTCGAGCCGAGCGACAACGCCCGCTCGGCCGCACCCTCCAGCGAGCGTCGGGCCTGGACCGCGAGGGCATCGGCTTGCGGGCCCGGCCGCGTGTTGCGGTAGGCCGCCTGATACTGGGCCGCCAGGGCCCCCGCCAGCTCGTCGGCATCGAGCCCCTCGAAGTAGCCGGCAGCGGCCAGGTGGCGCTGGCGTCGATCGTCGCGCGCCAGGGTCTCGTAGGCGACCTCGCGCAACAGCTCCTGGGCAAAGGCGAACTGCCCGCGCTCGGGCGAGCGAGGATCCGCACGCAGGCTCAGCATCTCGCGCCGGACGAGTCGCCGCAGCCGCTCATCGAGCCCCTCCGTGGAGCTGCCGGCGACGGCTGCGAGCGCGTCCGTGGAGAAGGTCTGCCCCAGGACCGCGGCGCTCTGCAGCAACCCGCGATCGTCCGGGTCGAGCGTGTCCAGACGTGAGGCGACCAGGGCGCGCAGGCTCTCGGGCGCCTCCAGCGTGGCCAGGTCCGCGGTCGGCTGGTAGGCCCCATCGACCTCCACCAGGCGGCCGTCGTTGAGCAGCATGCGCACCGTCTCCACCGCATACAGCGGGATGCCCCCGGCGCGATCCACGATGCGATCGCGCGCGGCGGCCGGGAGTCCCGGCACCAGGCCCGTCAGCAGCGCCTCCATCGAGTCGCGACTGAGCGGGGCCAGCGGAACGGCGGTCGCGACGTGGCCGGTCCCCCACTCGGGGTGCGTCTCGAGCAGCTCCGGTCGGGCCAGGGTGACGATGCAGATGGGCAGGTCGTGGCTCCAGCTGACGAGGTGGTCGATGAAGGCCAGCAGCCCCGGATCGGCCCACTGCAGGTCCTCGAACACCAGCAGCGTCGTGCCCTGTCGCGCGATGTGCTCGAAGAACGCGCGCCAGGCGGGGAAGAGCTGCTCGGAAGGTGTGGCCGCGGACCCCACACCCAGGAGCGTGAGCAGGGCGCCGCTGACCCGCGCCCGTTCCGGGCCGTCGGGCACGAAGCGCTCCACGGTCTCTGCGACGCGCGCTCGCGTCGTAGCTTCGTCATCGTCCTCGAAGAGGCCGCAGCGGCCGCGGACCATCTCACCGAGGGCCCAGAAGGTGATGCCCGAGCCGTACGAGGGTGATCGGCCGTGGTGCCACCAGACCGGCTCGACCAATCCGTCGAGGTACTTCTCCAGCTCCCAGGCCAGCCGGCTCTTGCCGATGCCGCCCTGCCCACTGACCGAGACCATGCGCACCCGTCGTTCGCGGCCAGTGTCGTGGAAGAGCTCCTTGAGCAGCCGGAACTCGGTATCACGACCGACGAACGGTGGCTCCAGCCCATCGTTGCGCCCGCGGCCACCGCGCTCGGCAACGACCCGCAGGGCGCGCCACAGGGCCACCGGCGCAGCCTTGCCCTTGAGTGCATGCTCACCCGCTGGCTCGAAGGCGATGGCGCCTGACGCGGCCTGCATCGCACCCTCGTTGACGAGGACGGTGCCAGGCCTGGCCGCGGCCTGGATGCGGGCCGTGGTGTTCACGAGGTCGCCCGCCACCATGCCCTCCCCGATCGCGCCGAACGCGACGGCGGCGTCGCCGGTCTGCACGCCCACCCGGGCTTGCAGACCCTGGTCCATGGAGGCGACCGCATCGAGCAGCTCCACGGCCGCCCGCACGGCTCGCTCTGCGTCATCCTCGTGGGTGACGGGCGTGCCCCACACGGCCATGACCGCGTCGCCGATGAACTTCTCGACCGTGCCGCCGTAGCGCTCGATGACCTCGCGGCTGCGATCGAAGTAGACGCTGAGCGTCTCACGTACCTCCTCCGGATCGCGCTCCTCGGAGAAGGGCGTGAAGCCGACGAGATCAGCGAACAGGACACTCACCAGCCGCCGTTCGGTGGTGCGCTCGTCGGTGCTATCCACAGCCGCCGTCGTCCGCTGGCCCGGAGATCCCGCAGCCGTGCCCAGCGCCGTGCCGCACTCACCGCAGAACTTGGCGCCAGGCGGATTCTCCGTTCCACAATTCGGGCAGCCGGCGACCAGGCGGTTGCCACACTCGATGCAGAAGCGCCGGCTGGCCTCGTTGATAGTGCCGCATCCGCTGCAGCGCACGTCGATCCTCCGCTGGGGGTCGGCTCAGGGTATCGGATAGCGGGGCGCGAATCCAAGCACCAGTCCAGCAGGCCCCAGGATGGGTCGGCGACGCTACACGACACCAATTGTCTGGCGCTTATCTGGATGTGGAGAAACGGCCGCGGGACCTACCCCATGTCGGTGAGCCGACGATGTAACGGTCCGAGATTAGGTGGCGCCCCAGTGCGGATCCCCATCGTCGGGCGCCGGCAGTGGCTCCGGCAGGCGAGGTCGGCATGACTGTGGCGACGGCGGGTCTACACTTCGCTCGAGGGAACCCGTCTCGGGGTGATCTCGATGCATCGATGGATCCGGTGGCTCATGGGCGTGGCGTGGGGCGCCTTCGCGACCTTGTTCACGAGCTTCTACTTCTTCCTCGGACCGGCGGTCGTCGTGCTGGGGATCCTGCTCCTGCGCAACGACCGAGCCGTCGCGATCTCGGGCCCACTCGTTGGCTTCGGTGGCGCGTGGCTGCTGTGGATCGCGAGGCAGGCGTGGTCGGGCGGCACCGGCGATCCAATGGCATCGGCCATCCTGTTCGGCGCGCTCCCGCTGGCGGTCGGCATCGTGGCCCTGCTTCCCATCCTTGGCGGAACCCTCGGAGGCCGGCAGCCCAGGCAATACTGACGACTGTGGCCTGGTGGCTCGGGCTGGTGGGCTCGGCATGAGTACCCCGCTAAGCCGCCTCACGCAGTCGCAGCTGCGCATCCTGCGCACCCTCCAGGCTGAGGGCTGGCTCTACAAGCGCTCAGCTGCACGCCTCGACATATCGGAGACGACATTGCGCGCGACGGTGCATCGAACGGTAGTACGGGCGGGCGTGTCCGGTCGACCGGACCTCACCTATTGGCTAGGAGTCACCGTCGGTGCATTGGCGCCCCCGGCAGGATTCGAACCTGCGACCGGCCGCTTAGAAGGCGGCTGCTCTATCCCCTGAGCTACGGGGGCGCGACGGGCCCAGTCTACGCACGAAGCGAGGCGCTACGCCAGAACACTTGTCGGTGACCGGGCTCCGGTCGGTAGGTCCCGGGCCACATCACGACGGGCTCAGCCTCCTGGATCGCCTAGACGGTGATGACCACCGTACCGCTGGCATGGCCGCCTCCGACGTGGCGCATCGCCTGGGCCGTCTCGGCCAACGGGTACGCGCTGTCGATGACAGGCTGGATCTTCCCGGCCTCGGCCATCTCCTTGAGGGCCGCGAGGTCCTCAGGGTTGTTGGTCGACAGGAACGGAGCCAGGAGCTGATCATCGCGCCGAGCCCTGATGGCGTTGCTCACGACGCTGCCGAGTGATCCGAACCAGCGTCCGGGATGGTGGCCGCCACCGTTGGGCTGCACCTTGCCGTCAGGCGACAGGACACGACGGATGTCAGAGAACGAGTGGTTGCCGACGTTGTCCAGGATGAAGTCATAGCGGGCATCGCCCTGGGTGAAGTCCTCCTGCGTGTAGTCCACTACGTGGTCGGCACCGATCGATCGCACCATCTCCGCGTTCCTCCCGCTGCAGACAGCGGTGACCTCGGCGCCCATGGACTTGGCGATCTGGACCGCGTACGTGCCTACGCCACCCGAGGCACCGTTGACCAGGACCCGCTGCCCGGCCTGGACCTGCCCTCGGTCGCGCATGACCTTGAGGGCAGTGAAGGCGGAGACCCCGACCGCTGCGGCCTGCTCGAAGGAGAGATCGGCGGGCTTGGGCAGGACGTTGGTGGCAGGGGTGCACATGTACTCGGCGAACGCGCCGTCGCCCCAGCCGAAGACCTCATCGCCTGGCTTCACCTGCGTCACACCGGCGCCGACGGCCTCGACCACGCCGGCCATGTCGGTGCCCGGGACCGGGACCTTGGGGGCTCGCAGCCCGAACATCGGCCGCATGATGTAGGGCACGCCCTGCATGACGATCCAGTCGCCCACGTGGATGGAGGCGGCGCGGACACGGACGAGCACTTCGCCGTCCATGACGGCTGGCGTGTCGATGTCGCGCAACGCCAGGGCATCCGCGGGCTTGCCATAGTGGTCTTGGGTGATGGCCTTCATTCGGTTCCTTTCGCTGTTGTTCCATGCGCGTTCACGTGGTCGTCGGTCTTCGGGAGCTGCTCGATGGCACCCAGGATCAGCTCGAGCCCGAACTCGAACTCGGATCGGAAATCGAAGCCGGTCACCATGAGCTCTCGTCCGACCCGCTGCATGTGCGGGTACTCGTCGCCCGCCATCCGCTCGATGACGTCGCTGGTGACCTCACGCAAGGCGTCCGGTGTGTTCACACGCGTGTTGCGCTCCTGGAGCGCGAACCCGTAGATGTAAGCATCCAGCAGGCTGTAGGCGTGGGTGGCCCCGGCGCTGGAGAAGCCCGCCCCGAACAGCATTCCCAGCACCCCGTCGTGGTGGTGCAGGTTGGCCGTGCCAGGCTGCAGGCGCGACTCCATGCGGCCCACCGCCCAGGGGTGGCGGCCGAGGGCTTCGCGGGTCGAGACCGCCCGCATGCGCAAGGCACGCAGCCACTCGACGCCATCGGCGGGAAGTTCGATCTCGCCGAACACGAGATCGACGATGCCGTCAAGGATGTCCTCCTTGTTGCGCACGTGGCGATACAGCGACATCGCTTCGACACCGAGGCGCTGGCCGATCCGCTGCATGGTCAGCGCTTCCAGCCCGCCCTCGTCGGCGATCTCCAGGGCGGCACGCAACACGAGCTCTCGGCTCAGGCGTGCCCGTCGTCCGCCCTTGCGTGTGCGTGCCTTCTCCCGAGCGGGCGTCATCACTCGTCCTTCCTGTCGTGGGTTCGATCTGAGTTTATAACATAAGCTTATGTTATAAGCAAGAGGCGACGGGGCACGACGCCGGGAGGTAGGCGACGCACGGGACAACGGGGCGATCGGGCCCTGGTGCCCCCGCTCATAGCCGACCGAGCGACGAACGATCGCCTCGGCGCCAGGCCTCCACGAGGGATAGCACGCCGGTCACGCTCCGACTGTAGAAGGCGGCTGCGCTTTCCCCTGAGCTCTGGGGGCGCGACGAGGCCCAGCCTTCGCACCAAGTCACGCTCTCCGCCACGGTTCCATGCTCTCGGCCACGGTTCGACGGGTCGGCGCGAGAGGCGCCCGGAGCCTCGTGACTAGGATTCGGCGCAGCTGATCTCGAAGCTGCCCTGGACCAATTCGTCCGAGGCGTCCCAGGCGTTGGCGAAAGTGGCGGTGCCCGACGCGGTCAGGCCATCCTTCTCGTAGCTGTCGACCTGGCTCTGACCCACCTTGTCGAAGTCCTCGGCCCAACCGGCGTCGGCTCGCCAGTCGGCGTTGTCGTCACCGGTCGAGGTGATCTCGAGCTCCACGGACGGCGGATCGTAGCGCTGGTCCTCATATGACTCCCAGTCGAGCGGCGGGATCGAGAAGTCCCCCTGGATGTCGCGACCGTCGGTCACCTTGCCGCTGGCCTGGATCATGTCGAAGACGTCGCGGCAGATACCGGTGCCCGGCCCGACGGCCAGCTCGAACGTCTCGTCACCGAGGGTGATCGATCCGGTCCCGGAGCCGAAGTCAAGGGCGGCGGCAGGATCGCCAGCAGTCGGCTCGCTCCCAGCTTCCTCCTCGGTCGCGTCCGCTGCTGCCTGCTCGTCGGTCACCGCAGACGCCTCGACGGAGGCGGACTCCGCCGGTGCGGTACTGGGATCGGATCCATCGTCCCCGTTCGAGCAGGCGACCATGACGGTCATCATCGCGACCGCGACGATGACCAGCGAGCGCAGGTAGGTTCCCGCGTGCAATTCGGTTCGGAGTTTGATCATGGCTGTCTCCCTTCGAGCCCGTTGGTCGCCCCCGCCCGAGTATCGCACGCGCTGCGGACGGTCTTGTCCGGCAGCGGACGGAAGGATGGAGCCGCCGGTGCCGCGAGCAGCCCCCCGGGACCGCGGTCGGGACGGGAGTTGCATCCATTCTCCACTATCCCTATAATCTCGACTAATCTGATAGAGATAGTGGAGAACAACCTGCGTGGACGCACTCACCGGGCTGGTGATGATCGGCCTCATCGGGATCGCCGCCCAGCTCATCGACGGCTCCCTGGGCATGGGCTATGGCGTGACGACCGCCACCCTGCTCGCGGGTCTGGGCTTCTCGCCAGCGGCTGCCTCGGCCACCATCCACGTGGCCAAGATCGGGACCGGCCTCGCTTCGGGCGTCTCCCACTGGCGCTATGGCAACGTGCACTGGCGCGCCGTGGCCATGCTGGCCTTGCCCGGTGCCATCGGCGCCTTCGTCGGAGCCTACGCGGTGAGCTACATCGCGGCCGAGGTGGCACGACCGTGGGTCGCGCTGATCCTGTCCGCACTCGGCGTGCTCGTGATCGTGCGGACCGTGCTGGGGCGCTCACCCGCCATCAACGTCTACCGTCCGCGATCTGCGCACACTCGGGCCGCTGGGCGTGGTGGGCGGCTTCGTCGATGCCGTCGGCGGGGGCGGCTGGGGACCGGTGACGACCTCGTCGCTGATGGCCGCCAACCGCATGGCCCCCAACCAGGTCATCGGGACCGTCAGCACATCCGAGATCGTGGTCGCACTGAGCGCGAGCCTCGGGTTCCTGCTGGCGCTCGGAAGCAGCGGCGTCGCCTGGGGGGCCATGGCCGCCCTGCTCCTGGGAGGCGTCGTCGCGGCCCCCATCGCGGCCTGGGCCGTCAGCCGGCTCGACCACCGGGTCCTGGGTAGCCTTGTCGGCGGCATGATCCTGTTCTACAACGTGGAAGGCGTCCTCGGGCTCGTGGGCGTGAGCGGTCATGCCGTCGCCGTCACCCGCCTGGCGATCGTCGTGGGCGCCCTGGCGCTGGCGCTGGCGACCTGGCTGCGAGGGCGTGACCGAGAATCCGAGCCGCGGCCGGACGCCAACCCGGCGACCGCCTGATGCTTGAGGCAGCCCAGATCGCCGGGGGGCTGCTGCTCCTGGTGGTGGGTGGCGAGCTCATCGTGCGCGGCGCCAGTCGCCTGGCCCTGCGCCTACGGCTGAGCCCGGTCGTCATCGGACTCACGGTCGTGGCCTTCGGGACCAGCTCGCCCGAGCTGGCCGTGTCGGTGGGGGCCACGCTCGGCGGCAGTCCCGACGTCGCTGTGGGCAACGTCGTGGGCAGCAACATCTACAACATCCTGCTCATCCTGGGAGTCGCGGCCCTGCTCCGCCGGCTGGTCGTCCGTCAGCAGCTCGTCCATTTCGACGTGCCCCTCGTCATCGCGGCCTCGGTCCTGCTCTGGGTCCTCGTGCTCGATGGCACGCTCTCCACAGCCGAGGGCGCGGTACTCGTGGGGCTGCTGGTGGGCTACATCGCCATCTCGCTGCGGATCGGACGCCGTGCCAGCGACTCGGCGGCAGCGGAAGCCACCGGCCTCACGTCACCGGAGCCGCCGACGGGCTCACGCCGCCGTGATGTGCTCGTCATGATGGCCGGTCTTGTCGCCCTCGTCGCGGGCTCACAGCTGCTGGTGGGCGGCGCCACGAGCCTGGCCCGGTCTCTCGGCGTTTCGGAGCTGGTCATCGGCTTGACGGTCGTGGCCATCGGCACCTCGCTGCCGGAGCTGGTCACGACGGTCGTGGCCACGCTGCGAGGCCAGCAGGACATCGCGGTCGGCAACGTCATGGGCTCCAACCTCTTCAACATCCTCGCCATCCTGGGCCTGACCGCCCTGATCGCGCCGGACGGTATCCCGGTGGCCGAGCAGGTCCGCGCCTTCGACCTCCCGGTCATGACGGCCGTCGCGGTGGCCTGCCTGCCCCTGCTCTTCACAGGCTACGAGCTGCGGCGATGGGAGGGCGGCCTCTTCGTCATGTACGCCGCCTTGTACACGGGCTACGTGCTACTGGAGGGCACGCGACACCCCCTCCTCGAACCGCTGACCACGGCCATGCTCTGGTTCGTGCTCCCCTTGACCGCCATCACGCTGGTAACGGTCGTGCTCCGGGAGTCCGACCGGCTCGGCCGCTGGTGCAGGGCACGCGTGTCCGGCGGCACCGGGGCTGGCTGACCCTCGAGCGAGGCTCGGCTCGCTATGGGCTCCATGAGCCGGTGAGCGCAACCAGCAGCAGCACGAGGTCGATGGCCAGGCCCACGACCAGCTGCCCGCTGAAGAAGAGCGCCAGCAGGGCCGACGAGATCAGGGCGGAGCCAGCCACGAGCGGCTGCCACCAATCGGCCGGAACGAGCAAGCCCACGGTGGAAAGCCCCGCCAGGGCGAAGCCTGCCACGGTGAGCCAGATCAGGGCCAGGCCGGCCAGGCGGACGGTGTGCCGGTCGAGCCCCGGACGAGCGATGGTCCAGGAGCGAGACATGTCGAAGGGCCAGGGAGTCGATGTCGCCTCTGGAGCAGGCACCAGGAAGAGCAGGTGGATGGCCCCGTGGGCTGCCAGGAAGGCCCCCATCAACCAGGTCCCGGCCGTCGAGTCCTGCTCGAGCAGCCACCAGATCGCCGCTCCCGCCACGACCGCCACCACGGCCCACGGCAGGAACCCACGTATCGAGCTCATCGTCTTCCCCCTTCTGTGGCGAACCCGTAGCCGGCCATGAGCTGGCCGACCGTGCGCCGGAAGGTGGGCTCCTGCCATCGGTCGAGCCGTCGCGCGAGATGCTCGGGCAGGCCGGTCCACTCAGCGGGGGTCGCGCCGAGCAGGGCCCAACCGATGGTGAATGCGGTCAGCGATTGGTAGAGCTCGACGGCGTCGTCTTCGGACAAACCCTGCTCGATCATGTACTCGAGGCCGGAGGTGGAGGCAGCGGTGGTCCGGCGAGTCGCCAGCGGCAGCATGTTCGGATGTGCCGCCAGCACCCGCGCGTACTCGGCGAAGATCGCGGCCAGACCCTCCGCCGGCGTCTCGCTCGCGGACTCGGGCAGGAGCATCTCGGAACGCATCCGCTCCACCGTCAGGTCGAGCAGGGCTTCCTTGTTGGGCACGTGCCGGTAGAGCGCCATGGCCTCCACCCCGAGCGCAGCCCCCAGCCGGCGCATGGTCAGCGACTCGAGGCCCTCTTCATCCACGACCCGGAGGGCGGTGTCGACCACCTCGTCCCTGGTCAGCGGCCGGCTACGCGCGCGCGGCGTCACGCCTCCGCCCCGGCCGTCTGCCGCTCGCTCGACGGCGAGCCGAAGAGCGCCAGCGTGAAGAGGCCCAGCATCGCCAGCAGGGACCCCCAGCACAGGGCCAGGCGTGCATCGGCGTCGCTGAGGCCGGGCACTTGTCCGGTGATGGCGATCCAGAGTGCGATCGCGTAGAGCACGAAGGCGGCGGCGATGAACCCCGGCCGGGCTCGGTCGAGCGCGCCGTTCAGTCGCGGCGGGAAGACCGAGGTCCACAGCGCCGCCGGTCGATGGATGCGTCGCGCCACCAGCCAGCCGGCGAGCAGGAACGCGAGCATGCCGATCCCGCCGCCCACGAGCAGGAGCAGCAGCCCGAGCCCGAGCAAGACGCGGCTACCATCGGGCCGATCGATGGCACGCACCGACCACACGGTCACGGCCAGGCCCACGATGACCGAGAGGATGCCGGTGAGCAGGAAGTTGGGCACCAGGGTGATGGCGTCCTCGGTCCCGTTCTCCCACATCAGGTGCGCCGGCCCGATGGCCGCGATGAATGGGCCGGGGGTGGGCGTGTTCCCCTGCATGATCTCGAAGAGCCCATGGTCCAGGCCCGAGATGCCGACGCATACCCCCAGTGCGGCAGCCACCGCCCTGGCGCTTCGACTGATCGATCCACCACTTCCATTCGCCCTGTGCGGATCCATTGTCCTGCCTCCCCCGCGTTGTTTACATAGTAAACTACAGCGTAAACTCGGCGACGTCAACTGAAGCGAGGCGATCCAGCCGAGCAGGTCGGGGCAGTCGTGCCGAAGTGGTGCCGGTGATGGCGGGGCTGACTGATCAGCGCAACCAGGTCTGGGCCGAGGCCGTTCGGTGCGGCAGTGTCGGGTGCCTGGCACTAGTCGGAGACGGGGACCATTCCGCCACTTCCGGTCGCGGACTCCGCGACTATGGTCAGGGGCAGGCATTACCTATCGGGGGAACCGCATCCCATGACCATCCGGATCTCGGCCAGCACACATCAGGCACCGCTTGCCGGGTCGATGTTGCCCGCCGGCCGGACGACAGCCGCGGTCCTCCCTGGCCACGACCTGCGAGACCTGGGCCTTGAGGTCGCCGGGCGGCGACTGAGGGCCAAGGCCGGGGACCTGGACGAGGTCTACATCTCCCGGGCGCGGGCGGATGTGCGCTACTGCCCCTTCTGTCCGGAACCCCATCCGGAGTAAGCAGCGGGCCGCGGGCGTTCCGCTCGAGTCGAGAAAGGCCAGCAGCGCCAGCTCTTGGCAGTGACGATGGGCAGGCACCCGGGCGGTCGAGCCCGTCCGTAGCGCGCGAGACAAGCCCCTCAGCGCCATCCAGGATGCGAGACGAGGCAGGGCATCCGCCCTGGTTACGGGATGACCACGACCTTGCCCTGGGCCTTGCCGGCAGCCACATGGTCGAAGGCCTCGGGCAGGTCCGGCAGCCCGACGGTGCGGTCGATGTGCGGTTCGAGCCGGCCATCAGCGAGCATGACCGCGAGGTCGGAAAGGTCCTTGTGGTCGTTGGCTCGCCACATCAGCAGACCCAACTTGCGACGCGTGGCCAGGCCCACGATCGGCGCCACGAGCAGCGACTCCAGGTAGGCGCGGGTCGAGCCGCCGATGAGCACGTAGCCGCCACCGGGCCGAAGGCTGTGGCGGATGCCGGCGAGATGACCGGACGAGGCGATGTCGACGATCAGGTCGTAGCGCTCTCCGGTCGTGCGGTAGTCCTGCGCGGTGTAGTCGATGACATCGTCGGCCCCGATCGAGCGCACCATGGCCATCTTCTCGGTGCGGCAGACGCCGGTGACGTGGGCGCCCATGGACTTGGCGATCTGGACCGCGAAGGGACCGACGTTGCCGGAAGCGCCATTGACGAGCACGCGGTCGCCGGGCCCTACCGGTCGCTTGTCGCGAACGCCCTGGAGGCCGAAGATCCCCGACGATGGGGTGGCGCCGGCGGCCGTCCACGGGATCCCTTCCGGCAGCGAGACCAGCGCCGATTCGGGCACGCTCACGAACTCGGCCCAGGCGCCGGACCCGGCATCCACGAGGTCGGCGAAGACCCGGTCTCCGGGTGCGAACGTCGAGGCGCCCTCCCCCACCGCTTCGACCTCGCCGGCCAGGTCGATGCCGGGGACCGCGTGCTTCGGCGCGCGCAGGCCGGTGGCGAAGCGCGTGGCCCAGGGGCGGCCGCGCACGTAGTCCACATCGGCCATGTTGATCGACGAGGCACGGACACGGACGAGCACCTCGTTGGCGGCAGGTGTCGGCGTCTCCACCTCCCGGAGCCCAAGGACATCGGCTTCGCCGTACCGGGATCGCACGATGGCTCGCATCGGCTGATTCTAGGGTCGCAGGCACGAGTGCGGATGGTGCGCGCACGCCTGCACCTTTGGTCCTGCAGCGTTGACACCACTCGGACAGGGAGCGCACGCTGCCTGCCTGCCCGTAATGCTTACCCGTGGAGTACAACATGCGTCGTCGAGCCCTGATCACCGTCGTGTCGCTGGCCCTGGTGCTGGTCGTCTCACTCGTTGCGGCCGGCCCGGTCGCCGCCAAGTCGTCCAAGGCCAAGGAGAAAGCGGAACACGCCCGGATCCTTCGTTACTGGACGCCCAAGCGCATGAAGAACGCGACCCCGCGCGACTTCGTGCTGACCAAGCGCGGCGTGGTACCGGCGGGCAAGGGCGGAAACAAGCCGAGCAAGCCGGGGGGTGGCGGTGGTGGCAGCACGATCTCCACGGTGACCGGCGCCCCCTGGACCCAGGGCGGCGCAGGGCTGACACTCACGGGCAAGGTCTTCTTCACGCTCGGCAGCACGAACTACGTCTGCTCAGCCTCCACTGTGTACGACGGCAACAATGGCATCTCGATGGTGCTGACGGCGGGCCACTGTGCCTATGACGAGACCAACGGCGGGTTTGCCAAGAAGTTCATGTATGTGCCCGCCTACGACGATCTGGCTCCGCTCAACTGCTTCACTGCGCCGGCCGGTTCATGCTTCACGGCACAGAGGCTGGCCGTACGGGACGAGTTCGCCACGGCCGGCGGCTTCAACGAGCAGGCCATCCAGCACGACTGGGCCTTCGCCGTCTTCGACAACGGAGTGAACGGACGGTCGCTCGACGGCTCCGATGGGATGAGCGCCTTCGACATCGATACCAGGGGCCTGAGGTCTCGCGACACCGTGCAGTCCTTCGGCTACCCGGCGGCCGGCAAGTACGACGGCCAAGACCTCGTCTACTGCCTTGGGCCGGTGGCTGCGGACAGCAACTACGGCTCGTGGGGCCTGGCCTGTGACATGACCGGCGGCGCCTCCGGCGGCGGCTGGGTCGCGGACTACTCCAGTGGCGGCGGCACCCTGCGGTCGGTCAACTCGTACAAGTACAACGGCGGCCGGCTCAAGAACTACATGTTCGGTCCGAACTTCAACGCAGAGACCGCGGCCACCTATGAGGCTGCCAAGAGCGCCAAGGGAAACACGCTCGTCAACTGAGCCGCTCCGGCGCTACACCTCGACGGCCAGGCTGAAGCCGCGCTTCTGTAGCTCGGCGGCATACGCGGGGCCGGAGACGGCTAGCTCGGCCGGCACCACTCCACGTGTTGTCCGGCCCTGCGCGTTCAGGATGGCCTTGATCGAGCCGTCCCAACCGGTCGTCCGCTCCATGGCCGTGAAGCCGGTGGCCTCGTCGAAGCGGTCGATCAGCTCCACCTGCGCGCTGGCCGGACGCCCGTCCTTGCGGCCCTTGGCCAGCACGCGCACGATGACCAGGTCCGGCTCTCCCGGCTGGGCGCGGATCATGGGCTCCAGCAGCGCATGCAACACCTCGCGCGGGACGACCGACTGGCCGTGCACCTCGATCGGCTCTTCATCGAGCAGTCCGGCGAGCGTGTAAGCGCGCCATTCAGAGAAGTGTCCCGGCCAACGGAGCGTCTTGTTCCAGAGCGTCTTGAGCTGGCCCTCGAGCGTCCAGGGCATCGTGCTCGTGCCACCGCCGGCCACGAAGGCTTCCATCGTCCCGATCTCGCCGCCGAAGTCGACGGTCTCGTAGTCCTCGGGCAGGAAGGTCGGCACCTCCACCCGCCGGCCGTCACGGATGAAGTGGGCCACGCCGAAGTACTCGTTGGTCAGCCCCGCGATATTGAAGGTGAGGATGTAGTTGAACGGCGGCTTGGGGTGGAGCGGGTTACCGCCGTCCCACATCATCACCTCGTCGGTCTCGTCGAGGAGGCTCATGGCGTAGACGGTCAGGCTCGTGCCCATGCCCGGCACCTGGCCGCAGTCGGGGATGACGGTGATGCCAGCAGCCTTGGCCTCGTGGGTTCGCTCCAGCTGCTGCAACACGAGTTCGGTCTTGCCGCCCAGGTCGGTCATGCAGGCGCGGGCCTCGATGGCGGCCTCGGTGATGCCGGGGTTGTTCCAGTAGGGCACCGCAGAAAGGAACGAGTCGACCGGGAGCAGGAACTCGACCAGGGCCGCGTGGTCGGTCACGTCGAGCTGGACCGGGTCGGCGAGCGGATGGCCGATGAGCCGGTTGACCCGGTCGGCCGAGGCCTGGGCCGCCTCGAGACTGATGTCGGCGATGAGCACGCGCTCGGCCTCGCCAAAGCGCGCCATGTCATAGGCCGCGGCGGTCCCCTGTCGTCCGCCCCCGAGGACTGCATAGGTGTGGGCCATACCCCTCCCTCTCGCTTCGACCGGTCGCCACAGACGCTAGCAGGCGCGTCCGCACCGATCTCGTAGTGCGTACCATCGGCAGATGCCTGCTGGACGCCTCCCGGTCCCGATCGACGGTCGCACGATCGCGCGCTGGCGCCTGCGCACGCAGCGGATCGCGGGGCCGGATCGCTTTCCTTCCGCGCCGGAGGTCGTGCGAGGGATGCTCGGCGTGCAGGCTGAGAACCACGCCGGAGCGGCCTGGGCCGTGGCCACGCGAACCAGCGAGCCGGACATGACCAGCTTCGATCGCCAGTTCGATCAAGGGTCCTTCCTGCGCACCCACGTCCTGCGACCCACATGGCACTACGTCCACCAGGACGACATCCGTTGGCTGCTGGCGCTGACCGCTCCGCGGATCCGGCGTTCCCTGCGCTACCAACAACAGGCCCTCGGAGTGCCCGATGCCGCCCTGGAGCGGGCGCGACGAGTCATCGTCGATGCGCTCGGCGGCGGGGCCCACCTGACGCGCGGGGCGCTGGCGCCGTACCTGCGAGAAGCGGGTCTCGGCTTCGATGGGCCGCACCTGGCCCTCTACACCTTCGACGCCGAGCTGGAGGCCTTGGTCTGCAGCGGCCGGATGCGGGGCGGGGAACAGACCTACGCGATGCTCGAGGCTCGCGCACCCGCTGCGCGCCAGCTGACTCGGAGCGAGGCCCTCGCGGAGATCGCTCTGCGCTACGTTCGTGGACACGGGCCGGCGACTGAAACGGACCTCGCCTACTGGGCCGGGCTCACCCTGACCGATGTCCGTCGAGGATTGACCGAGGTCGCGGGGCAGCTCCGTTCATTCGAGCTCGACGGCCGGACCTACTGGTACGAGGGCGAGGAGCGCGCTGATGAGCCGGCCGCACCGCGCGGTCACCTGCTGCTCATCCTCGACGAGCTCTATCGCGGGTACGAACGGCGCTCCCGCATGCACATCGATGTCGCGGGCGCGCATCCGCCGGGCCGGGAGGCCGCCATCGGCATGGCCCTTCTCGACGGCCAGCTGGTCGGGACCTGGCAGCGGCGCACCACGCGGGCGGCGGCGAACTTCGTGCTCAGCCCCTATCGGCGGCTGGACGACGACGAGGTCGCCGCGCTGGATGACGCAGCCGAGCGCTACGGGCGCTTCGCCGGGCGCGCGACCGCCGTCGAGATGGGCCAGCCGTCAGGCTGAAGCGCGCGGTTCTCTCCGCCGCTCGCCGCAGCCGTCAGGCTGAAGCGCGCGGCTCAGGCCACTTCACCGACCGGCAGGATCTCGCTCGGGGGCGTGCTGGGGTCGCCGTTGTTGCGCTGCCAGAAGCTCACATCACGCCACTCATCGAGCTTGAAGCCCAGGTTCTTGAGCGTGCCGGCATGCTCGAAGCCGAGCGCCTCGTGCAGCGCCACGCTGGCGTCGTTGGGCAGGGCGATGACAGCCACGACCGCGCGGTAGCCCTGCTTCTCCAGGATGTCCAGCATGCACTCGGAGAGGGTCCGACCGAGTCCCTGGCGCTCATGGCCGGCACGCACGTAGACGGTCACCTCGCAGGTCCAGTCGTAGGAACCGCGCAGCTTCCAGGGCGATGCATAGGCGATGCCACCGATGACCCCGTCCTTGTCGGCCACCACGAAGGGGTAGCGCTCGTGCAGCACCAGCCAGGTGGATTCCCAGTCCTCCTCGGACTGGGGGCGATCATGGAAGTTGATCGCGGTCGTCTCGATGTAGTGGTTGACGATCTCGGCGAACTGCTCGAGGTCCGCCTGCTCGGCCAATCGGATCGTGTAATCAGTGGGCATAGCCGGAAAGATACCGCACCGCGAGGCATCGGCTCATCCCCGCCTCATCCGAGACACGGTCCGTATCGGCCGGACGTTTGCCCGGCAGTGGTCGATCCATCGACCGATCGGGTGCGTTGGCTGCGGTCCTTCGCACCGAAAGGCCGCGCTCCCGGCTGCGGCGGTCGATCGATCGACCGATCGGGTGCGCTGGCTGCGGTCCTTCGCGCCGAAAGGCCGCGCTCCCGGCTACGGCGGCCGATCCATCGACCACTGCAGGGTGTCGTGCTGCCGGTACCGGCGTCATGGCTGCGGTCCTTCGCGCCGAAAGGCCGCGCTCCCGGCTACGGCGGTCGATCGATCGACCACTGCAGGGTGTCGTGCTGCCGGTACCGGCGTCATGGCTGCGGTCCGTAGCGCCGAAAGGCCGCGCTCCCGGCTACGGCGGCCGATCCATCGACCACTGCAGTGGTGTCGTGCTGCCGGTACCGGCGTCATGGCTGCGGTCCGTAGCGCCGAAAGGCCGCGCTCCCGGCTACGGGGTCGGTCGCGATCCATCGACCACTGCAGGGGTGTCCTGGCTGCGGTCCTTCGCACCGAAAGGCCGCGCTCCCGGCTACGGCGGCCGATCCATCGACCACTGCAGGGTGTCGTGCTGCCGGTACCGGCGTCATGGCTGCGCCCGGACCGGGTTCGGGCGATCCATCGACCGCCGGACGTAGTTCGGGCGCGGAGACCAGGCCGCGAGCAACGCACAGGCCGAGTTCGGTCGATCCACTGACCACCACACACCGCCCTGGCGCAGGGTCAGTCGCCTGGCCAGACCTCGCTCACCGTCCGCACCGGGGCGGGCTCCGAGTCATCCATCGGCCCGACCAGCCGCTGCCAGGAACCGACGTTGCGCCAGGCCCCGAGCTTGTAGCCCACGCGCTCGAGTGAACCGAGGAAGTGGAAACCGAAGCGCTCATGAAGCCGCACCGATCCCGGATTGGGCGTGGTGATGCCGGAGATGAGACAGCGGTAACCCTGCTCATCGAGCGTGGGGATGAGCCGCTCGTACAGCCGCGTGCCCAAACCCTGGCCCTCCAGCCCCGGCCGCAGGTAGATGGAGACCTCGGCGGTCCAGCGATAGGCGGCACGCGGGTTGAACGTCTTGGCCCAGGCTAGCCCACCGACCGTGCCATCGCGCTCGGCCACCAGCCAGGGGTAGCGCTCGGCGTTGGCTTCCCAGTCGGCCGCCCACTCGGCCGTGGAGGCGGGCCGGTCCCCGAAGTGTGCCCAGCCGGTCTCGATGTGCACGTTGATGATCTCGGCGACGGCCGCCATGTCCTCGAACCGCGCTCTCCGTACCTGCCACGTCATGGCGCTCACGATAGGCCCAACTCACCGCGCCCTGCAGGCAGGGACGAGTGGACGGTCCGCGCTCGGCACATCGGCACTGCTAACGTTCCCATCAGCGCCGCTATCGTGCCTCGGAAGGCGCAAGATGACGTCATATTTCCGGTTCGAAGGGAGACGGACGCACATGACTACCGACTACAAGGTCCCGGCCATCGACGAGCCGGCCCCGCCCAAGCCCAACGAGGTCGTGCTCGTCGCGAGCGGCGACCTGCGCCACACCGCGGATGTCGCGGGCTGGCCGGCCCAGCAGGTGCTGGAACAGCAGATCGCCGACGTCCTCGCCGAGGTGGGCTGGACCGTCCGCCGGGGCCACGAGTACGACCCGGAGGTCGGCCACGGCTTCATCTGGAACCAGCGCATGGGCATGGACGTCTTCGCGGGCATCCATCCCGACACGCCGATCATCATCGCCGAGGCCGTGTGGGAGTACAGCCACCACGTCCTCTCCGGCCTCAAGACGATGCGTGGACCGATCCTGACAGTGGCCAACTGGAGTGGTCAGTGGCCCGGCCTCGTGGGCCTGCTCAACCTCAATGCCTCGATGACCAAGGCGGGTATCGCGTACTCCACCATCTGGAGCGAGGACTTCAGTGACGAGTGGGCGCGCAAGGCGCTCCAGGGCTGGGTCAAGACGGGGGTGATCGAGCACGACACGGGCCACGTCCGACCACTCGACCCGAGCGCCTTGCCCGCCGACGAAGCCGCCCTCGGGCGAGCGCTCGCGGCCGAGCTGCAGCAGAAGGGCGCCATCATGGGCATCTTCGACGAAGGCTGCATGGGCATGTACAACGCCATCTTCGATGACGAGTACATCAACCCCCTGGGCATCTTCAAGGAACGCCTCAGCCAGTCGGCCCTCTACTACCGCATGACCACGGTCAAGGACGAGGAGGCCGAGGCGATCTTCGACTGGCTGGTGGACCGCGGGGTGCACTTCGACTTCGGGACGGACCCGGAGACCGAGCTGACCAAGGACCAGGTCATCAGCCAGTGCAAGATGTATATCGCCGCACTGCGCATCGCCGACGACTTCGGCTGCAGCGGCGTGGGCATCCAGTACCAGCAGGGCCTCAAGGACCTGGTGCCCGCTTCCGACCTGGCCGAGGGCCTGCTCAACGAGCAGGATCGTCCGCCGGCGTACGCCGAAGACGGCCGCGAGCTCTATCCCGGCCAGCCCCTGCCCCACTTCAACGAGGTCGACTGGGGAGCCGGTGTCGACGCCCTCATCACCAACCGCGTGTTCACGGCCATGGGCCTGAACCCGTCGACGACGTTGCACGACGTTCGCTGGGGCGACCCGTATGGCGACGACTTCGTGTGGGTCATGGAGATCTCCGGCTCGGTGCCGCCGTCCCATCTGCGCGGCGGCTACGCCGGCGTCACCAGCGAGCGCCAGGCCCCCATGTACTTCCGTCTCGGCGGCGGGACGATCAAGGGCGTGAGCAAGGCAGGCCCCGTCGTCTACAGCCGCGTCTTCCTGATGGACGGCCAGCTGCAGGTGGACCTCGGCCTGGGCCAGGCCATCGACCTGCCGGACGAAGAGACGCAGCGCCGCTGGGATGCCACCAGCCCGCAGTGGCCCATCATGCACCTGGTCATGCCCGGCGTTACCCGTGACCAGTTCATGGCCCGCCACCGGAGCAACCACATCCAGGTGGTGTACGCGCCGGACCAGGCCGCTGGCATCAAGGCTGTCGCCGCCAAGGCTGCCATGTTCGATGCGCTGGGCGTCAAGGTGAACCTGGTCGGCGACCTCGACCTCTAGGTCCGCACCGCGCGCGACGCGCGAGGACCCTGCGGCAGCGCCGGGGTCCTCGCGGCCGCCTCGGGTCACGATTTGTCGTTGATCAGTGACTCTGTCAGTCAACCGTTCTGTGGATCTGTCAGTCCCCGCTCCGCTCGCTGGTTCGCTGCGCGCTGCACGCCCCGGCCCGGGCGAGCCCAGGGGTGGTTCGCGCCTGGAGGATAGCCGGGCCTCCCCCGGCCTGCGCCCGAGTCGGCCTGCGGCAGGCTGAAGCGGCCCGACTCGAGGTCACGCAGGCGCCCCGGGTCCATCGGCCCCTCGGTCACCAGCAGCGGTCGCGCCCCATCGGCCACGACGATGCGACCGTCGAGCTCGAGGCGCACCTCCACCCGCTTGCCCGCGAGGCTGCGACCGCCCCGCTGGCGCGGCACGTCGAGCACGAGCCCGCCGACCCGGACGGTGGCGTCGTTGGCGATGACCCGCTCGTAGCGGAAGGCACAGATGGCCGCGAGGTCGAGGCCCTCGGGCAGCGGACGCCAGGCCGGCACCGGGTCGGCCGCCGGCACGGTGAAGGCGGCGTTGAAGCGCGGCAGCCAGTCCGCCAGCACCGCGTTGGCCGAGAGGCGGTCGTCGGCCCCGGCCCGCCGCAGCAGCAGCGGCAGCCGGCCCTGGGTCGTGCCCCAGCAGCGCTCGATGCGGCCCTTGGCCTGGGGGCTGCCCGCGGGGATCGAGCCGATGCCCAGCTCCGCGAGCGCCCGGCCCACGTGCGTCAGGCGATGCCCATCGGCGATGGTGAGCTCCGGCGGCGTCCGACGTGAGGCCGGCGGCTCGAGGCTGCCGTGACGGTCACGGTAGATGGCCTCGGGCAGCCCGTGACCGAGGGCGGTGTCGTGGAGCAGTCGCAGGTAGCCGGCGCTGTCCTCCTCGTCCCGGAAGGTGGCTGCCACGAGCGCACCGGTGGCATCGTCGATGCCGCCCACGAGCGTGAGCCAGGGTCCGCGGCCCTCGAGCCAGTCGTGGCGGCTGCCGTCGACCTGCACGAGCATGCCCGCCCGGGGCATGCGCTCACGGCGACTGCGGTGCCGCGGGGCGCGACGCTGCCTCGGGCTGGCCCGCCCGGCCGCGCGCAGGATGCGCCCGAGGCTGGGGCGTGACAGCTCGATGCCCTCGTGCTCGGCGAACAGTTCCGCGAGGAACGTGTCGTTGGCGCCCTTGTAGGCGACGCTGCCGGCGAGCGCCACGACCTTCGCCCTGGTGGCCTCGTCGATGCGTCGCGGGCTGGGCCGGCCCCGGTTGCCGTGGGCCAGCGCCGCCGGGCCCTCGACGAGGAACCCGGCTCGCAGTCGCCAGGCGTGGCGGACCGAGACGTCCAGCAGCTCGGCCGCCTCCTCGATGGTCAGGTCACCGCGCGTGAGGTGGGCCAGGACGCGGGCCCGTCGCTGTTCCTCGCTGGTCATGCTGATGGTGTCTCCCATGTGGGGAGACTGACAAAGTCACTGAACAGTTAGCACTGACGAGATCTCGGAACAACGACAGCCTCGGGTCACGATTCGCCAGCAACCTCTAACCTTGCAGGGTCATGGCCCAAGCTTGGATCGGCACGAGTGGCTGGATGTACGACGAGTGGCGCCACGGCTTCTATGAGGGCGTGCCGCGCTCGCGGTGGCTCGCCCACTGTGCCACCCACTTCGACGCCCTCGAGATCAACGCCACCCACTACCGGCTGCAACGAAGGACGACCTTCGAGCGTTGGCGCGCGCAGGTGCCCGCCGACTTCCGCTTCAGCCTCAAGGCCCATCGCTACCTGACCCACCTCCGCTGGCTTCGCGATCCGGCGGAGCCGATCGCTCGCGACCGCGAGCGAGCCGAAGCGCTGGGCGATCATCTGGCCGTGGTGCTGTGGCAGTTGCCGGCGCGGTTCACGCGCGACGACGAGCGGCTGATCAGGCTGGAGCGCTTCCTCGACGCTCTGGGCGACGGCTGGCCCGTCCGCCATGCGATCGAATTGCGGGATGGCAGCTGGTTCCGGCCGCGGATCGCCGAGCTGCTGGCCCGCCACCGAGCGTCTGCCGTCATCTCCCACGCCGGCGCGTGGCCCATGTGGGAGGTGACGACCACGGACCTCGTCTACGTCCGGCTCCACGGGCACCCACGAACGTATGCCTCCGAGTACGGGCCGCGCGAGCTCCGCCACTGGGCCAGGCGCATCGAGCGCTGGTTATCCGAAGGCCGTGACGTCCACGTCTACTTCGACAACGATATCGATGGGGCCGCCCCACGCGATGCGCTCGCCCTCAGGGAGATGCTCTCCCAGCGATAGCCAGACTGGATCGGTCCGCACCGTCCGGCCGCGCTCGAACGCGGCCGAGCGATCCTAACCGAGCACGTTCGCCCCTCGGCGGATCTGCTCCAGCATGCCTTCATGCGAGCGCCGACCGTCAGGGTTGGGCACGAGCACGACCCGCTCGGCCCCGGCCTCCAGCAGGCGCTCGAGGTAGCGGCGGCAATCGGCAGCCGACCCGGCAGCCATGAACTCACCGATGATCTCGTCGGGCAGTGCGCCGGCGCCGACGTCCCTCACCGCCGCGTCGAGCCGCCGTCCCGGCCCGGTGGCAGCCATCTGCGGCAAACCGGCCTGGGCCTTGAGTTGATCGGAGGCCCACGCGCGCAGCTCGGCCCGGGCAGCCTCGGGGTCGTCGTCATCGATGGAGCACACGAGCAAGGCCGCCACCGCGTGCCCATCGGTCCTGCCGGCCCGGGCCCGTCCCTCATCGATGCGCTCCCCTGCCCAACGCACGTAGTCGGGTGAGCTGAACCAGCCCAGCAGCGTGCCGTCGGCGAGCTCCCCCGAGAGCACCAGCGAACGCGGGCCACGCACGCCGAAATAGATGGGCACGTGCTCCTCTGGCGGATGCAGCAGGCGGACCCGATCGAAGCTGTGATAGTCGCCCGACTCGGTGAGCTCCTCGCCGTCGAGTAGCCGGCGGATCGCGCTCGCGGCCTCACCCAGCGAGCGCACGAGCGACTCCGGCTGCAGCCCCATCTGGGCGGTCCAGGCGGGCACACCGTGGCCGAGCCCGGCCCTGAAGCGGCCGGGGAAGAGAGAGCTGACGGTGGCCAACTCCATCGCCGTCGCGGCCGGATGACGCACTCGCGCCGAGAGCACGCCCAGGCCCACCGGGACGCGCGTGGTCGCGGCGAGCGCGGAAACGACCGAAGCGATGCCGCCCAGCTGGAAGTAGTCCTCGGCCAGCCAGACTTCCCCATAGCCCAGGCGCTCGACCTCGGCCACGGCCGCCCGCAGCAGTGAGGGCGGCGTGGTGGCAGCGACCTGGACCCCGACGCGGCCCTGGCCCATGCGTCAGATGGCGGTGCCGCTTCCGAGCGAAGCGACCCAGCCCTCGAAGCCTTCGGGTACCTTGGCGCCCTTGACCTTGTACATGCCCGTGACCTTGCCACCGGCGGATTCGGCTGCATTGGCGAGGTGGCGCAGCGTGGAGCCGATGGCGATCTTGTAGGTCGCGAACACGGCCACCGGCTTGCCGTTCAGGCTGGCGTCATCGAGGAACCGCATCATCGGCTCCGACGGGTGCTGCCGAAGCACGAACCAACCCTCCGTCCAGGCGCCGAGCACGACCGCCTTGGCGCCGCTAAGCGCCGACGCGGCGTTGCTCACGTTGGCCACGTTGCACTCGTGGCCCGCGGCACGCACGACCTCGGCCATCTTCTCCGCGGCCCCCGCGGTGGTGCCGGTGTGCGTATCGAAGATGATCGCGACCCTCATGTTGCCCTCCTGCCGATGCCCACGCCTGTCGGCTACATCGTGGCAGACGCGGGTCATCCAGGAGAGCGGGCCTTACGCGGCGTGCGCCGCACCAGCCAGACCGCGTGCCCCGCACCAGTCTCGCTCGATACGTTCCCGTCGGTATACTCGGGCGCGATGCAGCAGCCCATGTACCACCCCGACGACCTGGCCTCGATGGATCCGCTGGTCCTGATGAAGAACCTCGACCACGTGCGCATGACTTCGCGTCGCCTCAGCTACGTGCTCCAGGGACAGGTCCACCTGTACCGGCCGGAGGCCAACGAGCTGCGCATGGAGATCGACCGCTACGTCGAAGCCGAGCGGGCGATCGAGGCCGAGCTGGCCCGCCGCCAGATCCGCGCCTGAGGCCCTGATCGTCGGGCCCTACGCGGGGCGACCGATGGCGAACAGGTAGCGCGGCTTCTCGCCATCGGGCAACTGCAGCAGGCGACAGACCGCGAGGTCGTCGAACGAGCCCACGGGCACGCCGCCCAGTCCCAGGGTGACCGCCTGCAGGAGCAGGTTCTGCCCAGCGTGGCCGGCCTCGAAGTCGGAGTAGCGAATGGCACGGTCGTCACCATGGCGGCCGGAGATGCGACCCGGCACGATGGAGAAGGCCACCACCAGCGGCGCCGTCTCGATGAAGGGCTGGCCGCCGGTGGCCTCGGCCAGGTCCGGCCGGATGTCGGCATCGCCCAGCGGCTCCAGGGCGTGCTCCATCGACTGGTAGCGCCACACGCCCTCGGCGGTGATGACATACGTCTCCAGCGCGTAGAGCGCGCTTGCCGAGGGGGCCGCGCGGCGCTCTTCTCCATGCGTCACGCCCTGGGCGGCCCAGAGCAGCTGCCCGATCTCATCGAGCGAGAGCGTGCCCGGTGCGAAGTCTCGGAGCGTGTGGCGCGCGGCGAGGGCAGACTCGAGAGACAGCGTGCCCTCGGTGCGAGGTGCGGGGAGCGAGATGATCGAGTGGTCGGCGTGCATGTGTCGAGAGTGCCACGCGACGGCCGGCGCAGGCAGGGCCAACGGTCGCAACTTGCGATCGGCCGGGACGCGCGGACGGTTCGCGGGGCGTCGAGTGGCCGCTACCCTGTGGCGGTGGAAGCCCCGCAAGCGATCATCGAGCACGGCCTGCCGGTGGCCATGCGTGGTCAGGCCGCCGCGCTCTTCGAAGGCGCCTTCGGCGACAAGATGCACCTGGCCATCCGCGACGGCCAGAAGCGGATCGCGGTCATGGAGCGGCTCATCATCGCTGACCACGTCGTCATCGCCCGCGACGGAGACCAGCTGCTGGGGATGGCCGGGTTGAGCTCGCTGGGCCCACCCTTCGAAGGCGGCCTGATGGGCCAGTCGTGGGATCCCCGACCCCTGCGTGACGACCTGGGCTGGGTGGGGGCCACGTGGGCCACGCTCAGCCTGCGGCTGGCCGATCACCACCCCGCGCCCGGCGAGCTCTACGTCGACGGGCTGGCTGTGGCGCCCGCCATTCGCGGCCAGGGCATCGGCAGCCGGCTGCTCGCCGAGATCGCGGCGACCGCGCGCCGCGGGGGCCTGGGCTTCGTGCGCCTCGAGGTCGTGGATACCAATCCCCGCGCGCAGGCGCTGTACGAACGGCTGGGCTACACCGTCACCCGCGCGGAGTCGTTCCGCCCCGTCCAGCGCTGGACGGGCTTCGGGGCCGTGATCTCGATGGAGCTGCGACTCCTCCCGCAGCCCGCGGCTGACACGATCGGGCGGTGATCAGGCGACCGCCGCGATCCGCTGCGGTGGGCGCTCCTCGGCGATGACCCGGTTGGCCACTTCGGCCAGGCGCGGTAACGACGACAGTGCAAAGCCGATACCCAGGCGCCCCAACTGCTCGTAGCCCAGGCCCTGGTACTCCTCGCGGGCGGCTACGGCGCACATCTCGTCGTAGAGCTCGGGCCAGGCGACCGCCCGGCGGCGGTAACAGAAGCGGACGAAGGCTTCGGCTTCCGCATCGGGATCCACGGGCTTCCCGGGAACGACTTCGGTAGGCGTCACCACCCCTCCGACGGCGCCTGATCCGCCTTGCGCTCGAGTACCACGTTCCGATACGGGCAGTGCGTTGCCCAGCCGCTCTGTCGACACCCTCTCCCACCTTCTGCAGGGCACGTCGAAACGACCCCGCGTTGATCCGATCCGATTGACCACGCCCTTGCGCAAGACCACGACGCGATGTCGCGCATCCGCCCGTGTGGGTTGTCCGCAGACCCCTGGGCGATCCCTCTCTGGCGCGGGTCCGAGTATGCCCCGGACGTCTCGCCGATGATACGTCGGGGCTCGGAAACGGCGCTAGGAGGTCGTCCACGAAGTTGTCCACGACCTTGTCCACAGCGGGGACTTGCGTGCATATCCGGTGCGGTGGGGAACCCTGCCAGGTGGCAGGTGATCGCGGGCTATCGGTCGCTCAGTGAACCCGGGACCTGACCGTCGGGGTGTTGCTCGGCAGCCTCGATGGCGAGCGCCGCGCTGATGACCCCGACATGGCTGAAGGCCTGCGGGAAGTTGCCCAGCAGCTCGCCCGTATCGGCGTCGATCTCCTCCGCCAGCAGGCCCAGGTCGTTGGCCTGGGCGAGCACCATCTCGAAGCGCTCCCGGGCACGGTCCACCTGGCCGCTGCGGGCGAGCGCGCTGACCATCCAGAGGGTACAGAAGACGAAGGTGCCCTCGTCACCTTCCAGCCCATCATCGCTGCGATAACGGTAGATGTGGCCGTTGACGCCCAGGTCGCGGTCGATGGCCTCGATGGTGGCCAGCACCCGCGGATCGGTGGCGGGCAGGAAGCCGATGGTGGGGATCTGGAGAGCGGCCGCGTCGAGCGCCGTGGAGCCGAAGGCCTGCGTGAAGACCCCTCGCTCGGGGTCCACGCCTTCGGTCTCGATGCGTGAGCGCATGGCGTCACGTGCCTCGCGCCAGTGACTGGGCACCGGCGGGCCGTCATCGTGGCGCTCCAGGAGGCGGATGCCGAGGTCGACAGCCAGCCACATGAGCAGCTTGGAGAAGAGGAACTGGCGAGCGCCCCCGCGCACCTCCCAGATGCCCTCGTCGACCTGATCGAACTCCTCGATGGCAAGGTCCACGACCTCGTCGAGGAACTCGCGGTAGTGCGCGTCAACGCCGTACTCGGGAGAGGCTCGGTCGTGCACGTCGTCGAACCAGGCCGAGGCCAGGAGCCAGCCGTAGGTGTCGTGCTGACGCTGGTTCCAGGCGTCATTGCCGATGCGGACCGGCCGAGAATCGCGATAGCCCGACAGGTGCGGCAGCTCGACCTCGGTGAGGATGCGCTCACCGCCGATGCCGTACATGATCTGGAGCTCGGCAGCGCGACCCGCGGTGGTGTCGCGGATCCAAGTCGAGAAACGGTGGCTCTCGTAGTGATGCCCGAGGCGCGTGAGGGCGGTCAGCACGGTCGTGGAGTCGCGGATCCAGGTATAGCGGTAGTCCCAGTTGCGGACCCCGCCGATCGTCTCGGGCAGCGACGTGGTGGCGGCGGCGATGACCGCGCCGGTACGCCCGTCGGTCAGCCCCTTGATGGCCAGCGCGCTGCGCTCGACCGCAGCGCGGTAGGGGCCCTCGTAGCTGGTCTGCCTCGACCAGCGCTCCCAGAAGCTGATGGTGGCCTCGAGCTCGCGCATGGCCTCGGCGTGGGGCAACCGGTCGGTCTGCAGGCCGGCCGGGGTGGACCAGGTGATCGAGACGACCTTCTCGTCGCCGGCCTCGACGATGGCCTCGGCCTCGACGGTGCCTCCGCCGTCGTGGGTCAGCGGCGCGATCTCACTCTCGAGCAGCAGCGCGTCCGCCGAGCCTGTCGTCACCAACAGGTCGGGCGCCAGCTCGGTGACGTAGGGTGTCGTCAGGCCGTACTCGAAGCGGGGCTGGAAGTCGAGCTTCATGGACACCCGGCCACTGACCCCGCGCACGACGCGGACGAGGAGGTGGCGCGCGCCCAGCCGGTGGGCCTGGCCGACCTCCGCCTCGTCCGATTCGACGGGCATGAAGTCGGTGACCGTGACCTCGCCGGTATCGGTGCTGAAGGTCGTCTCAAGCACATTGGTGGCCGGCAGGTAGCGGCGCGCGATGCGCGCCCCCGGATCAGCCGGGGCCAGGCGGAAGAAGCCGCCGATGTCGCGATCGAGCAGGCGCGCGAAGACGGGACGCCCGTCGAAGCGGTGGAACACGGCCCACTCGATCGAGCCGTCCCGCGCGACCAGCGCGAGCGAGTGGCAGTCGCTCAGGAAGGCGTAGTCGGAGATGGGTGGGAAGCCGCTGGCTGAGGTCATGGTCCGCTCCGCTTGCTCGATCGCAGTCTAGCCGGCGGTGCTCTTTCGATAGACACCGAGGCCCGGGGTGGCTGGCAGTCGCCAGCGGTGATCGGCTCCCAGCTCGAGGCCGCCGAAGGGGTCGTCGGCGAGCAGGAGGTTGCCGTCGAGGTCCAGCCAATCGACCTCGCTGGCCACGCTCGCAGCAGCCGCGATGCCCACGCTCGACTCGACCATGCAGCCGAGCATGACCTTCATGCCCAGCTCGTGGGCGTGGTGGATCATGCGCAGCGCGGGGCCGATGCCACCGCACTTGGCGAGCTTGACCACGACCCCATCGACCACGCCCTGGAGCATCTCCAGGTCAGTCTCGAAGACGGCCGATTCATCAGCCATGATAGGCAGGCTGGAGCGCTCCCGGAGCCAACGCAGCTCCGGCAGCATGCGCGCCCTGAAGGGCTGCTCGATGAGCTCCACGCCAAGACGCTCGAGCTCCGGGATGAGGGCCGCCGCCTGCTCGGGCTGCCAGCCGGTGTTGGCATCCACGCGCAGGGGACCGTCGAACTCGGCCCGCACCGCTTCGAGCGTCTCCAGGTCCGCCGGCCCGCCGACCTTGATCTTGAGCGCCGGAAAGTGGGCCGCCCGGCGCGCCCGTTCGGCCACCGTGGCCGGCTCGTCGAGACCGAGCGAGAAATCGGTCGGCGGCAGCTGATCGGAGGTCCCGAGCAGCTGCCACACGGGGACGCCGAGCGCCTTGGCGGCGAGATCGTGCAGCGCGGTGTCCAGCCCCAGCTTGGCCCCGCCGTGGTTACCGATCGAATCGGCCATCAGCTCATCCGCGCGCCGGAGCCAGGCCAGCAGCGCCGGTCGCTCCGAGGGCATGGGATCGAGTGCCTGGAGCTCATCGAGCAACCGCGGCAGCACGACCTCCGTCGTCTCCACGGTCTCGCCGTAGTACGGCACCGGGAAGCACTCGCCGAGTCCGACGTGGTCGTCGGTGCGCAGGTGTACCAGGACCGTGCGGCTGCCCTTCGAGTCCTCGCGCCGGGAGATGCGGAAGGGGTCACGGAAGGCGAGGTCCAGGACCTCCGTCTCGAGTCCGAAGCGCATCACGCACCCCGCTCCATGTCCGCACGCAGGCACGCGAACAGGCGCCCGGGCCCGAAGCGGTACGGGTCGTCCACGGGCAGGCCCGTCTCGGCCGCGGCTCGCTCGATCGCCGCGTGGGCCTCGTCCTCGCCGAGCAGGCTGGTGTTGAGCGCGATGGCCGCCACCCGCGACGGCGCGACCGCCTTGGCCACCAGCTCGTAGAGGCGGATGTTGTCGGTGAGCGACGCGATCGGCGAGGGGTTGCCCGTGGTCTGCTCCCAGCCGTGGTGGCCGGTGCGTCCGGGCTGGTGCACCAGCACCATCGCGTGCGGCGTGGTGCCGTGCACGAGGCCCAGCGTGACCGCCGAGTAGGCCGGGTGGTCCAGCGAGCCCTGCCCTTCCACGAAGATCCAGTCGCCCATCTCCTCCGCCTGCTCCACCAGCCACTCGGCGGTGCCATTGATGAAGTCGCTGATGACGCGGTCGACCGCCACGCCCCAGCCCTCGATCATGATGCCGGTCTGGCCGGTAGCCACGAAGGCAGCCGAGAGCCCCGCCTCCAGCGCCGCACGACGCAGCTCGAGCGCGACGGTCAACTTGCCGATGGCGCAGTCGGTGCCGACCAGCAGGACGACATGTTTGCCCGGTCCATGCAGCCGGCCGGTCGCGACCTCGTGGCGCTCCGGCGGACGGCGGTGATCGATCAGTTCGACACCGTGGGTGGCCGCGAGGGAGGCGAACTCGGGGTCGTCGGAGACGAACTCGTGGAGACCCGAAATGACATCCAGCCCCTGCCTGATCGCGGCCGCGATGACCGCCCGCCAGGGGGGCGGGATGCGGCCGCCCTGCGGAGCGATGCCGATAAGCAGGGCGGTGGGCTCGAAGGCGAGGGCCTCGTCGAGCGTGGCCACCACCGGCGCGGCGTGCTCCGGCCCGAGCCACTCGGCGACATCACGGCCGGCTCTCGTCGAATCGAGCACGGCCACCACCGGGTCGCGCCCGTACTTGATCACGCCCATGGCCGTCTTGGAGCCGGGCTCCCCGAACTGGCCTTCGGCCAGGATGACGTAGCGACGACCGGAGCCCGCAGCTTCCATGGGTGTTCCCCGTGTGGGTAGGACAACGCCCCCGGGGCGCGGTCCGGGGGCGTAGGGAAAATGCTGGTACCGCATACCGGATTCGAACCGGTGATCTCCGCCTTGAGAGGGCGGTGTCCTAGGCCTCTAGACGAATGCGGCTGGTGACCGTGGAATGGTAGCAATCCTCGTTCGAGTCTGTCCAGAGTGCCCGCTGGCGAGGTCTGCCTTGAGCGGCCGCGGGTCGCGGGCTAGAGACGATGGTGCTCCAGGAACGAGCGGACGGTGTCCGCAACCTGGTCGAAGCCGTCCTCGCCGATGACCGCCCCGTAGTGGGAGTGGGCGCCGAACGGCTGGTACTCGGCGCCGAGCCACTCGGCCAGGCGCGCGCTGTCGGCCTCCGCGAACTGGCGGTCGAGGCCGGCGCCGATGACGAGCGTGGGCACGTCCGGCAGTCGTTCGCGATCGACGAACACGCCCGCGAGCATCTGCCGCCGAGCGGCGCCGCTCTCCGCGCCCAGCAGGTGCCCGATACGGCGCACGTCGGCCATCGACAGGTCGGGGTTCTGGCGCTGGATCTGGTCCTCGCTCACGGCCCAGTCGATGAGCTCGGCCTGGTAGACGGCCGGCACGAGGCGCACCACGTGGGGCGGCGGCACCGGACGCAGCGGCGCGGGGATGGCCGGACTGATGAGGATGAGGGCGTCGATCTCGCGTCCCTCTGCGAGCTTCATGGCCAGCAAGCCTCCGAGCCCGTGGCCGACCACGACGGCGGGACGCTCCAGGGCCTCCAAGCCGGCGATCGCGTCCTCCAGGTAGGTGCCGAAGGTGAGCTCCTCGAGGTCCGCCGTCTCCGACCAGAAGTGGGCCCGCAGGTTGAGCGCGTGGCCTTCCCAGCCACGCTGCGCGAAGTAGCGCAGGAACCGCTCCCACAGCCAGGATCCGCCCAGCTCGCCATGGAGGTAGTAGAGCGGGCGCCGTCGCGAGCGCCGCTCGGGCAGCCATGACTCGACATAGAGACCGCGGTCGTCGAGGACGATCTCATCCTTGCGCACGGGCTTGCCCGCCGGTCGGCTGGTCAGCTCCCTGGCGGCTGCGCGCCGCCCATTGGTGCGGCCCTCGATACCCTTGGGCAGATCCGGATCCACGCTATCTCTCTCTCCTCTGCGGTCCCGGCGCCGGCTAGTCTTCGAGCGGGTTGAGCACGAGCCCGGTCGGCGCCTTGGGGTTGAAGTAGGTCGATTTCTGCGGCATCACCTCGCCGGCTTCCGCGACCAGCGAGATGGCCGCCGGCGGCATCTCGTCGAGCAGGTAGGCCGCCGACGCCGACTGGTCCCGGACATGGTCGATGGCCTCGGACGCGTCCTTCAGGTAGCCCACCTGGCCGCTCGCCACCAGCTCGCTAGCGGCAGTGCCGTAGGCCGCCTCGAGGATGATGCCCAGCGCGTTCACGTCGAGCCCGCGGGAACCGGCCGAGAGGCTGGGCTCCAGGAGCGGGTCGATGGCGCTGCGGTCGACGGTCAGGATGGCCGCGATCTCGGCGCCGCTGGTGCAGACGCCGATGCGGCCGGTACCGGTGGCACCACCGGCGAACGAGGCCGGCTCGGCCATGCGTGCCAGCAGGGTCTTGCTGTCGGGCAGCCGCTCCAGCCTGCCGTATGCCTCCAGCCGCTCCAGCAGGGCTGCGCCGCAAGGCTTGCCGCGGACGACGCGATGGGTGGGCCACGCCGGCGGTGACTGATCCCGGGGATACACCAGCGCGAGCGCGAAGTCCCAGGGCGCCGCGCCCGCAGCGGGGCGATCCGCGCAGTGGTCGCGCCGGTAGGCCAGCGCGGTCTCGTAGCGGTGGTGGCCGTCGGCGATGGTGAGCGGGGCGGACGCCATCAGCGCCAGGATGGGCGCTGCCTCTTGGGCCCCCACGATCCACAGGCGGTGGCTGACGCCGTCGGCGGTCGTGGCCGTGGCATCCGGCTCGCGTTCGGTCAGCGCCAGCAGGGCCGCGGAGGTCGCCACCGGCTCGGAGCCGGCGAGGAAGATGAGCGGGCTGGTATTGGTCCCCGTCGCCTCGAGCAGCGCGTAGCGGTCCGCCTTGGGTCCGCCGAGGGTCCGCTCGTGGGGCAGGACACCGGCACCAGGGCCGTATTCCTCCAGGGCCAGCCGGCACAGGAGGCCGGTGGCCACGCCGCCGCGGCCGTCGCCGTCGGTCCAGCGCATCTGGTGGACGGTGATGGTGGGCTCGCTGTCGCGGACGAGGACCCCGGCATCGCGCCAGCCGGCCAGCGTGGCTGCCGCGGCCTCGTAGTCGTCAGGCCCGGCAGCGCCCAGGTCGGCCGGCAGCTCCACGCGCACGATGTTGTGGGGGTCCCGCGCGAGCAGCTCCTGCCGCTCGCTCGGTTCGATGATGTCGTACGGCGGCGCGAGCACCCGAGAGAGGTCGACGCGGGCCGTGTCGAAGCGGAGGGCACGGAAGGATCGCAGGTCGGGCACGCTCGAATGGTACCGACCGAGCGCGAATCGAGCCGGAGTCGACCTGAGCAGGCCGTGCGGTGACGCCCTACGCTTGCGTCGTGAACATGCTCGTCCGAACGCGTCTCCTGGTGTTCGCGCTGTTCGCGCTCCTGCTGGCCGGTGGTTGCTATTCCACGGCCGAGCCCTCGTTCCACCCGGGCGACACGCGAGACATCCTGCGCTCGGTCATGCGCCGAGGGATCGAGGTCACCGAGCCGATCGCCGGCCAGACCGCCTGCGACGACCCGGCCCTCGTGGGCAACAGCCTCTACTTCAGCGCACGCATGCCGGGCGAGCAGCAATACCGCGACGTCTACGTACATTCGTACCGTGAGAAGTACTGGGATCGCTCCAGGGCCGAGGTGGACGGTTGCCAGGCGACGTACGCGGCGGCACACCCGGGCGCGACGATCACGCGCCTTGACATCCCGCTCTACCGCGTCTTCGGCGCCGATTGGTCGGACGACCTGACGCAAGAGCTGACGAAGGCGCTGGAGGAAGCTTCCGAAGCGGGGCGCATCGGCTGATGACCGAGCTCCACGGTGTCGTGGTCAGCAGCCGCCAGAACCCGCGCTTCAAGGCTGCCCTCGCGCTGCGTGAGGTCAGGGCACGGCGACGCCACGGCCGCATCCTCGTCGATGGCGCTCGCGAGATCGGACGGGCGCTCGACGCCAACGTCGGCCTGGTGGAGGCGTGGGTGGCGCCTGACCGCGTGCGCACCGAGGCGGCGAGCCGGCTGTTGCCACGACTGGCCACGGCGGCCGAGATCGTCGAGACCACGCCGGAGCTGCTGGCGCGGCTGGCCTACGGCGAGCGCGACGAAGGGATGGTGGCGGTGTTCGAGATGCCGCCGACAAGCCTGGAGCACATCGCGACCCGCCTACCCGAGTCAGCGCTGATCGCGGTCGTGGAGGGTGTCGAGAAGCCGGGCAACCTGGGCGCGCTGCTACGCTCGGCCGATGGCGCGGGGGTCGATGCCGTCATCGCGGCCGACCCGGTGAGCGACGTCTGGAACCCCAACGCCATCCGCGCCAGCCTGGGCACCATCTTCAGCCTGCCGCTCGCCGTCTGCACGGCCGACGAGGCGCTGGCCTTCCTGCGCGGGCGGGAGGTGACGGTGGTGGCCGCGTGGGTCGACGGTGTCACGGAGTACGACCGGGTCGACCTGACCGGACCGGTGGCACTGGTGGTAGGTGCGGAGAGCGACCGGCCTGACCGCGGCCTGGTCGGCCGCGGACGTGCTGCGCGTGTCGATCCCCATGCTGGGACTCGCGGACAGCCTCAACGTCTCGGCCAGCGCCGCCATACTCTTCTATGAGGCGCGACGACAACGACGCGCCGGTCACCGATAGCACCGAGGGGGAGCAAGACCCATGGCCGAGACGATGCTCATCGTCGATACCGCGATCAAGCCCGGCTACGGGGAGCAGTTCCGGACCGCTGCCCAGGCGCTCTTCGAGCGAGCGCAGGACGAGCCCGACACGTTGCGCTACGACTACTTCATCTCCGACGACGGCTTGCGCAACATCCACGTCGAGGTGTTCAAGGACGCGGCCGCCTTCGTCTACCACAACCGCAACTGCGCGGACCTGGTGCCGGCCCTCTTCGAGAACGCCGAGATCCTGCGCATCGATGTGATCGGCGACACCAGCGATGAGCTCTTCTCCGAGCTGGAGGGCAACAAGCTCAAGCACTTCGAGAAGCTCGGCGGCGTCAGCCGCTGATCGGCAGGGCCGCGCACGGCAGTCCAGGGAGCGGCAGTCCAGAGCACGGCAGTCCAGGGGAACAGCCCCCCGGGCCGGTGTCGCTTCGCCCCCAAAGGGGTTGGCCCGCCAGGCCGATTGCCTGGGAGTCACGCAACTGACGGTGCCCCGCGGACCCCTGTACCTGTTGTGCCGCGAGGCAGATCTGCGACGCCCGGTTCCGATGCCGCCGCGCAAGGCGCAGCAGCAGGGCACCCTTCCCAGCAACCCCTCCCAGCGGACCCTCCCCTACAGCGGCCGCGTGCCGATGCTGGTCACGGCCAGGTGGCGCTGGCGCGGCCCGTCCAGCTCCAGGAAGATGATGCGCTGCCAGGTACCCACATCGAGCCCTCCGTCGGTGATGGGCAGCAGCAGCTGGCCGCCGATGAAGCTGGAGAGCACGTGTGACTGGGCGTTGCCCGGGTTCCACTTCTCGTGTTGCCAGGGGCCGAGATCTTCGATCAGGTTGCCTGCGACGCGCTCGTAATCGGCGAACATCTCAGAGCCTGACTCACCCAGGAAGATCGCCGCGGTCGTGTGCTCGACCGAGACGAGCAGCAGCCCATCGGGCCACTCCCGGCCGCTGAACAGATGCGTGATATCGATGGCCTCGATGGCGCGGCTGGTGGTGAGGTCGAAACGCAGCATGCCCGCAGGGTACCCGGCTCTGCCCGCTCCTACTCGGCGCCGATGACGACCACCTGCTCGAGGTGGCGCGGCTCCTCCGGGTCCAGGCCGCGCCGCACCGCGATGCCAAGCGCGAGCGCCTGCAGCGGATGGAGACAGAGTGGCAGGCGGGCCGTGGCATCCAGGGACGCACCCGGTCCGTCGGGGCCGAGCACGAACGGCGTCGGCGCCGAGCGCAGCTGACTCCTCGACCACCCGCTTCTCCTCGCCGAGGGCGGTGCCACCGAGGAGACCGGCCACGATGACGCCGGGCTCGCAGACCGACATCGGCCCATGGCGGAACTCGAGCGGGTGGAAGGCCGAGGCCGGCACCTGGCTGGTCTCGGTGGCCTTGAGCACGGCCTCGTTGGCGATGCCGAAGGCAGCTCCGGCGCCGAGCACGACCAGGCGCGATGGGTCAGTGGCGGCCAGCTCGAAGGCACGCTCGATGAACGGCTCGGTGTCAGCCCAGTGATCGGGCAGGGCGTCGAGATCGGCCGCGAAGTCGTCATCGCCGAGACGGGCCCCCAGGCGCATCAGCAGCGTCGCCTGCGAGACGAACGAGCGCGTCATGACGATCGCTTCCTCGTCGCCCTCTGGCACGGCCAGTGCCACGTCCGCGAGATCGGCCATGGGAGCGGCTGGCCGGCAGGTCACCGCGATCGTGTACTGACCCCGCTCGCGGGCCGCCTTGAGCACCTCCAGGGCTTCGGTGGTGGTGCCGGAGCGCGAGACCACGATCAGGGGCTGCTCGGTCAGGGCCGCGCCGGCGAAGATGGCCCCCGGCCGCAGCAGCACCTCGCTCAGCGGCTGGGCCTCTGCCGGAAGATCGGCCTGCTCGCGCATGGCGAAGGCGGCCACCTGTGCGATGTAGAACGAGGATCCGGCGCCGGTGATGACGATCCGGTCAGCCTCGTCGAGTCGGTCCACCACGGCCTGCGATGCGCGGCGGGCGACATCGAGAGCCGCGGCGATGGCGGCCCCACCGCTTCGAGCCTCGCGCCACGGGGTCGTGCGCTCGACGCGTTCGCGGATCTCGGCGGGGGACATGGGTGTGGCGGACATGGCGGCTCCTGTGATGGTGGGACTCACGCTTCCCGAAGTTCGACCGAATAGCGATAGCGATCGGCCCGCAGGACCGAGCGACAGAATTCGATGGCGGTGCCATCGGCGTCGTAGGCGATGCGCTCGACATCGAGCACCGGGTCCCCGGCGTCGCCGCCGAGCACCCTCGCGTCGTCCTCGGTGAGCAGCGCCGGGATGAACGTCTCACGGGCGCGCACCGGGCGCACTCCGTAGGTCGTGGTCAGTGTCTCGTACAGGCTGGCCCCGGTGAAGTCGACCCGCTCCAGGCCCTCGAAGCGCGCCGCGGGCAGGTAGCTGGTCTCGGTGACGATGGGCGAGTCATCTGCCAGGCGGACACGTTGGAGCGCCACGACGGGCGTACCGACCGCGACACCCAGGGCCTCGGCCGTACGCTCGGCGGCCTCGACCACCGCCAGGCTGACCACACGCGTGCCGGGGGTCAGGCCGTGCCGCCGGATCTCCCGGCTGTAGCTGTAGAACCCGCCGAGGCGGTGCTCCAACGCTCCGCGGCGTACATACGTGCCGAGGCCGCGGCGGATCTCGACCAGGCCCTCGGCGATCAGCCCCGACAGCGCCTGGCGCACCGTGGCCCGACTCACGCCATACCGCGTCATCAGCTCCTGCTCGGTCTCCAGCCGCGCACCGGGCGGAAGCTGGCCACGGTTGATCTGCTCACGCAGGTCCGCCTGGATGCGCCGGTACAGCGGAACGTCATGCGAGCCCCTCACTGCGCTGCCGCCGATGCGCTCGTTCATCAGCCCTTGAGCCCGCTGATGGTGATGCCGCGCACGAAGTACTGCTGGGCGATCACGAAGAGCAGCACCATGGGGATGATGCTGACCACGGCCCCGGCCATCATCTCCGGCCACTTGCCCACGTACTGGCCCTGGAAGAAGGCCAGGCCCACGGTGGTCGTGTAGTCGGGCAGGTCGCGCAGGTAGATGAGCGGGTTGATGAGGTCGTTCCAGCTCCACATGAAAGTGAAGATCGCCAACGTCGCCAGGACGGGCTTGGCCAGGGGCAGGTAGATGTAGCGGAAGATGCCCCAGGGACTCGCGCCGTCGACCCGGGCGGCGTCCGGCAGGTCGACGGGGATGGTCAGGAAGAACTGGCGGATGAGGAAGATGCCGAAGGCGCCGCCGAAGAACGCGCCCACCCACAGGGGCTCCTGCGTGCCGATGAAATTGCCGCTGTCGCTGAACGGATCGGGCAGGGTGCGCCAGAGGATGAAGTTGGGCACCAGCACCACCTGGAAGGGGATGATGAGCGTGGCCATGACCAGGGCGAAGAGGATGCTCTTGCCCCGGAAGTGGAGCACCGCGAAGGCGAAGGCGGCCAGCGAGCAGCTGAGCAGCGTGCCCGCCGTGTTGAGCGTGGCGATCTTCAGCGAGTTGATGAAGAAGTCGCCGAAGGTGACACCCGGCAGGGCGTTCCACATGGTGGCGTAGTTCTCCAGGTGCAAACCCGTGGGGAACGAGAACATGGGCGAGTTGAAGACCTCGGCCCGCGTCTTGAGCGAGGTCGTCACCATCCACATGAAGGGCACGAGCATGACCACGCCGCCCGCGATCAGGATGACGTAGAGCCAGAGCGTGTGGAGGTGACGACGGAACGGTCGCCGCACGCTGCCGGCACGGCGGCTCGCGGTGGCTGCCGGAACGGCCCTCGTGTCGGCGCTCACTGGTAGTGCACCCAGCGCTGCTGCAGCCGGAAGTAGAGATAGGTCAGGACGGCGGCGATCACGAACATGACCCAGGCCGCGGCGCTCGCCTGGCCCATGCGGAAGAAGCGGAAGCCTTCTTCGTAGATGTAGTAGACGAGCGTGATCGTGGCCTCGGTCGGATTACCGGGCCGAGCCAGGATGTAGACCTGGTCGAAGACCTGCATGGCACCGATGAAGCTGAGGATGCCGGTGAAGAAGATGCTCGGCGTCAGCAAGGGCAGGGTCACGTTGCGGAAGCGGCCCCAGCGCCCGGCGCCGTCGACGTCGGCCGCGTCGTAGTACTCCTTCGGGATGGCCTGCAGGCCCGCGAGGAAGATGATGATGTTGACGCCCAGGCCCTGCCACACGCTCATCACGATGATCGCGGGCATGGCCCAGAACGGATCGGTCACCCAGCGCTGCGGCGGGATGCCGAAGACTCCCGTGAGCGCGTTGAGCAGGCCGCCCTGCGGTGAGTAGATCCAGAGCCAGACCAGGCCGACCGCGACGGCCGAGGTGACCAGCGGCAGGAAGTACATCGAGCGGATCCAGGCGATGCCGCGGATGGCCTGGTCGAGCCCCAGCGCGAAAGCCAGGGCGATGATCATGCCCAGCGGGACTGACAAGAGCGTGTAGAAGGCAGTGTTCTGCAGGGCCCGCCAGAAGCGCGACAATTCGGCGAGGGCCGCGAAGTTGTCGAGCCACACGAACTGCGGAGGGGTGAGCAGGTCCCAGTCGGTCAGACTGATGCCCAGCGTGGCCAGGATGGGACCAGCCGAGAGCAGCACGAGGCCCACGAGCGTCGGTGCCAGGAACAACCAGGCCCAGCGGTTCTCGCGGGCCAGCGGCCCGCGCCGACCTGGTTCCGTGGCCGACGATCGGCCCGCTCCAGCACCATCGCTCGACGTGACGCCCTCGACGGCTGGTGTGCCGCTGATCCTCATGCGCCCTCCGGGGGTGCGGCCGTGGCGCGAGCCTCGTCACGCCACGGCTCCGTCGGCATCTGCCGACTACTGGTCGGCGAGGATCGCGTCCAGCTCGGGCAGCACCGAGTCGATGGCCTCACGCACCGACTTGTTGGGCGCGTTGAAGACGTTCGTGTCGAGCTCGTCCTGGAGGATGGTGCTCCACTCGGAGTAGCCCTTGAAGGAGGGCTTGAGATGAGCGTCCTCGAGCATGGCCGCCATCACGTCCGAACCTTCGAACGCGGTCGAGTAGGGCCCTTCGAGCACCGACTTGTCGACCGGCAGTGCCGCGCGCAGCTGCATCAGCTGCTCCTGTGCCTCGGGGCCCACGAGCCACTTGACGAAGGTCCAGGCAGCATCAGGGTTCCTGGTGTTGGCCGAGACCACGGCGCCGGTGGGGTTCAGGCTGGTGGCATGCCCGGCGGACCCAGCCGGCAGTCGGGCGATGCCGAGGTCGATGCCGGCCGCCTGGTGCGTGGGCACCAGCCACGAGCCGTTGGCCTCCATGGCCGCGAGGCCCTGCTCGAACGCATCACCGGTCTCGGCGAAGAGGTCGGGCGTAGGCATGATCTTGTGGGTGTAGATGAGGTCCTGCAGGAACTGGATCCCGCCCACGGCCTCGTCCGAGCCGAGCAGGGTCTGGGTGGCGTCGTCGGAGATGATCTCACCGCCGTTCTGCCAGACCAGCTCGCTCCAGTAGTTCTCCATGTCCGACGTCTCGGTGTAGAAGCCCCACTGCTCGGCGATACCGTCGCCGTTCTCGTCGATGGTCAGCTGCTTGCCGACGTCCACCAACGTATCCCACGTCCAGGTGTCGTCGGGGTAGTCCAGCCCGGCCGCGTCGAACATGGCCTTGTTGTAGAAGAGCGGGACGATGTTGAGGTCCCGAGGCAAGCCGTACTGGCCGCCGTCGTCGGTGGTGAAGTCGGCCACACCGGCGTCGGCGAGCGCAGAGAGGTCGAAGCCGTCAGCCTCGATGTAGGGCTTGAGGTCGAGCAGCACGCCGCGCGACTGGTAGTCGGGGAAGATCGGACCATCCATGGCGAACACGTCGGGCGCGTCGCCGCCGGCGATCGAGGTCTGCAGACCGGTCCAGTAGGCATCCCAGTCGGAGACCGTGACGTCGACGCTGATGTCAGGGTGCTCCGCCTCGAACATCTTGACCAGCGCGATCTGATTGCTCAGCTCCGCCGGATCGCCCCAGATGGCGTACGTGATCTTGCCCGAGGCGTCCTGCGCCAGGGCTGGGCCCGCGCCCATCGCGACCAGGGAACCGACGAGCGCCACGCTCCCGACCAGCGCACCGTGCGCCCCGAGCCTGTGTGCTCCAAACATCGTGGACTCCTCCTTCGACCTTGCATGGCCCCCGACATCCGGACATCCGGACGTCCGGTCACGATGGTGCCACCCCGTGTCAAGCGGGGTGCTGCGCCGGACCTTCTCGGCGGGCCTGAGAGCGGGGCGCGAGTGACCGTCGGTTAGCGGCGCAGCCACTCCGGCAGCCACTCGGCCTCGGCTTCGATCAGCTCGTCGGTCAGCTGCCAGGCCTGTTCCAGTGTGAGCTGCGCCTGGATCTGTGGGTCCTGTATGACGGCGTGGTAGATCGCGTCCCGATCCTCCTCGAGCGAGGCCCGCACGGTCAGCGCCTGGGCCTCCACGGCCGGCCCGATGTAGGCGCTGCACTGGGAGGGCAGGCGTCCGACGCGGACGGGCCAGACCCCGGTGCCATCGACCAGGCAAGGGACCTCCACGCACGCGTCGCCTGCGAGCCCGTCGATGAGGGCACCCTCGTTCATGACATTGCCCACGATGCGCGCCGGCTCGCTGGTCAGCATCGAGTGGATGATGACCGCCGCATACTCCCCGCTCTGCTCGATCTCGAAGGGCTCACCGGCATCGAGCCGGCGCCTGGTCTCGTCGAACTCGTCGAGGTTGTGGGCGACCCGATCGAGGTACTCGCCGATGGGGATGTGGTACCGCTCCACCGCGTCACCCTTGGGGATGAACCAGGGGTTGTACTCGGCGTGGTGCTCGGACGACTCGGTGGGGTAGTAGCCAAGACGCCTGAAGAGCTCGGCGCGGACCAGGTCGTCCTCGGGCACCCGTCCTTCGTCCACGAACCGCCGCAGCTCCGGGTAGAGGTCGCGGCCGCGATGCTGCAGCCGCAGCAGGAACGCAAGGTGATTGATGCCGGCAGAGACGTAGTCGACCTCCTCGCGCGGCAGGCCCAGATAGCCCGCCAGGGTGTCGATCGTCCAGAACACGGAGTGGCACAGGCCCACGGTCCTGATCGAGCTGCGCTCCGCCACGGCGCGCACGAGCATGGACATGGGGTTGGTGTAGTTGAGGAACCACGCGTCCGGGCAGAGCTCTTCCATGTCGCGCACGATATCGAGCACCACAGGGATCGAGCGCAGGCCGCGCATGACCCCGCCCACGTTGATGGTGTCGTTGATGGTGTAGCGCAGCCCGTAGCGCTCGGGGACCGCGAAGTCGACCTGCGTCGCGCGTGCACCGCCGACCTGGATGGTGTCGATCACGAAGTCGGCGTCGCGCAACGCCTCCCGGCGGTCGAGGTAACCCTCCACGCGGGGATGGGCACCAAGCGTCTCCGCCGTCCAGGCGGCCATCCGCTCGGCCGTGCGCAAGCGCTCGGCGTCGATGTCGTGGAGGACGATCGTGGCGTCCTTGAGCTCGGGGTACACGAGCATGTCGCCCAGCAGATTGCGCGTGAACTCCACGCTGCCAGCACCAACCAGCACGATCCGAGTCATCGAGGGCCTCCTCCGTCAAGCCAACGGTCCTGTCCGCAGCGTCCATAGGTACGGACGTCCGTACCTCGGGCGATGGTAGCATCCGGTCGAGGGCTCTCTCGTGGGAGTGGGAGCCGAAGGCCCGCAATGAGGAGGATGCTGTCGTGAGGCTCGGCACACTTCGGGGCCTGGACGCCTGTGCCTCGGACAAGGGCACGTTCTCCGTCCTGGCGCTCGACCATCGCAACAACCTGCGTCGTGCGCTGGCGCCCGACGAGCCGGACTCGGTCGGCTACGAGCGCCTGGTGGGCATCAAGCGCGCCATCGTGCGGACGGTCGCGCCGGTGGCGGACGGTGTACTGCTCGATCCCGACATCGGCGCGGGCCCGGTCATCTTCGACGGTTCGCTGCCGGCGAGCTGTGGCCTGATGATCGCCGTGGAGGAAACTGGCTACGAGGGCCCCAGCACCGCTCGTACGAGCCGGCTCATCGACGGCTGGAGCGTCTCGCAGGTCAAGCGCGTCGGGGGCGACGCGGTCAAGCTGCTGCTCTACTACCACCCCGACGCCGAGACCGCGGAGGCGCAGGAACGGCTGCTGATGGAGGTGGCCGAGTACTGCGCTGACGAGGACATCCCCCTGTTCCTCGAGACCCTCGGCTACTCGCTCGACACCAACGACTCCAAGCTCACCGACGAGGCTCGGCGCGACGTGGTCATCCGCACTGCGCGGCGCCTGACCGCGCTCGGGGGCGACGTCCTCAAGTGCGAGTTCCCCTACGACGCCGGAGTCACCGACCAGTCACGCTGGGAGGAAGCCTGTGCCGAGTTGGACGAGGCCTCGTCCATCCCCTGGGTCATCCTCTCCGCGGGCGTGGACGACGCCACCTTCGAGGCCCAGACGAAGGTGGCCTGCGCAGCCGGTGCCTCCGGCGTGCTGGTGGGACGCTCGGTGTGGAAGGAGGGCGCACACATGGAGGGCGCGGAGCGCGACCGCTGGCTGGAGACCGTCGCGGTCGAGCGCATGCGGCGACTGGTCGAGATCGTGGAGTCCGAGGCCACGCCCTGGCGCGAGCGCTCGCCGCTGGCCAAGGGCCCCGGGCCGACGGAGGGCTGGTACGCAGGCTATCCGGGCGACCCCGGTGCTTGAGGTCGCGGCGTGACGGAGGCGCGCGAGCCGGAGGAGGCGGAGCGCCAGACCGACGTCTACGTGATCGGCGACGTCAACCCGGACATCATGGTCATGGGCGATGACGTCGTGCCCGAGTTCGGGCAGGTCGAGAAGTACGTGGGCACGATCCGGCTCACCGTCGGTGGCTCGTCAGCGATCAGCGCCTGTGGGCTGGCCCGCCTCGGCCTGCGCGTGGCGCACGGGGGCATCGTCGGCGACGACATCCTCGGGCACGCGGTGCTCGAGGCGCTGCGTGAGCACGGCGTCGACACCTCCACCATCACGGTCGATCCGGCTATCCCCACCGGCGCGACGGTCCACATCGGCACGGGCGAGGACCGAGCCATGCTCACCGCCACCGGCACCATCGACCGCTTGCGCGCCGAGGACGTGCCCCGCGAGGTCCTGCCCCACATCCGCCACATCCACGCTGGGTCGACGGCCATCCAGCCCCGACTCCGACCGGGACTGCCAGCCCTCTTCCGTGATGCGCGAGCCGCCGGCGTGACCGCGTCCTTCGACACTAACTGGGATCCCGATCGCCGCTGGGAGGGGGTCGACCCGATGCTCGCGGTGGCGGACATCTTCCTGCCCAACGAGCGCGAGGCGGCGCTCATCAGCGGGGTCGACGATCCGCTCGCGGCAGCCCATGCGCTGGTGGCCCGGGGGCGGGCTGCCGGGCGCACGCAGGATGACCCGCCGCTGACGGTGGTGGTGAAGCTGGGGGCCCAGGGTGCGCTGGCGGTGCGCGGCGACGAGGCCCTGCGGGTCCCGGCCGACAAGGTCAAGGTGGTCGACGCCACCGGCGCTGGCGACAGCTTCGATGCGGGCTTCATCTACGGCTTCCTCGCGGGCCGGCCGCTGGGTGAATGCCTGGCGCTCGGCGTGGCCTGCGGGTCGCTCTCCACGCGAGCCGTCGGCGGTGTCGACGGCCAGGCCACCGCGTCAGAGGCAGAGTCACTGCTCTAGCGGTTCGACTCGACGAGGATGGAGGGTTCCGATCCCGCTCCAACGAGCTTGATCGTCCAGTCCCCTGGGGATGTCACCGCGAACCCCACATCGGGCAGCTCGACGCGCTGCCCGGTGCCCCATGAGGACGTCAGCGCGCCCGGGCTGGCGGTCGCGAACTCCGTGTCTTCGGAGGCAGCGGCCGTCCAGGAGCAGGAACTCGTGAACGCGAACGCCATGGCGCGCGAGCTCGAGGATCCGGACCCTCGTGGCCTCGGGCAGCCGGCGCGGACTGGCGCGGCCGCGATTGCCGTGAACGAGCCCGGCGGGACCATCCCGCTCGAGGCGGGCGCGCAGCCGGTGGATGCTCCGCTCCGTCAGGCCCAGCAGCTCGGCGGCCTCGGCCACCGTCAACTCACCGCCGAGAACGCGGGTGAGCACCCAGACCCGTCGCTGTTCGCTGTGGCGCATCGTGATCGTCTCCTCCATCTGCGGAGACTGACGAAGTCACTGAGTAGTCAGCGCGGACAGATTCACTGAGCAACAACACAACGCAAGTTCCGAGTTGACGACTGCGCTAGCCTGACCCGATGAAGGGGCAGGCCACGGGGGATGGAGCCGTCGCCGCCAGCGTTCGCTCGTTCCTCGTGGCCGATATCCGCGGGTACACCGCCTACACCGCGGCCCACGGAGACGAGGCCGCGGCCCGGCTCGTGGAGCACTTCGCAGCGCTCGTATCCGACGGTGTCACGGCATGGTCCGGCACGCTCGTGGAGCTGCGTGGAGACGAAGCGTTGGCGGCGTTCGAGTCGCCACGTGCTGCCCTCCGCGCCGCGGTCGAGCTGCAGACGGCCTTCTCTGATGAGACGCGCACCGATCCTGAGCGGCCACTACACGTCGGCATCGGCCTCGATGCGGGCGAGGCCGTGCCCGTCGCCGACGGCTATCGCGGCGCCGCCCTGAACCGCGCCGCTCGGCTCTGTTCCGCGGCCGACGGGGGCGAGACGCTTGCCTCTGAGGGACTTATCCATCTCGCAGGCCCCATGGCCGACGTCGAGTACGCCGCACCGCGCGAGGTCGAGGCCAAGGGCCTCGAGGCGCCGGTCGTCGTGGTGGCCGTCAGCGCGACCGACGTCGCGGTGCCGGAGCTTGGGCCTGCAGTCACGCTACCGAAGCCGGCGCCCGTCCCTCCCCAGCTCGACCCGGTCGTGCCGCTTGCTGGTCGCCACGATGAGCTCGCCTGGCTCCGCTGGCACTGGCATCGGGCGCGCTTCGGCCACGCCCGTAGCGTCGTCGTCTCGGGTGTGCCAGGCATCGGCAAGACACGCTTGGCCGCGGCCCTCGCGAGCATCGCCCACGAGGACGGTGCCCGGATCACGTACCTGCCCATGGCCATGGGTGTGACCGAGGCCGTCCTGGCGACCCAGGCAGACGGGCAGCCCACCCTGCTCGTGGTCGACGACATCGATGCAGCTCGGCGCGAGCTCGTGAGCGCCACGGTCGAGGAAGCCACAGCACTCCGGGGTCCGGTGCTATTGCTCGTGACCCATCGCACCGAGGCTTCCGCGGAGCTGCTGAAGTCGCTAGAGGAGCTGGCTCCGCGCTCGATGCGGCGCGAGCTCGGGCCACTCGACCTGTCAGCCGTCCGCATGATCGCGAGCCTCTACGCCGGGGACGCGGTCGACCAGCTGCCGCTCTCCGACATCGCCGAGGAATCCGGCGGGAACCCGGCCTCGATCCATCGGCTCAGCCATGAATGGGCCAGGCGGCTCGCGACGCAGCGGGTGGGAGCCTCCGCCGGTCGGGCGGAGAACGGTCGGCGAGATCTGCGGGAGGCTGAGGCCGCACTCTTGGCGGACATCGCGCTGCTCGGCCAGGCACGGGAGGGCGGTCAGCGGTACGACGACCGGCCCGACCTCACCGCTGGTGAGCCTGCGAAGGTCGTGCGCACCGGCGCCTGCCCGTACAAGGGCCTCGAACCCTACGACGCCGCGGACGCGGACCTCTTCTTCGGGCGGGAGCGGCTGGTCGCTGAGTTCACCGCCCGGCTCGTCGGCAGCCCCTTCCTGGCCATCGTCGGGGCTTCGGGCAGCGGCAAGTCCTCGGCCATCGCCGCGGGACTGCTGCCGTCGCTCGCCGGCGGGGCATTGCCGGGCTCTGAGAACTGGGCCCAGGTCACGATGCGGCCGGGCGAACGCCCGCTGGCGGCCCTGACGCAGGCACTTTGCCGCGGGTTCGGGGGCCTCTGCGAGGAGGAGCGCGAGGCCGGTGCGCTGCTGGATGCGGCCCTCGCAACCCTGCCCAAGGGCGCGCGGCTGGTGCTCTTCATTGACCAGTTCGAGGAGGTCTTCACGAGCCCCGATGCGGCCGAGCGGTCGGCCTTCATCGATGCGGTGTGCGGTGATCATCCAGGGCTGCTCGTGATCGTGGCTCTGCGCGCCGACCACTATGGCGCGGCCGCCGCCTACCCCGCCCTCGCTCGCCTGCTCGCCAGCCACCATGTGCTCGTGGGCAGGCTCACGCGGAGCGAGCTGGTGTCTGTCATCGAGCGCCCGGCCGAGCACGTCGGCCTGCAGGTGGAACCGGAGCTCGTCGATGCCCTCGTGGCCGACGCCGGGACGGAGCCGAGCGTCCTACCGCTGCTCTCCACGGCGCTGCTCGAGGCCTGGACCCTGCGCGATGGCGACCGCCTCACGCTCGCCGCGTATGCGGCAGGGGGCGGTCTCCACGGCGCGGTCGCTCGCCTCGCCGAAGGCGTCTGGACGTCCCTCGAGCCCGATCGACAGGCCGCCGCTCGGACGATCCTCCTGCGCCTTGCGGGATCGGGCGAGGCCGGGGACCATGTCCGGCGCCGGGTGCCGCTGACCGAGTTCGACCTCGACGACGACCCGCTGGCCGCAGACGTTCTCGAGCGCCTCGTCGCGGCACGACTCCTGACCATCGACGACGACACCGTCGAGGTCACGCATGAGGCGTTGCTACGTGAGTGGCCACGGCTGCGAGAGTGGCTCGAGGACGACGCGAGCGGACACCAGCTTCACCTCCACCTCGCTGCCGCCGCGCGCGAGTGGGAAACCGACGGACGGCCTGCCGGTGACCTCTACCGTGGAGCCCGCCTCAGCGCCGCGCTCGACTGGAGCGCCGAGCATCCCGAGCAGCTCAATACGATCGAGCGTGACTTCCTCGACACGAGCCGGACCGCGAACGACGAGGCGGCCGCTCGACAACGCCGCACGAATCGGCGACTGCAGCTGCTCGTCGCGGGTATCGGCGTGCTCCTGGTCGCCGCCCTCGGCGCCGGCGTCTTCGCCTCACTCCAGGCACGTCGTGCTGACGATGAACGCCTGACGGCTCGCGCGGGCGAGCTCGCGATGGCCGCGAACGTCGAGCTCGACACCGATCCCGGTCTCTCCAAGCTTCTGGCCCTCGAGGCCGGTCGTGTCGACCCGAACCCAGGCGTCCTCGCCAGCCTCCACACGGCCCTGGCCGCTGATGCGATCGAGCAGCGCGTGCCGCTCACGCGGGCCGAGACGGGTATGTCGATGCCCAACCTCGACCCCGGCGGGCGCTGGGTGGTCCTGTCAGGTACCAAGCCCCAGCCACGAAGTCAGCTGGAGGTCCTCGACCTGGAGTCGGATGTGGTCGAGCCGGTCTGGACCTACGAGGCGCCGCCCGGAGCGTTCATCTCGGTGCCGCGGTTCACGCCGGACGGCACGCGCCTGGTCGCGGGCCTGTTCGCCATCGAGGGCGAGACGCCTGACCCGCCGGCGCGGCCCGAAGGGCTCGGCATCGCCGTCTGGCAGGCCCCGACCGATGGCACATGGGAGTGGGAGCTCGTGGACCTGATCGACGTTGGTCCGTGCGGCGCGCGCATCGAAGACGTGAGCAACCGGAACGCGCTGATCCATGTCCCGCCGGATCCCGAGGATGGTTGCTTCCCCCCGAAGTTCAGCGAGCACTTGACCATCGAGCTGGTAGATTTCGATGATCACGTGGCGCGTCCGGTGACCGATACATTCTTGATGTTCGGGCCCAGGGACCTGCTCTCCGAAGATGGTCAGACGGTCCTCTTCGCCAACGACGAGGAAATCGTGGCCGATACTGTCACGACAAGCGTCCGCTGGCCGGCCGATCCCCTCCTCTGGCGGGCCCTCGCCGTCGACACCGACGGCTCGCGCGTATTGGTCGAGAGTCCGACATCCGGCCTGGAAGTCTGGGACGTCGACCGAGGGGAGGTCATCTCCACGCACGCCTTTCCCGGTGGCATCGCAAAGGGCCAGTTCCACCCGATTCGCGACCTGATCCTCTCGACCGGCGAGGATGGGACCCCCGCGCTGTGGGACCCACGGAACGGGCGCGACGTGGCCACGTTCCCGGGGGCCGGCGACCTGTGGCCGCAGTTCTTCGGCGATCGGCTCGGGGTCACCCACGACTCAGCGGCGGTGCTGAACATCCTCGACCCGCGACTCCGTGGCGAGCCGCTGGCACTCGACCTCTGTGAGGACAGCGAATCCCAGCCGGTATGGGCCGTCGCGGAGCGGAGTCTCGATGCGGTCGACGGGAAGCTGGTCTTCACCCTCAGCTGCGAGACGCCGTTCTGGACGGGCCAGGCATCCACGTTGGTGGTGGACGCCTCGGCCGGGGACATCGAGCTCTCGATCGACCATGCCGGCTTTTCCCAGGCGGTCTCACCGGACGGGCGCCTGATCGCACGCCTGGAGCTACGGACAGACGAGAGGATCGCGATCCGCGACCTGGAGTCGGGAGAGGTGCGATCGTTCCTGGATCTCGTCTGCCGGAGAGGGGTCGAGCCTGATCCAGAGACCGGTTGTGGCGATGACGTCCCCCTCTTCTTGGACCAGTGGATCGACTGGTCGAGCGATGGGCGGTTCATCGCCGCTGGCGGCGATGGGCACGTCGTCGTGTGGGACGCGGTCAGCGGTGACATCCTGACCATGATCATCCCGGGAGATGACGACAGCTTCGATGCCTGGGATAGCACCATCAGCCCGGACGGTCGGCACCTGATCGTGTCTCGCATCGCGAGCATCCGCTCCGATGCCCCGACCAAATGGCTCGACGTGTACTCGACCGAGACGTGGGAGCTCGAGCGATCGGCGGAGATCGACACCGGGTCTCCAGCCCCAGGGATGGACTTCGCCGGCTGGGCGCCCGATGGCTCCACGCTCTACGTGCGCGGCGGCAGCGCCGCCGGCGGCGGCAGCTCGACGCTGGTGTGGATCGACGCTGAGACGCTGGAGCGGCAGGGGCCGACGATCCGGCTGCACGACGTAATGATCAAGGACGATGCCCTCTCGCCCGACGGCACCCGGCTGGCGACCGTTTCCGCCTCCGGCGAGATCCGCATCTGGGACCTCTCCGAGCGGACACTCGCGCACGAGATCCAGCTGCGGTTCATGCATCCGGACGAGCTCGCCGCGGGTGTCGCCTGGACCTGATGATTCCCGCGTCGCCGTGGTCACGCAGGCCGGGCTGCTCATCGAGTTCACGACGGACGCCGACGAGCTCATGGACCTCGTCACCGAGTCCCTCACGCGAGGCTTCACCGCCGGCGAGTGCGCCCGCTACGTGATCGACCCCTGTCCTACGCTCGAGGAGATGCGGGAGGGCTGAGCGCTACCCTAGTCCGATGCCCGCTGAGTACATCTACACCGCCTACAAGCTCGCTCGCCACTATCCGCCCGACCGGACCGTGCTCGAGGACATCTCGTTGTCCTTCTATGGCCGACCATGAAACCCGGGGTTCCGGCGGACCGATCGCCCTGGCTCGCCGCCACGAACCACGCCTGCCGACTGGGCGGCAGGTCGCCCGACGTGGACGACGCGGACTCCGTGGCTCGCCAGAAACGACTGGAGGCCACGGCCGCCGCGCTGCTCGACCGCGCGGCCGGACTCCGGCTGCCGGGCGATCTGGTCACCATGCTGGCTGACGAGCGCGTCTAGCGGCGCGGTGGCGCGTTTGCGACGGCCTACTCAGCGATTGCCTGCCCGGCTCGGGTCGGCCTGTGGTTCACGTTCGGGGGTGTGCCAGCTGCCAGTCGTGGCGACTGGCAGCCGATCGCTTGGCCCTGGTGAAGTCGGCGTTCCTCCGCGGGCGGCACCTTCCGCGTCGCCGCGCACGACCCCGACGCTACGGTTGTGTCGACCACTCCAGGCTGGCTAGCACACGACCGGGATCGTAGTCTCGACGCTCGTCATTCTGTTGCCACCGCCACACGCGTTGGCATCGTCGTGCCCGGGACCGCCATGGAACGTCGAGTCCAGGAGAAAGCCGGTGATCGAGTCGTCGCCACGTCGACCCTTGATCAGGTCACCGTCGTAGACATTCACGGCGCGGTCGTCGCCCTGACCACCCTCGAACTTGCCCCCATCGTAGACAACCCGAGCCGTGTCCCTACGGGCCTTGCCGTAGAACACCCCGTTCCGTGTCAGGAAGCGGACCCGGTCATTGCCCGCGCCACCCTTGAAGGCACCGCCGTTGATAGCCATGGCGAAGTCATCGCCGGGACCGCCGACGAAGAGACCGCCGTACTGGACGTACTCGAGCCGGTCGTCTCCGCGTCCACCGTTGTAGCGGCCGTCGATGAGAACGCGGACAAGGTCGTCTCCGAGTCCAGCGTGGAACGTGCCTGACTGCGCCCCGATCGAATTGCTGCCCCCGCGACCCTTGAACACGCCGCCCTGCTGGGTCTCTACGCTGTCGGTCCCAGCTCCACCCACGAACTTGCCCCCCTTCTGGAGCACGACGTGGTCGTCGCCCCCGCGCCCGTAGAAGGTGCCGCCCTTCAGCGTTCCGATCTCGTCCTTGCCGGCACCACCACAGGCGACCTCACCCTTGACGAGCGTGGCCTTGTAGCCGCCATCGGCGCCGAAGTCATACGTGCACTCCTGGGCCACGGCCGGCTGGCTGAAGCTGGGTGTGGCCCTTGATCGACCTGTCAGCCGGCCCCGATGAGGCGGTCGAAATGGGTCAGCATCAGACGCGCGCGAACGCTGCGATCTCGGGGTGAAGCGTCCAGGATCCAGGCCCCGAACCCGTGATAAGCGCCGACCATCATGCGCGCGGACGTCTCGACATCGATCACGTCGAACGAACCCGCCGCTTGACCTTCGCGCAGGAGCTCCATGATGATGCCCGTGAGCTCCTCGAGCGGCCGGATGTCCGTGGTGGGGATATCGGTGTAGATCGCGTGGAAGAGCGTGTCAGCGCGGACACCACAGGCGATGAGGTCCTCGAACAGGCGCGCGATCCGGCGAGCAGGTGTCGACGCCCGTCGCACGGCGGCTCGCCGGGCCACGTCCAAGAGCTCCGCCCAGTACCGCTCGCGCAAGCCCTGGAGCAACTCCGCCTTGGAGCTGAAGTAGAGATACACGGTGCCCTTGCCCACGCCGGCCGCGTCCGCGACGTCTGACATCGTCATGGCCTCGTAGCCGGCGGACATGATGCGCTCCTGGGCAGCATCGAGCAGCTGCTTTCGGCGAACATCCGGTGACTCTCGCGTCCAACGACGTCGTTCGGTGGTCATGACTGACCGTCACTACTACACCTCTAGGACGAACGAGAAGACGCGCCTGGACCAGCGTCCCGGTCAGCCTTCCTCGCGCTCGATCTGGCGGCGCGTGGCCGGTGTGCGCCGAGGCTCGGGCACGGCGTCGGCACCGTCCACGAAAGAGGCCTCGCGGGCCCAGGCCGCGGCTCGTTCCTGCTGCTCCACCGAGAGGATGCCGTGGCGCGCGAGCGACGCCATCTCGTCACGGATGTACGTCTTGAGCATCTCGGGACCGTCGGTGTTGATGGTGTAACGCACCTGGTGCTGCTCGAAGGTCTGGAAGATCCAGGCGAACTCGTCCCAGCCGGAGACCACGCGTGAGTTGATGTTGCTGGTGGGGCAAAGCTCGAGCGTGATGTCGCGCTCGCGGATCATGGCCATCGTGCGCTCGTCATAGGCCGACTTGACCCCATGGCCGAGGCGCGAGGGCTCGAGCTGCTCGATGACGCGGGCGACTTCCTCGACCGGGCCCGATTCGCCGGTGTGGACGGTGATGCCCAGGCCCTGCTTGCGGGCACGCCGGAACGATGCCTTGTAGTCAGCCGGGTCGAAGGTGGATGACTCCGGACCAGCGATGTCGATGCCCACGATGCCGCGGTGGCGATAGGCGATGGCCTTCTCCACGATGATCTCGTTGAGCTGCACCGGGAAGGCACGGTCGAGACACAGGATGAGGCCCGGTCTGACGGGGTACTCGAGCGTGGCTCGATCCATGCCCCGGATGGCCGCGCTGATGATGTGGTCGAGGTCCTGCTCCCCTCCCCGGTTGCGCTTCATGGGGTTGAAGCGCAGCTCCATCGTGGTGATGTGGTTCTTGCGATAGGCGCCGCCGATGACCTCGTAGGTCGAGCGCTCGACGGCCAGGGGCGAGGACTGGATGAGCTCGGTCCAGTGGAACAGCTGCAGGTAGCCGTCGAACGAGCGACCGTGCCGCTTGGACACGGTGATCATCTCGCGGAACTCCCAGTAGTCCTTGCTGGGCAGGCGGATGCCCTGGGCGTGCGCGATGCCCCACATGATGGCGGGCGAGACCGCTCCACCGAGGTGGCAGTGGAGCTCGGCGAGGGGGATCTTGCGCGAGAGGACGTTGGCCACTGGGCCCGATGCTAGCGGGTCAGCGGCCCCGGCGATCGTCCTGCTCGTCCGCCGCGAACGCCTGGGTCAGTCGGATGTGGTTGCCGGAGGGATCCCGGAAGCCGGCGTCGATGCCATAGAACTGCGTGCTGGGCGGGTCGATGAACTCGACCCCGAGTGCGACCAGTCGCTCGTGCTCCGCGTAGATGTCCTCGGTCGAGAGGAACAGCCCGTTGCCTTGACCCTTGCCCACGACATCGAGGACCTGTTCGACCGTGGCCGCGTCAGGGATGGGCGGGCTGGCGATGGACATGAGCACGACGGAGATGTCGGGCTGGCCGGCGGGCCCGATCGTGAGCCAGCGGAAGTCGCCCATCTCCGGGACCGTCACATCGGAGCGGACCTCGAACCCCAGGTTGTCGACGTAGAAGGCCAGCGCCTCGTCCTGGTCGTGGACCCAAAGCATGGCGCTCGTGAGCTTGATCATCGGTTCTTCCTTGCCTGCGGGCCGGCTGCGATAGCCGGGCGCCGATGATGCTATTCGGCACGCACGCTGCCGGCTTCTCGAAACGTGCGGTTTCGCGGACGGTCATGGACGCGGACGACGCAGGCGGGGACCTGTGCGAGGAGACCCGCATCCGGGTATGAGCGCCGGTAGGCACCTGGCGAGCGGCCGTGCACCCGCGTGAAGGTGGACGTGAACGAGCCGATGCTGTCCCAGCCGACGCTCAATGCGATGCGTGCGATCGACCAGTCGGTGGAGCGCAGAAGTGCCGCCGCACGCTCGAGCCGACGGGTGATCAGGTAGCGATGAGGGGGCTCTCCGAAGACGCGCCGGAACTCGCGGCTGAAGTGTGCCGGAGAGAGGCCGGCCACGCGGGCCAGGTCGGCGACCGTGAGGGCGTCGGCATATCGCGCGTCCGCCAGGTCGCGGGCACGCAGCAGGTGGCGGCTGGCCGGCAGTTCACTCGTCATCGGCGCCAGTATCGGTCATGGGCCGATGGGCGTCGCCTTCGACCCCGCGTGAGCAGCAGGCACCGGGCATGAGCAAAGCCTCATGCCCAGGCGGGACATCGAGAGCCTCGCTCGGCGTGTCGGAGCTGTTGGTTACGCACCTCCGACTTGCATGTCAGGCACCCACTCGACAAGGCTGTCGCCCACCTGGTTCAGGGTGTGCCTGGGACGCAGATCACCGGCACGGTCTGGCCTCTCAGGCGCCGGGTGTGCCTGCGTCGTGCTTCCCAGTCACAGGAGTGACGACAAGTGCCCCGTTGCTGGCAGTTGCGTGAGTGGCAGGCAAGCGGGCCCAGCGCCGCAGCAGATCGCCCGCCGGGCGCAGCACAACGACACGCCCGGCCGGCTCCGGGCCAGGAGCCTGGCGTGGAGCTTGGTGCCTCGTCGGACCCGGCGCCACGGGTGGTTCGGCTGGTAACTGGTCGCCGTGGCGGCACTGCGGAGCATCGATCCGACCTCGACTCGGGCGCCATCGAGCAACAACGAAGGGGCCAGCATCGCCTTGACATTCGTGCGACCATCAGACCGGACGTCCGGATGTCCTGATGTCCTACTGGTGTTCTGTTTGATGAAGGGGGAACCATGGGGATCGAACCTCGAACCCGCGCACACAAGAGCCTCGCCGTCGCGAGCGGTGGGATCCTGACCGTGTCGATGTTGGCGGTGAGCTCCGTGCCTGTGCTGGCGCAGGATGATGTGACCTGCGATCCGACCGCGGGTGGCAAGACCTACGGCTACATCAAGCCGGGTGCCGACACCTGGTATCAGCGGGACGTCGACGGCTTCGTCTACGCGGCCGAGGCCGACGGCAACGAGGTCATCGTGCTCGATACCGCCTACGACTCCGAACAGGAGATCCAGAACATCGAGACGCTCGTCAACGAGGGCGTCGACGGCATCAGCATGTTCTCGTCCACCGAGGCCGGGGCGACCCTAGCCGCCGAGCGCGGCAACGACACTGGCATCCCCGTGGTCATCACCGACAGCGTGGGCACGGTCATCGCCAACGGCACCGACCATGTCGCCTCCGTCGACTTCGACTGGTACGGCATGGGTGAGTCCTACGCGCACTGGATGGCCGACAACTATCCCGGCGAGCGCTATGCCCTCCTGACGGGCCTCTTCGTGGCGCCGCCCAGCCAGCAGATCAACGCGGGCATGACCGAGACCGCTGCCGAGCTGGGCCAGAACGAGCTGGTCGAGCCGATCCTCGAGACCGAGTACAGCCCGGACAAGGCGCGCGACCTGGCGCAGGACCTGCTCTACTCGGGTGAGGACTTCGGGCTGCTCTATGTCATGAATGAGGACATGGCCACGGCGGTCATCCGCATGCTGCGCAACGAGGGCGCACTGAACGACCCCATCAAGGTGCTGGCCCAAAACGGTTCGCCGGCTGGTATCCCGCTCCTGAAGGACGGCTCCCTCAAGTACACCATCAGCAGCTCGCCCGGCTGGGAGGGCTTCATCGCCTACCACGCGCTCAACAATTACGTGAGCGGCTGCACCGACCAGCTGAACCAGCAGATCACGCTGCCGGTGATCCCGGTCACGCCCGAGAACGCGGACGACCCGACGGCCGTCGTGCCCTGGGAGCCGAGCGAAATCTACTGGGATCTGACTGCAGAGCACTTCCCGGAGCTACTCCAGTACCGCTGAGCTGCGTGCTGCCAGCCTGCCCGTGACCCGACTGGCTGAGAAGATCGGACCGGCGATCTCGGAAGACCGAGGGGCCGGTCCGATCCTTTCGCTCCGGAACATCTCGAAGACCTATCCCGGCACTCGCGCCCTGATCGACGTCAGTTTCGACCTGTACCCGGGTGAGGTCCATTGCCTCATCGGTGAGAACGGTGCCGGCAAGTCGACGCTGATGAAGATCCTGGCCGGCGTGGTCCGGCCCGACAGCGGCGCCATCGCGCTCGGCGACCGCCAGTTCGCCCACCTCACGCCGCGGTCGGCCCTGCAGGTCGGCGTTAGCACCATCTACCAGGACGCCGACATCGTGGGCAGCCTGACGGTGGCCGACAACATCTTCCTGGGACAGGAGCCGACGCGCGGTTCCGGCATCGTCGACACCCGGAAGCAGCGGCGCGCCGCGCGGGAGATCATGGAGGACCTGGGCGTGAGCCTGGACCCGGACGCGCTGGGGTCGGACCTCTCCCCGGCCGAGCGTCAGCTCACGATGGTCGTGCGGGCACTGCGCTTCGAGCCTTCGGTGCTCGTGCTCGATGAGCCGACGGCCTCGCTCGGCCAGACCGAGACCAAGCACCTCCTCCGGCTCGTCCGCCGCCTGGCCGATGGCGGCCTGGGCATCATCTACATCTCGCATTACCTCGATGAGGTGCTGCAGGTCGGCGATCGCATCACGGTGCTCAAGGATGGTCATTGGGTGGAGACGCGACGAGCCGCCGGTGCCACGCCCGACGACCTTGTGCACCTGATGGTGGGCCGCGATGCGTCGGCCTTCTTCGTCAAGGAGTCGGTTCCCATCGGTAACGTCGTGCTGCGGGCCGAGGGGTACAGCGGTGCGGGTATCCCGGACCCTATCTCGTTCGAGGTCCGGGCCGGCGAGGTCCTGGGGTTCGGCGGGCTCGTCGGGGCCGGGCGGACCGAGCTCATGGAGCTGCTCTTCGGCGTGCGCCCGGCACGCAGCGGCAAGCTCAACATCGATGGCCGCACGTCGACGCCAAAGAGCCCGCGCGCGGCGGTCAAGGCCGGCCTCTCCCTGGTCACCGAGGACCGCGCCGATTCGGGGCTCTTCCCCGACCGCAGCGTGCGCGAGAACCTGTCGGCAGCCTGGAACGAGCTGCGCGGTCAGGTCGTTCGCGGGGAGGTCAGCCTGGCCGACGGGCTCGTGCGGCGACTGGGCATCGTCACGCCCTCGATCGACCAGGACGTCAAGCGCCTCAGCGGCGGTAACCAGCAGAAGGTCGTCATCGGGCGTTGGCTGGCCGTGGATGCCCGCGTCTACATCTTCGATGAGCCCACCAAAGGCGTCGACATCGGCGCCAAGCATGACATCTACGGCCTCATCGCCGACCTCCTCGAGCAGGGTCGCGGGGTGATCATCGTCTCCTCCGACCTGCCCGAGCTGCTCTCGATCAGCGACCGCATCGTAGTGATGCGCGAGGGACGCGTCATGAACACGGTCGACTCCGCGGAGGCCACCGAGCACAGTCTGATGAAGGAGTATCTGGGTGTCGCCGACTAGGGAAGTCCCACCGGGCGCGGACATCACGGCCACGGCCGGAGCCGGGACCGAGCGAACGCGACGCCAGGCCATCCTCCGCTTCGTGGCGGCCAACCAGTGGGTGCTGCTGCTCGCGCTGACCATCGCCCTGGGGATCTTCACGGGCCTGAACAACGATCGCTTCTTCAACGAACGCAACCTCATGAACATCCTCGAGCAGTCCGCCGTGCTTGGGCTGGTCGCGGCCGGTGCCACGATCCTCATCATCTCGGGTAACTTCGACATCTCGGTGGGCGCCATCGTCGGGCTCTGCGCCGTGGTCATGTCGATGATCGTCCTGGCCGGCTACCCCGAGGAGTTGGCGATGCTCGCCGGCGTGGTGGTGGCCATCGTCTGCAGCATGGCCAATGCTGCTGTCGCGCGGACGTTCCAGGCGCCGACGTTCATCGTCTCATTGGCCACGCTGGGCATCTACACCGGTATCGCGCTGTGGATGACCAAGGGCATCATCCAGGTCGTGCCCAACAATTTCACCTTCCTCGCGGGCACCCGCATCGGCGGCACGCTGCCCCTGATCTTCATCATCAGCCTCATCGGCTACGCGGCCGTCGGCGCGCTGCTCAAGTACACGCGCATCGGCCGGCGTACCTATGCCATCGGTGACAACCCGCGGGCCGCGTTCCTGGCAGGCATCGACGTCTCGCGCACGACGGTGCTGCTCTTCGCCATCAACGGCCTGCTGGTCGGCATCGCCGCCATCGTGCTCATCTCGCGCATCGGCTCGGCACTGCCCGACACCGGCGCCGGCCTGGAGCTGCGGGCCATCGGTGCGGTCGTCATCGGTGGCGTGCCCATCACCGGCGGGCGCGGCGGTGTGGTGGGTACCTTCTTCGGCGTCCTGCTCCTGGGCGTCATCTCGAACATGCTCAACCTGCTCCGCGTGGACCCGTTCCTGCAGGACATCGCCTTCGGCGGCCTCATCGTGCTCGCCATCGGTGTGAGCTGGCTGCGGACCAAGGTCGGCAGCGAGGGCTAGCGGCCGAAGTCGGCGGCGAGCGCTGTCGGAGCGCGCTGCGCAACGTCGGATGCCGTACGCTACCCGGGTCGCCAGGGGGCGTTGGACAGACCCGCGAAATCGGGGCGGTCTTGCCTTGACATTCGTGGGACGATGACGACCGGACGTCCGTACGTCCTGACATTCTGTGTCCAGCCGCTGGCGGACAGAAGAGTCGTAGGAGGTCAGTACACACAATGGGCAAGCGCTTCTCAGGGCTTGCGGCCATCGGGGCCGCGGGACTGCTGGCGGTCACCGCGACGGTGCCGGCCGCAGCCCAGGACAAGACCAGCATCGAGATGATCGCGGCGCAGTACACCGACGCGATGCAGCCGTACTTCGATGACCTCGCCTCCCGCTTCATGGAGGCCAATCCCGACATCGACGTCACGGTCCAGGTCGTCAACTGGAACGACATCGATCAGGTCGTGACCACGCGCATCGCCACCGGTGAGCCGCCGGACATCGCCAACCTCAACTACTTCGCTGCCTTCGCCGCGGACGACCTGCTCTACACGGCCGACCAGATCGTGGACGAAGCCACGCTCTCGGACCTGATCCAGGGCTTCCGCGACAACTCCAAGTACGACGGCGTCGAGTACGCCGTGCCGGACCTCGCGTCGGACCGCCTGTTCTTCTACAACCAGGACATCCTCGATGCCGCCGGCGTCGAGCCTCCGACCAACTGGAGCGAGGTCAAGGCTGTCTGCCAGGCCATCCTCGACACCCAGCCGGGCATCGTCCCGCTGGCCCTGCCGCTCGGGCCGGAGGAGGCCCAGGCCGAGTTCCTCATCTGGGCCGGCGGTAACGGCGGCCGGTACTTCGATGGCCAGAACTGGGTCGTCAACTCGCCCCAGAACCTGGAGACCCTGAACTACCTGCAGGAGCTGGTGGACATGGGTTGCACCCAGCCGAACCCCGGTTCCTTCAACCGCACCGACGGTGCCTTCGCGCTGTTCGCCTCGGGTGTGGTGGGCATGCTCAACGGCGCCATCTTCCTGCCGGGCGAGCTGACGAACACCTACGAGAGCGACGTCAACTGGGGTGTGACCCCCTTCCCCGCCGCCGACGGCAAGGACTCGATCACGCTGGGCGTGCAGGATTACTTCTTCGGCTTCAAGAAGGACGGCAACCAGGAAGCCATCCAGAAGTTCATGAGCTTCCTCTTCCAGCCGGACAACTACGCGGCCTTCCTCGATGCGGCCGGTGGCTTCCTGCCGGCGACCGTCTCGGCCGGTGAGTCGATGTCGGACGATCCCTTCCTCAAGCCCTTCATCGAGGTGCTCCCGAGCGCCATCTTCTACCCCAGTGACCAGGCTGCCTGGGGTGCTGTCCAGGGCGCCATCCAGGACAACATCGGCGCCGCCTTCGTGCCGGGTGCCGACAAGCAGGCCATCCTCGACCAGATCAACGCCGTCGGCGAGGAGGGCTGACCGCCCAGACCGCAAGGTCATAGACGAGTCATGATGCGGAGGCCCTTGCCGAAAGGTGGGGGCCTCCGCCACGTATCGGGAGCAGCGAGGTGACCGAGACGACACGGCCGACAGGACCCGCGCTCGACCCCGGGGAGCTCGAACCGCGCCGCCGACCACGCCTGCCCGACCTGGGGCCGCTGCCCTGGATCGGGCCGGCGCTGTTGCTCATCTTCGGGGTGGTGCTGTGGCCGGCCTTCGAGATGCTGCGCACCTCGTTCCTCGACATCAGCATGTCCGGCCTGGCCAAGGGCTTCACCGGGTTCGACAACTACCAGCGACTCTTCGCCGATCCCGACCTGCCGGGCATCATGATCCGCACCCTCGTCTGGGTGCTGGTGGTGGTGGGCGTGACCATCCTCGTCTCGCTGGCCCTGGCCGCCCTGCTCAACGCAGCCTTCCCCGGGCGCCGGCTGGTGCGCTGGGCCCTCATCGTCCCCTGGGCGGCCTCGGTGGTCATGACCGCCACCGTCTGGCGCTGGATGCTCGACGGCTTCTACGGCATCGTCAACCGGATGCTCTATGACCTGGGGCTCCTGGCCACCCCGGTGAACGACTGGCTGGGCGATCCCGGTTCAGCTTTCTACTGGCTCATGTTCGTGGCCATCTTCGTGTCTTTGCCCTTCACCACCTACGTGCTGCTGGCAGGGTTGCAGTCGATCCCCCAGGACATCTATGAGGCCGCGCGCGTGGACGGAGCGTCTGGCTGGCGCTCGTACCAGTCCATCACCCTGCCCCTGCTGCGGCCGGCGCTGCTGGTGGCCGCGATCATCAACATGATCAACGTCTTCAACCAGTTCCCCATCATCTGGGCCATGACCAAGGGCGGGCCGGGCTCGTTGACCGATACCACCACCACGCATATGTACAAGCTGGCCTTCCAGCTGGCTGATGTGGGCCAGTCGGCCGCCATGGCCGTGGTCAACTTCGCGGTCATCCTGCTCTTCGTCCTGCTCTACCTCCGACTCGTCGACTGGCGGAGAGCCTGAGATGACAGCGATGCGATCAGCCGGCGCCGGCCTCCGCGCGCCCTCGATCAGGAAGGCCCTGCTGACCGGGCTGGGTGCGCTCGTGGCCTTCTTCTTCATGGCTCCGTACATCCAGATGCTCATCACCGCCCTCACGCCGGGCAAGGAGCTCTACACGGTGCCGGCGCAATACCTGCCCTCGCACCTGGAGTTCTTCAACTTCGTCAGCGTGTGGGACAAGGCACCGCTGTGGGGCTACCTGCGCAGCAGCCTCATCATCTCCGTCTTCGCCACGCTGCTGGTGCTGCTGGTGGCGATGCCGGCGGCCTACTACACCGCGCGCTATCGCTACCGCGGGCGGCTGCTCTTCCTGCTGCTCGTGCTCATCACCCAGATGTTCGCGCCGACGGCCCTGGTCATCGGCATCTACCGCGAGTTCGTGACCATCGGCAATACCTTCCCCCCGGCCGGCATCAATACCTACCTCTCGCTGATCCTGGTCAACGCCGCTTTCAACCTGGCCTTCTCGACCTGGATCATGGTGGCCTACTTCTCGACCATCCCCGTGGAGCTGGAGGAGGCGGCCTCGATCGATGGCGCCTCGCGCCTGGGCGTGCTGCGGCGGATCACCCTGCCCCTGGCGCTGCCGGGCATCATCACCGCCACCATCTTCACCTTCATCGCTGCCTGGAACGAGTTCGTGGTCGCGCTCACGCTGGCCCAGTCGCCGGACATCCACCCCCTGACCGTCGGCGTGACCACCTTCATCGGCCAGTACCGGGTCGAGTGGCAGTACCTCTTCACCTCGTCGCTCATCGCGATCGTGCCCGTCGTCATCCTGTTCATCGTCATCGAGAAGTGGCTCGTCGGCGGGCTCACCGCCGGCAGCATCAAGTAGCCCGTCCATGCGGTCGCCCGGCCGCGGTCGGGAAAGGGGGTCTCATCACCGTGCCTGAGATGCGTCTTGCCGACTACCGGCCCGTGCGCAAGCTGCGCCTGCCGGAGCATCGGATCGAGCGGCCCCGTTTCGGCGTGGTCGATGCCCACAACCACCTCGGCGAGGTCTTCAGCTACGGCTGGTCGAAGCGGCCCGTGACGGAGCTGCTGGCGGAGCTCGACTCGGTGAGCGTGGAGACGGTCGTGGACCTTGACGGTGGCCACGGTGAGGCCTTCAGCGAGCGCCACGCCAGGTACGCGGGTGCCCACCCGACGCGCTTCGCGCACGTGGCCCAGATGTCCTACGAGGAGTGGATCGAGCGACCCGACTTCGGCCCCATGGAAGCGGCCCGCTTCGAGGACGCCGTGCGGCGGGGCGCGGTCGGGCTCAAGGCCTGGAAGCCGCTCGGGCTGCGCGCGCGCGATCCGGAGGGGGCGGTCGTGCCGGTGGACGACCCGCGGCTGGACCCGGTCTGGGCCACGGCTGCCCGGACGGGCACGGTCGTCATCGTGCACGTGGCCGATCCGATCGCCTTCTTCGACCCGCTCTCCGCGCACAACGAGCGCTGGGAGGAGTTGCACGAGCATCCCGACTGGCACTTCTGGCCGCCGCGGTCCGAGGTCGGCGAGGCCGGCTTCGCCTCCTTCGACGAGATCATCGCGGCCTTCGAGCGCGTCGTCGCCCGTCACCCTGACACCACCTTCATCGGGGCGCACGTGGGCTGTGCTTCCGAAGACCTGGCGCTGGTGAGCGCCATGCTCGATCGAAACCCCAACCTCAACGTGGACATCTCGGCGCGCATCAGCGAGCTGGGTCGGCAGCCCTACAGCGCGCGCGAGTTCTTCCTGCGCTACAGCGACCGCATCCTCTTCGGCACCGACTTCGGCTATGACGCCGAGATGTACCGCATCTTCTATCGCTTCCTCGAGACGTTCGACGAATCGTTCGACTACGACCTCGGCGACCACCCCCTGCAGGGCCGCTGGCAGATCCACGGCATCGGCCTGCCGGAGGAGGTGCTGCGCAAGGTCTACAGCGAGAACGCGCGGAGGATCTTGCTCAAAGACCGGTGATCGACATCGTCATTCACTACATTGCACTAATTCGATTGGACAAGCGTTCCCATCGACCGTAGGCTCCGTCTTCGAACCCGAATCTGATCAAGGAGCTGAGACATGTCCGAGTACGCCAACCCTGAGGCCCTCGTCTCCGCCGAGTGGGCGGTGCAGCACCTCGATGACCCCGCCGTCCGGTTCGTGGAAGTGGATGTGGACACGGAGGCCTACAGCCAGGCCCATATCCCGGGCGCGGTCGGCTGGAACTGGGAGACGCAGCTCTCCGACGGCATCCGCCGCGACATCGTCAGCGCCGAGGAGCTGTCGCGATTGCTGTCGGAGTCCGGCATCGATGCGGGCACGCACGTCGTCCTCTACGGCGACAACAACGACTGGTTCGCGGCCTGGGCCTACTGGCAGCTGCGGCTCCACGGCTTCAGGCGTGTGAGCCTGCTCGACGGCGGCCGCGCCTACTGGCTGGCGCACGAGCTGCCGACCACGACCGACGTGCCCTCCTACGCACCGACGGGGATCAGCCTGCCCGAGCCCGATTTCAGCACGCGTGCCTTCCAGCGCCAACTGGCAGACCAGCTGGGCGATCCCTCGCTGGCCCTGGTCGACGTGCGCTCGCCGGCCGAGTTCGAGGGCGAGGTGGTGGCCCCTCCGGGCATGACCGAGACAGCCCAGCGCGCGGGACATATCCCGGGTGCGGTGTCGGCACCGTGGGCCCAGACGGTCAACGAGGACGGGACCTTCAAGTCAGCCGATGAGCTGCGGGCCCACTACACGGCCAAGGGCGTGACCGAGGACAAGGACGTCGTCACCTACTGCCGTATCGGCGAGCGCGCCAGCCACTCGTGGTTCGTGCTGCACGAACTGCTCGGCTACGAGCGCGTGCAGAACTACGACGGCTCCTGGACCGAGTGGGGCTCCATCATCGGCGCGCCCATCGAGAACCCGAGCAAGGCCGGAACGCCCGTCGAGGCCTGACCGCGCGGCCTGCCCATCCGCCGCCAGGCGGCCTACAGCTTGCCGATGCCGGCGGTGAGGCCCGCGATGATCTGCCGTGTGGCCAGCAGGAAGACGATGATCAGCGGCAAGGTCGTGATGATGATGCCCGCGAAGAGCGTCGACCAGTCGGTCTGGAACTCGCCGAAGAAGCGCGTCATGCCCACCGGCAGCGTCCACTTGTCCGACGAGCGCAGCAGCACGAGCGGAAAGAAGAAGTCGTTCCACAGGGGCACGAACTGGAAGACCGCGACGGTGGCCAGGGCCGGTCGCACCAGCGGCAGCATGATCCGGCCGAAGATGGTGAACTCGCCGGCCCCGTCCATCTTGGCCGCCTCCGACAGGTCCACCGGCAGCTGCCGGAAGTAGGCCGACAGGATGAAGACGCTGAAGGGCACACCCGTGGCGGCATAGACCAGGATCAGGCCCAGGTGCGTGTCGACCAGGCCCAGGTCCTGCAGCAGCAGGAAGAGCGGCATGATCGCCAGGCGGAAGGGCAGCAGCAGGCCGGAGAGGAAGTAGACGGCCAGCAGGCCCGAGCCGCGGAAACGGTAGCGCCCGAGCGCGTAGGCGGCGAGCGCGGAGACGGCCGTGGCCAGCGTGACCGAAGCCACCACGACGACCAGCGAGTTGAAGAAGTATGGCTGAAGTTGGCCTCGCCCCAGGCGCGGACGAAGCTGTCGAGGTTGATCGAGTCGGGCAGGGCGATGGGCTCGCGGAAGATCTGCCGGGATGGGCGCATGGAGTTGAGGACGATGAGCGCCATCGGCGCCAGCACCACGAAGACGTAGCCCCACAGCAGGATGGACACCGCCACTCCGGCCGGGCTCTTGCGGCGACGCGGGCGATCGAGTCCAGACCCGCCGGCTTGCGTGGCCGCGCTCACGAGAGTCCCTCCTCCAGCCGTCCGAACCACCAGCGAGCCGTCATGGAGACGCCGAAGATGGCCACGAACATGACCACGGCCAGGGCGGAGGCGGTGCCGAAGGCGTTCACGCCACCGGTGAACGCGGTGCGATAGAAGAGCAGGCCCAGGACGTCGGTCGTGCCCACGGGACCGCCGTCCACGCCGCTGAGCGCCCACACCAGGCCGAAGACGTTGAACGAGTAGACGAAGGTGAGGATGGCGACCGTCCCGAAGACGGGGATCAGCAACGGGAAGGTCACGTGTCGGAAGACCTGCCACGTGCTCGCACCATCCACCTCCGCGGCCTCCGCATAGTCCTCCGGGATGGCCGCCAGGCCGGCCGCGAACAGCAGCATCGGGAAGCCCAGGTAGTACCAGGCGTTGACCAGGATGACGACCGGGAAGGCGAGGGTCGGGTCGCCGAGCCACGGTCGTGCCAGGTCACCGAGCCCGAGATCCTTAAGGACCGAGTTCACGGGGCCGAAGGTAGGATTGAGGATGAGCGACCAGATGTAGCCCACCACCAGGGGGCTGATCATGTAGGGCAGCACGTAGACGACGCGCAGGAACCCCCGGCCGCGACGCGCGCGCTGCAGCAGCACCGCGAAGAGCAGTGCCAGCGTGACCATCACCGCCATCGTCGCGAGGTAGAAGACGATGTTATGGATGAAGGCGCGCGGCAGCTGCTCGTCGAGCGGGAAGCGGGTGAAGAGCTCGGTGAAGTTGTCGAGGCCGACGTAGTCGCCCCGTACGGTGCTCTTCCACGCGAAGAGGCTGAAGATCAGCGCCTGCACCAGGGGGTAGATGAGGAAGAGCGTGTAAAGCACGAAGGCGGGCGCGATGAAGATCAGCAGCACGCGCCGAGGTGGGGCGGCCCGCCCCACGCCACTGCCGGACGCGGAACGGGCCTTGTTGCCAGGAGATGGGGCTTCCGCCATCTAGCGGGTCATTGCCCGGAAGGGGTGAACCACTGGGAGATGCCGGCCTGCACGTCGGCGGCCACCTCTTCGGCCGTTTCTCGCCCAGCCACATGCCGATGACGCCGTCGCGCAGCAGGCTGTCACCGGTCGGCTGGCCATAGCGGAAGTCGACCAGGTCAAGGTAGGAGACCGGCGAGGCTGCGAAGAGCTCACCGAACTCCGCCAACAGCGGATCCTCGGGCGTGGTGCCGGGCACGGCCGAAAGCTGCTTCACCTTCTCGGTGTAGAGCTGGCCGAACTCCTCGGTACCCATCCACTCGACGAGGGCGAGCGCCTCATCGGGATGATCCGAGTTGGCGTTGACGCCGAAGGCGCCGTCATACCAGCCGACCACGCTGGCCGGGGCGAGCGAGTCGGGGCGGCGCTGGGCACCTCGAAGACGCCGAGGTCCAGGTCCGGGCCGTTGTCACGCCAGTAGCCGACCTCGAAGGAGCCACCCAGGAAGATGCCCGCGAGCTCGTTGAGGAAGAGCGCACGAGAGTCCTCGTAGCTGACGCCGACGACATCCTCGGGCAGGTACGGCAGCAGCCAGTTCATGAGCTCGATGGCCGCCACGTAGTCGGGGTCGGTGAAGTCGGTCTTGCCGGCGAGGATGTCCTGCTCGAACTGCTGGCCGCCGTAGCGCGGGGCGCCGATGGCGTCCATCACGATGGGGATCATCCAGTTGTCCTTGGCCGGCGTAGAGATGGGGATGAGGTCGTTCTCCTTGAGCGTGTCGAGCACGGTCACGAACTCGTCCCACGTCTTGCGGCTCTGCCAGGCCCAGCTCATCGAAGATGGCCTTGTTGTAGAAGGCGGTGAAGGCCTGATAGGCGATGGGCACGCCGTAGACCAGGCCGTCGGCCTGGCCGGTCTGCGACTTGAGCGCGAGCGGCGGGAAGTTGCCGAGCGTGTCGATCTTGTCATCGAGCGCGAGCAGCTGGCCGGCCTCGATGAGCGGCTGGACGCCGCCATAGCTGCGGACCTGGGCCACGTCGGGACCGCCGTCGCCGGTCAGGCCGGTGGCGAGGATGTTGTTGTAGTCGGTGTTGACGTAGGGCACGAACTCGACGGTGACGCCGGGATGCGCAGCCTCGTACACGGCGAAGATCTCGTTGTAGGCGTCCTCGTCCTCCGGCCGCCAGGACCAGACGGTGAGGTTGACGTGGTTCAGCGGCCTCGTCCTGCGCCAAGGCAGCCATCGGGGCCACGAGCGGCAGGGCCACGAGAGGGCCGCCAGCAGCGATGCGATCGTTCGCTTGGGAAGTGGGCTCATGTTCCTCCTCGGGAGTGCGGATGCGGGCTCCGGGACCGTCGTCGATCCCGATGCATGGCGGGCGGCGCTGGGTCACTGCTCCATAGGCACCTCGGGGCTGGTGGTGGGGTCCTGAGTGACTGGCGATGCCGAGGGCGGCGAGCGCCTCGCGGACCCGCCCCCCGCTCTGGTCGAGCGCCGCTCGAAGCCGCGGCCGGCTTGACGCCCGCGAGCAGGCAGAGGATGGCCGGCTTGACCTCACCGTCGGTCGCGGCGAGGGCTTGGGCGCAGTCGTCGGTGGGAGCGCCGGTGGCCTCCTCGAGGATGACCAGCACCCGGCCGCGCAGCTTGGCGTTGTGGTGCGAGACGTCGACCATCAGGTTGGAGTAGGTCTTGCCCAGCCGGATCATGAGGGCGGTGGAGAAGCCGTTGAGCACCAGCTTCTGGGCCGTGCCCGCCTTGAGCCGGGTGGAGCCGGCGATGGCCTCGGGGCCGGTGTCCACGAAGACGTGCACGTCCGCCAGCTCCGCGGCCGGGCCAGTGGGGCGCCGAGCTCACGAGCACGGTGAAGGCGCCGGCCTCACGGGCCGCCTGTAGCGCGCCCACCACGAAGGGCGTGCGGCCGACTGGCGGCGATACCGATCGCGACGTCGGCGGCAGTGACGTCGGGGCCGCCTCGCGCCCGACTGCCGGGTCGTCCTCGACGTTCTCGAGGGCCTGGCTGATGGCGAAGGTGCCGCCCGCGTGATGGGCGACCGGGCGTAACGGATCGGCCGAGAAGGTGGGCGGCAGCTCCGCGGCATCGAGGGTCGCCATCCGGCCGGAGGTGCCGGCGCGAAGTAGTGGATCGTGCGCCTCGCTGGTAACGCTCGACCGCGGCGTCGACAGCGCGGGCCAGGGCCGGCAGAGCCGCGCGCACCGCCGGCGCGACGCACGCATCCTCGTCATTGAGCAGCTCGAAAACACCTGCAGCGTCGGCAGCGTATCGATGCGCGGGTCGCGGATTGCGTCGCTCGGTCGGCGCCTGGACGCGCACGACCTCCGGTCCGGTCGTGGTCATGCGTACCCCTGGTGACGGCTGCGGAGTGCGGCGGACGTGTGGTCGAGCGCGGTGACCGCCCCGTCATATCGGCGCTGCGCCACCGCCAGGTAGATGCAGTCGACCACGGCCAGCTGGACCGTGCGGCTGGCCATGGCCCCGGCGCGGAAGAGGGGATTCGTGGGCAGCCACGGTCGAGCACCAGGTCGGCGCCGCGCGCGAGGGAGGAGCGGGAGTAGTTGGTGAGCCCGACCGTGGATCGGCCGCGCCGGCTTCGTGAGGGGATCGAGGATATCCAGCGTCTCGCCTCCGTGGCTGATGCCGACGGCCACGTCGTCCGGGGTGAGGACCGCGGCGGAGGTGAGGGCCAGGTGACCGTCGGTGGAGGCCGCCGCGGACAGGCCGATGCGCCGCAGCTTGCTGCTCGAGGTCGAGGGCGACGAGACCGGAGGCTCCGATGCCGTAGATCTCGATGCGGCGCGCGCGCGATATGACGTCCACCACGCACGCCAGCACGTCCAGGTCCAGCGCCTCGATCGTGTCGCTGATGGCCTGGCGGTCGGCCGCGCCGACCTTGGCCACGAGGTCCGGGAGTGGATCGTCAGCGCCACGTCGGTGCCGATCAGACGTGACGGCGATCCCTTGGCCGAAGAACGGCCGACCGCCGTGGCCAGCGCCAGGCGCAGCTCCGGGTAGCCCGCGAAGCCGGCCCGCTGGCACAGACGCACCACGGTAGCCTCGGAGGTGGCTGCGCGGCGGGCCAGGTCGCTGATGCTGAGGTGGACCGTGTCACCCGGGTGGCCAGGACCCCCTCGGCCACACGGCGCTCCGCCGGCGGCGATCTGAGCGGCAGGATGGTGCGGATGGCAGTGATGGTTGGCCCCGGGCTCGATATGCTCGACGGCACGGGGCGACGTCGACACCGGCCCGGGATCGGGAGTCGGCGTCGTGGCGTCGGTCGCGCTCATGTGGGTCGGCCCACTGCTACGCTCAGCCATCGGTGAAAGGAACTTACAGTTCGGATGGTCTCTATGTCAATTCATTTCATCGGTGTCGACGCGGGGGGCACCGGTACCCGAGCCCTGCTGGCGACGGCGGAGGATGGCCGCGTCGTCGGGCGCGGCGTGGGCCCGGGTGCCAATGCCTGGAGCCGGGAGTCGCTGCCGCGGAGTCCACCGCCAGCACGGTCGCCGACACGATCGCCGAACACGATCCGGCGTCGGTCGCGGGTGGCTGTGTCGCCGTCGCCGGCGGCATCTCAAGCGTGCCCGAACGGACCGCGAGGTCGTTGCTGCCTGGCGCGCGCTGGGGCTCACCCACGACCCGCGAGTCGTGATCGACGTGGTCGCAGCCTTCGCCGCCGGCACGACCGCGGAACAAGGGCTGGTCCTGACGGCCGGCACTGGCGCCATCGCGGCGTTCATCGATGGAGGGTCGATGGTGCGCCGCGCGGGGGGCCGTGGCTGGTTGGTGGGCGACGAGGGTTCAGCCGTGTGGCTGGGCGTCGAAGGCGTGCGTGCGGCGCTGCTGGCGCTCGATCGTCGTGGCCCGTCGACCGCGCTGGCCGAGGTGATCCCGGTGGCATTGGGCGTGAAGGCCAGCCCGGGCGTGGACGTGGCCACGCGAATGACTGACGCCGTCTACGGGCAGGCGCCGGCTTTGCTCGGCCGCCTGGCTCCCCTCGTCGTGGCTGAGGCGGACCGGGGCGACCAGGTGGCACTGGCGCTGGTGGCGAGCGCATCCGATCACCTGCTCAAGACGGCGATCGCCGCTGCCGGTGACGAGGAGCCGGTGGTGGTCGTCCTCGGCGGCTCGATGCTGAACGGGGCACAGGCCATCAGCGAGCGCGTGCGAACGGGTGTGCACGAACACTGGCCCGACGCCGAGGTCGTCCACACGGGCAGTGGAGAGGCCGGCGCGGTGGCCCTCGCCATCCGGACGGCTGGCATGGAGGTCACGAGGACGGTGCTGCGACACCTCCGCGAAGGAGCGCGCACGTAGTGGCCCCTGGGCCTGGCTACAGGAACGTTGCGGATCAGGCTCCGGATCCGGCTGGGTCCATCCAGAAGGTGAACATGCGCTGCGCCTCGATCCGGGCGTAGGCCACACCGGGACCATCGAAGACATCCGTCGCAGCTGCTCCGAACCGTGACCCGTAGTACTCAAGCAACACGTCTCGAAAACCACCGTCGTCGTGGGTGGCCACGTCGATCTCGTGGGCACGTCCGTGCACCGTGACACTCAACTCCTCTCCCGGAAGGTGGGTCGCGCTGACGCTCGGACGCCTGCGCAGGTGCCGGAAGCGCACGGAGTCGTCGCTGGAGCCGAAGTACCACTCGCCACGGTAGAAGAAGCCGTCCACCGCGCCGGTGACCGGTCGTCCGTCGGCGGTGACGGTGGCCAGCGTCAGCAGGCACATCCCACGCAAGCACTGTGCCAGCTGCGCGGCATCGAGCCGGCGCTGGGCGGTGATCACCTCACGCAGGTGTCGGCCAGCGGTCGCATGGCTGCGGTCGAGCAGCTGCTGTAGTCGGGCCAGGTCCTCGGGCGTCTCCCGCATCGGCGACGCGCCGGCGTCAGGCGCTGAGGCCGTTGGCAGAGAGAGCCGCGGCGCGGGCGGTGCGGTTGCGCCTGGCCTCCTCGGGTACTTGATCTCGCGCGTGGTAGCTGGATCGGACAAGCGGGCCCGACTCGACGTGCTTGAAGCCGAGAGCGAGCGCCTCCTGCTTCATCTCGTCGAACTCGTCGGGAGAGTAACGCTCGACGGGCAGGTGCTGTTCGGACGGGCGCAGGTACTGGCCGACCGTCAGGACGTCGCAGTCGACCGCGCGCAGGTCGACGAAGGTCTGGCTGAGCTCCTCGCGGGTCTCGCCCAGGCCGACCATGATGCTCGATTTGGTGTGCACCGTCCCATCCCGGCCGCTGATCTCGCGCGCCATCGCCTTGGCTCGCTCGAGCACTTCCAGCGAACGTCGTAGCGGGCTCGCTTGCGTACCGGCTTCTGCAGCCGTTCCACCGTCTCCACGTTGTGGTTGAGGATGTCCGGCGCGGCCTGCATCACTGTCCGCAGGGGCTCGTCCTCGCCGTTGAAGTCGGGGATCAGCACCTCGACGCCCATGCCGGGCTGATTCGCGCCGCAGCGGCACGGATGGTCTCGGCAAAGATGTGCGCGCCGCCGTCGGGCAGGTCGTCGCGCGCGACGCTGGTGACGACGACATGCTCGAGGTTCATCGCGGCGATGGCCTCGGCCACGCGGCGTGGCTCGTCCTCGTCGTTCCAGTCGGGCCGGCCGGTCTTGACCGCGCAGAAGCCGCAGGCCCGAGTGCAGACGTCACCCAGGATCATGATCGTGGCCGTGCGCTGCTCCCAGCACTCGCCGATGTTGGGGCAGTGCGCCTCTTCGCAGACGGTGTTCAGCGTCGAGCCCGCGCAGGATCCCCTTCAGGTCGTGGTAGTTGTCGCCGGAGGGCAGCTTGGCCTTGATCCACTCCGGGTGGCGGCGCGGGCGGGAGCCGTCGCAGGCCGCTCGTCGAGCGACCGCCGCCCATGGCGATGCGTCGGCGGCGGTGCGGAGCCATGCGCGTGCGCGCGCCGGGCGGCTGGAACATCGGGAGCTCGCGATCCATGCGCCAGGCTACCAGATCGCGGTCGTGGAGTCGACGGCCTCGAGCCAGCGCTTGACATCGGCGACGAATTTGCCGGCCTGGGCGCCGTCCGTTGCGCGGTGGTCGAAGCCGAGGTCATGTACATCATCGGCTTGATCGCCGATCAGATCGCCGGGGCGTCTCCACAACAACCGGCCGCTTGACGATCGACTCCATGGTCAGGATGCCGACCTGCGGCGCGTTGATGATCGGCTGGGTGATGATCGAGCCCGTCCAGCCCGTGTTATCCAGGGTGAACGTGCCACCTTGGATGTCATCGAGGGTCAGCTTGCTCGCTGCGCGCGCGGTCGGCCAGGTCGCGGATGGCGCGGTTGAGGCCGTGGATGCTGAGCCGATCGGCGTCCTTGATGACCGGCACCACGAGGCCGTCCTCGACCGCCACGGCGATGCCGAGGTTGATCACTGGCGGCGCCAGTGGCCCTCCTCGGTGTAGTGGGCGTTGAAGTCGGCGAAGCGCTTGAGCGCCTCGACCGTCGGCCTTGGCGACAAAGGCATCGAGGTCAGGCTGATGCCTTCCTGCGCCTGGTACTGGCGCTTGGTCGCCTCGCGCAGCGCGACGACGCCGGACATGTCGACCTCGATGGTGATGTACGCAGCGGGTACCTCGAGGAAGCGCTCCATGTGCCTGGCGATGGCCTTGCGCATGGGGGTGAGCTCCTTGAGCGAGTCACCGTGTTTGACCGGGGAGTCGAGCGGGTCGGCGGCGGCGCGGCTCGGCGGCGCGACCTGGGTCGCGGGAGCCTGGGTCACGGCAGGTGCGCTGCCGTTGGTGGCGCCAGACGCAGCAGCCTCGACATCCGAGCGCGTGATGCGGCCCCCGAGCCCAGACCCGGCGATGGCCGCGACGTCGACGCGAAGCTCACGGGCGAGACGCCGGACCGCAGGGGTCATGCGGACATCGGCGGGGATCTCCACCGGGGCGCGGGCACCTGCCGGCTGCGCCGCGGGCTGTGCCGGGGCCGCCTCCTGGGCGGTAGCCGGCGCCTCCGCGGGCACGTTCGGGCGGCGCGCTCGACTCCTCGCGGCCGGCTCCTTGCGGCGGCCGGCTCTTCGGCCGGGCGGGCCCGCCGGGGCGGGCTCTTCGGCCGGGGCCGGCTCTTCGGCGGCGTCCCGCGCGGCTCTTCGGGGCCGGCTCTTCGGCACCGGCTCCTCGGCCGCCTCGCAGGTCGGCAGCCGCCTCGGTCTGCGGGGCCGATGCACCGGCCCCGGCCTCATCGATCTCCGCGATGGGAGCGTCGTTGCCGACGGTGTCGCCCTCGTTCACCAGGATGCTCGTGAGCGTGCCCTCGAACGGCGAGGGCACCTCGGCGTTGACCTTGTCCGTGACCACCTCGACGAGCGGATCGCCGACTCGGACCTTGTCTCCGACGGCCTTGAGCCACTTGCCGATGGTGCCTTCCTCGACGCCTTCACCGAGTTGGGGCATGGTCACCTGCGGCATGAGTCGACTCCTGGCACGTTGCTTGGGTGGTAAGGCTGGGTAGTTCACGCTGAGGTCCCATGATACCGCTGACCTCGCCGTCTACGGCCGGACAAGGTCTGGCCAAGCGCAAGCAAAGGCCGCGCCACAGGGGAACGAACGCGACGCCGACAAGGAGCTTGGGCGGCACCAACAGCGACCGAAGGCGTTGCCAACGGGGGCCGAAGGCGGCGCCAAGGGGCCACTGACATGCTCCCAAACGTGGACGACGTCACGATCGGCAACACGCTTCGCGCCATCCAAATCCGCGCGCCTGCGCCAGGCCGACGTCGCACGGCGCGCCGGCGTCTCCCGGCAGCTGGTGGGGCACATCGAGAACGGCATGGCCGAGCGCTATCCGCTCGGGACCGTGCGATCGGTCGCGGGCGGGCTCGGCGCCCAGCTCGACGTGCGTCTGCGCTACCGGGGCGCGGAGCTCGATCGCATCGTCAACAGCGCCCATGCCGCGCTGCACGCGTCAGTCGCGGCGCACCTGGATGAACTCGAAGGCTGGACATGGCTGCCGGAGGTCACCTTCGCTCACTTCGGGGAGCGCGGCGTCATCGATATCCTCGCGTGGCACCCGCGACCCGCAGCCTCCTCATCGTCGAGCTCAAGACTGAGCTGGTGGACCCGCAGGCACTCGCGGCCGTGATGCACCGGAGGGTCCGCCTGGGCCGTGTCATCGCCACCGAGCAGGGCTGGGAGCCACTGACCATCAGCGCCTGGGTGATCGTGCGCAAGAGTCGGACCGAGCAACGACGGCTGCAGGCACACCAGGGCATCCTGCGCCGGGCATTTCCTGCCGATGGGCGGACGATGCGGCGCTGGCTCCGCGCACCACAAGGATCGGTCTCCGCCCTGGGTTTCTGGACAGATGTCAGCCAGGGCGGCCTGGCCTCCTACCGGCGCGGTGAGGCGGGTCCGACCGAGCCGATCCCGCGCGTAAGCGGCGGTCCGTAGGCCAGCGCCTGCTCGGCATGGCGGAGTCCGAAGCGAACCTGGCCGACGTATGTACGAGTCTGGTGCGCCGCGTCTGGCGCGCCAACCGGCCGCCAGCCCAAGTCCAGGCCGAACGCCACCCACGACGCCAATTGGCGCGAACGGCAACACATCCGGCGCGAACGCCAGCGACATTTGGCGCAATCTTCAGCCCGATCTGGCCCGAACACAGCAAAGGCGGCCGAGTACGGCCACCCACGCGCCGCCCGAGTGGTCCGGCTCCACCCGAAAGGCAGCGATCGTCCGTTCCCCTCCCCCCCCCCGCTCGGACTCCCCGGCTCCGGCCTCGGCTCCGCCCCCGGACGAGCTAGAAGTTGATGGACTTGCCGTCCACCGCCAGGGCCGCCTCGCCCATCGTCTCCGAGAGCGTGGGGTGCGGATGGACGGCGGCCCCGATCTCCCAGGCCGTCGCCTCCAGCAGCATGGCCGTGGAGGATTCGGCGATGCACTCGGTGACGTGGTGGCCGATCATGTGCACGCCCAGCAACTCGTCCGTCTTCGCATCCGCGATGACCTTGACGAACCCGGTGGTGTCGCCATCGATGATGGCCTTGCCCGACGCCATCATCGGCATCTTGCCCACCTTCGTCTTGAGGCCCCGCTCGGCGCACGCTCGGAGGTGAGGCCGATCGAGGCGACCTGCGGCCGCGAGTAGGTCGCGCGCGGCATCTTCACGTAGTCCAGCTCGCTCGGTGTCGTGGCCGGCGATGGACTGACCGCGAGGATGCCCTCGTGCGTGGCCACGTGTGCCAGCCACAAGCCACCGGCGATATCGCCGACCGCGTAGAGGTGCGGATCGGCGGTGCGCATGTGCTCATCGGTCATGACGATGCCGCGCTCCACCACCGCGCGCGTCGTCTCCAGGCCCACGTCCTCGATGTTGGCGGCGGGCCGGTGGCCACCAGCATCTGCTCCGCGCGCAGCTCGCTCGGCTCCGGCCCTCCGGCCCCACCATCAGCGAGACGCCATCATCGTCGGCCTTGACCGCCGCGGGATCGAACCGGGCGGACGTCATGACCTTGATGCCGCGCTTCTTGAAGCGCGCTCCATCTCCTTGGGGATCTCGGCGTCCTCCAGGGGCACGAGCCCGGCAGGTACTCGAGCACGTCACTTCGCTGCCCATGTCGCGGTAGTAGGAAGCCAACTCGACGCCCACGGCGCCGCCGCCGACCACGATGATCGATGGCCCGCAGGTGGACTGCGGAGGATGTCGTCGACTGGTGACGATGGTCGCCCCGTCGGGCTCCAGCCCGGGCAGCGACTTCACCCGCGAGCCCGTGGCGAGGATGACGTCCTTGGCCTCGAGCAGCACCTCGCCGGGCGACTGCCATCGTCAACCCGTGGTAGCCACACGCACCCGCTGGGCCCCTCCAGCCGGCCGCGGCCACGACGTAGTCGACCTTGTTCTTCCTGGCCAGGCTGTCAGCCCCTTCACCAGCCGGGTCACGAGCTGGTCACGGCGCGCCGCGATGGCCGCCGCGTCGGCCACCCCTCGCCGCCGAAGACCGAACTTGGAAGCGTGCTTCAAATGGTCGAGGGTCCGCCAATCGAGCATGGCCTTGGTCGGGATGCAGCCGACATGCAGGCAGGTGCCGCCGATGCCGTCGGGGCGGTCGTCGACCAGCGCGACCCGCAGACCGAGCTGACCGGCACGGAAGGCAGCGGATAACCGCCCGTGCCGCCGCCAAGGACGATGAGGTCGAAGGACTGGTTTCGTCGGGCACAGGCGACCTCCGGACTGGCGGTGGGATCGACCCCTCGATGGTAGCAAAGGCACCTCCCGGCGACCCTATACTCGAGTCGGTGGTGACTCCCCTGCTGGCCATCGGCGTCATCGCCTTCGGCTACCTCGCCGGCTCGCTGCCGATGGGCGTCATCGTTGCCAGGGCGACCGGCGCGCGCGACCCGCGGACGGTTGGCAGCGGCCGAACGGGCGGCACCAACGCGCTGCGCGCGATGGGCGCGCGCCGGGCGGTGCGGTCGCGGCGCTCGACCTGCTCAAGGGCTTCTCCCGTCGCCGTCGCCACATACGCGGGCGCCAGCCCGCTGGGCGTCGGGCGCTCAGCGGCGTGGCGGCAATCGTCGGCGCGTGGGCGTCCGTCTTCCTGCATTTCCACGGCGGCCGCGGCGTGGCCACCGGCATCGGCGCCGCCATCTTCATCCAGCCGCTGGCGGTGCTCATAGCGGCGCCGGTGTTCTTCGGCACGATCTGGCTGACGCGCTACGTGTCGCTTGGCTCGCTGCTCGCGACGGCCGCCGGCGCGCTGGTCATCGGCCTTTTCGTGGTCGCCGGATGGAACAACCCGGCCTGGATTCCTGTTCGGCGTGGGCGGGCACCGCCGTCGTCTGGATCGCCCACCACGACAACATCGGCCGCCTGCGCGCGGCGAGGAGCGCCGCTTCGACTTCTTCGCCCGCGCCAGCTCCAGAGCGAGTAGACGGACGAGGTGCCGCCGGCGAGCAGCTGACCAGGAGCCTGTCAGCGAACGGAGGGCGCGGTACAGCACGACCAGGGTGACGATGACCAGCCCGACGATGACCAGTGGGGCCAGGCCGAGCGCGTCGTCGAGCGCCGGCACGAGCCCGATGAACGCGACCGCCAGCACGCCGACGACGACGATGACGGCGGCCAGCACCACGTCGCGATCGCGCACGGGCGGGCCGCGGCGTTCCGGCTCACGAGCGCGGGTCGGCCTCGGCTGGGATGCCGATCGGCGCCACCAGGACGCGCCCGCCGAACAGCTTGCCGGTCCGCGCTCAACAGCCCTTCCTTGGGCCGGTGGAAGGTGACCGTTACGTCCGCGCGGACGTTGGGCTCCGACGCCGTGCCGGAGCTCAGGTCGAGCGCCGTCGGGGTATCGACCGCAAGCACCGGCACGCCATGCCGGCGTGCCGCGAGGCAGATCTCGACCGCCTCGCTGATGGGCTCGCGCAGCGCACCATGGACGCCCGTGCCGAGCAGGCCGTCGATCACCAGCGCGGCGCGCTCGAGGCCGTTGTGCAGCAGCGCGACGTCGTGCGCGGCGCCGGCATGGACGCGCTGGACACGTGTCAACCCCTCGAGGCGGTCCCAGTTGAGGCGCGCGTCGGCGTCCCCGGCTGCTGCGCTCCGCTGACCAGCACGGCATAGGTGCGCACGCCGGCGCGTCGAGTCGGCGCGCGGCGACGAAGCGCGTCGCCGCCGTTGTTGCCCGGCCCGCAGAGGACGAGCACCAGCCCGGACGACGGGCGATCGGTCGGAGTTCAGCAGGGCCCGCGCCGCGGCCGCAACGGCCGTGCCGGCCTGCTCCATCAGCCCCGGCCCCGGGACGCCCCAGTCGCTGCGCCCGCGGTCGGCGCCGCGCATCTGCGCGGCGGTCATGGGTCGGAGGCCGGCCTGCGCCTGCCAGCGTTCGGCGAGGGACGTCGACGTCGGCCTGCGGGGAGAACAGCATCGGGTCGGCGGTCGGGAGCAGCGAGGCCGGTGGTCGGGTCGAGGGTCTTGGTCGCGGGACCCCGATGGTAGGCGCACCGCCCCATCGGAGCGACGCTCGAGGAGACCATCCCGCTCGAGGGCCGTGACGGCGGCCCGCCACCCGGGCCGGCCCATGTTCCCCGATGGCGGCCGGGCAGGCGCACCCAGGCACCGTCGTCGGCGGTCCGCAGCTCCGCCACGATGCGGCCGCGCAGCCAGCGGCTGGTGGCCTCGAAGCGGATGGGCGGCGGCCGGGCCGACGCCGCGCGCGGGGGCGTCGCCGCGCGCGGGGGCGGCGCCACCACCCCCGGGGCCACCACCCCCGGGGCCACCACCCCCGGGGCCACCACCCCCGGGGCCACCACCCCCGGCGCCACCACCTGCGGCGCCAGCGGCACCTCCACGCGCCCCGCGCTGGCACACCACGTCGCGATCCGGACACTCCCCGCAGCGGGGCCGGCGGGCCCGGCACACGATCGCTCCGAGGTCCATCGTGGCGTGGGTCCAGGTAGCGGGATCGCGGGCGGGCACGGCGATCTGCCGTCGCCTGCAGCCGGGCTGGCGGGAGCGTGGCGCCCAGCACGCGGTTCACCCCGCGGCGCACATTGGTGTCCATGGCCGCGACGGGCAGCGCCGAAGGCGAGGCCGCCACCGCGCGGGCGGTGTAGGGACCGACGCCGGGCAGCACCTCGAGCGCCGCCACGTGCACCGGCACCTGTCCGTCGTGCTCGGCCACGATGCGCGCGGCCGCTCCTGGAGGGTGAGGGCGCGACGGTTGTAGCCAGGCCGGCCCATGCCCGGAGGACATCCGCCGTCGTCGCCGCGGCCAAGGCTGACGGCGTGGGGAAGCGCACCATGAAGGCGGTCCAGGCCTCGTCGCGCGGGCGATCTGGGTCTGCTGGGCCATCACCTCCGAAACGAGGACGCGCCAGGGGTCCCGCGTACGGCGGATGCGCAACGGGCGGGCGCGCGGCCCGTACCAGTCGCGCAGGGCGGCCTGGAACCGAGTTCAGCCGACCATGACGCATGGCCCAAGAAGGCACGCTACCAGGACCATCTGCCCCCGAAGGTAGCGAAACCTTCATCCTCGATACACCCACTTTCGCCGGAGAACGGGCACAATGCCCCTGCATGCCGTACCGCCCACTAGATCGCCGCGCCCTGAAGAGTGGCAACGGGAACCATCATCGGGCCTCCCGCGCCGCGCGTCTCGCTGTCGCCCGTAGCACCGCCCGCAAGAAGCGACCCTCGGGTCCCAATGCGGTGCTGGTGCTGTTCCTCATCCTGCTCGTCTCCGGCGTGAGCGTCGCCTCCGCCGCCGTCATCACCGCCGGCGGCGCTGCCACCATGGCGCTATCCGCCCTGGACCAGGGGCTGCCTGACGTCAAGGCCTTCCGCGATCTCGACTTCAATGAACAGTCCACGATGTTCGCGCGCGATGGCAAGACCCGCCTGGCGCAGTTCTGGGACGACCGGCGCTCGGTCATCGAGGACTTCGACAACATCCCCAAGGTCGTGCTCGACGCCACCACCGCCACCGAGGACAAGACCTTCTGGGACAACCCGGGCGTGGACCTCCAGGCCACCATCGCCCAGGTCCTGACGACCGCCGGGGGTGGTGACGCCCGAGGCGCCTCCACCATCACCCAGCAGCTGGTACGCGCCGTCCTGCTCCCGGAGGATGTCCTTGCCAACCAGACCACGACGGAGGGCCTATACGAGCGCAAGGTCAAGGAGATCATCCAGTCCTTCAAGCTCACCCAGGCCTTCCCGGGCGAGAAAGGCAAGCAGGAGATCATCAAGGCCTACCTCAACCAGATCCCATATGGCGGTGCGGTGCATGGGATCAGGGCTGCGGCCAGCGTGTACCTGGGCAAGTCGATCGGCCAATTGACTCTGGCCGAGGCGGCCTTCCTGGCGGCCATCCCGCAGGAGCCCGGCAACCTCTACCCGTACAAGACGAATCCCAAGAACGGGAAGTACATCAACATCGAGCGGGAAAAGTACGGCAAGAAGAACAAGAAGACCGGCAAGCAGAAGACGCGCTACGTGGTCCGCCAGTGTGGCGACAAGCCCGGCTGCACGGACACGGATGTGGTCAAGCGCCAGCAGTTCATCCTCAACCGGCTGCGGGACGGGTATGGCCGCTGGACCAAGCCGACGGCGGAGCAGGTCGAGGCCGCCAAGGCGCAGAAGATCGTCATCCAGCCACAGAAGGCAGTGAAGTACAAGGCGCCCCAGTTCGTGAACAAGGCGCTGGTCGAGGTCCAGCAGATCCTGGGCAATGACTACGATCCGGTGAAGGTCGGCGGCTACAAGATCGTCACCACGCTCGACTGGAAGGCGCAGAAGCTGGGCCAGGACCTCATCTGGGCCGGTGCCATCGCACCGCACCTGCCCACCAGCCAGATGTACTCCGGGCTGCGCAAGCGCGGCCTGGCCGGCGAGAGCAGCTGGGTCGCGAGGCTGCGTGCCCTCGGCGTGTACAGCGGCGCGCTCATCGCGATGGACTATCGGACCGGCGACGTCCTCGCCTACGTGGCCTCACCCGACTACTACCGCAAGTCACGGACCTCGAAACTCGATCCGCAGATGGACCATGTCGGCATCGCCAAGCGCCAGCCTGGATCTTCCTGGAAGCCGATCGTGTACGCCAGCGGCATCGACACCGGCCGGCTGACCGCGGCCTCCGTCCTGCTGGATATCACGACCCCTTCGGAGCCGGCTGGGTGCCCAAGAACGCCACGCCGAGCGACCAGGGGCCGATCCTGGTGCGGGACGCACTGCAGCAGTCACTCAACGTGCCGGCCATCCGGGCGCTCGACCGGACCGGCATCAAGACCGTCCGCAAGTACGCGGTCAAGGCCGGCTACGAGTTCCTGCCGGACTTCGGGAACAGGGCCCTTGACGTGGCCGGCCTCGCCGGAGCCATCGGCACGGTCGAGGTTCGCCCGTTGGATCACGCCAAGGCCTTCGGTGCCTTCGGCAACAACGGCAAGGTCACCGAGCCGCGCTACATCCTCTCGATCACCGGCCCCAAGGGCGAGAAGGTCTACCGCGCCGGCAAGCCGGTGAGCAAGCAGGTATGGAGCCCGCAGACCGCCTACATCATCACGGACATCCTGGCCGGCAACACCAACATCGCGGAGAACCCCGACTGGGGCCGCGTCTTCCAGCTCAACAACACCAAGAACGGCGCGCGCCGAGAGGCCGCCGTCAAGACCGGCACGACCAACAACCTCAAGGACTACTCCACCTACGGCTATCTGCCACGGCCGGACAACAACAAGCAGCCTGCGCTGGTGGTCGGCGTGTGGTACGGCAACAGCGACAGCAGCGCACCGAACGTGACCAATCCGCCCGTCTACTCACTCGATAACGCCGGTCAAACATGGCACGCGTTCGTCCAGCGCTATATGCAGGGCAAGCCGGCGCCAACCTTCAAGCCGCCCAAGGCCGGGGTGGTCACCGCGACGGTGCAGATACCCAATGGCGGCTCGAGAACGGAGAATTTCATCCGCGGCACGCAGCCCGGTGGCCCCAACCAGATCGACCCGCTGTACTCGTGCAGCGGCGGCATCACCAGCCTGGAGAACCCCGGCGCGCCATCCTCGTGGCTCGCCGCCGACAACGCCTGGGCCTCGAGGGGCGTCGGTGGCGTGAGCCAGGGGGCACGCCCAAGACCCGCTCCGGTGGCTGCGGGGGCGGTAGTTCCAGCGGTGGAAGCTCGGACAGCTCGAGTGACTCGAACACCGACAGCGGTGGCTCTGGCGGGGAAAGTGGTGGCGGCAACAGTGGTGGCGGCAACAGTGGTCCCGCGCCGACCTGCCAGCCCGGCTTCACCGACAAGCCCAAGGGCTGCGTCATCCCGGGCTGACCAGGCCCCTCCTAGCCTCGGCGGCTGATGGCCTTGGCCAGCAGGAAGGCGCCCGCCACGATGAGGACGATGGGCCACAGGCGCAGCGTCCCGGCCACGTCGATGCCCGTCACCTGGACCAGGCCGATGAGCGTCAGGATGCCGCCGGGGATGAGCGGCCACCAGTGGCTCTGCGGTAGTCGGTAGAGCGAGCCGATGAGCCAGATGCCCAGGAAGCCACCGGCGAGCGCCAGCATCATCACCCCGGCACCGACGTCGCCGCCAGCGGCAGGCTCGAGGATGATGCCCACGCCGACGCCGGTCAGGATCGAGCCCGGCACGAGGAAGCCGTATTCGCGCGTGATGACGAAGACCGCCAGCAGGGCGAGGCCGATGAAGAGGGTCACGAACCGCCCGATGTCCGGCGCCAGCTGGCCAGCCAGGAAGAAGAGGCCGAGGCCGGCGATGACCAGCCCCGCCACCAGACCGCCGGGGTCCCTGCGCGGGGCGCGCGCACGACGGCTCGGCACGGTAGGCGTCGGAGTCGGGCCATAGCCCGGCGGCGGATAGTAGGCGGGTCCGTTCGGCGGAGCGCCGTAGGGCGGTCCAGCCCCGGGGGGCGGGGGATAGTAGCCCGGGGACGGACCCTGGGCCGGGGGTGGCTGATCTCGCGGCGGTCGCTGGCCGGTTGGTGGCGGAGGCGGCGCGCCCGGCGGCCGGGCTCCCGGATACCCCAACGGGGCGCTCGGATCGATCACGTCACGAATGCTGTCACGAGAGGACGTTCCTTGCTTGGCTGTGGGACTATGACGGCCCGTCCAGGTAACCAGGAGGAACGCCTACATGTCCCACGATCGCAGGCGGGTGAGCGTGCTCGCCCTCGGCACTGCCAGTCTCGCGCTCATGGCCAGCCCCCTGGCCTCGCTGGCCCAGGATGACCCTTCACCTGCAGCGGACGCGTCGATGGCCCCCGCGACCGTCAGCGAAGCCTGCCAGGCCGCCAACCTTGGTGACGTCCTCAAGAACCCCGGCCGCCTGACCCTCAGCACGGACAACCCGTCGTACGGCCCGTGGTGGGGTGGCGACCCCTCGGTCGATCCCGAGAGCGGCTGGGAGGTCAGCTATCCGCCCAGCGGCGAGGGCCTCGAAGGTGGCGTGGCCTACGCTGTGGCGCACACGCTCGGCTTCACCGACGACCAGATCGACTGGGTGCAGAACAGCGAGTTCAGCCTCGCCTTCCAGCCGGGCGAGAAGCCCTTCGACTGGCACATGGCGCAGGTCTCCATCCTGCCCGAGCGGGCCGAGGCGGTCGACTTCAGTGACTCTTACTTCGAGGCCAACCAGGCCCTCGTAGCCAATGCCGACACGGACATCACAAACGTTACGAGCATCGAGGACATCAAGCCCTACACCCTCGGCGCGCAGGTCGGCACCACGGCCCTGACCTTCATCGAGGACACCATCCAGCCTGACGTCGAGCCGCAGGTCTTCAACAATAATGCCGACGCCATCCAGGCCCTGGAGAATGGCCAGATCGACGGCATCATCGTGGATATCGGGAGTGCCTTCTTCGTGGTCGCGGTCCAGCTCTCCAACGGCACCATCGTGGGCCAGTTCCCGGCCTCTGCTGATGTGGGGCAGGTAGGCATGGTGCTGGAAAAGGACAGCCCCCTGACCGCCTGCGTGAATGAGGCGCTGGCCATCATCAAGGCCAACGGCGAGCTACAGGCGATCTACGACCGCACCATCACGCAGGCCATGGACGTTCCGGTCATCGAATGACCCAGCTGCCCGCAGGTCGGGCGTGAACGAGCGACCTCGGACACGCCCACCGCGGTCCCAACGCGCCAGGGAGGCGCTCCGGCACCCGCCCCCGGGGGCCAAGGAAGTCGCCATCGCGACGACCAGCACCATCGTGTTGCTGGTCGTCGTCGTGTTCGTGGTCGTCAACTCGACCGGCTGGGAACGAGTGCAGGCGACGTTCTTCAACGCCGATGTCTTCAGCCAACGCTTCGCCCAGACACTGGCCGCCTTTCGCGTCAACATCGAGCTGTTCCTGACCTCGCTCGTGCTGGTGCTGATCGTGGGCCTGGTGCTGGCGGTGCTGCGCAGCCTTCCGGGGCCGGTCTTCTTCCCCATCCGCGCGGGCATCACCATCTACATCGACATCATGCGCGGTGTGCCCAGCATCCTGGCCATCTTCATCATCGGCTTCGGCATCCCGGCACTGAGACTCCCTGGCCTGGGCCCCAATCCCTTCTTGTATGGGGTGGTCACCCTGACACTCATCTGGAGCGCGTACGTGGCCGAGGTCTACCGCGCCGGCATCGAGTCCGTCCACCTGAGCCAGAACGCGGCCGCTCGCTCGCTGGGCATGTCGGCCAGCCAGTCCATGCGCTTCGTGGTCCTGCCGCAAGCCGTCCGACGCGTCATCCCTCCCCTGCTGAACGATTCCATCGGCCTCTTCAAGGACACCGCTCTGGTGTCCTTCATCGGCGTGGTGGAGATCTTCCGCCGCGCCCAGATCGCGCAGGCCGCCACCTTCAACTTCACGCCCTACCTCATCGTGGCCGCCATCTTCCTGCTCCTGACCATCCCCATGTCCCGTTTCGTCGATTGGCTCGTGGCGCGAGATCGCCGGCGCCAGATGGCAGGCGCCCGATGAGCCGGGTGGTGGTCGATGCCACCGGTGGGCGGACCGTCGGGGCCAGCGGGCGTTCCGTCGGGGCCAGTGGGCGTTCCGTCGGGGCCAGTGGACGTGCGTTGGGCTCGGAAGCCGTGCGCATCGAGGGCCTGCACAAGTCCTTCGGCGATCTGCTCGTGCTCAAGGGCATCGACCTGGTGGTGGCCGAGCACGAGGTCGTGTGCCTCATCGGCGCATCGGGTTCAGGCAAGTCCACGCTGCTGCGTTGCGTCAACCTGCTCGAGCCGATCGACGATGGCCGGGTCGTCGTGGAGGGCGAGGAGATCACCGCGCGGGGCGTGGACATCGACCGCATACGCCGACGCATCGGCATCGTCTTCCAGGCCTACAACCTCTTCCCCCACATGAGCGTGGTCGACAACATCACACTGGCTCCGCGGAAGGTGCTCAAGAAGAGCAAGACCGAGGCCCGCGACGAGGCGATGGCGCTGCTGGCGCGGTTCGGGCTGGAGGAGAAGGCCGAGCAGTATCCCGACCGGCTCTCCGGTGGTCAGCAGCAGCGCGTAGCGATCGTGCGGGCGCTGGCCATGCAGCCGGACCTGTTGCTCCTCGACGAGATCACCTCGGCCCTCGACCCGGAGCTGGTGGCGGAGGTGCTCGCGGTCATCCGCGAGCTGGCCGAGTCGGGCATGACCATGATCATCGCCACGCACGAGATGGGCTTCGCGGGTGACATCGCCGATCGCATCTGCTTCCTCGATGCCGGGCAGATCCTGGAGGACGGGCCACCCTCGCAGCTGTTCGGGGAGCCGCGCGAGGCGCGCACCCGTGAGTTCCTGCAGCGCGTCATCGAATCGGGCCGTATGGGCGGGCAAGTCGGGGCGCAGCTGGAGCAGAACCTGCTGGCTGGTTCAGGGCCGAGGGAGTAGACGTCCGCCACGCCCCGGACGTGGTATGGCGTGGCCAAGCCCGCGAACGACATGGGCCCTTGCGGCGTGGCGATGTGGTGGTCGAGGCGATGCCGCGGCCGTGGCGATGTGGTGGTTGTAGCGATCGCCACGTGGCGGTGCCCCGGTCGAAGGATCGGCCGCTGCGGGTGGCTGGCGGCTCCAGATGGCTGGAAGAGAGCGGTGTCGGTCGATGGATCGACCGGTGGCATCACGAAGGCGCTGGGGAGCGCGGTTGCGCGGCGACAGCGGTGCCGATCGGTCGATGGATCGACCGGAGCAGGCGTCTGGCGGCTCCGCATGGCTGGGCCACAGCGCCGATCGGTCGATGGATCGACCGGTGGCATCACGAAGGCGCTGGGGAGCGCGGTTGCGCGGCGACAGCGGTGCCGATCGGTCGATGGATCGACCGGTGCAGACGTCTGGCGGCTCCGCATGGCTGGGCCACACCCCTATCGGTCGATGGATCGACCGAGGCGGGCACGTCGGCGCTGGGTACCGCGGTGGCTGGGCGACAGCGGTGGCGATCGGTCGATGGATCGACCGACCGAAGCGAGGCCGGAGCAAGTACGAAGCTAGCGCGGGTCAGCGCTGTCGTCCCTCGAGCCGCTACAGTGACTGTACGCATGCCCCCGCGTGATCAGGAGGACAGATGGCAGACTTCGAGCGACTCCAGGCAGCCGTCGAGGCCGGTGACCGTGAGGCCGCGGTCGAGATCACCCAGAGTGCCATCGACGAGGGCCTGGACCCCCAGGCCATCCTCGAGCCCATGACCGAGGCTATGGGCGTCATCGGCGACCGCTTCAGTCGCCAGGAGATCTTCGTCCCGGAGATGCTCATCAGCGCGCGCGCCATGAAGGCGGCGGTGGCGCTGCTCGAGCCGTTGCTCATCGGCTCCGGCCACAAGCCCGACAAGGTGGCCGTGCTGGGCACCATCCGCGGCGACCTCCACGACATCGGCAAGAACCTCGTGGGCATGATGCTCAAAGGCGCCAACTTCGAGGTGGTGGATCTGGGAACGAACACCAGCGCGGAGGCATTCCTGGCCGCCGCTCGCGAACACGAGGCGGACCTCATCGGCTGCAGCGCGCTACTGACCACGACCATGGGCAACATGCGCGCGGTCATCGCGGCGGTGGCCGAGGCCCACGACATGCCCAACCTGCGGGTGATCATCGGTGGCGCTCCGGTCACGCTCGAGTTCGCGACGCAGATCGGGGCTCACGGCTGGGCCCCCGATGCAGCCTCGGCCGTGCACGTGGCCACGGCCGTGGTCGCCACCGCTCGCGGCCAGCGAGACCTGCCGGGCGTCATCCATCCCGAGACCCTGGCGGCGAGCGCCTGATGGATACCTGAGGAGCAGGACATGCGTCTACAGCTCGTGGTCTGCGACATGCTCATGCTGCCGGTCGAGCACCTGGCGGCCGAGTCGCCGCACGACATCGTGATGAGCGACCTCTCGGCTTCCCTCCACGTCGAGCCGCTGCCGCTCCGCGACCGCATCCAGGAGGAGATCGATCGGATCGAGGCCGAGGACCCCGATGTCGACGCCATCATCCTGGGCTACGGACTCTGCGGTGGAGCGACCGCCGGCCTGGTCGCGCGCCGGGTGCCGCTGGTGCTGCCACGGGCGCACGACTGCGTGACCATCTTCCTTGGCTCACGCGAGCGCTACGCGCAGGAACAGGCGGCCACGCCCGGCACCTACTGGTTCACCGAGGACAACGTCAAGCGCGGCAACGCCTTCATGGGCTGGCTGCTGGGCTCATCGGAACGCTCGAATGACGTGCGTTCGACCTACGAGGAATACGTCGAGAAGTACGGGCAGGAGAACGCCGACTACCTGATGGAGGCGCTCGGCGGTTGGCAGCAGCACTACGACCGCGGCGCCTTCCTGGAGACCGGCCTGGCGCCCGACGACGTGGCGCTGGAGCGGGCGCGCGCGGAGACCGAGAGCCGGGGCTGGCGCTTCGAGACGGTGCTCAGCGACCTACAACTCATCAAGCACCTGCTCGACGGCGAGTGGAACGAGAAGTTCCTGGTGTTGCAGCCGGGCCAGACCCTGGTCATGAGCTACGACGAGCACATCGTCAAGGCCGTGCCATCGGAGCGGACCTGACGGCTGCGCGGTCGGTCAGGTGGCGTACTCCTGCGCGACTTCGGTAGCGATGTCCGCCCATTCCCACAGGCGCCTGGGGTCGTAGCGGACCGTGGAGATGTCTTTCATGATGAGCTCCCGGTGGCAGCCGCGGGACGCCTCGCAGAACTCGACCAGCTGGGTGCGCGCGAGATCGGGGTTCCAGGCGTCGCGGGCGAAGACGTTGGGGTTGGGCTTGCGCGAGAGCACGTAATCGGTACCGATCTGGTCGACCATGCGCTGGCGTGTCGGCCCAGGGCGTGGTCGAGATCTTGCGCAGGTTGGGGATGCGCTTGATGACGTCGATCGACTGGTCCAGCGGCTCACAGCAGCCGTAGTAGGTGAGGCCGTATCGCTCGAGCCACTTGAGGTCGTGCTCGACCGCGAACTCCCAGCGCATCTGGGGCGAGACCTCGCTGAAGATCTGGGCGTTGGAGCAGCCCCACATGTTCCGTGGCCGGACCCAGTCCGGGTCGTAGTCGTCGCCGGGCAGCTCACGCGTGTAGCCGTAACCGCCCGAGCCGATGCGAGTGTTGTCGTTGTCGAGGGCCAGCACGTTGAGCTCCTCGAACTGGTCGAGCTCGACCATCCAGGCCTGGACCATGCGCTCCACGCCCGCGTGCACCAGGTCCGGGCGCATGACCAGGTCCATCATCGCCTCCTGCACGCCCCACCAGCGCACGAGGTAGTCCCAGGGCGTGAACCAGATGTGCGTCTGGCCCTGCTTCCTGACGGGCATGATGCCGTCGTAGACCTCGCACATGGCCTGGTAGCGAAACTCGGTCGCGGCCTCGTTGTGCGTGACCGCGGGCATCCTGATCTTCTCCAGATCCTCGAAGTCGCGGATCTGGATGTGGAACTCGCGCGAGACGATGTCGTTGGCATCGTCGGTCCGGGCCACCTCGACGTCCTCGATGATGCCGAAGTCGGTGCTGTGGACCGCGAGCGGGCAGGCGATGTAGTCGCTGACGATCATGTCGCCCGGCAGATGTCGCCACTGATAGAGCGTCCGCCGCAGATCGCGCTCCTGGTCCTGGGCCCAGGGATCGGTCGCCTGCAAGGTGAGCTCGCCATCGACGTCCATCTCGTGCCACGGGATCTCGTTGATCCAGACCATCGGCCGGACAGACTCAAGATCGTTGAGCCGGCGCCACAGCTCGGCCTTCTCCTGGTGCACCGGCAAAGCGGCGACCTCGGCCAGCTCGGAGGCCAGCGCTCGCAGGATGGCCTTGTCGTGGTCGGAGACCTCGATCGGATGGGCGATCGGCGGTGGTTCGTAATGGCTCGGGTCGTGCAGCATATGACGCTCTCCTTGCCAGCTGCTACGGGGGCGGACTAGGACATCAGGCTGGCGCGGACCTCCTCGGCGATACGCTCGGCCGAGGGGATGACGGCGTCTTCCAGGGGCGGGGCATACGGGATGAGCAAATCGTCGGGCAACGACAGCGCCCGCGGGGCGGAGGCCATCGATGTGCCCGCCCGGGCCAGCCGACTGATGAGCGAAGCGCCCCAGCCGGCGTCGTGCCATTGCTCCTCGGCGACCACCAGGCGGCCCGTCCGTTCGACCGAGTCGATCACCGTCTCCAGGTCGAGCGGCCGGATCCAGCGCAGGTCCACCACCTCTACCGAGATGCCCTCGTCCTCGAGCATGCTGGCGGCCTGCAACGCCCGCTGGACCATGAGCAGGGTGGCCACGATGGTCACGTCCGAGCCCTCGCGCTCGATCGAGGCCCGTCCGATCTCGGCCACGGCCCCACGGCGAACGGGTGCCTGGTTGAGATAGAGCAGCTTGTGCTCGTGGACGATGACCGGGTCATTCGAACGCACGGCTGCGCGGATGAGCTCGTAGGCCGCGGCGGGCGTGCCGGCCGCAGCCACGCGCAGCCCGGGCTGGCCCATGAACCAGGACTCCCCGGTCGCGCTGTGCTGCGTGCCGAAGCGTCCACCAGCGCCGGAGATGACGCGCAGGGTGACCGGCACCGAGAGCTGACCACCGCTCATGAAGCGATACTTGGGCAGCTCGTTGACGATGGCGTCGCCGGCGGTGGGCAGGAAATCGGCGAACATGAACTCGACGATGGGCCGCATGCCCACCACGGCCATGCCCAGGGCCACGCCGGTGAAGCCGTTCTCGCAGATGGGCGTGTTGATGACGCGTCCGGGGTGCTTCTGCGGCAGGCCGGCGTTGGTCTTGAAGACACCGCCTTCGTTGGCCACGTCCTCGCCCAGGAAGACGACCGCGGGATCCTCGGCCAGGGCATCGTCGATGGCGGCGTTGACGGCTTCGCGGTAGGACATCATGACCGGCTCGGCCACGGTGGTCGTGTCAGTCGGTGTAGACATGGCGCGCAGCCTCCTCCAGCGTCAGGTAGGGAGCGGCCTGGGCAGCCTCGATGGCAGCGGCCACATCGGCCTCGGCCTGGGCCGCGAGGTCGGCCTGCTCGGCCTCGGTGATGGCGCCCTCGTCGAGCAGCCGGCGAACCGAGCACGAGGATCGGGTCGCGCTCCTGCCAGGCCTGCAGCTCACCCTCGGGCCGGTACTTGGCCGGATCGGAGCGGGAATGCCCGCGATAGCGATAGGTCTTCATCTCGAGCAGGCTGGGCCCCTCCCCCCGACGGGCCCGCGCGACGGCCTCGGACGTGGCCTCGTAGACCGCCTCTACGTCCTGGCCGTCGACGATGACCCCGGGCATGTCGTAGGGCTGCGCGCGTCGAGCCAGGTCGTCGATGGGCGTGGTCATGCGGATGGGGCTGTACTCGCCGTACAGGTTGTTGGTCACGATGAAGACCACGGGCACACCCCAGGTCGCGGCCATGTTCAAGGACTCGTGAAAGGTGCCGATGTTGGTCGCGCCGTCACCCATGAAGGTCAGCGCCACGCGTGGCTCCTCGCGCAGCTTGAAGGCGAAGGCGGCGCCGACGGCGATGGGCATGCCAGCCCCGACGATGGCGTTGGCCCCGATGTTGCCCTTGGCCGTGTCGATGAGGTGCATCGAGCCGCCCAGGCCCTTCGAGCCGCCGGTGGCCTTGCCCATAAGCTCGGCCATGGCCGTCTCGAAGGACATGCCCAGGGCCAGTGCCTCGCCGTGACCGCGGTACGTGTTGGTCTGGACGTCCCCAGGCTCCATGGCCGCGATAGCGCCGACCGAGACGGCCTCCTGGCCCTGGCACAGGTGCGTCGTGCCCTCGATGCGGCCGCTCATGAAGAGCTCCTGGACCTTGTCCTCGAAGACGCGGATACGCACCATCTGGCGATACCATCGCAGGCGGCGCTCAGCGGTCTCGGGCATCGATTCCTCCTCGACGGGGGACGCCGGAGGCGACGCCATTCCCGTGTTGTGTGCTTGACCCTGTGGCAGATGGTAGCGCTCGGGTCAACCGGTTGACTAGCCTATGGCAGTCGTTCTCGGACGGCCTTCGCGGCAGCGACCAGCGAAGCCATCTTGGCCACTGCCAGCGGCCGCGCGGTCTGGCTGTAGCCGCAATCGGCAGAGAGCCACAGCCGCTCGACCGGCACCGAGCGCAGCAGGGTCTCGATGCGCTCGCCGACGATGGCCGGGGTTTCGGCATCTCGGCCCTTGACGTCGATGACACCGGCCACGAGCGTCTTGTCACCACCGTGCTCGGCCCACAGCTCGGCCTGCCACATGGAGCGGTTGGCGAACTCGAGACTGAGCGCGTCGTAGGCGAGGTCGCGGAAGTGGGGGGCGAAGGCGGCATACGAGCGGTAGGCCGTAGCCGGCCGGCCGCGGAAGTTGCCGAAGCAGAGGTGGAGCGAGGTCATGGCCTCCACGCCCTCGATGCAGGCGTTGGCGATCTCGACCATCTCGGGCAGCCCACCGGGCATGATCCAGAAGGCCGGCTCATCGATCTGGACGAGGTGTGCGCCGGCGGCGACGGCCGCCTTGAGCTCACGGTTGATGTCCGACACCAGCGCCCAGGCCACCTCGCCCTTGTTGGCATAGGCGGCTGCCGGGTCGATGCGGAAGGCCTGCGTGACCGGTCCCTGCAGCGGCGTCACGAAGGGCCGGTCGGTGAGCTCGAGCATGAGCTCGGTCTCCGCCACGAGGCCGTAGCCCCCGGGCGCCGAGACGGGCGCCACCGCCCGAAAGGCATCGAGCTGGTCGGGACCCGGATAGCCCAGCCGGCGCTCGTACTCGATCGGCTCGAGGCCGGAGATGTGGCCATGAAAGTTGCGCGTGAAGTCCGCGCGCAGCATCTCACCGTCGGAGACGACATCGTAGCCCGCCTCCTCCTGGTCCAGCAGCGCGATGCGTGCCGCGTCTCGGAGCGACTCGTCGATGTCCGACGGACCCAGCTCCCCGCGTCCAACGGCATCACGGATGAGCCAGACCCAGGGCGGTGAGGCGGCGCTGCCAAGCGCCTGGACCGGCAGCGGGGGCAGATCGGAGAGTCGGGACATGGGTTCCTCCAGTCGGTCGGTCGGCTCAGGCGGGGGCGTCGGCGGGCGCCTCGAAGCCCTGCCGCTCGTAGTGGATGCGGCGCGGCTTGGTGGTGTCCTTGTAGATGAACCAACGGCAGGGCCGGTCTGGCAGGTCGCAATCCTCGACCGGCCGCAGGGGTGGGGCACCCTCGGACATCTGGATGTACTCCAGCGCGATCATGGAGTGGATGCTGTACCAGCTCATACCGGTGCGCATCTGGGTCCACGGGTGTGGCTCCCCGTTGGTCGCCGACGGGTGCGGCGGGCGGCCGCTATCGGGGTCGCCTCGGCGCAGCACGCCACAGCTGCCGCAGGGATCGAGGACCATGGTGTAGCGGTCGCCCTCATCGAGCACACCCACGTCGCCGCGGTGGCGCGGGCCGGAGAGGTGGCCGCCGCGCATCCCCTCCACGCTCAGCTGGAGCCGGAGCTCCGGGCTCATCTGGCCCCAGAGGGCGTAGCGCGGCTTCCAGATGTGCTCGTAGGCCAACGTCACCGACTCGCGGATGGCCTCCTCGCCGAAACGCTCGGCGATCTCAGCCTGGACCTCCTGGATCCAGACCACCAGGCCGTCGTGCTGAGCGGCCCAGCGCACGCGCATCAGCTCCACGGCCGCGACGGCGCCGGGGGCATCCTTCTCAGCCAGGGCTGCACGCGCGCGCACCAGGTCACCGGCACCCGGGTCGAAGCGACGGAACCCGAGCAGCAGCTTGTCACCCATCTCCCCCTCGACCGCACCCGCCCGGCCCAGGCGATAGTCGAGGATGTCGGTCAGCCAGGTGAAGAGGACCTGGTTCATGATCGAGATCTCGTGAGCGAAATACTCGGTCAGCTCGAGGGCGAGATCCCAGTGGCCCTCCTCCACCGCGACCTCGATCCAGGTCTGGGTGCTGACACCGAGCGTGTCCAGCCCGTCCTGTCGCAGGGGCCGGCCAAGGACCTCGCTGTGGCGGATCGGGCTCTGCGGCCAGCCCTCCGGACGGATGCTGGGAGCGGTCATCGAAGTCTCCTCGTGGCGGGTAGGCTTGCGGCGAGCGAGCCGACGAGGCTCAGGGACGTGATCGGAGGAGGCGCATGGACGGCAGTCGCGCAGGCTGGGGGCTGGAGGGCAAGGGCGTGATCGTCAGCGGCGCCGCCCAGGGCATCGGTGAGGCCACGGCCCGCGCGCTCGCTGACGTCGGGGCGCTGGTGTGCGCGGTCGACCTCAAGCAGGATGCGGTGCGCTCCGTGGCGGAGTCCCTGCCCGGCGGACCGCATCTGGCGGTGAGCCTGGACCTCAACGACCTCGACGCCCATGCCGGCCTCGTGCAGCGGACCGTCGACGAGCTCGGCGGCCTGCAGGCCCTGGTGCTGGCGGCGGGGGTCCTCCAGCGGCAGCCGTTCGGCGAGGTGACCGAGGCCAGCTGGGACTGGCAGGTCGATACCAACCTCAAGGCCACCTTCTTCCTCTCGCGGACCGCGGGCGATCAGATGCAGGCCACGGGCACACCCGGGAGCATCTGCACCTTCACCTCCATCTCGGCCACGATGGGCGGGGTCAGCTCGGCGCCCGCCTATGGGGCTTCCAAGGGCGGCATCATCGCCCTGACCTACGCCATGGCCCGCCACTACGGACCCTCGGGCATCCGCGTCAACAGCATCGCCCCCGGCTTCATCGACACGCCCATGCAGCGCGAGGGTTTCTCGCCGGCGGCGCAGGCCTACATCGACAGCACGCCGCTGGCGCGGCAAGCCCGGCCGGCGGAGGTCGCGGCTGCCGCCGTCTTCCTGGCCTCGGACCACGCCAGCTTCGTGACGGGGGCGATCATGAACGTCAGCGGCGGTGGCTGGATGGGCTGAGCGAGCGCTCATGCGGGCCTGGCGCGCCGCCACTCGGCCACCGCGGCCGCGGCTTCCGCGTGGGCCTGCCCGGTGTAGTCGGCGGGGCCGATCGGGGCGATGATCCCGGGGTCCGGAGAGACCTCGCGCAGCGTCTCCTCCAGCTCCACGTGACGCGCCCTGGACGCCATCGCCGCCTGGTAGACCAGGTCGTGAGCGACTTCGCGCCCCATGTCCGGCGCCAGCTGGAACATGTAGGCCTCGGCCAGGGTGCGCCCCTGCTCCAGGGCCAGGTTGGCGGCCATGCGCTCGCTGTCGACGGTCATGTCACGCACGAGGCGAGCGCCGATGCGCAGGCAGCCCGCCGTGAGCACAGCCACCTGCGGCAGGCTATGCCATTCGACCTGCCACTCCCCTGCGGACCGCTCATGTCCGGCCTCCATGGCCCGGTACATGGAGCCGGCCGCGGCGGCGGCGTTGACGGCGAGTCCGACGATGGCCTCGGAGTCGATGGGGTTGGCTTTCTGCGGCATCGTCGAGGAGGCACCGCGGTGGTGTCCGGCCGACTCGCTGACCTCCCCGATCTCCGTCCGTGACAGGTCGATCACCTCGCGCGCCAGCCGGGCGCCGACCGCCGCGGCACGAGCGCAGGTAGCCGCGAAGTCGGCCAGGCCATCGCGCGTGACATGCCAGGGACCATCCGGCGCTGCCAGGCCCAGCTGGGCGGCCATGTCGGCGCGTACTTCGTCGACCCGAGGACCAAGACCGGCGGAGGTTCCTGCTGCACCGTGGAGGCTGACCAGACAGACGGCTTGGCGCAGAGCGGGCATTTCGCGGCGCAGCCGGGTCACCTGCCACAGATAGGTAGCCAGCTTGGCGCCCAGGGTCGTGGGCACCGCCTGCTGTCCGTGGGTCCGACCGGCCATGACGGTGTCGGCATGGGCGTCCACTCGCCGCGCGAGGCCATCACCGAGCGCGTCGGTCAAGGCCGCCAAGCGGTCGACCGCCGCGACCAGCTGCAAGCCGAGGCCGGTGTCCATGATGTCCTGCGTCGTGGCCCCGTAGTGGAGGGAGCCGCGAGCGTGCTCGGGCAGCCGCTCCGTGAGCTGACGCACGAGGGGCAGGATGGGGTATCCCACGTTGGCCATGTCGGCCCACAGCGCCGGAAGGTCCAGGTTTTCCATGCGGCAGGCCGCGGCGATGAGCTCGGCCCGTTCCGGCGCCAGCTCACCCACCCTGGCCTGGGCTCGGGCGAGCGCTGCCTCCGTACGCAACCAGCCGTCGACCGTGGCCTCCTCGGAGAAGATGGCCGTCATGACCGGGTCGCCGAAGGCGCGCTGGAGCATCGAGAAGACGGCGCCGGGCGAGCCCCCGTCGTCGCTCACGGCGCGAGGCCGGTGATCTCGGTCAGGCGCACGCTGCGCCGTTCCTCGGCTGAGCGGTACGCCGCCTCCCCGATGGCCAACGTCGGCAGCATCCGGCGGCCCGAGGTCAGGGGCTCGCGCCCGGTGGCGATGGCGTCCAGGAGGTCGCTCATGGGGCCGAGGAAGGCATCGGGCAGCCACTTGGTGTCGAAGTCGAAGGCCTGCACCTGCTCGCCATCGCGGTAGAGGGCGAGCGTGTCCGGCCGGCCGTTGGGATAGTCGTACATCAGGCCGATCGTGCCCTGCAACGTGCCCTCGGTGCCGAGGATGCGGAACTCGGCGTAGGGTGCCCCGTGCTCGTTGTAGTGGTTGGTAGCAACCAGCGCCTGGACCCCATCGGGATACTCGAGCACGGTCTTGGTCATGGTCTCTCCGACCACCGGCGCCTGCTCCGGGTAGCGGCCATGGATGCTGGTGATCCACACGGGGTCACCGAGGATGGAGCGCAACGCGTCGAGGTAGTGCGTGCTGTGGACCTTGATGTCGAGATGCGGCATCTCGGCGATCCAGGCCCACATGTGCAGGGGCGTCGAGACGGACACCTGGATCTGGGCCTCCGTGACCCGACCGAGCGCACCCCGGGCCACGAGGTCCCGTGAGGCCGCGATGCCGGCGTCCCAGCGCATCTGGTGGTTGACGGCCAGGCGCACGCCAGCCCGCTCGGCCGTGTCGACCATGGACACGCCCGTGGCGTAGTCCATGGCCAGCGGCTTCTGGCAGAGCATGTGCTTGTGCGCCTCGGCCACGACGCCCACGACCTGCGGCTGGATCCAGGGCAGGACGGCCACGTCCACGATGTCCACGTCCTCGCGCAGGGCCAGCTCCTGTGCAGAATCGGCGATGGTCGGGATGTCGAAGTCGCGCGCGACCTCGGTGGCCTTCTCCCGGTCGATGTCGTAGATGGCGCTGACCTGGAGACCGGCCGCCTGGTAGGCGGGCAGATGCGCACCCGAGATGATGCCGCCGGCGCCGATGATGCCGATGCGCAGCTCGCGACCGGCACCGGTCTCGATGCGCCAAGAGGAGGAGTACTCGCTCATCTCGTCATCCCTTCACCGCTCCGAATGTCAGGCCCCTCGTCAGGCTGCGCGACATCAATATCACGAACAGGACCGCCGGGATCATCATCAACACCGACATCGCAGCCATGCCCCGCCAGTCGACCGTGAACTGACCAGTGAAGTCGAACAGCCCGACCGGGAATGTCTTGGCCGCGGGCGTCTTGGTCATGACGCTGGCGATCTGATACTCGTTCCAGGCAGCGAGGAAGGCGAAGACGGCCGCGGCACCCAGGCCCGGCAGGGCCAAGGGCAAGTCGATCTTCCAGAAGGTCTGCCAATGGCTGGCCCCGTCCACGAAGGCGGCGTCGTCAAGCTCCCTGGGGATACGCCGGAAGAAGCCATCCATCAACCAGGCGGTGAAGGGGACGTTGAGGGCGACGTACACGAGCGCGAGGCCGTGGATGGTGTCGACCAGGCCGATCGTGCGCATGAGCAGGAACAGCGGCAGGCTCAGGGCGATACCCGGAACAGCGCGGGTCAGCAAGAGCACCAGCAGGATGACCCGGCTGCCCACGAAATCGAAGCGCGAGAAGGCATAGCCCGCGGCGGTGCCGATGGGCACCGACACCGCCGTGGCGATCAGCGCGACCGACAACGAATTGAACATGTAGCTCCCCACCGGCACCCCGGCGGCGAGGCCGGGATTGAGTCCGAAGAGCTGCCCGAAGGCATCGAGCGTGATGCGCTGCGGGATCCAGATGGGCGGCGAAGCATTGACCTCCAGGTTCGGCCGGAAGGCCGTGAGGATGATCCAGATGGCTGGCAGCGCGAGCAGGGTCAGGACGGTGAAGGCGAGCCAGTTGGCCCCGACATCGCGCCAGTGGATGCGACGACGCGCGGTGGAGCGAGGCTTGGCCGGCGCGGCGGCGGTCGAGACAGTCGGCGCGGGGCTGGTCATCCCATGTCCTTTCGCAGGCCCATCATCTGGCGGAACAGGTAGAAGGTGAAGGCCACGCCGAGCACGACGCCGGTCATCGACATCGCCGAGGCCATGCCGAACTGGGAGCCACGGATGGCCAACTGGCCCGCATAGGTCCAGATGAGCTCGGTGCGGTGCGCCGGACCGCCGTCGGTCATGATGCGCACGATGTCGTAGGAGCGCGCGATGTCCAGCGAGAGCAGCAGCAGCACGATGACGAAGAACGGTCGCATCTGCGGGATGGTGATGTGCCGAAGGCGCTGGTAGACCGAGGCGCCGTCGACCGACGCGGCGTCATACAACTCCTCTGACAGGGACAATCGGCCGGCCAGGAGCACGATGCTCACGACGGGGACCATCATCCAGATCGAGGCCAGCATCAGCGAGATCATGCCGGTGGGCTCGTCGATGAGGAAGGCGATCGGTTGCGAGATCAGCCCCAGCGTGATGAGTGCGTTGTTGACGAGACCGACCGTGGCGTTGAAGAACCAGGCGAACTGGAAGCCGATGAGCACCGGCGCGAACATCATCGGGATCATCAGCAGCGTCCGGGCCGGTCCTACCGCAAAGGTCATCCGAGCCATCATCATGGCCAGCCCGAAACCGATGACCAGGGACGCGTTGACCGTGACAGCCATGAAGATGACGGTGTTCCGGAGCGCCCGCCAGAAGACGTCGTCCCGTGCGAGGCGGGCGTAGTTGTCGAACATCTCCGCCGGCACGAGGGCCGAGGTCGTGTCCGGGCGCAGGAGGTGGAAGGGCGTGAACGACACGTAGAGCGCGTAGGCCATCGGGAAGACCACGACGGCGAGCACGACCAGCAATGCCGGCAGGGTCATGAGATAGGGGAACCACTGGCGGCGTCGCAGGCGCGTGAACCGGGACTCCCTGGGCGGACTTGGTGTCGGCTCGAAGAGAGGCGCTACGTTCGAGGTCATGGGAGGCGTGTCATCAGCGCGGAGGATGTGCGGAGAGGCCGCACCGGGCGGCGCGGCCTCTCCGACACAGGACGGTCTTGTATATCGGGCTAGTAGCCGAGGCTGTCGAGCAGCTCGACCGTATCCGACACGCCCTTGGCCAGGCCCTCGTCGACGCTCATGTCGCCGAGGATGATGGACTGCAGCGTGGGATACCACTCGTTGGTGAAGCTGATCCAATCCGGGAACAGCGGCGGTGTCCGGAAGTCCTGGCTGACCTGCACATCGGCGAGGGCGACGCGCTCACTGTCGAGCGGCACGTCGGACGCCTCGGCATCGGCCAGGATGAGGGCGGAAACGTCGGCGCGGACGGGCAGCACACCAAGCTTGGCCTCGTCGTACTCGACCGCCTCGGAGGTGAGGAACTTCACCAGCTGGACGGCGGCTTCCTTGTTCTGGGATGACTTGGCCACGCTGAAGGCATGCGCACCGGCCCAGCCGGTATGGACGTCAGCGGTGCCCACCGGACCACGGGTCAGGCCGAAGTTGCCGGCGACGGCAGGACAGGATTCGGGATCCTGGAAGTACGAGTACCAGCCGTACCACTCCAGGTAGAAGGCGACATCGCCGTTGCAGAAGTTGGCCGCGACCTCGGGCCACAGCAGGTTGGGGGTGTCCGGCGGGACGAGGCCGTTGGCGTAGAGGTCCCGCATCCATGTGGCGGACGTGACGCCCGCTTCCGAAATCGAAGATGGGGTTCAGGTCGGCGTCGAAGTAATCGCCGCCGTTGGCGAAGAGGACTTCATAGAAGCGACCGGCGAGGGCCTCTTCCTTGCCCGCGAACTGGGTGCCGTACTTGACGACGCCCTGGCCCACGAAGAACTCGGCCATGTCGTACATCTGCTCGAGCGTGGTCGGGGGAGCCAGCGGATAGCCGTACTCGGCCTCGAAGGCGGCCTGCAGGTCCGGGTCCTCGAACAGGTCGAGGCGATAGTGCAGCGCGCTGATGTCAGCGTGACGCGGGATGAGCTGAAGATCCCCGTTGATGGTGGCGGCATCGATGATGCTGGGCGAGAACGCCGCCAGCTCGTCGGCCGTGAAGTAGTCCTGCAGGGGCTCCACGAAGTTGGTGTACTGCGACATGAAGCTGGTGTGGTTCCAGGCCACGTCGAAGTCGGTCGTGCCGGCCGCGTAGTTGGTCTTCAGATAGCGGTCGATCTCGAAGCCATCGCCGAGGAAGACGATCTCGACGGTCGCGCCAGTCTCGTCCTCGAACTTGCCGATGGAGTCGTACATCGCTTCGTATGGCTGGCCGCCGATGGTCGCCATCTTGATGGTGATGCCCGAGAGGTCCTTGTCCAGGCCGGCGTAGGCCGGCCCTTCCTGGGCCATCGCCGAGCCCGCGCCCAGCGCACTGACCGCGAGGGCGGCCGCCATCGGCACTGCCAGGCGGGTGATGGTCTTGCTGTCTCGCACGTGTCCTCCTCCTCTTGCAGGATCTGGAGCCCTGGCCGTCCCTTTCGGCTGGGCCGTGTTCGTCCGCTGACGTGCAGTTGGCTATGCCTCAGTCCGTATGGAATACCTCCTCCATGTCGCTCCACCACTCGCCCTCAGCGCGATCGGCCAAAGGGGCCTGCAGGGGCATCATCCAGTCCCACCATCGCTGGGTCTCGGGGTCGTCGGCCATCTTCTGCATGTCGGCCTCGAAGTCGTCGCCCACGTACTCGAAGTAGGCGAACAGCTGGCCCTGGCGATGGAAGATGGAGTAGTTGCGGATGTTGCATTCGCTGATCTTGGCGAGGACACCCGGCCACACGTCCGCGTGGGCCTTGGTGTATTCGTCGTAATGCTCGGGCTTGAGCCCGATCAGCTGTCCGTAGCGCTTCATCATGCCCCCTCGATCGAGTAGAAGCGGGTGGCGGTGCGTCCCAGGACAGCCGCTCGGTCGCTGCCCTCCACCCCCAGCTCATCGAGCGCAGCGTCGGTCTCCCGCCAGACCTTGGCGTAGTCGCCCGCGAGGATGGCCACCGGCCAATCGCTACCGAACATCAGGCGCTCGGCTCCGAAGACCTCGAGCGCGAAGCCGATGGACTCCACCAGGTCGGATGCGGTCCACGTTTGCCAATCGGCCGCGGTGTTGAGGCCGGAGATCTTGGCCTGGACGTTGGGATGCTCCGCCGCTGCACGCAGGCCCTCCTTCCAGCCGCCGTAGTCGCCACTGGCGATGGGCGGCTTGGCCAGGTGGTCGATGACGATGGGCAGTGCCGGACAGGCCTGGGCCAGGGCGGGCACGTGGCCCAGGTGCAGCGGGTACACCGCCACGACGTCGAGGGGCAGGCCACGCTCCTCGAGCACCTTGAGGCCATCGATGACGGCCGGTCTGACCAGCCAATCGGGGTCGGCCTCCTCGTGGTTGAGGTGGCGGATGCCCTTGAACAGCGGGTTGGCCAGGTAGCGGTCGAGAGCGGCCGATGTGGCGGCGGCATCCTCGAGTGGCACCCAGCCCACGACCGCGCCGATCCAGTCGTAGCGCTGGCCGTGCCGGAGCATGGAGTCGGTGTCCTCGAACGAGTTGGCAGCCTGCACCAGCACCGTCTTGTCCACGCCCGCCGCGGCCAGCTGTGGCTCCAGCTCGGCCGGCTCGAAGGTGCGGTAGATGGGCCCGTAGTCAGGTACCAGCCACGGGTACTCGACCGCCTCGAGGTCCCAGAAGTGCTGGTGGCTGTCGACGATCACGTACGACCTCCTTTCGAGCCCCTCATGCCGCGGTCCCCCGCGGCAACCCGGTCACGGTAGTCCGTCGGCGCAGCCAAAGTCAAGCGGTTGACCACGTCTCGGAAGGTAGCGTGACCAGCCAGCCCCGGAGGGAGTCCAGCGGCCATCAGAGCGTGCGCTCCACGTCGCCCAGGGCGTCATCGAGGATGGCCACCAGGCGGTCGATCTGCGCCTCCGTCGCGACTACCGCCGGGGCCACGAAGAGGACGTTGCCCGGATGGAGCAGGAGGGTCGTCAGCCCGCGTTCCCGGGCCGCGATGCGCAGGGCGTTGCCAGCCGCGAGCGGGTCGGGGAAGTCCTCGCCGGTACCCTGATCGCGCACGATCTCCAGGCCCAGGAGCAGGCCCTTGCCGCGCACATCCCAGAAGACACGATGGTGCGCGAGCGAACGAGCCCCCTCCAGCAGGCGCTGCCCGAGGGTCGCGGCGCGCGCCGCCAGGTCGTCGCGGATGACCCGACGCAAGACGGCCAGCGCGGCCGCCGCAGCCACGGGATGGCCGGCGTAGGTGTGCCCATGACGGAAGACGCCGTCGTGCTCGGTGAACGCATCGCGGACCCGGGGCGAGACGAGAGCAGCCCCGATGGGCACGTAGCCCGAGCTGAGGGCCTTGGACAGGGTGATGAAGTCGGGCCGGATGCCATCCCACTCGGTCGCGAACAGCTTCCCCGTGCGACCCATGCCGGTGATGACCTCATCGACGATGAGCAACACGCCGTGGCCATCGCAGACCGCCCGCAGATCACGCAGGTAGCCCACGGGCGGGACCGACACCGCGATGGCCGTAGCGCATGGGTCCACCACCACGGCCGCCACCGTCTCGGGACCCTCCGCGCGGATGGTCGCCTCGATGGCATGGACACAGGCCAGGTGGCGGCTGGCCTTGCCGAAGTCGCATCGTCCGCAGGCTCCCGCGGGTACCGTCCGACCCCAGTTGAGACCGCCGTCGTAGACCACGTTGCGGGAGGCGAAGTACTGCCCGTCGAGGGCCATGGCCCCGGCCGTGACCCCGTGGAACGCGCCTTGGCGGGTGATGACCTTCATGCGGTAGGGCTCGCCCCGCAGCGCGTGGTACTGGCGCGCCATCTTGATGGCCACCTCGTCAGCCTCCGCCCCGCCAGGGGTGAAGTGAGCCATGGCCATGCCCGGCGACGCCGCTACCAGCTCCGCGGCCAGCTCCACCTGCGGCGGGGTCACGAAGCGGAAGACGTCGACGAAGGACATCGTGCGTGCCTGCCGGGCGATGGCCTCCACCACCTCCTCGTCGCCGTGGCCCAGGATGAGCGCCTCCAGGGCGGAGGTGCCATCGAGGTACTCGCGGCCCTCGGCATCCCAGGTCAGCACCCCCCGGCCGTGGGTCATGACCCTGATCTGGTCGCGTACCGAGCCCTGCGCGCCCGGCGGTGAGTAGGGCATCCACAGGTACTGCTCGGCCAGCTCGCGCCAGCGCACGGCGTCGATGGACTCGGGGGTCTCGGGTGCCTCCACCCTCAGCGGACCTCGATGCCGAGGGCGGCCGCCCGCTCGGTCAGATGGCGCTTGGCCAGTCCGATCTGGGACATCGGCAGGTGCTCCACCACGGCGTACATCTCGGGATCCAGGGCCTCGGTCCGCCGCAGCACGGTGTCGATGTCCAACATGCCCGTCCCGGGGATGGTCTCGGAGATGTGGACCACGAACCGGTCCTCGAGGTAGTAGTCCTTGACCTGGACGGTCCCGCAGTAGGCGCCACAGACGTCGAAGTACTCCTCGATCATGGCCGTGGAGTCGAAGGCCGTGGGCAGGTCCCGCACGAAGTTGACGGGATCGATGTTGACCGTGACCGAGGCCGGATCGGTGCGTTCGATGACCCGCCGGATCCGGGCCGGCGAGTCGAGCGTGGAGGTGGCGTGCGCCTCCAGCACGACCTTCACCCCCTCCGCGACCGCGATCTCCACGATCTCCGAAAGGCTGCGCACCAGCCGCTCCTCGCTGGCCCCGCTGTGGTTCTCCGGATGCGGCCACCAGTCGCCGCGGGGGTTGTGGCTGGTGGGCCGAACGCCGGCCTCCGGCACGCCCAGGCGCGCGGCCAGCCGGACGATGTCGACGGCCCCGGCCACGCCGGCACGGCGGACCTCCTCGTCCGGGCCGATGATCGTGGGGTATGGGCCCCACAGCTGCAGGAAGTCCAGGCCGTTGCCGGCGATGCAGTCGCGCACGTTGTCGGCAACGGCCTCGCTGATCGTGGACGCAGGCACGGTGAGGTGCGCGCCGATGCCCCTGAAGCCGAGCTCGCGGGCGAAGGCGACCCGCTCGTAGTCGACGTCGGTCCAGTCGCTCCAGATGACGCCGAGGACGCCGAAACGCATCGCCTGCTCCTTCTCCCGTGGGCGCGGCTGACGCTCGTCACCGCCCACGTCCGCGACAGACGGTAGCCCTCGCCGACGACCCCCGTCAACCGGTTGACCAAGGGGTCCGATGCGCGCATGCTGGGACCGACCATGAGGGAGCAGGGTCGCACCACCATCGCCGACGTGGCCCGCGAGGCGGGGGTCGACCGCGCGGTCGTCTCCAAGGTCCTGAGCGGCGATCCTGCCCTGCGCGTGCGCGACGAGACCCGCCAGCGGGTGAAGGATGCGGCCGCAGCCCTGGACTACCGGCCCAACTTCCACGCCCGCGGCCTGGCCCGCGCCCGCGCCGGCGCCATCGGTCTCCTGGTGCCCTCGGGCAACCCCCTCATCGTGCCCATCATCGACGGTGCCGAGGAGGTGGCCGAGGAGCGCGGCCTGCTGCTGTGGACGGCCTCCCACGAAGGCGAGCTCAGCGAGCGCTACCTGCGCCTCCTGCGCAGCGGCGCGGTGGACGGCGCGCTCGTGGCCGGACTGCGCGCCGGCTACGATGCGGACGAGCTGTTCCGTGATCCACGGGTGCCGACCCTGCTGGTCAACCGGCGCTCCGGTGGGGCGGATCGCTGGGTCATCCTCGACGATGAGCGCGCGGCGCGCCTGGCCACCCAGTACCTCATCGACCACGGCCACTCGCGCATCGGCTGGGCCGGCGGTCCGGCCGGCGTGGACACGGCCGAGCGTCGCCAGGACGGCTTCCGCGATGCCATGGCCGCGGCTGACCTGTGGCTGGATCCCACGTGGCTGGTGAGCGCCGATTACACGCCCGAGGGCGGGGCGGCTGCCGTCCGTGCCTTCATGGCCAGCCCGGAGCCACCCACGGCCATCGTCGCGGCAGACGCCAACGAGGGCCTCGGCGTCTGGCACGCCCTTCACCAGCTGGGCCTATCGGTGCCAGGCGACCTGTCGCTCATCGCGCTGCACAAGCTTCCGGCCGAGGACTACCGCCAACCGGCCATGACCTGCGTCGAGATGCCCCTGCGTGAGCTCGGCCGCCGGGCCGTGGAGCTGGTGCTCGACAATCCCTGGGACGCGCCCATCCACGAGACGCTGCAGGAGGCCATCGGGGTCTCCCCCGGCGCCACCGTCGCGCCGCCGCCGCCCGGCACCGGCCGGCCGGGGACGTCGGCCTACATCAAGGTTCGTTCGGACCCCTGAGGGCAGGCCGGTCAACCGGTTGACCACAGCCGCGCCAGTTGCTATACAGGAGAGAAGCAGGAGGTGGGCATGGGCACTCCCGGAGCACGAACGTGATCGATGAGCTGGCTGAGATCGCGGCTGCCTGCGACCTGTCCATCCCTGAACGCTACCTCAAGCCCTTCGGGATCGTGGGCACGGGCGCCGTGCTCGACGTCGGCCACCTGCCCGCGTACAAGGCGGCCAATATCCCGGTCGCGGCCATCTGGGGCCGTAACCGCGCTCACGCCGAGCGACTGGCCGAGGCGCACGGCATCCCTCGCGTCCATGACACCCTCGACGCTCTGCTCGCTGACCCTGATGTCGCGGTCATCGACATCGCGGTCGTGCCCGAGGCCCAGGTGGAGATCGCCCTGCGGGCGCTCGATGCCGGCAAGGACGTGATGTGCCAGAAACCGCTGGCACTCGACCTGGCTGAGGCCCGACGCATCGTGCACCGGGCGGAGGAGCGCGGGCGCCTCGTGGCTGTCCAGCAGCAGATGCGCTACGAGGAGGGCATGCTGGCGGCCCGGGCCATGATCGAACGAGGCTGGCTGGGCGAGGTCGCGACGATGTCGTTCTACGTCAACATCGACACGGGGTTCGCTGACTGGGGCTGGCTGGGCCAGGTCCCCAAGCTGGAGCTGTACTTCCACTCGATCCACTACATCGACACCATCCGCGCCTTCTTCGGCGAGCCCACCTCGGTCTTCGGCACACAGTGGCGGCTGCCGGGGCAGCGCCCGGTCGGTGAGACGCGGACGGTCAGCGTGCTGATGTACCCGGGTGATCTGCGCGCCGTCGTCCACGCTAATCATGAGAACCCCGCGCGGGACAACGAGGCACGCTTCCGCATCGATGGCTCGGGGGGCTCCATCCGCGGCAACCTCGGCTTGCTGGCCGAGTATCCACACGGGCGACCAGACACGCTCGAGCTCTGGAGCCGGGTCCTGCCCACGGACGGGTGGCTGCCCTACCCCGTCACGCGCCGCTGGGTTCCCGACGCCTTCCTGGGACCGGTGCGGTCGCTGCTGATGGCCATGGAGGAAGGCCACGACCCCGAGTCGTGCGCGCACGACAACATCAAGACCCTGGCCCTCGTCGACGCGCTCTATCGCTCGGGGGAGACGGGCCAGGTCATCACCATCGAAGCAGACGGTCCCTGACCGGCGGCTGCCACACAGGCGATCCCCGTGCAGCGCGGGGCGGAGGGGAGGTTCGGACTTGGTACAGGTGCATCCACTGACACAGGCCATCATCGATGGCGACAGGGCCGCCGCGACCGAGTTGACTCAGGCATGCCTCGAGGAGGGCGAGGCGCCCGCCGACATCATCGAGGGACGCCTGGTCCCGGGCATGGCCGTCATCGGCGAGCAGTTCCAGAAGGACGAGATCTTCGTACCGGAGATGCTCATCGCGGCCAACGCCATGAAGGCCAGCCTGGCCATCCTCGAGCCGCTCATCGCCGAGAGCGGGATCAAGGCCCCGCACACCGCGGTCATCGGTACGGTCCAGGGCGACCTCCACGACATCGGCAAGAACCTCGTGGGCATGATGTGGCGCGGCGCCAACTTCGCGGTCATCGACCTGGGCGTCAACGTCACACCCGCCGAGTTCGCAGCCGCGGCCAGGGAGCACCGACCGGACATCGTGGGCATGTCGGCGCTGCTGACGACCACCGTCCCGCACATGCGCGAGGCAGTGGCCGCGGTCAAGGCCACCGGCGTCCAGACCAAGGTGCTCGTCGGCGGTGCGCCGGTCAGCGCCGAGTTCGCCGCGGAGGTCGGCGCCGACGGGTTCGCCGAGGACGCCGGCGCCGCAGCCGACGTCGCACGCCGGCTGGTCGGCGCGGCCCAAGCGTGAGGGGGTGAAGAGCCGATGACCTTCTTCGGATCCGCCAAGTACTCCACGAGCGTGGAGCGCAGCGCCAACGCGCTGGCCAAGCTGGAGCGTTTGCGCAAGACCTACACCCACGAAGAGCCAGATCGCGTGCCCATCAGCGACTTCTTCTGGGGCTCGCTTCACCAGGCGCTGGCGGCAGGAGCTGGGGCTGCCCGATGACGCCGACCCCTACCGTCACTACGACCTCGACTTCATCGTCACGGTCCCCAACATGGACCCCCACATCCGACAGTTCGAGACCATCCGGGAGGACGACGAGGAGGTCGTCATCAAGACGGGCTTCGAGACCACCATCCGCAAGCGCTTCGACCTGCCCATGCCCGAGCAGATCAGCTGGGAGACCGACACCATCGAGAAGATGGAGGCCTTCGAGTTCGACGATCCCTACGATCGGCGCCGCTATCTTCGAGGCTGGTGACAACCAGATCGCGGGCGTCGGCGACGGCTTCGAGCGCGACAGCCCGCCGTGGGTCGAGACCCTCCGCGGCCTGCACCCCGACTTCCCCGTCTACGGCAGCATCACCGAGGCCTCCGAGATCACCACGCGCCTGCTGGGACAGCTCAACACGCTGACCTGGATCGGTGAGTACCCCGAGCGCTTCGGTGAGCAGCTGTTGCGGATCGGCGACTTCAGCTACGAGGTGGCCAGGGCCCAGATCGAGGCCGCGGAAGGACTCCTCGACGGCATGGTCATCTGGGGTGATGCGGCTTACAAGAAGGGCCTCTTCATGGGCCCGGCCTATTGGCGCAAGTACTACAAGCCGACGATCGCGCGCATCATCGAGCTGTCCCACGCGCACGGGCTGCCGGTCATGTTCCACGGCTGCGGCAACGCCAACAGCTACCTCGAGGACATGATCGAGATCGGCCTCGACGGCTACAACCCGCTCGAAGCCAAGGCCGGCCTGGACGTGGTGGAGCTGCGCGAGCGCCTGGGCCACCGGCTCACGTTCTGCGGCAACAGCGACATGCGCGTGTGGGAGCGGGGTGACCCCGACGAGGTCCGACGCGAGGTGCTGCACCGGCTCCACGCGGCCTACGGCGGTGGGTACGTCTTCATGTCCGACCACTCGGTCTCGAGCGACGTCGCGGGCCAGACCTACGATCTGATCGTCAAGCTGGTCCGGCAGTACGGGCAGTACCCGCTCGACCTGCCGGAGGCGTGATCATGTCCGACGAGCCGATGTCCTCTCGCGAGCGCGTGCTGGCCGCGATCGCACACCAGGAGCCCGACGGCCTGCCCGTCGACCTGGGCTCGAACCCCAGCTCGGGCATCTCGGCGGTGGCCCATGCCAACCTGGTCAGGCACCTGGGCCTGGCCGACCAGCGCACGCGGGTCTACGACGTGGTGCAGCAGCTGGCCCAGCCGTCCGACGAGCTGCTCGACCGCCTGCGCATCGACGCGATCGACATCGGCCGCACGTTCGACGCGGATGACGGGGACTGGAAACCCCTCACGCTGCCCAGCGGCGTGGAGACCGAGGTCCCGGCCTGGTTCGACCCGGTCCGGCAGGATGACGGCTCGCTGGAGGCCTTCACCGGGGATGGCCTGCGCATCGCGGCCATGCCCAAGGGGCGCGGCCTTCTTCGACCAGACCTACTTCCCCTATCTCGACGGCTACCCCGACGACTTCGCCGGCCTTCCGGAGGTCATGCCGCTGCGTGCTCTGGTCCGGCCTGGTGCACAGCCCCTGGGACCACGCCGGCGACGAGGGCTTCTGGGAGACGCTGCGCGCGCAGACGCTGGCGCTGCGCGAGTCCAGCGACCGGGCGCTGATGGTGGTGGTCGGCTGCAACCTCTTCGAGTGGGGCACGTTCCTGCGCCGCATCGACAACTTCCTCATGGACCTGGTGGTGGACCGGGCCAACGTGGAGCGCCTCCTCGACGCGCTGCTGGAGATCCACTTCGACACGCTCGACCACGTCATCGAGTCGGTCGGCGACCTCGTCGACATCGTGCGCTTCGGCGACGACCTGGGCATGGACAACGGCCCCCTGATGTCGCCCCAGACCTATCGCGACATCTTCAAGCCCCGGCACGCGGCGCTCAACGCGTACGTCCACGAGCGCAGCTCGATGAAGACGTTCCTGCACAGCTGCGGCTCGCTGTACGACCTGCTGCCGGACATCATCGAGACCGGCGTGGACATCCTCAACCCGGTGCAGATCTCTGCGCGCGACATGGAGCCGGCCAAGCTGAAGGCCGAGTTCGGCGACGCCATCACCTTCTGGGGCGGCGGCGCCGACACCCGCCAGGTCCTGCCCAAGGGCTCGCCGGCGGAGGTGAAGGATCACGTGCGCCGCAACATCGAGGCCTTCGCACCGGGTGGCGGGTTCGTCTTCGCGACCGCCCACAACATGCTGCCGGACGTGCCGCCGCAGAACATCGAGGCCATGTATCAAGCGGTCGACGAGTACCGCTGATGAGCAGGTTCGCCGATTCGCTCGCCCGCAACGACGGCAGCACCACGCTCGTGGAGCTGGTGCCGTGGGCCGGTCCCCTGCAGGATGCGGCCGGTGAGCGCCATCGTGAGACGGCCCGTCAGCTGGCCGCCGACGAGCGGGTCACCGCCCTCACCGTGACCGATAACGCCGGCGGCTTCGTGCGCCTTGGGCCGCTTACCCTCGGCCACGCCATCGAGGAGATGGGCGCGGAGTGCGTGGTCCATCTGGCCTGTCGCGACCGCAGCCGGGCAGCCCTCCAGTCCACGGCCTACGGACTGGCCAGCGAGGGCCTGACCAATGTCCTGGCCCTCAGCGGCGACTACCCCAAGGAAGGCTTCGGCGGCCGCTCGCGGGCGGTCTTCGACATCGATTCGGTCGGGCTCATCGCCATGCTCCGAGACGCCGACACCCAGGGCCTGCGCTTCACGGTGGGCTGTGCCATCAACCCCTTCAAGGCGCTCGAGGCGGACCTGGTGCCGCAGTACCTCAAGCTCGCGATGAAGGTGCGCACCGGAGCGGACCTGGCCATCACCCAGGTCGGGTATGACACGCGTAGCTGGTCCGAGCTGCTGCGGTGGAACATGACCCAGCCGCGACCGATCCCGCTGATGGCCTCGGTCTACATCCTGTCGCGGGGCGTGGCCCGCGTCTTCAATACCGACGGCGTCCCGGGCATCCGGCTCAGCGACAGCCTGCGGACGTGGGTCGAGGGACAGGCGGCAGCAGCGGACAAGGGCCGGGCTGCCTTCCTCGAGTTCGCGGCCAAGCAGGTGGCGGTCGCCCGGGGCCTGGGCTATGCCGGCGTCTACATCGCGGGCCAGCGGGATGCCGCCGAGATCGACCGGGTCCTGGTCCTGGCCGATGCGCTGGCCGCCGAGTGGCAGGCACTCCTGCCTGACATCCACTTCCCCGAGGCCGCCCCCTACCGCCTGTACGAGGTCGGCGACGTGCCGCAGCTCGCGTCCGACCGGCCGAGCCCGCCGACCCGCACCAAGCGTGTCCCGCTCTTCTACCGCTTCAACCGACTCGTGCATGACGTGGCCTTCGAGCCCGGGTCGCGTGGGTTCGAAGTGGGTTCGCGCGTGTACGGCGCGCTCGAGTCGGCGCACCTGAGCTGGCCGGCGCACGTATTCGAGCAGGCCGTGAAGGTGCCGCTGTTCGACTGCCAGGACTGCGGCGACTGCTCCCTGCCGGACATCGCCTATCAGTGCCCCGAGGGTGCCTGCGCCAAGAACCAGCGCAACGGGCCCTGCGGCGGCTCGGTCGAGGGCGAGTGCGAGGTGCCCGGCAAACCCTGCGTCTGGACGCAGGCCTACGACCGGCTCCGCCCCTATGGTGAGGCCATGACCATGCTCGAGCGCGCGCCGGTCATCGGGGACAACGCGCTCCGCGGCACCAGTGCCTGGGCCAACACCTTCCTGGGCCGCGACCACTACGGCAGACACGACAAGGAGAAGAGGCGTGAGGCAAGCCGAGGACGGCACCGAGTTCATCATCATCGGCGAGAACATCCACTGCAGCCGCGTCGTCAAGCGCGAGGGCGTGCGCGGTGGCATCGCGCCCGATGGCCGTCCTGGCGTGCGCTTCCCCGACGGAGACGTCGAGACCTGGCTGCCGCTGCCCGCTTCGATCGTCGAGTCCAAGGAGTTCGAGACCTCGCAGCGGATCAAGCACGTCATGGCCGCGGTGCGACAAGGCCTCGCTGGCGGCGAGACCGCCGATACTGCCGCCCGCTACGTGGCCTGGATGGCCGAGCGTCAGATCGACGGTGGTGCCGACTACCTGGACCTCAACGTCGACGAGATCAGCCACGATGTGGGCGGACGGCTGGAGGCCATGCACTGGCTGGTGGCCGCGGTCGGACCGGTCTCGACCGTGCCCCTGTCCATCGACTCATCCGATGCCGCGGTGCTGGAGGCGGGGCTCGAGGCCATCGATGAGTCCTGGGCCGGCGGGGCCGCGCCCATGATCAACTCGGCTTCCACCGAGCGCCCAGAGGTGCTGGGGCTGGCTCGCGGCCGCGGCACACCGGTCGTGCTCTCCTGCACCGGCGCCGCCATGCCCTCGGGTACGCAAGATCGGATCGAGCGGGCTGAGGAGATCGTGGGCCTGGCCATCGAGGCGGGCCTCCCGCTCGACTCCCTCTACGTCGATCCGCTGGTCATCCCCATCGGCGTCGACCCCTTGGCCGGGCAGGCGGTGCTCGACGCGATCAAGGCGATCCGCGAGCGATTCGGTGACCAGATCCACGTCACCGGCGGCGTCAGCAACATCAGCTTCGGGCTGCCCGCCCGGCGCATCATCAGCGACGTCTTCCTCGACCTGTGCGTCGATGCCGGCCTGGACAGCGGCATCATCGACCCCGTGGCCGACGTATCCTCAGCTCTCAACCCCGACCGCGATTCGGAGGGCTACACCCTGGCACGCGCGATGCTCCGCGGAGAGGACGCCTTCGGCATGGCCTTCATCACGGCCTTCCGCGAGGGCCGCTTGTCGTCGTGAGCATCCGACTGCTCAAGGGCGGGCCGGTCGCGGCCGAGATCCGCGAGGGCGTCGCAGCCGATGTCGCCGCCTTCAGGGAGGAGTTCGGCTACACCCCCCAGCTGGCCATCGTGGTGGTCGGTGCCGACGCACCGTCGATGGTCTACCTGCGTCGGATCCTCGACGGCTGCGAACGCGTGGGCATCGGCGGCCGGCTGGTGGAGCTCGCCGGCGACTGCCCCGAATTCGGAGCTGGCGGCTACCCTCGGTGACCTGGGAGCGGAGCACGAGGTCGCCGGCATCATCGTCCAGCAACCGCTGCCCGAGTGCATCCCGCTGCGGACCGTCCTCGACTCGCTCGACCCGCGCAAGGACATCGACGGCATCCATCCCCTCAACGCCGGCCTCCTCGCCCTGGGCTACGAGGGTTACCTGCCGGCGACCGCGCACGCCTCGGTGGAGTTGCTCAAACAGTCGGGCGTGGAGATGGCCGGGGCACACGCGGTCGTCATCGGTCGCTCCAACGTCATCGGCAAGCCCGCGGCGCTGCTGCTGCTGCGCGAGCATGCCACCGTCACCATGTGCCACTCACGCACGCGGGACCTTGGTGCGGTGCTGCGAACCGCTGACATCGTGGTCGTGGCCGCGGGTCATCCGGGGCTCGTGCGCGGCGACATGCTCAAGCCCGGAGCCGTGGTCGTGGACGTGGGCATCAACGTCACCGAGGACGGCCTGGTCGGTGATGTCGACTTCGGCTCGGCCTCGACCGTGGCCGCCGCCATCGCGCCCGTGCCCGGGGGCGTGGGGCCGCTCACCAACGCCATCCTGCTGACCCACCTCATGCGCGCCGCGCGCGACCAGGCCACGCACCACGTCGCGGTCGGCGCGCCATCCGTCCGCAACAGCTAGCGCCCGAACCGGCCCAGGAGACCAGCCATGAGCACCCGTACCGACCTAGACATCGCCCGTTCGGTCAGGCCCCGGCCCATCGATGACATCGCCGCCGAGCTGGGCCTGCGACCCGATGAGATCGAGCACTACGGCTCGACCAAGGCCAAGGTCACGCTCGAGGGACTGCAGCGCGTGGAGCGTGAGAACCCACGCGGCAAGTACGTGGTCATGACGGCCATCACGCCGACCCCGCTGGGCGAGGGCAAGACCACCACCACGGTCGGCCTGGCCCAGGGACTCAATCGCATCGGCCATCGCGCGAGCGTGGCCATCCGCCAGCCCTCGCTGGGCCCGGTCTTCGGCATCAAGGGTGGGGCGGCGGGCGGCGGCTACAGCCAGATCATCCCGATGGAGGACTTCAACCTCCACCTCACCGGCGACGTCCACGCCATCGGCGCCGCCCACAACCTCGCGAGCGCGTTCCTCGACAACCACCTGCACCACGGCAACCAGCTGGACATCGATCCCTACTCCATCGGCTGGCCCCGGGTGGTGGACATCAGCGACCGATCGCTGCGCAAGGTGATCATCGGCTTGGGCGGCAAGGTCAACGGCGTGCCGCGCGAGAGCGAGTTCGTGATCACGGTGGCCTCGGAGGTGATGGCCGTCCTGGCGCTGGCGACCGACGTCTTCGACCTGCGTGCCCGGCTGGGCCGCATCGTGCTCGCGACCGACCGGGCGGGCGCCGCGGTGACCACCGAGGACATCGGCGTGGCCGGAGCGATGACGGTGCTGCTGCTCGACGCCATCAAGCCCAACCTGCTGCAGACGCTCGAGGGTGGGCCCGCGTTCGTGCACGCGGGGCCGTTCGCCAATATCGCCCATGGCAACAGCTCCATCCTGGCCGACCGGGTGGCCCTCGCGACGTCGGACATCGTGGTCACCGAGGCCGGCTTCGGCGCGGACATGGGGGCGGAGAAGTTCTTCGACATCAAGTGCCGCGCGTCGGGGATGGCACCGGACGCAGCCGTGGTCGTGGCCACGGTGCGCGCGCTCAAGATGCACGGCGGGGTGGGCAAGATCGTGGCCGGCAAGCCGCTCGACCCGGCACTGCTCGAAGAGAACCCCGACGCGGTGCGGATCGGTGGCGAGAACCTGGCCGCGCACATCGAGATGGTGCGCCGCTACGGGGTGCCGGCGGTGGTGGCCATCAATGCCTTCCCCGGCGATGCCGAGTCCGAGTGGGAGGCCATCCGTGAGGTCGCGCTGGCGGCCGGCGCACGCGACGCGGTCGTGACGCATCACTGGGCCGACGGCGGGGCCGGAGCAGAGGACCTGGCGGAGGCGGTGTGGGCCGCGGCAGCCGAGCCATCCGAGTTCAAGCTGCTCTATCCGGACTCGATGCCCCTGCCCCAGAAGATCGAGACCATCGCCACGCAGGTCTATGGCGCCGATGGCGTCGACTTTGCGCCGGCTGCCTCCAGGGCCCTGGCCGAGTACGACCGACTGGGCTACAGCGAGCTGCCGGTGTGCATGGCCAAGACCCACCTGTCGATCTCGCACGACCCGACGCTGCTGGGCCGACCGCGCGGCTTCCGCGTGCCCATCCGCGAGGTCAAGCTGGCCGCCGGTGCCGGCTTCATCTACCCGCTCGCCGGCGACATGCGCACGATGCCGGGCCTGCCCTCGGTGCCCGCCGGCGTGAACATGGATATCGACGACGAGGGCCGCCCGGTCGGCCTGTTCTAGACGGCAGATGGCGGAGGGCACCGTGATGGCGAACGAACGGGGATCGATGACATCGCGGGAGCGCGTGCTGGCCGCATTCGCGTTCGAGGAACCGGACCGGGTGCCGGCCTGGTTCGGCGCGGCGCCCGAGACCCGGGAGGCCATGATCGAACAGCTGGCGCTGGCCGACGACGAGGCGCTCTCGCGCTATCTGGGCGATGACTTCCGGCGGGTGTACGCGAAGTACGCCGGACCGGTCGAGCTCGGACCGGACGCCAACCTGGCAGCGGGCTCCACCTACCGCTCGCCATTCGGCGTCGAGCGCCACGGCTACGGCTGGGGCATGCCCCGCAGCCACCCCTTGGCGGATGCCACGCTCGATGAGGTGCACGGGTTCCGCTGGCCGGACCCGGCCTGGATGAGCAGCGCTCACCTGCGGACGGAGATCGAGGCCTGGGGCGGCGAGTACGCGGTGCTCGGCGGCGACTGGTCGCCCTTCTGGCACGACGCCATCGACCTGCTCGACATGGAGAACCTGCTCGTCAAGATGTACGAGGAGCCAGCCCTGGTCGATGCCCTGCAGACGCACATCGTCGACTACTACTTCGGGGTCAGCGAGCGGATCTTCGACGAGGCCGCCGACCTCATCGACATCTTCTTCATCGGCAACGACTTCGGCAGCATGAACGGGCCACTGATGAGCCCCGATACGTTCCGACGGTTCTTCGCGCCGCACCTCAAGCGCCTGATCGACCTTGGCCACGACTATGGGCTGAAGGTGATGATGCACTGCTGCGGCGGGTTCGCGCCGCTGATCCCGGTGATGATCGAGCTTGGCCTCGATGGGTTGCAGGCCCTGCAGCCCTCGGCCAGGGGCATGGATCCAGCCGGACTGAAGGCCGCGTTCGGCGACAGGATCCTGATGAACGGCTGCATCGACACGCAGTTCGTGCTCATCGAGGGGACGCCCGAGCTGGTCCGCGAGCGGACCCGCGAGGTCCTGGGGGCGATGATGCCGGGCGGCGGCTACGTGGCCTCGCCGAGCCACGACTACGTGCTGCCGGAGACACCCATCGAGAACATCGTGGCCCTGTATGAGACGGTCCGGGAGTACGGCCGCTATGGGGACCGACAGACGGTATGAGCCCTTGACCCGGCAGGCACGCGACCGACTCGCAGGGATCGCCCACATCGCGCGGTGCGCGTGCCCGGACCTCACGCAAAGACACGCCACGAAGAGGTATTCGAACCATGGCTGACCTAGCTGCCCTGACCGCCGCCGTGGAGGCGGGCGACCGCGCCACCGCCGTGGCCATCACGCAGGCCGCGATCGACGAGGGCCTCGGGCCCACCGAGGTGCTCGACGCCATGACCGTGGCCATGACCGAGGTCGGTCGGCGCTTCGCCTGCAACGAGGGCGTGTACGTGCCCGAGATGCTCATCGCGGCCCACGCCATGAAGGAGGCCAGCGCCCTGCTCGAGCCGCTGCTCGCAGCCAGCGGGGTCAGGCCCGAGCACACCGCCGTCATCGGCACCGTGCAGGGCGACCTCCACGACATCGGCAAGAACCTCGTGGGCATGATGTTGAAGGGCGCCGACTTCGAGGTCATCGACCTGGGCACGAACGTGGCCCCGGCCGCCTTCGCCGCCGCGGCCACCGAGCACGGGGCCGACCTCATCGGCATCAGCGCCCTGCTCACGACCACGATGGTGGGCATGCAGGAGGCCGTCTCGGCGGTCCATGCCGCCGCGCCCGGGGCCAAGGTCATGGTCGGCGGGGCGCCCGTGACCGACGAGTTCGCCGCCGAGATCGGCGCCGACGGCTTCGCCAAGGATGCGGCCACGGCCGCGAACGTGGCCCGCCAGCTGCTGGCCTAGGACCGTGCCCCTCAGCCACCGCGAGCGGGTGGCCCTGCCGGACTCGGCGCCACCCCCAGATGGGAAGGGCCCCGACGAGTGCAGTGCTAGACTCCCCGCGGCGTCCGCCCGGCCGGCGCACAGCCACGGCTGATCCCATGCCGTCGGCGCCTCCCTGGCCGGCAACGCGAGGAGAAGGTTGACCAGACAGCCACGGCACGCGGCAGGGCATCGTGCGCCCGCACACGCCCGCCCATGACCGCGGCGGTCGGCTTGCATCGCCTGCGGCCCGACACCGTCTACCGGACCGTGCTGGGGCCCGCCATCGTGGTCGTCGCGTACGCCCTGGCCCTGGCGGTGGTGCTGCCCGCGGGCGTGAACCGGAAGTTCGTCATGGTCCTCGCGGTCGTCGCCGGTGTGGTCGCCGCCGTCGGGCTGGTGCTCCTCTGGGTATCGAGACGCGAGGGCACGGCGCGCACAGCGGCAGCGACTCCGAACGCTTCGAGCGAGCGCGTGCACCTGGCCGATGGCTGGCTGATCCTGCTGCCGCTGACTCCGGTCGTGCAGTACGTGTGGCTCAATCGGGACATCCTGTCGCTGCCCGACGGGCTGCTCGTGATCGGCGCCTGCGCACTCGTCGCGAGCCTGTTCGTGCTCGTGGTGCCCTTCCTGCTGGCGCGCTTCCTGTCGGCGACCGTGATGATGATCGTGGGCGTAGGCTTGACCTTCATGCTCTTCGACATGGCCGCCTTGACGAGGTCGAACGCCTGGCATGCGGTCGGCGACCCGGTGGTGCAGCTGGGCTTGTTCGCGTTGATCATCCTCGCTGGCTTGGCCCTCTACCGCAGGCAGCGCCCGGGCACCTATCTCCTGGTCGCGCTGTATTTCGGGGTCACGGTCGTGGGCCTGGTCGCCTGGGACCAGTCAGAGACGGAAGCTGCGACTACCGACCCGGTTTCGAGCGTAGACAGCGACGCGAGGGCCGGCGCACTCGCGACGCTCGCGGAGAGCGACATCGAGTACGAGCCCGACATCTTCCTCATGACCTACGACGCCTACGTGGGCAACGAGACGATGCTCCAGTATGGGATCGACAACTCCGACCAGGAAGCCTGGCTCGAGTCCCAGGGGTTCGAGATCTACCCCGGCGCCTACTCGGTGGCGTCCGCCACGTCGGCGACGATGGGGCGGGTCCTCGGAGCCGTCGATACGCCGGGATCCTACGAGGCGATCGCGGGCAAGGGCCCCTACCTCGACGTCCTCCGCGACTGGGGCTACAGCACGCACGGGATCTTCAAGGGCGACTACTGGTTCCGGAACTCCCCGCCGGCCTATGACACGTACTATCCGCAGCCGGGCCAGGACAGCCTGACGCTGCTGCTCGGGATCTCCGAGGGGGAGTTCCAGCAGGATCTGGAGTTCGACGCCCCGTCGCGCCCGCGATTCCTGAAACGGAAGCGCTCGTTCATCCGCTCCAAGCAGCCCGGCCCGCTGTTCCTCTATTCGCACACAGGACCAAGTCACAGCGAACTGTCCGGGACCTGCCCGGCCGATAGCGTCGAGCAGTACGCATCGAGGCTCCGCCGTGCCAACTCCGAGATGCGCAAGGACGTCGACGCGATCGTGAAGAACCACCCTGGCGCCGTGGTCATCATCAACGGCGACCACGGCCCGTACCTGACGAGGTCCTGCCAGAAGCAGATCAGTGACGTCGACCCAGCGGACATCACGCGGCTCGACATCCAGGACCGCTTCGGCACGTTCCTGGCCATCAGGTGGCCCGAGGATCCGGGGCCACGACCGCCGGACATCACCACGGTCCAGGATGTCCTGCCCAGCGTGTTCCAGTTCCTCGAGCCGAGCCTGGACGTCGATCCCATCCGTCTGCCTCCTCGAACGGCAGAGGACCAGGAGCGCTACATCCCGGGCGTGAGCGTCGATGACGGCCTGATCGTCGGTGGCAGTCTCGACGGGCAGCCGCTGTTCGAACGCTCGTAGGGGGCCAGCCCGGGCACAGACCCGGAATGGCCCACCCGGGCCGGACGCCGCAGGCGCCGGGCCGCTCGGCACGTTGACGTTTGTGAGCGATTGTGCTCGAATAGAGCACATTCATGAGCGATTCTGATAGCACGCTGCTGCCTCCGCCCACGGTCGTGGCCTTCGCGCCCGAGCGGCGTGAGCGTGTGAAGGAGATCGTGAAGTCGCGCCATGCCGTGCGCGTGGAAGACCTGCGCGAGGAGCTGGGCGTCTCCACCGCCACCATCCGTCGCGACCTCCACGAGCTGGAGGAAGAGGGTCAGCTACGGCGTGTCCACGGCGGCGCGGTGGCCGTGGACCTGCGGCCCATCGAGGCTCGCTTCGAAGCCAAGGCCGCCACGCACGCCGAGGAGAAGCGCCGCATCGCCGAGCGAGCCGCGGCCATGATCGAGCCCAACGCCAAGATCTACCTCGATGCCGGCTCGACCTGCCTGGAGCTGGCGCGCCTGCTCACGCATCGCACCGACATCACCGTCGTCACCAACAGCCTGCCGGCGATCAATGTGCTGGCCGGCGGGGGCCCCCGGCTCATCGTCATCGGCGGCGAGCTGCGCGCGTTGAGCCAGGCGCTCATCGGCCCCCTGAGCACGCGGGTCCTCGACGAGCTCTATCTCGACCATGCCTTCGTGGGCACGTTCAGCCTGTCACTCGACGCAGGCCTGACGACCACCGACCCCGCCGAGGCCTTCACCAAGGAGTACGTGCTCACGCGCACGCGCGAGGCCGTGCTCCTGGTGGACGGCTCCAAGATCGGCACCCGTTCATTCGCCCATGCCGGCCGTCTCGACCAGATCGACGTCGTCATCACCGACGCCGAGCTGGACGAGGAGGTCAGCGCCACATTCGAGCACGCCGGCGTCCGCATCCTGGTCGCCTGAGGAGGATCGATGACCGACACCCGCACGCTCTACCTCTCGGACATGCGTCCGGAGTTCGAGCCCTTCACCATCAAGCCGGCGGAGGTCCGCGGCTTCCAGTACAGCGGCGACCTGGCCTACGAGCTGCGGGGCCACCATCTGGACAAGGCCACCGCGGTCGACCTGCTCGACGACATGCTCGCCATCCGCGAGGTGGAGGAGATGATCGTCCGCCTGCGCTCCGGCGGCTACGAGCCATTGCAGGGCTTCGCGTATCGCGGCCCCACGCACGTCTCGATCGGCCAGGAAGGCACCGCCGTCGGTGCCTCGTCCGTGCTCGGCATCAGCGACCGCATCAGCTCGTCGCACCGCGGACACGGCGACGCGGTGGCCAAGGGCTTCAGCGCCATCCGCCAGATGAGCGACGACCAGCTCAAGGCACGCGTGCCGGGGTCCAAGGCCAAGGACCACGAGGGACTGCTGGCCGATGCGCTCGAGGAGCACATCTACCGCATCATCGCGGAGCTCTTCGGCAAGGACGAGGGCTACTGCGCCGGTCGTGGCGGGGGCATGCACATCGGTGACTTCAGCACCGGCCATCTGGGGGCCAACGCCATCGTCGGCGGCTCGGTGCCCATCGCCACGGGCGCGGCCATGGCCCAGCGCTACCGGCAGACCGACGACGTGGTCGTCTGCTTCGCCGGTGACGGCGCCTATGCCAACGGCGTCGTGCTCGAGTCACTCAACTGGGCGTCCCAGTACCAGTGGCGCAACTTCCTCGCAGGCGACAAGGCCTTCGGCCTGCCCATCATCTACGTCATCCAGAACAACCACTACGGCATGACCCACCGCACGGACAACGAGGTCATGGGCGTCAAGACCCTGGCCCAGCGCGGCGTGGGTTTCGCCGACGACGGCATGCACGCTGAGGTCGTCAACGGCATGGACGTGCTGGCCGTGCGCGACGCCGTCTCGCGCGCGACCGAGCTTTGCCGCAAGGGCGAGGGCCCGGTGCTCATCGAGGCTTCCACCTACCGCTACTACGGCCACTCGCTGTCCGACCCGCGTAACGAGTACCGGACCAAGGAGGAGGAAGAGGCCTGGAAGGCGGTCGACCCCATCGAGAGCCTCGGTCGACAGCTGGTCAAGAACAAGATCCTCGACGAGGCGGGCCTGGCGGCGGTCAAGGCCGCGGCGGCCGAGCGCAACGCCCGGGCTGCCCAGCGCGCCTCGAAGGCCACCGACCCCTCCCCTGACGACGTGCTCAAGTTCATGTACGCAGGTACGGTCAGCGAGGCCGTGCCAGAGGAGTTCGCCTCGCCCACGCTCTACGACGAGCGGCCGGCGGTCAAGGTCACCGACGCGGGCATGCTCCAGCGCGACGCCCTGCGCGAGGCCATGATCGAGGAGATGGAGCGCGATGCGCGCGTCCTCTTCTACGGTGAGGACGTGGCTGACTACGGCGGCGCCTTCAAGGCCAGCAAGGGCCTGATGGAGCGCTTCGGCCGCGACCGCGTCTTCAACACGCCCATCAGCGAGGCCGCCATCATCGGCACCGGCGTCGGCGCGGCCATGGCCGGGCTGCGTCCGGTGGTCGAGCTGATGTACATGGACTTCGCCCTCATGGCCAGCGACCAGATCGCCAACCAGGCCGGCAAGTGGCACTTCATGAGCGGCGGCCAGACGACCGTGCCCATGGTCATCCGCGCCTCGGTCGGTGCGGGCAAGGGCTACGGCGGCCAGCACAGCCAGTCGCTCGAGAGCCTCTTCACCCACCTGCCCGGCCTCGTCGTGGTCTACCCCTCGAACGCGGCGGACGCCAAGGGCATGCTCAAGTCGGCCATCCGCTCGGACGACCCGGTGCTCTTCTGCGAGAGCCAGGGCCTGTACGGGGCCCGTGGTCCGGTGCCCGAGGGCGAGCACCTCGTGCCCATCGGCAAGTCCGCAGTGGTGCGTGAGGGTGGCGATGCCACGATCGTGGCCTGGGGACCGGCCGTGCCGGATGCGCTCAAGGCTGCCGAGCAGCTCGCCGGCGAAGGCGTCGAGTGCGACGTCATCGATCTGCGCACGCTGGTGCCGCTGGACATGGAGCCGGTGCTCGCGAGCGTGGCCAAGACCGGCCGCTGCGTGGTCGCGGCGCAGGCCATCCTCTCCGGTTCTTACGTCAACGAGGTGGTCGCCCGCGTCGTGGCCGAGGCCTTCGACGATCTCGACGCGCCGGTCGCGCGCATCGGCGCGGCCAACGGCATCAGCCCCCAGGCCGAGGGCCTGGAAGCGGCCTTCCTGCCCGGTGCCGCTGACATCGCCACCGCTGTGAAGGGGCTCATCTGATGGCCATCCCCATCCGCATGCCCATGCCCGGCCAGATGACCGAGGAGTGCACCGTGCTCCAGTGGTTCAAGGCAGAGGGCGACACGATCGCCAAGGGCGACCCGCTCTTCGAGATCGAGACCGACAAGTCGAACATGGAGATCGAGGCCTTCGACGAGGGCACGCTGCTGCGCATCGATGCGCCGGAAGGGGCGACGGTGCCGGTGGAGTCCATCGTGGCCTGGATCGGCCAGCCCGGCGAGGACCTGCCCGAGAAGGGCGGCGGGGCAGTACCCGCGGCTTCCCCGGCCGAGGCACCTGCGGCCGTGTCTGCGGACAGCCCGCCGGCACCTTCCGCGCCAGATGCGCCGCCGCCCCAGGTGCGCGCGCCGGAGGCCGGAGCAGCGGTCGCCGAGGTCCCGGCAGCGCCGGCCGCAGGGTCAGCGCCGGCGGCAGCTCCAGCGGCGGCGGGCAAGCTCAAGATCAGCCCGCGCGCGAGCCGGGTCGCCGCAGAGCTGGGGGTCGATCCGCGGTCGGTGACGGGCACCGGTCCCGGCGGACGCATCGTCGAGCGTGACGTGCGCACCGCCGCCGAGTCCGGCCCCCCGGCAAGCGCAGCCCCGAGCACGTCGCAGGCTCCCGCTGCACAGACAGCTGCGGCGCCGACGGCCCCACCGCCCCCGACCGACGTGGCCGGCGCGGGTGAGGCTCTCAGCCGCATGCGCCAGACGATCGCCCGTCGCCTCACCGAGAACTCGTCTGTGCCCACCTTCACCGTGACCGTGGCCGTCGACATGACCGACCTGCTCAGCGTACGGGCACAGCTCAAGGCGGCCGGGTCGCGGATCAGCGTGACCGACTTCGTGCATGTGGCCGTGGTCCAGGCGCTGGGCGAGTTCCCGCTGCTCAACGCCTCCACCGACGGCGTGCAGGTCTGGAAGCACGAGCACGTCCACCTGGGCGTGGCCGTGTCGGTGCCCAGCGGGCTGCTCGTGCCCGTGGTCCGCGAGGCTGACCTGCTCAGCGTCAAGGGCCTGCACGACCGGACCGCGGAGGTCGTGAACGCGGCCCGAGCCGGCTCCCTCACCCCCGAGTCGCTCAGCGGCTCGACCTTCTCCGTCAGCAACATGGGCATGTTCGGGGTCGAGCAGTTCAGCGCCATCATCAACCCCGGCGAATCGGGCATCCTGGCCGTGTCCAGCGTCGGCGCCGAGGTCCGACCATATGCGGGCGGCATGGCCATCCGCCAGATGATGCGCATCACGCTCACCGCCGACCACCGCCTCGTCGACGGCGCCATGGGGGCTGACTTCGTCAACGCCGTCAAGCGCCGCCTCGAGGATGCCGATGGCTTCCGCAACCAGGTGCCGATCGGCTAGCTGACCACGCCCCCCACGTCCTCCTCCTCCGACCGGCGGTCCGAGCCCCCACTCGACCGCCGGTCCGTTCGTCCGCGCAGCGTAGAATCCACGATGATTGACGCCTGAGGCTGTAACGAGAATTGGGCGCCCTGAACTGGAAGATCGATCTGTCAACAACAGATGCATCAAGGAGCACGATCGATGCGATCATCGCACAGCCTCGACGACTCGACACGCCTTCGATGACGACACCTGGTGGGCGAGCCGGCTCCGCGCGGCCACGCTGACGGCACTGGACCTCAAGGGACTCGTCGACGAGCATCTCGACTCGGCGCGGCGGTGGGCCGGGCCAACGTCGGCGACAAGCTCCTGAGTCTGCTCATGTCGGCCTCGCGGGGGGGACTGCATCGATGAGCCGATGCGCTCCGTCCGGCGGCACCGAGCGCTGGGCTTCCGGGTGAAGGTACCCTCGACCTGGGCACGTTCCTGCGCAGCTTCACCTGGGGTCACGTGCGCCAGCTCGACCGCGTCAGCGCGAGCTCCTGGCGCGGGCCTGGGCGGCCGGTGCCGGACGGGAGACGGTCCACCACCATCGACTCGACTCCCCATCTGCGAGACCTTCGGGCTCAAGAAGGAGGGTGCCGCCACACGGCTACACGCACGTCGCGGCTACACCCTGCTCGCGGTCGCGGCCGGTACCGGCGACGTGCTCATGGCGCGGCTGCGCGAGGGACGCGCCAACACCTCCGTGGCGCAGCACCTTCCTGCGCGAGACCATCGGTCGGGTCCGCCATGCCGGTGCCAGCGGGCAGCTCACCGTCCGCGCCGACTCGGGCTTCTACGCCCACGCCGTGGTGGCGACGTGCCGCAGCTCGAGGTGCGCTTCGCTCCCATCCGCCAGCCCGGAGCGTGCGCGCGCTCATCGAGGCCTCCCCGAGGACGCCTGGACCCCCATCCCCTACTGGCTCGACGGCGGCGCCGACGTGGCCGAGACCGCCTACACCCCGTTCGCCGACCAGGAGGGTGCGGTGCCGGTGCGGCTCATCGTGCGGCGGGTGAAGCCGACCCCGGGCTCCCAGCTGGCCCTCCTCACGCTCTATGACTACCACGCCTTCATCACGACCGGGTCGGCGACCTGCTCGAGCTCGAGGCCGACCACCGTCGCCACGCCGAGGTCGAGAATGCCATCCGGGACCTCAAGCACGGGATGGCCCTCGACCATCTGCCCTCGGGCCGGTTCGCCGCCAACGGGGCCTGGCTGGCGGTGCAGGTCATGGCGCACAACGTGACGCGCTGGACGGCTCGGCTCGGCCTGGGCGCGGGCATCGTCACGACCAAGACCCTGCGCCGTCGGCTCTTCGGCCTCGTCGGTCGGCTCACTCGCTCGGCCCGGCGGCTCACACTCCATCTGCCGCAGTACTGGCCCTGGGCTGGGGACTTCGCCCGGGCGCTCGCGAGACTCCGGGCCATCCCACACCCGGCCTGACCCGCCGACTCGCCGCTCCCAGGGTCCTGGCTGCGGCATGTCTGGGACCGTTCTCGCTGCCGGTCCTGAACCGCGTGGACGGCCTTGCGCCCTGTTCCCGGCACGACCGACACCCTCACCGGGCACCCAGGACCTCGTCGGCCACCTTGCGAGCAGCAGATCATGGCAGCGGGGACCGCAGGCCGCGATCCATCGGTGGATTGGGGGTAGGGGCCCGCTACTGGACGCCGGTGCCGGTGAAGGACGCGCCTTCCATGAACTGCCGCCGCAGCACGAAGAACAGGATGATGATCGGGCACCGTGGCCAGGACCGAGCCTGCGAGCAGGATGTCGTACTGGAGCTTGTATGAGTTGACCAGGCCCGCCAGGCCGACCGAGAGCGGCATGTTGTTCTTGTCCAGGAAGACGATGAGTGGCCAGAGCAGATTGTTCCAGTACTCGAGCGCGAAGAGGATGAAGAGCGTCGCCAGCCCCGGTCGCAGGTTGGGCAGCGCCACCGACCAGAAGATGCGGTACTCGCTGGCGCCATCCACGCGCGCGGAGTCGATCATCTCGTTGTTGATGCTGTTGCAGTACACCCGCATGAAGAAGAGGCCGATGGGGCTCGCGGCGAGCGGGATGATGGCGCCCCAGTAGGACTCCTTCAGCCCCAGCTGGATGATGATGAAGAAGAGCGAGACGATGAGCAGGTTGAAGGGGATCATCTGTGAGATGAGCACACCCAGGAAGATGAAGTTGTTGCCGCGGAAGCGGTACTTGGCCAGCGCGTACCCGGCCATCGTGCACACCGCCACCGAGAGCAGGGCGAAGCCCAGCGACTGCGTGACCGAGTTGAAGAACCACTTCGCGTAGGGCTGCTCCTCGAACAGTCGCTGGTAGTTGTCGGTCGTCAGCCCGGTGGGCGACAGGTTGGTGAGGTTCGTGAAGAGGTCGCCCTGTGGCCGGAACGAATTCACGATCATCCAGTAGATCGGTACCAGGAAGACCACGCCGATGACCAGGAACAAGAGCAGGATGGCGAGCTTGCTCCAGGTCTGGTTCGAGCCCACGGTGGCCCGCACAGCACGATCCCGGCGGGTGTCGGTCGGACGGTTCGTCATCGGAGGGCCTTCGAGCCGCCCGCCAGACGGAAGACGACCAGCGAGACGATGAGGATGACGAAGGCGAGCACCACGCCCATCGCGGCAGCTTCACCGAACTTGATGTTGGTGAAGGCGGTCCGGTAGATCAGCAGGCCGGTCGACAGACCGGCGGCCTGGGGTGAGTTGCCGCCAGGCCAAAGCAGGAACGGCTCCACGAAGAGCTGGAAGCCACCGATGACCGAGATGATGAGCACGAAGATGATCGTCGGCCGCATGAGGGGTACGGTGATGTGCCAGAACGACTGCGTGCCTCGGGCGCCGTCGATGGCGGCCGCCTCATAGAGCTCGCGGGAGATGTTCACGAGCCCACTGTTGAAGTACAGCATGTTCATGCCGACCCAGCGCCAGGTCGCGATGATGAGCAGCGATGGGATGGCCAGGGAAGCCGACGTGAGCCAGGCCTGCGGGGGGAGTCCGAGCGCCATGAGCGCCGAATTCAGGAGCCCGCTCTCGGCGAGGATGACGCGGAAGAGGAATGAAACGACCACGAGCGACGCCAGGGCCGGGATGAACATCGCGATCCGCCAGGCCATCGGCCGGTAGGTCCTGCCCCGATCGAGCAATGCGGACAGGGCCAGGGGCAGCGGGATGAGGATGATCAGGGTCATGATCGTGTAGACGAACGTGTTCGCGATGGACGTGCAGGAACCGTTCGTTGTCAAAGATGGACTGGTAGTTGTCCAGGCCGACCCAGTCGTTCCCACTCAGGCCCTGGACATCCTGGAAGCTCATCTCCACGGCCTGCGACGAGTGGCCACATCCGGAACACCACGAAGATGGACATGAACGGCAGCAGGAAGACGAACGGCGCCAGGCGCGGATCGAAGATCGACCAACGTCGTCGGCCAGCGTCCGAGCGCACCACGGGCGTCACCGTCTCTGCAGGGGCGATCGTCATGGTTTCCTGTCCTCAGCAGCTCTCGCAAGAACGGGAGGGCGCCGGACAGGCCGCCGCCCTCCCCATCAGGACCGAGTCGCGTTAGCCGTCCCGGTCTACGGTGTTTTGCTCAGCCCTGCGATTCGGTCTGAGACTGCGCCTCTGCGAGCGCATCAGCTGCTGGCACGTTGTTGTTGATGACGTCCTGGAGGGTTACCTCCTGCAGGAACGTCCTGGCTTCGGGGTACAGCGGGCCGGTGTACTCCGGCGCCACATTCCCGAGCTCGCTCTTGATGATGTCGAACGTGACCTCACCGCTGAAGCATTCATCGGGCACGAGCAGGTCGGGATCGTCGTAGACGTCCGGCCGGTAGGGGTCGAAACCAAGGTCAGTCCACAGCTGCTTCGAGGAGTCGTAGGTGAGCTTGGAGAAGGCCACGAACTCCTTGGCCAGTTGCTGCTCGTCCTCGGGGGTCTGGTCGGTCACGGCCGTGCCGGTCCCGCCACCCATCGTGGTCGTGAAGCCGCCCTCTTCGAACACGGGCATGGGCCGCACGATCATGCTGCCGCAAAGGTCCGGCATGTTGTCCGGGAACCGCGTCATGTACCACTGCGGCATCCAGAAGGAAGCGATCTCGCCGTTCAGGAAGGCCGTGTAGAACTCGGCCGCGTGGACGTTGCCCACCGGGCGTGGGGACCGCCAGCCCTTCGACGTTCTTGAGATCACCATAGAACTGGAGGGCCTCGACGTTCTCAGGGCTGTTCAGGACCAGGTTGCCGTCGGCGTCGTAAACGTGACCGCCATTCATGTACATCAGCCCGTAGACACCGAAGATCTCGCTCAATTCGACGGTCGTCCAGGCGACGTCCGGCATGGCCTCCTGGAACTGGTGGCCGGCGGCGACATAGTCGTCCCAGGTCTTGATCGCATCGGGATCGACGCCGGCTTCGTCGAGCAAGGCGCGGTTGTAGTACATGAGATAGGCGCCAAGGTGGTAGTCGATGCCGAGCTGCTCGCCATAGGCCTGATACGGCGCCATGCGCGAGGCGACGATGTCCGGAAGGTACGGCTCCACGACGTCGGTCAGGTCCAGCAGGTGGACGTTGTTCTCGTTCTTGGTGAAGTTGGCGAACTTGCCGATCTCGATGTCGACCAGGTCCGGTGCTCCCTGCCCCGACAGGAATGCCGCGAGCAGGTTGTCGTGCATCTGGGTGTACTCGATGGTCGTCGGCGAGACGGTGATGGGCCGGTCGGGGTTGGCCTCGTTCCAGCGCTCTGCCGCGTGCTGCATGTACTCGCCGTGGCGATCGACAAAGACCCAAAGCGACAGGTCGGTCGGATCCTGGGCGACGGTCGCCGGTGTCACCACGGCACCAGCGGCGAAGACCGTCCCCATGACGGCCGCGAGTGTGCGCTTCGTTCGAAGCATGGCTCCTCCTGAAATAGGTGGGGTTGCGTTCGATCCGCCCTCCCTTGTTCGTAGCGGACCGTCGGATCTCGTACTCGTGCGGGCGTCGGCCCTCCTTTCCTTCTCTAGAGCTCGAAGATGAGGCCGGTGACGGAGAGAGCCGGCACCGTGGTCGTGATGGACGGGCCAGACCCGAGGTCGCGGACCTCTGTTCGGGTCACGACTTGCTCACGATCTTCGATGGTGTTGGCCGAGCCCGGCTCGGCGCCGGTGATGGTGTGGACCTCGACCGATCGACCCGGCTGGGCCGGCGAGAAGTCGAACTCGATCTCGCGCGGACCGGAGAGGTCGCGGTTGACCACGTAGACAGCGACGCGGCCCGCCTCCTCGTCGAGCGTGGCGGAGACGTCGAGCAGCCGTACGCCGGTGTGCTCGCCGTGCGCCTCGGTCGCGTCGAAGTTGTTGTCGATCCGACGGGCGCTGTAGGTGTCGCTGCTCCAGGCCACGTCGAGCGCGACGGGACCCGGCCGTCTGGGCATACAGCTCGAAGGGGTAGAAGGTGGACTGCAGCAGAAGGTCGTCCGTGGTCGCGATCATCGGCGCGATGACGTTCACCAGCTGCGCCAGGTTGGCCATCTTCACCGATCGCGCGTGGCGGAAGAAAGCATTGAAGTGCATGGCCACCACCAGCGCGTCGGCCAGGTCATACGTCTCCTCGAGCCCGTTGAACCTGGGGTCACGAGGGTCGTGCGGAGCCTTGTACCAGACGTTCCACTCGTCGACCGCGATGGGCACCGGTGCCATCGGCGGGCCGACGCAGCGTCACCGACGTCGCGAGCCCCTCGATGATGGCCAGGCGCTCCTCGATGAGCTCAGAGGTGGCGAGGTAGGCGGGCACGTCGTCCACCGGGTTGCCCACGTACCAGTGGATGGAGAGATAGTCGATCAGGTCGGGCGCCGCCTCCAGCAGGCGGCCGACACGCTCGACCGGGTTGCCGTCCCAGTAGGACACCGCCGACGCCAGCAGCTTGATGCTCGGGTCGGCCCAGCGCATGACCTTGGCGAACTCGGTGTAGGTGCGGGCGTACTCCTCGGCCGTCTTGTAGCCCACCTGCCAGGCGCCGTCGACCTCGTTGCCGATGCCCCAGTAGCGGACGCCGTAGGGCTCGGCGTGGCCGTTGGCCTCGCGCAGCCTGGCCGGCTCGGTGGGCTTGGTGCCGTTGCAGTACTCCACCCAGTCGCGAGCTTCGCGCATATCGCCATCGCCGGCGTTCACCACGAGGTATGGCTCGGCCCCCAGCTGGCGGCAGAAGCGGATGAACTCGTCGGTGCCGAAGGTGTTGGGCTCGAGCGAATCCCAGGCCGGCTCGTAGCGAGCGGGACGAGTCTCCACCGGACCGACGCCATCGCGCCAACGGTAGGCAGAGACGAAATTGCCGCCGGGATAGCGGATGTTGGAGTAGCGCAGCCGGCGCGAGGCCTCGAGCACGTCGGTGCGCAGGCCATCGGCCGCGGCGCGTGGCGAACCGGGCTCGTAGATCCCGCCATAGACGCAACGGCCCAGGTGCTCGACGAAGCCTCCGAAGAGGTTCCGGTCGATGCTCCCGATCCGCCGCTCAAGGTCGATGTCGATCCGATCCATGGCTCTCCCTTTGCGTCTCCCGCCGAGGCGTGGGGGATAGCATACGAATGCAGTACGACGTTTGCAAGCCGTTCTGGCAAGCCCTTGGGGCAAGTGCCCGCGTCGGCGCCGGTCAGTCGGCGAGCTGGCGGAAGATGCCCGCGAGCGCCGGGTACAGCTCCTGGTAGGCCGCGAATCGCCGCCGGTAGCGCTCGTGATCGCTCATCTCCGGAGGGATCTCGCGCCAGCCCTGCGACATCCGCGCCGCGGTCGCGGCCACGTCCTGCTCCCCCTCCACGCCGACGCCGGCTGCTGCCAGCACCGCGGCCCCCAACGCGGTGGTCTCGCTGTGCTCGGTGACCTCTGCCGGGCGCTCCAGGATGTCCGCGATCACCTGCACCCACAGTCGACTGCGCGCACCGCCGCCCATCAGCCGCAGGCGCGTGGTGGTGACACCGGTGTCCTCCTCGATCAGCCCCAGCACCAGGCGCTGCTCGAAGGCGATGCCCTCCAGGAGCGCGCGATAGAGGTGGCCGAGCCCGTGGTGGTCGCGTAGGCCCACCCATGCGCCCCGGGCCGCCGGGTCCCAGTACGGGGCCTCGGCCCGCACCAGGTAAGGCAGGAAGAGCAGGTGGTCGGCGCCGGCGGGAACGGCGCTCGCCTCTGCCTCGATCCGCTCCAGCGCCGCCGCCGACGGGTCGCGCAGCATCTGCGAGCGGAACCACTCGACCGAGTGGACGCCGCTCGCGAGCGCCGTCTCCAGGGTCCAGCGTCCGGCGATGGGGCTGGCCAGGGTGCGGTACGCGAGGTCCGTGCGGTACACGTCCGAATGGACGCCGACGAGCACCGCGGTCCCCAGGTTGAGGTAAGCCTGTCCGGGGCTGGTGACCGCCGCGCCGAGCCCCGCGCAGTGGCCGTCTCCGGCGCCAGCGACCACCGGCAGCCCGGCCGGCAGCCCGGTCTCGCCGGCAGCACGCTCGGTCACCGCTCCCACCGCCTCGCCGGGAGCCACCAGCCGGGGCAGCTGCGCTGGCGCCAGGCCGGTCATGGCTACCAGCGACGCCGCGTAGCCGAACGTGCGCACGTCCACCAATCCAGTGGGGTCGGCGCTGGCCCAGCTCGTGGCCCAGCCGCCCGTGAGCCGCCAGACGAGGTAGGCATGCACGTCCGCGACCATCGCCGTGCGCGCCAGCAGCTGGGGCTCGTGCTCGCGCATCCAGAGCAGCTTGTAGAAGGTCGGCGTGGAGCTCGGTGGCCGACCGGTGATCTGGTGGATCTCGGGCGAGCCCACGGATTCCGCCTGCGTCGTGGCCCGTGTATCGAGCCAGAGGATGGCCGGGCGCACGGGCCGCTCGTCGGCATCGAGGCAGACGAACGTCTCGCGCTGGTGGGTGACGGCGATGGCACGTACGTGCCCGGGATCGACCTGCGCGGTGACCGCACGGAGCGCCTCGCCGGTGGCTCGCCACCAGTCCTCGGGATCCTGCTCGAGCCAGCCGGGCTGAGGGTTGGCGGTCTCGATGGGATAGCGTGCGCTGGCCACGACCTCGCCCTCTGTCCCGAAGGCGATGGCCTTGCAGGCGGTCGTCGAAAGGTCGACCGCGATGACGAGCGGGACCGAGCGTGCCATCTTCCCCTCCATGGTCGGAACAGTAGCAACCACGTCAGCCGACCGGCAGGTGACACGGGCAGGTGGAGGTGGCTAGGCTGGGGACGTAAGCTGCGCAAGGCGGCAGCTCGGCAAGGAGGGAAGCCACCGATGAGCGACTATCCGAGCTTCCGGCTCGACGGCAAGACCGCACTCGTGACCGGTGCGGCGCGCGGACTCGGGCGGGCGATCTCGCTGGCCCTCGCCGATGCCGGCGCGGATGTGGCCCTGGGCCTGCGCCGAGCGACGGACGCAGAGGATCTGGTGACCCAGATCGAAGGCATGGGGCGATTGGCCATGCGCGTGCAGATGAACCTGCTCGACCTCGACCAGGTGCGCTCGGCCGTGGATGAGGTGCGCGAGGGCTTTGGCCGCATCGACATCCTCGTCAACAACGCCGGCCTGGGTCCCGAGGAGAAAGCGGCGGAGGACTGGGAAGAAGACGATTTCGACCTCACCTTCGACCTGAACGTGAAGGGGCTCTTCTTCGCCAGCCAGGCGGTGGCCCGGGTGATGATCGAACAGGGCTCGGGGACCATCGTCAACATGAGCTCGCAGGCAGGCTTCATCGCGCTGCCGGGCGAGGCCATCTACTGCGCGTCGAAGGCGGCCGTCTCACACCTGACCAAGTGCCACGCGGTCGAATGGGGCAAGCACGGCATCAACGTCAACGCGGTAGCCCCGACCTTCATCCGCACGCCCGGCACCGCGCCCGCGCTGGCCGACCCCGCCTTCAAGGCTGACGTGGAGGAACGCATCGCGGCGCTCCATCGCATCGGCGAGCCGGTGGACGTGGCCGGCGCCGTGGTCTACCTGGCCTCCCCTGCCGCGGCCCTGGTCACGGGCACGACGCTCATGGTCGACGGGGGCTGGACCGCTCGCTAGGCAGGCCCAGGCCCACCCAGTCGCCTGTATCAGGCGGCGTCGGCGGGGATGGGGTGGAACATGCAGCCGTCGACGAAGAGCTCGAAGAAGTCGGGCTCGGTCTCCAGCTCCTTGTGCTCGATGCGCCCGACCAGGGCCGTGAGCGCCTCGCGGCGGGCTCGCGAAAGCAGCAGCATCGAGGCACCGCGCAAGGCGGCGTTGCCGACCCGCTCGACGCGCTCGGGCCGGACCTGGGCGAGGAAGCCGATGTCGATGGCATTCTCGACATCGATAGCGTTGGCGAAGCCACCCGCGAGGTAGACGTGGTCCACGTCCCGGGCGTCGAGGCCGAGCGTCCGCAGCAGGATGCGCTGGCCCGACGCATTCGAGGCCTTGGCCTGGGCCAGCTGGCTGGCATCGGCACGCGAAAAGGTGATGCCCTTGACCGCAGCGATGGTGAAGTCGGTGCGCCCATCGACGAAGCGGCCTTCGGGTGACATCCACTCGACCCGGCGCAGCTCGGCGAGGATGTCGACCAGGCCGGAGCCGCAGATGCCCTCGGGCTCATAGCCGCCGATGACCTGGTACTCGAAGGCGTCGTCGGCGATGTGCACGGCCTCGATGGCGCCGTCCGCGCCGGCCATGCCGAAGCGCAACATGCCGCCCTCGAAGGCAGGACCAGCCGGGCTGGAAGCGGCCACGATGTGCTGTCCGTCGGTGGCCACGATCTCCGTGTTGGTGCCGATGTCGATGAGCAGGCTGCTGCCGGGAGCGGAGCCGAAGTCGGTGGCCACCAGGTCCGCGGCCACGTCACCACCCACGTGGCTGGCGATGAGCGGCGCCCCTACCACGCGTGCCTGGGGGTGGATGAGCAGGCCCAGCTCGTAGGCGCGGCGCGTGACCCAGGTGGAGTCAGCCTCACCGCGCAGCATGGCCAGCTCCGTCACCGACTTGTAGGGCATCTCGCCGATGGGCTTGACGTCGAGGCCGAAGAAGAGGTCGCGCATGGTGGAGTTGGCCACGATCATCGCCTCGTAGACCTCGTGGCGGTCGAGGCCGAGCTGCGCGTAGACCTCCTTGAGGCCGGCGTTGAGGGCGCGGCGCAGGGACTTGCGCAAGGTGCCGGGGTGATCGCGCTCGTAGCCGATGCGGCTCATCACGTCACTCCCGCCGAAACGCTGCGGGTTCTCGAAGGCGCCACCGCTGACGATGTGGCCGTCGACCAGGTCGATGAGACGAAAGACGACGGTCGTGGTGCCTACGTCCACGGCCAGGCCCAGCACGTGCTCGCGTCGCAGGTCGACGGTGATCCCGTCGTAGAGGACGGCGTGCTCGCTGGTGGTGACGACGGGATCGATCTCCGTCAGCGGCTCGCCGGTCTCCTGCAGGATGCGCATGCGCCGGCGGATGATCGCGAACTCGACGTCGCCCTCGGCCGACTCGATGCGCGCCTGGCAAGCGAGGCGGAAGTTCGCCGGCAGGTAGGCCTCGGCCTCGGTGCGAGCGGAGAGCTGGTCGCCGCCCTGCCGGATCTCCACGGCGCACTCGCGGCAGCGCCCCGAGCGACCGCACGACTGCGGGACTGCCAGCGACACCTCGTCGGCATACTCGAACAGCGACTTGCCGGTGACCAGGGGTCGGCGATCGATGCCGTGGATGATCTCGGACACGGGGCTCCAACGCGAAGCGTGATGGACGGTGCGGCAACGCTACCAAAGTGCGGCAGGTCGAGGCGGGGCGTGGTGTGGCCTGACCGTGGGCCGGCGCGCGCCCGCAGGCCCACTATTCCGTGTGGACTGCTACGTCCGTGCACTCGAGCGGCACCCGCGGTCCAGTCCCGCGCAGACTCATCCTTCGCGGCAGCGCCGACGTCTCAGTCGACCCTGACTCCGCCATCATGCGAGCGGGCATCATTCGCCCCACAGCTAGACGGAAGCATCGCTCTCGGAATAGGGTCAGGCCCGCGTGGCGCCCAGCGGCACCACGCGAGGGTGCGTCCAACGGGAATCTCGACACCGTTTGGTATCCTGTGGCTCTCGCTGGCGAGTGGCCAAACGGTAAGGCACCTGACTCTGGATCAGGGGATTGAAGGTTCGAATCCTTCCTCGCCAGCCACTTCTTTGCCCGAGTGGCGTTTCCGCGCGGGGTGCAGCCTGCGCTGCACCAGCGGTCCGATTGCACTCATGGCGTGCCCTCCACGACCGGGGAGTGCTGGACGGCCGGATCGACCACTCGGCCCTCGAACTCCGGCGGGTCGGTCGGGAATGGCTTGGCAGGCTCCGGTACCAGCTCCCCGGCATAGGCCCGTACGAGCGCGTCGAGGATCTCGATGTCCACGCGATCCAGCCGGTAATCCCGATCGAGGTCGAGCGCGGCATCCCATCCCCCGTCGCCGGGACCGATGACGGAGTCGGATCCATCGATCGTGGTCTCGAGCAGGGCCAGGTCCGCCGGATCGACATCGTCGTCGGCATCGAGGTCGCCGAGGAGCGGGCCGGAATACCGGCGGTCTCGGATGTAGAGATTGGGCTCGGCGACCACTAGCCAAGCCGGGCTGTCGAATGACGCCAGGACGCCGGCGAACTGCACGTCATCATCGGCGATCTCGAAGGACTCTGCGACGACGACCGTACTCGGCCCGAACGTGCCGAGCGAGGCGAGGCCAGAGCCCGGAAGCAGCGTGAAGCTGCGGGGCTCCTCGGTCCTGCACTTGTCATCTTCGGTGCCGGCCTCGCCATCGGGACCGAGCTGATCGGCGCCCTTGGTCGGGCAGCGCCAGGCGGTGAGGACCGCGTACTGACCGAGCTGCAGGACCTTGTCCCGCGGCGTCACGACGGTCTTCTCGGCGCGCCGCGCATCGCTGTATCGCTGCCTGTCAGAACCCTCGCCCGCGCGCGGCCGGATCATGAAACTGCTTGCGTAGTGGGTCGCCTGTGTCGTAACACGCACGTCCGCCTCCCCAGGCCGTAGCGCGATGGCGCGCGTCCATGTCCCGGTCGTGGGCTCGAGCTTCAGGTTGTTGGGCGTGTCGGAGCGCCACTTGGCGTCGTCAGCCGGCCAGCACTGGTCGCCAAGGCACCACTGGGCGGTGATCCGCTGCGATTGCCGGGGCAGCAATCGTTCCTGCTCGAACTCGATGGTCAACCTCGGCCGCTCGATCCTCGACTCTGGCGTCGGGATGGAGGCAGGATCGAACGCCCGGAGGCGCATGTCGTCGATCTGGACGCGCGCGTCGTCGATCAGCCGCTTCTGCTCACCATCCGTGGCCCTGAGCTTGAGCGAGCCTTCGAACGCTTGACCGACCGGGGTCAGGGTCTCCTCCTTGAGACCGCCGAAGACCAGCCAGGACCCGTTAACTTTGCCGTCATAGGCACGGACGTGCTCGATCCACCAGTGGGAGCCGTCTGAGCGGAGCTCGAAGCCCAGGCGCATCCACCGGCCCTGGTCCTTCCAGTCGGCGTCCAGCTTCGCGCCCGCCGGCGGGTCCTGCGTCTGGTCGTAAGAGCCGGTGATCGAGATGGGAGACTTGGGCTGGAAGGTCCGGCCGTTCGTCTCGATCGTGAAGGTGCGGGCGTTGAACGTGACGCCGTGGTCCTCCCAGTGCACCTTGCCCGGGGGCGATGGTGTCGTGGGCGCGATGGTGGCGACATCGGTCGCGGGCGTCGGCGCCGGCGACTGTGGTTCGGACTGGTCCGTCGGCGAGGCGAGCGAATGGGCAACGGGAGCCGAGTCATGATCCGGCCCGGGGACCTGGGCGCGGGCCTGGAGGTAGCCGCCGACGACGATGACCAGCGCTAGCGCCAGCATCATCACGAGGGCGGTGGCCCCGACCCAGGCCAGGGGGTCGGCCCGATCGATCGGCGGCAGCCAGCCCCGCTGCTGCCGACGCCGGTGGGCGTAGGCGAGGACCGGTGTCAGGTCACTCTCGGGCAGCCACACCGGCTCTTCGAGCCAGGCCCGCAGGAGCCGCTCCTCGGTGGACTCGTTCATGGAGCGTACTCGCGGTTGGGGTCTTGGCCATCGACCGCGAGCGCGTGACGCAGCTTCTCGAGGGCCCGGTGGAGACGCGACTTGACGGTCCCGGTCGAGACACCCAGGGCCATCGCGGTGTCCTCGACCGAGAGGTCGAGGTAGAAGCGCAGGACGAGGACCGCTCGATGGTCGACGCTGAGCCGGGCGAAGCCGCGCTCGAGCTGGTCCCGGTCGTTGACCAGGGCGGTGCCATCAGGCTGGCTCGGCTCGATGCTCGTGGGGAGGTCGAAGCCGAGCGGGCGCCGCTTCGATTGGGCATAGCAGGCATGGACCAGGAAGCGGTAGCTCCAGGCATCGAAGCGTTCGGGGTCACGCAGCCTCGGCAGCTTGCGCCAGATGTCCATGAGCGCCTGCTGCATGGCATCTTCGGCCAGGTGACGATCGTGCAGGATGCGGTATGCGACCTGCTTGAACCGTCCGTGCGCGGCCTGGGCGATGGCCGCGAAGGCCACTTCGTCCCCCTGTTGCGCTCGCATCACGAGTCCTGGGTCCATACCTCCCCCGGTCCGGACGCCCTCCCAAAGGCGCCTCTACATCGTATGAGCCCTCCGGAACACGGTCAGGTTCCCATGAAAGGACGGCTGTCAGCGTGCCGGGTACGAAGCAAGCAGCTGGATCGGTCCAGTACGATGGCTCCCGTTGAGCACCAGGAAGTCGTCACGCCCGTTGCCGTCGTGATCGAAGACGATAACGTCGTCACCCGCACCGGCGGATACCTGGGGGATGGCTACGCCCCGGTAGCCTCGCCCGTCACCGCGGTTGATGAGCAGCCGATCCGGCTGATTGCCCGAACCGGAACCACGGACGACGTAGATATCGGGACGGCCATCGCCGCTGGCGTCCCCGAGCCCGATGGCCTTGCTGTTCGTGATCCGTTGCTTCCACACGACTCGAAAGCGGCCATTGCGCTGTCGCAAGCTGACCCTCAGCTTGTTGCGCGACAGCTGCACGATGTCGAGTCCGTTGCGCCCGTCGAGGTTGGCGAGCGCCACGTCTCGGTCACGCATCGGGCGCAAGCCCAGGGCCCTGGTGCGGTCGACGAGACGACCACCCTCGTTGCGCATCACCCGCAGACCGGGAGGACGGCCCCCGACGCCGTAGTCGGTACAGATCAGTAGGTCGTCGTCGTGGTCGCGATCGAAGTCGACCGCCTCCAGGCAGGCCGCGCCGTGCGCGGTGTCAAGCCCCACCTCCGGTGCCGGCACGAAGCGACCCTTGACGTTGCGGTAGAAGCGACTGGTGCTTGGGAGTCCGTCGTCGCGCTCGGGCCGATCAGCGATGAAGACCTCCGGGTAGCGGTCCCGGTTCAGTCGCAGGAAGGCCACGAGCCGGCCACGACCCAGCGGGTCGCTGATGCCGAGCCCGCCGCGTACCAGTCGAGCCGCAGGCGTGGTCGCAGCCAGTGACAGCTCGTGCCGGTCGATGACCTTGCCACGCTCCTTGCCACCCGCGCAGAGGATGTCGATCCTGCCATCCCGATCGACATCGGCCGCGTCGCAGCCGTGGCGGTCGAGCCGGCTGAAGGCAGCCGTGTTGCCACGTTCGAGACGATCCCTGCGAGCCAGCCACATCCGTGGCATGGGCCCGGCGTGGCGACTGAAGAAGGCGTCTCGGCGACCGTCTCGATCGAGATCGAAGGCGAACCCGCCCCAGGTGCCCGTGCGCTCGGCGATGCCCAAGTCGACGGCCACATCGCGGATCAGGAGCCCACCAGGCGCAGAGGCCGGTACGAGGCCACTGGCCTCGATCCGTACGGGCCTGCTGGCGACCCGGGAGAGGGACACAGGCCTCGGCAGCTGGTCCTCGAACTGCATCCTGGTGGAGCCTTCGATCGCGATCCGCAGCCGTCTCGCCGGCGTGACCGGCGCTGGACACGATTGGAGCGCGAAGACGCGCGGGCCGACCCGCCCGGTGGCGATCGCGCCATCACTCGTGGCTGCGACGTCCGTGACCTCGGAGCGCGTGTCAGCGTCCGTGGCGAGATAGGTCAGGCTCCAGTGGCCGGCACGAGTGCGATGGGCCAGGAACCCGCGTGTCTCGCGGGCGTCGAGGGCGATCGAGGTGCCGACGACCCAGACCTCGTTGTGGGGACCGGCTGCGATACCCTGCGGGATGCCCGCGAGCTTGGACCACGGCCCCGACTGTCGCCGCCACTTGCCGGCCACCTTGCGCAACAGCAGCGGCTCGACCCGATCGGTCCCGGGGCGCCAGCGATAGCCGACGGCCCAGGCCGAGCCGTGGGCACTGAAGCTGATGTCGGTAAGGACCGCACGCCCGAACGAGGCCGGGAGCCGGCTGCGCCGCCATTTGCCCCCGTTGCGACTGACGATGTAGGGGTGATAGCGGCCGGAGGCCGCAGCCTCCCAGCCCACGGCCCAGACCTGACCATCGGGGGCGCGCTCGACGGCCAGCAACCCGCCTTCGCGCGACACCGGCGGGTTGGCGAAGCGCCAGCGACCGTGGAGCCGATAGGCCACGTTGGGCAGCAGGTGCCCATCGAGCAGGCGCGTGCCGACAGCCCAGGTCCGGGCACCGCTGCGGGCGACATCGGCGAAGGCGGAATGGGCGGCAGTCGGGCGGTTCGGTCGCAGATCCTGTCGCGCGCCGACCGTCACACGTTGGGCGAATGGGGCCATGGCTTCCTGGAAGTCGCCCTTCGCACGACGCCGGTATCCCACACCCAGGAAGGCCCCGGCGCCGGAGCTGATGGCACCGACGAAGCCCTGGTGGTCGCCTGCCAGCTGACGACGGACCCAGCGCCCACCGACCCAGCGCAAGGCGAGAGCCCCCTCGTTGGTCCCGCCCACGATCCAGGCCGGCTGGCCCTTGCGGGTCACGATGGCGAAGGGCTCGCCGGTCACACCCTTGGTAACGGGGGTCTCACGCCAGCCTGTGGCGCAATCGGCTACCTCCGCGGCCGACGTCACACCACTCGTGATCGGCAGGAGCGAAACCGCCAAGAGCGATGTCGCCGAGAGCACGCCGAGCGCCCACGCGAGCGGACGCGAGTGTCGTGCGCTCTTCACCGCTCCGAAGGCCATCAGTGGGCACGCTGACACCGTTCGGGCCGGGGTCGCTCAACGCACGTGAGCATCATCCTTGATCGCATCCCCCCTCCTCCTGCCGGGCCGGCACCGCCCCCACACCCTAGTGTCTCGTCTCACTGATGGGTAGCGGTATAGGCTGATGCCCGATACGATGCATCCCATGGCACATGCACCCGCTCCCCCACTGATCGTCCACGGATCCGATCTGGCCGCCCTGCAGGCCATCGCCCGGGCCCCCACCAGCGAGCAGCGGCTCGTGACCCGTGCCCGCATCGTGCTGCGCTCCGCCGAGGGTGCGGCCATCGACCATGTCGCCCGTGAGCTGGGCGTGGCCGTCATGACCGTGAAGCTGTGGCGACGCCGCTACGCCGAGGCCGGACTCGCCGGTCTGGCCGATGCACCGCGACCGGGCCACCCACCGACCTATGGCCGCGAGGAACGGGACCGGGTCATGGCCCTGACCCTGGGTCCGCCGCCCGAGGGCCTGACCCACTGGAGCGTGCGGGAGGTGGCGAAGCGGACGAGCATGAGCCCCGCCACCGTCCACCGGCTCTTCCGGGAACGTGGCCTCAGACCCCACCGCACCGAGACGTTCAAGTTCTCGACCGATCCGGCGCTCGAGGCCAAGATCCGCGATGTCGTGGGCCTGTATCTCGACCCACCCGACGGCGCGGTCGTCCTGTCGGTCGACGAGAAGACCCAGATCCAGGCACTCGACCGCACCCAGCCCATGCTGCCCATGCGACCGGGCCAGGTGGAACGCCATACCCATGACTACAAGCGTCACGGCACGACCTGCCTGTTCGCGGCGCTCGAGGTGGGCAGCGGGCAGGTCACGACCGACCATCGCACCCGTCACACCGGGGCCGACTTCCTGGCCTTCATGAAGCGGGTGGCCCGCGCGTATCCCGAGGGCGAACTGCACGTCGTGCTCGACAACGTCTCCTCCCACAAGACACCCGACGTCCGGGAGTGGCTCGCGTGTCATCCGCGCATCACCTTCCACTTCACGCCCACCAGTGCCTCATGGATGAACCAGATCGAGACCTGGTTCGGCATCCTCACCAGCGGGGCCATCCGCCGCGGCAGCTTCGGCAGCGTCAAGGAGCTCATCGCCATGATCGACGCCTTCACCCGCCAGTGGAACGAGGGTGCCAGTCCCTTCACCTGGGTCAAGACCCCGACCAGATCCTCGCCAAGGCGGTCCGCAAGCCGCCAGCGAACAGCAAATCGGGACACTAGCAGGCGAGCCAATCGATCATGCGGAGCGGTCGCTCGTGGCCATGAAGAGGATCTACGCGATGGGGCCGAAGCAGCAGCAGTCGTGGTCCAGCGACACCTCCTGCGCCGGAGGGTCGACGAAGACCCTCGCGCCGACGATCATCGGCTCCACCGCGGCGGTCGGTTGGTGTATGTGCTCGCTCGGCCCGCTTGAGCCCCTGCCGACTGCGATGCCCGCCTCGGTCCGTGCGGGCCAGGCACTCTCAGTCCTCGGTAGCCGCCTCCTCAGCCTTCGCGAGGCGGTCGACGCGCTCGAACCCGATGCCCGCGATCATCGCCGCCGGCACCAGTGCCGCAGCGATCAGCAGGCGGTTCGACCCCGCCAACAGCAGTCCGCCTGCGAGACCAGCCGACAACGCACCGACCAGGGCCAGGGAGCCATCCGAGCGGCGGCGCAACCCGGCATTGGCGTTGCGGACGCCGGTCTCCACCGCAGCTGCCAGCTTCCCGGCCCCCTCCTCCGCCGCTGACGTGGCCTCGGCGGTCGCGTCGGTGATCTGGCGGAGTCGCTTGTCGATGCCCTCGGCGTCGGGCGTCTGTGCGGTCCCGCTCATCACCCTACCTCGTGTCAGCGGGTTGCTCGATGTGCCCCCGCCAGGCGCCGGTGGCTGCCCCGCGCTCCTCGATGAAAGCCTTGAACCGCTCCAGGTCACCAGCCGCGCGCCGGCGGACGAGACCCAGGGCGTCACCCACGCTCTCGACGGGACCCTCGGGTTCGACCTCGAGCTGCAGCGTCACGCGCGTGCTCTTGTCGTCCAGGCGATGGAATGTGACCACACCCGCGTTACGAGCACCGTCGATCGATGTCCAGGCCACACGCTTGTCGGGGATCTGTTCGGTGATCTCGGCGCGCCACTGCTTGGGGATGCTGGCGATACCCGCATGCCACTCCAGCGTTTTTTCGTCCAGCTGGAAGACCGCGTCGATCCCGTCCATGAAGCGGGGGAATTCCTCGAATTGGGTCCACTGGTCGTAGGCCACGCCGACAGGGACGTCAACGTTGATGGTCTCGATGATCTCGGACATGTCAGTACCTCCGTGTCTCGGGCCCTGATATTGTCCCGCTGCAGACCGTAAAGGCCCAACGCATCGGGCGCCCCCGACGTTGCATCGGTGTGTCGACCGGGTCGACCGACTCACGGATGGATGCCTACAGAGTCGCGGCCCAGCAATGGCTCGCCACGCGGGGTGGACTGCGAGCGTGTCCATCACGCTCAGTCAAGCATCTTCCAGGGAATGTCCGGTGTTCCTGCGCGGCTTGTGGGCGCGGCCACCGCTCGCCGGGGGGATGATGGGTCCACAATGATGGTCGTCGATCCCACACATATAGCGGAGAACGTATGACTGACGTTGTTGGTGGGGTCGAAGACGACCTTGATGTCAGGGTGCTCCGCTTCGAAGAGCGGGATGATGGCGTTCCACGCGTCGATGTCGTGGGTGCGGAAACTGCCCATCGTCAGGGTCACAGGCTCTCCGTCGCCGGATTGGGCGACCGCGGACACAGGTAGCGCCAGTGCTCGGGCGATGCCCAACGCCCCGACCACCATCTGGTTATTGGCGGCGATGATCGCAGTCGGCCGATCGCGAGATCGAGTAGACGGTCGGCCGCGGCGGGCCCACCGGCCTTACCGAAACCGGATTCCTCCCGTACCAGCCTTGTCAAGTCAAGCTGGAGGACGAACTGGCCGATGGTCTACGCTCCTCATGCCGATCAGCGCACGACGATCACCGACTTGCCCAGGGCTCGTCCCGCTGCGAGGTCGTCGATGGCCTGCGGGACCTGATCGAGCCGGTAGGTGCGGCCCGACCATCGGCATGACCTCGCCCCGGGCCATGTACTCGGCCAGTCGCTCGATGTCGCTTTGGCGCTCAGCGCTGATGAACATCGTGAGGCGCTGCGAGGTGAACAGTGAAGAGCAGTGGAGCGCGCAGCTGGCGGCCGATCCCGCCGGTCCATCGGTCTCCACCTTCTCCACCGACGATGACGAGGGTACCGCTGTGAGTGAGCGCCTGGCGCAGCTTATTGCAGCGGGTGACGGCCGCCGATGTCGACGATCAGGTCGTAGCTGGCCGATCCGTCCAGATAGTCGGCCGTCGCGTAGTCGATGACGCGCGGCCCGCGCCGAGCGAACGCACCAGGTCCGCCTTGGCGGCACTGGCGACTCCGGTGATCCTGGCGCCCAGGGCCCTGCGCAGCTGCACGGCAAAGCTGCCCACGCCCCCGGATGCGCCGATGACCAACACGTGCTGGTCCGGCCTCGACCTTCCCGACCTCGGTGAGCGCCTGGAGCGCGGTGATCCCGGAGATCGGGGCGACCGCCGCCTGCTCGAAGGAGATCGAGCCCGGCTTGTGCGCCAGCTTGCTTGCGTGGCCACCGCGTACTCCGCGTACGAGCCCCGAGCGATCCCGAAGACCTCGTCGCCCACCGAGAACCGCTGCACGTCTCGCCCGACCGCGACGACGTGACCGGCCACGTCGGCCCCAGGCACCGGGTTCTTCGGTCGCGGTGATGCCGAAGCCCATGAGCCGCAGCAGATATGGCTTGCCCGTCATGAGGTGCCAGACGCCACGGTCGAGGCCTGGCTGCGTGAACCTTGATCAGGACCTGGTCAGCCTCGACCTCCGGATAGGCGATCTCGTCGAGCTGGAGGGCTTCGGTCGAGCCATACGATCGCTGCACCACGGCCCGCATCGTCTGAGCACCCTCGCGGGTGGGAGCGATGGTGTCCGCGACCGGGTTCGAACGTGTCTGTGCCTGCACTTGACCTCTCCTTCCGGGCAGCGACGCTGCCTGATGGGGCTGACTCGTACTTTGTACGGGTGTATGATGTGGGTGAGCCTAACGTACTAAGTACGAGACGTCAAGAGAGGAGCCGATGAGCAGCCCAACGCACCGACCGAACCTCACCCGCGAGCCCGTCCTGTCCGTGGCCACGAGCTGGCCGACGGATCGGCATGGCGGCCTTCACATCCGGCTCGCGCTGGCGCCGGTGTCAAGCCCATGACCATCTACCACCATGTCGCGTCGAAGGAGGAGATACTCGACGGGATGGTCGAACGGGTATTCAGCGAGATCGAGCTGCCGCCGCCCGAGCTGGATTGGCGAGGCCGCGATCCGCGCCCGCTGTATCTCCGCCCGACAGATACTGAACCGCCACCCCTGGGCCCCGCCCCTGATGGAGTCGCGTACGAGGCCGGGACCGGCGACGCTGGGCCACCATGACGCGGTCCTGGGCTGTTTGCGGCGCGGCGGCCTGTCGCTGGAGCTGACGGCGCACGCCTACGCGATCATCGACAGCTACGTCTACGGATTCGCGCTGGAGGAGGCGCACCTTCCCGGTGGGGGCGGGACGGAGATCGTCGAGATGGCTGAAGCGATGTCAGCCGAATACTTCGGCCAGTATCCGTATCTGATCGAGTTCACGGCTGAGCACGTCCTGCGACCCGGCTACCACTTCGGCAACTCTTTCGAATTCGGACTGGACCTCATCCTCGACGGGCTGCATCAGGCATCGAAGTCGACGGGAAACCCGTCGACGTGTTGAACTGCGCCGCCCGAGGAGTGACGGGTGAGGCACCGAGCGGATCGCGGCCGTGGGGGCCGCTACCATCGACCGCACGCTGGCGCTACAGAGGCCGCCGCGCGGCGGGCCGTCCACCAGCTCGAGGCTCGACATCGACAAGCGACGCGAGGAGACCTGATGTCCTACATCGGCGAAGGCGAGACCCGCGCAGAGGACCTCCTGCTCAGGCGGGCAGATGACGCACCGTCGGTTACCTTCGGCTCGGGGGCGACCGCCCGGTTCGTGGCGCCCGGTTCGACCACTGCCGGTGGGTACGGCCTCTTCCGTTGGCACGCCCCCGCGCACTCTGGCGGCCCCAAGCCGCACTTCCACCGCACCTTCTCCGAGGCCTTCTACATCCTGTCGGGGTCGATGGAGGTGATGGTCGGGGTGAGGACAGGACGATCGCGAGAGCAGGCGACTACCTGTACGTGCCGGAGGGCGGCATCCATGCCTTTCGCAATGACAGCGACGAGGACGCCGCGATGCTCATCCTCTTTGCCCCCGGTTCACCGCGCGAGCGCTACTTCGAGGAGCTCGCGGAGATCGCGCGCAGTGGACGTGCCCTCACGCCGGACGAGTGGACCGAGCTGTATGCGCGCCATGACCAGTCGATGGTCTGACCGACGTGCCGGGACGTCGGCCTCGGCCGCCGCCGACCCACCCGGTCAGCGTGCGGCGGTGACGCGCCGTCCTGACAGTGTCTCGCCGGGCATCGCCTGAGCCGGCCGGCCGGAGCCCTGGGCCATCTGCTCGTGTGCGGCCGCTCGGCTGCCCCGACCGATAGGCTCGGGCGCTGTTCGGGGCCACGCGCGCTTAGCCCCGGCTCGACGCCACTGGCCGGCCTTCGTGGCCGACCGGCCTGACGATTGCCCAGCCGCCTCGACGCGCGGCTCGCGGGCAACGCCACCGGTGCCCTGTCGGTTCTTCTGTCGCCCGGGCCGGCCGGGCCGGCTCGATGCTGTGCGCACCTGGAAGCTGGGCTCGAAGCCGCCGATGACCTCGCGCTCCACGGGCTGCATGAGCAGCTGCTCGATGGCGTGCATCAGCTCCTGCTCCTCATCAGCCACGAGTGAGATGGCAGTGCCGGCCTGGCCGGCTCGACCGGTGCGCCCGATGCGGTGCACGTAGTCCTCGGGCACGTTCGGCAGCTCGTAGTTGACGACGTGGGGCAGCGCCTCGATATCCAGGCCGCGGGCCGCGATGTCGGTGGCCACGAGCACCTGCGACTGGCCCTGGCGGAAGGCGGTCAGTGCCCGCACCCGCTGTGACTGGCTCTTGTTGCCGTGGATGGCAGCGGCGCGGATGCCGTCCTTCGCCAGCTGCTCGGCGAGCCGATTGGCACCGCGCTTGGTGCGCGTGAAGACGAGCACCTGGTCGAGCTGACCGCCGCGCAGCATGTGACTCAGCAGGTGTCGCTTGCGGCCATGGTCCACGGAGTAGACGACCTGGCGCACGGGAGCGGCCGCCGCGTTGCGCGGAGCCACGTCGATCGAGAGCGGCTCACGCAGCAGGTCCTCTGCCAGGCGCCGGATACGCGGATTGAAGGTGGCGCTGAAGAGCAGGCTCTGGCGCTTGGCCGGCAGTCGCTCCAGGATCCGCTTGATGTCATGGATGAAGCCCATGTCCAGCATGCGGTCCGCCTCGTCGAGGACGAGGATCTCGACGTGGCCCAGATCGATGGTGCGCTGGCGGACATGGTCGAGCAGGCGACCGGGGGTCGCGACCACGACCTCGACACCGGCACGCAGGGCGCGCACCTGGCGGTCCATGGGCATGCCGCCGAAGATCGTCGTGGAACGGACCGGGCGGTGGGCGCCGTAGGTCCGGAACGATGCCTCGACTTGGAGCGCCAGCTCGCGGGTCGGCACCACCACCAGGCCGCGAAGCTTGAGCGGTCCGTGCGCGCGCGTGGCGTGGAGCAGCTCGATCATGGGCAGCACGAAGGCGGCCGTCTTGCCGGTGCCGGTCTGGGCGCCGGCGAGCAGGTCCCGACCGCTGAGGATGGCCGGGATGGCCTGCGCCTGGACAGGCGTGGGGTCGATATAGCCCTGGTCCGCGATGGCACGCAGGGATTCGGGCCGCAGCCCAAGGGTGGAGAAGGTCAAGGTGACTCCTGACGGGCCCTCCCGCGTTCGTGCGGGGCCCGGTCAGGGCGAGTGGTCTCGGGGGATGGTCGATGTGAACCAGGGGCGCGGACCGGAGGCGCCCATCGAGGTGAGGCCACAGCATACCTCAGCGCTGGAGAATGCCCCGCTGAGGCGCAGCGGGCAGTGCGCGGAGGCGTCGGAACCGCGTGCTCGGACCTTGGTTGCCACGGTGGCACGCGGCGCAGCGCGGCATCGCCTGGGCCATCGCTGCCGTCGAATCACGAGTGATGCATGCATGAGGCACAATGAGCGAAAGGAAATCGATTACAACAGGTGAACCACAGCCGTGGAGAAGACATTGCGCGACGGACTGTTCGTGGCCGCCTGCGTGGTATGGGGTTCGCAGCTCGAGCGCGACTGCGACCGCTATGCACGCAAGCTCACTCCAGGACTCAACTTCCGCGACCTGCTCTTGCTGCGCGTGCTCCACGACCGCGGCGGCAGTGCCCTGCCCAGCGAGCTGATCGGCCCGGTCCACACGACTGCTCCCGGCGTGAGCGGATCGCTCAAGCGACTCGAGGGGGCCGGTCTCGCGACTCGCGGGGTCGGCGCCGACGCCAGGACTCGTCCGGTCAAGCTGACGCCGGCGGCCGACGCGCTGGCGGAGACGATCGCCCAACCCTGGGCGCGACACATGTCCGACCAGCTTGCACGACTCGACGATGCCGAGCGCGATCAGCTCTATCGTCTGCTCATGAAGGGCTCGGGCCGGTGGGGCGACATCTGGCCCGACGACAGCAGCGAGGAAGGGCACCTCCTGGACGATCGTCCGAGCCCGCTCCCGGACCCGACGTAGGCACGACCCGCGCGACCGCCAGCGCTACGGCGCACGCGGCGGGGGACCGCCCCCGTGGCTCCTCGGCGAAGCAGCGGTTAGCATCCCGGCATGCGATCCGTCGAGCGGCATGCCGGCACGAGCGCGACACCCAGGCGATGGGCCCGTGTCGCTGTGGCGTTCTCCGCGCTGTCCCTGCTGCTGACGAGCGCCCCGGCGGAGGGTAGCGGTCCCGACACCCGGGCGGTCGAGCAAGCCATGGCGGCGCGCGCCGCATACGGGTTCCCAGCCGCGCGCTCCGAGGTCCGCCGCGTGATGGCTGCGGTCGATAGCGCCGCCTCCGAACAGTACGGCTTCCCGCTCACCAGGCGGGAGCACCGGGAGCTCCTCGCTCGGAGTCGCTACGTCCGGGCGTTCGCGGCGGAGACGCTGCCCCTCATCGAGCGGCTCGATGGCTACGGCGGAGCGTGGGTCGACCAGCAGGACGGTGGCCGCATCGTGGTCGGCCTGACCACAGGGCCAGCCAAGGTCAAGGCACGGGTGCGGGCACGCCTGCCCCGGCCCAGTCGCGGCGTCCGCTTCCTGCCGGTGAACGACACGGCCGCCGAGCTGGCGCGGGCGCTCCGGAGCGCCGGGCGCGATTGGGCGCGCCTGCGGACCGGGATCGTGCCCCAGTCGTTCGGCATCTCCTATCGGCACAACCAGCTGGTGGTGAAGGTCCTGCCGCGTCAGCTGGCCCGGGCCCGCCGCTACGCCGCTCGGATGGCCCGCCGGTCGGGTGTCGACGTGGACATCGAGGCCACGACGCGGGTGGTGGACAGCTACTGCCCTTCCCGGCAGAAGTGCTTCTCGCCGTTGCGCCTGGGCGCACGCATCAACCACGGGGGCGTCTACGACCGGCGCCGCCGCCTCAGTCAACGCAGTTGCGCCATCGGGTTCATGCTCTCCAACCGCACGATCCTGACCGCGGGCCACTGCACCTACCAGCACGCCGGGCCGTGGCATGGTCACGCCAAGTACCGCGCTCGCTTCGGTCGGATCGGCAAGCTGCGGTCCTCGCGCTATCCCCGCAAGCACCGCGACCTGGCCATCATCCGGCTCGATGACTGGGCCGCCAACCGCAGCGCCCGCATCTACGGGGAGACCTGGCCCACCACCATGACCCAGCCCGCGAAGGTCATCGACAACATGGACGTCTGCGTCTCGCTGGCGCGCCAGGACCGCTACTGGTGCGGCCGGGTGAGCGAGCCCTATGCCCGCTGGCGGAGCAGCACGGCCGGGGTCTGGGTGTGGGGCGCGGGCATGCGCTTCGACCAGCGCGGCCGGACGTCGCTGCCCGGCGACAGCGGTAGCCCGGTGGTGGCACGTTCGGTGTCCTGCCCGACCTGCGCACCGCAGCTGACGCCCATCGGCATCGTCAACGCCGGCAACGAGGCCGACCGGCGAGCGCAGAACGCGGGGTCCGGCCGGCCCATCGATGCCGATCTCTACTTCGCCAAGGTCGACTGGGCCGTCAACAGCCACGGCGGCTGGCCGTGGCTCTCGGTCTACACCGGGCGCGAGGGCCAGAAGCGAAGCCCGACGCCGACGCCCACGCCGACGCCCACGCCCACGCCGGCGCCCGCACCGACCCCGACCGCGACCCCGACGCCACCGACCATCGAGCCCAGCAGCCCGCCTTCGGAGCCACCGGCATGAGCCGCATGTTCCCGGTCGCAGCAATCACGATCCCGCTCGTGGCGACCTTGACCCTCGCCTCCCCTGCCTTCGCCCAGGTGCCGTCGTCCAGCCCGGACGCGGAGGCCGCTCCGGTCGACTGCACCGCTCCGCCGCTCACGGCGCTCCCGTCGCCGGTCGAGGGCGCGCCCCGGGACCTGGTGGGTGGTGCCTGGGAGCCGATGGCCAGGGCCCCGTTCGGCTCTGAATACGAACCGGTGGCCTGGACAGGCACGCGCATGGTGGTCGTGGACAGCGATACCGGCAGGACCGCGACCTACCGTCCGGACACCGATGCCTGGCGGGAACGCGCGACGTCCCCTCGGCCCTTCGACCGAGCTGCTCGCACCGCGTGGACGGGCGAGGAGCTCGTCATCGCCGAGCTCAGCGCTGACGGTTCTCGCCTGCGCGGGCTGGCCTACCGGCCGCAGGGTGACCGCTGGCGCGAGATCGCTCCGCTCGAGATAGTCCCTGACGGACAGCCTGACCACGCGCTCGCGGATGCGATCTGGACGGGTACGCACGTGGTGGTGGTCGATGCCCTCGGCGCATTGGCCGCCTACGATCCGGTGGCCGACTGCTGGTCCGAGCTGGGAAGCGTGCCGGGTGAACCCACAGCCTGGCGTCTGTATCTGGCCGATGGGCGACTGCTGGTCGAGTCGCGACGCTGGGACGAGCCGGTAGAGCTCCGCGCCTTCGACCCCGCGACCGGCGACTGGTCCGAGCCGGCGGTCGGCCCGCTCGATCGCGAGGCCAGCGAGCGTGGCGCCGTCGAATCCGGTGGGTCGCTCGTGTACATCACCTGGGGTGGCTTGCTCGAGCCGGGCACCGCCAACGCGCGCTTCGACCCCGCAACGATGGCCTGGACCGAGTTTGAGCACGACTGCGCGACGAGGGCGTCCGGCACGGTCGCCGCCGGGACCCTGCTCGTGGCCGCGAGCGGCGAGCGGGCACTCGACTCCGAGACGCTCGCATGCGTCGTCTTGCCCGACCCCCCACGGGCGCTCGATGGCAGCGAGCGGCTGGTCTGGACCGGGGCCGACCTCATCGCCTGGTCCGGCATCAGAGAGGAACGGATGACCCCACGCACCGGCGGCTACATCCTGCGCGCCGCTGTCGATGGCCGGTAGCAGCGATGCACCGGCCGTGGCCATCGACCTCGGCGGCACCAAGGCGCTCGTGGCCCGCGCCGAGGGCACGGCCCCACCGCTGCGGGTGCCGACCGCCGGCATGCCCGATGGCGCGACGCTCATGGACGAGCTCGCCGCCGTCGTGCTCCGCCTGACGGACGGTCGGTCGCCGCGCACGCTCGCCCTCGCCACCGCGGGCACGCTCGACCTGGAGACCGGCACGATCGTCCACGCCGCCAACCTGCCCTTCCGGCGGACACCCGTGGTCGAAGCACTAGGCGATCGCCTCGGCTGCCGGGTGATCCTGGTGGGTGACGGCCCGGCCGCGGCCGTGGGCGAGCTGGCCGTCGGTGGTCGCGAGACGGTCCGGCATGGTCTTTACATCACCGTCAGCACCGGCATCGGCATGGGCATGCTGCTGGACGGTCGGATCTACGTCGGGGACCATGGCTCGGGCGGGGAGCTGGGCCACATGCCCATCGCCCTCGTGGATCGCGAGCCCTGCGCCTGCGGTCGCCAGGGCTGCCTGGAGGCCTACGCTTCCGGCACCGGCATCGCCCGCCGCGCCCGACGCCTGGTCGAGGCCGGCGCGACCGGCGAGCTCGCGCAGAGCGCGGCGCTCCGCCCACTCGAGGCGCGGGATGTGTTCGCCGCGGCTGGGGCAGGCGACCGGCTCGCGCGCGGCCTCGTCGACGACGCGCTCGAGATGCTGGCGCTGGCGATCAGCGGTGTCTTCGCGGTCCTGCGGCCGCAGGTCATCGTGATGGGCGGCGGGATGATGGCCGACGGCTCGCTCCTGCCGGGCCTGCGTAGCCGGGTCGAGGCAGGTCTCGGGCCGGATGTGCCCGTCGTGGAGGAGCTCATCCAGCCCGCGGTCCACGGTGAACGCAGCGTCCTCGAGGGTGCCCGCGCCATCGCCCGCGGTGAGCTCGCCGTGGTGCGCATGGGCGCGTCGTTGGGGTGGGGTGCCGCGGACGACTGATCGATCGCGGGGCGAGGCGTGCCTGGCGCACCGGGCCAGAGGGCCGAACGGCAGTCGAGCAAGACCGACGGTGTGTGTGAGCATCGGGCCATGAGCTCCGCACTCGAACGTCTCGACTCGCTCATCGTCCGCCTGCTCCTGCCGCTCACGGTCGGTGGCCTCGTGCTCGGCATCGCGCTCTCCTGGTCCGGGAACGAGGAGGCAGCCGACTGGGTCTGGGCGGCCCCCTCGATCCTGGTCGGGTTCTGGCTGGCCGCCTCGATCATCCGCGACCTCCTGCACAAGGAGGCCGGGGTGGACCTCATCGCAGTGCTCGCCATCGGCGGTGCTCTGCTCCTCGGCGAGACCCTGGCCGCGGCCGTCATCGGCGTCATGCTCGCGACCGGCGAGTGGCTCGAGCGGTTCGCCGCGGGGCGCGCCCAGAAGGAGCTCTCCGCGCTGGTCTCACGCGCGCCACGGATCGTCCATCGCTACGACGAGGGCGGCGTCGCCGACCACGACATCGGAGAGGTCCGCATCGGCGATCGCATCCTGGTCAAGCCGGGCGAGGTCGTGCCCGTGGATGGCGCGGTGGCCGGCGAGCCGGCCGTGCTCGACGAGTCGGCCCTCACCGGCGAGTCACGCCTGGTCACGCGAGAAGCCGGTGATCGCGTCAGCTCGGGCACGGTCAACGCCGGCGCTCCCTTCGACCTGCAGGCGACGTCCACGGCGGAGGACAGCACCTACGCGGGCATCGTGCGCCTGGTGCAGGCGGCCCAGACCTCCAAGGCCCCGTTCGTGCGGCTGGCGGACCGCTATGCCGTGCTCTTCGTGCCGCTCGCGCTGGCCATCGCGGGCATCGCCTGGGCCATCTCGGGCGATCCTGTCCGAGCCCTGGCCGTGCTCGTGGTAGCCACTCCCTGTCCCCTGCTGCTGGCCGCGCCGATCGCCATCGTCTCGGGCATCAGCCGCGCCGCCAAGCGCGGCATCATCGTGAAGGGCGGCGGCGCGCTGGAGACGCTGGCTCGGGCCCGCGTGATGCTCTTCGACAAGACCGGCACCCTCACCGCGGGCCGACCGCACCTGGCCGAGGTGGTGGTGGCGCCGGGCCAGACGCCGGACGAGGTGCTGAGGCTGGCCGCCTCCCTGGAGCAGGTCTCACCACACGTCCTGGCCGCGTCCATCGTCAACGACGCCCGCGAGCGGCGGGTGACCCTGGCCCTGCCCGAGGACGCCAGCGAGGTGGCCGGCGCCGGCATCGGGGGGCTGGTCGGCGGTGTCCGCATCAAGGCCGGCACAGCCGAGTTCGCCGCTGGCGACCAGTCCCTCCCCGCATGGGCACGCGACGTGCGCCGACGGGTCAGCCTGGAGGGCGCCACCAGCGTCTTCGTCTCGGCCGACGGCGAGCTCGTGGGAGCCCTCGTCCTGGAGGACCCCATCCGCCCGGAGAGCCCGCGCGTCATCCGCTCGCTGCGTCGCGTCGGCGTGCGGCGGGTGGTGATGGTCACCGGTGACCGCTATGGCGTGGCCGATCTCGTGGCCTCGGCCATCGGTGTCGACGGCGTCCTCGCCGAGCGCACACCGGCCGACAAGGTCGACGCCGTGACCGACGAGAAGCGCGAGGCCGACGGCGTGCTGGTGATGGTCGGCGATGGCCTCAACGACGCGCCCGCCCTGGCCAACGCCGACGTGGGCGTGGCCATGGGCGCTCGTGGTGCGACCGCCAGCTCGGAGGCCGCCGACGTGGTCATCACCGTCGACCGCCTGGACCGTCTGCCGGAGGGCATCCGCATCGCCCGGCGTGCCCGCCAGATCGCATTGCAGAGCGTGCTCGTGGGCATGAGCCTGTCGATCGTGGCCATGATCATCGCGGCCCTCGGCTACCTGCAGCCGGTGGCCGGTGCCCTGGTACAGGAGGCCATCGACGTTATCGTCATCGTCAACGCCTTGCGCGCGCTCACCGGCGGCACCGAGCAGCGTCTGCGCATCCCCGGCTGGGGCGACCTGAGCGCGCATCTGCGCGATGAGCACGAGGAGCTCGCACCGGCCCTGGCCGAGCTGCGAACGTTGGCAGACGCACTGGGCTCGCTGCCGCCGGCGGACGCCAAGGCCCGGCTCGAGCACACCCGGGATTTCCTGCTCGAACAGCTCGTCCCGCACGAGGAGCACGAGGACCGCGAGGTCTTCCCCATGCTGGCGAAGGCCGCCGGGAGCGATGACCTGACCTCGGCCCTGCACCGGACCCACACCGAGATCTTCCACCTCATCCGCCTGACCGATCGCCTCGTCGCCGAGCTCCCGCCCGAGGGACCGGCAGCGGAGGACCTCAGCGACCTGCGCCGCGCGCTGTACGGGCTCGATGCCATCCTGCGCCTGCACATGGCGCAGGAGGAGGAGCTGTACATGGCCCTCGGCGACGACCATCCTGCGACCGCCAAGGCGCTGCCGGCCACGGCCTGAGCGGCCGCGGCCTCCAACCGGGATCGCTCAGTCGACCAGACCGGCACGCTCCAGGATCTCGTCCACGCGCACCGGGCGCCCCGCGCGGCAAGCCTCCTCCATCGCGACCAGCACGGCCACCGTGCCCACGCCTTCGGCGGCATCGGGCTTGGGCACGACCCCGCGTTCGAGGCAGTCGGCGACGTACTCGAGGTACTGCTGGTACTCGCCGGCATGGTGCGTCCGGCCCTCGAAACGGAAGTAGTAGCTCGCCAGCTCCTCCTCCGCGTACTCGACGACCGAGCGATGGCCGACTTTCCAGGCGTAGCGCAGCTCGTGGTAGTCGGCCTCGCTGGCACCGCGCTCGGCGCGCAGGATGCAGGTCATGCCGCTGTCGCGCTCGGAGGGCACCGTCGGGCTCGAGAAGCTGCCACTGACCCGGGCCAGCACGCCCGAGGCCGACCGTAGCACGAAGTGGAAGACATCGTCGTTGACCAGGCCGCCGGCTCGGCCGTTCGAGCTCAGGCTGGAGGCGCCCATGACCTCGACGATGTCGGGCAGGTACCAGCGCACGAGGTCGACCGGGTGCGACAGTCCCCCGAACAGCCAGCGAAAGTCGGGCGCCTTCGCCCACGGCTTGTCCAGGAACCAGCGATGGTCCGCGTGGTACGTGGCCTCCATCGTCATCAAGGCCCCGAACTCGCCGGTCTCGAAATGCTCTCGCTGGCGCGCGAACGAGTGGAAGAAGCGGGCGCTCTGACCGACGAAGGCGATCTTGCCCGAATTCGCGCTGTGCCGCCAGCACCTCGCGGGCCCGACCCAGGTCGTCAAGGAAGGGCTTGGTGCAGATCACGTGCTTGCCCGCACGGAGGGCCCGAATCGTGTGCTCGGCGTGCAGTCGGTCAGGGGTGTAGATGCCGACGGCGTCGACCGCAGGGTTGGCCAGCAACTCGTCGAGCGAGCCGGTGTCGCTCTCGATGCCGAACTCCCGGCAGCGCCTTGCCCGCAGGTCGGCGTCGAGGTCGCACAGCTGCACCACGTCCCAGCGATCGCTGTGCAGGCCGGCCGAGATGATGCTTCGACCCTCCCCCAACCCGACCACGCCGAGCCCGAACCGCTGCATCCGTCCTCCTCTCCTGCGTCGACCCCATGGTCCCGGCGGCAAGTGTAGGGCGCCCCAGCCGCATGACGTACGTCCGCGGGCGAACGAGGTTGACCTCCACCGGGGCCGCCGCTATCGTGGGCTGGAAATGATACCGGTACTGATACCGGTCGCGGGCGACAGCGCTCTGCAGCCATCGTGGAGGAAGCCGTATCGATCAGCCCAGGGCAGTGAGCCAGCGCATACGCACCGAACCTTGTGATCAACGAAAGGGAGCAACGGAGTGAACAAGCGAAACAGGCGAGTCTTCGCCGCACTGGCGATCGGCGCAACCCTGACAGGTGCCTCGTTGGCGGCCACCGCCCCGGTCGCCGCGCAGGACAAGTCCATCACCGTCATGGCCAGCCAGGACTGGATCAAGCCGGCGGAGATGGACCTCGCGAAGCAGTTCGAGGCCGAGACCGGGATCCACGTCGACTACCAGATCATCCCTGCGGACCAGTACTTCAACGTCCTCAAGACCAAGCTCAACGCGGGTGAAGCCGCAGATATCTTCGGCGGCCAGACCGGCCAGTCCGACCTCAAGCTGCAGTACGACGTGCAGAAGAACGCGGTGCCGCTCACCGACGAGGAGTGGGCCTCGCGCATGGATCCGGCGGCGGTCGAGATGTCCAGCCTCGATGGCGTGCTGTACGGCGCGGAGATCTGGGACATCATCGCCTCCAACTACTTCGTCACGGTCTACAACAAGGACATCTTCGAGGGACTCGGGGTCAGCGTCCCCACCAACTTCGATGAGTTCCTGGCTGCCTGCACGACCATCTCCGACGCCGGCATCACGCCCGTCTTCGAACCCGTCTCGGACGGCTGGCACCATGTCCTCTGGTTCCCCATGGTCGGGGGCGCGTTCGAGGCTGCCGAGCCTGGCCTCGCTGATGCCCTCAACGCCAACCAGAAGACCTTTGCCCAGGACGCCAACATGACCCTCGCCATGGCCCAGATCAACGAGGCCTACCAGTCCGGCTGCTTCGGCGACAACGCGCTCTCGAACATGTACTCCGACACCGCCACTGCCCTGGCCAGCGGTGACTACGCCATGAGCGTGGCCCCGCTCTCCATGCCGGCGTCGGTCGCGGCCGACTACCCGGACGTCGATCCCGCGACCTTCGGCTTCTTCCCCATCCCGACCTTCGGGAACCAGCTGCAGCCGGTGCACCCGGCAGGCCCGGCCAAGTTCATCTACTCGGGCTCGCCGAACATCGATGAGGCCAAGCAGTTCCTGGCCTTCCTGACCAAGCCGGAGAGCCTGCAGTACCTGCTCGATAACGAGCCGCAGTTCGTCTCGCTGCCCTTCGAGGGCGTCGAGGCCAAGTGGGATGAGAACCAGCAGGCCTTCTTCGACGACTACAAGGCCGGCGGCATCGTCTACCAGGACATCGTCAACTACCTCAACCCCCAGTGGATGGACATCGGCACGGACATGGTCGAGATGTTCACCGGCAGCATGTCCCCCGAGGACGTGATGGCCGCCATCGACCAGCGGCGCACCGAGCTGGCCACGACGGCCGGCGACCCTGCCTGGGCCGAATAGTCCGATCCTCGGGGCGCCTGGCCCCGCATCTTGACCAGGGGCAGCCATCTTCTCGGCTGCCCCTGGCTCCCTGCTGATCAGCCACACGGCTCCGGAGAGCGCCTGCAGTGAAGTCGCGCGCATACCCCACGTGGTTCGCCTTCGGTGCGCTGCTGCTGTACGGCATCTTCACCCTCGTGCCGAGCGCCCTCGGCATCGTCTACAGCTTCAGCGACTGGAACAGCTACACGACCGAGCTGAACTGGATCGGACTCGACAACTTCGCGACCATCCTCTCGGCCGGATCGAACTACCTGCACGTGATCGGCAACACGATCATGTTCACGCTCGCGACGATCGCGCTCAAGACGGTCATCGCCCTGGCCCTCGCGCTCCTGATCGTCGAAGGCATCCGGCGAGCCTCGAGCTTCTATCGCGCCCTGTTCTACCTGCCGGCCGTGCTTCCGATCATCGTGGTCAGCCTCATCTTCCGTTCCATCCTGAACCCCGCCGATGGGCTGCTCAACGAGACCCTGCGGGCCGTGGGGCTCGATGCGTTCGCGCTCAACTGGCTGACCGATGTGACCCTCGCCATGTGGAGCGTCATCGCCGTAGACGTCTGGCGCGGCGTGGGCTACATCATGGTCATCCTGATCGCCGGGCTCCTGGCGATCCCGCGTAACTACTACGAGGCGGCCTCGATCGACGGCGCCAGCGCCTGGAGCAAGTTCCGACACATCACGCTGCCGCTGCTCACGCCCGTCCTGGCCGTGGTCACCGTGCTGAACCTGATCTATGGGCTGAAGGTGTTCGACATCGTCTTCGTCCTCACCCGTGGCGGTCCGGGGCGCGCGACCGACACCGTCTACACCAAGGTCTTCGAGGATTTCTCGAAGGGCCGCTGGGGCCTGGCCACGGCACTCTCCACGCTGCTGCTCGTGGTCATGGTCGTGCTCGCCTACGGCGTGATCCGGGTCCTGCAACGTGACGAGGACGACTGAGGTGCTCGGCGACACCAGGGTCCGCGGGTCCGTCAACCACATCATCGCCCTCGTGGTGGGCCTGCTCGTATTCGTGCCCATCTACCTGGTCTTCGTCAACTCGCTCAAGACGCGGGCAGAGGCGAGCTCGATGGGCGTGGGCCTGCCGGCGCTGCCGCAGTGGGAGAACTACGCCACCGTCATCGAGGACGGCAACCTGGTCGTGGCCTTCCTCAACTCCCTGCTCTACTCACTCGCCGCCACCGCCATCTGCGTGGTGCTGGCCTCGATGGCAGCGTATGTCCTGGCCCGCCGCCGCACTCGCTCGCACAAGCTGCTCTATCTCCTGCTGATCATGGGCATCGCCATGCCCACCAACTTCGTGACCCTGATGCAGGTCATGCAGTGGACCCACCTGGTCAACACGCAGCTCGGGATCATCCTGCTCTACGCGGCCATGCAGATCCCCTTCAGCGTCTTCCTCGTGTACGCCTTCATCGGCTCCATCCCGCGAGAGCTCGACGAGGCCGCCTTCATCGACGGCTGCGGTCCGGTCCGGGCGTTCTTCCGCGTGATCTTCCCCTTGCTGATGCCGGTCGTGATCACGCTCTCGGTGCTGAGCATCCTCAACATCTGGAACGAGTTCCTGATGCCCCTGTACTTCCTCAACAGCAGCGCGGCCTGGCCGATGACGCTGGCGGTCTACAACTTCTTCGGCATGTATCAATCGAACTGGGCGCTCGTCTCGGCCGACGTGGTCCTGACCATCGTGCCCGTGATCGTCATCTACCTCCTGGCCCAGCGCTGGATCCTGTCGGGCATGTCGAGTGGCGCGGTGAAGGGCTAGCCATGCGTCAATGCCTGTGGAAGGAGGACTGGGAGCTCTCACGTCAGCGCTACCTCGCGTGGTGGCAGCGTCACGGCCTGGTCATCAGCATGTGGGAGCACCTCGAGGTCGAGGGCATCTGCCACGAGACCGTGCCGGTGCCCCGGCCCGCGCGCGACCTGGACCAACGCTGGTTCGACCCGGAGTGGCGGGCGGCCGATATCCATCACCGCCTGGCCCGGAGCGAGCTGCGCGCGGACATCGTGCCCGTGGCCAACACGCAGCTCGGGCCCGGCTCCCTGGCAGCGTGCATCGGGGCCACGCTGGTGGCCGGCGAGGACACCATCTGGATCGAAGCCAGGGCCCCGGACGCGCTGGTCGTGCTCGACGACGCCAACCCCTGGTTGCGCACGCATCTCGACCTGGTGCGCGCCTGCCGGCGGATCGCCGATGGCCGCTACTTCGTGGGTTGCCCCGACCTCATCGAGGGCATCGACACGCTCGCGGGTCTGCGGGGCGTGGTCCCGGTGATGGAGCAGATCCACCTGGACCCCGAGGGGCTCGAGCGCGACCTGCAGGCGGTCAACGACATCTGGTTCGATGTCTTCGAGCGGATCTACGACGTCATCAACGTGGACGGCGAGATGGCCTTCTGTTACTTCTCGCTGTGGGCACCCGGACGCATGGCCAAGCTGCAGTGCGATGCCTCGGTCATGATCGGCCCCGAGCACTTCCGCCGCTTCGTGGTGCCCTACGTCAGCCAGCAGTGCCGCTGGCTCGACTACTCGATGTACCACCTCGACGGAGTGCAGGCCATCCGCCATCTCGATGCCCTGCTGGAGATCGAGGAGCTCGACGCGGTGCAGTGGACGCCGGGCGTGGGCCAGCCGCAGGGCGGTGATCCCGCCTGGTTCGAGCTCTATGGCCGGATCCGCGCGGCGGGCAAATCGGTCATGGCCTCACTGGTGGAGGTGGACCAGCTGGCGCCGCTGCTCGACGCGGTCGGACCCGAGGCTTTGCACGTGCTGATGGAGTTCCGGGCGCCCGGCGACATCGATGCTGCCCTGTCGATCGCGGAGGCCTACCGATGACGCTCGAGGCAACAGGCCCGGCCGCGATCAGCCCGGCACGGGTCGAGTCGCACGTCGTCGGCCCCCGGGGCCTGACGCTGCGGTTGGATCGCGGCCTGCTCGCGCTGGAACCGCGGAGCGCACGCACGCTGCGGGTGCGCTACACGCTGGGACGCTCGTTCAGCGACGAGCCGAGCCTGATGGTGGTCGACGAGGAGCCGGCGGTGGTGGTCCCGTTCGATGTGCAGGCGGGCGAGCACGACCTGGTGCTGTCCACCGAGGCGCTCTCGGTCAAGATCGGTCGAGATGGCGCTGCCCTGACCTACCACGATCGCGATGGTCGGCTGTTGGTGCGCGAGCCGGCGGGGGGTGGCAAGTCCCTCCAGCCGATCGACGTGGAGGTGTCGGTCTTCGACGGGGCCACGGCCGTCGAGAGCGACGCCACGGTCGACGGCCTCCATATGGACACGGTCGACGTGCGCACCGTGGTGGACCGGCAGGCGTACCAGGCCACGCTGCGCCTCACCCCCGCAGACGACGAGGCGCTCTACGGGCTGGGCTCTCACGAGGAGGGCCTGTTCAACCTGCGCGGCCAGCAGCAGTACCTCTACCAACACAATCTGAAGGTGGCCGTGCCAGTGCTGGTGTCATCGCGTGGCGTCGGCGTCCTCGTGGACTGTGCCTCGCTCATGCGCTTCGAGGACGGCGATGCGGGCGCCTCGCTCTGGTGCGACGTGGTCGACGAGCTCGACTACTACGTCATGGTCGGACCGGAGCTCGATGAGGTCGTGGCCGAGCTGCGCGAACTGACCGGGCGGGCGGCGATGCTGCCGCGCTGGGCCCTGGGCTACATCCAGTCCAAGGAGCGCTACGAGACCGCGGCAGAGCTGGTGGATGTGGCGCGCGAGTTCCGACGGCGGGACCTCCCGCTCGACGGCATCGTCCTCGACTGGAAGTCGTGGACCGGCGACCTGTGGGGCCAGAAATCGCTCGACCCGGAGCGCTTCCCGGATCCTGCCGGCCTGATGGCTGAGCTCCATGCGCTCCACGCGCACCTCATGGTCTCGGTCTGGCCTGTCATGCGCGCCGGCGGGGACGACTGGACAGAGCTCTCCGAGGCCGGATACCTGCTCGGTGACCGAGCCACCTACGACGCGTTCGACACTGATGCCAGGGCGTGCTTCTGGAGGCAGTCCGAGCGGGGCCTGTTCCGGCATGGGGTCGATGCCTGGTGGACCGATAGCACCGAGCCCTTCGAGGACGATTGGCGCGGGCCGGTCAAGCCCGATGCGGAGGAGCGCATGTGGCGCAACACGGCCGCAGCCAAACGGTACCTCGACCCGGGCCGTATCAATGCCTACTCGCTGCTCCACGCACAGGGCATCTACGAGGGTCAGCGGGGGACCGGCTCGGACAAGCGCGTGCTCAACCTCACCCGCTCGGCCTACCCGGGGCAGCAGCGCTTCGGAACGGTGACCTGGTCCGGTGACGTGACCGCGTCGTGGGAGACGCTGCGGCGCCAGGTCCCGGAGGGACTGAACTTCTGTTCCACGGGCATGCCCTACTGGACCACGGACATCGGCGCCTTCTTCGTGGCCCACCGCCCGGAGAACTGGTTCTGGGCTGGCGACTTCGACGCCGGTGTCGATGACCTGGGCTACCGCGAGCTGTACCTGCGCTGGTTCCAGTACGGCGCCTGGCTGCCCATGTTCCGGGCCCACGGCACGGACACGCCTCGCGAGCTGTGGCGCTTCGGCGAGCCCGGGGACGCGATGTACGACGCGCTCGTCGCTGCACTCCGACTGCGCTACCGCCTGCTGCCCTACCTCTACTCGCTCGCGGGCTGGACCACGCAGCGGCACTACACCATGCTCCGCTCGCTGGTCTTCGACTTCCGGGAAGATCCCCTCGTGCTCGACATCGGCGACCAGTTCATGTGTGGCCCGGCCTTCCTGGTCGCCCCCGTCTATGAGCCGATGTGCTGGGGTCCAGGCTCCACCCCGCTTCACGGGACCAGCGGGGAACGCCCGGTCTATCTGCCCGCCGGCAGCGGATGGTATGCGCTCGACTCCGACCGGCAGCTCACGGGCGGGCAATGGATCGACGCGGCCGCGCCGCTCGCACACATCCCCGTCTTCGTGCGGGCTGGTTCGATCGTGCCCATGGGCCCGGTTCGCCAGTACGTCGACGAGCTGCCCGAGGCACCCCTGGAGATCCACGTCTACCCGGGCCGTGACGTCACGTTCACGCTCTATGAGGACGAAGGAGATGGCCACGCGTGGGAGGGCGGTGCGTTCTCGACGATCGAGCTGGCCTGGAACGATGCCGCCCGATGCCTGTCGGTCGGGCCGCGTGCTGGCCGCTACCGCGGCATGCCCGAGGAACGAGAGCTCATGGTCGTGGTGCACGGCCAACCGGCGGGCGACCGACGTGAGCCGGCAGCGGCAGCGGGGCCCGCCATCCGTCGTCTGCACTACACCGGCGAAGCCGTGGAGCTCGTCTGCCCGTGAGCCAGACCCGGGCCAGGAAGCCCACCATCGTGGATGTCTCCGAGGCCAGCGGCGTCTCGGTGGCCACGGTCTCCCGCATCCTCAATGGCAAGCCCGACGTGGCACCCCGGACGCGCGAGCGCGTGCTGCGCGTCATGGACGAGATCGGCTTCGCGCCCCAGCGAGCGTGGCGCCAGATCCGTTCTGGTCGCAGCGGCCTTATCGCGATGCATTGCCCGCAGGACTTCAACCCGCCCGCACACGGCGTGATCATGGCCGCCGCCCTGGGCGTGGAAGAGGCGGGCTACTCGATCAACGTCATCACCAGGGATCTGAGCGATGCCGAGCTCCTGGCCATCTTCCGAGGCCGCGAGGCCGATGGGGTGATCCTGCTGGAGGTGCTCACGGACGATCGACGCGCGGCTTTGCTCCAGGAGCACGGATTCCCCTTCGTGATGATCGGGCACCGGCAGGAAAGCAGCGGCATGAGCTACGTCGACGTGGACGAGCAACGCGCCATCGACCTGGCCGTGGACCACCTCGTCGACCTGGGTCATCAGCAGATCGGCCTGGTCAACCTCGACCCTGTACGCGGGGAGAAGACGTACGGCTACTCGGTCTGGGCGCAAGAGGCATACGAGCGCGCCTGCGCCCGACTGGGCTTGCCGGTCGCGGCAGTGGTCGGCGGGCCGAGCTTCGAGACGATGGCCCGTGCAGCTCGACGGCTGCTGGAGGCACAGCCCGGGATCACCGCGCTCGTGGCCCTCCAGGACCAGGCCGTCATCGGCCTGGTCAAGGCAGCCCGCGACCTCGGCCTGCGGGTGCCCGAAGATCTCTCCATCGTGGGCATGGCCAACACGGCCATGTCAGAGATGGCGACGCCGCCGCTCACGTCCATTAGCTTCCCCGAGGATGACCTGGGCCACGTTGCCGCGCGCTTGTTGCTCGCGCGGATCGACGGCGGGCGCGCGGAGGCCGAGCAGGTGCTGGTGGGCCCGCGACTGACGGTCCGTGGCAGCACCGCGGCCCCGCGGCCCCGCGGCCCTGGCCACGAGTGATCTACGGCCCGGTCGAGGCCGTGCCCGATCAGGATGCGCCCATGACACCCGACGGGTGCACGCTGAGGCCTGGGCCGAGCAGCGCTGTCAGTGACCTAGCCTGAACGGCCCGCCCGATGGCCTGCCGTGCGGCGGGCGGAAAGCAAGGAGCCCCGGGTCGGTGCCCCGGGGCTCGCGAGTGTCCAAACGGTCGGGCCGCTCGCTATGCAGCCTGCTCGGCGGCCTTGGCGACCTCCTTGGCGGTGGCGTCGTCCACGCCGGCGGTGCGCACCTTCTCGGCTGCCGGCATGGCCGCCTTGGTGGCGTCGACGTCGGTAGCCTTGACCAGGGCCACGATGCCCGACTGGTCGGGCCCGAGGGTGCCGGCCAGCAGGTCGGAGACCTGGGACCTGTGGGCGACGTTGCGGATCTTGCCCAGGATGCCGCCGACGACGCCGGCGCCGACCGCGCCCGCGATGATGGACGGCGGGAAGATGATGCCCAGGACCACGCCACCGACGGCGCCCCACTTGACGCCGGTCTTGGTGCTGTGGTCGGTCATCTCCTGGACCTTGACCTTGCCCTTGTCGTCGGTCTTGACGACGAGCACGCCCTCGATGTCGAGCTCCTTCTCGGACTCGGCGACCTCGAGCGCCTCGTAGGCGGCCTTGGCCGACTCGATGTCGTCGAAGGCGGCCACGATGACGGCATACTCGTAGTCGGTCACGATCATCCCGGCAGCCTTGGTGCCGGTCTCGTCGCCGATGGCACCGACGACGGTGGCACCGGTGTCATCCGCCTCCACGGCCACGACCGCGTCGACGACCTGGGGCTCTTCTTGTGCGTCAGTCACCTGTACGCCTCCTTGTCCACTGGTTCGTGCCGTCGGCCACGTGCAGGGATTGCCCGGTCGCGGCGGCCACCTAATGGTCGCCTGCGCAGCGTGTTCACGCATGGCCCGTTTCGGATGAAGTCCCGCTCCCGCTGGGTCGCCGGCGCCCGCACCCGGACAGGACGCGTACCTGGCGATTCCCGTGCGCCGGTGCTGATCGGCCGCTGACCCCAGCCCTCGGCGCGGCGTCGGAGGTGCCAGACTCGAAGGATCACACCAAGCGAGAGGACCATGGCCTACAAGACGATCATCGAACCGTTCCGCGTCCACACCGTGCAGGCCATCGACCTGCCCGACGCGGAGGCTCGCGAGGCTGCCCTCGTCCGCTCCGGCTACAACCTGTTCGGGCTCCACGCGGACGAGGTCATCATCGATCTGCTGACCGACTCGGGCACCGGAGCCATGTCCACCCGCCAGTGGTCGGGCATGATGCTGGGCGACGAATCGTATGCCGGCTCCCGCTCGTTCTACCGCTTCGAGCGGGTGGTGCAGGAGTTGACCGGCTACAGCGAGATCATCCCCACCCACCAGGGTCGCGCCGCCGAGAAGATCCTCTTCACGGTCGCGGTCGACGAGGGCGACCTGGTGCCCAACAACACCCACTTCGACACCACCCGCGCCAACGTCGAGTACCGCGGCGCGACCGCCTTCGACTGCGTCTGCGCGGAGGGGCACGACCCGTCGCTGGAAGCGCCCTTCAAGGGCAACGTCGACATCGACGCCCTGCGCGCGATCATCCTCGAACGCGGCGTCGAGCAGGTACCGCTGGTGATGGTCACCGTGACCAACAACTCGGGTGGCGGCCAGCCGGTGTCGATGGCCAACCTGCGGGCGGTACGCACGGTCTGCGACGAGTTCGGCATCCCCCTCTTCCTCGATGCCTGCCGCTTCGCCGAGAATGCCTGGTTCATCAAGCTGCGCGAGCCCGGTTACGCCGACAGGACGCCACGCGAGATCGCCCGCGAGATGTTCTCCATCGCGGACGGCTGCACCATGAGCGCCAAGAAGGACGGCCTCGCCAACATCGGCGGCTTCCTCGCGCTCAACGACCGCGAGTGGGCCCAGCAGGCGCGAAACCTGCTCATCCTGACCGAGGGCTTCCCGACCTACGGCGGGCTCGCGGGCTACGACCTCGAGGCCATCGCCACCGGCCTGGAGGAGGTCCTCGACGAGCGGTACCTGCACTATCGCATCCGCTCGACCGCGTACCTCGCAGAGACCGTGCACCGGGCCGGCATCCCCACCGTGCGCCCGCCGGGCGGCCACGCGGTCTACCTCGACGCGGCAGCCCTGTTGCCGCACATCCCGTCACACCAGTACCCGGCGCAGGCGCTGGCCATCGAGCTCTACCGCGCGGGCGGTGTGCGCGGCGTGGAGATCGGCACGGTCATGTTCGGACGCGCGCGCGCCGGCGAGCCGGACGAGCCGGCCACCATGGAGCTGGTGCGCCTGGCCATCCCCCGCCGCATGTACACCCAGAGCCACATCGACTACGTGGGCGAGGTCATCCTCGACACAGCGGCGCATGCGGACGAGCTGCGCGGATATCGCATCGTGGAGCAGGCCCCCTGGCTACGCCACTTCACGGCTCGACTGGAGCCGTTGGCCTAGCCCAGGAGGCCCTGCCGGGTTCCGCTACGGAATGGAGGTGATGGCCTCCTCGACCCGGTCGCGCTCGCCGAGCGGGTCAGAGACCACCCAGATGGTGTCGTTCGAGGCGAAGATGTACTGCTTGGTGTCACCGTTGTCGAGCACGGTCACCGACTTGCCGCCGATCTCCTCCTCGCTGAAGGACGTGCCCTGCAGCTGGAGCGCGACCGGGTCGGCGTCGACCGCTTCGGGATCCTCTGGCGGACGCACGAGGAAGACGTCCTGCAGCAACCGCTGGGTCATCTCCTCGCCACCGGCGGGCAGGCGGTAGCCCTCGATCTGGATGCCGTCGGACGAAGCCTCCAAGCCCCACCAGGCGATGACGCCGATCATCTGCGCCGGGCTGATGCCGGTGTCCAGGTACAGCTCCAGGAGCCAGTCCTCCATGTCGTTGCCGAGGCGTGCACCGATGGTCGGCAGGAACAGCGGCTCGGTCGATTCGTAGAGGCCGATCCGGCGAGCGCCGTCGAGCGCGAGTGGCACGTCCGTGTAGAGGCGGTCGGCCGAGCTCAGCCCGATGGGGTCGGCGTCGGGCAGCTGGCCCAGCGCGTCCCACACGTAATCGGTGTCGCCCTGGATGAACCAGGCTGTGTCGTCCTTGAGATAGACCGTGCGCGGATAGACACCCGGCAGGTTCGCGTCGGTCACGCGCAGCGTCCACTTGGTGTCCAGCGGACGCATGACCAGTCCGGGCTCGGTGACGTCTGGGACGACCACGTCGACCGCGTCACGGACCCAGGTCCGCGCGTCGGTGCCGGCGATCCGCATGGCCATGACCACGGCGGCCTCGCCCTCGGCCGGCTGGTACATGGCCGACTTGACGGTGAGGTCGTCGATCGTGGCGCCGGCACCCTCGAGGAGTGCCTGCATGCCCGACACGTAGGCCGCGTCCGCCTGGTCGGCGCCTTCGAACTGGGCCAGCCAGTCCGCTCCGCTGAAGGACTCGGGGGTGAGGACCTGTCCGCCCAGCATGACGGGGAACGCGACGCCGCTATCCTCCGCGGCCGCGGCCGGGCTCTCGGCGCCGGTCGCGGGGCTCTGGGAGGCGTCCTGCGCCATGGTCGGGAGCGCGAGCGTCAGCGTCGCCGCCAGCGCCAGCGTGATCGAGTGCTTCAAGGTGACCTCCAGGCGGCCGGTCCGATGGGCGGAGCGGCGATCGATGGCGTCAGCGTACAGCCGACGGTGACAACGTGGGCGGGCGGGGGCGTGAGCAGTCAGTTCGTCGCGATCTGGGTCCCGCGGTAGGGCAAGGGGGCGTCCGGCGGCCCGTCGAGAGCCGCGGCCGCGAAGAGCCCGCTCGGATCGCACTGGACGGCGCCGGACCGGGGATCGGTGGCCCCGTCTTCGTCGCAGGTCGCGACCTTGACCTTCTTGGCGAAGGGGAAGGGCGTGGCCGGCGGTGGGGTCTTCTTGGGCTTCCTGGGCTTGGGCGTGGCCCTGGCCTCTCGCCGCAACTCAGCCAGGCCGGCCTTGGTCGAGGTCTTGTCCACCTGCACCACGCCGGCCGGCAGCACGCTGACCGGGTCGATGTCACGGCCGTCGCGCAGGATCTCGAAGTGCAGGTGGGTACCGGTGCTCTTGCCGGTGCTGCCCATCTTGCCGATGATCTGGCCGGTGTAGACGACATCCCCGGCCTTGACCAGGTCGGTGGGGATGAGGTGGCCGTAGCGTGAGACGTAGCCGTCGGCGTGCACCACATCGATGATGTAGGCGCGCCCTTCCTGGTCGTACGGGTTCCAGCCGATGTAGGAAACGACCCCGGCCGCCACCGCTCGGATCGGCGTGCCGTAGCCGTCGACCACGTCGATGCCGTCGTGGAAGTGCCGGCACTTGCCGCGGCTCGGGTTGTAGATCACGCCGGTGCAGCCGTAGACCTGGGAGATGCGGCCGGTGGTGGGCCACGAGTAGGTGCCGCCCTCGGCGAGGCTGACGGTGGCCTGCTCCTGGATCTTGATGGCGGCCAGCGCCCGCATCTGCGAGATATAGGCAGAAAGCGAGGCCTCGGCCGCCTCGCGACGACCGATGAATGCGCCGCGCTGGCGCACGATGTTCTGGACCTGCGACCTCTTGCCCCAGAGCTGGCGCACGGCCGCCTGTTGGGCCCTGGCCGCAGCCTCCCGGCTGCGCTCGGCCTGGCGGATGTCGGCCTGGATGTTGCGCAACCGCTCCTTGGCCGCGACGGGCGGGGTCGAGGCGCGCGCGAAATTCGCCTGTACCTCGGCCAGGCGGTCTCGCCGTGTCTGCAGGATGGCCTTGGCGTTGGCCAGCCTCGCCTTGCGCTCGCTGACCGCTCGATTCAACGGCTTGAGCTGCTTCTTGGTGGCCTTGTGCTGGGCATCGATGCGTTCGATGGCCGCGTCCTGCGCGCGCATGATGGACTCGGCGGAGCGCTGCGCCGCGCGCACGGCAGCGATGCGATCGCCGATGTCGACCGCGGCGGCCGGGCCCGTGCTCACGACCATCGAGGCCGACGCGAGCACGACGGCACAGAGCACGATCGCAAGCCGGCTGGACATCGGGTTCCATGCGGCTGGGCTGGCCAGGGGCACTCGTCTCCGCTCCACGTTCACATCGCCGGGACGGCCACCGCCCATGGGCGTCGGCGGGCGTGCGGACCCGTCCCAGAGCCTGAATGGTAGGGCCCACGCCGGACTTGTGGACTACTCGTAAGTACAGCGCGACCAGTACCGATGGGCTATCCCACGAGCGATGGGGGCAGCAGGACCTCCAGCAGCCACACGCTGCCCATGCCTGTCACCAACGTCCAGCCGAACGAACGCGTGCGCCAGGCCACGACCGCCGCAATGGCCGCGGCCGGATACCAGGCGTCGAAGCCCCGCCAGGCGCCGTGGTCGAGGAAGAGCGTCTGGGCGACCAGGCCGGCGAGGACCGCTGGAGCCACCAGGCCGAGGGCCTGCTCCAGGCGAGGCGGGATGACGACGTGCGCGAGGATGCTGACCATGGAGGCACGCATGGCGTAGGTGCCGAGGGCCACGATGGCTACGATCAGGACCTGCTCACCCATGCCGCGAACCCTGGTACGCCTGGTCGGGGACCACACCTCCGGCGGGCTCGATGCCCTCGGCCAGCTCGAGCGGATCAGGCGGAGGTGAGCCGGCCTTGGCCAGCAGCCCGAAGGCGATACCGGTGGCCGCCCCGATGAGCAGGCCCGAGTTGAGCGGCGCATCGCGCGCGATGAGCGTGACCGAGAAGCCGACCGCGGCCGCCACGAGCGAAGCTCGATCACGGACCGAGGGCACTGCCAGGGCCACGAACATCAGCGGCGCCGCGAAGCCGACCTGGAACTCCGGCGGGATGGCGGTGCCGATGACGACACCCACGATCGTCCCCGCCCACCAGGCCAGCGCGAAGCTGACCGCCGCGCCCGCGAGGTAGGCCAGCCGTCTTCGGGGCCGCCGCTCGCCGCGGTCGTAGAGCAGCGAGGTGACGGTGGCCTGGTCGGTCAGGAAATGGGCCAGGAACAGGCGCCAGCGGCGCGGGAACTCGGAGAACGACGGGGCCATGGCCCCCGAGTACATGACGAAGCGGGCGTTGATGATGAGCGCCGTGCCCACGATCACGAACCAGGGTGCGCCCTGCCCGAGCAGGTCGACCATGGCCAGCTGGGCCGCGCCCGCGAGCACGATGACGGAGGCGACGATGCCGAGCGGATCGTTCATGGGGCCTTCCGTCACGATCACGCCGTAGGCCATGCCGAAGGGAAAGACGCCGATCGACAGGGGCAGGATGGCGCGCGCTCCGGCCAGGACCGTGGCGCGGTCGAGCCAGCTATCGTCCCCGGCGCGAGAGCTGAGCTGCACCTGGCTCAGTGGACCAGGCGCGGTCCCATGTCGAGCGGGTGCTCGGGCAGGTCCCCCTCGAGGTCGTGGCCGATCCGGTCGGCGGTACGGTGGATGGCCTCGTCGATCTCGAGGAACTCAGCCAGTCCGCCAAAGCTGGCGTGCCAGTCGAGCAGCTCGTGGAAGGCCTCGTGGATGACCGCGTCGCGGAGGCCCGCCACTTGCAGCTCCGCCAGCACCTGCTCGTCCACGCCCTCCCCGGTCAGGACCATGGAGATGGCCGAATCGAGTGGCTCGCCCTGGTCGAGGCGGCGGATGATCTCGCGGGCCAGCTCGCTCACCGTGCGGGCCATGGGCCACCTCCATCCCTGCTCCCGCGGGGGCACGACCGTCGTGCGCGTCCCGTCGGGCCCCAAGCGTAGACCACCGGCCGGGCGGCGCGGTCAGCCGGCTGCACCGTCAGCCTCGTCGGTCGTCACCCCGGCCTCCTCGTCACGGCAGCGGGTATCGATCGTCTGCGGGCCGCCGTGTGCGATCTCGGCCACGGTGAAGCGCCCGGCGTGCTCCGCATGGGGATCGTGGATGAGGATGCCGAAGGTCTCCATCAGCCGGTCGGGCGTGAGCACCTCGCTGCCCGGGCCGAGCGCGACGACGCGTCGGGCGAGGAGCAGGACCTGGTCGTACTCCACGGCCTCCGCGATGTCGTGCGTGGCCGTGACGATGGCCGCACCGCGCGCCAGCTCCGCGGCGAAGGCATCGAGGTACAGCTCGCGCCCGCCGGCATCGATGCCGGCGGTGGGCTCGTCCACCACGATGAGGTCGGCCTCTCGCGCGAGCACCTGCGCGAGGTAGACCCGCTGCAGCTGGCCGCCGGAGAGGCTGCGCATGGGCTCGCGCGCCAGGCCGGCGACGCCCATGCGCGCCATGCCCTCCTCCACCAGCTGGTGATCGCGGGGGCCCAGACGCCCGAGCAGTCCCAGCGTGGGATAGCGAGCCATGCGCACCACGTCGATGACGCGGATGGGCAGGATGTAGCCGGAGGCGTGGAACTGCGCGTGGTAGGCGATCCGGCGCGGTGCCTTGCCCGGATCGGCGCCCAGCACCGCCAGCGAGCCGCGCACCGGTCGCAGCAGGCCCACGAGCGTGCGGATGAGCGTCGACTTGCCCGAGCCGTTGGTGCCCACCAGGGCCAGCGAGCCGCCCGCGCCGAGCTGCAGGTCGATGCCGCTGACCACCGGGTCCTGGCCATAGCCCACGGCGAGGTCCCGGGCCTCGATGGCGGGCCCGGTGGCGGCCACCTCGCCGGACCGGGCGCTGGCGACTCCAGCGAGCGAGAGGCGTGCGGTCACGAAAGGGTCTCCCCGCGACTGTCGATGGTGACCACGTGTCGGCTCGCGTCGCGCAAGTTGGAGAGGGCGAAGATGACGAAGAAGGCGCTGACCGCCACGAGCACGATGGTGGCACCGGCGGCGACGTCGAACCAGTACGAGATGAGCAGGCCGACGTAGGTGCTGGCCGAGCCGATGATCGCGGCGATGACCATCATCGAGCCGATGCGGTGCGCCAGCAGGGCCCCTGCGGCCGCCGGCGCGAGGAGCATGCCGAAGACGAGCAGCGTGCCCACCGTCTGGAACGCGACCACGACCGTCAAGGCGACGAGCAGCAGCATCAGCACGTGGTAGCGGCGTGCCGGGAAGCCGGCCACGTCAGCCTGCTCGGGATCGAAGCTGAGCAGGAGGAATGGGCGCGCCGCCAGCACCGACACGGCCAGGACCACGACGGTGGCCCCGGCCATGACCAGCACCTGTTGCCAGCTGGTACCGAGGATCTGTCCGAAGAGGATGGCGATGAGGTCCCCGGCGAAGGCATCGCTGTAGCTGATCATGACCACGCCCAGTGCCAGCATGGCCACGAAGAGCAGGCCGATGGCGGTGTCCGAAGAGAGCCGCGAGCGGCGGGTCACGAGCGAGACCCCGCCGATCATGACGACCGCGCCGACCGCCGCGCCGAGCATGCCCGGCAGGCCCAGCAGGATGGCGGCGGCGATGCCGGGCAGGACCCCGTGGGCGAGGGCATCACCGATGAAGGCCAGCCCGCGGAGCACGACGAACGTGCCCACTGCGGCGCAGGCGATCGAGACCAGCACGCCCGCCAGCAGGGCGCGGGTCATGAACCCGTTATCGAGGAATGGATCGAGCAGGAACTCCACGTGCTCTCCCAGGGGATGACCGAGGCCGGGCCGGCCGCGGTCGTGTCAGCCGAGCATAGCAAGCGCGGGTCAGCCCCCGAGAGCCCCGGCCACGGTGGTGGCGATGCCCAGGATGAGGTCCTGGTAGGTGCCGCCGTCGGGCAGCTGGGACAGGGACAGAGGTACCAGCACGGCACCGCTGTCCTCGGCCACGGCCTCCACCACGGAGGTCGGCGTGCCGACCTCCGTGAAGACCGCGGGCACACGGTAGTGTCGGATCTCGTCGATCAGTCGCGCCAGCTCGCGGGCGGTGGGTTCGCCGCTCGTGGAGAGGCTGGGGATGACAGTACCGATCTGCTCGAACCCATAGCGGTCAGCGAAGTAGCCGAGCGAGCGGTGCCCCGTGACCAGCTTGCGATCGGCAGCCGGCAAGACCGAGAGGATCTCGACCGCTTGTGCATCCACCGCCTCGAGGTCGGCAGCCAGCGAGGCGGCTCGGTCGCCGGTCGTGATGCCAGCGACATCGAGGGCCGGGCCCAGCGCCAGGACCACCTCGCGCATGGCCAGTGGATCGGTCCAGAAGTGCGGGTCCCGGGCCCCGTGGTCGACTCCCTCGGCGTGGTCGTCGTCCCCGGGGTCTTCGCCCCCCTCAGAGGCCCGAAGGGTGACGTGGTCGGCGGCCTGGAACCAGGTCACGCCTTCGGTCTCCGCGTTCTGCAGGATCGGCAGCAGGGCCTGCTCCAGGTCGAGCCCGTTGGAGACGATGACGTCCGCCGCCATGAGCCGCTCGGCGTCACGCGCGGATGGCTCGTAGCCGTGGGGGTCGGCGCCGCTGGGCATGATGACCGTCACCTCGCCGGCGTCGCCGACCAGTTGTTCCACGACCGAGCCCAGGACCTCGGTCGTGGCCACCACCGACGCGGCCTCGTCCGGCGGGTCCTGCGCGGTCGCGGCCGCACCACCGAGCGTGACGAGCGCCAGCGAGAGGGCCACCGAGCCGAGGGTCGTGGCCGCGCGAGCAGCGGTGGCGGAACGGTGCGGAAGGCTCCGGCTCATACGGGCTCCTGATGGGGAGAGGTGCTAGGCTTATCCGGCTGTATTGATACCGTGTCTCAATACTATCGAGAGCTCGCAGCGGCTGCAACCCGAGCGCGCGGGCCGTTGTACGCTCGCTGACGGAGATGAACATGCACATCCGCTCCCTTGCGACCACGGCCCTGACCATGGCCCTCGGTGCCGCCGCCGTCACGGCCACCGAACCGACCCTCACCCCATCGGCGAGCCCCTCGCCCGACGCTCCTTCCGGCGCACCCGTGGCCGCCGCCGCGAATGTCCCGACCCCGGTCGGCTCGCCCGTCCCGGCTCCGCCCCTGGAGGGTCTCGTCCGGCCCGACGGCAGCGCCTTCGACCTGGCCGAGCTGCGCGGACACGACGTGCTCGTGTACTTCGGTTACACCCATTGTCCGGATGTCTGCCCGCAGACCCTGGCCGAGGTCTACGACGTCTTCGCGGCCCGGCCGGGCACACGCGCGCTCTTCGTCACGGTCGACCCGGAGCGTGACACGCCCGAGTTCCTCGCCGAGTGGACCGCGTACCTGCCCGACGAACTGGTGGCGGTGACCGGCAGCCCGAGCGCGATCCGCCGGGCGGCCGATGCCTACGGCGTTCGCTACGCCCGCGTGGACTCGACCTCGTCGGCGGGCTACGCCATGTCCCACACCGCCGATCTCTACCTCATCGACGCCGAGGGCCGGTACCGGTTGGCCTATCCCTTCGGTACCCCGGCAGCGGAGATCGTGGCCGACCTCGAGCAGCTCGACGACGTGGGCTGACCAAGACAGAAGGTGAACCGATGACCCGCACGCTGTTCCTCTCAGCCGGCAGCCTGGTGCTGGCACTGGGCCTGGCCGTCGCCCCGGCCGTGGCACAAACCGATGAGTCCTCGTCTGACCCGCTGGCCAGTCCCGGTCCGGCCGCTGCCTCGATGACCCCGCACCTGGCCTCGATGGGACCGGGCCTCACCGTCTCGGGCGCCTGGGCCCGCCAGTCGCCGTTGGTCGAGCTGGCCGGCGCGGCCTACCTGGTGGTCCACAACGGGAGTGACACCGACGATGCCATCGTCGCGGCCGACAGCCCGGTCGCGGGGGCGGTCGAGCTGCACCTGTCCTCCATGGACGACGAGGGCATGATGTCGATGAACCAGGTCAGGGAGATCCCCGTGCCGGCGCACGGCGAGGTGAGCCTCGAGCCGGGGAGCTACCACATCATGCTCATCGGCCTGACCGAGCCGCTGCTGGCCGATGACGCCTTCGAGCTGACCCTGGAGTTCCGGGCGGCCCAGCCACAGACGATCACCGTGCCGGTCCTCGCGAGCAGCCCCATGGACATGGAGCACCCGTCCGTGGACCCCGAGCCCAGCATCGCCGCCGCCGATGAGATGGCTGGTGATGAGGTGGCCGGCGATGGCGGCACGATCGACGACTGAAGAGCCCGAGGCCGACCTTCGCGTAGCGGCCCATTCCGGAGCCCTCATCTATGCTGGCGGAGTCGTCACCAGCCCGAGGAACATCATGTCCCAGACCACCCGCTTCCCGTCCCACCTGCTCAGCCGTGCCGCGATCGCAGCGGCGACCCTGCTCCTGGCCGTGCCCTCGGCGGGTGTCCTGGCGCAGGACGCCGCGGAGCCCGAGCTGACCTGGGCCCCCCTGGTCACCCCACCTCCGATCGTCGCTCCCCCCGCCATGTCGGCCACCGAGCAGGTCGATGGCTACAGCATGGGAGACCCGGCCGCACCGGTGGTCGTGGAGGTGTGGGAAGACTTCCAGTGTCCCTTCTGCCATCGCTTCACCTACGAGGTGGAGCCGCTGATCGTGGAGCAGTACGTCAAGCCGGGTGATGCCCGCCTCGTCTACCGCACCCTCGCCTTCCTGGGTGACGAGTCGCAGTGGGCCGCGGTGGCCGCCGACCTGGCCGCTGAGCAGAACATGTTCTGGCGCTTCCATGATTACCTCTGGGCCAACTACGGCGGCGAGAACAACGGCGCCTTCCACCTCGACCGCCTGCTGCAGATGGGCGAGGCCGCAGGCCTGGACATGGATGCCTTCAGATCCGGGCTCGTGCTGGACAAGGCACGAGAACGCTTCGCCCGGATCGAGGCCGACAGCGCCGTCGATGCCTACGCCCTGGGTATCTCCGGCACGCCCACGGTGGTGGTCAACGGCGTGCGCCTCGAGTCACCCGATTTCGGGTCGATCGCGGACGCCATCGACATCGAGCTGGCCAAGGCCGCGACCGCCTCGACCGCCGCGGGGAGCGGCGAAAGCCCGGCACCGTCAGCGTCTGCCGCGCCGGACGAAGGTCCCGCCGGGGACGAATAGCCCGGGCCATCTTCTTGGACCGGGTTGCCCGCGCTAGGATGACGTGGTCCGGGCTGTCGCAGGGAGAGCCATTCATGTCCGATCAACAGACGACTGGCGGATCAGCGCCTGCCCCCGCGGTCGGTGGCGACGGCGGGGCTTCGACGACCGCGCGGGCGCGCAGCGTGGCCGAGGACTTCGTCGACCGCGGAGCCCCCTGGAGCCCGAAGACCTCCTGGTCCATCGTGCTCATCGAGGGCATCGTCGTCGCGATCGTGGGCCTGCTCTTCATCTTCAAGCCGCTCGGCGGCTCGAGCACGACCCTGCAGCTGGTCGGCTTCGTCCTGCTCGGCGGCTCGCTCGTGACCATCTTCCAGCTGTGGCGGAAGGCGTATCGCCCGGACCTGGAGCTGCTGGCTTCCTTCCGGGCAGGGTCCGGCGTGACCGTGGGCGCCGTGGTCATCGTGGCGACCTTCCTGACCGACGTGACCGAGGCGGTCACCGCGGCCCTGGCAGTCGTGGTCGGCATCGGCTTCGTCGTGTTCGGCCTGGCCGGGATCGCCAGCAGCCTGATCCGGCGCGAGGTCCACGCGCCCTTGCCGGTGGCCTCGCTCGTGCTGGACTCGGTACTGGGTCTGGCCGGATTGCTCCTGGTCTTCGCGGGCGCCGCCGGCAGCGACACCGTGGACGGGCTCTTCAACCTGCAGGGCGTGCTGCTCATCGCGACGGGCCTGGCCCTCGCCGGCTACGCCTACATGCTGCGACAGCAGGCCGTCACCGCCTGATCCTCCAGGGCGCCGGTCGGCGACCCTCCCTCAACCGAGCCCAGCCCTGCCTTCACGGTCGGAGCTGTGGCTGGGCAGGCCCGTGATGAGTCGGCTGCCCCGTCCGCGCGTGATGAACGACCAGGCCCAACGCATCATCACCAGCACCCGGTTCTGCAGGCCGATGAGCCAGAAGATGTGGATGGCCAGCCACATGAACCAGGCCGGGAAGCCGCTGAAGCGAACGATGCGGAAGTCCGCCACCGCCCGCAGGCGACCGATGGTCGCGAGCTCGCCGAGGTCCCTGTACCTGAAGCCGGGGATGGTCACTCCGTCACGCCGGGCGATGATCGCGCGGGCGGCATAGCGCCCACCCTGCATCCCGGCCTGGGCCACACCGGGCACCATGCGTCCGCGCGTCCACTCGACGGCGGCGAGGTCGCCTACCACCCAGATGTCAGGAAGGCCCGGGATGGTCAGGTCGTCATCGACGCGGATGCGGCCGACGCGGTCGGTGGGTGCGCTCGTGGCCTCGGCCACGGCTCTGCCGAACCGACCCACCGCCACGCCCGCCGCCCACAGCACGGTTCGCGCCTGCAAGCGCGTCGTCTCCGTGCCTTCCGTGCCACGCACCGTCACCCCCGCGTCGTCGATATCGGTGACCATGGTGCGTGTGCGGATGGTCACGCCCAGCTGGGCCAGCTGGCGGGCGGCAGCCTCGGACGATGCTCGCGGGTAGGTGGGCAGCACTCGGTCCGTGCCCTCGACGAGGTAGACCAGGGCCTCCTCGGTGTTGATGACGCGGAAGTCGCGGGGCAGGGTGTCGCGGGCGATCTCACACAGCGACCCGGCCAGCTCCACGCCCGTCGGGCCGGCGCCCACGATGACGAAGGTCATCCACTCGTGCTGGCGGGCGGTGTCGGTCTCGAGCTCCGCGTTCTCGAAGGCGTCGAGGATGCGGGCGCGCATCTGCAGCGCATCCTCCAGCGTCTTGATGCCGGGGGCGTGCTCGGCCCAGCCCTCGTTGCCGAAGTAGGAGTGCTTGGTGCCCGTGGCCACGATGAGCGAGTCGTACTCGAGGTCGGCACCGTCGTCGATGCGGACCGTCCTGGCCTGGGGATCGATGCCGGTCGCCTCGGCCAGCAGCACCGTCACGTTCTGCTGGCGACGCAGGATGAGGCGCAGGGGCTGGGCGATCTCCGAGGGCGTGAGCGCACCCGTGGCCACCTGGTAGAGCAGGGGGCTGAAGAGATGGTGGTTGCGCCGGTCGACCAGGGTGATGTCGACGTCGTGACGGGCCAGGGCACGGGCAGCGTACAGGCCACCGTAGCCACCGCCGATGATCAGGATGCGATGCCGCTCTGCCATGGGTACTCCTTCGATCGCCACGCGCCCTTCCCCTCCGACCTTACTAGAGGATGACACGTCGGCCGGGGCGCCCACCCTTGACGGCGCGAGGGATCCTCCGCTGGACGCAAGCCGCGAACGACTGTGCCCTGACCGAGACCGTCCGGTCAGCCTTCGCGCGCTATGGCCAGCAGGTCGATGGCCTGCTCAGGGACGGTCGCTGATGCGAGCCTGCTCCACCAGCCAGGTCGCCGCGGCTTCGCGGGTCATGTACTTGCCCGACCGCCGGCGGCCCAGCGTGGTGGCCATCCAACCTGAACCGAACTGGCCGGCGCTCAGGCGGAACCGCCCCACGGTCCCGATGACAGTGCCCTTGTAGAGCACCTCGTAGCGGCCCGTGCCGGGCGGGGATGCCGCCCGGTAGCGGATGTGTCTGCGGTCAGGGTTCGAAGCCATGGCTGCGGGGAGTGTACGACGAGGACCCGCTCAGGCGGGTGCGGGGTTCTGGGCTCGTGCCAGCATGATCGCGGGATCCGGCTCGATCGACGTGGCCGGGCGCAGCAGCTCACCTCTCCGGCCGGAGGTCGGCGCCAGCCGGCGGTCCAGGCCGGAGGGGCCCTGCTCCAGGATCCAGAGCCCCGGCTGACCCGAGCGATCCTCGACGTAGCACCCATCCCGCGCCGACCCGGGCCGGCCTTCCGGGGCGACCACGCGATAGTCATCGCCGTCGAGCAGCAGGCCGGCCCAGTCATCGAGGCCGAGCCCTCGCTCTCCGGCATGGCGCGCGAGCATGCCGGCGAAGTCCGAGGCGCGCAGGACGCCGTTGCTCTGGGTCATGTCGTAGTGCGGGCAGAGCAGACCCGGCAGCAGACCCAGGCCATCGACCCGGATGTAACGCCAGCCATGGGCGTGCGGGTCATCGGCGGCGATGGGCTTCCGGTAAGAGGTGGGATCCATGGAGTCGCTGTGGCCGCCGTCGAACCAGCAGATGGCACCGGCGCTGCCGCCCGCCACCACGAGCCCGCGGCCCACCGCATCACGAAGGAGCACGTCGAGGCCGGTGTCGCTCCAGCGATCCACCGCGTAGAGGGTATTGCCGCCGCTCACGACGACCACCGCGGCCCGTTCGCAGGCTTCAGCCAGCGACGCCCGCGCTGGATGCGCGGCGGCCAGGTCGAGCCGAGCGATCCGGCAGCCGAGATCGACAAAGCGGGCGGTCTGGCGTTCCCCCGGCTCGGGCCGATCATAGGTAGCGGTCCCCAGGTAGAGCAGCTCCAAGCCGGCGGCCGGGCGTCCGGTCAGCTCCACGACCAGCTCGGCCATGCCGGGCTCCGAGAGTCCGGCGCCCGAGCCGAGCAGGAGGCCGCGCAGATGGCCGGAGCGAGAGTGGTCGGTCATGGAGGCAGTGTGCCCGAGCCGATGCCGGGACAGGAAAGGACCCGGGTCGAGGGGGGATCGACCCGGGTCCTGGGGGAAAAGGCGGGGGCTAGAAGCGCTCCAGGACCATCACCGGGATGTGGTCGCGGGCGGTCCTGCGCTCATACTCGGCGAACTGCGGGGCGCGCTCCTTCTGGGCGCTCCAGATGCGCTCGTACTCCTCGCCGGTCGCCTCTTGGGCGCGCACCTCGTAGGTCTCGCTGCCGACCTCGACCTTGACCTGGGGGTGGGCCAGCAGGTTGTAGTACCAGGCCGGGTTCTCGTCGGCACCGCCCTTGGAGGCGAAGACGGCCCAGCCGCCCTCGACCTCGAGCGTGGCCAGGGGCGTCACGCGCTCCCGCCCGCTCTTGGCACCCTGGTGGTGCAGGAGGAGCAGCGTGAGGTGTTCGAAGTAGCCACCGACCACGCCGTCATTGGCCCGGAATTCGTCGATGATCGCCTGGTTGAAGTCGACCTTGGTAGAGACCATGGGGGCACCTGCTTATGGTTGCGTGTAATATATTTGCTGGTGCAACTATAACGTTTGACATCAGCCCTGTCAAGGAACACCATGTGACGGACGGGGACCTGAGCAGAGAGAGGCGCAGCATGACCATCCAGACCGAGCCCGCAGAGCCCGGCACGGCACTCTTCAGCGACGAGCGACTGGCGACCACCGACGCCCTGCTGGAGACGCACGCGGCCGTGGTGGCGGTACTGGAACGGCTGGCGACCGACCCGGCAGGGCTCGATCCGGCGACCGCGGAGCTGCTCATGCGGCTCAGCCGGGCTGCCGATTGCGGCATCCGGGGCGTGGACATCGGCGCGCAGTGCCAGATGACCGCCACGCGCGTGTCGCGCCTGGTCGACCGGGCCGAGGCGGCCGGGCTCGTCGCGCGCACGCCCGATCCCTCCGACCGCCGGGCCCAGCACGTGGTGCTGACGGCCGAAGGGCGCAGCGCAGCGCAGCGCCTCGCGCCGCTCATGGGTGGCCTTCTCGACGAGCTCGTCTTCGACACGCTTGCGGCCGACGAGCGGGCGACGCTCATCGAGCTCCTGGGCCGGCTGCGGGCCCGAGCCTTGGAGATGATCGCCGGCGATCCGGCACGGGGTCCGCGACGTGCGGCCTAGGGTGGTCCGCCTGCTCAGCCTGGCCCTCGTGCTCGTCCTCGGCTCGGCCACCGCCGCCGCGGAGGGCACGGCCGTGGTCACGGTCTCCTCGGTCGATCCTGCCAGGGATGGTGCTTCGGTCCAGCTCGAAGGCGCAGCCCTCTATGCGCTCGAGGAAGGGCGGTACCTCTTCAGCGATGGCAGCGGCCTCATCGTCGTCGACGCCACGGCCGCGGCAGAGCAGCTGCCGCTGCTGGAGATCGTCAGGGTCGAGGGCACGGTCGAGGCCGCCCCGGCCGTCGGCGGCGACACCGCCATCGAGCTATCAGCGTGGGCACCAGTGCGCATCGCGCGGCCCGCGGTCATCGTGCCCGAGGAGCAGGTGATGGCTGCGTTCTGGGGCTGGATCGTGGCGTACGGCGGTCAGGCCCCGGGGCCCACGGCCACCCCCGGGGAGTAGCGCGCTAGGTGCCGATGAGGTACCGCAGCAGCCGGCGCACCTGGCTCGGATCGTGGAGCCGGAATCGGGCCGCGGTGGAGCCGGCCCCGACTCGGATCGTCCAGGCACTCGCCGGTAGCGCGGCGAAGAGGTCCTCGTCGGTGCGATCGTCCCCGATAGCCAGAGCGAACGGCGTGCCGGGCTCACGACCGAGCAGGTGGGCGGCGACCTCGCCCTTGTTGGCCCAGGCGTAACGGATCTCCACGACCTTGTTGCCATGGATGACGGCCAGCTCGGTCCCGCCCAGCAGGTTCTCCAGCGTCGTGACCAGCTCGTTCGCGAGCCAGGCCCCGAACTCGGCGTCGACCAGGCGGTAGTGCCATGCGAGCGCATAGCTCTTGCGTTCGATGAACGAGCCGGGAGCGCTGCTGGCGAACTGCTCCAGGACGGGGGCCACGTGGTCCTTCCACGAGAGGTCCATGTTGCCCCGCAGCATCTGCCACTCGTCGGTGCCCGGCTCGCGCATGAGGGCGCCGTGCTCCACGGCCAGGCCCAGGCCATCCACGCTGCCGAGCCAGCGCTCGATGTCCTCGCGGGAGCGCCCGCTGACGATGACCGGGGTCGTCTGCGGTAGCGCCACCAGGTCCCCCAGCAGCGAGAGCAGCTGGGTCGGAGGCGCGGCGTCCTGGGGGCGGGGCATGATGTCGGTGAGCGTGCCGTCGTAGTCGAGCAGGATGAGCCGTCGCTCGGCCTCGTCGAAGGCCGTCTTGAGCGCCTCGAGGTCGGGAGCGGGCCGATCCTTGTGGGAGATGTGGCGGGCCTCGGTCGTGGCCTCGCGCAACCCCTCCATGAAGCGCTCGGCCCACAGCACCGCATCGCTCTGGTTGACCCGGTCGTGCAGCGCGGCCATGCGCTCGGCCCGCTCGTCATGATCCATCTCCAGCGCTCGCTGGAGGGTCTTGGCCGTGCCGACCTCGTCGTAGGGATTGATGCGCAGGGCCTCGCCCAGCTCGTGAGCAGCGCCGGCGAACTCGCTCAGCAGGAGCACCCCGGCGCCATCGGACTGGCAGGCCACGTACTCCTTGGCCACCAGGTTCATGCCATCGCGGAGGGGACCGACCCAGGCCACGTCAGCGGCTGAGTAGAGCGCCGCCAGCTCAGGCTTGTTGACCGAGCGGCGCAGGTAGACCACCGGCTGCCACTCGGGCGTGCCGAAGTCGCCGTTGACCTCGCCCACCAGCTCGCTGACCTCGCTGCGCAGGTCGGCATAGGCCGGCACCCGCTCGCGCGAGGGCACCGCCACCTGCACCAGCGTGACCTTGCCGCGCCAGCCCGGCGACGTGCGCAGGAAGCGGCGGAAGGTACGCAGGCGCTCGGGGATGCCCTTGGTGTAGTCGAGTCGGTCGACCGAGATCATCAGCTTGCGCCCGTGATGGCGGTCGGAGAGCTGGGCCCGGCGGCGGGCGACCTTGGGATCATCCCCGGTCAGCTCCTGCCACTCATCGGATTGGATGCCGATGGGCAGGGCCGAGAGGCGCACGGTGCGCCCATCCACCTGCACGCTGTCCATCTGGCTCTCCAGCCCGAGCACCTGCAGCAGGGCACGGCGGAAGTTGTGCAGATGCCCGTGCGTCTGGAAGGCCAGCGAATCCGCGCCCAGCAGCCCGCGCAGCAGCGCCTCGCGCTCGGGCAGGATGCGGAAGACCTCCGACGAGGGAAAGGGGATGTGCAGGAAGAAGCCGATGCGCGCTTCCGGCGCGCCGTCGCGGATCATCTGGGGCACCAGCATGAGCTGGTAGTCGTGGGCCCAGACGAGATCGCCCTCCCGATGCCGGCTCAGGACCGCGTCGGCGAAGCACTGGTTGGCCTCGCGGTAGGCGCCCCAGCTCTCGGGCGCGAAGACGACGCGCGTGGGGAAGCCGTGCAGCAGCGGCCACAGGGTGTCGTTGGCATAGCCTTCGTAGAACGAACGGGCGATCTTGGCGGGGATCTCCACAGCCACGTAGCCGTGCTTCTCCTCCCACTCGGCCATCAGGCGCTCGCGGCCCTCACGCTCGCCCGGCAGCGCGTCACCCGGCCAGCCCAGCCAGAGACCATGCGATTGGGCCATGAGCGGCGCCATGGCCGCGACCAGTCCGCCCGACGATCGTTCGCTGCGCCAGCGACCTGAGACGCGCTTGGCCGTCAGGGGCAGACGGTTCGAGACGACCAGCAGGCGTTCCTTCGTACTCACCCCCCAAGCATACGATGCCCTTGGCGATCCCCGGCGGAGCATGGGCCGAACGGCCGTGGAGACACGGACCGGCGTGCACTGGCCGGTGCCCTCCCCGGCCGCTAGCGTGGAGACCTCAGCGACCGGCCCGGTTCGCTGACAAGGGAGGTCCCGATGAAGCCACTCGAGGAACCCATCGCGTCGATCGTGGCGGGGCGACCGGCGGAGATCGACCTGCGTGGCTCCAGGCTGCTCGCTTCGCGACTGTTGACCAAGGACCTGGCCTTCCGCCAGGGCGAGCGCGAGGCCTTCGGCCTGCGCGGTCTGCTGCCCGATCGGGTGCAGACGATGGAGGAACAGGTCGAATTGGAGTGGGAGCACCTCTCGCGCAAGGAAGACGCGCTCGAGCAGTACATCGGCCTGGCCGCCCTGCAGGACCGCAACGCGACGCTCTTCTACGGCGTCCTGAGCGCCCATCTCGAGGAGCTGATGCCGGTGGTCTACACGCCCACCGTGGGCCAGGCCTGCCAACAGTTCAGCCACATCCTGCGGCGGGCCCGCGGCATCTGGATCACGCCCGATGACATCGACCGCGTGCCGCAGGTGCTGCGCAACTCGCCCTACACGGATGTACGCCTCATCGTGGTCACCGACAACCAGCGCATCCTGGGCCTGGGCGACCAGGGCGCGGGCGGCATGGGCATCCCCGTAGGCAAGCTCGCGCTCTACTCGGCCTGTGGCGGACTGCACCCGTCACTGACCCTGCCCGTGTCGCTCGACGTGGGTACGGACAACCGCACCCTGCTCAACGATCCGCTCTACATGGGCTACCGAGCTCGTCGCCTGCGGGGGCAGGCCTACCAGGAGCTGGTCGAGGCCTTCGTGCAAGGTGTGGCCGAGGTCTGGCCCGGCTGCGTCATCCAGTGGGAGGACTTCAAGGGGCCCAACGCGCTGCGCATCCTCGACCACTTCCGCAACCTCGTGCCCAGCTTCAACGACGACGTCCAGGGTACGGCTGCCACCGCCGTGGCCGGAGTCTATGCCGCCGCCCGCAGGCGCAGCGTCAAGGTCACCGACCTGCGCTTCGTGCTCGCCGGCGCGGGAGCGGCGGGCGTGGGCATCACCCGCTTGCTGCGGCGGGCACTGCAGCACGAGGGGCTCTCCGACGAGGAGATCGATCCGCGCATCGCGCTGCTCGACTCGCGCGGGCTGGTGCACTCGGGCCGGACCGACCTCGACGAGTTCAAGCGCGAGGTGGCCATCCCGGCCGAGCGGGTCCACCAGCTGGGCCTGACGCTCGAGGGCGACGGTCCGACACGCCTGTGCGAGGTCATCCGCGCCGTGCATCCCGACGTGCTCATCGGGACCACCGGCCAGCCGGGCTCCTTCGACCAGGGCGTCATCCACGAGATGACCGAATCGACCGAGGAGCCGGTGATCTTCGCCCTCTCCAACCCCTCCAGCCGGGTGGAGGCGACGCCGGCCGAGATCCTGGCCTGGAGCGAAGGGCAAGCGGTCGTGGCCACGGGCAGCCCCTTCCCGCCGGTGTCGTGGAAGGGCGCGCCCCGGCCGATCGGGCAGGCCAACAACGTCTTCGTCTTCCCCGGCGTCGGACTGGGCGCGGTGGCAGCGGAGGTCCGGCGCGTCACCGAGGAGATGTTCCTGGTCGCCGCCCGCGCGCTCGCCGAGCAGGTGCCCGAGGAGCGGCTGGAGGCGGGCGCCATCTATCCCTCGGTCGAGTCGCTGGCCGAGATCTCGCGCGAGGTGGCCATCTCGGTCGCGCGCGAGGCCGTGGCCTCCGGCGTGGCGGGGATCCCGGCCGACACGGACCTGGGCGAACTCATCGACGAAGCCATGTGGCACCCCGCCTACGTGCCCTATATCCGCTCGCGCGTGTCAGTACGCCGCGACGAGATCTACGCCGCGCACGAGGTCCTCAGCGGAGGCTGAGACGCGGGACTGAACCTCAGGGGCAGCCATCCAGGTCGCGCCAGCGCTCCACGGTATCGCTCACCACGGTGGGCCCCGTGGCCTCGTACTCGACCGTCAGGGTGCGGTTGGGGATCTCGCCGCAGCCGGCGTCCTTCTCCACCGCCTCCCACGAACCGCGCGTGTACTTGTACTCGAGTGCGATGCCATCGTCGAAGGGCAGCGTGATCGACCAGGTGTCGTCATCGACGCGGGCCATGGGTGTCCCGCCCGGGTCCCAGCCCTGGAAACCGCCGGCGATGTAGATCGTGTCACTCGGCGTGGTGTTGGGCGGCACGTCGACGGTGAAGACCACCTCCGCCTGGCGCACCTCGGCCGTGACCTCCAGCGGCTCCGATGGTGGCGAGGCGTTGTAGCCGGTGTCCTGGGCCACGATCGTATAGATGTAGGGCTCACCGGCCGAGACGGTCGCGTCCAGATAGACCGCGACGTCGGACGTGGCGATGACCTCCGGCTCAGCACCGGGCGCCGCACGCAGCACGAGGTAGCGGAGCACGTCCTCGGCATCCGAGGGCGACCAACGCAGACGTACCCGCTCGCCGGAGACATCCAGCAGCTGGGGCCTCCCCGGTGCCGGTGGGACGACCCGGTCGTCGCCGGGCACGGTCACGACCTGTGCCACGCGGATGGCGCTGGCCCAGGTCTCGCCGCCGTCGGTGGAGGCGCGGGCACTGACCGTCCAGTCACCGATGGACTCCGGTTGGACCGTGCCCCGGTAGAGCGTGGCGGACCCGTCGGTGTCGACCGCCTCCGCCGGGCTCCAGGTCCAGGCCGGACCGCTCGTCGCGCTGCTGGTCGCCGGTGCCAGACCGACCTCGACGATCACACCCTCGGCCACCGCCGTGTCCCCCGCTCCGACCGTCACCGCGGCTTCCACGGTCGCGGCCCCGTCGACCGCCGAGAGGGGTCGCTCCACCGTGCCGACCACGACGCCCGGGTCGTCCACCACGCCGCGCACCTCGAAGTCGGTGATGGCCAGCTGCGGGACGGCCACCGTCTCCGCCGAGCGCGCCGAGAGGTTGCCGGCCTCGTCGAGCGCCTGCACCACGTAATGGGCGGCGGCGCCGGCGCGAACGGCCTCGTCGATGAAGGCCGGCTCGGTGGTCTCGGCCACCGGCTCGTAGCCGCCGCCACGCAGGAGCGAGCGCGAGACGCGGTAGCGGGCGGCGTCCTCGACCGCCGACCAGGTCAACTCGACGGCACCACTCGCGGGTCGGGCCACGAGGTCGTCGGGCGCCGCCGGCGCCACGAGGTCCGCATCGGGATCGGAGAGCAGCACGGCCACCGAGCGCGCCGGGAGCGTCAGGCGGATGCGGCCGTCGGCCACCGTCACTGGCTCCACGCCGTCGAGCGCGTCCGCGAGCTGCGCCCCATCGGGGACGCGGTCCTCCACGGGGATCACGAGCTCGCGCTCGCGGTCGGAGAGATTGAGCGCGGTGACCGCCGCCGCGCTCGCGGAACGGCGCAGGAAGGCCAGGGTGTGTGCGCCATCGTCGGCGAGGGGGAACTCGAGGTCGCCCTCGCGCAGGGCCTCGTGCGCCCCGCGCACCTCGGCGAGGCGGCGATACCAGTCGCGCAGCGCTACGTCCTCCGCTCCCCACGGATAGGGTCGGCGATCGTCGGGGTCGTCGAAGCCGGTGAGGCCGACCTCGTCGCCGTAGAAGATGGAGGCCATGCCCGGGAAGGTCAGCTGGATCGTCGCCACCAGACGCTGGGCCGCCTTGCCTGCCGCCAAGGCGGCCGGTTCGGTCTTGGCCGCGTCGTTGTCCTCGCCCGGCGTCAGCGTCCACAGGAGGCGCGCGGTGTCGTGGCTGTCGACGAGGTTCATGAGTGCCGCGAACGCCGGCTCGGGGTAGTCCTCGCGCACGCCCAGCATGGCGCTCGCGAACCCGCTCGGCGTCAGCGCCTCGATGGACCCGTCGGGGTCGGCGGTGGCCCCGTTGACCAGGCCGATGACCGCTCGCCGGAAGCGATAGTTCATGGTCGAGTCGGCCTGGTCGCCCAGCAGCCAGGGCGTGGAGTCACCCCATTGCTCGGCGATGACGACCGCGTCGGGATCGGCGCTCTTGGCTGCGTCGCGGATGGCGGCCTGGAACTCGTGCGTCATGGAATCGGCGACGTCAAGGCGCCAGCCGGCCGTGCCCCGCTCGATCCAGGTCCGCACCACGCCGTCCTCGCCGGTGATCAGCTCGTAGACGGCTGGGACCTCGTTCAGCTCGGGGATCGAATCGAAGTTCCACCAGCTCACGTACCCGGTGTCGTCGCCGCCTGGCTCGGTCGGCGCGCAAACGGCCGGCTGGCCCGGGTTCGGCGGCTCGAACGTGAACCAGTCGCGGTACTCCGAATCAGCCGACTCGCAGGCACCCACCGTCTCGTAGCGGCCGAAGCGATCGAACCAGGGCGAGTCGGCCGAGACGTGGTTGAAGACGCCGTCGAGCACGACCCGGATGCCTCGCGCGGCGGCCGCCTCGATGAGCGCCGCGAACTCGTCGGTCGTGCCCAGGTCGGGATCCACGTAGAAATAGTCGGACGTGTCGTAGCGGTGGTTGGAGGGCGAGGCGAAGATGGGGTTCAGGTAGAGCACCGTCACACCCAGGTCGGCCAGGTCGTCGAGATGGGCGGTCACGCCGGCGAGGTCGCCGCCGAAGAAGTCGCGGTTGTAGGCCTGCTGGGCGCACGGTTCGGGCCGGTAGTCGCGGCAGTAGCCCTCCGGCAGCTCGTCCCAGTCCTTGTCGATGATGGGCTGGCCATGGACCTCGCCGGCTCGATAGACCGCCGCGCCCGAAGGACCCGGTGTGGCCTCCGGCGATGGATCGTTGGCCGGGTCACCGTTGGCCAAGCGGTCGGGGAACACCTGGTAGACGACCGCGCCACGGGTCCAGGCGGGCGTCTGGAATTGAGGGTCGTAGGCGGTGATCTGCCAGGGGTCGTCGACCTGGCCCGCACGGCTGATGCGCCCCGTGCCGCCGTCGGCCGCGCGGTCGTCGGAGAGCACGCGCGAGGACTGCCCATCCTGGGCCACGATGGAGTAGTCGATGATGGTCGGGTCGGGTCCCGTCTCGACCACGCCTTCCCAGTAGTCGTAGCCCAACGTCCCACCCTCGGGATCGGTCGCCGCCAACTCCATGGGCTGGGCCCAGCTCGCGCCGCTGAGCCGATCGGCCAGGCGCAGCTGCGCGCCGGACAGGTCACCCGCCGCGGCCCGCAGGCGCACCCGCACGGGCGTGCCGGCAGGTACGGCCCCGCTCGGGCTGCGATAGCGATCGTCGCGGCTGTCGTGCTGCAGATCGGCCTGGCGGATGGAGCCGTCCACGGCGGGCGGATCGTCGGCGGCCACGACTGCCGCCGACGGGATCATGGACACCAGCACGAGAGCGGCGGTCAGGACCGAGCCGAGCCGTCGCCGCCGGGTCATCGCTGCCCCAGCCTAGCCCTTGATACCGCCAAGGGTGAGCCCCGACACGAGATACCTGGAGACGTACACGAAGAGGATGACGATGGGGATGCTGATGAGGATCGAGGCCGCCGAGAGGTCGGCCCACTGCGTCTGGAACTGGGCCTGGAAGCGCTGCACACCGAGCGGCCAGGTCAGCAACTCCTCTCGTCCACCGATGAGCACGCGGGCCATGAAGAACTCACCCCAGGCAGCCAGGAAGTTGAGCAGGAAGACGATCGCGAGAGCCGGCAGCGACAGCGGCAGCAGCACCCGGTAGAAGGCCTGGAACTCGGTGCAGCCATCGATCTTGGCGGCCTCCTCCAGGTCGAAGGGGATGGTGTCGTAATAACCCTTCAGGATCCAGATGGAGAAGGGCACCGCCGTCACGGCGTAGGCGAAGACCAGCCCCTGATAGGAGTTCACCAGGCCGATCTGGACGTAGATGATGAAGATCGGGACCAGCAGCATGATGCCGGGGATGAGCTGGGTCGCGAAGAGGAAGGTCAGCCCGGAGCTGCGGCCGCGGAACTTGTAGCGGCTGAAGGCGTAGGCGCTGGTGGCCGCGATGATGAGGCCCAGGGTCGCGGTGCCGACGGTGATGACGAGGCTGTTGAAGAGCCAGTTGAGCAGGTTGGAGTCGGTCAGGACGCGTACGTAGGCGTCGAGGTTGGCGTGATCGGGCAGGATGGCCAGCGAGGGGTTGAGCACGTTCTGGCCGGGCCGGATGGAGGTGCTGAAGACACGCACCACCGGGAAGACCACGACGACCGTGGTGATGATGAGCACGAGGTGGATGAGGGCCCGCTTGAGGCGCGAGTCCTGACCGCGCCCACGAGGCCCGGTGAGCCAGGCGCGCATGCCCTGGGCGGACCTGCCGCTGGCCTGCGCCAGCATCTCGGACTGACTTGGGGTCGTCATCGCGCAAGCCTCCTCATGACTCGTAGGTGTTCTTCAGGACGCCCGTTTGTCTGACATACCAGATGGTGAAGGCCAGCAGGATGCCGAAGACGACGAAAGCGAAGGCGGCCGCGAAGCCGAAGCGGCTGTACTGGAAGCCGGCGCGGTAGAGCGCGGTGACGAGGATGTCGCTCGTCTCCAGCTCGTTCTGGTTGATGAAGAAGGGCACATTGATGTTGTTGAAGGTCAGGAACACGCCCAGCAGGACGGCCGGGATGAGCACCGGCCGCAGCAGCGGCAGGGTGATGCCGAAGAACTGCTGGCGGCCGTTGGCGCCGTCGATCTCCGCGGCCTCGTAGTAGTCAGAGGAGATGGCCTGCAGGCCGCCGAGCGTGATGACCATCATGAAGGGCACGCCCAGCCAGACGTTGGTCATGATCATGGCCACGAAGTTCATGAACGGGTCGCTCAGCCACTGTTGGGGTGGCAGGCCGAACAGCTCGAGCACCTGGTTGACGGCGCCGAACTGGTAGTTGAACTCCGTGCGCCAGATCTGGAGCGAGATGAACACGGGAATGGCCCAGGGCAGGATGAGCAAGGCGCGGTAGATGGTGCGCCCGCGGATCTTGCGATTGAGGAGCAGCGCCAGCCCGATGCCCAGGACCACGTGGAAGGAGATGCAGACCACCGTCCAGATGACCGTCTGCGTCAGCAGCTGCCAGAACCCCGTCTGCTTGAGCACCGGCTTGGTGAACACGTCGATGTAGTTCTGGAAGCCGATGAAGATGTCCTTCTCCGCACCCCACGGTTGCAGCGGCGTGCCGTCCATGGTCAGGCCGAAAAAGAGGCCCGGGTCCACGAAGTTGCGGATGTTCATCTTCGTGAACGAGAGGCTGAGCTCGTAGTACAGCGGGTACAGATAGAGGATGGCGATGCCGACCACGGCCGGCGCCAGCAGCATGATCGTCAGGGCCAGGCGCCTGGACGTGACCCGTCGGCGGGCGGCGAACCAGTAGATCAGCGCCTCCGCGCCGATGACGATGACCAGCGCACTGCCCATCGTCAGATACGTCGCCGTCGTCCACGTGGCGTTGAACAGGAAGGCCAGCACGATGACGACCGGCGGCGCCACGGCCGAGAAGATCATCATGCGCCGGTCTCGCCGGCGAGCCATGACCGCCAGGTAGACGAACGCCTCCATGGCCACGATGGCCAGGATGATCCAGATCAGCGACGCGATCACCTCGGAGACGGCCACTGCCGCCTGGTCGAAGTTGAATGCGTCGAGCAGGGCTCCCATCGCCTCCTCCTCCTCCTACCCGCGACCGCGAGTCACGGGAGCCTGAATAGTAGCGAGGCCCCGGTCAAGCGACCGAGGCCTCGCGTACGTTCACTCAGGGGTGAGCGTCGGTCATTCGGGGGCGCATTCACCGCCCGGGGCCACGCCCACATCCGCGGACGCCTGCATCGTGGCCGCGATGGCAGCCGGATCGGAGTCGGCGCTGGCGAAGAGGTCGCGCACGCCGGCGGTCATGGAGTCGAAGACGCAGCGCATCTCGAGGTTGGTCGGCTGGGGGATACCCTTCTTGACCGCCTCGGCAGAGCCGGCCAGGAAGGGATCGTCGGTGACCAGTGGGTCATTGATGGCTTCCTCGTTGCCGGGCAGACGACGGAGCACTTCGACCTGCTTGAGCTGGTTTTCCTTGTTGGTGGCCCACTGCATGAAGTCGGCGATCACAGGCGCCTTGGCCTCGTCAGCCATGGCGTCGGCCGAGGCCATCATGAACTTGCCGGCGGTGTAAGGGTGCGGATACTCGTGACCCACGATCTCCGGGATGGGCCCGAGGCCGAGGTTGTCGCCGAAGGTATCGACGTAGGTGCCAAGGGCCCAGTCGCCGTTGATGATCATGGCCGCGTCGCCCTGGCTGAAGAGGCCGTCGGCGACGTTGTAGTCGGCCTCGGCCGGCATCACGCCGTCGGCGTACTTGAGGTCATGCATGAAGGTGAGGGCGTTGACCATCGCCTCGGTGTCGAGGGTCGGGGTCACGCCGTCCTCGGCAAAGACGCGGCCACCGAAGCCACCCAGGAACGGGACCAGCCAGAAGGACTCGGTCTGGTTGAAGACGAGGCCGTACTTGTTGTTGGATGCGTCCGTGTTGTCCTTGGCCAGCGCGATCATCTGGTCGCTGTCGGCGGGGCCTTCCGGCACGAGCTCCTTGTTCCAGTAGAGCATGAGGTGGTTGCCGAAGGATGCCGGCACGCCCCACAGGGAGCCGTCGGCCGTGACGGCATCGAGCGCGTTGGGCAGGTAGACGCTGGTGTCGATGGCATCATCGAGCGGGGCGATGGTGCCGGATGCGGTGAAGGGGCCGACATGGTCGGCCACGGTCCACAGGATCTCGGGCGCGCCACCGGCCAGGCTCGAGGTCAGGAAGTCCTCGCGCAGGGTCTCGACCTGCTTGTTGACGACGGTGATGCTGACGTCAGGATGGGCCGCCATGTAGTCGTCGGCCAGGCTCTGCACGTACTGGAAGGCGCCTTCGGCCTCACCCTCGGCGGTCCAGAGGGTGATGTCGGTCTGGGCGGCGGCAGGAGCGGCGGCCCCTGCGAGCATCGCCAGCGACCCGGCGAGCGCCAGGGCCTTGATGCGGGTTGACATGATCTGTCGGTTCCTCCTCGTGACGCCACCCCGTACGGGCAGCGGTTCTCGGTCCACGGTCACGGGGACCTCCCCCCGGACCGGAGGGCCAGATGATACGCCCCGCATCGGGTTTATTCATCCGCGTCTCGAGCCAGCCGGATGGCTCATGGTCGATGCGTGGCCGCGGCTCCGGCGGGCTAGCATGTGCGCGCCATGACCGAACGCCACATCACGCTCAGCCTCGTCTTGCACAACCACCAGCCGGTGGGCAACTTCGGTTTCGTCTTCGAGGAGAACTACCAGCGGGCGTACGCACCCATGCTCGACGCCCTCGAGCGACATCCGGGCGTGCGCCTCGGGCTGCACTACACGGGTCCCCTTCTCGACTGGTTCAAGGCCGCACGGCCCGAGGTCATCGAGCGCCTGCAGGCGCTGGTGGAGCGTGGCCAGGTGGAGGTGCTCGGCGGGGGCTACTACGAGCCGGTGCTGGCCTCGCTGCTGGAGAGCGATCGCGTGGGCCAGCTGGTGAAGATGGCCGACGAGGTCGAGTCGCTGGTGGGCCAGCGTCCGACCGGCGCCTGGCTGGCCGAACGCGTGTGGGAGCCTGACCTGCCCAAGGCCCTGGCCAAGGCGGGCTACGCCTACACCATCGTGGATGACGCCCACTTCCGGGCCGCGGCCATCCCGCCCGAGCGACACTGGGGGGCCTACTCCACCGACGACCAGGGCGCTCGCATCATCGTCTACGGTTCCGAGCAGGGCCTGCGTTACCGCATCCCCTTCCGCCCCGTGGAAGAGGTCGTCGAGTACCTCCGCGAGCACGCCACCGAGGCGGGCGATCTCGTGGGCATGATGGGCGACGACGGCGAGAAGTTCGGCACCTGGCCCGGGACGTCGGAGCTGTGCTGGGGTCGCGAGCAGTGGGTGGAGCGCTTCTTCAGCGCGCTCGAAGAGAACGCCGTCTGGCTGCACACGCAGCAGCCGGCCGAGGCCCTGGCCGCGCATCCACCCATCGGCCGGGTGTACCTGCCGACGGGCTCGTACATCGAGATGAGCGAGTGGGCCCTTCCGCTGGAGGCGCGGCGCGACTTCACGCGCCTGCTGCACGATGCCGTGGAGCGCGATGCGCCCGAGGCACGCTGGATGCGCGGCGGCTTCTGGCGCGCCTTCCAGGTCAACTATCGCGAGATCAACGACCTGCACAAGCAGATGCTGCGGACAGCGCGCAAGGTGGAGGGCCTGACCGTCGACGGTCTCGCCGCTGCCGGGCTGGAGGCGATCCGCGACCATCTCTTCCAGGGCCAGTCCAACGATTGCTACTGGCATGGCCTCTTCGGGGGCATCTACCTCTCGCACATGCGCCTGGCCACCTTGGAGCACCTCATCGCGGCCGAGGATGCGGCCGACCGCGCACGAGGACGCGCAGGGCTGGAGATCGAGCTCGCCGACTTCGACGTCGATGGGTTCGACGAGCTGCTGGTCACAGCGCCCGGGCAGCGCCTGCTGCTGAAGCCCAGCGTGGGCGGCGCCGTCGCCAGCTGGGACGCGCGGGCGGCGCGTCATGCCCTGGGCTCGGTGTTGCGGCGACGCGAGGAGGCCTATCACGACACGCTGCGCCAGGCCGACAGCGGCCAGATGGAGCAGCAGCAAGCCGGCGAAGGGGCCGTCTCCATCCACGACCTGATCAAGGTCAACGAGCCCGGCATGAGTGGACGACTGTGGTACGACCACTACGAGCGTCGCTCCGCGCTGGTCCACGTGATGCCCCCAGGCACCACGGCCGAGTCGTTCGAGCAGGCGGCGTTCGAGGAGCTGGGTGACTTCGTGGCTGGGGCGTTCGAGGTGCTGGAGACGGCCGGCGACCGGGTCGTGCTCGAACGCGACGGCACCGTCCGCCATGACGATGGCGCGCGTGGTTCGCTGGTCGTACGCAAGGCGCACGTCTTCGGCACCGACCGGCGCGTGCCCACGCTGACCAGCCGGATCACGATCACCAACACCGGCTCGCAAGCGCTGGAGGCACTGCTCGGCCTGGAGTGGAACCTCAACCTGCTCGGTGGCGGCAACCCGTCGGCCTGGTACAAGGTCAACGGCGAGGTCGGCCGGTTCGACCGACGGGAGATCGCCGAGCGCACGGACCACGTGGCCATGGGCAACGACTACATCGGGATCGAGCTCGAGGCGCGGCCGACCCCACCAGCGGCCGCGTGGTGGTGGTCGGTGGAGACGATGTCGCTCTCGGAGTCGGGCTTCGAGGCCAACCACCAGGGCAGCTCGCTCTCGTTCGTCTGGTCGCTGTCGCTGAGCCCGGGCGAGTCAGCCACCGTGGCCCTGGACATGCTCGTGCGCAGCAGCCGAGATCGGGCCGAAGAAGAAGGCCTCTAGGCCAAGTTCAGCGGCCTGGCTCTGTCCTCTCACGACGTTGGTTACAAAGAGGAGCCCATCACCGGGTAGGTTGGGGTTGCTGAACAACAACCACGCCGGGAGGGCTCCTCGATGCATTGTCACGCCAACGCCGCCTTGACGCCACGCGGTCGCGCCAGGGTCTCCGAAGCCGTGGAGGCGGGCGAGGCCTGTCTCATGGCGTGTGCCACTCGACCGGCGAGGGTCTCGTCGGCGGACACACGGGATGATTCAGCGGTCGTTCGTCTCAGCCGGAGCGCCGATCAGCTCCCGACGCGGCGGGTCGCTGGCCTGAGACCAGTCCCTACGGTCGACTGGAGTCCTGGGTGAGACGCACCGTCGATGCGCGAGACGGACGATCGGCGCCCGAGACGACGCCTTCTCCTCCCACGCTGTCGCGTCAGACCGGGGGACCGGACGGGCAGATCACCACTGGGCTCAAGTAGATCACCATTGGGCTCAAGAGATCACCGCTGGGCTCAACCTGCTACGCCTGAGAGCGCCCTGAACGTCTCTCGCAGCGTGGGATAGAGCGAACGGTAGACAGCGTACGGCGCCTCGTAGGCGGGCGCGTCGCGACCGGGTTCGGTAGTGCCCGTGACCTCGACCATGGCCGCACTCGCCTCGCGGACGGTGGGGTACCAGCCGGCGGCGACCGCCGCCAGGATGGCGCCGCCGCTGGCCACGCCCTCGGCCGTGCGCGTCTGGGCGATGGGCACGCCCAGCACGTCGGCGATGATCTGCCGCCACAGTGGTGAGTTGGTGCCGCCACCGGATGCGCGCAGCTCGCGCAGGGGGTCGGGCGCGGTCTGGCTCACGAGCTCGAAGACGTCGCGCAGGGAGAAGGCCACGCCCTCCAGCACGGCCCGCACCATGTGTCCCAGCCCGTGGCGCACGGTCAGGCCCACGAATGCGCCGCGGGCGAGGGGATCGGCGTAAGGGGTGCGCTCGCCCGAGAGATAGGGCAGGAAAACGAGGCCCTCGCTGCCGGGCGCGCACCGGTGCGGCCAAGGCGGTCAGCTCATCCCAGCTCGCCGCCGGCGCCAGCTCGTCACGCAGCCACTTGAGCGAGCCCGCCGCAGACAGGGTGACCCCCATCAGGTGCCAGGTCCCGGGCACGGCATGGCAGAAGGCCGACAGACGACCCTCGGACTCGATGGCCGGCGCAGCAGTGGGCACGAAGACGACGCCGCTGGTGCCGACCGACATGGCTGCGATGCCCGGAGACACCGCCCCCAGGCCCACGGCGTTGGCCGCCTGGTCGCCGGCGCCGCCGACGACGGGCGTACCCGCTCGCAAGCCCGTGGCCTCGGCCGCCCGAGCCGTCACGCCACCGACGATCTCCGGGCCCTCCACCGTGCGCGGCAGCATGGCCGGGTCAAGGCCCAGCGCCCTGACCACCTCGGCGGACCAGGTGCGCGCCCGCAGGTCGAAGAGCAGCGTGCCGGCGCCATCGTTGACGTCGAGTGCGTACTCGCCGGTCAGCTTGAAGCGAACGTAATCCTTGGGCAGCAGCAGGTGTCGAGCTCGAGCCCAGGCCGCAGGCTCGTGCTCGCGCACCCACAGCAATCGCGTGGCGGTGTAGCTGGCGAGCGCGTCGTTGCCGGTGACCTCGATGAGGCGCTCGCGCCCGACCGCCTCGCGGATGGCATCGCACTCAGCCGCGGTCCGGCCGTCGTTCCAGAGGATGGCCGGTCGCACGACCCCGCCGTCCGCGTCGAGCAGCACCATGCCGTGCATCTGCCCACCGGCTCCGAGCGCGGCCACGTCGTGGCCACTGTGCCCGCTGGTCCGCAGGACCTCGGCGATGGTCTGCCGGGCCGCGTCCCACCAGAGGACTGGGTCCTGCTCGGCCCACAGCGGCTGCGGCGTCTGGAAGTCGTACTCGGCCGCGGCTACGGCCAGCACGTTTCCGTCGCGATCCATGAGCACCGCCTTGGTGGCGGTGGTCGAGACGTCGAGACCGAGGACGAGATCAGCGCTCACGGTGTTGCTTCTCCTGTCGTTGCGTGCGTCGGGCTAGCCGCGATCGAGCTCGCCCGAGGCGACGAGCCGCTCGGCTTCAGCCTCATCGACGAGATGGACGTCCCAGTCCTCGTGGTGCATGGCGGCTTTGCCCGGCTCGATCGCGGCCAAAGGGCCCAGCGTCTCCAGCTCGGTGAACTGGCCGTGCGCGTAGACCTGGCCGGACGAGCCCATGTCGACGTACTCGAGCTCCTCGTCGTGGCCCGCGTACTTGACCAGCAGGAGGCCCGCGCGGTAGTGCGCCGTCCAACCACGGCGCAGGCTGGTCCCGACCTTGAACGCGCCCTCGACCGAGGTCTCGGCCAGGACCGCCGAGCGCACCTCGATGGCGTGATCGTGGAGGACGAAGCGCGGGTCGTCGTTGCGTGAGTAGGGCCAGAGCACGATGTTGCGCTGGGCCTGGAACCCGCCCGGGTCGAAGGGCTCGGTGAGCACCGGCAGGAAGGCACGGCCCAGCGGCTTCATCATGGTGATGGCCCAGGCCGCGAGCCGCTGCGGCTCATCTGCGAGGTTGACCACGCGGTAGTCGAAGGAGAAGCGCTCGGGCCCCTCCACGCGGATCTCGATCTGACGGCTGGTCGCGGCCACGGGGTCCGGCCGCGTGACCAGGCGGACGCCGTCGGGGATCTCCTCCACGCCGACCGGCTCGTCGTCGGGGCGGTAGGTGACCCGGGGGTCTTCCGGTGCCGCCCACAGGCGCGACCCTCCCCGCAGGTGGAAGACGCCCGAGCCCGGACAGTCGAGCGTCATGTCCGGCAGCTCGGCCAAGTGGTTGGCGTCGTCGGGCGTGAGCAGACCCAGCACTCGCGGGCCGACGGACGTCGTGACCATGAGCCGGATCCGGCCGGCCGCGATCTCGATCGCTTCGTGCCCCGCGAAGCGGGTGGTCGTGATGGGCATGGTGTTCCCTCTCCTCCTGTCTGCCCCCATCGATGCTAGCGAACGTGGCCCGCCCTCGTGGCCGGGATCGTCGGCTCAGGCCACCTCGACGCCGGTCAGGTAGCGCTCCCGCCGCGCGATCACGCGCGGCTCACCCACGACTTCCAGGTCGATGCCGAGAGGCAGGTCATCCGACGAGGTCCCGACCATCAGGCGAAAGACCCCCGGCTCCAGCAGCCATCGTCCGGGCACGTCCACGAAGGCCAGCTGCTCGGCCGCGAGGCGGAAGGTCACACGGCGGCGCTGGCCCGGGTCGAGGGCCACCCGCGCGAAGCCCCGCAGCTCCTTCACCGGCCGGGTCAGGCTGGCCTCGACGTCGCGCACATAGAGCTGCACGACCTCGTCGCCGGCACGCTCACCGGTGTTGGCGACATCCACGCTGACCGCGACCTCGCCAGCGGTCTCGAGGCGATCGTGGTCCAGCTGCAGGTCGGCCAGCTCGAAGGTGGTGTAGCCGAGCCCGAAGCCGAAGGGCCACAAGGGCAGGTTGGAGCCATCGATGTAGCTGACGTTCCAGTTGGTGTGCCCGCCGGTGGGCTTGTGGGCGTAGTAGAGCGGTATCTGGCCCACCGAACGTGGCACCGACACGGGCAGCTTGCCGCCCGGAGCGACGATCCCGGTGAGCACGTCCACCACCGCCTCCGCTCCCCGTTCGCCGGGCAGCCAGGCGTGGAGGATCGCCGCACAGTGATCCGCCGCCCAGGGGATGGCCAGCGGCCGGCCGGCGATGAGCACCAGGACCACGGGCGTGCCGGTCGCGACCACCGCCTCCAGCAGCTCCTGCTGGCGCCCGGGCAGGCCCAGGCTCAGGCGGTCGCGCGTCTCGCCGGTGATGCAGTCGTCCGTCAAGCCGGAGCGCTCGCCCAGCACCAGCACGGCCACGTCGGCGCCACGGGCCGCCTCGGCCGCCGCAGCCATCTCCTCGTCGCTGCCGTCGAGCAGGCCGCAACCGCGCTGGTACACGACCGCCGCTCCCAGTCGCTCCTCGAACACGGCCCGCACGGTCGGGATGCGCTCGATGGCGCGGCTGGCCTGCAGCTTGGCGGCCAGGGGTGTGCCCGAGGCGATCGACTTCTTGGCGTTGAGCAGCGTGTCGATGTGCAGCTGATGGGCATAGTCGCCGACGTAGTTGCGGGGGTCGTCAGCGCTGGGACCGATCAGCGCCACTGTGGCCAGGCCGTCGGCCAGCGGCAGCGTGCCATCGTTGGCCAGCAGCACCATCGACTTGTGCGCCAGCAGCAGGGCCTGCTCGCGCTCGGCGCCGACGTCGATGGCGGCCGCGCCCTCATCCACGTAGGGAGCATCGAAGAGCCCCAGCTCGAACTTGACCCGCAGCACCCGCTCCACCGCCCGGTCGAGGATGCCTTCGTCCACCAGGCCTTCCTGGAGGGCACGAGCCAGCGGCTCGCCGAAGGCGATCGTGCGCGGCAGCTCCTGGTCCAGCCCGGCACGCAGGGCCATGCTCGCGGCCACGGCCAGGTCGGACGTGAGCCTGGTGCGAGACGACCAGCTCGTTGACCCCGTCGTAGTCGGCCACGACGATGCCGTCGAAGCCCCACTCGTCGCGCAGGATCTCGGTCAGCAGCTCATGGGAGGCGACGCAGGGCACCCCGTCGAGCTCGTCGTAGGCATGCATCATCGTGCCCAGGCCGGCGGCGCGAACGGCCGCCTCGAAGGGCAGCAGGAACTGCTCGCGCAGCTCGCGCGGACCGATGTGGGCGGGCGCGCGGTTGAAGCCGCCTTCCGGGAGGCCGTGACCCACGAGGTGCTTGCCGCAGGCCAGCACGCCCCGGCCCTGCACGCCCAGCGTGTAGGCCAGGCCGAAGGCCATGACCAGGTAGGGATCCTCGCCGAAGGTCTCCTCCAGGCGACCCCAGCGGGGGTCGCGGGCGATGTCGAAGATGGGCGAGAGCACGAGCCGGCAGCCGCGTGCACGGGCGGCCTCGCCGATGGAGGCTGCCATCGCCTCCACCAGCTCGGGCGACCACGTCGAGGCCAGGCCGATGGACTGGGGATGGATGGGTGAACCGAGGGCGGTCAGCCCGTGCAGCGACTCCTCGTGGATGATGGCCGGTATGCCCAGGCGCGTCTGGGTCACGAGGTAGCGCTGGATGTCGTTGCCCAGTCGGGCAGCCCCGGTCGCGTCGAGCAACGTGCTCCCGGACACGCGCGTGATCTGGCCGATGCCGTCGGGGGCGGTCGCCGCGGCCAGGGCCTGGTCGAAGTCCTGCCCGTCGGAGAACTGCGATGGCCAGGCCGACCCGAGCTGGGCGATCTTCTCCGCCTGGGTCATCTGCGCGAGCAGATCCCGGGCGCGATCGGCAGCGCTGCGGGAGGCGTCGCGATAGGGCGCATCAGCCGCGGGTTTCTGGGTCATGGGTGCGGGTTCGACGGACATCGGTAGCTAGCCTTTCAGAAAGCCGACTTCATGATCGCCGGCGGACCCGTGCCCCCCAGGCACGGGACGATCGATCGCGACGGGAGTGCCGACGGGTTTCATCCCTTGATGGCCCCACTCGTGAGACCACCGATGAGCTGCCGCTCGGCGATGACGTAGAAGAGCAGCGCAGGCACCATCGAGAGCGAGGTGAAGGCGAGCACGAGCGCCAGGTCCTGCGAGTACTGCTGCGTGAAGTTCATGACGCCCAGCGGCAACGTCCACTGGTCGTTGCCGCCGAGGATGAGCAGGGGTAGCAGGAAGGCGTTCCAGCTGCCCACCAGGGCCAGGATGCCGACCGTCGCGAGCGCCGGGCGCGAGAGCGGCAGGAGGATGCGCCAGAAGAACCCGAAGCGACTGCAGCCATCGATCGAAGCCGCGTCCTCCAGCTCGACCGGGATGGCCCGGAAGAAGGGCCGCAGGATGATGATCGTAAGCGGGATGCCGAAGGCGGCCTGGGGCAGGGCCACACCCATCGGGCTGTTCAGCAGCCCGACCGATCGCAGCAGCACGTAGAGCGGCAGGATGGCCGCGGCGGCGGGGAACAGCAGCCCCAGGGCGAAGATGGTGAACATGGTCTCGCGGCCAGGGAACCTGAAGCGGGCCAGGGCGTAGGCCGCGAGGGCGGAGACCAGGACCACGATGACGACCGTGAAGATCGAGACGATGAGGCTGTTCTTGAGCGAGTTCCAGAAGAGGTCGGACTCGAGGATGTCGGTGTAGTTGGAGACCATCCACGGGTCGGGCAGGGCCACCGGATCCTTGCGGATCGCGCCGGTCGTGCGGAACCCGCCCAGGAAGGCATAGACGATGGGCACGATGATGACGATCGCCACCACGAGCATGACGAGCCAACGGGCTGCACTTCCCAGCGCCGGCCCGACGCGTGCGCGGAAGCTCCTGCCGGGCGGCTGAGAGGTACCGCCTGTCGATGTCGTCATCTCAGTTATCCGCCGCGGTCATGGCGCCATCGGTGTCGCGGCGCATGACGATGCGCACATAGGCCACGGCCACGACGAGGCAGACGATGAACAGGATGACCGCCACGGCGCTGCCATAACCCATGCGTGTGCGCACGATGCCCACGTCGAAGAGGTAGGTCGCCATCGTGCTCGAGGCGTTGGCCGGACCTCCCCTGGTGGTGGCCCAGACGAGGTCGAACAGCTGGACGCCGCCGATGATGGACAGGAAGACAGACACGCGGATGGTCGGTCCGAGCAGCGGCAGGATGATGCTGCGCACGGTCTGGCGCCGGCTTGCACCATCGATGGCTGCGGCCTCCTCCAGCTCGCGCGGGATGCCCTGCAGGCCGGCCAGCATGATGATCATGTGGAAGCCGAAGTACTTCCAGGTGATGACCGCGAAGAGGGTGAACATGACGATCGAGCGGTCAGCCAGCCACTCGTGGATGAGGAAGCCCCCACCCACCGAATCGAGCCCCTGATCGACCATCCCGCCGGGATAGAGCAGCAGCCGCCAGACCACGCCGGTGATGACCTCGGAGATGACGTACGGCGCGAAGAAGATGAGCCGCAACAGGGTCCGCCCGCGGAAACGGTTGTTGAGCATGAGCGCCAGCCAGAGGGCGAACGGGATCTGGATGAAGAGCGAGAGCAGGACGATGAGCGTGTTGTGCCAGGCGGCCTGCTGGAAGACGGTGTCGTTGAGGACGCGAGCGTAGTTGTCCAGACCGACGAAGTCGTTCAGCGGCTCCAGCCCGTTCCAGTCGAAGAGGCTGAACCATGCGGCCTGGGCGATGGGCACGAGCACGAAGAGGCCGTACACCAGCAGCGCCGGCAACATGAAGAGGAATGGCAGTGACCATTCACGCCAACGCGATCGGGCTTTTGACGCCGTGCTCGAGGTCGCGGTCATGACTCCATCCGGGTGAGCTAGCGAACGGGCCGGCTCGAGAGAGCCGGCCCGTTCGTCGATCGTGGTAGGGCGCCGTGCTCAGCCGGCTGCGAGGGCCGCTTCCTCGGTGATCGTCTGGGCGACCTCCTCCGGCGACTTGACGCCGGCGATGAGATCGGCCACTGCGGCATTGATGGCCCCACCGAGCTCAGGGCTCGTGGCCTGGTCGAGATACAGCTGGGCGAAGGTGGCTTCGTTCCGCTTCTGGACCACCTCGGCGAGGATGGGGTCGGTGATGTACTGCTCGGCGCCGTTGGTCGGCAGCAGGGTGCCGTCGTTGAACGACTGCCACACGCTGGCCACGTCCGGGCTTACGAGGTACTTCACGAACTCGACGGCTTCCGGCGGCGCATCGCGACCGATGGAGTAGCCGTCACCACCACCGAACACGTCGGTCAGCAGGCCGGCGCCGCCTTCCACGGTCGGGAACTGGGCCCAACCGAGGGCGTTGCCGATGCCCTGGCCCGACGCGCTCTGGGCGCGCTGCGAGCCGATGGCCCACTGGCCCTGGAGCATGTAGGCAGCCTCACCGTTGCCGAAGACACCCTGCTGCTCATCGTGCGTGGCCGCGAGCGCACCCGGCTGGAAGGGGTCCATGTCCACGAGGCGCTTGAGCTCCTCGCCCGCACGCACGAAGGCCTCACCGGTCCAGTCGCCCGTAGCGATGGCGTTGTCCAGCGCCTCCTGGCCACCGATGCGGGTGGCGAGATAGGCCCACCAGAACATGGCCGGCCACTGGTCGCCCGCGCCGATGGAGATGGGCGTGATGCCCGCGTCCTTGAGCAGCTGGACCTGGTCCAAGAACTCCTGCCAGGTCGTGGCTGGTGCCTCGATGCCGGCCTCTGCCAGAAGATCCTTGTTGTACCACATGCCCACGAGGCCGAAGTTGTAGGGGATGCCGTACTGCTTGCCGTCCAACTGGTACAGGCTCATGGCACCTGGGCTGATCTCGTCCTTGATGTCCGCGACCGCGTCGGTGATGTCCTGGACCATGCCCGCGTCGACCTGCTGGCGCAGCACGCCGCTGCCCCAGGACTGGAAGACGTCCGGCGGGCTGCCCGCCGCCATGTCCGCGGAGATGCGGTCCTTGAGGGCCTCGTTCTCGAGGGTGACCACGTTGATCTTGACGCCCGGATGCAGGCCCATGAACGCGTCGGCCGCCATCTGCGTGAAGGCCAGGCCGGGGTTCACGGTGTGCAGGTCGTAGACGTCGAACTCGACCTCGTCCTGGGCCACGACCGCGCCCATGCCGATGGCACTGGCAAGGATGGCCGCGGCTCCCGCCAGCGCGCCCACGCGTAGGTATCGAGTCATCCGTTTCCTCCTTGAGCATGTCCATGCTCGTTGGTGCCCGAAGCGTCAACGACCCTCCGGCACTTCCTCCGATGGCGGGATTCGTACCACAAGTCTGCAACCGCTTGCAAGCCGGATGCGTCGCAGCGGGGTCAGATTCGAGCATGGATCGGCGATCTCGAGCCTCACCCGTGCTGCAGCTGGCAGGGAAGGCGATTGGAAGCGCTTACGCCCACTTTCACGGGTGGTACAGTCTCGGCCATGACCATGCGCAGGTCCGCGCATGTACGGCGCGGACAGGTCGAGCCGGTGACCATCTACGAGGTAGCTCGAGAGGCGGGTGTGTCCACCGCCACGGTCTCGCGCGTCATCAACGACCGCCGACACGTGCGCGCGACCACCCGCGAACGCGTCGAGGCGGCCATGCGCGACCTGGGCTACGTGGCCAACCGACAGGCACGCGGCCTGGCCGGGGGCCGTTCGCGTGTCATCGGCCTGCTGGTGTACGAGCTGGGTCCGTCGTACTTCAACCAGCTCATCCGGGGTATCGACGCGGCCACCGCCCAGATCGGCTACGACCTCATGCTCTACACCACGCATGCGCGGCGCGAGATGGAGGCACAGCATGCGGCCGAGCTGGCGAGCGGTCCGGCCGATGGCCTCATCTTCGTGCTGGCGGTCGACATCGAGAACTACGTCGACCGACTGCGCCGGCAGCAGGTGCCCTTCGTCCTGCTCGACCAGGACCGTGACATCCTCGGCTCCACCGTCGTCACGGCCTCCAATCGACGCGGTACCAAGGACGCCATCGATCATCTCATCGCACTGGGCCATCGCCGCATCGGGTTCATCACCGGCACACCCGGCACCAGCTCGGCCCACGAGCGGCTCGCCGGCTACCGCGATGCCCTCTTCGAGGCCGACCTGCCCTTCGACCCGGCCCTGGTGGTGAAGGGCGATTTCCTGGAGTTGCAGGGGTTCCGGGCGACGCAGGAGCTGCTCGCCCTCGACCCCCGTCCCACGGCCATCTTCACCTCCGCCGACACCGCCGCCTTCGGTGCCATCCGGGCCGTGCGCGCGGCTGGGCTGCGGGTACCGGAGGACATCTCCATCGTCGGTTTCGACGACATCCCGGAAGCGTCGCTGGTGGCGCCGCCGCTGACCACGGTGCGCCAGCCGCTGCAGGAGATGGGGGCGACCGCGGTCCGACTGCTGCGACGCCTGATGGATGAGCCTGAGGCCACGCCCCGCCGGACCGAGCTGCTGACCGAGCTGGTGGTGCGCGAGTCGTCGGCACCACCGCCGCCGGGATCTCGCTGATGGCCTGGTTCGACCTGCCCCTCGACGAGTTGCGCCTCTACCGGCCAGCGCCCACCGAGCCGGACGACTTCGACGACTTCTGGGCAGCCACGCTGGCCGAGACGCGCGAGCATCCACTGGAGGCGGTCTTCGAGCCGATCGACAATGGGCTGGCCCTGGTGGAAACCTTCGACGTCACCTATCGCGGCTTCGGCGGGACGCCGGTCAAGGCCTGGCTGCACCTGCCGCGAGGCGCGGGAGGCAGCCCTACCCGCGGTGGTCCAGTACCAGGGCTACGGTGGCGGGCGTGGGCTGGCCCACGAGGACGTGCTCTTCGCCCTCGCCGGCTACGCCCACCTGGTCATGGACACTCGCGGCCAGGGCTCAGCCTGGTCGGTGGGCGAGACCGCGGATGCCGGCGCCGCCGGCGAACCGTCCCATCCCGGCTTCATGACTCGCGGCATCCTCGATCCGGCGCAGTACTACTACCGCCGTGTCTTCACCGACGCGGTGCGCGCGGTGGAGGCCGTCCGGACCAACCCCGCGATCGACCCGACCCGGGTGGCGGTGACCGGTGGCAGCCAGGGCGGCGGCATCACCCTGGCCGTGGCCGGGCTCGTGCCGGACCTGGTCGGAGCCGCCCCGGACGTGCCCTTCCTGTGCGACTTCCCCCGCGCCACCACCTTGGTGGACAGCGATCCCTACGGCGAAGTCGTGCGCTATCTGAAGGTCCACCGCGACCAGGTGGAAGCGGCCCGACGCACGCTGACCTACTTCGATGGCACGGCCATGGCCCGGCGGGCCACCGCGCCGGCCCTCTTCTCGGTGGGGCTCATGGACCAGGTCTGTCCGCCCTCCACGGTCTACGCCGCCTACAACCACTACGCCGGTCCGGCCGAGATCGTGGAGTACCCCTTCAACGAGCACGAGGGTGGGGCGGCCTTCCACCAGCGCGCAAAGCTGGCCTGGCTGGCCCGGAACCTGCGGGAGATGGACGGACGCTGAAGGCCCCCTCAAGCCCTGCCCGAGCCCCTCAAGCCCTGCCCGTCAGCCCCTGGTGGACACGCAGCCGCTCAGCCAGTTCGGTCCGTACCTGCATGGCCTCGAAGCTGAACGACCGCGCCAGCGCCCGTGCTCCCTCGACGCCGACGGCCGTGAACAGATCCGCATAGCGCTGGGCCGCCGGTTCGGCCAGCAGGATGTGGCGCACCAGCCGGAAGATGTGTCGACGACGACCCCAGGGATAAGGATCGAAGTCGGGGAAATGGCGCTCGAAGACCGCGTCGATCGGATCGAGGATGTCGCGCACGCCAGCGTCGCTGCCACCCCAGGCATCGGTGCCCAGGTCGGCCTTCAGTCGCCGGACCGGTTCGGTGAGCCGCATGTAGGGTGAGGTGGGATCGGCTACCACCACGCCCTGCAGCCCGATGTCCTTGTAGGTCCAGAGCGACCAGCTGGCCGCGTGACGGCGGTAGATCTCCAACTGGTCCGTGAGCAGGTCATAGCGCCAGGTCTGCTCCGGTTCGTCCGGCGGCAGCATGGGCCCGAACTCCCCGATCCAGATGGGTGTCCCAGTACGATGCATGAACTCGGTGCGGCGCAGGAACGTCTCCTCCACCGCCTCGCGGTCGATGTACTCACCGCGGACGGTGCCCGGATAGCCGGTCGCCGCAGCGAGGCCCGGCAGGGCATAGTCATGGGCCGCATAGACGCTGTTGTCGAAGGCTTCGCGGAAGCAGGAGAAGTCCGTCGCGTAACGGTTGCCATCGAGGAAGAGCACGTGCCGCGGGTCCACCGCGCGCACCGCGTCCACGAGGCGCCGGTAGAAGCGCGGCAGGACCTCGCCCGACTCGTCCGCCGGCTCGTTGAGCAGGTTGAAGCCGGCCACCTCCGGGCGGTCCTGATAGCGCTCGGCGAGCGCCTCCCACAGGTGCACCACCCGGTCCTGGAAGTGGGGGTGGAGCCAGAAGGACGCGATGTGCGTGGGGTTGTCACTGTGCCAGTGCTGGTTCTGGTAGCCAGGCGCCGCGTGCAGATCGATGATGGTGTAGATGCCCTGGGCGGCACAGATGTCGATGACGCGGTCGAGCCGGCGGAAGCCGGTCTCGAGCAGCTGGAAGGGCGTGGCGTCGTCCTCGAAGTGGCGGTAGTTGACAGCGACCCGCAGGGCATTGAGCCCGAGGCTGGCCAGGAACCTGGCGTCGGCTGGGGCAAAGAACGTCTCGTAGAAGGTCTCGAAGAAGACCTCGTAGGCTGCCTCCCCCATGGCGCGGCGGAGGCCTTGGCGCATGGCCTCCTCGGTGCCGGGGTAGCCCGTGATGAAGTCTTCCATGTTCATCCAGCCGCCCAGCCCGAAGCCGGCGAGGATGACCTCAGCGCCTGCCTCGTCGACCAGCCGCGGTCCGTCGACCGAGATCCAGGGCAGGTCCGTCATCGATGGTCCCTCCTTCGCGCCGTGCCCGGCGCCGGCGTCTCGACGAAGATAGCGGTCTCACCGCTGCCGGAGACCCGAGCCCGAGTGGCGCTGCTAGGGCGCGGCGCCGGGCCCGCCGCGGCGGATGACCTCGCGGTACCAGGCCGCGCTGTCCCGCGGCGTCCGCGCGAGCGTCTCGTAATCCACATGGACCAGGCCGAAGCGCTTGTGATAGCCGTGCGACCACTCGAAGTTGTCCAGCAACGACCACACGAAGTAGCCGCGCACATCCACGCCCTCCGCCATGGCTGCACGGACGGCCCGAAAGTGAGCATCGAGGTAGGCGATCCGCCGCGGGTCGTGGCAGACCCCATCGACGACCGGGTCGTCGTAGGCACAGCCGTTCTCGGTGATGTAGACGGGAGGCAGGTCCGGGTACGCCGCCTTCAGCGCCACCAGCAGGCTGCGCAGACCATCGGGCGTGATCGGCCAGCCCATGTCGGTGCGGGGACCGTCGGGGACGAAGGGCACGGCATCGTGCATCCCGGGCGTGGCCAGCCAGCTGCCGCCCGGCTGCGCCCGCACGAACTCATCGTTGTAGTAGTTCAGCCCCAGCCAATCGAGCGGCTGCGCGATGATGGCGAGGTCGCCCTCTTCGAGCGGCAGCCCAGCGAAGGGCGCCAGATCGGCCACAGCATCGTCGGGATAGCGACCCCGCAGGATGGGCTCGGTCCAGATCCGGTTGCGCAGCAGGTCGTAGCGGCGCGCCCCCTCTGCCGCTGCCCCGGCGGGATCGGGACCCATCACGTGGACCGGCGACAGGTTGAGCACGATGCCCTGCCGGGGTGAGGGGTCGATCGCCCGCATGGCCGCCAGCGCCAGTCCGTGGGCCACGTTCAGGTGGTGGATCGCCCGGGTGGCCTCGACCGGATCGGAGTGGCCCGGCGCGTGCGAGGGGTCGGCATAGCCCAGCAGCGAGGAGCACCAGGGCTCATTGAGCGTGGCCCACAAGTCCACGCGGTCGTGCAGCTCGCCGAACACGAGCGCGGCGTAGTCGGCAAAGCGCCCGGCCGTCTCGCGAGCGGGCCAGCCGCCGGCGTCCTGCAGGGCCTGGGGCAGGTCCCAGTGGTAGAGCGTGACCATGGGCTTGATGCCCTTGGCCAGCAGGCGATCCACGAGCCGTGAGTAGAAGTCCAGGCCTGCCCGCAGCGCCGGACCCGTGCCTCCTGGCTGGATCCGCGGCCAGGCCACGCTGAAGCGGTAGCCACGCAGTCCCAGGTCGGCCATGAGGTCCACGTCGTCGGCCCAGCGGTGGTAGTGGTCGGCCGCGATGTCGCCGGTGTGCCCGTCGCGCACGAGCTGGGTGTGGTGACACTGCGTGTCCCAGATGCTCGGCCCCCGGCCATCCTCGTGGACGGCGCCCTCGATCTGGTACGAGCTCGTGGCCGCACCCCAGAGGAAGCCGGCCGGGAATTGGATGGGGCCGAGATCAGCCATCGTTCGTGTCTCCTTGGCTCAGCCGACGTCGACCGGCTGGTTCTGGACGCAGCCGCCGTCCTCGTCCACGGTGGCGCAGGTTACGAGGTGACCGGGTTCGACCTCGGCCATGATGGGATTGTCCTCGCTCGCAGGCGCCATGGCGTTGGCCTCCGGGAAGCGATCGTGATAGATGCACGTGCCCCTCTCACGGGCGGCAGCCACGTCCCGCCAGTGGTCGAGGTCGCGGGCATCATGGAGCGCCGGCACCGAATTCGAGCAACATCTGCGTGTAGGGGTGGGCGGGGCGATCGAAGACGGCTTGCGTGGGGCCCTGCTCCACGATCCGGCCCCGGCGCAGGATGATGGCCGTGTCGCTGATGTAGTTGCCCAGCGAAAGGTCGTGGGTCACGAAGAGCACGCCCAACCCGCCGGCCTTGAGATCGCCGAGCAGATTGAGGACATCGACGCGGGTGGAGGCGTCGAGCATCGAGATGATCTCGTCGGCTACCAGAAAATCGACCTCCATGAGCAGCGCGCGAGCGACAAGCATGCGTTGCAGCTGGCCGCCGCTGAGCTGATGCGGGTATTTGTCGCGGCAGGCGACGGGATCGAGGGCCACGCCCTGCAGCGCCGCTTCCACACGCCCCTCCCATTCGCTTCGGGCCATGCCCCGGTAGAACGAGTCCTTGACCATGCGGAAGACGCGATCGGCCTTGAAGATCGGGTTGTACGAGCTGAAGGGGTCCTGGAAGACGCCCTGGACCTTGGCCTGATATGGCTTCAAGGCGGATCCCTTGAGGCTGGCCACGTCCGCACCGTCGTAGAGGATCTGGCCGCTGCTGATGCCCGTGAGGCGCAGGATCATCTTGCCGATGGTGGACTTGCCCGAGCCGGACTCGCCGATGAGCGAGATGATCTGGCCCGGCTGGGCGGAGAGCGAGACGTCCTTGACCGCGTGCAGCTTGCTGCCACCGAAGGTGCCGACGCGGTAGATCTTGTTGACGTGGCGCAGCTCGAGCAACCCCATCAGCTCACCTTCCAGCAGGCGACGTGGTGGCCATCGGCGATCTCCACGAACGGCGGCTGGTCGAGACACTGCTCGTCGGCCAGCGGACAGCGGGCGCGGAAGCGGCAGCCGACCGGAGGGTCGAGCAGGGATGGCGGCCTGCCCGGGATGCCCTGCAGGCGCTTGTGCTCGAAACGCACGCCGACCTCGGGCAAGGAGTCGATGAGCATCTTCGTGTAGGGATGCCGGGGGCCGCTGATGACGACCTCGGTGGACGCCTTCTCGGCGAGGTGCCCGGCGTACATGACCATGATCGTGTCGGCCACCTCGTGCAGGATCGAGAGATCGTGCGTGATGACGATCATCGACTTGACGAAGTGGTTGTCGCGCAGGCCCACGAGGGCCTCGGCCACCGCCTTCTGCGTCGAGACGTCGAGCGCGGAGGTGATCTCATCCGCGATGAGCAGGGACGGGTCCAGCAGCGTCGAGAGCACCATCACGACACGCTGCTTCATACCGCCGGAGAGCTCCATGGGGTAGAGGTCGAGCACGCCGTCGCGCAGCCCGACCAGGCGCAGGCGCCGCTCGTACTCGTCGGCGATGGTGGCGTACTTGATGCCCCGCGACTCGATCAGCTCGCGCGACATGACGCCGATCTTGCGCGTCGGGTTCATCGCGCTCATGGCGTACTGCGGGATGACCGAGACGCTATGGAAGCGAAGCTCATCCATGGCCCGGCTGTCCGCGATGGGCATTTCCCGGCCGTCGAGCTCGACCGAGCCCCCGGCGTGGCGCATGCGCCCGTCGAGTCGGATGAGGCTGTTGCCCAAGGTGGTCTTGCCGCAGCCGGACTCGCCGGCGAGCCCCATGATCTCACCGTCCGCGATCTCGAAGGTGACGCCGTCGAGCGCCCGCACGTCCCCCGCCAGGGTGTTGTAGTAGACCTTGAGGTCGTCGACCTTGAGCGTCACGGCTACAGCTTCCGGAGACGGGGGTTGAAGACCTGGTCCAGGCCCACGTTCATGACGTAGAGCGAACCCACGATGAGCACGATCCCGACGCCCGGCGGGATGAACCACCACCACATGCCCAGCTGCAGCGCCGACCAAAGCACCGCGTTGTTCATCATCAACCCCAGTGACATGCCCTCGGTCGGACCCAGGCCGATGAAGTCGAGCGTGGCCGCGATGAGCACGGCATTGCCGAAGAGCAGGATGAACGTGAGCATCAGGTAGGAGCTCATGTTGGGCGCGATCTCGCCGGTGATGACCCGCCGCGTGCTCATGCCCGTCAGCCGGGCGAGGTCCACGAAGTCGCGCGAGCGCAGCGACAGCGTCTGGGCCCGGATGGCGCGTGCCGCCCAGGGCCAGGCGGTGAAGCCGATGAAGACCGCCTCCACCAGCAGCCCACGGGCGTTGACGTAGGCCACGATGACGATGAGCACCATCAGCGTGGGGATGACCAGGACCACGTTGGTCAGCATGTTGAGCAGCTCGTCGAGCCAGCCGCCCCGGTAGCCGGCCACGAAGCCGACGGTCATGCCGATGACCGAGGCCAGCCCTCCGCCCACGAGACCCACGAAGAAGGTCGCGCCGAGCCCATGGACGAACTGCACGAAGACGTCCTGGCCGAAGGTGGTGGTGCCGAACCAATACTGGGTCGACGGCGGCTGCATGCCCGGGCCGACGTACTCGTTGGGACCATAGTCCCGCAGGAACGGCCCCACGATGGCCACGACCAGGAGCAGCAGCACGATCGCCAGGCTGACGAAGATCTTGCGATCGCGCGCGGCGAAGTAGAGGAACTCGCCGGCCCGCCCGACGCGCTTGCCCAGGGCCGGCGGGCCAGGCTCCGGGGACGTCTCCGTGTCGAGCACGATCGGGGGCACGTCCGCGGGCCGAGGCAGGCCCGCCGGTCGCTCATCGTGACGCTGCTCGGTCATGTCAGCCGGTCTCCATGCCCAGGCGTACCCGCGGGTCCACCAGCACATACACGATGTCGATGACGAAATTGGCCAGGAGGACGCCGATGACCACGAACAGGAAGATGCCCTGGAGCAGGAAGTAGTCCTGGTTGATGATGGCCTGGTAGCTGTACCAGCCGAGGCCCGGGTAGCTGAACACGACCTCCGTGACGAGGGCGCCGGTGACGATCACGCCGAGCTGCAGGGCCAGGCCCGTCAGCTGCGGCAGGCGGGCGTTCTTGTAGGCGTAGCTGCGGATGAGCTTGTCGGGAGCGCCGAGCGAGCTGAGGTAGCGGCTGTAGTCGGCGTCCAGCTCGTAGATGATGAGGTTGCGCATGCCGATGGCCCAGCCGCCGAAGCCGACGAGGAAGAGCGAGAGGAAGGGCAGGAACCAGTGGTGCAGCAGGCTGCCCGCGAACTGGGCCGTAAGGGCCGGGGCCAGGTTGAAGCCGTAGGCCCCGGCGATGGGGAAGACCTGCCACGCCGAGCCCAGCAGCCAGGCCAGCAGGATCGCCAGCCACATGTAGGGTGTGGCCGTGAGGATATAACCGAGCGGCAGCACGGCCCCGTCCAGCCAGCGCTTGCGCGCGGCGAAGGCCCCGAACTTGTTGCCCGACCAGAAGGCCAGCAGCACCGCCGGTATCAGCAGCGCCAGCGTGTAGGGCAGCGCGTCCATGATCACCCTGGTGACGGGCTGGGGGAAGAGCCAGATGCTCACGCCCAGGTCGCCGTGCAGCAGCGCGGTCCAGAAGTTCAGGTACTGCTGCCAAATGGGGAGGTCCAGCCCGAACGTGCCGTTGAAGTAGTCCATCATGGCGGCCGCCGCCTCCGGCTGGGCGGAGACGCGCGAGATCATGCTCGTGACCGGATCGCCCGGCGCGAAGCGCGGGATCAGCCAGTCGATCGTCACGGCCACGAAGAAGGTGACCAGGTAGAAGAGCAGCTTGCGAGCGAAATAGCGGCGCAAGGGACCTCCGGTCGGGACCTCGAGAACGTCCCTCCCCTGGCTCTGGCCGGGGAGGGACGTCGTGGTCTGGTGCGGGCTACGGCTACTCGGTGGCGGCCAGCTCGAGGGCGTCGAGCCAGCGCATGCCGCCCATCTGCCAATAGCCACCCCAGGTCACCGGGATGAAGTGGTTGCCCTCATCGGACGGCCAGTTGGTCCAGACCGCGTCGCTCATCTGGGCCCAGGCTCCGTTGTACCAGAGCGGGATGATGGGCAGATCGGTGAGGCTGATGGTCTGGAGCTGGGAGGTGATGGCCTTCATGCCTTCGACGTCATCGACCGGGGTGAGGTCGAGCTGCTGCACGAGGTCGAACGCCTCCTGGTTCTCGTAGCGCGCGAAGTTGTCGGTGTTCTGGCTGTCGAGGACCGGCAGCCGGAACATGTAGTTGTAGTAGTCCCAGGGCGTATTGCTGAGCTGCTTGTCGTTGACGATGGCCAGGTCGAAGTTGCCGCTGTGCGATCTGGTCCGTGCGTGCGTTGTAGTCGGGGAAGGCGGTGTGGATCTTGATGCCCGCCTGGCCGGCGCTGTCGGCCACGACGCGGATGGACTCCATCCAGTCGGTCCAGCCGTTGGGCACGATGATCTCGAGATCGATGGGCGAGCCGTCCGTGTTCTCCACGAAGCCGTCACCGTCCACGTCGACGTAGCCGGCGTCGGCCAGCATCTGCGCGGCCGCGGCGGTGTCGTAGCTGAAGCCCAGCTGGTCCACCACGTCCTGGTCCACGAACTGCTCCCACGTCGGCAGCAGGCCCGTCGGGTCCGCGGCCTTGACGATGTTGCCGTAGACCACGTTGACGATGGTGGGCACGTCGATGGACGTAGCCAGGGCCTTGCGGAAGGCCGGGTCGTCGAGCGGCTGCTCGATCGTGTTCATGGCCAGCCAGGCCGTGTTGGCCGAGAGCATGTAGGGCGCTTCGGGATAGTAGGTGTGGATGCCGTAGCCACCGTCCACGAGGGTGGCCACGCCGGGGAGGAAGTTGTTGGAGAGGTCGAGCCCACCCTGCAGCACGAGGCCCAGGGCCACGTTGTTGCTGCCGTTGACGATGTCCACGATGTAGGTCGGCTTGGGATCGAGACCGAGAGCCTCGGTGCCCCACCAGCCGTCTCGCTTCTGCCAGACCATGCGGCTGGGATCATGCGTCAGGTACTGGTAGGGACCGGTGCCGATGGGCGCGGGATCGGGGCCGTTGGCGCCCATGATCTCTTCTTCGGACTTCTGCGACCAGATGTGCTCGGGCAGCACCGGGCGGTTGTAGATGAAGTTGCCCCACTGCTGGTGCTGTGGGCTGCTGAAGGTGACCTTGACCGTGAGGTCGTCCACGGCCTCGACCGAGTCGAGGAAGTTCCAGATGCCGCTGTAGGGAACCTGCGGCAGCTTGCCCAGCTCGAGGGTGAAGACCACGTCGTCGGCGGTGAGGGCCTCACCGTCGGCCCAGGTCACGCCGTCGCGCAGCTTGATGGTGTACTCGTTGTCGCTGGTCCACTCGCCGGACTCGGCCAGCCAGGGCAGGTACTCGTTGGTCAGCGGGTCGTAGTTGAAGAGCGGCTCGTAGACCAGGCCGAACGTGCCCATGGCGTAGTTCCAGTCGGTGACCGGGTTCCAGTCACTGGGTGCGCCCCACTGGGTGCCGCTGGTGTAGAGCGTCTCGTTGCGCGGGTACTCCTCGACCTGCGCGGCCGCGGGCGCGATGGCGGCCATCGTGAGGGCCGCGGCAGCGGCCAGGCTCACGAACCGGGTACGGTGGTTCATCTGCTGATCCCTCCTCCGGATCTCTTCTCTCATTGGACGTTCCTGCTGGTCGATCGCTTGCTTCGGCGGTCTCCTTCCTCCTGCTATACCCGCTCCGGCAGCGGGGTCGTGACGGCAGACCCGACCATCGAGCCGACCGTGGACTGCCTCACGAGCAGCTCGGTCGGCAGGACCACCCGCCGGGGCAGGGCGTCGGGGTCGCTGAGCAGCCGGAACAACGTGTGCGCGGCCTCCCTGCCGAGCATCTGGGTGTCCTGGCGCATGGTGGTCAGCGGCGGGTTCGCCGTCGCCGCCTGGGTGATGTCATCGAAGCCGGCCACGGCCACCTGCCCGGGCACCGTGATGCCCCGCCGGTGCAGCTCCTCGAGCGCGCCGAGGGCCATGGAGTCGCTGGCGGCGAAGACCGCGTCCACGCCGGCCTCCAGCAGCGCGGCTGCGCCTTGCGCACCCGATCGGGGCAGGTAGTCGCCGCGGAAGACGAGACCGTCGGTCGCAAGACCGGCGCGCGCCATGGCCCGTCGGTAGCCGCTCAGCCGCTCCTCCGCAGAGGTGCCGCCGCGGCGACCGGCGATGTGGCCGATGCGCGTGCGCCCCAGCGAGACCAGATGGTCCACGACCGCCTCCGCGGCGCGTTCGTTGTGGATATCCACGTAGCTGGCCGAACGGTCGTGGTGCCGGTGCCCGATGAGCACCGTCGGCAGGTCGGAGGCCACGAGGCCGTCCACGAGCGGATCCTCGAGCGTGTCGGCGGTGACGAGCAAGCCGTCGAAGAGGCGCATGCCCAGGATCCGCTCGAGCGTCTCCTCCTTCGACAGGTTGGCCAGCCACAGCATCATGCCCGCGCCGCGCTCAGCCAGCCCCTCGCTGACGCCGCGGAAGAGACCGGAGAAGAAGACGTCCTGGAAGAGCACATCGGGAGCCACGTGGATGACGACGCCCACCACTCCCGAACGACCGGTGGCCAGGGTACGAGCCGCGAGGTTGGGGCGATAGCCGGTCTGGGCCATGGCAGCCAGGACCCGCTGGCGTGTGTCCTCGGAGACGGAGCCCCCGTTGAGCACACGCGAGACGGTAGAACGCGACACGCCGCTGGCCGCGGCCACGTCCTCCAGCTTCCCGCTCATGCCGAGCCGCTCTCCTCCTCGCACTCTGCTCCCAGGCTCGGGTTTCGAGCCTCTCCCTTGATGGGAGCGCTCCCATCATGCCCCATGCGTCAAGCGCATACAAGGCGCATACGCGGCGCCAGCGGGTGCCAGAATGGCCGAGAGCGCTCCCAGCGACCGTGCATGATGGGGCGGTGGAGGAGACACAGGAGGACAGGCGCACGATGACACCGGCACCGATGCCGGGGCAGGACCGGCCAGCCGGGTCCAGCGCGCCGATGTGGCGCAATAACGGCAACCCCATCATCCGCCGTGACCTGCTCCCGCGCTCCAACAGCATCTTCAACTCGGCGGTGGTGCGCTACGAGGATGCCTTCGCCGGCGTCTTCCGCGTCGATGACATGACCCGCACCATGAACGTCCATGCCGGGCGCTCCGCGGACGGCCTGGACTGGCGGATCGAGGAGCGACCGATCGAGTTCGCCCCGGCCGATGAGCGCACGGCCCACATCCAGGAGCGGTTCGTCCACGCCTACGACCCGCGGGTCACCTGGCTCGAGGATCGTTACTGGGTCAGCTGGTGCAACAGCTACAACGGGCACGGGCCGACCATCGGCCTTGGCTGGACCACGGACTTCCGCACGTTCACCCAGGTCGAGAACGCCTTCCTGCCCTTCAACCGCAACGGCGTGCTCTTCCCTCGTCGGATCGGCGATGCCTACGCCATGTACAGCCGGCCCTCCGACGACGGCCACACGCCTTTCGGCGACATCTACTACTCGGAGAGCCCGGACATGATCCACTGGGGTCGCCATCGCCACGTCATGGCGCCGGTGCCCTGGACCTGGCAGGGCACCAAGGTCGGTGCCGGGCCCACGCCCATCGAGACCGCCGAGGGCTGGCTACTGCTGTATCACGGGGTGCTGACGAGCTGCAACGGCTTCGTCTACTCGATGGGGGTGGCGCTCATGGACCTCGACGAGCCCTGGCGCGTGATCGCGCGCTGCCACGACTACGTCCTCGCGCCCCACGCGCCGTACGAGCAGGTGGGCGACGTGCCCAACGTCTTCTTCCCCTGCGCCGCCCTCACCGACGGTGACCGCATCAGCGTCTACTACGGGGCCGCCGACACCGTGACCGGCCTCGCCCACGGGTACCTCAGCGAGCTCATCGATTTCGCCCGCCAACGGTAGGGCCGGCGTGATCGAGGCCGTCACGACGCGCCAGACGAACGAATCGTGCCCGGCGGTCTGACTCACCGGGCACGATTCGTTCGGAGGAGGGAGGGCGTGTGTGCTACACGGGCTCGACGTCGATCTCGGCGTGCCTTCGCTTGACCAGGGTCGGGACGATGACGAAGAGGGCGAACATGACCCCGAAGGCCATGATGGCGAGGATCGCGGTGGTGTCCATCGGTTAGCTCCTTTGCTCTGCCTGTGCTGCCTGGTGGTGGTCGACGGTCGGTGAGATGTCGATGCGGACGATCGTGGTCACGGCACCCCTTCTAGGCGGACGCCGCGAGGGCGGACTCTGGGGACTCGTCCTCGGGATAGGCGTCCATGCCCATCTCGGTGGCGTCGAGCCCGGCCAGCTCGTAGGCGAAGTCGCCGCTCGCCGGGTCCGACACGCCCCGCTGCTGCATTCGATTGCCCCGGTCGTTTGCTAGGATGGGTAGCACCTACCGGCAGGCGTACGGAGCTCGTCCAGCCGACCAACGGGGTCGACAGATGCAGGAGCTCGCGACCGATCGGTGGTGGAGGTAACTGCGTTATGGCAACCGTCACGTTCGATGGCGTCTGGAAGCGATTCGGCGAGGTGGTCGCCGTCAACGACCTCAACCTGAAGATCGACGACGGCGAGTTCATGGTCCTCGTCGGCCCCTCGGGCTGCGGCAAGACGACCACGCTGCGCATGATCGCCGGCCTCGAGGAGATCTCCGAGGGCACGATCTCGCATCGGCGACCGCGTGGTCAACGACGTCGCGCCCAAGGACCGCGACATCGCCATGGTCTTCCAGAGCTACGCGCTCTACCCGCACATGACGGTGTGCGACAACATGGCCTTCGGGCTCAAGCTGCGCAAGATGCCCAAGGCCGAGATCGAACGCCGCGTCAACGAGGCGGCCGCGATGCTCGGCCTGCGAGAACCTGCTCGACCGCAAGCCGCGGGCAGCTGTCCGGTGGCCAGCGCCAGCGTGTCGCGCTCGGCCGCGCCATCGTGCGCGAGCCGGCCGTGTTCCTCATGGACGAGCCGCTGTCCAACCTCGACGCCAAGCTGCGCGTGCAGACGCGTGCCGAGATCGCCCGGCTGCACCAGCGCCTGGGCACCACCACCGTCTACGTCACCCACGACCAGGTCGAGGCCATGACCATGGGCGACCGCATCGCGGTCATGAGCGAGGGCGCGCCTGCAGCAGGTCGGCTCACCCCAGGAGCTGTACGACCACCCGGACAACCGCTTCGTGGCCGGCTTCATCGGCAGCCCGTCGATGAACTTCCTCGACGTCGACGTGACTCGTGACGGCGACAAGGTCCAGCTCAAGGGCGACGGTATCGACATCCCGCTGCCCGATCGCTACGTGGCCGGCTTCAAGAGCTTCACCGGCAACAAGCTCGTGGTCGGTGTGCGGCCCGAGCACCTTGACGTCAGCGCAGACGATCCCAGCGGCAAGCTGGCCGGGAACGCGGACGTGGTCGAGTACCTGGGCAACGAGGAGCTCATCCACCTGACCGTGGGAGGTCACGACATCGTGGCCCTGATCGGCAGTGAGCACCGCGTCAGGCCAGGCGATGACCTGACGCTGCACATCTCGCTCGACAAGGTTCACCTTTTCGATCCCGAGACCACGCTGGCGCTCGACAAGGAGCGCAAGGATGGCGACGCGCGGACCGGTGGCGCGGCGCGCAAGGAGGAGGTCCCCGCCGCGGTCTGACCGCTACTCCCTGCGACCGACAGGCGCCTCACCCACGCGGGTGAGGCGCCTGCTGATTCAGTCGCGGTCCAGGGGCGGGACGCCAGGCCACAGCGCGAGGTCGAGGTCAGGCATCAGCTCCACCAGCCGGCGCACATCGTCAGCGTAGTAGCGGCCCAGCCACTCACGACCAGAGTCAGGCAGGGTCACGTGTTCGCGGGCCTTCTTGCGGGCACGGGCGATCTCCTGCACCGACGCCTTCTGCTCACGCAGGCCCAGGAAGGCATGCGTGCGGTCGAGCTGGGCCTGGGTGTCGGCCACGCACTGTTCGTACTGCAGCAGCAGGAAGCGCTCGCGCGGGAAGTGCTCCAGCCACCAGCCGAGCTGGGTGGCGTAGCGGCTGCGCTCCATGGCTTCCACCACGCGGTGCTCGCGCGTGCCCAGGTCGCCCGCGCCGACCTCGCCCTTGAGGGCACCGGCCCGCTTGAGCAGGCCCAGGTTGGAGATGTAGCGCTCGACCGGATCGCGCATGAGCACGATCAGCTTGACCTCCGGCGCGGCGGCCTTGAGCATCGGCGCCACCCATGGCTGATAGAGATAGCCGGGCGTCTTCTCGCCGATGAGGCTGCCCGGCGGACGCGGGAAGTAGCGACCGTACAGCTTGAGCTGCTCGGGCCTGGGCCAGCGGTCCCAGAAGTGGTCGAAGAAGTGGAGCTCGCGGCGCTGGAGGTGCGGCCGGTGGATCTCCAGGTGGCCCTCGAGCAGCCCCTGCCACCAGGTCGTGCCCGACTTCTGGGCACCGATGATGACGAAGTCGGGCGGACCCTGGGGCCAGTCCGGCGGCGCGTCCGGGGGCGGCTGCAACTGGTCGTAGCGGGAGCGGACCGCACCGCCCTGTGGCTGATCAGACTTGCCCAGGGGCGTGGCGCGGATGGCCTTGACTACCGCCCGCTTCCAGGCCGGCGGTCGCTGCTTGCGTGGTTTGCTCATGGTCGATTCCAGCCTAGCCGACGCGAGGTTCCGGGTGTCTCCGCCAGGCTCATCTCCGCCGCTGAGCCGGCCGGTGTCTCTCGCTGTGCGATCGAGTGGATGGCGACCTGATTGCCCACGTCGTGGCCGGCCCGCTCGGAGAGCAGCCAGCGCACCTCCAGCAGGTCACAGTAGGCCTGGACCGGATCCACGTCGTCGCCCAGCACCTCCAGCATCTGGCCCACGGCCGGCTCGAAGATCTCCAGCGTCCAGCGCGCACCATCGTGCCTCGTCAGCTGGCGACCGGCCTCACCCTCCTTGGAATCCCAGTCGCCGGCCCAGCCCATGCCCGCCCACGCCGTGAGGTCGTTGAGCAGGATGGCCGACTGGCCCTCGCCGGCCTCGATGCCGGTCAGCTGGCGCAGGCGACGAGAGTGGTAGTCGCGGCCAGCCACGGCCACGCGCAAGCGCAGGTCGTCGGTGCCGTCCTCGCCCGGCTCCAGGATGACCTCGTCCACCACGTAGCCCAGCTCATGCAGCTTGGCCAGGCGCTTGTCCACGCGATAGCGCTTGTCGGGGTGGATGGTCACATCTTCGTGGAGCACCGCCCACAGTGCCTCGTAGCGATCGCGGATGGACAGGGCGGCCTCGAAGTCGTCGTCCATCTCCTCCATGGACTTGCCGTTGAGGATGCCCATGTCGGCGAGGTCACCGGCCACGTTCTCGATGGCGATCTCGATGTCGGTCTCGCGCTGGCCGGCCGAGAGCTGCCCGTGGAGCTCGCTGGTCTCGCCGTCCACCAGGTGGGCCTGCAGTCGCTGGCCGTCGCGCATGAGCAGGGTGTTGGCCAGGGAGCAGTCGCCCCAGAAGAGCCCCATGCGGTGGAGCTCCACGAGCAGACCGGTCATGGAGTCGAGCAGCTGGTCGCGATAGCGGTGCGCCCCCTGTGGCAGGCGCGTGAACAGGCGCCGGAACTGGAGCGAGCGGGCGAGGTAGCGGGTGAGGATGATGGCCGAGTCGTCGCCGGTGCGAGTGACCAGGCCACAGGCGCGGACGGCAGCGCGCGCCGCGCGACTCGAGCTGGCGTAGCACCTCGTATTCCCTCTGGCCCACCGCGATGGGCAGTTCCTTGAGCGCGATGATGCTGCCGTCGACCACCACGAACCGGACCGTATGCCGGCTGGCGCCGACGGGCAGGTCTACGAACTCGAGGTCCGGGCCTGACCACGCGGCCAGCGGGGTGTCCCAGGGCATGCCCACGAGCGCGCGATCGGACTCGCGGAAGCGCATCGTGATCCGGCCCGGGTCGATGAGCTGGGTCGCTTCGGGCGGGACCAGGTCCGGGTCGTGCTCGGGGCCGCGCATGGGTTCGCCGTCCCAGACGAGAGTGGCGTCGCTGAAGGGTTCGTGTCCGACCTGTGTGTCCATCGGGCGCAAGTCTAGGGCCTGCGGCCATCGAGCCACGCTCCGGTGGCGGCCGGCCCACACCCGATACGATTAGCGCATGACCTCCGCTCCTTCCCGCCCCTCGCGCACCCTGCCCGGGCCCTGGCGGGCCGTGGTCTTCGACATGGATGGCCTCCTCGTCCACTCCGAGGTTCGCTGGCACCAGGCCAAGCTTCCCGGCTCTTTGCACGACACGGCGTCGAATTCCGTGACGACGACCAGTGGGCCGTCTTCGGCGCCGCCGAGCTGGACTCGGCCTGCATTTCACGCGCCGCTTCGGGTTGCCCGACAGCGAGGTGACGGCCGTGCGGGACGAGTACATGGAGATCGTCCATGAGCTGATGCGGGAGCCGGCCCAGATCACCTCCGGCGCGGTCGAGCTGATCGACCATCTCTCGGGCCGCGTGCCCCTGGGCCTGGCCTCCAACACGCGCCGGTCGCTGGTCGATGCGATCCTCGCGACCACACCCTTCGCCGGCCGCTTCGACGCGGTCGCGACCGGCGATGAGGTGCGGCCCAAGCCCGCCCCGGATGTGTACCTGCTGGTCTGCGAGCGCCTGGGCGTCTCGCCGTCCGGACGCGGTTGCGCTCGAGGATTCGCCGCTCGGCGCTCGAGCCGCGATGGCGGCGGGCCTGTACTGCATCGGCGTGCCCAGCCATCCAGGCGAGCCGCTGACCGAGGCCCATGAACGAGTGGCCTCGTTGCTGGAGCTGCTGCCGACGGCCGCATGACCACCCAGCAATATAA
>CAWDAI010000002.1:0-525558 GCA_963800275.1 uncultured Chloroflexia bacterium
CCCAGATGGCGAGCAGCGCGGTCGGGATGCCCACGGTGAAGAGCGTGATGGCCGAGGCGTTGCGCAGGTCGACCGGGAAGAAACCGCTGGTCATGAGCACGAGGATGAGCATGCCCAGGGTCAGGATGCGGGTCAGGAACACACGCAGGATGTCCTGCATGCCGTTGAGGATGCGCTGGCCTTCGCCGATGGCCGAGGCGAGGGCGCTGAAGCCGTCGTCGATGAGGATGAGGTCGGCGACCCCGCGCGCTGCCTGTGTGCCGCTGCCCATGGCGATGGCGAGATTGGAGCGCTTGAGCGAGAGCACGTCATTGACGCCGTCGCCGGTCATGGCCACGTAGCGACCCTGGCCTCGCAGGGCCCCTACGAGGCGTTCCTTCATCTCCGGTGTGATCCGTCCGAAGATCGTGGTGGACTCGACCGCCGCCTCGAAGTGTGGTCCGTCCATGGCCTCGAGCTCGTCGCCCGAGACGACCCCGCCGCTGGTGTCGAGCCCGGCCTGGTGCGCGAGCGTGGCCACGGTCTCGGGGTCGTCGCCGCTGATGACTCGTACATCGACCCCCATGCGGCGGAAGCTGGTGAGCGTCTCCGCGGCCTCCGGCCGCAGCAGGTCGCGCAAGACCACGATGGCGTAGGGCTTGCAGTCGCTCGGCAGGACCGAGTCGTCGCCCTCGTCCTCCAGCGTGGAGCTCGGGCTGTAGACCGTGAGCAGCACACGCATGCCGCGCGACGCGTGGTGGGCCACGATGGCGCCGATGTTGCGCCATTGGGCGTCGCCGATGTCCAGGTAGGGCCGCACGAACGTGGGCGCGCCCATGGCGTAGATGCCGGCCGGCGGGTCATCAGGCCCGTCTGGTCCGGGCAGGCACACCGCGCTCCACTTGCGCTTGGAGCTGAAGGGCACCTCCGCGTCCGGCGAGCGACCCGGCCCGCCCAGGGCCGCGCCGATGGCTTCGCTCGTCTTGTTGAGCGCTCGTCCGCTCGCGACCATGACACCCACGCGCATGCGGGCGCTCGCTTCGTCGCCTTCGAGCGGCACGACCTGGTCCAGCTCGAGCTCGTTGGCGGTGAGGGTGCCGGTCTTGTCCACGCACAAGGTGTCCACGTGCGAGAGGGACTCGACCGCGTTGGCCTGCTGCACGAGCGCGCCGAAGCGGGACATGCGCACGGCTGCGAGTGCGTAGGCGATGGCGATGGACACGAAGAGCCCGTTGGGCACCAGCCCGATGAGCACGGTCGCCTCCACGATGGCCTGGTCGAGCGGTGTGTCATCGACCACGTTCTTGACCACCAGCAGCAGCTGCAGGTAGATGACGATGCCGAGCGAGACGCGGATGACCGCCTGGATCTGGCGCTGCAGGGGGGTCAGCGTCCGGCGGAAGGTCTTGGCGCCGGCGGTGATGCGTCCGGCCAGGCTGTCCTCGCCCACGGTGTGGGCCACGTAGCGCCCGCGCCCGGCCGTCGGATAGCTGCCCGAGAACACCGCATCACCGGTTCGTTTGGGCACCATGTCGGACTCGCCGGTGAGCTGCGATTCGTCGACCTCCAGCCGGCCTTCCACGAGCTCGCCATCGACCACGAACTGGTCGCCCGCGATGACCTCGATGAGGTCGCCCACCACCAGCTCCTCCGGGCCGACGCTGCGGACCTCGCCATCGCGCACGACCCGCGCGGTGGGCCGCGTGAGCAGGGCGATCTCGTCGAGCGCCTGCTTGGCCTTCACCTCCTGGTAGATGCCCACGACGATGTTGGTGCCGATGACCATGATCGACACCAACGCGTCGAAGGGGCGGCCGACGATGACCAGCAGCGCGCCCATCAGGAAGAGGACGTTGTTGATGAAGGTGAAGACGTTCTCGCGGACGATGGCCCAGTAGGTGCGGGTCGACGCCGGCGGTGCGCTGTTGCCCAGGCCGCGCGAGCGGCGAGCGGCGGCTTCCTCCTCCGTCAGGCCCGTGTCCGGTGTCGGTGGCAGATCCGCGACCGGCTCGTCCGCCCCGGGCTCGTCCTCGGCGGGCTCGTCAGGGACGGCGATGCGCTCGTTGGGGACGGCGAGGGCGGGGGACGATGCGCTCGTTCATGCCAGGAGCGCCAACGCGTCGCGCCACCCGGGCCGGCCACATCGGCGACCCGAGGGCCGTGTCCCGAGGGCGGACCAGGGGAGGGTTCTGACGCAGTGCCACAGGACCGTAATCGTAGCGGCGGGAGACGCGCGCGGGTGCCCGAAAGACGTCTCGAGGCCCGCCTCCTCGACGGGCCTCGAGCTTGACCGCTGGTTGGGGCCTCATCGCTGAGCCGATGTCGATCCTGCCGCTCCTGTCGCCGTCGGTCCGCGGTACGAATGTCTGGCGGCAGTGACCCCAGCAGGTGGCTTCGAGGTCCGGAACGGTGGGGAGGGGGAGAGACCCGGCATCAGGAGCGGTATTCGTGAAATGAATGGAGGATGGCTGCCCCAGTCTCCTCGCTGTCATCGGCCGCCCCTGTGGCTCCTGCCGGCCGACTCACCGGCGTGCCTGCCCTCGCCAGTCGGCCCCTGGCCGCGAGCGCCGGCGCGCACCGTCTCACCCGCGGCGCCAGTCGACCGGTGGCAGCGCTCCGGATCGACCCGTCAGCTCCGGGGCGGCCGTTCCTTGGTTGCCCGTCCCGCCTGGATCACCAGCCGGACCCCTGATTCGCTGTTTCGCGGAGCTGCCGTGCGGTTCGGCGGTCGACTGGGGCCCGTGGCGAGACGAACGGCGCCGGCCATCCGCCGAGCGCACCGCAGCTCGATCGAGCGAGGCCCCTGCAGCTTTAGCGAGCGAGGGCCTCGCGGATGGCCGCGTCGAGCCGCGCGGCCGTGGGTGCCCCCGACAGTGCGACGACCTTGCCGTGCTCTTCGGCCGCCGTCCAGTCGAGATCCATGCCCAGGCTCTGGACCACGATGGGCTTGTCGGGGTACATGCGCAGCAGGTTGTCGAAGAGCATCTGGCCGCCGTCGGGCTGCCCCGTCGAGAAGGTGTCGTAGACGAGGACATCGGCGACCGTCACGTCCGCGCACTCCTCGCCGCGCAAGACCGGGCACGGCGCTGCCGAGGGCCCGGCGCATTCGACCGGCTCATATCCCATCCGTCGCAGGGAATCAGCTTCCTGGTCAGCCAGTTCGAGGTCGTGGTGGACGACGAGCACGCGTGTCATGGTGCAATCCTCGTGTGTGCCGCCGGGGGGCGGGCAGTCACTGCGAGTATGGGCGTCCCGAACGCTGACGCCGGTGCCACAGGTCGTCCCGTGCGGGTGCCGAAGGTGGGGAATGTGCACCATCGCGTGAGGCCCCGGCCGCGACTCGATGCCGGCGCTGATGGCCCGCCCTCGCCGCCGGCGGGCCGGGACATGCCGGCCGCGGCTGCGTGCGCCCGCGTTGCGCCAAATGGTACCGAAGGTGGGATTCGAACCCACACGAGGTTGCCCTCAGAGGTTTTTGAGACCTCCGCGTCTGCCATTCCGCCACTTCGGCTTCGCGGGCGATTGTAGACCGCACGGCAGCCACGACCGCGTCTGGCCCCGGTGTAGACTCGCCACGGCCACCCACGGAGGGCACCGGGAGGGAGTCGTCGTGATCGTCCGGACACATGCCCGATATTCGGCCGCGCCACACCGTCGCATGGGGGACGCCTGAGATGCCGGCCATCCGCACGCCTCGGCTGCCCGTGCGCCCGATCCGGCGGGGTCCGACGATGGGTGTCACGCCCGAGGAGGTCATCCCCGAGCCGACGATCATCGAGGATCACGGCATCCGCTGGATCCACATCCCCAAGCCCCGCCATTACGCCCAGGAGTGGCTGCAGAGCCGGTTCGAGTTCCACCCCCTCGACTACGAGGACATCTACTCGCGCAATCAGCGCCCCAAGGTGGACCGCTACGACGACTACCTCTTCGTGGTGCTGCAGTTCCCACGCTTCGACCGCGACCACGACCGCTTGACGGTCGTCGAGCTGGACCTCTTCGTCGGCGCCGACTACATCGTGACCCTGCCCAACAACGACCTCGAGCCCATCGACTCGCTCTTCTCCCGCTGCTGGGAGAGCGAGGAAGTGCGCGAGGGTTACTTCGAGAAGGGCACCGCCTTCCTGCTCTACAAGGTCGTCGACCACGCCGTGGACGCCTCCTTCCCCATGCTGCGCAAGATGGGCCAGAAGCTGGAGCGCATCGAGGACGACATCTTCGAGGGCAAGTCCGACGAGATCGTGCGGGACATCTCCAACGCCAAGCAGGAGATCATCACCTTCCGCCGCATCATCCGGCCCCAGCGCATCGCCTTCCGCGACCTGGAGCGAGCCATGGACGTGGTCGCCCCGGAGGAGCTGGACGTCTACTTCGACGATGTCATCGATGCCTCCGAGCGCATCTGGGACACGCTCGAGAACTACAAGGAGGTCGTCGAGGGGCTGGAGGACTCGAACGAGTCGATCATCGGCCACCGCACCAACGACACCCTCAAGGTCCTCACCTCCATCAGCGTGATCGTCCTGCCGCTGACCCTGCTGGCCAGCCTCTTCGGCATGAACGTCGACTTCCCGGGGGTCAACACCGACTCCATGTTCTGGGCCATCACCGTGGTCATGGCCGTCATCCTCGGGGCCATGGTCATCGTCTTCCGACGGCGCGGCTGGCTCTGACGCGCAGGTGGACCGATCGGCCCAGAACGCCCATGACCAGCTTCTCGTCGACCAGGCTCGCGCGGGCCGGCTGGAGGCGTTCAACGAGCTCGTGGTCGCGTACCAGGACTACCTCTATGCGATGACCGTCCGCGTCGTGCGTGATCCGGACGTGGCCGAGGAGGCGGTGCAGGAGGCCTTCTTCAGTGCCTATCGCAATCTCGATCGCTTCAGCGGGTCTTCCTTCCGCGCGTGGCTCACGCGCATCTCGGTGAACGCGGCTCACGACATCCTGCGCAAGCGCAAGCGCCGGCCGGCGGAACCCTATCCCGAGTGGGAGGACGAGGCCTGGCAGCCGCCGGCACCGCCTCGCGAGGGGCCGGAAGCGGTCTCCATGGCGAGCTTCGAGCGGGCCGCCATCGCGCGCTGCCTGGAGGGCATCACGACCGAGCAGCGCACGGCCATCGTGCTCTACGACGTCGAGGGCTACGACTACGCCGAGATCGCCGCCATCACCGGGGTCAGCAACGGCACCGTCAAGTCGCGCATCCATCGTGGTCGGCTCGCCCTGCGTGAGTGCCTGGCCCCGGAATTGGAACCGGATCGTGGGTAGGAGCGTCCAGTGAGTGACATGTCTCGCCCCGCGCTGCCTCCGTCCGCTTCCGCCCATGACCAGCATGAGCCGCTGCTGGTCGCACAGGTCGTGGCCGGCGACCCCCTCGATCCGGCCACGGCGGATCCCGTCCGCAGGTGGCTGCGAACCTGCCCCCAGTGCGCCGCGCTGGCCGCCGATCTGACCCGCGTCTCGGCCGCCGTCGCGGGGGAGCCCGTGCCGCCCCGGCGGCGGGACTTCCGGCTCTCGCCCGAGGACGCCGAGCGCCTGCGCGGCAATGCCGTGACCCGGCGCCTGCGCCGGCTGTCTTGGCCTCGCAGCCGAGCGTTCGCGCCCGCAGCGGCCGGCGTGATGTCCATCGGCCTGGTCTTCGTGGTCGTCGGGTATGCCTGGCCCGACGGCGGCGCCGGCTCGATCGAGACACACAGCGACCGCGCACCGCTGACGCGGACGATGGAGGCGGCTCCCGCCAGCAGCGCTGCGGTCGATGCGTTCGACTCTGAGGCCATGGATGCGTCGGTCATGGCCGAACCCGCGCCAGCGGACCGCGCCGCGAGCGGCCTGGCCCAGAAGGCATCCAGCGCCGAGGCCGACGATGTCACCAGAGACACGGCCGGCGTCGGAGAGGCCTCGCGAGCGGAGGAAGCACCAGAGGCAGGGGCTCTCGAGGCGAATCGCTCCGTGGACGTTGCTGAGCAGATCGACGGCTCCGAGGCGCTGCCGGCTGAGCCCGAGCTCGCGAGCCCGGCAGGCTCCGCGCCCGTGACCGAGTCCGGGTCCGAGGCCGAGTGGCAGCGGTGGCTGGTGCTGGCTGGGGTGTTGCTGGCGACTGGCGGCGGGGCCCTGCTACTCCTGGCCTGGCTCAGCCGACGGAGCCGCGACCCCCTCCTGCCGTAGCCGCCCCCCGGCTGCCGGCCCTCCCCGCGGCTACACTCGACCCCGTGGAACGGCTCATGTTGCTCGACGCGCACAGCCTCATCTATCGAGCCTGGTTCGCGCTGTACGAGACGCCCCTCACCACCAGCAGAGGGCAGCTGGTCAATGCCGCCTTCGGCTTCTGGTCGATCGTCCTGCGTGGATTCGCGGACATGCGGCCCGAGCACGTCATGTGCTGCTTCGACGTGGGCCGCTCCTTCCGGGCCGATCGCTACGAGGGCTACAAGGCCACGCGCAAGCCCACCCCCGACGACCTGCGCGACCAGTTCCCGATCGTGCGCGAGACGCTCGCCGCCTTCGGCATCCCGGTCTACCAGCTGGAGGGCTTCGAGGCGGACGACCTCATCGGCTCGCTCTCGCGCCAGGCCGAGGGCAGCGATCTCGAGACCATCATCGTCTCGGGCGACCTCGACATGCTGCAGCTGGTGAGCGAGCGGACCAAGCTCATGACCACCCGCATGGGCGTCAGCTCCACGGTCATCTACGATCCCGCGCGCATCGAGGAGCGATACGGCCTGGCGCCCGCCCAGATGATCGACTTCAAGGCGCTCAAGGGAGACGCGACCGACAACATCCCCGGTCTCGCCGGGGTCGGCGACAAGACCGCGGCCAAGCTGCTCACCGGCTGGGGTTCGCTCGACGGCGTCTACGAGCATATCGATGAGGTCCAGCCGGAGAAGCTCCGGCAGAAGCTCGTCGACAACCGTGACGATGTGCTGCTCTGGCGGGAGCTGGTGACGATCGACCGGACGGCACCCGTGGAGCTCGACCTCCCGGCCGCCCGCCTCGGTGACTACGATCGCGATGAGGTCATCCGGCTCTTCCGCGAGTACGAGTTCCGTTCGCTCGTGGAGCGGCTGCCCGGCGTGGAAGGCGAGGACGCGCCGGCGCCGGGCGACCTGCTCAAGGCAGCCGATCGCCACGGACCCGTCCCGGCGGCACAGGTCGCCGGTCGCGCGGCTGCCGCCGCGCGTGGCCGTGGCAGCAGCGCCAGCGGCCTGCAGCTGACGCTCGACTTCGGCGCGGTCGCCGCATCGGGTGCTGCGATCGACGCATCGTCGAAGCACGAGCATGAACACCTTGGCGGTGGCCAGCCGGGGGCGCTGGAGCGGCTGCGGCTGGTGCTGGACGATCCAGCAGCCCTGGAGCACCCGTCGACGATCGACCATCTTGCCGGTTGGTTGCGCTCGCAGCCCGAGCTGACCGTGGCCGCGGCCTTCGACGATGATCGGCCACGCCGGGGCCGGATCACCGCCATCGCCGTGGCCGGGACGGACGGCCGGCTGGTGGCGGACGCCGGACCAGAGGCGTCGGCCCTCGCGGAGGCCGTGCTGCACGCCGGCCGCCCACTCGTCGGTCACGAGCTCAAGCCCTTGCTGGTGTGGGAGCTGGCCCGTCGCGACCCCGAGGCGAGGGCATCGCTGAGTGCCTCGGGTGCGCCCCTCGCGACGGTCGCCTTCGATACCCAGATCGCGGCCTACCTGCTCAATGCCGCGCTGCGCAGCCAGTCGCTCGCCGATATCTGTGCCGAGCGCCTCGAGCTGGCCCTGCCGCGGTCCGGGGAGCTGGACCCTGTCGTGGCGGTGGCGCTGGAGGCGGCCGCGGTGGCCGCGGTGCGAGACGTACTCGATGCGGCCTTCGGAGAGCAGCCCGAGCTGCGCCGCATCCTCGAGGAACTGGAGCTGCCACTGGTGCCGGTCCTGGCGGACCTGGAGGCCACCGGCGTGGCCCTTGACCGCGACTCTCTGGCCCTGCTGGCCGAGACGTTCGGTGAGGCCATCACGCGATTGCAGGAAGAGGCCTACGCCGCCGTCGGCCACGAGTTCAACCTGGGCAGTCCCAAACAGCTCGAGCAGGTCCTCTTCCACGAGCTCGACCTGCCCAAGGGCAAGCGCACCAAGACCGGCTACTCCACCGACGCGTCCGTGCTGGAGGGCCTGCGGGAGGTCCATCCCCTGGTGCCGCTGCTCCTCGATTGGCGCGTCTATACCAAGCTCAAGTCGACGTACGTCGATGCCTTGCCGGCCATGATCGACCCCGTCACCGGTCGTCTCCACACCACCTTCGAGCAGGCCGTGGCCTCGACCGGCCGACTCTCATCGGCCGATCCCAACCTGCAGAACATCCCGGTGCGCAGCGAGCTGGGCCGCAAGATCCGCTCGGCCTTCGTGGCCGGCGATCCGGACCTGCTGCTGTTGGCCGCCGACTACAGCCAGATCGAGCTGCGGGTGATCGCCCACGTGTCGGGTGACGAGCATCTCAAGGAAGCCTTCGAGCGACACGCCGACATCCACCGGGAAACGGCTGCGCGGGTCCTGCACAAGGACCCCGCCGAGGTGACCCACGCCGAGCGCTCCATGGCCAAGATGGTCAACTTCGGCCTGGCCTACGGCATGAGCGACTATGGCCTCGCCACCCGCGCCGGCATCCCGCGGGAGGAGGCGCGCGAGTTCATCGACTCCTACTTCGGGGCCTACGGCGGCATCAGCCGCTACATGGTCCACATCAAGCAGGTCGCCGCCGACCAGGGCTACGTGGAGACGCTGCTGGGTCGGCGACGCTGGATCCCGGAGCTCTCGGCACGCAACGCGCAGCTGCGCCAGGCAGGCGAGCGCATGGCCATCAACATGCCCATCCAGGGCACGGCGGCCGACATCATGAAGATCGCCCTCATCCGCTTGCACCAGCGGCTCTCGGCCGAGCGCGCCGCCGCACGCATGCTCCTTTCGGTCCACGATGAGGTGCTGCTGGAAGTGCCGCGCAGCGAGGTCGACGCGACCGTGCCCGTGGTGCGCGAGGTGATGGAGGGGGCACTCAAGCTCGATGTCCCGCTCGACGTCGATCTCAAGGTCGGGGACGACTGGGAGTCGATGTCCCCGCTCGCCCGCGCCTGAACCCGATGCCCGAGCTGCCCGAGGTCGAGACGATGGCGCGCGACCTGGCGCCACTCGTCGAAGGCGCGACCATCACCGAGGCCTGGTGGGACTGGCCGCCCGTGGTGCGGCACCCCGCGCCGGACGAGTTCTCCCGGCTCATCCGCGGGCGTCGCATCGAGCACGTGGGTCGCCGCGCCAAGTGGCTCGTGCTCGACCTTTCCGGCTCCCTGGCGCTGGCCATCCAGGTCAAGATGACCGGTCAGCTGTTCGTGCTGCCGGCGGGCACGGTCCACGACAAGCACGTCCACCTGCGGCTCACGCTCGATCCCGGCCCCGTCGCCGGCGGCCGAACGTGGACGGGAGCGCGCTGGCTGTTGTTCCGCGACATCCGCAAGTTCGGCCGGGTCGGCCTCTATCGGCGCGACGCGAGCGGCACGATCCTGGGCCCTGCGGACGTGGGCGAGCTCTTCGGTGACCATGGGCCGGAACCACTCGAGGACGACTTCACGCTGCGCGAGTTCCGCCAGCGGCTGCGCCGCCGGCGTGGCCGCCTGAAGACCACGCTGCTGGACCAGTCCTTCATCGCCGGCGTGGGCAACATCTACGCCGACGAGTCGCTGTGGCGGGCACGCCTGCACCCGCTTCGTGCGGCGGACTCGCTCAACCTCGACCAGGAACGCCGGCTGTACGAGGCCATCCGGGGCGTGATGGGCGAGGCCATCGTCCGCCGCGGCTCGTCGGTCGACGACTACACCGCCCCTGAGGGCGGCGGCGAGATGCAGGAGCACCTCGACGTGTACCAGCGGACCGGGCTGCCCTGTCATCGCTGTGGCCGCCCGATCCGCCGCTTCGAGCTCAACGCCCGGGGCACGCACTTCTGCTCGTGGTGCCAGCGATTGCCGCTGGCCGATCGCACGGCCTCCAACCGGTCACTCGCGCGTCGCGCGCGGCGACGAGCGCACCGGGGCCGCAACTGGTCGGACCTCGACGCCCTGGAGGCCGGACCCGACCCGCTCGGATCGCGGGCACACTAGGAGCATGTCCATCCTCCGCCTCGATGGGGTGCGTCGCGAGATCGGCGATTTCGTCATCCTCGACTCGGTCACGGCCGCGCTCGCGCGCGGCGGGCGCGTGGGGCTGGTCGGCGGCAACGGTGCGGGCAAGACGACCCTGCTCGAGATCATCGCCGGTCGCGAGGAAGCTGATGGCGGCCGGGTCCACCTGGCCAAGGGCACGCGCGTGGAGCTGCTCACGCAGGAAGCGAACCTGGACCCGCGCGTGATCGAGGCCGCGAACGTGCGCGCCGTCGTGCGCAGTGGTGCCGCCGAGGTGGAGCGCATGGAAAAGGAGCTCGCCCAGCTGGAGGCTGGCGGGGCCGAGACCGTGCAGTCGCCCGCCTATGCCGCCCTGCGCGACCGCTTCGAGGCCGCCGATGGCTACCACCTCGACCAGCGGGTGCAGGAGACGCTGGCCGGGCTGGGCATCGCGCCGGCCCTGTGGGACCACGAGCCGTCACAGCTGTCCGGCGGCGAGCAGACCCGCGTGGCCCTGGCTCGGCTGCTGGTGGCCGACCCCGACCTGCTCATGCTCGACGAGCCCACCAACCACCTCGACATCGCGGCCCTCGAGTGGCTGGAGGTGACGCTGGCACGGCGCGATCAGGGTCTGCTGGTGGCCTCGCACGACCGGGCCTTCCTGGACAACGTGGTGGAGCGCGTGTGGGAGCTGCGTGACCGGCGCCTGACCACGTTCCGCGGCGCCTATTCCGCCTACCTCCTCCAGCGCGAGGCCGCCGACGCCCGCGCCCGCGACGTGGCGGGTGCCACTACGGCGGCCATCAGGCGCGAGGAGGAGCTGGTCCAGCGCTATCGCAGCCAGCGCAAGCACGTGAAGATGCACGAGCACGAGCGGCGCCTGGAGGCGTTGCGGGCGGAGCGCCCGGCGGGTCCGCCCCGCTCGTCGAGGCTGAGCCTGCCTGGCACCGGCCTGGCCGGTGCGGGACCGGGACGGTCGGCGGAGATCGCCTTCTCGCTCGAAGGCGTCCTCTGCGGCTACCTGGCATCCGACGGCGACGAGTCCGTGCCTATCACCCGGGTCGGGCGCCTGGAGGCACGGCGGGGCGACCGGATCGGCCTGGTCGGTCCCAATGGCGCGGGCAAGTCCACCCTCCTGCGCACCATCGCGGGTGAGCTGCCTGCGCTCGAGGGGTTCGTGCGCATGGGCAAGAACGTGATGCCCGGCTATCTCTCGCAGCTGCGCGACCACCCACTCGGCGGCGTGGACGTGCTCGGCGCGCTGACCGCGGTGGCGCCCGTGACGCCAGGCCAGGCACGCTCGTACCTGGCCCGCTTCCTTTTTCGCGGCGACGACGTGCAGAAGCCGGTCTCCGAGCTGTCCGGCGGCGAGCGCTCGCGCCTGGAGCTGGCGCTGCTCGGCGTGGGCGCGGTCAACCTGCTCCTGCTCGACGAGCCCACCAACCATCTGGACATCGGCGCCCGCGAGGCGCTGGAGGCGTTCCTGCGGGAATCCGACGCCACCCAGCTCATCGTGAGCCACGACCGGCGCTTGCTCGAATCCACGTGTGAGCGGTTGTGGGTGGTGGAACCGGGTGCAGGTCCCGAACCGGCGCTCGTGGCGCCCTTCGACGGCGGCTATCGGGACTGGCGCGAGGCCGTGGCCGATGGCTGGACCGCGGCCGGGGCGCTCGCCCGTCGGAGCGGGCGCGGCCTGACCGCCGCCGCGCCAGTGAAGTCGAAGGAGCCCGAGTCGGCCTCGTCACGACGGCAGTCGGCGCCAACGGAGCGGCGGCGGCTGTCCAAGGATGCCTATCGACGGGAGCACGACCGGGTCGAGGCCGACCTCTCCCGGCTCGCTGGGCGCAAGGCCGAGCTGGAAGCCGCCCTGGAGCAGCCGGACGTGCAGTCGAACTTCGTGGAGCTGCGGCGCCTGGGCAGCGAGTTGGCCGATCTCGATCATGCCCTCAGCCAGGCCGAGGACGCGTGGCTCATCATCGAGGAACGAGCGCCATGAAGGCCGTGGAACGCGGGCAGGCGCCCGGGGAGGGGAGCGGCCCGGTCGTCATCGGTCTCACCGGTCCCATCGGCTGCGGCAAGTCCACCGTGGCCGGCATGTTGGGTCAGCTCGGTGGCGCGGTCATCGACGCCGATGTCCTCGCGCGCGAGGTGACCGCTCCTGGGCAGCCTGCGCTGCGCGCGATCCGCGACCGCTTCGGCCACGGCGTCTTCGACTCCGCGGGGGTGCTCGACCGGGCAGCCCTCGGTGCCATCGTCTTCGAGGACGAGGCCGCCCTGCGCGATCTGGAGGCCATCGTCCACCCGGGCGTGAGATCGCGCATCGAGGAGCGATTGGCCCAGGCGGAGCGCGAGGGCGACCCGTTCGTGGCGGTCGAGGCCATCAAGCTCGTCGAGGGCGGGCTCGCCGACCGCTGCGATGAAGTCTGGCTCGTCGAGTGCCAGCCCGCGGTCCAGCGCGAACGGCTGGCCGGCCGAGGCCTGGACGCCGCCGACATCGATCGCCGCCTCGCGGCCCAGGGCGACTTGGCCGCAAAGCTGGCGGGGCGGGCCCACCGTCGGATCGACACGAGCGGCCGGATAGACGAAGTCCGCGAGTGCGTCGAGGACGCACTCGCGGACGTGCTTGCGCCGCGGTTCGCCGGTCCCCTGCTGGGACCGTTGGAGCGTTAGGGAGCGGGCGATGCAGAGGGCAGCGGGCTCACGTCCGGCACCGTCTCGTCCACGGGGATCTCGATGAGATCGCCCGAGGGCACGGGGCTGGGCTGGACCTCCAGCTGCAGGTAGGGCTCGTTCGGGAAGGGGGACGGGAAGGCCTGCGGCTGCGGGTAGGTCAGTGCGTCGACCATCTCCGGGATGGGGAAGTTGTACCGCTCCATCAGCCGGTCCTGGGTCTCGCCGTAGGCGCTGCGGTCCACGTCGCGGGTATCGGTGGCCGGGCGCAGCACGAGCGAGAACTGGGACCCGACGGACTGGGCCAGCGCGACTTCCTCGGCCTGCTGCAGATCCATGCGCAGGATGTAGAGCTCGGGGCTCCCTTCCGGGCGGCCGATGACGGCGACGTCGAGCCACATGGGCTTGGTCGCGGTGCCCGAGGTATAGAGGGCGGGCTCGCCGGTGGTGGGGTCGGTCAGGGGCTCGCCGGTCGCGGGGTCGACCAGGTCGTTGAGCGCGGCCCAGGGCATGGTGGCGATGACATCGACGCGCTGGTCGACGCCGATGAGACCGCCCACGGCCCGCTCGGTCGGGACGGTCAGGCTGACCGCGCGCAGGTAGGGCGAGTCGGGCGCGACGGTCGCGTCGGGCTCCAGGATCTCCACGGCACCGATGCCGTTGGCCTGGGCGAGCATGTTGGGCAGGATGGCCTGCTCCTCGTAGATCGGGATGGCGGCGATCTTGCCGGCCACGTCGGCCACCTGGCTGAAGGCGAGCGCATTGGAGTCGTCGAGCTGGATCTGCCGCACGCCGAGCTGGTCCTGCTGGATGGTGGAGCGGGCCTCGATCGGCCCGGCCGCCACGACGACGTCGCGGAGCGGGATCGGGGGTGCCGCTTCTTCCGTGCCCTGGCTGCTGAGCATGAATGCTGCGGCACCCGCTCCGAGGGCCAGCAACACGCCGATGACAAGCACCAATGTGCGGCGTCGGCTGTTGTCCTTGAACTCCATCTCCATGGTGGCAGGCTCCTGTGCGCAAGTCGCTGGGCAACGGGACGGTCGGTCGGACGCGAGGCGCCCCACCCGTGCAGCCCGAGCATCGAGCCAGGCGTCCGGCACTGCCATGGACCTATCGGGTAGTGGCCCGTAGGACTCTTTTCTGTCCCACACCGCCACGCACCGCACTTGCGGGTCGCCGACCATGCCGCCGAGCCCGTCCCCGACGGTGGCCCTCGGGCCGAACGTCCGTTCTGTTTCAGGCCGCGTCAGCTATCATCTGATCATGCCCGACCTCGAGATCGTCGCGCCCTTCGAGCCCACCGGCGACCAGCCGCGCGCCATCGCCCAGCTGATCGACGGCGTCCGTGCCAGCAAGAAGCACCAGGTCCTGCTGGGCGCGACCGGCACGGGCAAGACCTATACCGTCAGCCGGGTCATCGCGGAGGTCAACAAGCCCACGCTGGTGCTGGCACACAACAAGACCTTGGCTGCGCAGCTCTACAGCGAGTTCCGCGAGTTCTTCCCGAACAACGCCGTGGAGTACTTCGTCAGCTACTTCGACTATTACCAGCCGGAGGCCTACCTGCCTCGCAGCGACACCTACATCGAGAAGGACTCCAGCCGCAACGACGAGATCGACAAGCTGCGCCACGCCGCCACGCGGGCGCTGTTCGAGCGGCGAGACGTGATCATCGTGGCCAGCGTCTCGTGCATCTACGGCCTGGGCGCACCGGTGGACTACGGCGCGACCGTCCTGCGACTGCGCAAGGGTGGCCGCTACCGGCGCGACGGTGTCCTGCGCCAGCTGGTGGACCTGCAGTACCAGCGCAACGACCAGGCCCTCTCGCGGGCCAAGTTCCGGGTGCGCGGCGATACCCTCGAGCTACAGCCAGCCTATGACGACTTCATCGCCCGGGTCGAGTTCTTCGGCGATGAGGTCGAGCGCGTGACCGAGCTGGACCCGTTGACCGGTGAGGTCCTCGCGGAACGCAACGAGCTCAACGTCTACCCCGCCTCCCACTACGTCACGCCACAGGAGAAGATGGTGGCGGCCATCGATGACATCGAGGCCGAGATGGAGCAGCGGGTCGGCGAGCTCGAGAAGAAGGGCATGGTGCTGGAGGCCGAGCGGCTGCGCCAGCGGACCACCTTCGACCTGGAGATGATGCGCGAGCTGGGCTTCTGCTCGGGCATCGAAAACTACTCCCGCCACCTGTCCCGGCGCGAGGCGGGCTCACGCCCGTGGACGTTGCTCGACTACTTCCCACCCGACTGGCTGCTGGTCATCGACGAGAGCCACATGACCATCCCGCAGGTCTCGGGCATGTACAAGAACGACCGCACACGCAAGGAGATCCTGGTCGACTTCGGCTTCCGCCTGCCCTCGGCCCTGGACAACCGGCCCCTGACCTTCGATGAGTTCGAGGCCCACCTGGACCAGGTCATCCACATGAGCGCGACCCCGGGACCATGGGAGCTGCAGCGTGCGGAGGGCATCGTGGAGCAGCTGATCCGGCCCACGGGCATCGTCGATCCGACCATCGAGGTGCGCCCGACGGAGGGCCAGATCGACGACCTCATCGACCGTATCAAGGAGCGCGTGGAGCGTGGCGAGCGGGTCCTGGCGACGACGCTCACGAAGCGCATGGCGGAAGATCTCGCCGACTACCTGCATGAGATGGGCATCCGCGTGTCCTACCTCCACAGCGAGGTCGACACCCTCGAGCGGGTGCAGATCCTGCGCGACCTGCGACTCGGCGTGTACGACGTGCTCGTGGGCATCAACCTCCTGCGCGAGGGCATCGACCTGCCCGAGGTCACGCTGGTGGCCATCCTCGACGCGGACAAGGAGGGCTTCCTGCGCTCGGCCTGGTCGCTCATCCAGGTCGTCGGCCGCGCTGCCCGCAACACCGGCGGCCAGGTCGTGATGTACGCCGACCGGGTGACCGAGTCGATGCAGGTAGCGATCGATGAGACGAACCGCCGCCGTGCCATCCAGGCCGCCTACAACGAGGAACATGGCATCGAGCCGCAGACGATCGTCAAGGAGATCCGCGACATCAATGACCGCCTCGCCGCGGTGGCCCAGTCGTCGGCGCGGTATGGATCGGACGAGCGCGACGTCACGGAGCTGGGCACGGCCGAGGTCGAGAAGCTGGTCGGTCAGCTCGAAGCGGAGATGAGGAACGCGTCCAAGCAGCTCGAGTTCGAGCGGGCCGCCGCGCTGCGCGACGAGATCCAGGGCATCCGCATCCGGGTACTTGAGCAGGATGCGTCAGTGGCGGTGCTGCGCCAGGCCGAGCGCGCCGCCGGCTCGGACCGAGCGAGCGGCAAGGCGGGCGAGGGTCGCGCGGGGACGCCGACGGCGAAGCCCTCCGAGCGAGCGGCAGCGCGCAAGGCCGGCGAGCGCCGCGGTCGGCGAGAAGCGGCCGAGGAGTCGCTGCTGGAGGTGACCGAGGTCACCGTCCTGCCGGCCGACGAGGAGCCGGTCGACATCGACGAGGGCACGGCCGCGGACGTCTTCCCCGGGATCAAGGATGCGCACGAGGGTGATGACGAGGGCTGGATGGCCCGCTGGCTGGATCGCCCCACGTGGGACCGGCGAGTCACGCCCAACGTGATCAAGCGCACGGGACAGCGGCCCGGCCGCCGGCGCTAGGCAGTAGACCGGCTACGTCGCGGCCGGGTCCGTGGGCGGAAGGGCATGCCCGGCGGTGGACGCGGCCGGGACCTGGTCCGCGGCCATGCGCTCATCCTGCATCTCGAAGACGGTGCGCATGGGATCGCGCCGGCCGAGCAGGAACCAGGCCAGGACGGCCCCGAGCAGGCCCACGATCCCGCTCACCACCAGCGCGGACGCGACGCCATCGAGGTAGGCCACCGAATAGGCCGCGCCCTTGGCCGGCTCGGCCCCATCGAGCGTGGCCGCGTAGACCTCCCGGAAGCGAGGCGTGCCCAGGGCCCGGAGCGTGAGCTCGAACTCCGAGACCAGGGCCTGGGCTGACGCGGGCGCGCGGGCCTCGGCGATGACCCGGGCACTGCCGATGGCCGTGGTCGCCAGCAGCGCGGTGGAGGCCACGATGCCGATGCGCGAGCCAAGCCCGACCGAGGCCTCGTTGATGGCAGCTGCCGACGCCGGCAGGCCTCGGGGGGTGCTGGCGAAGACGATGGCGGTGCGCACGGTGGTGCCGAGCACGAAGCCGGCCCCGATCAGGACCAGTGGCGCCACGAAGAGCAGGTAGCTGGCGGCACCGAGGACCGCGCGCGCCGAGTCGGGGTTGTGCTGGTAGAAGTCGCGCACATAGCTGGTGATGAGGCCGAGCACCACCGCCAGCAGCAGGTTCGCCGCGCCCACCGCGAGGGTCCCCGCGGACATGATCTCGCGTGGCCCGAAGCGCTGCAGCAGGGCGCCGGCGACCGGTCCCGCCAGCAGCAGCGCGATCGCGAACGGTGCGATGGCGAGGACCGCGAATAGGGTGCCGTAGCGCAGGGGATACTCGAAGACGATGGGCATGAGCATCAGCGGCACCGCCTGTGCGAAGCCGATGGCCACGCCCACGGCCAGGGCCGCCCCGAGCGCGCGCCGATCCAGTCGCAGGGCCTCCACCGCGGCGACGGTGCGGGCACGGCGCCAACCGAGCGTGGCCAGACCCAGCGCACCACCCACGATGAGCAGGGCCGGCACGACCATGCCCCCCTCGCCCCCGATGGCCACGAGCCCGCTCACGATGGCCAGGACGGAGATGGCCCAGACGGCCACGCCTGCCACCAGCAGGGGGCTGGCGGGAAGGTTGCCGGGCAGGCGTGGCACGTAGCGGAACGCGGCCCACAAGGCCACCGCGGCGGCCAGCGCCGTCAGGCCATAGGCCAGCCACGTCTCGTAGGTGAAAGTGGACGGTACGCCCGGCTCACCGCCGGGGATGAGCTTGGGGAAGAGGGTCAGCACCGCCGGTGATGCCGCCGCGCCCGCGCCGAATGCGCCATACACGAAACCCAGGGCGGTGGCCCGCGGGATGCCCTCGTAGGCGATGGCGACCGAGCCGATGCCGTAGGCCAGCACCAGCCCAGCGGCGGCGATGGAGATGAAGTTGGTGGCGTAGAAGACCGGCCCGTGGTCGAAGACCAGCGCCACCAGGCTGCCGACCGCCATGACCGCCAGGCCGCCGACCAGCAACGAACGGCGGCGCAGCACGTCAGAGGCAAGGCCGCCCAGCAGGATCGTCGCGGTCGAGGCGAAGGCCAGCAGCACGAAGAGGCTCTGCAGCTCGGGCTGCGTGCGCAAGGCTTGCTGGGCGGTGGGCAGGCCGGGGGAGAGCACACGCGGGGTCAGGCCGACCGCGAAGAGCGCCAGGCAGCCGGCGATCAGGACCCCCCGCTGGCGCGGGTCGTCGACCACCTCATGGATGAACGCGGGCAACGAGGGGAGGCGCACCTGGGCATGGTAGCGATGCGGCCGAGCCCGTGAGACCTCACTGTGATCGCAGCAGCCTCCGCCGCCACTGGGCGCCCCGGTATCCTGACGGCCATGCAGATCCCCCCTGGGTGGCGAGCCGTGGAGCACCACGGTATCGGCCCGTTCACAACGTCCATGGTCCTCGAACGCCCCAATGGGGCCAGGGTCGTCTACACCGCGTGGCGCAATCGCAAGGGGCACGGGCTGCTGGCAGCCGAAGGTGGCGTGCGGCTCGCCCACATCCCATGGTGGGCGCCGACGCGCGAGGGCTGGTGGATCGCCGTCCTCTTCATGATCGGCTCCGCCTGCTTCGCCCTGGGCTCGGTGCCGGCGATCGCGGAGACCCTCGGCGCCTTCGGTCCGTGGATCTTCTTCGTCGGCTCGGTCTTCTTCACGTCGGCTGCGTATCTCCAGTATCACCAGGCCAGCAACGAGAGCGACGACGTCGCGACCGGCGAGCGTGGGCGCCGATTGGCTGCCTGGCGCACGCACTCGCTCGGTTGGTGGGCGGCGTCCGCCCAGCTCGCCGGGACGCTCTGGTTCAACCTGACCACCTTCGCCGGCACCCGCGGGGGCCTGGGCATGCCCGGCGAGGAGGCCCTGGTCTGGGCGCCGGACGCCATCGGCTCGATCCTCTTCCTCGTGGCCAGCACGTTCGCGGTGCTCGAGACACGCGATGGGCACGTGCAGGGCGCTCGCCCCACGCTCGAGTCGGGCATCGCCGCCATCAACATGGTCGGCTCGATCGCCTTCGGCATCTCCGCGGTCGCGGCCTACATCGACCCCGCCAATGGCGAGCTTCTCGACGCCGCGGTGGCCAACAGCATGACCTTCGTGGGGGCCGTCTGCTTCCTCGTCGGCGCGGCCCTGCTCCTGCCCGACATGAGTCGTGCGCCGGGGCCGGCGAGCGCTGCTGCCTGACGACGAGGTCGAGGCTGGCAGGCCGACTCCAGAACGCCTGTCGACGGCCAGCGGTCGTGCCGCGGCAGCGCAACGACCGCCGCCCAGCAGAACCTCGGTATCCCCGCATCAGCAATTAGCTGCTCCCCGCAGGGCCTCGGCATCGCGCCGCGCGTCGGCTGCCCCGCAGCGCCCCGGGTTCGCGCCGTCCATATCGCGCCAGATGTCACGCGGGTGGGCCTTCGTCGCGACACCGTCGTCGATGCGTGGATAGCGGCCGCATCGTCATGCGCAAACGGCGGCTTGGACGGTAACGATATGCGTCATCGGTGTATGCCGCTGCGCGCTGCCCGGGGTCGATGTGCGCCGAAGGCCACCTGTGCTGACATCTGGCGCGGAATAGCCCTCGGTGGCCCTGGTGCAGCAGTGGCCCTCGGGGCTCTGCGGTGCGGCTGGTCCGACGTGATCGCCTCCCTCGTTGCCATGGGCTCGAGCGGTGAGGGCGTCGCTGGCCGCTGGGATCAGATCCGGTGGTCGTTCACTCCATCTTTAGAACGCCTGGTCTATGAGGCACTTGTGCTCTAGACTGCAGCAGTGCCCCAGGATCGCCTCGTCGTTCGCGGTGCCCGCGAACACAACCTCAAGAACATCGACATCGAGCTGCCGCGCGACCGCCTGATCGTCATCACCGGCCTCTCCGGCAGCGGCAAGTCCAGCCTCGCCTTCGACACCATCTATGCCGAGGGCCAGCGGCGCTACGTGGAGTCGCTCTCCGCCTACGCCCGCCAGTTCCTGGGCCAGATGGAGAAGCCGGACGTCGACCAGATCGACGGTCTCAGCCCCGCCATCTCCATCGACCAGAAGGGTGCCTCGCGCAACCCGCGCTCGACCGTGGGCACGGTCACGGAGATCTACGACCACCTGCGCCTGCTCTTCGCGCGGGTAGGTCATCCCCACTGCCCCAAGTGCGGCCGCGAGATCGCGCGCATGAGCGTGCAGCAGATCGCGGACCGCATCCGCAAGCTGCCAGAGGGCAGTCGCATCCTGGTGCTGGGCCCGCTGATCAAGGACCGCAAGACCGAGGGCGAGCGCGTGTTCGCCGCAGCTCGACGGCAGGGCTTCGTGCGCGTGCGCGTCGATGGCGAGCTGATGGACCTCGACGACACGGCCTCGCTGGACAAGTACAAGCGCCACTCCATCGAGGTCGTGGTCGACCGCCTGGTCGTGCGCCATGCCGATGCCGGGGGCGTGCCCTACGGGCCCGACCACCCCGATCCCGACGCTGCCCGCCTGGCCGATTCGGTCGAGACCGCGCTGCGCCTGGGCGAGGGTGCCATGCTGGTGGCTCCGGCCGACGCGGGCGCCTTCGAGGAGGCCCGCTACAGCGAACGCTACAGCTGCGCCTATGACGGCACCACCATCGATGAGCTGGAGCCGCGCTCGTTCTCCTTCAACTCGCCCCACGGCGCCTGCCCCGACTGCACGGGCCTGGGTATCCGCCTCGAGTTCGCGGTCGATCGGGTCATGCCCGACCGGACCAGGTCGATCCCCGACGGGGCCATGGCGCCCTGGCGCACGGTTCCGACCGAGCTGTCATGGCGGCTCAAGACGACCAAGGCGGTCATGGCCGCGCACGGCTGGGACTACAAGGCCGCGATCGCCGATCTGCCGGAGGAGGCCCTCGAGTACCTGCTCTACGCGCGTAAGGGCGAGAAGGTGGAGGTGCGCTACCGCCATGAGCGGGGCGAGAATTCCTACGTGGCCACCTTCGAGGGCGTCATCACCAACCTCGAGCGGCGCTATCGCGAGACCGAGTCGGACTACATCCGCACCGAGCTCGAGAAGTACATGGTCGAGCGCCCGTGTCCCACCTGTGAGGGCAAGCGGCTGAAGCCCGACGCCCTCGGCGTGACCATCGACGAGCGCAACATCAGCGACGTCTCCGCCATGTCCGTGAGCGATGCCCTGGCCTGGGTCCGGCGCATGCCGGAGGTGCTCAACGAGCGCGAGCAGGCCATCGCACGCATGGTCACCAAGGAGATCGGCGCACGTCTCGGCTTCCTCGCCGACGTCGGGCTTGACTACCTGACGGTGGACCGCACCAGCTCCACGCTCTCGGGTGGGGAGGCCCAGCGCATCCGCCTCGCGACGCAGATCGGCTCCAGCCTGGTGGGCGTGCTCTACATCCTCGACGAGCCCACCATCGGCCTGCACCAGAAGGACAACGCCAAGCTCATCGCCACGCTGGTGCGTCTCCGCGACATCGGCAACACGCTCATCGTGGTCGAGCACGACGAGGAGACCATCCGGGTGGCCGACTGGGTCGTGGACATCGGCCCGGCCGCCGGTGAGCACGGCGGCGAGGTCATCGCCAGCGGACCGCTCGAGGCGGTGCTGGCGGAGCAGCGCTCGGTGACGGGCGCCTTCCTGCGCGGCGAGCGCACGGTGCCGGTGCCGCTGGAACGCCGGGCGGGCAATGGTTCGGCCCTCGTGGTGCGGGGCGCGCGCGAGCACAACCTCAAGGACCTCGATGTGCGCTTCCCGCTGGGCACCTTCACCGCCGTCACCGGCGTCTCGGGATCGGGCAAATCCACGCTGGTCACCGATGTGCTCTACGCGGCCCTGGCCCGCGACGTCAGCGGGGCGCGCGTGGAGCCCGGGGCCCACGACGCGCTCGAGGGCGCGGAAGCGGTGGACAAGATCGTCGAGATCGACCAGAGCCCCATCGGTCGCACGCCGCGCAGCAATCCGGCCACGTATACCGGGCTCTTCGGCCCCATCCGCGAGCTCTTCGCGGGCGTGCCGGAGGCGCGCGTCCGTGGCTACGGGCCCGGCCGCTTCAGCTTCAACGTCAAGGGCGGCCGCTGCGAGAACTGCAAGGGCGACGGCATCCTCAAGATCGAGATGCAGTTCCTGCCGGACGTGTACGTGCCCTGCGAGGTCTGTGGCGGGGCCCGCTACAACCGCGAGGCCCTGGAGATCCACTACCGCGGCCACTCCATCGCGGACGTGCTGGGCATGACCACGGAGGAGGCCTTGGAGGTGTTCAGCGCCGTGCCCAAGGTGCGCAACAAGCTCAAGACGCTCGTGGACGTCGGCCTGGGCTACATCCGCCTGGGACAGCCGGCGACGACGCTTTCGGGCGGCGAGGCGCAGCGCGTGAAGCTGGCCACCGAGCTGTCGCGGCGGGCCACTGGACGCACCGTCTACATTCTCGATGAGCCCACCACCGGGCTGCACTTCGCGGATGTGGAGAAGCTCCTGCAGGTGCTCCATCGCCTCGTGGACAGCGGCAACACGGTCATCGTCATCGAGCACAACCTCGATGTCATCAAGACGGCCGACTGGATCATCGACCTGGGCCCGGAGGGTGGCGCGAAGGGCGGGCGCATCGTGGCCCAGGGCACACCCGAGGAGGTGGCCGACACGCCTGGGTCCGCCACCGGCGAATACCTGGCGCACGCGCTCAGGGGCGAGCCGGTGGTCCCGCTGTACGACGGCGAATTCGGTCGCGCCTCGAATGGCCGGAAACGTCGATCGAAGTCGGCCGCGAGGGCTACGGGGACCCGGCGTCCACGCAAGCGCGCCACGCCTGCTGCATGATGGGTGGGCACGTCGGCCCGGTCTGGGCCACCGAACACGAGGAGCACAGCATGAGCACGCGCATGATCACCCTCTCGCGCGTGGTGGACGCACCGCCCAGCCGCGTCTATCGCGCCTGGTCGGACCCCGAGACGGTGCGCACCTGGCTGGCCTCGGAGGTGGAAGGATCGCTCCTGCCGGGCGCGCGCTCGGCGCTCGTCTTTCCGCGCCAACGGATCGAGGTGGACGTGTCGGAGGCGGAGCCCAACTTCCGCTTCCGCTTCACCTGGACGCACCCGCTCGAGGGCGGTCTCCCCAGCGAGGTGACCGTCACCATCAAGCCCACCGGCTATGGCTCCACGGTGACCCTGCAGGATGGTCCCTACGACGTCGCTCACGAGGCGATGATCGATGAGTTCGCCCGCGCGATCGGCATCTGGGCCACGGCCCTGGTGCAGCTGCAGGCCTCGGTCGACTACTCCGTGGACTTGCGCCGCGAGCGCTGACTCGCGCGCTATCGTGGCGGCCTGCCCCGAGCCCTAGGCGGCGGCGTCCGCGAGGATGCCCAGGAGCTCGTCGGGGGAGTGGAAGCCGAACCCCTGGTACACGACCTCGCCGGCCGCGTCGAGCACGATCAGCGGCGTCGACGGCGGTGACAGGATCTGTGGCCCGAAGAGGTCGCGCAGCTCGCGCGACAAGGCCTTGGGCGCCGGGCTGAAGGTCCACCCGTATCCGCGCTGGTCGGCGTAGCGAGCCAGGGTCGAGGCATCCTCGCCGGGGTCGACGCCTAGGCTGAGGTAGGTCACGCCCAGGTCAGCGATCTTCCTGTAGGCCCGCTTCACGTCGTCCTGTTGGGCCTTGCAGTTGCTGCACCAGACGGCCATGGGCTCGATCGCCACCACGCCGCCGGCGAGGCTCGCGAGCGTGAACGTCTCGCCGGTCGCGGCATCGGTCAGCTCGAGGGCGAGCCAGGGGTCCACGGACTCGGCCAGGGGCGATGGCGCGACCGGCGAGGCGGCGGGGCTGCTGGGGCTCGCAGCGGTCGCGCTCGGGGCGGCGCTGGCGAGGGCCGTCGGCACCCCGCTGGCGTCGTCCGATGCGGCCGTGGTGCAGGCGGCAAGGACGAACGGGGCCACGGCGAGGATGGCCATCCAGCGGCCAGCGGGGGAGGGGTTATGGGTCACGAAGGTCTCCTTGGCATCAGCTGGTGCCGAAGCCTAGGGGCGCCACGTGACGGCCCGATGTCAGGACGTGTTCCGGCGCCCGCGGTGGTGCTGCCTCAACCGGCGACCCAGCCCACCAGGTTCTGCCACATCGTGGCGTAGCCAGCCCACTCCACGAACGGCGGCGGGCACCAGTGCGGCCCGCAGTCGGAGGTGAAGGCCACGCTCCTGCCCTCGCCGTACTCGCCGGCCACGATGAGCGGGTCGTCCCCGGCCGCCACCACGAGATCGGCGCCCTCGCGCGCCCGCACCCGGTTGTAGCCGAGCAGCGCCGGCCACGTGGGCGGCAGGCCGGCTACGATGGGGTGGTCCAGCTGGCGCACCTTGGGCACGGTGCCCGACGGCGATTCGACGCGGTCGTCGATGGTGAGCAGCGTGACCGGCAGGGCCTCTTCCACCGGCGTGCCCGACCAGCGCGCCTTGGCCTCGATGCCCTGGAAGGTGAGGTAGCCGCCCACCATCACGAGACCCCCACCAGCGGCCACGTAGTCCCGGATCGCGACCAGCCGGTCCGGGCGCGGCACGGAGCGTCCGAACGTCTCGGGGTGCAGCAGCAGGGTATTGCTGCCGATGTCGCTGAGGATCACCGCGGCGTAGCCGGCCAGCTGGTCAGCCGTGCTGGGGAACTCGGTCGCGGCCACGTGGTTGGGCAGGTAGACGACGTCGTAGCCGCCGGCTTCCAGGGCGGCTCGCAGCGGTCCCACGCCCTCCTCGTAGGCGGTCGTGGTGAAGGAGTCGAAGCCCTTCTGATGGATGCTGTGCGTGACCCAGGATTCGCCTGCGATGAGGACCTGCGTTGTGCTCATCGGACGATGGTAGGAGCGTGCGCCGCCCGGCACAAGCCAAGTCCCGCCAGTCACAAGCCACGGTTCGCCTCTCGCAGGCGGGGCCTTCTTCGCCCCTGGTACGGAAGATGCCGAGGTGGGCATCCTCGGGTCAGCTCGCAGCGGCGCCGTTGAGCTCCCACGGGTCGAAGGCCTCCAGCAGGAAGGTGGAAGGGGCCCCGGGGTCGTAGACGATCGTCAGCGTCCGGCGGGCCCGTGTCCAGGCCACGTACGCCAGCCGCCGCTCTTCCTCGAGCACTCTCGCGGGATCGTCCGCTTCGCGCAGCGCTCGACCCGCGGGGAAGACACCGGCATCGTGGCCGACGCAGGCGACGTGATCCCATTCGAGGCCCTTGGTGCCATGGGCCGTCGCCAGCGTGAGCAGGGCGTCCTCTCGGCGAAGCCGGGCACGAGCCTCGCGGCGATCGGCGACCGCGTCTCGCAGCCGCTCCACGGTGGGTGCGCCGGCGGCCCAGCCCAGCAGCGTCGCGGTCTGCTCGGCGGACAGCCGGGCCGCCCTCGCCGCGTCGCCAGCCGCCAGCAGTGGCGGTCGTTCCGCATCCAGGGTCCCGAGCACGGCGAGCAGCGCCTCGTCCTCGAGCAGGAGGCCGTCGTCGACCGCGTGATAGGCGAGGCCGAGCTCCAACGCCGCCGCGGCGTAGGGCACCAGCTCGCGGTTGGTGCGCGCCAGCACGGCGTGCCGCTCAGCCGGCGGTTCGGCGGCCCAGGCCCGCAGGAGCAGGCGTGCTCGCGCGACCTCATCGCCGGTGTCCGCCAGTAGCCGGACCTCGCCCGCGTTGCGCGGCGAGGCGGCGATGATCTTGTCGAAGCGTTCGCGATTGTGCTCCACCAGCCGCGCCGCCCGCCGTACGATCTCCGGCGCGCAGCGGTGGTTGGTCTGGAGATCCACGCGTCGCAGCCCGGGTAGTCGAGCTGCCAGTCCCAGCACGCGGCGCACGTCGGCCAGGCGCCAGGCGTAGATCGTCTGATCGTCGTCGCCCACGAGGAAGATGTCACGCCGCTCACCGGCCAGCAGCAGGGCGAGCTCGAGCTGGCTGCGATCGAGGTCCTGCGCTTCATCCACGAAGAGCACCGCTGTTCGTCCCCGCCAGCGATCGAGCAGCGCCTGGTCCGCCCGCAGTGTGGGCCCCGCCAGCGCGACGAGGTCGTCGAGGTCGATCGAACCGATCGTGCGCAGGTGCTCCTGATAGGCGGCGAAGGCGGCGTGCGTCTCCACCTCGTCAGCGGGCGGTCCGCGCTCGGGGTCGAGCTTGAGACGGGTGAAGGCGTCGTCGAGGCGCCGCTGCTGCGCCGGCGGTAGGGGACCACCAGCCAGCTCCGCGAGCACCTCGCCGCGCTCCACGATCCGCGTCACATCCACGTCGGCGTCCGCGAGGATCTCGCGACCCAGGGCGTGGAACGTGCGCACGCGCACGGCGCCGGCTTCGTGCCCCAGCTCGACCAGCGCGGCGTCAGCACGCACCTGCAGCTCATCGGCGGCGGCGCGGTTGAAGGTCAGCGCGCAGATCGAGCCGGGATCGGCACCGCCGGCCACCCGCCAGGCCAGCCGGGCCACGACCGTGGTGGTCTTGCCGGAGCCCGCCGGGGCGACGCACAGCACCGGTCCGGCCGGCGCCGTCGCCGCAGCGCGCTGGTCATCTGCCAGCGAGGCCAGGCGTCGTTCCAAGGCATCCGTAGGCGTGTGCGTTGCCATGCTCCCGATGCTCGTCCCTGCGGGTCACCGCCGACGCATCCGACGCTCCACTCATCCTTGTCCCGCCCTTCTTCGGGAGTTGACCGGGGCACACGACCGGGTCCACGCAGACGAGCCGGGTGGCGGTCGCATACCGCTGACCGACGAAGGACCCACCCGCTCCGCATCGCAAGGCGAGGTTCCCCACACCGGGGGCCTGCCGTTCGGCCCAGCCAGAAGTACGCGGCGCCTGACCTTCGTCGGCGGGGTGTCGGTATCGGCGGTCGATGTCAGCGGCGGCAGGTCAGCCTACGCTCGTGACATGCACCACGCGCATCCGCGCCCTGCTCCTCGCGACGATGACCTTCGTGTTCGCGGTGCTGCTCAGCCTTCCCGGCGCTGGCCTCGGCCCAGTCGGACGCACCGGCCATCTCCATGCTGACCGACGTCGGCTGCCCCGGGTGCGCCGGTGGAGATCAGCGGCTCCGGATATCCCACGCGACATGACCGTGGCCCTGCGCCTGCTGACCGACGCAGGCACCGAGACGCTGGACGTGGCGGTCACCGGCGGGGACGGCAGCCTTCACTCGTACGCTGACCCTGCCGGCCGCGAATCGCCCCCGGAGCCTGGCAGCTGCAGGCTCGCGCGGCCTCGGGCCAGACCGCCAGCTACGGCTTCGACTCCAGTGCTCCCGTGGTGGCGCCGGGCATGGCCGGTGGGTCCACCGCCGGCGCGAGCTCGCGTGGGAACGCGCCCGGCGACATCCTGGTGATGCTCGTGGCGGGCGTGATCCTGGGCCTGCTGGCCATCGCCGGCCTCTATCTCTGGCAGCTCTACCAGGGTGCTCCCGCGCAGCCGGGCATGGGTGCCGCCAGCGACCTTATCTGGGATACCCATCCCGACGAGGGTGCTCCCTTGCTGACCGCTGACGAGGCACCTTTCTGGAAGCATGCTGGGCACGCGCAAGGGACACAGGCGGACGAGATCAGCCGGTCGGCGAGGACGCCGCTCTCGTGCTGGGCCAGCAGCCAGCCGGGCACGTAGCGACTGAAGACATCGAGCAGCACGTAGAGGGCGTAGGTGGTCCACTTCACCGGGCCCTTCAACTTCGTGATGTCCCAGCTCCAGAGCTGGTTCGGCCCGGTCGCGAGGAGTTCGGGCTTGACGTAGGCGGGATGGCGCAGCTGGGCTCGCCGTTCCCGGCTCTGGCCCTGGGCGGCGAGGATCCGGTACATCGTGCGCTCCGAGGCGAGGTAGGTACCCTCGTCGAGCAGCGTGGCATAGACCTGGGCCGGTGAGTCGTCGACGAAGCGCTCGCTGTGGAGCTGCTCGAGCACCGCGGCCCGCTCCTGCTCGGAGAGGGCCAGGACCGGCCTCGGGCGTCGCCGTCGCTCGGATCCCAGCTTGGGGCTGCGGTGCCGGTAGGCCGTGGCACGGCTGACCGCCAGGGCCCGGCAGGCCGGGGCCAGGCCGATCTCGGGTGCGACCGCGAGGGAGCGAGGTGGTCGAGGCGGTCGAGGACGACGACCCCGAGCCCGTGAAGGCGCCGGAGCGACGGACGAAGCAAGGGGCCCCGGCGTCGGCCTGAGCGACCCGCGCTAGCATCGGGGGGTGAAGCCCAACTCCCAGGTCCAGGCCACCCTCAAGCACCTGCCCGATGCCCCGGGTGTGTACCTCATGAAGGACGACGCCGGCCACGTGCTCTACGTGGGCAAGGCGCAGAGCCTCCGTTCGCGCGTGCGCCAGTACTGGCAGGCCAGCCGCTCGGCGGCACCGCTGCGGATCGAGTCCGCGCTCGACCAGGTCGCGGACGTGGAGTACACCCTCACCGACACGGTCAGCGAGGCACTGCTGCTCGAGGCGAACCTCGTCAAGCGCTACCAGCCGCGCTTCAACGTGCGCCTCAAGGACGACAAGTCCTACCCCTTCATCAAGGTCACCCTGGCCGATGACTTCCCGCGCATCGAGCGCACGCGCAAGCTGCCCCGGGACGGCAGCCGCTACTTCGGTCCCTACGCCTCGGCCAGCTCGGTGGACGAGTCGATGAACCTCATCCGCCGCATCTTCCCCTTCCGCACCTGCACCATCGACATCCGCGAAGGAGCGCGCGCCCTCGAGCGCCCGTGTCTGCTGTACCACATCAAGCGCTGCCAGGGCCCCTGTATCGAGGCTGTCAGCAAGGACGAGTACGCGGCCGACATCGAGCAGGTGATGCTCTTCCTGGAGGGCCACCAGGAGCAGGTCTCGAAGGCGCTGACCGCGGAGATGGAGGCGGCGGCCGAGGGCCTCGAGTTCGAACGCGCGGCGGCGCTCCGGGACAAGGTCCGCGCCATCGAGCGCACGATGGAGAGCCAGAAGATGGCCGGCTTCGCCAAGCGCGTCCTCGATGTGCTCGGCTATGCGCGGTCGGGGGCGGCGGCTGCGGTGCAGCTCTTCGCCATCCGCGACGGCAAGACGCTCTCGCGCGACATCTTCCTGCTGGAGAACGTGGCGGACGGCAGCGACGTGGAGGCGCTGACCTCGTTCGTCAAGCAGTACTACGCGCGGGCCGGTTCGATCCCGCCGCGGGTGCTGCTGCCCTTCGCCCTGCCGGACGCGGACGAGCTGGCCGAGTTCCTCTCCGCGCGCGCGCACCGCAGGGTGAGCCTGGTCGTGCCCCAGCGAGGGCAGGGCCGCAAGCTGATGGCGCTGGCAGCCCGCAATGCGGCCGAGACGCTCGAGCGGGAGCAGGTGCGCTGGCTGGCCGACCACGGCAAGACCGAACAGGCTCTCGGCGAGCTGGCTGAGGCTCTCGCCCTGCCTGCGCCGCCGGCCCGTATCGAGTGCTACGACATCAGCACCATCCAGGGCACCAACACGGTCGGCAGCATGGTCGTCTTCGAGGAGGGCCAGCCGCGGACCGGCGAGTATCGCCGGTTCCGCATCAAGACGGTGCGCGGCCAGGACGACTTCGCCAGTCACCAGGAGGTGCTGCGTCGCCGCTTCCGCCGGGCGCTGGAGACAGGTGAGGGTGGCGCCGAGCAGCTGCGCTGGCGCATGCCCGACCTCGTCATCATCGACGGCGGCAAGGGCCAGGTCAGCGCCGCGCGCGAGGTCCTCGACGAGCTCGGCCTGCACGACCTGCCCATGGCCGGCCTGGCCAAGGAGCGCGAGGAGGTGTTCCTGCCCGGCCGCTCCGATCCCATCGTGCTGCCGGCCACGTCCGGCGCGCTCTATCTGCTGCAGCGCCTGCGCGACGAGGCTCATCGCTTCGCCATCACCTATCACCGCCAGCTGCGCGCCAAGGCCGCGACCAGGTCGGCGCTCGACGATCTGCCCGGCGTGGGGCCGGCGCGCAAGCGGGCCCTGCTCCGCGTCTTCGGTTCCAGCCGTGCGCTGCGCGACGCGTCGGAGGCGGAGATCGGAGCCGTACCCGGCATCGGAACGGGACTCGCCGCGCGCATCCGGGAGCACCTCGACAGCTAGCTCGCCCGGGTCCGGACCGGCGCCTGCTCGATGATGCGCGGCAAACCCGTCGCGCCTCTGGTAGTGTCGCGGGCGATGCAACGCGTCGTTCCGATCCTCCTGATCGCCTTATTCCTTGTCGCCCTGGTGGTGGCTGTCTTCCCGGTTCCACGCGTGTGGAACTCCGACGGCTCGGCCGTCGAGACCAAGCTTGGCCTGGACCTCATCGGTGGTCTCCGCGGTGAGTACCAGGTCGTCGCGACCGACGCCCAGCCGGTGACCCCGGAGATCCTCGAGCAGACCCGCACCATCATCGAGAACCGCGTCAACGCCACCGGTGTGTCCGAGCCCGTGGTCGTCACCCAGGGCAGCGACCGCATCTCGGTCGAGTTGCCCGGGCTGGAAGACGAAGCCGACATCCGCAGCCTCATCGGCACCACCGGCGTGCTCGAGTTCACGCCCGTGCCGGCTGGCTGCATCAGCCAGGTCGTGCAGAACCAGGAGGCACCTCCCTGCCTGGCCGAGACCGAGCCGCTCTTCAACGGCACGGAGATCGCGGCCGCCCGTATCGGCCAGGACCAGACCACCAGCGAGATCGTGGTCAGCATGGAGCTGAAGGACACCGGCGCCCGCCTCTTCGACGAATATGCGGCAGCCCACTTCGGCGACTACTTCGCGATCGTGCTCGACGGCATCGTGGAGTCGGCGCCGTCGATCAACGCGACCCGCTTCGGCGGCCAGGCCCAGATCAGCGGCAACTTCACCGTGGATGAGGCCACCAACCTCGTGACCGTGCTCAAGTTCGGCTCGTTGCCCCTGGAGATCCGCGAGGTCGGCTTTAGCAGCATCAGCCCCACGCTCGGTCAGCAGTTCCTGCAGCAGACCATGCTCGCGGGCATCCTCGGGATCGCCCTCGTCTTCGCCTTCATGCTGCTCTATTACCGCGTTCCCGGCATGGTCGCCTGCGCCGCCCTCATCGCGTACGGCGTCTTCGCCTGGGCCATCTTCCAGCTCGTGCCGGTGACCTTGACCCTCGCCGGTATCGCGGCCTTCATCCTCTCGGTGGGTATGGCGGTGGACGCCAACATCCTCATCTTCGAGCGCACCAAGGAGGAGCTGCGCAGCGGCAAGAACCTGGGCGCATCGGTGGAGGCCGGCTTCAACCGTGCCTGGACGTCGATCTTCGACGCCAACGTGTCCACCCTCATCACGGCCCTGATCCTGTACTACTTCGGGACCTCGATCGTGAAGGGCTTCGCGCTCGTGCTGGGCATCGGCGTGCTGCTCTCGATGTTCACGGCCATCGTGCTCAGCCGCATGATGCTGCGCTGGATCGTGCAGCAGCGCTGGGCCCGCAAGCGGCACCTGTTCGGCATGGATGACGCGTCGATGTCGGTCGATGCTCGCAGCTCGCGCGAGGTGGCCGCCCCGTGATGGACTTCATCAGCAAGCGACGGTACGGCTATGCCCTCAGCGGCACGCTGATCATCGTGTGCCTCCTCTTCATCTTCGCCACGCTCGTGCCCAACGGTCATCTGGGCCTGCAGTTCTCCATCGCCTATACCGGTGGCACCGTGTGGGAGGTCCATTTCCAGGATGAGACGCCCGCGGTCGCCGATGTGCGCGACGTGCTGACCGAGCAGGGCCTGACCGGCGAGGTGGCCATCACCTCGAGCGATGACAAGGACTACGTCCTCATCCGCACCGAGCCGCTGCTGCAGGAAACGACCGTGACCGAGGGATCGGCCGCGGCCGCCGCCCTCGAGAGTGCGCAGCCATCCGGCTCTCCCGCAGCGGGAGCTGCGGCGGCAGCGGAGGCAGCGGCCTCACCGGCGCCAGCCACCGCCTCGCCCGTGCCCGACGCTTCGGCCGCCACTGGATCCGAGTCGGCCTCGCCCGTAGCCGAGCCGTCCGCCTCGCCCGCCCCGACCGAGGCCGCCGCCGCGGCGCCGGTGGTCACGGCCATCCCGGGCACGCTCACGACGTCAGACGCCTCCATCTCACCAGAAGCCGGCACCTCTGCCTCCGCCGCGGCGGTACCCGTGGTCACCGCGGTCCCGGCCGCCAACGCCTCACCTGACGCCAACGCCTCACCCGCTGCGAGCCCATCACCCGCTGCGAGCCCATCACCCGCTGCGGGCGCATCTGCGGTTCCCGGAGCCTCGCCCGGACCCAGCGCCGCGCCCGGCGTGGTCGCCGGCGACGGCGGCGACCTGCCCCGTATCAACGTCCCCACCGAGGGTCGACTGGGCGCGCTGGCCGCGGCCCTGCAGGACCGCTTCGGTCCCATCGACGAGGTCCGACAGGAGAACTCCGTGGGCCCCGTGGTCAGCCAGGAGCTCATCTGGCAGACCCTGGCGCTGGTCCTGTTCGCGGCGCTCGCGATCATGATCTGGGTGGCCTACCGCTTCCGCGACTTCCGCATGGGCGTCACCGCCCTCGTGGCCCTGCTCCACGACGTCATCATCACCGTCGGTGCCTTCGCCATCCTGGGCACCTTCCTGGGGCTCCAGATCGATGCCCTCTACGTGACCGCCATGCTCACCGTCATCGGCTTCTCCGTGCACGACACCATCGTCGTCTTCGACCGCATCCGTGAGAACCGCCACCGCTATCTCGGCGAGCCGCTCGGCACGATCGTCAACTTCAGCCTGGTCCAGACCATCGGCCGTTCCATGACCACGTCGCTGACGCTGATCGTCACGCTGCTGGCGCTGCTGGTCTTCGGCGGGGAGGCCATCCGGGCCTTCACCTTCGCCCTCTTCGTCGGCGTCGTCGCCGGAACCTACTCGTCCCTGTTCGTGGCCACGCCGCTCTTCCTCGACTGGCACCTGTGGGATGACAGGCGCAAGGTCGAACACGAGTCCACGGGCAAGGCCGAGACCGCTCACGCATAAGCCGGGTGTGAGTCCCGGGGGTCAGACTGGTCGTCCATGCCGGAGCTGAGTCCTCACTACCACTGGCTGCTGCCGACCGCGCACCCTGTGTCCGCGGCGACCATCGATGACGCCAAGCGGCGGGGTCTCTCCGCCCGTGCCCTGCGCGTGCTCTCGCGCCGGGGCCCGGTCGACGAGGCTGAGCTCGCCTCGCGCTTCGACTCGCCCGCTGCCGGCCTGCACGATCCCGGCCTGCTGCCCGACGCGGCCATCGTCCGTGCGCGCGTCGCGCGTGCCCGCAAGGCCGGCGAATCGGTGCTCGTGCTCGGTGACTTCGATGCGGACGGCCTCACCGGCCTGGCCATCCTGACCGAGGCCCTGCGGGCACTGGGGCTGACGGTGGAGCCGTACGTGCCCGACCGCACGGGGGAGGGTCACGGCCTGTCGCTCGCGGCCGTGGAGCGGGCGCGGTCGGGCGGCCACACGCTCGTCTTCACCGCTGACACCGGCTCCTCGAGCGTGGCCGAGGTGGCGGCTGCCCGTGCCACCGGCATCGACGTCATCATCACCGACCACCACGTGCTCACCTCGGACCGGCCCGATGCGCTCGCGCTGGTCAACGCCCAGCGACCGGACAACCGTTACCCCGACCGCCGGCTGTCGGGTGCCGGGATCGCCTTCAAGGTGGCCCAGCTGCTGCTCGCTGACACGGACGAGGGCCGGGCCACCGCGCTGGGCCTGGCCGACCTCGCGGCGGTCGGCTCGGTGGCTGACGTGGTGCCTATCGTCGGTGAGAACCGCTCTATCGTGCGCCTGGGCCTCGAGCGCCTGGCACGTGATCCCCGACCGGGACTGGCGGCGCTGCTCCGCCGTGCCGGCGTCGAGCGGGGGGGCATCACCACCGAGAGCATCAGCTTCGGGCTCGCCCCTCGCATCAACGCCATGGGCCGCGTGGGCGACCCGGGTGTCGCCGCCCAGCTGCTGCTGGCGCCGGACATCGACACCGCCGAGCGCCTGGCCGACGAGCTGGAGGCGGCCAACCGGCTGCGCCGCGAGCTCACCGCGCAGGCCATGGACGAGGCCCAGGCCCAGCTCGAGGCCATGGCCCCGTCGCCCTTCATCGTGCTCGTGGGCGAGTGGCCCGTCGGGGTCATCGGCCTGGTGGCCGGTCGACTGGCGGAGTCGCAGGGGCGCCCGGCGCTCGTCATCTCCAGTTCGGTGGAACCCTGGCGCGGCTCTGCCCGCAGCGCCGGCGGCGTGGACCTGGCCGCGGCCTTCTCGGCCAGCAGCGACCTCTTCGCGCGGTTCGGCGGCCACCCCGCCGCGGCCGGCTGTCACCTGGAGCCGGCGCACATCGAGACCCTGCGGGCACGCCTCGAGGACTTCGTGCGCACCCAGCCACCGGCGGACACGCGGCCCAGCTTGGCCCTGGACCTCGTCCAGAGCGCGGATGCCGCGGATTACGTACTCTTGCGCGAGTTGGCGCCGCTGGAAGGCGCCGGAGATGCTCCGCCGCTCGTGGGCATCGCGGGCCTCGCCGTGAACCGGGTCCGTGCCGCGAACGGCGGGCACACACAGCTCACGTTGCGTCGCGGACGTGAGGTGGTCGACGGCATCGCCTTCGGCCGCCCCGAGCTCGCGGAGCACGTGACGGAGGGTTCCGAGATCGACGTCGTGGCACGACTCGCCAGCCGCACCTTCGCGGGTTTGGAGACGCTCCAGCTGGAGATCCGGGACGTGGCTCCCGCGGGCTCGTTGCGCGCGTTGCGCGCCAGCGGGACCAACGCCCGATGAGCCGCTCGCCGCAGCCTCGGCCACCGGTCGGCTATACCGGCCCCGGCCACGCGCCCGGGTACGGACCCGGCACCGCGCCCATCCCGCCGCGCACCCCCCATCGCGGCTCGCCGATCGTCGCGCCGCTGTTGGCCTTCCTGGCCCTGCTGCTCGTCGGGGGCGGCAGCTTCTTCCTGGTCAACTTCCTCAACTCGACCGTGGACACCGCTGCGGCCGAGGCCAGCCTCGATCCGGGGACGCTGACGGCCGCCGTCACCGATCCCACCGCCAGACCCAGCGAGGCCTCGGCGCCGGACAGCGCTGCCGAGCCCGGAGGCACGGAGGCCCCGAGCGAATCACCGGTGAGCTCGACCGCGCCGGAAGAGGAGGGCACTCCAGAGCCGATCACCGTGGTGCCGCCGTCCGATGAGGCGGCAGATGTGCCCGGTGCGCTCCTGTTCACCCGCGCCGGCGGCGACATCTGGGCGGCCTCGGGCAAGACCATCAGCCCGCTCTCGAACAGCTCCTCTACCAAGGCCGACTCGACGCCGGTCTGGTCGCCCGACGGCAGGTCCATCTACTTCATCCGCAGCACCAAGCACGAGGTCAAGGCGGGCAATGCGCGCCGCGATGGCAAGTACACGCTCTATCCCACCGACCTCATGCGCATGCGCGCCGACGGCTCCAAGAAGCAGCTGGTCTTCAAGTCGCTGATCAAGGATCCACGTGGCGAGTGGTTCAGCACCGTGCTGCAACCCTCGGTCAGCCCGGTCGGCAACGTGGCCGTGGTCAGCGACGGACCCGATGGCGAAGGCGACGGCGTCGAGCTGTACATCATCAACAGCAAGCGCGGCAGCATGCGCAAGGTCAACGCGCCCTCGCAGAGCACCGGGATCATCCGCCTGGGCCACAATGATCCCGACTTCAGCGCCGATGGCAAGCGGCTGGCCTTCACCTACAACGGGGCCGACGGCAGCGCCGCCGAGCCGCGCATCGGGATCCACGACTGCGTCACGAAGAACAACTGCAGCAAGGGCAAGACCAAGCTCATCGCGTCCGGCTTCGCGGACCCCTCCTGGTCGCCTGGCGGCAAGCTCCTGGCGGTCGAGGCCACCGACGGCAACGGCCGCGACATCGCCATCATCACCGCCAAGGGTGGCAACGAACGCGTGCGCCTGACCACCGACGGCAACAGCTTCGCACCGGAGTTCTCGCCCAACGGCGACCAGATCGCCTACCTCAAGCGCGATGGCCAGGACATCAACGTGCGGGTCATGACCCTGGACATCGGCCCCCAGGGCAAGATCACCCTCGTGGACGACCGGCCCGTCACCAGCGATGGCGCCGTGGACGGTGAGTCGGGCCTGTCCTGGTACATCCCCGCGAAGCAGCGCAAGACCACGGAAGAGGCAGGACCCGCCGCGTCCGGCGAAGCCACGATCGACCCGGCCGTGCTGGACGAGGCGCCGCCGGTGCCGTAGCGGGTCACAGGACCGTCATCCGATACGCCCCGGGGCGGGTGCTAGGATGCAGTCGACTGATCCACGCTCCTCGGAGGATCGCATGCCCTTCAACGTAGGGCCGCTCGAACTCATCATCGTCCTCGTCATCGCCCTGCTCGTGGTGGGGCCGCGGCGCCTGCCGGAGATGGGCGAGGCTGTGGGCAAGACCATCCGTGAGTTCCGCAAGGCCTCCAGCGATCTGAGCGAGTCCACCGCGCCCGAGCCTGAGGCCAAGGCCGCTCCCGCCGCTGACGCGGCACCACCGGCGGCCACTCCCGCCCGGCCCGAGACCAAGACCGCCCCCGCGGCCGACGCAGCACCAGCCGCCACGCCCCCCTCAGCCGAGGCGTCCTCCACGGAGCAGGCTCCGGCAGCCGCGCCTGCCGGCGCCCACTCGGACGACCACTAGGCCACGTGTGCCGGAGGTCCGGCCACCCAAGCCTCCCGGGGAACGCCCGTGAGTGACACCGCTGAGCCAGGGCCGACCATCGTGGCCGGTCCCGACATGATCCAAGAGCCCAACCCGCCGGACGGCGGCGCCACGATGACCCTCGTCGACCACCTCTCGGAGCTGCGCCGCCGGCTGGCCATCAGCGTGGTCGCCATCGTGGTCGGGAGCGTCATCGGCTTCCTCCTCGCGGAGCCCATCATCAAGCTCATGCTCACGCCCCTGCCCAACGAGGAGGTCGTGTTCCTGACCCTCGGCGGCGGCTTCTTCGTCTATCTGCGCGTGGCGGTGGTGGTGGGCGTGCTGCTGGCCCTGCCGGTCGTGCTTTACCAGCTGTGGGCCTTCGTGGCCCCGGGCCTGCTGCCGAGCGAGCGCAAGGCAGCGTTGCCGTGGATCCCCATGACGGTGATCTTCTTCCTCATCGGCACGCTCGTGGCCTGGGTCACGCTGCCGTATGCGGTCGCCTTCCTGCTCGGCTTCCAGATCGAGGGCTCGCTCGTGGCACTGCCCAGCGCGGAGGCCTACTTCAGCTTCGTGACCATCATGTTCCTGCTCTTCGGGCTGGTCATGCAGTTTCCCATCGTGCTCATCTTCCTGGACCGCCTGGGTATCCTCAGCGTGGACCAGCTTCGCTCGATGCGCCGGTACGTCCTGCTGGGCGTGGTCATCTTCGCGGTGGTCGTGACACCCGGCGGCGACCCCATCAGCCCGCTGGTGCTGTCGGCCACCATGTACGCGCTCTACGAGTTCACCATCTTCGTCATGGGACGTCGCCGGGAGCCACTGAACGATGCCTGATCAGCTACCGCCGGCGCACGGGCCGGGCAACCAGCACGTGGCCATCATCACGGGCCTGTCGGGGGCCGGCAAGACGGCCGCAAGCAAGATCTTCGAGGACCTCGGCTACACCGTCGTGGACAACGTGCCCGCGGAGCTCCTGCGCGATCTCGCGGAGCTGGTGGCCAACGACCCGGTGCGCTACGACCGCGTGGCCATCGTGCTCGACGTCCGCGCGGGTGACGCGCCCACCGCGCTCGGTGCCGCGCTCGGCGCGCTGCATGGCCGCGGGATCGAGCCCCAGATCGTCTTCCTCGAGGCCAGCGACGAGGTCCTCGTACGGCGCTACTCAGAGACCCGCCACCGCCATCCGCTCGATGACCAGAACGACGGCGTGCAGTCGGCCATCGCCCGCGAGCGCGTCCTGCTCGACGACATCCGCGACCTGGCCCAGACGACCATCGACACATCCGGCCTGGCCTTCAAGCAGCTGCGCGAACGCATCGTCGCGGCCCTCGGCGAGCAGCCCGGTCCCGAGCAGCTCTCACTGCAGGTCATCACCTTCGGCTTCAAGTACGGGGTGCCCCTGGAGGCGGACCTCGTCTTCGACGTGCGCTTCATGGAGAACCCCTTCTACCGGCCGGAGCTGCGCGAGCACTCCGGCCAGACGCCGGCAGTGCGTGACTTCGTCCTGGGCCAGCCCATCACCGAGCAGTTCCTGGCCCACCTCGACAGCTTCCTGGCCACGCTCATCCCGGCCTACCTGGCAGAGGGCAAGACCCGCCTGACCATCGCGGTCGGCTGTACCGGCGGGTTCCACCGTTCGGTCGCCATCGGCGACGCGCTGGCGGCACAACTGGAGCAGCTGGACATGGGCCCGGTCAGCGTCTGGCATCGCGAGCTCGAGAAGCGCCGGTGAGGAGTGCTGGAGGTGTGCATCGCCTGAGCCGCGTGCGCCGCTGGCTGCGACCGGGCATGGGCCTCAAGCGCTGGCTGCTGGTGATGCTCCTGGGCCTGACCATCCTGGCCACTGCGGGTGCGCTCATCATCCGGGCCGTCTTCCGCGACGTGTCGGCGGACAGCCTCGGTGGCCAGCTCTTCGAGCTCATCAGCCTGGCCTTCCTGCCCGATCCGTTGCGCCTGGTGGTGGTCATCTCTGCCGGCGCTTTCGTCTTCCTCTACGGCCTGTGGCGACTGCTCGGCGCCCTGCTCGACCCCCTGCCGGCTCGCCGCGAGCCGCTCGTGGAGCTGGTCTACCAGAAGCGCTCGCTGGCCCGGGGCCCGCGGATCGTGGCCATCGGCGGCGGTACCGGCCAGTCCACCCTGTTGCGTGGGCTCAAGGAGGTCAGCAGCAACATCACCGCGGTCGTGACCGTGGCCGACGACGGCGGGTCGAGCGGCAAGCTGCGCACAGAGCTGGGCGTGCCGCCCATGGGTGACATCCGCAACTGCATCGCTGCGCTGGCCGATGCCGAGCCGGCCATGGGCAGCCTGATGCAGTACCGCTTCCCTTCGACCGAAGCGGCGCCGGGCGTGGCCGGACACGCACTGGGCAATCTCATCATCGCGGCCATGGCCGATATCGCCGGCGACTTCGAGGAGGGTGTCCGCGGCGCCAACCGCGTGCTCGCGGTACGCGGCCAGGTGGTGCCTGCGGCCGGCACAGCGCTCAGTCTGAGCGCGGAGCTGGCGGACGGGACCGTCCTGGAGGGGCAGTCTCGCATCGGCCGCTCGCGCGGTATCCGCCGCGTCTGGCTCAGCCCCGCCAGCGTGGCCGCCAGCGCGGAGGCGGTCGAAGCCATCGGCACCGCGGACCTCATCGTGCTCGGCCCCGGCTCGCTCTACACCAGCCTGCTGCCGGCCCTGCTCGTGCCCGGCATCCGCTCGGCCCTGGAGCAGGCCCACGGGCTGCGCGTGTACGTGGCCAACGTGGCCACCCAGCTGGGCGAGACGGAGGGCTACACGCTGTCCGAGCACGTGGCCGCGCTATCGGCGCACGACGTCGGACATCTCGTGGACGTGGTGCTGGCCAACGACGACACGACCGCGAGGGTGCCGCAGGGCTATCCGGCCGAGCCGGTGCGCATCGACCTCCCCTCGAACGGCTCCTATCCACGCCTGGAGCTGGCCGCGGTGGTGGACCCGACCAACGCCCATCGCCACGAGCCTCGGCGCTTGACCGTGGCCCTCATGAGCCTCCTGGCCGAGCGACCCTCGAGCCGGCCCGTGGCCACGGTGCGCAGCGCCTGACGAAGGTGAGGCGTGGCTGAATCGCGAGACCGCGAGCTGGTCCAGGCCATCCGCGCGGAGCTGGCCGCCATCGATCCGCCCCGAGCCTGCTGTCGCGCGGCCGAGCGGTCCGGACTCGGTGGCGCCGCGCGCGGCCAGGCCCGCTCCCCGGCGGTGGCGCGGCTGGCGGTGCGCCTGGCGGACGGCGCGCACGGGGAGGGGAGGGCCGCGCCGGACGACTTCGACTGGGACGAGGCCCGCGGCCACTGTCGCAATGCCTGGCTGCGCGGGCGTTTCCTGGCCACGGGCTCGCTCAGCCTCGGCGCCCGCGGTGCGCACCTCGAGCTGGTGGTGCCGGCATCCGAGGGTGAGGAGCTGCGCCGATGGCTGGAGGCGGTCGGCTTCGCCTTCTCCGTGCGCCTGCGCCGCGGTCGCACCGTGCTGACCAGCAAGCGCACCGAGACCATCCTTTCCTTCCTCCGCTCCTGCGGGGCGGGGGCGAGCGTGCTGGAGATCGAATTGCGCCTGGTCATGCGCCAGCTGCAGGGACACCTCAACCGGGTGCTCAACGCGGAGACGGCCAACCTGGAGCGAACCGTGGCTTCGAGCGCGCGCCAGCTGGCGCTCATCGAGCAGTTGCAGGCGGACGGCCGGCTGGGCCAGCTCTCGCCCCTCGATCGATCGGTCGCCCGGGCCCGGATCGATGCCCCCGAGGCCTCCTTCACCGAGCTCGCGGCCAGCCTCGGCCTCTCGCGCGCGATGGTCCAGCGCGCCTTCGGCCGGATGGAGTCGGTCGCGTCCACCGCGGGCCCGACCGACGAGTAGACTCGCTCCATGCGACCCGTCATCATCACCGCCAACTGGAAGATGAACACCACTCCTGCGGATGCCGGCCCGTTGGCCGCCGACATCGCGAAGGCCACTGACGTGGCCAACGTCACCCGCATCATCTGCCCGCCCTTCACCAACCTCGCCGCCGTCAAGGATGCGCTCGAGGGCACCGGCGTCCTGGTGGGCGCGCAGAACGTGCACACCGAGCCCAAGGGCGCCTACACCGGCGAGATCTCCGCCGACATGCTCAGGGGCCTCGTCAGCTGGTGCATCGTGGGCCACTCCGAGCGCCGCCGCGACCAGGGCGAGACCGACGAGCAGGTGGGCACCAAGATCGTGCGCCTGGTGGAAGCGGGCATCAGCCCCATGATGTGCTGCGGCGAGCTGCTCGAGGAGCGCGAGTCGGGCCAGGCCCTGGCCACCGTGCAGGCACAGGTCAAGGCCGCGCTGGAAACGGTGCAGGCTGCCGGGAGCGGGCTGCCGGACGATCTCGTCATCGCCTACGAGCCGGTGTGGGCCATCGGCACCGGCAAGACGGCCACCGGTGCCGATGCGGCGGAGATGGCCGACGCCATCCGGGCGACCGTCGCCGAGCTGGCCGGGGCCGACTACGCCGCGTCCGTGCCCGTGCTCTATGGCGGCTCGGTGACTGTCGACTCCTTCGGTGAATTCATCGCGGAATCTGCCATCGACGGCGCCCTCATCGGGGGTGCCGGCCTCAAGCCCGACCAGATGTCCGGCATCGCTGCCACCGCGGCCGAAGCTGCGGCGGCCCGCGCCACGGCCTAGTCCCGAGCCGCGCCCCGCACCGCGTTCCTCGCGCCCACGGCCCGGAGCTGACTCGCCCCGGGCACCCTGCTGAAAGGGGGAACTCCTCGTGACCACCCGGACCGAGCGTCCATGCCCGGTCGTGCTCGTCGTCGTCGACGGCTTCGGCTACGGCCCCAAGGTCGAAGCTGACGCCATCGCTGCCGCCGACATGCCCCGCTGGCGCGCGCTGCTCAAGACCTGGCCCAACTCGCGCCTTGCTGCCTCGGCCCACGCGGTCGGCCTGCCCGAGGGGCAGATGGGCAACAGCGAGGTCGGCCACCTCAACATCGGCGCCGGCCGACCGGTGCTGCAGGACCTGCCCCGCATCGACGCCGAGATCGCCGACGGTAGCTTCGCCCACAACGCGGTGCTGCGGGCCGCCGTCGCGGCTGCGGCCAAGCCCGGTGCGCGCCTCCACCTGGTGGGACTCATCGGCCCTGGCGGCGTGCACTCGACCGATGGCCATGCGGTGGCCATCGCGGCGCTCGCGCGTGAGGCGGGTGTGACGGACCTGGTGGTCCACGGGCTGCTCGATGGGCGCGACACCCCGCCGCGCTCGGCCGACACCTTCATCCCGGACTTCGAAGCCCGTCTCGCCATCGCCCATCCCGACGCCCGCTTCGCCATGATCGGCGGCCGTTACTACGGCATGGACCGCGACAAGCGCTGGGAGCGCACCAAGGCCTGGTATGACGCCATGGTCTACGGCATCGGCTACGAGACCGAGCCCGCGCCAACGGCGGAGGCGGCGCTCGCGGCGGCCTACGCGCGCGGTGAGAACGACGAGTTCGTCAAGCCCACGCTCATCGAGGGCGTCGACGGCACCGTGCGCGATCAGGACGTGGTCATCCACTTCAACTTCCGGGCCGACCGCGCTCGTCAGCTGACCCACGCCCTGGTGGACAGGGACTTCGACGATTTCGACCGTGGGCCGCAGCCGCCCTTCCCGACCATGGTCACGCTGACCGAGTACGAGGGTGGGCTGCCGGTGCAGGTGGCCTATCCGCCGATGGTCGTGCCCAGCCTGGCCGAGGTGGTCTCAGCCCTGGGCTGGCGGCAATTCCATGTGGCCGAGACGGAGAAGTACGCGCACGTCACCTACTTCATGAACGGCGGCGTGGAAGCGGCCTGGCCGGGCGAAGACCGCACGCTCGTGCCCAGCCCCAAGGTCTCGACCTACGACCTGCAGCCGGAGATGAGCGCCGCGGGCGTGACCGACGAGATCGTGAAGGCGGTCGAGTCGGGCGTGTACGACCTGATCATCGCCAACTTCGCCAACCCGGACATGGTGGGCCATACCGGCGTATGGGATGCGACCGTGGAGGCGTGCACCTTCCTCGACGGCTGCCTGGGGCGTGTCGCGGACGCCGTGCTGGCGGCCGATGCACGGTCCGCGGATGCGGGTGGCAAGGGTGCGCTGCTGGCGATCACCGCCGACCACGGCAACGCCGACGTGATGATCGACGACGCGGGCAAGCCCGTCACCAAGCACTCCCTGAGCCTCGTGCCGTTCCTGCTCGCCGGCAGCGTGGTCCAGGGCAAGTCCCTGGCCGACGGCGTCCTCGCTGACGTCACGCCCACGCTCATGGCGCTCACCGGCGTCACCCCCGCAGAGGGCATGACCGGGCACTCGCTGCTGGAGGACTGATCGGCCCCATGGGCGTCGCCCACGCGCGGCCGCCACCCGGAGGCGTGGTAATCTCGGGCCGCACCATCAACGACAGGAGTCGACCCCACCTTGGACATCTTTCTCTTCTTTGCGCTGCTGGCCACGTCGGTGGGCCTCATCGTGGCCATCCTCATGCAGTCCCGTGGCTCAGGCCTGGGCGCGGCCTTCGGCGGCGGCGGGGACTCATTCCACACGCGGCGCGGCGTGGAGGCGCGGCTCTATCAGTTCACGATCGTGCTGGCGGTCGTGTTCGTCGCCGTCGCCATGATCATCTACGTCACCGAGTAGGGGATCGGCATCCGCCGCCAGCCGGCGGAGTGCGCGCGGAGGTTCCCGGGCGCCGTGCTATCATCCGGATTCGCGCTCAGGGAGCGCCTGTGAACGATCTCGTGCCGCGGTGGCGGAATAGGCAGACGCGCTAGGTTCAGGACCTAGTGACCATTACGGTCGTGTGGGTTCAAGTCCCTCCCGCGGTACCACCCTCGATCGCTCACAGACACCTGGCCCAGGTGGCGGAATTGGTATACGCGTACGTTTGAGGGGCGTATGAGGCAACTCATCCGGGTTCAAGTCCCGGCCTGGGCACCACCTTTCTACTGATTCCTCCGGGCGTGCGTCCGTGCCCGGCGCTACCATCGGAGTAGCCCGGGGCGGTTAGCTCAGTTGGTCAGAGCGCCTCGCTTACACCGAGGAAGTCACAGGTTCGAGTCCTGTACCGCCCACCATCCAGTTGCCGGCCGAGATCAAGGACGTCATCCTGGATGAAGAGCGCCTCAGGAACGAGCTGCGCTGGTTCGTGTTCGAACCTGAGGGCAATGACGCTCGGCTCCCACGCGACCGTACGAGACCCGGCTTTATTCGGCCGGGCCTCATCGTTCCTACTATCCGGCCAGGTCCGGCGACCCGGCCACGTCGCTAGTTCTCTGACACCACAGCGCTGATGCAGGCGCCCTGGTTTTTGAGGCCGAGTTCCATCCAGCCGCCGTCCTTGCAGTCGGCCTTCGAAACCACGTCGACCCGGGTCCAGTCGAAGCGCTCGTCACGTTCCGCACCGAAGACCATCCGGATTTCCACATAGTCGTTGGCGTGAGCGGTCTCGGTCTCCGTCGAATTGTTCACGCAGGTGAACCGGTAGAGACCGTCGGTGATGCCAGGGTTGTAGTTGGTATCACCGACCTTCTGGCTCGTGTCACCGTCGCTCCGGTACTCGAAGCAGCTGGCGAAGCGACCGAGTGCTGACGAATTCGACATCGACTTCGCCGGGGCCGACGTTCCCCGGGACGAAGTGGGCCCAACCGAGCTGGGCGTTCTCCTCGTTGGTGCTGGGCGTGACCGAGTTGACCTCGGCTGCGACCGGTGCGGCGAACGCTGCCGCCAGGCCCAGGCTCATCGCGAGTGCAAACAGACGCTTCATGGCGTATCCCCCTTGAGTTGGTGCCCCGCGCCGGGCGCTGGTCCGGCGTCCGGAGCCACATGTCCTGCGCTCGACCGTGGTGGCGGCCGAGGCGCCTTGTCACGGCGAAGCCTCCCACAGCCGTGTGACAGGTTGCCTGTCACGGTGGGATCGCTGCCGTCAGGAGACGACAAGACCCCCAGCGAGCGTGCAGCCCGCCGGGGGTCTGGTGGCTGGGACTGAGGTCGGAGGCTACTGGCAGAGGAAGGTCTTCGAGAGTCGGATTGCCCACGGCGCCATCCTTGCGATCGGTCACTTGGACCCACAGGGTAGCGTCGCCTGTCGCCGCCTCCGAGTTTAGTGTCTGCTGTGTATTCGGCCAGGGGTCGTTCGAGTCCCAACGGCTTTCACCGGTACTCGACTTGGCCTCGCCGACGATGATCGCGTCGACGGTGAACGCGACCCACTTGCCCTTGTAGGACACATCGAGCGAGTAGCTCAAGACGTGGTTGTACTTTGGAGGCGTGCCCCCCAGGTTCTTGGTGGTGCAAGAACCCGAGATCGCCACGCTCGGCTCGGGCGGGGCCGCGGCGGCCGCTCCGGCGAGAGCGATCATGCTCGAGGACGCGAGCACCAGGGCCACGGCAGGGACGCCCAACGTGCGGACGACCCGGTTCGATGTGGAGACTCCAGCAGTTGGAGGAACATGGAGTCATGGCAGAGAACACCAGCAGCGACAGCGGGCGCACCAGTCCGCGGCAGTACCCACCCGAGCTGAAGCCCGGGCGACCCGGATGGTCCTCGAGTCGCTCGACCGGGGCAGCGAACGCTCAAGGCCTCGTGACCCGCATCGCCCGCCAGCTCGACATCGGCCCCGAGTCCCTGCGCCGCTGGGTGGTCCAGGCCGAGATCGACCGCGGCGCGCGAGCCGGCACCACGAGCGAGGAGGCCCAGCGCATCAGCGAGCTGGAGCGGGAGAACCGGGAGCTGCGCCGGGCCAACGAGATCCTAAGTCGCGCATCGGTTTTCTTCGCGGCGGAGCTCGACCGCCCACAGCGAGCGATGACCCGCTACATCGACGCAGCACCGCGACTCCTTCGGGGTCGAGCCGATCTGCCAGGTCCTGGCGATCGCCCCATCGACCTACTACGCGGCGAAGGTCCCGGCCACCCTCGGCGCGGGCCGGTCCGCGACGCGGAGCTGAAGCCCGAGCATCAGCCGCGTCCACGCCGGCCAACTTCGGGGTCTACGGCGCCGGAAAGGTCTGGCGCCAACTCTGTCGAAGGGCGTCGAGGTCGGCCGTGACCAGCGTCGGGCGCCTCATGGCCGAGCTCGGCCTGTGCGGTGCGACGAGGACGAAGAAGGTGCGCACGACGATCCCGGCGCCGGTGAGCGAGCGGCCGGCCGATCTCGTCGAGCGGGTCTTCACCGCAGCCGCACCCGATCATCTCTGGGTGGCCGACCTGACCTACGTCTGGACCCGGTCCGGCTTCTGCTATGCGGCCTTCATCATCGACGCCTTCAGCCGCCGCATCGTGGGCTGGCGGGTGTCGACCTCGCTGCGCACCGACCTCGCGCTCGATGCCCTCGAGATGGCCATCTGGAGCCGGGGTGACCGGACCCTCGCCGGGCCTGGTCCATCACTCGGACAGGGGCAGTCAATACCTCTCGATCCGCTACACCGAGCGCCTCGAGGACGCTAGGCGCCGTCACCTCGGTGGGCTCGAAGGGCGACTCGTTACGACAACGCCCTCGCCGAGACCGTCAACGGGCTCTACAAGGCCGAGCTGATCAACCGACAAGGGCCGTGGCGGACCGTCGAGCAGGTCGAACTCGCGACCGCCGCCTGGGTCGACTGGTGGAATACGCAGCGACTGCATTCGCGCCTGCGGCGACGTCCCGCCGGCCGAGTACGAGGCCGCATACTGGGCCACCCAAGTTGTTCGACATGGGGCGTATCTCCTTGTCTTGGTTGGTTCCCCAAGACTCTTGGGCTACCGGACCCCGGTCCATAGTCCATATCACCTAGAGAACCTCTCAGAACCCACGCGCACCGACCACATCGTCCGGATCGACCCCTGAGCGGACACCCGCGCCGCCGCTTCGCCGCAGCGGTACGCTGCTCGCATGCGTACACCGACCGCTCGCTCGATCCGCCCACTGGCCATCGCCCTCACCTTCCCGCTGCTCTTACCCGCAGCCGCCCTGGCGCAGGAGCCCGACACGACCGATGCCGTCGCAGCCTGGCCGACCGCCGACGAGCTGCGCCTCGAGCTGCAGGACCTCGGTTACACCTTCGAGTTCGATGGATACAACATGGCTGCGACATCCGAGTGGTCGCCCGACGTGCCCGCCGTGTGGCGACTGACCGAGCCGGCGATCGTGGATGACGCCATGCCTGAGGGGGCCGACTATGAGGGCCTCACCCTTCGCCTGGTCGACGCCGGCGGGCAGCCGGTGCAGCTGATCTTCGGGGCCACGAGCGCTGACCGCGGCGCCGGCGAGCTCGACAGCATCGCCACGGTGCTCATGGAGGTTTCCAGTCGGCTGCCCGAGGGTAGTGGCCTCGATGCATTCGTCTGGTTCCTCGCCAACACCTGGGTCGATCCTGGCATCGGAGAACCTGCCGATCTCCCGTGCCTGGTCCAGGAGTTCGACGGTGGCGCCATGGTCGCCTGGCGCGGCGCGGACGGGCAGGGGCTGGAAAGCGTCTTCGGCACCATCCAGCACGGCGACGGCGCCGCCGGCCAGGTCGAGCAGTGCCGCGCCGCCCAGGCCCAGGCCGCGAGCGAACCAGCCGCTTCAGCCACGCCGCAAGCCGAAGCTACAGCGACCGACTTCACCGTCCCGACCGACGAGGCGGTGGCGCTCATCGAGTCTGGTGGCTACACGGTCATCGATGTCCGCACGCCGGCCGAGTACGAGCAGGCACACGTGGTCGGGGCGATCAACATCGACGTGGAGTCCACCGACTTCGCTGACCAGATCGCGGAGCTCGATCCCGAGAGCTCATACATCGTCTACTGCCGCTCTGGTCGCCGGAGCGCGCTAGCTGCCGACCAGATGGCAGCCGCCGGTTTTGCGAACATCGTCGATGCCGGCGGCCTCGCCGACCTCGCTCGCGCAGGCGCCCCGGTCGAATAGACCGCAAAGGCCCGCGGCGGGCGGTGAAGCTGCCGCCTCTCAAGACGATAAGAACCCCCGGGACCGTGCTGGCCCCGGGGGGTTCTGAGAGCTCGTGGATGAGCGTGCTACCTGAGGAAGCTGTTGACCCAGCGCAGTGACCAGGAGCGATCCATCCGGAAGACGCCGCCGGTGCCAGCGCAGTTGCCGTTCACACCGAACGACGTAACGCCGGCCACGACGTTCGAATGCCGCGATGAAGTTGGGTCCGCCGGAGTCACCGAAGCAGGTGCCGCCGGTGTTCCTGTTGTTCGACAGCAGGAGCGAGAAGTCGCCCGTGAACCCGGGCACATTGATCTGGATGAGCCGCGGGTGGGCGATCATCCGGATCGGTCGGTTGGTTCTTCCACGAGGCCGCATCCGGGAATGACTGCTGGAGCCCATAGCCGACCGAGTCGAAGCGGAGCTTGTTCAGGCCGCGCCTGGTCTTGTACTTGTCGAGTGAGTTCAGGCCAGGCAGCTCGCCGTACTCAGCGAGGCGGTACGGCTCGTCCAGCACACGACGCCCGCGTCACGGACGAAGAAGGCGTTGGGGTCGTACTGCGGATGCGTGTAGGCCGTGCCGAAGACCTCGCCCTCGAACGGATAGCCGTTGCCGGGGATGCCGCTCTCGACATCGGCATCGAACCAGATCGTGGCGCTTGCCGCCGGGGCTTCCGTGCAGTGGCCAGCCGTCAGATAGACGGTGGGGCTGATGAGCGTGCCACTGCAGCGCCAGAGCGGATTACCTGCCCTGTCCAGGGCGACCATCAGGCCGACCATGGGATGCTCGTCCCCATCGAGGTTGCCGTTCTTGACGGCGAGGGCGGGCGTGGCGCTGAGAACCATCAGCAGCGACACGATGAGCAGGATCTTTCGCATGTTCCCTCCTGGTGCCTGCACGACGGCACCTTGCCTGTATTGACGTGCTCGGACCGCGCAGCATAGCCGGTTCGGCTGCGTTCTGAGGCGCGTTTCTTCGGCAGCCTCGAAAGGCCGCTCGCGGTAGTCTCAAGATATGTTCGACCGAGCCGCATTCGCCCTCTCTGCCACTTCAGCCCTCCTGCTGTCTGCCGTCGTCAGCCCTGCTTCCGCCGTCGCCGCCGACGAGTGGACCCCCTTCGCCGAAGATCCCGGCGCCGTCTGCGCGGATGGCAGCGCGGCCCACTTCCTGGAGCGCGTCGCCGACCCCACCCGCGTCGTCCTTTACTTCGAAGGTGGTGGCGCCTGCTTCAGTCAGGCCACCTGCGCCTTCGACGGCCCCGAGAAGTCGTACATCTCAGAGAGCTTCGTGACCGCGGAGATGCTGGCCGATCGCGGCGGCATGTTCGACTTCGCGGAGCCGGACAACCCGCTGGCCGGCTATTCGTTCGTGTACGTGCCCTACTGCACCGGGGACGTCCACCTGGGCAACAAGGAGACCACCTACGGCGATGGCCTGACCGTGCAGCACCGCGGCCACCCCAACGGCCTGCTCGCCCTCGACCACCTGGCCGCGACCTATCCCGATGCGGAGACCATCGTGGTGGCCGGATCGAGCGCCGGATCGGTGCCCACGCCGCTGTTCGCCGGACTCGCGGCCGACCGGCTGCCGGACGCCCGCGTGGTGACCATCGGCGACAGCTCTGGCGCCTATCCGGACGACCCCCTGCTCAACACGGTCATCGGCAGCCTGTGGGGCACGATGAACGCGGTCCCCGATTGGCCGGAGGCCGCGGATGCCACCATCAGCGACTGGAGCATCCCGGGCCTCTATGGCTACGCCGCGGAGCACGACCCCGACATCACCTTCGGCAAGTTCGACTATGCCCAAGATGCCACCCAGGCCAGCTACGCCCAGCTCGTCGGTATGGGCTCGGATGACCTGCTCACGCGCATCGACGAGATCGACGCGGGCATCAGGTCCGACGTGGAGGCCGCCGGCGCCACGGTCTCCAGCTACGTCGCGCCGGGGACCGAGCACACGATCCTGGGCACCGACGCCTTCTACACCACCGAGGTCAACGGCACTCCGTTCGTGGCCTGGGTCGGGCAGCTGATCGATGGCACCGATCTGGCGAGCATCCACTGCGAAGACTGCCGCTGAGCCGCACTTGCAGGTACCCTTGAGCACGCAGCCCGGCCGGACGGCCGGACTCGCTGAAGCCGCAGGGAGGGCTTGATGGAGATCTTGTTGGTCGTCGCGATCATCGTGGTGATCGTGTTCGCAGTCGGGATCCTGCTCTACAACGGACTCGTCCAGCGCCGCTTGCGCATCGACGAGGCCTTCGCCCAGATCGAGGTCCAGCTCAAGCGTCGCTGGGACCTCATCCCCAACCTGGTCGACGCGGTCAAGGGCTACATGGGCTTCGAGCAGCAGGTCCTGACGCAGGTGACCGAGGCCCGCGCCAACGCGGTCGCGGCCGGCGCCAAGGGCCCGCAGGAGCAGGCTGCCGCGGAGAACGCGCTGACCGGCACCCTGCGATCGCTGTTCGCCACCGTCGAGAACTACCCAGAGCTCAAGGCCAACCGCAACGTGCTCGAGCTGCAGGAGCAGCTGACCACGACGGAGAACCAGATCAGCTTCGCGCGGCAGCACTACAACGCCACCGTGCTCTCGTACAACACCTCCATCGCGACCTTCCCCAGCGTGCTCATCGCCGGCCCCCTGGGCTTCAGCAAGCGCGAGTTCTTCGATGCCGAGCCGGAGGCCGAGCAGGTGCCGGACGTCGACCTTGGCTTCAGCACCACCGCTGACACGCCAGCGGCTCCGCCGCCCGCCGCACCGCAGCCGCCGGCCCAGACGCCGCCTCCGCCACCCCCGCAGGCGCCACCGCCCCCGCAGGCGCCTCCGCCCCCGCCGCCGACGCGCTAGACGAGCACTGCAGCTGAACCCCGGCGCCAGGCACCCATAGGGCGACCATGACCATCGCGCGCGAGACCTTCCAGGAGCAGATCCGCCAGAACAAGGTGCGCTCGGTGCTGCTCGTGGCCATCGTGGTGGCCATCTTCGCGGTGCTCTCCTGGTTCCTCGGCTTCTACTTCGCGGGCGACCCGGCCAATGCCGTCTGGTTCGTGCCCATCGGCGGCATCATCGCGGTCGTGCTCGTGTTCGTCGCGCTCTTCGGCGGCGACGCCATGATCCTGGGGGTCTCCGGCGCCCACGAGGCGAGCCCGCAGGACGAGCCCCAGCTGAACAACGTGGTGCGCGAGCTGGCGCTGGCGGCGAACGTGCCCATGCCCAAGGTCTACGTCATGGAGGACACCGCGCTCAACGCCTTCGCCACCGGGCGCGACCCGGAGCATGCCAGCGTGGCTGTCACCCGCGGCCTGCTCGAGCGCCTCGATCGCGAGGAGCTGCAGGGCGTGGTGGGCCATGAGCTCGCGCACGTGGCCAACTACGACATCCGCTTCAGCCTGTTGGTGGGTGTGCTCGTGGGCTCGGTCGCCCTGCTCGCGGACATGCTCGCGCGCATGACCTTCTGGAGCAGCATGAGCGGCGGCCGTCGCAGCAACCGCGGTGGCGGCAACGGCGGCCAGGCCATCATCCTCGTCATCGGCCTGGTGGTGGCCATCCTCGCGCCGCTCTTCGCGCGCCTGGTGCAGATGGCCGTCAACCGCCAGCGCGAGTACCTGGCCGACGCCACCAGCGTGGAGCTGACGCGCAATCCCTACGGGCTGGAGCGGGCGCTGGCCGTGCTGGCCACCGATACGGAGAAGCTCGACGGGGCCAACAAGGCCACGCAGCACCTCTACTTCGTCAACCCCGTGAAGAAGCTGGACATGAGCGCACGGGGCCTCTTCAGCACCCACCCCGCGATCCTGGACCGCGTCAATCGGCTGCGGCGCCTGACCGGTCAGCCGGAGGTGGACGAATCGGAGATGGCGGCGCTCGCCGGCCTGCGCAGAGCGCGCACCCAGCCGTAGGTCGAGGACAGGCCGGCGCCGGCCTTGACGGCACCACGCCGGAGGTATCCGAGGCCGACCCGCCCGTAGGCCAGGCCCAGCAGGCCGGTGGCCAAGCCGCGCCGGACGAGCCCCGCGACCCGCACGTCCAGTCCGGACATGTGGGCGTAGAGCAGTGAGCCCGCGGTCATGGCGGTCGCACACATGGCCAGGCCGCCGGTCTCGTCGGTGAGGCCGATCGCGATGGGGACCATGACCACGAAGGGCACGATCAACCCGCGCAGGCCCATGATCGCGTTCATGCCCGCGGCGACCTCGCTCTGGCGCTCGGCCGGGGCGTGGTCGGCCATGAGCAGCGGCCAGGAGGCATCGATGGCACCGCCGGCAGCACCCAGCGCCGCCGTCGCGAGCAAGACCACCGAGAAGTCGGGTGCGAGGGCGAAGAGGATCACCGCCGCGGTGCCGAGGATGGTGCCGGCACCGATCGTCGAGATCGCCCCGGAACGACCCGCGAGCCGACCCCACAGGCCCACCGTGGCGGCGTTGGCGCCGTAGCTGACGAGGCCCGCGAGCGCGATGTCGTCCACGCTCAGCCCCAGCCGGTCCACGTAGACCATGGCGATGAAGGCGGGCGCCGCGAGCAGGCCCGCACCAAAGAGCAGCTGCGCCGCGGTGATGCGCCGGATCATGGGCAGGCTGAAGACCAGGCGCACGGAGCCCGCGGCGCTGTAGCGCTGGACGACCTCGATGCCGGGCACCTCCATGCGTCCCATGGCCAGGCTGAGCAGGGCGCCACCGACGGCGATGACGACGATGATCACGCCCCAGCCGGACACGCCCGCGAGGGCGGTGATGGCCAGGAGCGAGAGGGTGCCCGCGACCGACCGTGCCGTACCGACGTAGCCCAGCAGGCGGCCGCGGTCACGAGACGGGTAGACCGTGGCCCAGATGCGTTGTTGCAGCGGGGAGCCGAGGGCGAAGGCCATCCAGAAGAAGAAGACGGTGAGCGCGATGAGCAGTGGGTTCGGAGCCACCACCACGAGCAGCAGGCTGAGCGCGCCGAGGGCGCGGAGCCGAGCCACGCGCGATGGCAGGCGCGGACCGACCCGGCCGGCGAAGAGGGTGACCAGGCTGGCGAGGAAGGGCAGGGCAGCGAGGAGCGCGAGCCCCATCGGGTCCAGGCCCTGCCGGCGGGCGATCGAGGGCAGCAGCACGCCGACCACGGCCATGGTGCTGCCGACACCCACGGCGGTGGTCAGGTCCAGCGAGAGATTGCGGGCCAACGGTGAGCGGCCGGGACGGGCCGGAGACAACGTCGTTCCCGCACCAGGGTGCGAGACGAGCGAAGCCAAGGGACGACACCTCGAATCAGTTCACGACTCGGCCTGCGAGGTGAGCTGACGGGCTCGGTCACTCTTCGTGCCCTGCGCGGACGTTCCGCGGTTCGCCCCAAAAGGGAATTCGGTTCCCCCGTCCCCCGCGAGCGGGGGTTCGGCCACATCTCACTCTAGCGCAAGCAAACGTTTCCATGGAGGCGGCGGCGGTGAAGAAAGCGCAATGCTCGGGGGGTACTTTCGGCGCCTGTCCAGGTCGTTTGTGCGTCAGGTCGAGAGTGTGGTGTAATGTCCTGACCGCACCGGCGGGCCGAGATAGCTCAGTTGGTAGAGCACGCGACTGAAAATCGCGGTGTCGCCAGTTCGAATCTGGCTCTCGGCACCACCTAAAATGGCGTCGGTCGGTCGTTCGAGTATCGGGCGGAAGTGGCTCAGTTGGTAGAGCATCACCTTGCCAAGGTGAGGGTCGCGGGTTCGAGTCCCGTCTTCCGCTCCACTCCCTTCTTTCCCACCCCGTAGACTTCGGGTCGCATGGTGCCCCTTCGTCTAGTGGTAGGACGCCGGACTTTGGATCCGTGAACCGAGGTTCGAATCCTCGAGGGGCAGCCACCCACCCAGGCCGGTCGGTGCTGGTAGCATCGGGACCGCACTTGGGGCGACGTAGCCAAGAGGCCTAAGGCGACGGTCTGCAAAACCGTTATTCACCGGTTCGAATCCGGTCGTCGCCTCCATCAGCCCGCCCTCGTGGCGATCATCCGAGGGGGGAGCGCGCATGCAGCAGGTGGACCTCGTCGCCGACCGTCGGAGGTCCTCGCTCCAGCGCCGGGCTGGCATCCGGAGCGCGTTCATCGCAGCGGCCGTTGGTCTCTTCCTGGGCTGGGTCTTCCTGCACGCGCGTTCCGAGCTCCGGTCGATGCGCGCGAGCCCGTTCGGTGATGCCATGGTGGTCTTCGGCGCGGCCGTGTCAGATGGCCGGCCGGCCGCGGAGCTACGGAGCCGTCTGGACCACGCTGCCGGTCTCTGGCGCGCGGGACGCGCCCCGGAGATCATCGTCAGTGGCGGTGAGGACGAGATGCTCGTGATGCGCGACTACCTGGTCGCGTGTGGCATCCCGACTGCCGCCATCACTGACGGCCGGCCCGGGTGCAACACGCGGGCGACGGTAGCGACGATGGCGCGCCTGCATCGCGGCCGGTACGTGGCCGTGAGCTCTGCCTACCACTCGTTCCGCATCGAGTCGGAGTGCCGGCGACAGGGTGTGCCGGTGGAGTGCTCGGCGCCCCCGCCAACGCGGGTGCTGCGACGCCCCCGTGTCCACACCGTCCGCTTCGTGACGGAGCTGATCGGGAGCGCCTGGTATGCCATGCCTGACCCGATCACCACACGGGTCAGGCCCGGGCAGCTCCGCCACACCCTGCCGGGATTGCTCGCCGGCGATCGAGGGGAGGTGCCCGGGCGGGGTAGGGCTGCCCGGGCGGGCGGCCGGGACTAGGAAGCGCAGCCCTTCTCGACGTCCGTGCACTCGTCGCCGGACCAGCTGTCCACCGTGTCCTTGCCCTTGCCACCATTGAAGATGCCACCGGTCATGGTCCCGACGCTGTCGTTGCCGTTGCCACCATTGAAGATGCCACCGGTCATGGTCGCCACGTGGTCCTTGCCGTTGCCACCGTTGAAGGTCCCGCCCTTGAGCTCACCGACGGTGTTCTGACCGTTGCCGCCGTAGAAGACGCCACCGTTCATGACCACGACCTCGTTGGTGCCGTGGCCGCCGCAGACGACGTCGTCCTTTCCGACCACGGCCACGGATCCGCCCTCGTCCGAGAGGGTCACCGTGCACGCGGACTGAGGCGGGGTCTCCTGGCTCAGGCGTGGGATCGGCCTTGGGCTCAGGCGTGGGATCGGCCTTGGGCTCAGGCGTGGGATCGGCCTTGGGCTCAGGCGTGGGATCGGCCTTGGGCTCAGGCGTGGGATCGGCCTTGGGCTCAGGCGTGGGATCGGCCTTGGGCTCAGGCGTGGGATCGGCCTTGGGCTCAGGCGTGGGATCGGCCTTGGGCAGGGGCAGCTCGCAGCTGATGCGTGGGCCGGTGCCCAGGCCCTGGCGGCAGACGTCGGTGCCGGGGCCACCGACCAGCCGGTCGTTGCCCTGGCGGCCCTTGAGCTTGTCATTGCCCACGCGGCCCTTCAGCTTGTCAGCGCCCTTGTTGCCGATGAGCTTGTCGCGGCCGCCGTTGCCGATGAGCTTGTCGTTGCCGGCACCGCCGCAGATGATGTCGTTGCCGCCGCGTCCGTAGACGACGTCGTTGCCGCCGCGCGCGACGATGACGTCACGCTTGCGCGTACCGACGATCTTCTCGCCCTTGGCCGTGCCCACGATGGTGGCGACCTTGCCCGCGCAGGTGGGCGTGCGGGCGGAGGTGGGGGCCGCGATCGTCACCACCGTCAAGGTGGCCAAGACGGCGGCACTGGTGATGAGGGCTCCGGCCCCTCGCAGGCTGCTAGCGCGCATGATCAGGATCTCCCGTACGTGTCGTTCGACCCCGGGGTTGTCGGCTCGGACGCCGAGGTCCCTGCATCCTGCGCCCGGTACGGATGGTCCCTCCACCGCCGTTTCGTACTCGGAGGCCGGGGGGAGCGCCGTACCCCGACCACCCGGCCACACCGCACCCCAGCCATCTCCTCCGCCCGGGCTGGCGGCCCAGGAGGTACCGGTCGACACGCTCCGACGTGCGGGGTATCCTCGGAACTCCACCGAGCGTTCCGCGTGCCTGCCCGCGCGCATTGGTATCGACTCCGAACCTTGGAGGAGCAATGATGGACAAGCGAAGCACTGGCGCCGCCGCGATGAGCGCGCTGCTGGCGATCGGTACCACCGCGGCCATGACGACGGCCCAGGAGCCCGATCCCGTCGACGAGTCGTCCGCCGTCGCGGGGACGACCGGCGTCCTTGAGATCGTGACCAACGAAGACGGCCAGTCCGTCTGGTACCTCAATGTCGAGGGCGAGCTCATCAAGCTGTCCTTTGGCCCGGCCTGGTTCAACGACCTGACCGCGCTCTTCGGCGCCGACGAGGGTGACGGGGTCGCCGTCGGTGACGAGGTCACCGTGGACGGCAACGTCCGCAGCATGAGCCCCAACGAGAACGCCTCTGAGGTGGCCCTGGAGAAGGCCGGCCAGACGCTCAAGGTCAAGTCGGTCGATGGCGAGGGCCGCGACAAGGGCAAGCCCGCCTGGGCCGGCGGACCCAAGGACCAGGGCGAGTCCCACCCGGGCTTCCAGGGCTGGTCAAAGGGCCAGGCCAATAAGGAGGCTGCGCAGGCTGCGAAGGCCGAGCGCGACACGCTCAAGGCGGCGAAGAAGGCCGCGACGGCCGAGGCCAAGGCCGCGCGCAAGGCCAACAAAGGCAACCGTTCCGACGACTGACCTGTCGGGGTCAAACGCCCCGGCAACTCGCGTGCAAGAGAACGCCCGTCCATCCCGGACGGGCGTGCTCTCTGGTCGTGTGCACCGGTCCCGCCAAGTGGATCTTCACGTCACCTCACCATCGCCATGACCTTCACCGAGGACATGCTGTCGTCTCGGATAGCAGGCACCATGGTCACCGCAGCGGGCGGGTGGCCAGTGGCCCGGTCGGCACAGCGCGTGCCGGAGGCGTGTGTACGAGGTGGACAGGAGACCGATGATGAGCGCCGCAGAGCATCCCAATGCGATCGCCTTCCGACGGACGGCTGACGCCTTCCGCGAACGAGACTTCGATGCCATTCGGTCCCTCGTGGCCGAGGACGTCATCTGGCACGTGCCCGGTCACCACTCGATGGCCGGAGGGGTCCGCGGTCTCGACGCGCTCATCGCCTGGCTCGGCCGGCTCGGCGAGCTCGGCTTCACCCTGCGAGAGCACGATGTGTTCGGCAACGACGAGCACGTCTGTGCGTTGAGCTACATGGGCGCCCAGCGGCCAGGGGTGGACGTCGAGACACGGGTGACGAGCGTCTTCCACTTCCGCAAGGGGCGGCAGGTGGAGCGGTGGATCTACCCGGAAGACATCGACGCCTGGGAGACCATCTTCGCTGGCTGACCAGCCGGAGCCGCGCCGGCTACTTCTTGTGCTTGACGATCGCGAGCAGGTCGCCCGAATCGATGACCAGGTAGTCCTCGTCCTCGATCTTGAACTCGGTGCCGGTGTACTTGGGGAAGAGCACCTTGTCACCGACCTTCACGTTGATCATCTCGTCGTCCTCGCCGACCGCGGTGACCTCGCCACGCTGGGGCTTCTCTTTGGCCGTGTCAGGCAGCACGAGTCCGCTCTTGGTGGTGGTCTCCTCCGGCGTGATCTTGACGAGCACGCGGGCGCCAAGGGGCTGCAGGGTCTCAGACATGGGACTACCTCTCTCTGAAGGGTGTTAGGCGGTTCTGCTTCGGGATCCCGATCAGTGGACGGGCGCGCCGGACTTGAGCCCGAGGAGCGCATCGATGCGGGCCTGGTCGAAGCCCACGACGGGCTTGCCGTCGATCTCCACCACGGGCACGCCCATCTGGCCGGTCCGGCGCACGAGGTCGCGCGCGGCGGCCTGGTCGTGGGCTACGTCCACCTCGCGGAACTTCACGCCGCGTGAGCGCAGGTACGACTTCGCACGCGTGCACCAGGGGCACGTGGGCGTGGTGAAGACGATGACGCGGTGTGGGCGGCCTTCGGTCGCGGGCATGGTGGTTCCCCTCTGGTCAAGTGGTGTGACAGGGAGGATGGTACAACTGCTTGCGTACTTACGCAATCGCGCAAGTACCGCCCAGGCATCGTTGTTGGTCGTGGGCCCAGTGACCGGACTGATGCGCGCCCTTGGGCTCGGGCCTATTGCCAGCGCAGCCAGCTGCGGCCGCGGACGACCCAGTCGGGCGGACGCATCTCGCGGACACAGAACGAGTCGGGCTCGGTCGTCGGATCGTCGAGGAACGCGGCGGTCATGGCCTGGGCGCACTCGGCGTCGCTGGTCACGCTGTGGCCCATGGCCGGGTAGACGAAGACGTAGCTGTCAGACAGGCTGTCCGCGGTGTCCCAGGCCCAATCAGGCGGCGTGATGGTGTCGTACTGACCCGCGATCAGGAGGGTGGGGATGTCGCTCTCCACGGCCTCCGCCTCGATGTCTGCGGCGGCGGGGACAGCCCACACCGCGCAGTCGGCCAGGAGGCTCTCCACGTCGGCAGACGCGATCGGCTGGAGCGAGTCGGGCAGGCTCTCGATATCCGCCTGCACCAGTTCGGGGTCGATGAACGCGACCTCTTCTGAGCACTCGACCGAGAGATACATGCCCATGGCGTCGCCATCTGGCTCGGAGGGCAGCTGCCGGCGGATGTAGCCGTCCGTGGAGGGCAGGTAGTCGGTGGCCAGGTCGGCATACAGCCGCGCATCGCCATCGGCCAGGGCGTCGATGACCGCGGGCAGCCAGGGCAGCTGGTCGGAGTTGCTCAGGGCGCCGACCACGGTGGCGAAGAACTCGGGCGCGGTCAGTTCCTCGGTGTAGGGCTCGCCCTCGTCATCGGTGTAGTCGACCGCCATGGCGTCGGCATCGAGCGCGTCGATGACGTCGTAGAAGTCCCATTCGAGATAGGGGTAGGCGGCCTGGCAGGCGCGATCGGCCGCGCAGCCGGTGAACATGGATTCCAGGCCCGCGAGCTCGTCCGAGGCCAGCTCCTCGAGCGTATACGCCTGCGGCGGGTAGACCGAGTCGAGCACCGCGCTGCGCACGCCGTCCGGGTAGTCGCGCATGACGGTGAGCGCGAGACGCGTGCCATAGGAGATGCCATAGAGGTTCCACTGCTCGTAGCCGAGCGCCTGCCGCAGGGCTTCCACGTCCGCGGCCGACTGGCGGCTATCGAAGAGGGCCAGGTCGATGCCCTCGGCGAGCAGCTCGTCGCGGCAGGTGGCGAGGGCGGCTGCATACTCCGCCCCGTCGAGCTCGTCGATCTCGGCCGGGCAGTCGAGCAAGGGGATCGACCAGCCGGTGCCACGCTGGTCGAAGAGGACCAGGTCGCGATCGTCGAGGAGCGGGTAGCCGCGCCAGCTGTCGAAGTCGGAGATGGTCTCGCCGCCTGGGCCGCCTTCGAGGTAGATCACGGGGTCGAGCTCCGGCTCGTCGGTCTCCGCATAGAGGATGGCCACGGCCAGGTCGATGGTGGGGCCGCGCGGGATCGGCGTGGTCCGCGGGCACCGTCAGGTAGCCGCAGTCGACCGTCTCACCCTCGACCTCGTCGGGCGGCATCTCGACCGGGCACGCGGCGTAGGCGAAGGTGCCGACCTGGGCCAGCACCGGCGAGGCGGCCGCCGACAGCGGGATCGCCAGGCTGATGACGGCAGCGGCCGTCAAGAGAGCACGTCGCAACTGGGACCCTCCTCGTGGGGCGGACTCCCCGCCGGCCTGGTGACCGTTCCCGCCAGGTTCGACAGTATGGAGTGGTGGAGGGGCGTTGGTCGGCCCACCAGGGCAGGGGACCGCTACAGTGGCGTGGAGCGCCGGGCCCGGAGTGGCGGAATGGCAGACGCGGCGGTCTTAAACACCGCTGGACCGAGAGGTCCGTGTGGGTTCGAACCCCACCTCCGGGACCACGTTCTGAAGCGCCAGCGTGACCAGCTCTGGGTCGGAGAGTCGAGCCGCATCGTCGAGCGCTACCGCGTGCGAGTGCGTGGCGATGAGGCGGACGTCGGATCCGCCGACGCCACGGGCTTGTTCACTCCTCGTCTTCCGACTCGGCCAGACATCGTCCCAGGGGTCGGTGCGGACGAGCTCCGCGAGCATGCGCGCATCACCGCGGTCGGACTTGGCCCGGCTCGTCGTGTGGCGCTCGCAGGGCGTGCAGGCGGGCCACCCCCTCGAGGGCCTCGGGGATGCGGCGCGTGGCCAGCACCTGCCCCTCGCGATCGAGCACGCACACGTCACGGTGCGACTCGGCCCAGTCGATCGCGACGAAGATCATCCGCTGCCTCCTTCTCTCGGGTGCGGAGCCGCAGGAGGAGGATCGCGGTGACCTATTGGACCAGTGCTCTTCGGCCCGCCACCCCAGCAGCCATCTCGACCGTCCTCGCCGACCACCAGGGGCACGCTCCAGACTTGGGACTCTGGGCCCTGGATCTGATGGTTCAGTGTCGGTCGGGACCCATTAGGCCGAGTAGATCTCCGAGTCAGGCCGTTCACGCTCATCATCACCGCCGCAGCCTGTTACGCCGTCGGTGACAGTGGCGTCTTGAGCCACATCGTGGTCGGTGAGACTGCGGCCGGTGCCATCACCGTGGCCGACTCGACCGGCACGCTGACCGTGCTCTGGCTCGTCCTTGATGACTACCGACATGGACAGCACATCGATGTCCACCTCATGGGCATCCTTCGCGACGAGTGGCTGGCCCAGGACCGGCCGCGTACCTGGGAGCTCGACTAGATCGACGGCGCCACGGCCTGATCCTCGACGGCAGCCTCCGCGGCATCGATGGTGGCGTCAGACAGGTAGCGGCGAAAGTAGACCATGCCCATGCTGACCAGGCCCGCGAGAAGGAACACGGCGCGCAATCCGACGAGCTCGGCGATGAGACCACCGAGCAACGCACCGATGGGCATCACACCCCACGCGAACAGCCGGTAGGTGGCGTTCATCCGGCCCAACAGGTGGTCGGGCGTGATGCGCTGCCGCAATGACACGGTGACGATGTTCCACATCATGTTCGTCGCGCCCATCGCGGCCATGCCCAGCGCCACAGGCAAGGGATGCGCGGTCAACACCGGCACCAGCATCGCCAGGCCGGTGACGACGACGGTGAGGAATAGCACGTTGGATCGGCCAAAGCGGGCCTCGACACGCTCTTCGATGAGCGAGCCGATGACGCCGCCAACGGCCATGGCCGTGATCAAGAAACCGTAGCCGACCTCATCGAGACCCATGGGCCCCGGCCGCACCGCGAAGAGAACGAAGACGGCCACGACGGCCGAGCTGGCCAGGCTCACCGTGGCCACCATGATGACCAGCGGCCGCAGGACCGGGTTCTGCCATACGAAGTCGAAACCCTCGCGGATCTCGCTGGCCATCGAGGGGCGCGGGCCCTCGGACCTGGGCTTGAAAGAGCCCACGATGAGCGCCAACCCGATCGCCGCGATGCCATAGCCAAGTGCGCTGCCACCAAGAGCGACTGGTACCGAGATGGCCACGAGGAACCCGCCCAGCGGAGGTCCGACGAAGGCGTTCATGGTCAGCTCCACGGCATAGAGTCGGCTGTTGGCCCGACTGAGCAATGCCTTGGGGACCAGGTTGGGCATGATCGACTGCGCCGCCGTGTCGAAGAGTGTCTCGCCGATCCCGAGCACGAACGCCGTCACGTAGAGCACGGCCAGGGAGAGGCTATCGGCCAGCGCCAGGGCCGCCATCAGGCCGACCACGACGACGCGTATGAGTTGGACGTTGCGCATCGTGACCCGTCGGTCCAGCCGATCGGCCAGAGCGCCTGCGATGAGCACGAAGACCAGCCACGGCAGGCGCCCGGCGATAGACACGCCGGCCACCAGCAGCGGCGAGGTCGTGAGCTGCACCGCGATGAGCGGAAGAGCCACCACGAAGATGCCGTCGGACAGGTTGGAGACCGCCGAGGAAGCCCACAGCTTGCGGTAGTTGAGCCCCAGCGACAGCGGGCGCTCGGCGTCGTAGGCTGTGCTCACCCGGTGACCGTAGCGGATACCAAGCTCAGCGGCTCGACAGGAAGACTGCTCGGGTGCCAGCCCGCTCCGAGGCGTGGCTGCAGGTTGAGCGGCCCGAACTCGTCGAGGCAGAGCACCCGGGCGCCCGCGGGCGGATGGGCGTAGAGGTCGAGCACTCGGTTCTTCTTGGCCTCGAAGTCGGGGTGGGCGAGGCCTTCCAGGTCTTGTGGTGCTGGAAGCGGATGCCGTGCTACGGAGGATGCGCCAGAGCTGGCTGGCGCTGATGGCCAGCACGATCCGCTCGGCGGAGCAGATGAACGCGCAGCTTGATCAGGCTCCAGTCGGTGAAGGGCTCACCGAGGTCTCGTGGTCGGGCGAGGGCCACCTTCACGATGGCGCGCGCTGGGCCTCATCGATCCGGCGTGGTCGGCCCCCGCCCACCCGAGGGTCCAGGGCCGCGAAGCCCCGCTCGTTGAAGGCGTGGATGAGCTCGGCGATGTGGGTCGCGCTGGCGCGGTGCATGAGCGCGATCTGCGACACGCTCTGGCCCTGGTACGAGGCGAAGAGCAGCATCGCCCGGTGCTGCGTGGTGGGGTTCTGGCGCGCCGCGAGAGCCGGAGGAGGTGCTCGGCCTCCCCATAGCTCAACTCGCGGATGAACAAGGGGGATGCAGAGAAGAGAGGAGGAAAAGAAAGAAGAGCCTAGCACATGATCCTGGCCACTGCCTTCACCATCGAAGGCCGCGAGATCGCCGAGATCATCGGCCTGGTGCGCGGCCCCTCGGATACGTCCCTGTGCTAACCGCTACGTCGTAACTTGCCGGTCCGCTTGGCCTCGAGCGCTCCCGCCCGCGAGTGCGTGACGATGAGTCGGGCGTGGGGACCCGGCGACGCCACGGGCTTGATCACTCCTCGTCTTCCGACTCGGGCCAGACGTCGTCCCACAGGCCCGAGGCCTTGACCAGGAGTCGGTACAGCTCGGCGCGTTCGTCGTCCCCGAGCCGCCAGAGCCGGTCCTCGACGAAGGCCCCCCAGGGCTCGACGATCGAGCCCGCGAGCTCTGTTGCGGCAGGCGTCAGCGTGACCGGGCGGGTCCGCGCATCGGCACCCACGCCGCGGCTCACCAGGCCCCCCTTCAAGAGGGCGGAATCTGGCGAACGACGCAACACCCAAGCACCAGGGAGTAGCGAATGGGTCGCCGAGGAGCACCGCCGAACCATGAGAAGCGAGCAGCGTTCGTCAAGCTGATCTCCGCCGGGGTCTCGTCGGTCCGCGCTTCCCGGATCGTCGGGATCAACCCACGCACCGGCAAACGCTGGCGCAACGGTCGTCGGATCGTATCGGGCGGCCGTAGGGCGAGAACCACCGGGCCCGCATCTGATCTCGCCGCGAAGTTGCCTTCACCTGAGACAGTAGGCGCACGGCAAGTCTCTATAGGACATGGATGCGGTGACGCGAACGGTTGAGCGGGGCCGAAATAGCGCCACGGGTAGCCGAGGCGGTGCGTGGGGCTACTCCGCAGGCAGGTCGGGGATAGCCGGGACGTCGTCGGTGGGCCAGATGACACCGATCTCCCTGATGTCCTCTGTGTCGCCCGTCGCCGCGAAGAACAAGGTGAGCCCCTCGTAGCCGCCCTCGCCGACCTGCTCGCTGAGGAACTGCACGGTCGGTGGTCCATCGTCTGGGAAGGTCAGGAACCCTCGATGGCTGCCGACCCACGCCCCGCCCTCGTTGACGATTCGCACGGCATTCCGCTGGACCTGGCCACGGCGGCGTACATACCGTGTGTTCGCTGCCACACCTGGTGGTGCTCACGTGATGCTCCCGCAAGGTCGCCCCGGTTACGTTCCGTGCCAGGTCTCGATGTGCAGGCGACTGGTGATGCGATCCATGCGACCAGGCCTGGCGAGGCCCAAGGAGGCGGCGATGGATCTCTTGAATGACCTGCTCGGCGGCGAGAAGAAGCAGGACTACGACGACTTCGTGCAGCGCTACGACCAGGGCTCACCCTGGGACAACATCGATGATGACGAAGCGCAGCGTCGCTACCAGGAGGTCGCCCCTCGTCTGGACGACGACCAATACACCTCGTCGGCGGAGGAGGCTTTCCGCAACCTGACGCCCGAGCAGCGCGCGGAGTTCGGGCGCTGGCTGGAGTCGAAAGCGAAGGCGTCCGGTGTCGACGCGCAAGCTCAGGACCTCGCTGATCCGCACGAGCTCGCCACCATGACGTCACGCGTGCGCCGGGAACAGCCGAACATCCTCGATCAGCTGCTCGGCGGCGGTTCGAGCGATGGCGGTGGTCTGCTCAGCAGCCCCATCGCCAAGGCCGCCATCGGTGGCATCGCGGCCATCGCGGTGCGCAAGATGATGGGTCGCTGACCACCCACCAGCTGAACGTCCGAGACGGTCGTTAGCGCTCTGGGTCGCGGGATACCCGAACAGAGGAGCGGCCACTAAATACATAGCTGCATTGGCCCTGGTCCATCCGGCGTCGAGAGAGGGGAGGATGATGTCCGACGCCGGTCGGAACGAAACATATGAAGCTCTCGAGATTTGCCGTGCGGCCTCACGCGCCGCAGAGGCCGCTGCGGAAGCCTTGACCATCGCCGAATTGCAGAGCGCGAACTGTCCCCAATCGGCGACGCGGCCGAAGCCGCGGTGATCGACGCCAAACGGGCACTCGATGCCGCTGAGCGGGTGGCCCTGGTAGCCTGCTCCGCCGTGGATGCCTCGGTCGAGACGGTCGCCGAACGCGAGCGAGTTTCATCTGCGGCGCAGATGGCTGAGAACGAGGCACGGTCCAGACACCGCCTTCTTCAGGATCGAGCCTACTCGCGGCACGGCCACCTCCAGGCCACGGACGATGGCACGGTGGGGGCGGACGCCCAGCCGAATTCGAGCGCCCACGCCTAACACCAAAGGATGAGCGTGTGGTGCGGCTGCTCGCGGTGAACGGCGAGGATGGACGGGGCGTGCTGATGGCGGCTCGGCTTCTGCACGCACTCCTGGCCGCGCACGTTTTGCCGCCATCACCGTTGTAGTCGGCCCGTGTCATTGTTGAGGCGCACATCGTCGTCGCCCAGTCCGCCGCTGAACGTGCCGCCGGCCAGGGTGAGCGCAGCATCGACGCTGTCTCGGCCGCTGAACTGGTCGTTGCCGTCCGCCGAGTAGGGGATGGCTGACGCCGCGTTCGGTCACGCTCCTCTCCGCACGTACCAATGGCTGGCTGCGGCCGTACTTGCGGATGGCCAGTCAGATACGGTGCGGTGTGGACGCAGGCCAGCCGGACCGCGCTCTCGTGTCCTCCGGCAGTGTGGCCGTCTGCTCGTACACCGTGCGAGGTTCCTTCGTACCAGCCGTGAGCGTGCTGGTCGCTTCGCCGCCCCATCGGGGAGATACCGACGCGAGTGGACCTTCAAGGAGCAGAAGCCAAGGAGCAAGCACCCATCATGCGACTCATCGCCCCGTTCATCGCTGCGGCCGTCCTGGCCACGAGCGTCATCCTCCTCAGCGCGGCGGACGCCGACGCCTACACCCGCAAGAGCAATACCCTGGTGGTCACATCCAACCGCACCTGGAGTGGCACGCTCATTGACCGCACGCCGGCTCGGACCGGCATCATCGTCGCCCTCCAGAAGAAGGCGGGCCCGACGAAATGTCGTGTCAACCGGATCATCGTCCGACGGGCAGGGCTGACGTACCACCTGGGCCCGTTCGAGAAGTGGGCGAGGACGTACAACCGTGTCGGCGGCTGGTGGCTCCGCAGCAACCGGCGTGACCGCACCATCGGCATCACGATCCGCACCAACGGGCGCTGCGTTGTCGGTGTCGCCACCAGATAGGACCCAGCACGTCACAGACAGGTCGCATCTGAAGACCGGCTGAGGCTGCGCGCGCCGCCCGCTGTCGCGGCATGTCCGAGCCGAGATGGACGGTGGCCGAATCTCCGAGGCCAGGGATGGGTTTGCCGCCTCTGACCACTCTTTCGTGGTAGCGGCCTGCTACAACAAGGTCGCCCGGCGGCCAACTGGTCGGCGGACACGGAGATGGTGGGATGGATCGGGACCTCGTCACCCGGGTACAGGCAGGGGATCACCGCGCGTCCGATCAGCTCGCGCTCGCGGACTATCCACGTCTGTACCGGGTGGCGCACGGGATCCTCCGCGACGCCGCCCACGCTGAGGATGCGACGCCAGCAGGCCTACCTGGACATCTGGCGCAACATCGCGCGACTGAGGGATCAGTTGTGTGCCTGGTAGGCAAGTCGGGCGTGGAGGCACGTCGCGCGCGTCGGGTGATGCGCGCGACGGGTGACGCAGACCCGGCAGGCTGACAACCCGCCGGGCGCACCGGGAGCGACGAGGCCCACCCAGACGGCGCCACGGGCCGCGACCGGCCGAACGAGCCAGCCACCTACTACGGGCTGCTGTAGTTTCGGGCGATGGGTCAGGAGATCGGGGAGTTGGAACCGACGGTAGGCAGGCAACGAGCCGCCGCCGTCGGCCTCGTGCTGGGCGCAGCCGTCTCTGTGCAGGTCGGCGCCGCCTTCGCGGTGACGTTGTTCATCGATCTTGGTCCCGCCGGCACCGCCTTCCTGCGGCTGGCCTTCGCGGCGGTCGTGCTGTGCCTGGTCTGGCGTCCCCGCCTCAGCGGCGATCTCAAGCTGGCAGCCGCCTTCGGTGCCTCGCTCGGGCTGATGAACCTCTCCTTCTACGAGGCCATCGATCGCATCCCCCTCGGCGCCGCGGTGACCATCGAGTTCACCGGGCCCCTGTTGGTGGGGGTGATCGGCTCACGTCGCCCGCTCGATGGCCTGTGGGTGGTGCTGGCGGGCAGCGGGATCGTGCTCCTGGTCGGACCCGGCGGGGGCTCGATGGACCCGCTTGGCGTGGCCTTCGCGCTGGGGGCGGCAGCTTGCTGGATGGCCTACATCTATCTGAGCAAGCGCACCGGTGCGGCGTTCCCCGGCGGCTCCGGCCTGGCCATCGCCATGGTCGTCGGCGCGATCATCGTGCTGCCTGCGGGTGTCGTCCAGGCCGAGGGTGCGCTGGTGCAGCCGCACCTGCTGGGTGCCGCCCTGGTGGTGGCGCTGGCTTCCTCTGTGCTGCCCTACTCGTTCGAGCTGGAGGCCCTCAGACGATTGCCCGAATCGGTGTTCGGCGTGCTCCTGTCACTCGATCCGGCTGTCGCCACGCTGGCCGGCTTCGTGCTCCTGGGCCAGGCCCTCGGCCCCCGCGAGCTGCTGGCCATGGGGATGGTGGTCGTGGCCAGCGCCGGGGCCGCCGCGTTCAGTCGTCGATAGGGACCGGGCTACCGCGAGCTCAGTCTTGGGGTGCGCCCTTCCTCAGCTTGGGGCGTGCCCTTCTCGAATCAGGTCCCGTGGCCGTGGCATGTCATGCTTCCAGGGACGGGTGCGCCTCGGTCCTTTCGGCCGGTCGCAACGAGCAACGTGGAGGAGAGTCATGGCGGGACCTCAGCGACGGACAGCAAACGGCCCGGGCTGCGCCATCCGCGCCATCTGGTTCATCTTCATCGGCTCATGGCTCAGCCTCGTGGTGGTCACCCTGGCCTACCTGTGCTGCCTCACCATCATCGGCCTGCCGGTCGGCTTCTGGCTCTTCAATCGCCTGCCGATGGTGCTGACGCTGCGGCCACGCAACGAGCTCCAGGAGATGGAGGTCCATGACGGCGTGGCCTACGTCCGGGGCTCCACCGGCGACCAGCTGCCGATCGTGGTGCGGGCACTGTGGTTCATCCTCGTCGGCTGGTGGCTGGGCGGACTCTACCTGGCGGTCGCCTGGTTCCTCTGCGTCATCCTCATCACCCTGCCCATCGGGCTGTGGCTGTTCAATCGCGTCGGCGCGGTCATGACCCTGCTGCGATATTGATCGATAGTCCGACGAGGACCCGGCCTGACGGTCGAGACCCTGACCGTGGCACGATGGCGCGGTGAGCGAACCGACGCGCGCCGCGCTCGAGGCTGAGCTGCGAACTGATGCCCACGACTGGGCCGACGGCAACCTCGTGCGGCTGTACACCGACTCGCGCCAGGGCCTGCGGCGCCAGGCCGCGGAGGCCGAGATCCTCGCCGGCCACGGGTACCTGACGCAGTCGAGCGAGCTCACTCGCGAGGGCGCCCTCATGGTCGCGTACGTGAAGCAGGACGAGTCGGACCTCTATCAGCCCCTCGCGCACCCGGGCCTGGGGGCCGCGACCGACCCGAACTCCCTCTTCGGGCGGTTCGCTCGTCCCGTGGCCTGGCTCCTGGCCGTCGGCATCTTCATCTTCGCGGTCTGGCTGCTGGTCAGCGCGTTGGCCTGATCGTCGGTGCCCGGCCCATGGCACGATGTGCGGGTACACAAGGACACGAGGAAAAGCATGACCGACTGGGATCTGCGCGTCCCCACCCCCGACCAGCTCCGAGACTTCATGAAGCCCACGGGGATCGCCTTCGGCGACGACCTGGCCGGCCCGGAGGGCGATGACTGGGAGAAGCTGCTCGAGCCCGATCGCTGGCTCGGTGCCTTCGAGAGCCCCGAGAGCGACCTGCCCGTGGCCGGGGCCGCAGCCCTGACCCGCAGGCTCAGCGTGCCGGGCGGGACGGTGCCGGTCGGTGCGGTCACGGCGGTGGGTGTCCGACCCGACTACCGGCGTCGCGGCATCCTCACCGCGCTGATGAGGCGGCAGCTCGACGACATGCACGCCAAGGGTGAACCGCTCGCGGCGCTGTGGGCGTCGGAGGCGGCCATCTACCAGCGCTTCGGTTACGGCCACGCGGCGGCCGATGGCCGTTTCGAGGTGGAGACATCACGCACGGCCTACCTTCGGCCGCTGATTTGGGAGGGGCGCGTCCGACTGGTGACCGAGGACGAGGCGCCCGCGCTGGTGCGGCCGGTCTTCGAGGCCATGCATGCCTCCACCCCCGGGGCCATCGACCGCACCGACGACTGGTGGCGGCAGGTGCTGGCCGATCCGGAGTACAGCCGCCACGGGCTGGGACCCAAGGCCATCGCGGTGTACGAGGCCGACGGCCGGCCAGAGGGCTACGCCATCTACCGCCTCAAGGATGACTGGGATCACCTGGGACCCAAGGTCGTGCTCGACACCCGCGAGGTGGTCACGACGACGCCGCGTGCCCTGCGCGAGCTGTGGCGCTTCCTCTTCGACATCGACCTGGTGCGCACGGTCCGAGCCGGGCGCGTGGCCGTGCCGACGCCCCTGCAGTCGATCCTGGCGGAGCCGCGGGCGCTGGGGCTGATCGCGGGCGACGGCCTGTGGCTGCGCCTGGTGGACCTGCCTGCGGCCCTGGTCGCCCGCCGCTATGGCACCGACGACGAGCTGGTGCTGGAGGTGGCCGACGGGTTCTGCGACTGGAACGCGGGCCGTTGGCGCCTGCGCACCAGCGGCGAGCCGGGATCGGCGCTGGCCCAGGTGGAGCGCACGGACGCGGCCCCTGACGTGGTCCTCGACACGGCCGATCTGGCGGCCATCTACCTCGGCGGCACGGAGCCGGCGCTGCTGGCCGCAGCGGGTCGGATCGAGCAGCGCACGGAGGGTGCGCTCCGCCGCCTGGGCGTGCTGTTCCGTTCGGAGCAGACCCCCTGGTGCGTCACGATGTTCTAGTCCGGCTCACCTCGGCGAGGGGCGGCGGGGGGCGGCGAGCGGCGAGCCGTCTCCCCCCGGTGTTGCGTCCGGACAACGCCCAGGTGGTGCGTCGAGTCACCACTTCGGTGCACTGGTGATTCGCGCTTTGGTATGCAGGGAGCTGCAGCACCGCGTCAGGCACGGCTCGCGAAGTGGCCGAGGGAGGCGCTGTGCTATGCTCCGGCGGTCCTTTCAGCCCCGCCGTCGGACGACCACGTCCGCAAGCGAGCGGAGCATACCCAGTGGGAGGAGTGAACGCTTATGCGTCGCTATGAACTCATGCTCGTCCTGCGGCCGGACACCGCTGACGACCGCGTCCAGCAGATCCTCGACCGCACGACTCGCGGGATCGCCGAAGCCGACGGCCAGATCGTCAAGGTCAGCCCCTGGGGCCGCCGTCGCCTGGCCTATCCCATCCACGCTTACCGTGAGGGCTCCTACTTCATCGTCGTCTTCGATGCCGAAGCCGACTCGATCGAAGAATTGGAGCGTGGCCTGAACATCACCGAAGAGGTCATGCGCCACCTCGTCACGCGCATCGAGCGGCCGGTTCGTCGCGAACGCCGCGAGGACGGCAGCGAGGACGACTCGGACGATGATGAGGATGACGATTCGCCGCCGCCGGATGACGACGATGATGTCGACGACGACGAGAAGATCGACGAGTCGGAGAGTGAAGCCGCACCGCGTGCGACGGACTAACCTGCCGCAACCACCGGAGGATCAGCCATGTCATTGAACAAGTGCATGATCATCGGCAATCTCGGCCGGGATCCGGAGATGCGCTACACGCCCAGCGGTCAGGCCGTCACGCAGTTCAGCGTGGCGACAAATCGCAACTTCCGTGATCAGCAGGGCGAATGGCAGAGCGAGACCGAATGGTTCCGGGTCGTCGTCTGGGGCGACCAGGGCGAGCGTGTCGCCGAGTACCTGCGAAAGGGTCACAAGGTCTACGTGGAGGGTCGTCTGCAGACCCGCCAGTGGGAAGACCAGACCGGCAACAAGCGCTATACGACCGAGCTGATCGCCAACCGCGTGACCTCGCTCGAGCGGAGGGACCGAGAGGGCGAGCCGCCGTTCCCCGGCGATGGACCCGGTGGATCCTCCGGCGACCCGGACCCCGACTCGGGATCCCGTTCGGGCTCCGACTCGGGATCCCGTTCGGGCTCCGGCTCCGGCACCTCCGGCACCTCCGGCACCTCCGGCTCCACCAGCTCCGCCAACGACTACGACGACCTTCCGTTCTAGCCTTACCGCCGGCCAGGACCAGCACTGACAGAAAGGGAAACCCACCATGGCCGCAGCCGCAGCCGCAGGCCCCCGCAAGCGCCGCGACGACTTCTACCGCGACCGGCGACGCCGCAAGGTGTGCGCCTTCTGCGCCGACAAGTCGCGCAACATCGACTACAAGGAGGTCAACCGCCTCCGCCGCTACATCAGCGAGCGCGCCAAGATCGAGCCGCGCCGCAAGACCGGCACCTGTGCCCAGCACCAGCGCGCGCTGGCCATCGCCCTCAAGCGCGCCCGCCACGTGGCCCTGCTGCCGTACGCGCCGCAGCACATGCGCCCGTAACCGACGTCGTGGCCCGGCGATCTGCCGGACTCGCGCACCTGCCTGGAGACCCGGTCGACTCGGCCGGGTCTTCTGCTGTCGTCTTGCGGGCAGGGGGGCTGGAGCAGCGCCTGCAGCGCCAGCCCGGACGGCCCCGAAGCGCGTGGCCGGGGCAGGGCAGGGGACCGTTGAGCGCGCTCACGGTCCGCGTATACTCGCCTGCATGTTGACGCAGAAGTCCGACTCCCGAACCGCTGAAGCCACGTCAGATCGTCAGGCCAGCCGCCCCGGCGCGCGCCCGCAGGACGACACGGTATGTTGGTTCGAGGACGCCTGGGTGCCCCTGGCCCAGGCGAAGGTCAGCGTGATGACCCATGCCTTCCTCTACGGCACCGCCGTCTTCGAGGGCATCCGTGCCTACTGGAACGAGGACGCAGAGCAGCTCTACCTGCTGAAGGCGCGCCCGCACTTCGAGCGCATCCTCGATTCGTCTCGGATCCTGATGATGGACCCGCACTACAGCGTGGACGAGATGGTCGATATGACGCTCGAGCTGCTGCGCAAGAACGGCTACCGCGAGGACTGCTACGTGCGGGCCACGGTCTACAAGTCGGACGAGGCCATCGGCGTGAAGCTCCACGGCCTCGGATCCAAGCTGAACTTGCTGTCGCTCCCGTTCGGGGACTACATCTCGGTCGATGAGCCCATCAGCTGCGGCACCGTCTCCTGGCGCCGGACCGGCGATCTCAACATCCCGTCGCGGGCCAAGATCACCGGCTCCTACGTCAACCCGGCCTTCTCCAAGACGGAGGCGGCGCTCAACGGCCACGACGAGGCCATCGTCCTGACCCACGACGGCAAGGTGTCGGAGGGCAGCGCGGAGAACCTGTTCATGGTGCGGCGCGGCCAGCTGGTCACGCCCGGTGTCACCAGCGACATCCTCGAGGGCATCACCCGCGGCGGCATCATCGACATCGCCCGGCGGGAGCTGGACCTGGAGTGCCACGTCAGGCCCATCGATCGCAGCGAGCTGTACGTCGCCGACGAGGTCTTCCTCTGCGGCACCGGCGGCCAGATCTCGGCCGTGGCCTCGATCGACCACCGGCCCATCGGGGACGGTCGCATCGGCCCCATCACGCGGGCGATCATGGACGTCTACTTCGACGCGGTGAAGGGCAAGCACCCCCACTACAAGGACTGGGTCATCCCGGTCTACTAGTCACTGGCCTCGGCCCGGCAAGGCTGCGCTGCGCGAGGCTGCGCCGCGCTCGAGTCAACGGCCCGAGTGCCTTGGTCGCTAGGGCTTGAGTGACTTGGTCCTGGAGCCCACGATGACGACGAAGTCGGCCGTGGTGGCTGCATCGTCGACCCGTTCGAGCGTGCGACCCTTGTCCTTGAGGGTGCGCTTCAGACGCGCGAACGTCTGTGGCATCTTCTCGTCCGCTCCGTTGTAGACGCGGATGACGGTGCCGCCGAAGTCGGTGGTCTCGGCCTTGCCGTCATTGACCGGGGGCACGATCGCGTCCATGCCCTTGCCCGCGAGGTTGGAGGCGATATCGATGGCCTTGTTGTTGCGCCCGCCCTCGCCATTGAGCACATAGACGGTGGCGCCCTCGTCGCGGATCTGGAGCATCTTGCGGGCGGTGGCCTTGCTGGTGCTGAAGACGTTCTTGACGGCCGAGCGGATGGCGGAGGGCTTGGCGATCAGGTCGTACGAGCCAGACGAGCAGGCCGGATAGCAGTCCGTCACATAGCGACTGCTGCCGAGCACCAGGTTCTCGCGGTTGTTCAGGTCGATCTTCTGGGCCAGCGTGAGCATCTTGGGGATGAGCTTGGTCGGGATGTTCGTCTTGACGTCGCTCGCGAGCTGCTTGACCAGGCCCGTGATCACGCCTGGCTGGAGCAGCTCGTTGATATCGGTCTGGTCGCGCACCGAGGTGATGACGCGCTGCTGCCGGGCCGCGCGGTCGAAGTCGGACGAGCCGTGGCGCGAGCGGGCGTAGGCCAGGGCGTCCTGGCCGTTCAGCTTGCGCATGCCCGGCGGGATGTAGAGCTTCAGCTTGCCGCGTCCGTCACCGGTGGCATAGCTCGTGTCCATCACCGGCAGCTGCACATCCACGATCACGCCGCCGAGGGCGGAGACCACGTTGCGGAAGCTGTTGAGGTCGACCGAGAGGTAGTACTGGATGTCCAGCCCGTAGAGCTCGCCGAGGGCGCCCATGAGCGCGTTGTAGCCACGCTGCTTGTCATTACCGGGGAAGAGATCCGAGCGGCTGCGCGCGATCGTGTAGAGCGTGTTGATCTTGTTGTTGTACGTGCCGCCGAGCGCCCGGTAGGCGGGCCAGCTCTTGGGCAGGGGTACGCGCGTGGTGTCGCGCGGCAGAGAGATGAAGGCCAGCCGTCCGGTGGTCGGATCGATGCTGACGGTGATCATGGTGTCGGTCAGCAGGCTGGCGTCGTTGATACCCTGTCGTCCGCCGTCCTGGCCGATGAGCAGGATGTTCAAGCGGTCGGTGCCGTCCCATTCGGGCCCGGGCGTCGGGGTCGGCCCGGCCTCGGTGGTCTCTGGCGTGGCCTCGTCTGCCGCCTGCGTCGGATCGGGCGTCCTGGCGGCACCGGGGTCCGCGGTCGGGTCGTCGGTCTTCTCGCCCACGAGCTCGAACTGCTTGCCGCCCTGGGTGACCAGCTCCTCACCGGTCAGCACCTCGCTCGAGTCACCCTCGCCGCTCTTGGCGATCTGGGCGTAGACGTCATTGGCGAACATGACCGGCTGGGCCAGGGCCACGTGGCTGCCCACGAGCACGACCACGAGGGCCACGAGACCCGCCAGCGAGAGCGCCCGCGTGCCGGCGCTGCCCACGGTGCGGTCCACCGCCAGGCGATAGGCGTCGAGCATGGCCGCGAGCCGATAGACGACATCGAACAGGAAGAACAGCAGGACCGCCTGCAGGAAGGCGGGATCCGCGATCTGCTCGATGAGGTCGCTGCGGGTGCCGCTCACCACCCGGCCGATGGCGGCCACGATGAGGAAGATGGGTAGCGCCGCCCACAGGACCGCGCGCAGCCAGCGACCGAGATAGGCATGGCCGAGACCGGGGAAGAGGAACGAGAGGAATGCAGCCGCGAAGGCGCTCCGCCTTGGACGCACGGCTACGTCGGCTGGTACCACGAGCGGCATCGTAGCCGCTCTCCCCGAAGCCTGCCCACGCTGCAGGATGGTGGTGCGGCCCCGCACCACCCGAGGATGTCTGGCGCTCGGCTAGACTTGGCCGACCGATGTCACAGAGCCCCTTCCCGGCTGTCGCAGCCCAGCCTGACCTCGCTGCCCAGGAACACCAGACGCTCGACTTCTGGCGTGAGCGCTCCATCTTCGCCAAGCTGCGCGCGCAGACCGCCGGCCACGAGCACTGGTCCTTCGTCGACGGCCCCATCACGGCCAACAACCCGATGGGCGTGCACCACGCCTGGGGCCGGACCTACAAGGACGCCTTCAATCGCTACCAGGCCATGCTGGGCAAGGAGCTGCGCTGGCAGAACGGGTTCGACTGCCAGGGCTTGTGGGTGGAAGTCAACGTCGAGCGCGAGCTGGGCTTCACCAGCAAGAAGGACATCGAGACCTTCGGCATCGCCGAGTTCGTGCGCCTGTGCAAGCAGCGCGTCCTGACCTACGCCGCGGTCCAGACCGAGCAGTCGATCCGCCTGGGCTACTGGATGGACTGGAACGACCCCGACGAGCTGCGCCGCCTGCGCGACCTGCTGGAGCAGGATCCGAGCCAGGTCATCACGGTGGAGGGCCCGGAGGGCCCGGTCACCGACACGGTGGAGATGATCGTGGGTCGGCTGGGACTGCCGGAGCTGGGCGGCTCCTACTTCACCTTCAGCAACGAGAACAACGACCTCATCTGGGCCTTCCTCGCCGAGTGCGACCGGCGTGGCTGGCTCTATCGGGGCGTCGACTCGATGCCCTGGTGCACCCGCTGCGGCACGGGCATGAGCCAGATGGAGATGAACGAGGGCTACGCCGAGCGCGAGGATCCAGGCCTGACGGTGCGCTTCAAGCTCGCCGAACGCCCGGGCGAGTCGCTGCTGGTGTGGACGACCACGCCCTGGACCATGACTGCCAACGTGGCCGCCGCGGTCCACCCCGAGCTCGACTACGTGCTCATCGACCAAGGTCGCGACGGCGAGCGCTTCTGGGTCGGCAAGGCCGCCCTCAAGACGGCCGTGCAGGGCGACTTCAAGGTGGTCGGCCAGGCCAAGGGCGCGGAGCTCGTGGGCCTGCACTACCGCTTCGCCTTCGACGATCTGCCCATCGTGGGGGAGACCTTCGCGGCGGGCGTCGACGAGACCGGCGCTGCACCCTACCGTCACCGCGTCATCGCCTGGACCGAGGTGGGCGAGGACGAGGGCACCGGCATCGTGCACATCGCGCCCGGCGGCGGCGCCGAGGACTTCGGGCTGGGCAAGCAGCTGGGCCTGCCGGTCATCGCGCCACTCGACGAGGCCGGCAAGTACCTGGCGGGCTTCGGCAAGTTCGAGCGCAAGGACGCCGCGGGCGTGGCCGCGGAGATCGTGGAGGAGCTGCAAGCGCTCGACTACTACTACCACCTCGAGCCGTATACCCACCGCTACCCGCACTGCTGGCGCTGTGGCACCGCGCTGCTCTTCCGCGTGGTGGACGAGTGGTACATCTCCATGGGCGAGGTCTACGAGCAGCCGCGCGAGAAGCTGACCAGGGAGCAGGTGGACGCGAGCCTGCGCTACCAGATCATGGAGGTCGTGGACCAGATCGACTGGTACCCGGGTTTCGGCTACGACCGCGAGATCGACTGGCTCTTCACGATGGGCGACTGGATGATCTCCAAGAAGCGTTACTGGGGCCTGGCCCTGCCCATCTGGGAGTGCACCGAGTGCGAGGCCTACCAGGTCATCGGCGGGCGCGAGGAGCTGGCCGAGGTGGCGAGCCGCGGCTTCGAGCAGCTGGACGGGCGCACGCCCCATCGACCGTGGGTGGACGAGGTGATCGTGCCCTGCCGCGAGTGCGGGGCCGATGCGCGCCGCATCCGCGACGTGGGCAACCCCTGGCTGGACGCGGGCATCGTGCCCTTCAGCACGCTGCACTACCGCACCGACCGCGAGTACTGGGAGAAGTGGTTCCCGGCCGACTTCGTGACCGAGTCGTTCCCCGGCCAGTTCCGCAACTGGTTCTACTCCATGCTCGCGATGGGCACTGTGCTCCGCCGAGAGCGGCCCTTCAAGTCGCTCTTCGGCTACGCCACGCTCTATGGCGAGGACGGCCGCCCGATGCACAAGTCATGGGGCAACGCCATCGAGTTCAACGAGGCCGCCGAGCGCATGGGCGTGGACGTCATGCGCTGGATGTACGCGAGCGCGCGACCGGAGGACAACATCCTCTTCGGCTACCACACCGCGGACGAGGCGCGGCGCGAGCTGCTGGTGCTGTGGAACGTGCTGGCCTTCTTCACGACCTATGCCCGACTGGGTGGCTGGGCACCGTCGCGCGCGGTCATCGGCGAGCAGGCCGACGACCCTGCCCGTTCGCTGCTCGATCGCTGGATCCTCTCGCGCGCGGCTGCGATGGCCGCGCTCGCCGGGCGCTCGATGGAGGTGTACGACACCCGCGGCGCCACCCGCGCCATCAGCGCCTTCGTGGACGACCTCTCCACGTGGTGGCTGCGGCGCTCGCGCCGGCGCCTCTCGCGGGGCGATGATGCCGCCGACCGCGACGCCGCCTTCGGCACGCTGCACCTGGCGCTGATGAGCGTGGCTCGCACCATGGCGCCGCTGCTGCCCTTCCTGGCCGAGCGCTTCCACCAGGTGCTGGTGGCGCCGACCGCGGAGGACGCACCCGAGTCGGTGCACCTCAGCGCCTGGCCGGCGGCCGACCTGGCGCCCCTGCGGGACACCGCCCTGGAGGCGGCCATGAGCGACCTGCGCCGGGCCGTCGAGCTGGGCCGCACGTTGCGCAGCCAGGCCGGCATCCGCGTGCGCCAGCCGTTGGGCACGTTGTGGCTGGCCCTGCCCAGCGGGGCGCTCGTGGAGGGGCTGCCCGACGACGCCATCGATGAGCTGCTGTGGCAGCTGGCGGAGGAGCTCAACGTCAAGACCGTCGAGATCATCGGTGACGAATCGGAGCTGCTCGACCGGCGCGTGAAGCCGCTGCTGCCGGTCATCGGCAAGAAGTATGGCTCGGCCATCCCGGCCATCATGGCTGCCGCTCGCGCCAACGACGTCGAGTACCACCCCGACGGCTCGGTCACGCTCGGCGGCGTGACCCTCGCGCCCGATGAGGTGGAGATCCTGGCCACGCCCCGGGAGGGCACAGCCGTAGCCCACGACGAGGGCATCGTGGTGGTCATCGATACCGAGCTCACGCCGGAGCTGCTGGCCGAGGGCGACGCCCGCGAGCTGACGCGCGCGGTGCAGGACCTGCGCAAGCAGGCCGAGCTGGCGCTCGATGCGCGGGTCTCGCTCTACCTCGACGGCCCGGCCGAGGCCATGGAGCGGCTCGAGCCGCACCTCGAGGGCGTGGCCGCGGACGTGCTGGCCGACGAGATCCATCGCGGCCCCGCGCCGGCTGGCGCGACCGCTGCCCAGCTGGCCCTGGGAGCGGGATCGGTGACGGTCGCGCTGGAGGGCGTCGGTGGCTGAGGCATCCGCCTCGGCCACGTCCCGCCCACCCGAGACGCCTGCCCGGAGGCGCCGCCGCTGGGCCCTGTTCCTGGGCCTGGCCGCCGCCGTCATCCTCCTCGACCAGCTCTCCAAGACCTGGGTCGACGCCTCGTTCGAGCTCGCCTCCCGTTCGGTGTCGTCGGGTGAGCCGGGCGGACCGACCGAGCTCATCGGCGATCTGGTCCGCATCGCCAAGACCTATAACGACGGCGCCATCTTCGGCTTCCTCGATGCCACGGCCGGCCTCATGGCCCTGCTCTCCCTCTTCGTCATCGGCGGGATCTCCTGGTACGAGTGGCGCTATGGGGCGGGCCTCGGGCCCATGGTCACGGTCGGTCTCGGCCTGCTGCTCGGAGGCGCGGTGGGCAACCTCATCGACCGCGTGCGCTTCGGCCACGTCGTGGACTTCGTGGACATGGGCATCGGCGATTCACGCTGGTACACCTGGAACTTCAGCGACGCCGCGGTCTTCATCGGCATCCTGCTGCTGCTCGGGGCCGCCCTGCTGGGCGACCGCGCGCCCGCTGTGCCCCCGGCCTCCGGGGCGGCCCACAAGCCGGAGGGGAGCGTATGAGCGGGCCGCTCTCGGTGACCGTGCCCGAAGGTGCCGCCGGCAGTCGCGCCGATCGCTTCATGGCCGATGCTTCGGGCCTCTCGCGTGCGTACGTGCAACGGCTCATCAGCGACGGTCGGCTGACCAGCGCGGGTGAGCGGGTCCGCGCGCGCGACCCGGTACGGGCCGGCCAGGCGCTGGTGCTGGACGTGCCCGAGGCTCGGCCGGACGAGCTGGTGCCGGAGGACATCCCGCTCGATGTGGTCTATCGGGATGACGACGTCATCGTCATCGACAAGCCCGCGGGGCTGGTCACGCATCCCGCGCCCGGGCATGCGACGGGCACGCTGGTCAACGCGCTGTTGGCGCTGGAGGCCGGCTGGGGCGGCCTGGGCACGGTCGCGGGCGTGGAGCGGCCCGGCATCGTGCACCGGCTGGACCGCGACACATCCGGGCTCATCGTGGTCGCGCGCAACGACGCCGCCCAGGTCTCGCTGCAGGCGCAACTCAAGGCGCGACGGGTCCGCAAGACCTACCTCGCGCTGGCGGGCGGCGTGGTCAACGCGCAGCTGGGCCGGATCGAGAAGCCCATCGGCCGGGACCCGCGCCACCGACAGCGCATGGCCGTCACGGCCCAGGGCAAGCCCGCGGTCACCGGCTACCGGGTGCGCGAGCGCTTCGCCGAGTGGACGCTGCTGGAGCTCGACCTCATCACCGGCCGCACCCACCAGATCCGCGTGCACCTCGCCTCCATCGGCCACCCGGCCGCGGGCGACCCGGTCTATGCCACCGGCGACGTGCGGCGCGGACCGCACGGGCTGGGCCGCCTCTTTCTCCATGCCTGGAAGATGGAGTTCCTGTCGCCGGGGTCGGGCCGGCTCGTACGATGTGAGGCACCATTGCCGGAGGAGCTCGAGTCCGTGCTGGACGGGCTGCGCACGACCGACGCAGGAAGGAGCTAGGGATTCGCGCGATCGAGGGACAGCCAGGGGCACAGGTCGTGATCATCTCCGGTCCGTCCGGGGTGGGCAAGGATGCGGTCCTCGACGCCATGCAGCGGCGCAAGGCGCCCTTTCCACGTAGCTACGTCATCACGGTCACCACTCGCGACCGGCGGCCCAACGAGATCGACGGAGTGCACTACCACTTCCTCTCGCTCGACGACTATCAGCGCCTGGTGGCGGACGAGGGCCTGCTCGAGGCGAGCGAGGTCCACCGCCACTGGTACGGGACCCCCCGCGACCAGGTGCAGTCGGCCCTGGCCCACGGCCGCGATGCCATCCTCAAGATCGACGTGCAGGGCGCGGACAAGATCCGGGCCAGGGTGCGTGACGCGCTGCTCATCTTCGTCGTGCCGCCCTCGATGGAGGAGCTCGAGCGCCGGCTGGTCAACCGCGGCACGGAGCCGCCCAAGGACCTCGACATCCGCCTGCGCAACGCGCGCATCGAGATGGCCCGTCGCGGCGAGTTCGACCACGTGGTCGTGAACGAGACCGACCGCATCGATGAGACGGCCGAGGAGATCGACGCCATCATCTCGGCCGAGCACGAGCGCTTCGCCGAGCGCACGATCACCGTCTAGGCCGGGATGGCGGACTAGGCTGGCATGGCGGAGCCGCGCTTCGTCGAGGTCGCGGTCGATGCGCCGGGCGCAGCCGGCGGGCGGCTCTACACGTACGCCGTGCCCGCCACGCTCGCTGGGGTCGAGGCGGGCGAGGCGGTCATGGTCGAGTTCGGCCGGCGTCGGGCGGTGGGCGTCATCCTCGGTGATGCGGGTGCGCCGGAGATGGCGGCCAAGCCGGTCCTGGCGCGGGTGCGCTCCGACGGGCCGCTCCTGGGTCCGCTGTGGCGAGCGCTGGCACGACACGTGACCGAGCACTATCTGGCCCCGGCCGGTCTGGTCGTGCGGGCGATGCTGCCGCCGGGCACGCTGGAGCGGATCGAGCTGTTCGCCTTCGTGGCGGAGGGGAGGGGCGACGAGGCGCCCGGGGGCGGAGATGCCGATGGTGCCGGAGGTGCCGATGGTGCTGGAGCAGCCGGAGGGGCTGGTGCAACCGGAGGTGCGGGTGGTGCCCGAGGTGCCGACGGTGCCGATGGTGCTGGAGCAGCCGGAGGGGCTGGTGCAACCGGAGGTGCGGGTGATACCCGAGGTGCCGGTGGTACCCGAGGTGCCGGTGGTACCCGAGGTGCCGGTGGTACCGATGGTGCCGATGGTGCCGATGGTGCCGATGGTGCCCGTGCTGCTGGCTCGAGTGTCGTGCGCGCGCTGGCGGACCCCCTGCTCGAGGCCGTTCGGGCTGGAGGCGAGGCCGGCGTGGCGGTGGATGACCTGCCCTCGGCACCCAGCCGCGCGACGCTGCTGCGCGCACTGCGGGAGCTGGAGACCGATGGGCAGCTGCGCCTGGAGTGGCGCGTGGTCTCGCCCAGCAGCGGGCCGCGCGAGGTGCGCTGGGTGCTGCTGACCCCGGCCGGTCGCGAGGCAGCTTCCGTCGTGGCGGACGGCGGCCGAACGCCGGGGCGTGCCCTGGGCCCGCGGCAGAAGGCACTGCTGCTGGAGCTCGGGGAATCCGGTGGCGAAGGGACCGAGGTGGCCGCGCGCCTGGCCGAGCGGCACGGCTCGTCGGCGGTGACCGGACTCGTCAAGCGCGGCCTGCTCGCATACGAGGTGCGGGTCGAGGAGCGCCGGCCGCTGGCGGGACGGGCCGACCCTGCGCGAGGCAGCCGGCCGGAGGGCAGCCACCTCGATCCCGAGCAGCTGGCCGCGTTCGAGGTCGTGTGCGCGGCCATCGACGAGGGACGGGCCGAGGCGGTGCTGCTGGAAGGCGACACCGCCAGCGGCAAGACCGCCGTCTACGCGGAGGTCATCGGTCACGCCCTGGCGGCCGGCCGGGGGGCGCTGGTGCTGGTGCCGGAGATCGCGTTGGCCACACCGCTCATCGACCGCCTGCGCTACGACCTCGACGAGGACGTGGCCATGCTCCACAGCGCCATGAGCGATGGCGAGCGAGCCGACGAGTGGCGCCGGATCCGGGCCGGCGCTGCGCGCGTGGTGGTGGGCACGCGCACGGCCGTGTTATCGCCACCGGAGCGGCTGGGCGTGGTCATCGTGGACGAGGAGCACGACCCCGCCTACAAGGCTGATCGCACGCCCCGTTTCCAGGGTCGCGACGTGGCGCTCGCGCTCGGCCGCCTGGCCGAGGTGCCGGTAGTACTAGGCTCGGCCACGCCGGACATCGTGACCATCGGACGAGCGCAGGCAGGCGCGATCAGGCACGTGCGCCTGCGCGGGCGTCGCTCGGGCGCACCGGTGACGGTGGCGGTGGTGGACCTGCGCGCGGAGCTGGCCGAGGGCAACCGGGGCTTGCTGTCGGCGCCGCTCGTCGAAGCGTTGCACTCGCTCGACACCGCGGCCGGCGAGCGCGCGGTGCTGATGATCAACCGACGGGGCGCGGCCTCGGTCGTGCTCTGTCGCGACTGCGGCTACGTCCAGATCTGCCCCGAGTGCCAGCGGCCCCTCGTGTTCCACGCCTCGGTGGTGGCCCTGCGCTGCCACCACTGCGGGGCCAGCGCACCGGTCGCTCGGCGCTGTCCGGCCTGCGGGTCGGTGCGCATCCGCTATCTCGGCGGCGGGACCGAGCGCGTGGAGCAGGAGCTGCGCGTGCGCTTTCCCAAGCTGCGCGTGGCCCGTCTCGACCGGGACGTGGTGGAGCGCAAGGGTGCGGCCGCACGCGTCATCGACGAGTTCACCGCGGGCGAGTCCGACGTGCTCGTGGGCACCAGCCTGGTGGCCAAGGGGCTCGACGTGCCGGAGGTGGTGCTGGTGGGCGTGGTCAGTGCGGACATCGCGCTCAACCTGCCCGACGAGCGTGCCGCGGAGCGGACCTGGCAGCTGCTCACGCAGGCGGTGGGTCGGGCCGGGCGTGGCGACCGCCCGGGGCGGGCCTTCATCCAGACCTACCAGCCCGACCACCCCGCCATCACCGCCGTGGCCGAGGGCGACGCGAGCAGCTTCATCGAAGCCGAGCTGGCGCGGCGGCGGCGTTTCGGCTCGCCGCCCTTCGGACGGCTCATCAAGCTCACCGTCGCCCTGCCCGACCGGCCGGCAGCCGAGACCGCTGCGGTGGAGCTCGTTTCGCGCCTGCGGGACCACGCCGCGCAGCTGGGCGCGCGTGTCTCGGTGCTGGGGCCGGTACCGGCCTTCATCGCACGCCGCGGTGGGCGTTGGCGGTTCCACGTGGTCCTGCGTGGCGACGATCCTGTGGCCGTGCTCGGCGGCGATCCGGGTGCACCGTGGTCGGTCGACGTGGACCCGGAGAGCCTGCTGTAGCGCGGCGGGGGTGGGCGTGGTCTCGTGCGAGGGGTTTCGTGCGGGCGCAGCGCCCAGGCCCTGCCTCGTAGGGGCGCGCAGCTTACGTTGCCCTACCCCTCTCGCCTCGCGCCATGCGGTGCCGTACGCCTCTCGCCTCGCGCCCGACACGTCAGGTCATGTGTCCCACCGCAGTCGCCACTCGACCGCCGAGTGCCACCACCCGGCCCTTCCGGGGTCATGCGTCTCGGGCTCGTTGCCACTCGACGCCCGGGGACGAGGATCACGGCACCCCGGAGCGGTTCGCCGGTCGAGTGGCGCCGGCGGCGAGACGAACGGCAAGTGGTGCCGGCGGCGAGACGCTCACGGCGCCCTACCCCTCTCGCCTCGCGCCATGCGGTGCCGTACGCCTCTCGCCTCGCGCCCGACACGTCAGGTCATGTGTCCCACCGCAGTCGCCACTCGACCGCCGAGTGCCACCACCCGGCCCTTCCGGGGTCATGCGTCTCGGGCTCGTTGCCACTCGACGCCCGGGGACGAGGATCACGGCACCCCGGAGCGGTTCGCCGGTCGAGTGGCGCCGGCGGCGAGACAAACGGCAAGTGGTGCCGGCGGCGAGACGAACGGCAAGTGGCCCCGGAGATTTGCCGGTCAAGCGGCCCCGGCGGGTCGTGAACGTCCAATGGCTCCGGCGGTGAGATGAACGGCCCGGAGACAAATCAGCTGGGGGCCAGCCAGAGGCGCCAGCCTGAAGAGCCTCCAAGCGCCGGCCCGGAGCTCGCCTCCAAGCGCCGGCCCGAAAGCGTCACGCTCCAGGCGTCGGGCACAGCCAGCGCTTGCGGCCCTCGTCATATACTCGGCGCATGACCGTCAAGCCCATCCTTACCCTCGGTGATCCACGGTTGCGCCTCAAGGGCGAGCCGGTCGACAGCTTCGGCCCCTACCTGCACGAGCTGCTCGACGACCTGGCGCACACCATGCGCGACGCGCCTGGCGTGGGCCTCGCGGCCCCTCAGATCGGCGAAGCGCTACAGGTCTGCACGATCGAGGTCGAAGGCCATCTCTACGAGCTCGTCAATCCGGTGATCACGCGTTCGTCGGGCGAGGACAATGACCTTGAGGGTTGCCTCTCGCTGCCCGGCTACGTGGCCTACGTGTCGCGCAAGGACAAGGTGTGGGTGGAAGCCCAGGACCGCTTCGGCCGCAAGATCCGTGAGCACGGCACCGGCCTGCTCGCCCGCGCCATGCAGCATGAGCTCGACCACCTCAAGGGTATCCTCTACATCGACTACCTGGCGTCCCTCGACGACCTCATCCCGGTGTCGCGCATGGAGGAGGAGTTGGCCGAGACCGGAGAGGAGATGCCGGCGCTGGGCTAGCTCCCGCGGAGGCTCGAGCGATGGTCGCGCCGGTGCGTATCCTCTTCTTCGGCAGCGGCCCCGTGGCCCTGCCTGTGCTCGAACGTCTGCTCGAGAGCGACCTGGTCACGGTCGATTCGGTCGTCACCGCGCCACCCCGGCCAGCTGGCCGCAAGCAGGTCCTCACGCCGACGCCGGTCGCCGACCTCGCGGTGGCCCATGGTCTGCCGGTGCGCTCGCCGAGCACCCTGCGGGACGCGGCCGTGGTGGACGAGCTACGTGCTTCGGACCCCGGGCTCATCGTGCTCGCGGACTATGGCCGCATCGTCCCCGGCATGGTCCTGGCCCTGCCGCCACGGGGTGCCCTGAACGTCCATCCTTCCCTCCTGCCGCGCCATCGTGGCGCAGCCCCGGTGATGGGCACGATCCTGGCCGGTGATAGCGTCGGCGGTGTCACGGTCATGTCTATGGACGAGGGGCTGGACACCGGCCCCATCGTGGCCCAGGCAGAGATCGCCCTCGACGGCACGGAGACGACGCCGGAGCTGGAGGAACGACTGGCTGAGCTGGGGGCCGACCTGCTGATCGCGACCCTTCCCGCCTGGCTCGAGGGGACGCTGCGCGCCCAGCCCCAGCCGGCCGAGGGAATCAGCCTGACCCGACAGCTGCGACGTGAGGATGGCCGGCTCGACCCGCGCCGGCCGGCGGTCGAGCTCGAGCGGCAGGTGCGCGCCTACCAGCCCTGGCCCGGCTCGTTCATCGAGCTCGGCGGTGACGCGTCCTCTGCGGCGCGGCTGAAGGTATGGGCCGCGAGCATCCCGGACCGGCCGGTGCCGGGCGATCCCGGTGCGCTCGTCCCGATCGCTGAGACGCTGGGCCTGGTGACCGCCGATGGTGTGCTCCAGCTCGACGAGGTCCAGCCGGCCGGCAAGCGGCGCATGCGTGGCGCCGAGTACCGCCGCGGCCGCCGGTCCTAGGCCAACGCCGTCCGTGTGGCGCCGAGTACCGCCGCGGCCGCCGGTCCTAGGCCAACGCCGTCCGTGTGGCGCCGAGTACCGCTGCGGCCGCCGGTCCTAGGCCAACGCCGTCCGTGTGGCGCCGAGTACCGCCGCGGCCGCCGCCACGCCCCATCCGCCGTTCGGCGGTACCATCACGCCTCGATGCCCAGCCCTGACCCTGTTCCTTTCTCCGACCCTGCCGACACCCCCACCGATCGCGCCGATGGCGCGTTGCCGCTGATCGACCTGCCGGCCAGCGGGCCGCAGGACACGCGGCCGGGGATCGCCGATGCCTCGCCCCAGGAGCTGCTCTCGTGGTTCGCCGATCGCGGTGAGGCAGCCTTCCGCGCCCGCCAGCTGGCCGACCATGTGTGGTCCGGCCGTGCCCAGTCGTTCGCCGACATCCACACCCTGCCCGGACCGCTGCGCGACGCGCTCGAGCAGGACTACCGCTTCTACACCCTGACCGGCACCGAGCGCCGGCAGGCGGACCGCGGCCTGACGGACAAGGCCTTGCACACGCTTGACGACGGCCGCGTCGTGGAGTCGGTGCTGATGCGCTATCCGGCCCGGGGGCCACGCCGCGAACGCACCACGCTGTGCATCTCGAGCCAAGCCGGCTGTGCCGTGGGCTGTCCCTTCTGTGCCACCGGCGAGCTGGGGCTGTGGCGCGACCTGCGCACGTCGGAGATCATCGACCAGGCGCGCTACTGGCGCAACGAGCTGGCCGCCGAGGGCCGCCGCCTGACCAACATCGTCTTCATGGGCATGGGCGAGCCACTGCTCAACGCGGACGCCGTGCTGGCGGCCTGCGCCGCGCTCAGCGACAGCAACCGCTTTGGCTTGGGGCAGCGGCACATCACCGTCTCGACCAGCGGCGTGGTTCCCGGCATCGAGCGCATGGCCGGCCTGCGCCGGCAGTACAAGCTGGCCGTGTCGCTGCACGCCGCCCGCCCCGAGCTGCGCGACGTGCTCGTGCCGCTCAACCGCAAGTACCCCCTGGCCGAGGTGGTCGCGGCGGCCACTGCCTATGCCGACGCCACCGGTCGCCGGGTGACCTACGAGATGGTCATGATCGACCGCATCAACGACACGCCTGCCGATGCCGAGGCCACCGCGGAGCTCCTGCGCGGCCGGCTCGCACATGTCAACCTCATCCCCATGAACCCGGTCGCGCACACACCCTGGCAGCCTTCTTCGCCCGAGCGCGTGGAGGACTTCGCTACCGTCCTGCGCGCCGTCGGCCTGCACACCACCGTGCGCCGCAATCGGGGCCTGGACATCGGCGCGGCCTGTGGCCAGCTGGCCGCGGAGAAGGCCGGCGAGCCCGCACCCGTCGCGGTCCAGCGCCGTCGCGACGTCATCGAGCGCCGCAGCGCAGCCGCCCTCCTGGGTGGGCCCACCGCCGGCGTGGCCAACGGCCCCGGTGCCAACCCCGGGGGTCCGGCATGAGCGAGCCGTACGAGGCACTCGTCTCCGCCAGCATCCTCAATGCCGACTTCAGCCGCCTCGACCGGGTCGTGCACAAGATGGAGCGGGCCGGCGCCGACCGCCTCCATCTCGACGTGATGGACGGCCACTTCGTGGACAACATCACCTTCGGCCCGGACGTGGTGGCAGCCTTCCGCCGGCTGACGGAGATGCCGCTCGACGTGCACCTCATGATCAGCGAGCCGGCACGCTACATCGACCGCTTCATCGAGGCCGACCCCCAGAGCATCACCTTCCACGTCGAGTCGTCAGAGGACGGGGCGCAGAAGCAGGCCGCCATCGAGGCCATCCACGAGGCCGGCAAGCAAGCGGGCCTGGCGGTCAGCCCGGACACGCCCGTGGACGCCGTCGAGCCCTGGCTCAACGAGCTCGACATCATCCTGATCATGAGCGTCTATCCCGGATGGGGTGGGCAGGGGTTCTTGCCCGAGACCGCACCCAAGATCGGCGAGGCCCGGCTCCGCCTGGCCGAGACCGGTCGCGGGGGACGCGTGCACGTCGATGGCGGCGTCAACAGCAAGACCGCCGAGATCGTGGGCCGCCACGGCATCGACGTCTGCGTCGTCGGTTCGGCCCTCTTCCAGCGCGGCCAGGACGCTTCCGATGAGGTCGAGCTGGTCAAGTCGCTCGCACGGCAGGGCTACGAGGCCGCCAGCGCGAGCATCGGCTAGATGCGCGTCCTGCTCCAGCGCGTGACCCGCGCGGAAGTGCGCGTCGACGGCGACGTCACCGGCGCGGTGGGTGCGGGGCTGCTGGCCCTCGTGGGTATCGGCCCGGACGACACCGCTGAGGTGGCCAGGATGCTGGCCGACAAGTCCGTCGACCTGCGCATCTTCCGGGACGAGGATGGCCGTACCAACCGTTCGCTGGCGGATGTCGGCGGCAGCATGCTCGTGGTCAGCCAGTTCACGCTCTACGGAGATACGCGCAAGGGGCGCCGGCCATCCTTCATCGGGGCCGCCCCGCCGGATCTCGCGGCCGAGCTGGTGGAGGTGTTCGCCGCGGCCGTGGAGGCCCGGGGGATCGCCCTCGGCCGGGGCCGTTTCGGAGCCGAGATGGAGGTGGAGCTGGTCAACGACGGGCCCATGACCATCTGGCTCGACAGCCACGGCTAGGGTCATGGCCGGCAGCCCGCTGCGCACGCGCGTGCGCAACCGCTTGGTCCGCATGCGCCAGCATCGCTGGCGTGCGGCCGCCTACCGCTCCGACCAGCCGCACATCGTCATGGGTGGCGCCCCGCGTTCGGGCACGACCGTATTACGGCGCCTCTTCGACCGCCATCCAACCGTGTGTGCCGGCCCGGAGACGAAGCTCTTCGTGCCCGCGGCCTACAACCTCGAGTTCCTCGCAGCCGCCTACGACATCCCCTTCGACGAGCTGACGGCGATGCGCTCGGCCTCGCCTTCGCAGGGCGCCTTCATCGACGCCTTCGCGCGCCGCGTGCTGGCCGACGCAGGCAAGGAGCGCTGGGCCGAGAAGACGCCACAGAACATCCGCTACCTGGACTGGATCGTGGAGCGCTTCCCGCGGGCCTCGCTCGTGCACATCATCCGCGATGGGCGCGACGTCGTCTGCTCCATGCGCCAGCATCCTGATTGGCGCTGGACGGACGGGGCCTGGCAGAAGGTGCTGGTGGAGCGGCCGCTCGAGTGGTACGCCCAGCGCTGGCTGGCCGACACCGCCGCGGGCCTGGCCCGGCGGGACGATCCGCGCTACGTGGAGCTGCGCTACGAGGACCTGGTGGCCGATCCGATGACCGTCCTGACTCGGGTCTGCGATGGGCTCGGCGTCGACGCCGAACCTGCCTGGCTGGCCTCGACCGTGCCCCCCGCCGACGGGCAGACGAAACGCCCCGACTACGAAGGCGCGGTGAACGCTGCCTCAGTGGGGCGCTGGCGGGACGACCTGGGCGCCGACGAACGGCAGCTGGTCGAGCGGCTGTGTGGGCCGCGCTTGCGGGAGCTCGGGTACGAGCCCTGAGAACCGCCTAGGGGGCGGGCTTCATCAGGGTGCGGCGGCAGCGGGTGCAGATGAGCGTCCGCGTGACCCGGCCGCCTTCGTAGACCTTGAGCTGCTGCAGGTTGACGTCGTAGCGGCGCTTGGCCCGGACGCGGTTCATCCCGGACGACTGGGGGTTGTATCCGCGCATGGAGGTCTTGCCGCACTTCGTGCAGGAGCGAGCCATGATCTTCCTCAGGAGTGTGTGAAAAAAGGGTGGGTCGAGTAACGACCGCACGGCCGCGTATCATACCATCGGCCTCGCGAGAACGGAGGGAGCCGAGCCATGCCACGCCATACCCAAGCCACGCGGCGGCGCTGGCGAGCCCTCGTGGACGGCCGCGCATGACGCGGCTCTACGTCGACGGGCCCACGCTCATGCGCGCGGTCGAGGCCGCCACCCGCAACCTGGAGCGGCACGTCGACGAGGTCGATGCGCTCAACGTCTTCCCCGTGCCCGACGGCGACACCGGCTCCAACATGCTGGCCACCATGCGCGCCGCCCTGGCCGAGGCCGAGTCGCTGCCGGAGGATGGGCGCGACCTCGAATCGGTGGCCGAGGCCCTCAGCCGTGGAGCGCTCACCGGTGCACGCGGCAACAGCGGCGTCATCCTCTCCCAGATCATCCGGGGCATGACCCACGGTGCCGACGGCCGCGCGCGCGCCACCGGCGTCGACCTGGCGGCTGGGCTGCGCAAGGGCTCCGAGGTGGCTTACCAGTCGGTGCTGACCCCGGTCGAGGGCACGATCCTGACGGTCATCCGCGACGCCGCGGAAGCCGCCGAGTCGGCGGCCGGACGCCAGCCGCACGTCGAGGCGGTGCTGGCCGACGTCATCGAGGCTGCCGCCAGCTCGGTCCAGCGCACGCCGACCCTCTTGCCCGTGCTGGAGGACGCCGGTGTCGTCGACTCGGGTGGGCAGGGGCTCTACCGTGTGCTGGAGGGCATGTTGCAGGTGGAGGGTCGCAGCCGTCGCCTCTCCCGCGCCCGACGGCGGGCCGAGGTCCTCGCCCAGCGCGGGGCGCTGGTGGCGGGGGCGGCTGCCCCGGCCGTGACGCCCGCGCTGGCGACCGCCAAGGCGATCGAGGGCACGACTTCCAGCCGGGCCCATGGCTACGAGACCCAGTACCTCGTGAGCGCCGCCGACGGCGGGATCGACGTGGCCGCGCTGCGCGCCGCCATCGAGGCGGTGGGGGACTCGGTGGTCGTGGCCGGCGACGAACGGCTCGTGCGCGTGCACGTGCACGGGGCTCGGCCCGACCTGGCCATCGCCGCGGGCCTGGCCCTGGGCCGGATCTCCGACGTCGAGGTGCTGGACCTCGATGACCAGGTGTCACATCACCTCGGGACGTCGGCACAGCCTTCGACGAACGCTCGATCCGAGGGCGTCTCGGTCGTGGCCGTGAGCGCGGCCGAGGGCATGACCCGGGTGTTCGAGTCGCTGGGTGCCCACGTCGTGGTCCCCGGCCACGGGACCCGGCCGTCCGTCGGCGAGATCGCCGAGGCCATTCTGGCCTGCGGCACGACCGCGGTCGTGGTCCTGCCCAACGATCGCGATGCGCTGTTGGCGGCCGACCAGGCGGCCGAGCTCACGACGGGGGTGGACGTGGCGGTCGTGCCCACGCGCAACGCGGCCGAGGGCATCGCGGCCACGATGGGCTTCTCTCTCGAGGCCTCGCTGGCCGACAACATCGCGCGGATGCGCGAGGAGGCGGCGGGGGTGCGCTCTTTCCGCGTCATCACCGCGGCCCGCGACTCGGTCGTCGACGGCATCGCCGTGCAACAGGGCCAGGTGCTCGCGCTCGATGCCGACCGCCACGTCATCTCGGCCGGGACCAGCGTGGAGGAAGTGACCCTGCACGCGCTCTCGACGATGGAGGAGATGGAGCTGGTGACCATCTACTGTGGCCGCAGCGAGACGCCCGGCTCGAACCTGCGGCTGTGCGAGCACATCGAGCTCGCGGGCTTCGGCGCGGAGGTCGAGATCGTGGACGGCGGCCAGGCCCACGACCACCTGCTGGTGGCGGTCGAATAGGAGCGTGGCCAGAACAGCCTCCCCCGAGCCGTCCGCGGCCGCCAGCCTGCAGACCCCCATCGCTCGCTCGGGCTTGCCCGGCGCCCGCCCGCTCGGCCGCTACGGTCGGCGGCTGGGCATCGCCACCGTGGGCGATCTGCTCACGACCTTCCCCAAGCGCTACCGCGACCTGCGCGCGTTCACGCCGGTCTCCGCCCTGCTCGACCTCGACGCTGGACAGCATGTGACGGTGCGCGCGGTGATCGAATTGATCCGGGTCGAGCGGACCTTCCGGCGCCGCCTGCAGCGCACCACCGCGGTCCTGCGGGACGGACACCACACGGTGGATGCGGTGTGGTTCGGCCGCCGCTTCATCGACCGGCAGCTCAAGGAAGGCGATGAGGTGGTGGTGAGCGGCAAGCTCAAGCACTTCCGCTACCAGCCCCAGATCGACAACCCAGACTTCGAGCGCGACGACGGCAGCGACATGCTCCACGCCGGACGCATCGTGCCCGAGTACCGCCTCACGCGCGGCGTCACCGCCCGGACCCTGCGGGCGGCCATCGATGGCGGCCTGGAGCGCTATGGGCACCTGCTCGAGCCGGACTACCTGCCGGCCACACTGCGGGAGGGCCGACCGACCTTCCGCCAGGCCGTGAGCGCAGCCCACTTCCCGGCTGATTTCGAGGAGCGCGACGCAGCGGTCCGGCGGCTGGCACACGATGAGCTGCTGGCCCTGCAGGTGGGCATGGTCGCTCGTCGGCGCCAGCGTGCCGACGCCCAGCCGCGGGCACCCATCACGACCGACGCCGCCGGCGATACCGCGGTGCGCACGGGGGTCGTGGAAGGCCTGGCCCGGCGGGTCGGGCGGGAGGTCGGCCTGACGTCCGACCAGGCGGCGGCCATGGATGCCATCCGCGCCGACCTGGCCCGCAGCGTGCCCATGCTGCGCCTGCTGCAGGGCGACGTCGGCTCGGGCAAGACGGCCGTGGCGGCCTATGCCCTGGGCCTGGCTGCGAGAGCGGGCGGCCAGGGCGTGCTGCTGGCCCCGACCGACCTGCTCGCACGCCAGCTGGCCGAGACGGTCGGTGACCTGCTCGCCGACGTGGCCATCCCGGTCACGCTGCTCACCGGGTCGCTCAGCGCGGCCGGACGCCGAGCCGCCCACGAGGCCATCGCGGTCGGGCAGGCCCAGGTCGTGGTGGGCACGCACGCGCTGTTGCAGGAGTCCGTGACCTATGCCCGCCTCGACCTGGTGGTGGTGGACGAGCAGCACCGCTTCGGCGTGGCCCAACGCGAGGCCATCGCGGCCAAGGGCTACTCACCCCACGTGCTGCTGATGACGGCGACACCCATCCCGCGCACGCTGGGGCAGGTGCTCTACGCCGATCTCGACGTCTCGGACCTGCGCTCGGCACCGTCGGGCCGCGAGCCCACGCGTACCGGGGTCAAGGCCCCGGGCGACCTGGCGGGCACGTGGCAGAAGGTGCGCGAGGAGGCCGCGGCCAGGCACCGGACCTTCGTCGTCGTGCCCCACATCGATCCGCTCGGCGCGGAGGGCGAAGACCTGCCCGAGCCGGCCCCGTCGCTGCCCGAGACCGACGGCTACCCCGCCGCACGGGGCGCGGAGGAGGTCGCCCAGCGCCTGCGTCGACAGCTGGCCCCGCTGCACGTGGGCCTCGTGCATGGGCGCATGTCGGCTGCCGAGCGGGAGGCCGAGATGTCGCGCTTCCGTGACGGTCACATCGACCTGCTCGTGGGCACGACCGTGCTCGAGGTGGGCGTGGACGTGCCGGAGGCCACGCTCATGATCGTGCTCGAGGCCGACCGCTTCGGGCTCTCCCAGCTGCACCAGCTGCGCGGGCGCGTGGGGCGCGGCTCGGCCGCCTCGTTCTGTGTGCTGGTGGCCGACATCGGCGAGGACAGCACGGCCCGCGCCCGGCTCAAGGCGGTCCACGATTCGAGCGACGGCTTCGTGCTGGCGGAGGAGGACTGGCGGCTGCGTGGCGAGGGCGACGTGCTGGGCCTGAGCCAGAGCGGCCTCCCACGCATGCGCCTGGCCTCGCTGACGCACGCCGACGACCGCGAGCTGGCGCTGCGCTGTCGTCAGCTGGCCGAAGGCATGGTCGACGAGCACGGTCGTCTGCGCGCCGACCTGGAGGACTTCGGACGGGCGCTCAATGAGGGTTGGCTGCGCGACATCGCCGCAGGCGAGGGCATGGACGAGGAGGCGGTCGGTGCCTGACGCGGGCCGGGTCATCACGGGCGCGGCCGGTGGCCTGCGCCTGGCGGCGCCGGGACCGGGCACGCGACCCCTGGCGGACAAGGTCAAGCAGGCCCTCTTCTCGATGGCCGAGTCCGAGCGTGAGGACGTGTGGGACGGGGCGGCCCTCGATCTCTTCGCGGGCTCGGGCGCCGGTGGCATCGAGGCCCTCAGCCGAGGTGCGCCGGCGGCGGTGCTGGTGGAGCGAGACGGACGCGCCTGCGCGGTCATCCGGCGCAACCTGGAACGCACCGGCCTCGCCCACGGGGCCGCGGTCGAGCGGCGCGACGCCCTGGCCTACCTGGCCACACCGCAGCCGCCCGCGCCGTTCGCCTTCGTCCTGCTCGACCCGCCGTACCCGCAGGTCGCCGACCTGCGGGCCGCCCTCGAGCGCCTGGGCTCAGACGCGGGCTGGCTGGACGCGGCTGCGGTCGTGATCGCCAAGCACTTCTGGCGGGACGCTCCGCCGGCGGTGGTGGGTGTGCTGCAGCGGGTCCGCGAGCGGCGCTTCGGGGAGACCGCGCTGAGCGTGTATCGTGCGAGCGTGGAACCATCGCAGGGAGACCACTGATGCGCCTGGCCGTCTATCCCGGGTCCTTCGACCCCGTCACGCGCGGCCACGTCGACGTCATCGACCGGGCTCGTGTCGTCTTCGACCGATTGGTGGTGGCGGTGCTCGTCAACACGCGCAAGCAGCCCACCTTCGAGGTCGAGGTGCGGGCGGAGCTCATCGAGCAGGCCATCGCCGCCGAGCTCGGCGCGGAAGCAGCTGCGACCATCGAGGTCACCACCTTCCACGGCCTGACCGTGGACCTCGCGCGCGAGCTGGGTGCGACCTCGATCGTGCGTGGTCTGCGCGCGCTCTCGGACTTCGAGAACGAGCAGGCCATCGCCCACCTCAACCGGCAGCTGGCACCGGAGATCGACACCGTCTTCTTCATGACCGGCATCGCGCACGCCTACCTCAGCTCGAGCCTGGTGCGCGAGATCGCGGCCTTCGGTGGCGACCTCTCGGCGATGGTGCCCGACGTGGTCGCCCGCCGCCTGGAGGAGCTGCACCGAGGCTGACTGCCGGTCTCCCCGGGCGGGCTCTCACCGAACCGCTAGAGTAAGGCCACAGGGGAAGTGGGCTACAATGCCCAGTCGTTTCGTCCTGTCCACGAGATCCCTGCCCACAGGAGTCCGCGTCATAGACCTCATGTTCCTCATCGAGCGACTCGATGCTCTCATCGAGCAGGGTCGCCGATTCCCCGGCACCAACGCCGTCATGGTCGACAAGGTGGCTGCCACCGACCTGATCGAGCAGCTGCGTGTGGCCGTGCCTGAAGAGGTGCGCCAGGCCAAGCGCATCAACGAGGAATTGTCGCGGCTCGTGGAGCGTGCCCAGGACGAGGCCGAGCGCATCATCGCCCGAGCCCAGGAGCAGGCCGCCTTCCTCATCGAGGAGCGCGAGCTGAACGCGTGCCGCCGAGCAGCGCTCGGAAGAGATCATCGAGGAGGCACGCGGCGAGGCCGCCGAGATCCAGCAGGGTGCGGACGCCTACGCCGCCAACGTGCTGGTCAAGCTCGAAGGTGAGGTCGTCAAAGCCCTCCAGTCCATCCGCCGTGGCCTCTCCGCGCTCGACGAGCGCTATCCTGCCGACGGCAGCGCACCGGTCGAAGCAGACGACGAGTCCGCTCCCGAGGAGCGGACCCATGCTCAGCTATAACGTCGCCGACCTGCTGCGCTCGGCGCCCGGAACCAGCGAACGCCACGAGGTCGCGGAGCCGGTCATGCCGATCGCGGACGGCGTCGAGCTGACCGATCCCATCACCGGCCACATCCGCCTGACCAACACCGGGCGGGGCATCCTCGCCCAGGGACGCCTGGAGACGGCCCTGGTGGAGCAGTGCTCGCGCTGCCTGCGCCCGGCGCGGGCGCCCATCAGCGTGGAGCTGGAAGAGGTAGCCCGGCCGGCCGTCGACCTCGAGAGCGGCCAGCCGCTGGACGTGGACGACGAGCCCGATGTCCTGCGCCTGTCCGACCATCATGAGCTCGACCTTGGACCGGCCGTGCGGGATGCCATCTCGCTCGCCGAGCCCATCGCGCCCCTCTGTCGGCCCGACTGTCCCGGCCTGTGCGAGATCTGTGGGCTGGACCTGACCGACCATCCCGAACACGCTCATCCCGGCGATGACGTCGACCCGCGGCTGGCCACGCTGGCCCGGCTGCGCGACCAGATGCAAGATCCCAAGTAGCAGAAGAGGTAACCCATGGGAGTCCCCAAGCGACGAGTCTCGAGCACGCGCAAGCGCGAACGCCGTTCGCATCACGCGATCTCGGTCCCCAGTCTCGAGTCGTGCTCACACTGCCACCAGCCCAAGCGTCCCCACCATGCCTGCCCCAACTGTGGCTGGTACGGCGGCCGCGAGGCGGTGCGCATCCGCGAGAAGACGAACTCCGAGCGAGACGCCTGACATCGCTCAGCTGCACCTGACCGAGCGAGCCGCCTGACATGGATGTGGATGCCTTCAGCCGGGCGGAGGAGGGATACCTCGAGCACCCCCGCGTGGCGGTCGACGCCATGGGCGGTGACCACGCACCCGAGGAGGTCGTGCGCGGGGTCGTCGACTGGGCCCGCGAGCACGACAGCGCCGAGGTGCTCCTCGTCGGCGACGAGGCCCGGATGCGGCCGTTCATCGACGAGCCGCTGCCCGCGCATGTTCGCCTCGTGCAGGCGGGGCAAGCCGTGGACATGGACGAGGCCCCGGCCGTGGCCGTCCGGCGCAAGAAGGATGCCAGCATCAACGTGGCCATGCGCCTGGTGCGCGATGGCCAGGCCGACGCGGTCGTGACCGCCGGCCACACGGGTGCCGGCGTGGCTTCGGCCATCCTTCATCTCAAGCGGCTGCCGGGTGTCGACCGTCCGGCCCTGGCCGTGCAGATGATCACCCAGACCGGCCCGCTCACGCTGCTCGACATCGGCGCCACCACTGATTTCGACGGGGGTCAACCTGGCGCAGTATGCCCACATGGGCTCGCTCTTCAGCGAGCGGGTGCTGGGCGTGGAGCATCCACGCGTGGCCCTGCTCTCCATCGGTGGCGAGGAGGGCAAGGGCGAGTCGCGGGTGCAGGAGGCGACCGCGCTCCTGCGCGGCGGTCATCTCAACTTCGTGGGCAACGTGGAAGGTGGCGATGTGCCCCGCCATGGCGCCGACGTGGTCGTCTGTGACGCCTCGGTGGGCAACGTCGTGATGAAGTTCTTCGAGGGCCTCTCGCGCACCATCTTCGGCCTGCTGGAGGACGAGTTCCGGCGCCCGCCGTGGGGCCCGCTGGGCTACCTCTTCATGCGCCCCGGCATCGGTCGCATCCGCGAGCGCTTCGACTACGAGAAGCTGGGCGGCTCGCCCTTGTTGGGCGTCAACGGCACCGTCCTCATCACCCACGGCAGCGCCAAGCGCCGCATGATCGGCTACGCCGTGGAAGTGACCGCCGCCGCCGCTCGTGCCAACATCCCCCAGCGCATCACCGCTGCCCTCGCCTCGGAGGGCGTGGACAAGTCCAGTGCCCAGCGCAAGGCTGCCGCCCTGCGCGGCGGGGCCTCCGCGGACGGGGCCCCCACCGGTGACTGAGGAGCTCCCGGCGTCGCGGGCCAGAGGTTCGGTCCACGGGCCGGAGCGGGAGGGTCGCCAGATCGCCCTGGCCGTGGTCTTCGAGGCCGAGTTCGGCCAGCGCACCGCGACCCGCGTGCTGGAGCGACGCCTCGCGGAGGGCGACATCGGTGAGCGAGCGGCAGCCCAGGCCACGCGCATCGTGTCGGCCGTCGTGACCAAGCGCGACACCATCGACGCCACCATCGAGCAGGTCGCACCCCAGTATCCGGTGGTCCAGCTCGCGCGCATCGACCGCGCCTTGCTGCGTTGCGCGGTTGGCGAACTGCTACACTGCCCGACGACGCCAGCCCGGGTCGCGATATCGGAGTGGGTCGAGCTCGCTCGAACCTACAGCGGAGAGCCCACCCGGCGGCTCATGAATGGCGCTCTCGGGCGTGTCGCCGATGAGGTGGCGCAGAACGAGAACGCGGGGAACGAACGGGACACGACGTCCCCGCCGGATCTCGGGAGCGTGACCGATACAGTGACCCAAGCCCATACGGAGGGAACCAGAGAGTGACCGCGTCGACCTACGAGCGTCTCAAGAAGATCATCGTGGAGCAACTCGGTGTGGACGAGAGCGAAGTCAAGCTCGAGGCGTCGTTCGTCGACGACTTGAATGCGGATTCCCTGGATCTCGTCGAGCTCGTGATGAGCCTCGAAGAGGAGTTCGGGACGGAGATCTCGGACGAGGACGCGGAGAACATCCGCACCGTCCAGGACGCTGTCGACTACATCGACGAGCGCCTCAACCAGTAGCCCCTGACCGGGGTCGATGCCCACGAGCGCAGCGGAGCTCGCCGAGCGACTCGGGCTCGACTTCGACGACCCCGCCCTCCTGACCGAGGCACTGGTCCACAGCAGCTACGTCAACGAGCACCCCGAGGGCCCTCTGCACGCCAACGAGCGCCTGGAGTTCCTCGGGGATGCCGTGCTCTCGCTGGTCATGTCGGAGACGCTCTTCAAGCGCCATCCCGATGAGCAGGAGGGCGTCCTCACCACCCGCCGCGCGGCCATCGTCTCCACCCGGGGCCTGGCGCGCGTCTCGCGCCGGCTGGGGATCGGTGAAGCCCTCATCCTGGGCCAGGGTGCGGAGAACTCCGGCGAGCGTGAGCGCGCGTCCGTCCTGGCCGGCCTCTTCGAGGCCATCGTGGCCGCCATCTACCTCGACCGCGGCCTCGCGGCGGCACGCCATTTCATCCTCGACGCGGTGGCGCCCGAGCTGGACGCGGCCGTCTCCGCCGACGCCCTGAAGGCGCCCAAGAGCCGCCTGCAGGAACACGCCTTCGCGGCCAGCGGGCGCGCGCCCGCCTACCGCATCGTCAGCAGCGACGGTCCCGACCACGACCGCCATTTCGTGGTCGAGGTGGCCATCGACGGCGAGGTCGTGGGCAGCGGCGAGGGCAGCAGCCGGCGTGAGGCCGAGACGCATGCCGCCGAGGCGGCGCTGGCCGGATTCGAGGCCGCGCCCGGCAGCGAGGCCGGCGCACGGTGAGCCTGGCGCGGCTGCGCGAGCTGCGCATGGTCGGCTTCAAGTCGTTCGCCGAGCGGACGAACGTGGAGTTCGGCCCGGGCATCTCGGCCGTGGTCGGACCCAACGGCAGCGGCAAGTCCAACCTCGCGGACGCCCTGCGCTGGGCCCTGGGGGAGCAGGGACGGGCGCTGCGCAGCCGGCGTGCGGAGGACCTCATCTTCGCGGGCTCGGCCAACCGGCGTGCCGTGGGCATGGCCGACGTCAGCCTCGTCATCGATAACGAGGACCGGCTGCTGCCGGTCGATTTCGGTGAGGTGGAGCTCTCCCGCCGACTCTTCCGCTCCGGCGAGAACGAGTACCTCATCAACCGCCAGCGGATCCGGCTGCGCGACCTCGTCGAGCTCCTCGACGACGCCAACCTCGCGGACAACGCCTTCCTCTTCATCGGCCAGGGCATGGTCGATCAGGCCCTGGCCCTGCGACCGGAGGAGCGGCGCCCCCTGTTCGAGGAAGCCGCCGGCATCCGCAAGCACCAGCGACGACGCAAGAAGGCCGAAGGCGAGCTGTCCGAGGCCGAGTCCAACCTCGAGCGCGTGCGGGACCTGCTGGCTGAGCTGCGGCCCCAGGCCCGCCGGCTGGCGGCACAGGCCGAGCAGCAGGAGGCCCGCATGCTGGCCGGGGCGGAGCTGGCCGAGGCTCTCGTGGCCGGCGCCCGGGCCCGCCTGGCCGCCGCCGAACGCGAGTCCTCACGCCACACGCGGGCCTTGTCCGCCTCCCGTGGCGAAGCCGACGCTGCGTTCAAGGCCTTGCGCGCAGCAGAGGATCGAGCGGGCAGCCTGGCGCGGGCGTTGTCCGAGCGGGCGGACGCGGAGCAACAGCTGCGGGAAGCGCTGGATACGGCCCGCACCGAGGTCCAGCGGGTGGAGCTGGCACAGGCGCGTGCGCGCAGCCAGGCAGAGGGCGTGGCCCGCGAGCGCGAGCGCATCAGCGAGGAGCGCAAGGCGGCCAGCGCCCGCGCGGAGGATGCTCGCCGGCGCATGGCCGCGGTCCTGCCCGAGCCCGATCGCGCGGCCGAGGAAGCCCTGGAGCAGGCCGAAGGGCGCCTGGCCGCGGCCGCGGCCGATGCCGATGAGCTGCGGGCCGCGGGTCGCGCGGACCAGGAACGGGCCGCCACGGCGCGGGCGGCGCGGTCGCGCCTGGCCGCTGATGCCGAGCGTGCCACCCGACGTGCGGCCGAGACCGCTCGGCGCTTGGAGACCCAGCTCGAGCAGGTGGCGAACGCGACCGAGGCAGCGGCGCTGAGCGCCGCGAAGGCGTCCGCGGCGGCGGAGGCCCGGAGTGCCGCCCACGCGGCCGAGGCGGCCGCCGAGTCGGCGGCCGCGGATACACGCGTGGCCGCCAACGAGGCGGAGGCGGAAGCGTCCGCCGCCAACGAGGCCCGGAGCCGGGCTCGCGTCGAGCAGGAAGGCCTGGCCGCTCGCCGCGAGACGCTCGACCAGCAGCTCGAGACCGGGCTCGATGCCTCGCTCCTGCGCTCGGCACGGGCCCGCGGCGGCCGCCGCTTCACCGACGGCCTGGAGGTGGAGCCCGACCTGCGCATCGCGGTCGAGGCGGCGCTCGGCGACATCCTCTCGGGCCTGGTCCTCGACCCCGACGCCGCGCGTGCCCTCTCCGACGCGGCGGCCGTGCTCGTGCTGCGCGACGGCGGTGATGGCCGCACCCGTGCCGGCGACCGGGCGGCGGCGCCACTGAATGAGGCGGTCATGGCCGCTGGTGGCGGCCCGCTCTCCGCCGCCTTCCGGCTCGATCCGGAGTCCCACGCGGCGCGGCTGCTCGGCCGCTGCGCGTGGGTGCCCACGCTCGACGAGGCCCTTGCCCTGCGTGACCAGCTCCCGCCGGGCTGGCGGCTCGTGACCCGTGACGGCATCGTGCTCGACGACGTCGGCGTGATCCGGCCGGCACCAGGCGACTCGACCCTGGAGCGACGCGCGGCCCGCGACGACGTGGCCCGGCGGCTCGAGCGAGCGGCGGCGGAGCTGGAGCGTGCGACCGCCCGGGCAGATGCCGCGATCGAGGCGCGCGAGGCAGCGGCCGCCGCGGTCCGGGCCGCCCGTGAGCAGCTCGACTCGGCCCGGCGCGCGCGTCGCGTGGCCGACGAGACCGACCGGGCAGCCGCCTCAGCCGCCGAGAACGCCGCGCGCGAGCTGGCCTGGCAGGAAGCGCTGCTTGAGCGCGCCCGTGCCGATGCCGCTACCGCTGCCGAGGAGGCGACCCAGCGCGCCGCGGAGCTGAGCGCCTTCGACGAGGGCCAGACCGGCGCCGATGTCAGCGAGCAGGCCAAGGCGGCGCTGGCCACGCTGGAGGAGCGCGTGGCTGCCCTGCGCATCGAACGCGACGCAGCGGCTCACCTGGCCGGAGAGGCGCGCGCCGCCCGCGACCGGGCGCTGGAGGACCGCCGACGGGCAGAGGTCGCATCGGGCCTGGCCCAGGCGCGCGTGGAGGAGCTCGATGGAGACGAGGTCGCGCTCAGCGGCCGCGAGGCCGACCTGGTCACCGAACGCGAGGCGCTGGCGGCCGAGCTGGCGGCGGCGCAGACGCGGCAGCAGGCGGCCGCCGCGGCCTTCGAAGCCTCCGTCAGCGCAGCGCGGGACGAACGCCGCGACCTGCTCGCGGCCGAGGCCGCGGCCAGCACCGCCCGCGAGCGTCTACGCGCAGCCGAGAACCGCAGCCGCCAGAGCGAGGTCGCCGAGATGGAGGCCCGGCTGCAGGTGGATGCGGCCCGCGAGGGCCTGCTGGTGGAGCTGGCCTCCATCGGCGACGACGGGCTCAAGACGCTGCTTGCCCAGAGCGGCCAGGAGGCACCCGCAGCGGTCGCCGGCTCGGATGAGCTGCCCGAGCTGCTGGAGGCGGCCCTCGACGAGGCCCTCGATACCTGGCGCGAGGAGACGGCCACCGGCACGGAGCTGCCCGAGCCACCCACCCGTGCCCGCATCGCGGCTCTGCGCCGCCGCTTCAACGACGTCGGTGCGAGCAACCCCTTCGCGGTGCAGGAGCTGGCCGAGGTCAAGGGGCGCCTGGAGGGCCTGGAGGCGCAGCGGGAGGACCTCGACAAGGCCATCGCCGACACGCGCGAGCTGATCGCCCGCCTGGGTACGCTCATGACCGAGCAGTTCCGCCAGACGTTCGAGGCCCTGGAGGGCGCGTTCAGCCGACGCTTCCACCAGCTCTTCGGCGGGGGCGAGGCGCAGCTCTCCCTGACCGATCCCGCAGACCTCTCGTCCACCGGCGTGGAGATCACGGCCCGGCCGCCGGGCAAGAAGCGCCAGCCGCTGGCCATGCTCTCCGGCGGCGAGCGCGCGCTGACGGCGGTGTCGCTGCTGCTGGCGATGCTGGAGGTGCGGCCGGTACCCTTCTGCGTGCTCGATGAGGTCGATGCCGCCCTCGACGAGGCCAACGTGGGCCGCTTCTCGTCGGCCCTCAGATCGCTCGCCCAGGAGATCCAGTTCGTGGTCATCACCCACAACCGCGGCACCATCGAAGCCGCTGACGCGCTCTACGGCGTGACCGTGGGCGACGACGCCGTCAGTCGCGTCATCTCGCTCAAGCTCGCCGACCTGCCCGAGGGCGACCCCCGCCTCGGCAGCAAGGTCCAGGCATGACGCGCGGAACGCTCGACCCCGGCCGAGCGCATCCTGCTGCAGGATGCGCTCAAGCCGACTCGCCTGGGCTTCGCCGAACGCGTGCGGGGGCTGCTCGGTGCGGGACATCCCGACGACGAGACGTGGGAGGAGGTGGAGGAGGCGCTGATCTCCGCCGACCTCGGAGCGGACGTGGCCATCGAGGTCTGCGACCGTGCCCGGGCGCGCACCGACGTGGGCTCCCAGAAGGCCTTGCAGCTGGAGTTGCTCAACCTCTTCGCCGAGCGCAAGGCCGTCGCCTGGCCGCGCATCCCGGGACCGGGCATCCCCGCGGTCATCCTCGTGGTCGGCGTCAACGGCACGGGCAAGACGACCACCATCGCCAAGCTGGCCTACCGCTTCCAGTCCCTCGGGGCCAAGGTCCTGCTGGCGGCTGCGGACACCTTCCGCGCCGCGGCCATCGAGCAGATCCAGACGTGGGCCCAACGCATCGACGTGCCCGTCATCGCGCACGCGGCCGGCGCCGACCCCTCGGCGGTGGTCTTCGATGCCATGGACGCGGCCAAGGCCCGGGGCATGGACGTGGTCATCGTGGACACGGCGGGCCGCCTGCACACCAAGGCCAACCTGATGGAGGAGCTGGCCAAGATCCGCCGCACCATCGGCAAGCGCATCCCCGAGGCCCAGCCGGAGGTGCTCTTCGTGCTCGACGCCACGACCGGCCAGAACGGGCTCATGCAGGCCAAGGCCTTCAACGATTCCTCGGGGCTCACGGCCATCGCCCTGACCAAGCTCGACAGCACCGCCAAGGGCGGCGTGGCCTTCGCCATCGAGCGCTCCATCGGCGTGCCCGTGCTGTTCGTGGGACTGGGCGAGAAGGTCACCGACCTGCGCGACTTCGACCCCAACGCCTTCGTGGCCGCGCTCTTCGCGGTCGAGGGTGAGCCCGGTCCCCGCTAAGAGCCCGGACCTCGCCAAGGTCGTCGACCGCCACGATCTCGGTCCACCGCGACCGCCGCTAGACTGACCGCATGTTCGACTCCCTCTCCGATCGACTCCAGCACGCCCTCGCCGGCCTGACCGGCCACGGACGCATCACCGAGCAAGACGTCGACGTGGCCATGCGGGAGGTGCGCATGGCGCTGCTCGAGGCCGACGTCAACTACAAGGTCGTCAAGGAATTCGTCAAGCGCGTCAAGACACGCGCGGTCGGGGCCGACGTCATCGAGAACGTCAACGCCGGCCAGATGGTGGTCAAGATCGTGCACGAGGAGCTGACCGACATCCTCGGGGCAGGGGACCGCACGTTCCGCTATGACGGCTCGCCCGCGGTGGTGGCTATGGTCGGCCTGCAGGGCTCGGGCAAGACCACCTCCGCTGCCAAGCTCGCGCGTTGGATCGTGCGCCAGGGCCGCCAGCCGCTGCTGGTGGCGGCGGACATCTACCGACCTGCGGCCATCGACCAGCTCAAGACCCTTGGGGCCTCGCTGGAGATCCCCGTCTACAGCGCGCCGCCGGGCACGCGCGTCGTCGATATCGCGAGCGGCGCGGTAGCCGAGGCCAAGCGCAGCGGGCGGGACGTGGTCATCATCGACACGGCTGGGCGCCTGCAGATCGACGATGCGCTGATGGCGGAGATCCGCGAGGTCCACGCGGCGGTGCAGCCCAGGGAGACGCTGCTGGTGGTCGACGCCATGGTCGGCCAGGAAGCGGTGTCCGTGGCGGAGGCCTTCCATGAGAACACGCCGGTCACCGGCCTCTTGCTGACCAAGATCGACGGTGATGCCCGCGGTGGCGCAGCCCTCTCGATCGCTGCGGTCAGCGGCCTGGCCGTCAAATTCATGGGCACCGGCGAGCGACCGACCGAGTTCGAGGTCTTCCATCCCGACCGGCTGGCTGGCCGCATCCTGGGCATGGGCGACGTGGTCAGCCTCGTGGAGCGAGCGCAGGAGACGTACGACGAGAAGGAAGCGGAGAAGCTCGCGGCCAAGCTGCAGAAGAACGCGTTCACGCTCGATGACTTCCTCGAGCAGATGCAACAGGTCAAGAAGATGGGACCGCTGGGCTCGATCATGGAGATGATCCCGGGGCTCGGTGGCGCGGCCAAGCAGGCGCAGGCAGCCATCGACCGCGGCGAGCTGGCGCATGTCGAAGCCATCATCCGCTCCATGACCCTCGACGAACGCCACGACCCCACCATCCTCAACGCCTCGCGCCGACGGCGCATCGCCAAGGGTTCCGGCACCAGTCTGCCCGAGGTCAATCGCCTGGTGAAGCAGTTCGGGGAGATGCAGAAGGTGATGAAGATGATGCGGGGCAAGGGTGGACGGATCCCCGGACTTCCGATGGGACCGCTGGGCTAGTGGCCCCCTTGGCCACCGATGCCACAATAGTGACCGCGAACGTTCCGCAGACCCCAGACGACACCATGGAGGTATCGATGTCCACCCCCTCGTCACCCCGGACCGCGCCGCGTCGCGGTCTCGCGCGCTGGGCGATCGCAGGCGCTGCCACCGCAGCGCTCGTCGTCTCCGGGTCGGGCCTGGTGGCCTTCGCCCAGAGTGGCGACGGCGCCTCCCAGGGCCCCGAGTTCGTGCCCGCTGACGCGATCGCCTACGTGGAAGGGCGCCTGGACCTGCCCGGCGGCCAGGAGGAGGCCCTCGCGCAGATGTTGACCGCCTTCCCCGGTTTTGCCGATGCGGGCGCCTTCGGCATGAAGAAGGACGAGGCGGTCACGATGCTCGCCGAGCAGATGGGCGTGTCCCTGAGCGGCGACCTCATCGGTGATGTGCTCACCGGCGAGGTGGCGGTGGCCGTGAACGACCTCGAAGGCATGATGATGGGCGGGGATCCCTCCGTGATCATCGGCCTGGCCGTGGCCGACGCCGACGCTGCGAGCCAGGTGCTCGTCGGCCTCATGGCCCAGGCCACCGATGCCCCCGAGACGGTCACCTACAACGGCACCACCATCTACACCGACGCCAGCTCCTCGCCGCCCGCCAGCCTGACCCTGCACGACGACTGGGTCCTGCTGGGGACCAGCCTCGACCTCGTGGAACAGTCGATCGACGTGCTCGATGGATCCGCTCCCGGCCTGGTCGCCGACGAGAGCTTCAAGACCGCCTGGTCCCGTCTGCCGAGCCCGCGCATGGGCGCGGCCTGGATGGACCTTGGCTCCTTCGGCTCGCTCCTGGACATGGCCTCCGGGATGGCCGCGAGCCAGACCGGGGTGGCCATCCCCGAGGACCTGATGGCCATGCTGCCGACCGGCATGACGGCCTCGCTGGTCTCGGAGAACGATCGGCTCAACCTCGACGTGCTGGTCACCCCCGGCGAGCAGACGCCGAACATCCCGATCCGCGAGACCGACCTGGCGTCGAGCTTCCCCGCGGACACGCAGGTCTACCTCGAGACGCGAGAGACCGGCGCGGCCATCAAGGGTGGCCTGGAGCAGCTGTTCGCCTCGCTCGAGGCGCAGACCGCGGCCGGCGGTGAGGCCCTCGACGCGAGCGGCATGGGAGACGTGCTCGCCGCGCTCGGGCCTGATGGCCCCATCACGGCCATGCTGCAGGGCGTGGCTCTGCAGGATTTCCTCGACTTCGTGTCTGACGCTGGTGTGGGCGCCGGCCTCAGCTCGGACGGGGTCTGGCTGGGCATCGCCGGTCGGGTCAACGACGAGGCCGTGGCGCAGGAGCGACTGGACAACCTGGTCAGCCTGCTGGCCGGCCTGACCATGGGCATGGCGGAGCAGGGCGTGAGCCTCGAGACGAACGATGTCGATGGCGTGGCGGTCACGACCCTGACCCTGCCGCTGGACCAGTCCCTCGCCAGCTCGGGCGTGCCCTTCGCCACCGGTGACCGGGTCGAGCTCGCACTCGATGGCGACCGTCTGCTCCTCGGCAGCGGTGACTTCGTGCGCTCGGCGCTCGCCTCCGATGGCACCGGTTCGCTCGCTGACAGCGCGGGCTATGTCGATGCGCTGGCCGGGGACACCGCCAACAGCGGCGTGCTCTACGTCAACATCGGCTCACTGCTGTCGACGCTCGACCCGATGCTCGCGATGATGTCCCCGCAGTGGGAGTCGCTCGCGCCGTATGCCACGGCCCTCGACCGCTTCGTCGCGGTGGGCACGGCCGACGACGAGCTGCTGCACTCGCGCATGACGGTCATCGTCGGCCAGTAACGCCCGAACGCGGTACCATTCGCCGGGCATCACTCGTGATGCCCGGCGCTTCCTTTGCCCGCGGCAGACGACCATCGCGGCAGCGCCATCGCCCCACCAGGAGGTCTACGCAACACCTTGGCAGTCCGAATCCGACTCACCCGCGTCGGCGCGACCAAGCAGCCCACCTACCGCTTCGTCGTGGCCGATAGCCGCAGCGCCCGTGATGGTCGCTCCATCGAGACGCTGGGTCACTACAACCCGCGCAGCGAGCCGATCGAGATCAACGTCGACGCCGAGAAGGCCACGAAGTGGATGGCGCAGGGGGCCAAGCCCTCGGCCACCGTCGAGCGGCTCTTCCGCCAGGTCGGCATCCTGCCCGACGTCAAGTAGCCATGGCTGCTGTCGAGCTGGTCACGTACGTGGCCAAGTCCCTCGTCGATGACCCGGATGCGGTCAGCGTCGAGGTCCATGAAGAGGACGGCGTCCAGATCATCGAGCTGTCGGTGGCAGAGGACGACATGGGCAAGGTGATCGGCCGCAACGGCTCGGTCGCGAAGGCCCTGCGCACGCTGCTCAAGGTAGTGGCCACGCGCGAGGATCAGCCGGTCTCCCTGGAGATCGTCTAGCCGCACGTGACGCCCCCCGCCGAGGAGCGTGTCACCGTCGGTCTCGTGCGCGGACTCCACGGGCTGCGGGGCGCGGTCCGTGTCGAAGTCCTGAGTGACGACCCCGAGCGGTTCGCGGTCGGATCGGTCCTGTTCGCCGACGGCGACGAGCGACCACTGACGGTCGACTGGACCGGTCCTGCCAAGCCGGGGATCCTGGTCCATTTCGCGGAGCTGCCGGGACGCGAGGCGGCCGAATCGCTGCGCGACCGTTACCTCGAAGTGGTGCCGGAAGCGCCGCTGCCCGAGGGCACCTACTACTGGCACCAGCTGCGCGGTCTGCTCGTCTCCACCACCGATGGGCTGGAGCTGGGCACGATCGATGACGTCTTCCGCGCCGGCGGGGGAGAGGTCTACGTGGTGCGCGGCGGGCCCCTCGGCGAGGTCATGGTGCCGGGCGTCCGCGAGGTGGTCGTGGAGCTGGACCCAGATGCCGGGCGCATGGTCGTCGATCCGGTCGCGCTGGACCTGCCGGACAAGCCGCCCCGGCGACGGCGCCGCCAGGAGCTGCCCAAGCGTGCGCGCAGGGCCGCACGCGAGGAGCAGGCCGCGAAGCGCCGCGCCGCGCGGGAGGCGGCCGGCTCGCCCTCGTCGGACAAGGTGGCGGAGGACCCCGAGGCCGCAGGGGACCCCGAGGCCGCCCCAGAAGCGTCGTGATGCACATCGACGTCATCACTCTCTTTCCGCACATGTTCCCCGGGCCGCTGGCCTATTCCATCCCCGGTCGCGCGCTGGAGCGCGGCCTGGCCCGGCTCCAGGCGCACGACCTGCGCGAGTGGGGCCTGGGCAGGCACCGCTCGGTGGATGACTATCCCTACGGCGGTGGTGCCGGCATGGTCATGCGACCGGAGCCCATCGCGGCGGCGCTCGAGGCGGTCGCTCCCGACCGAGCATCAGGCTTCCGGATCCTGCTCGATCCGGGCGGTGAGCCCTTCCGCCAGGCCCGCGCCCACGACCTGGCCGAACGTGACCGACTGGTCTTCGTCTGTCCGCGCTACGAGGGCGTGGACGACCGCGTCCGCTCGCTGGTGGACCTCGAGCTGTCGATCGGCGACTACGTGCTCTCGGGTGGCGAGGTCGCCGCGCTCACGGTCATCGACTGCATCCTGCGCCTGTTGCCCGGCGCCATCGAGGATGACTCCACCGAGGACGAGTCCTTCGCCGCCGGCCTGCTGGAGTACCCGCAGTGGACGCGCCCGCCGGAGTTCGCGGGCATGCGCGTGCCGGAGGTCCTGACCAGCGGCGACCACGGCGCCGTGGATGCCTGGCGGCACGAGCAGGCCTTCGAGCGTACCCGGCGGGTCCGGCCGGATCTGCTCTCGAGCGAGGAGCTCGAGGACGGCTGACTCCGGCCGCCGTGCGGCGGTCCGCCGCGGATAGCCTGCTATACTCCGCCCTCGACCCATCGCCTAATGCCCGCCCGCCCATGCCCGCCGCCGGCAGCGGCCGAGGCCCCAGTACGCCAGGAAGTGACCAAGTGAGCGTTCTCGACGAGATCGTCGCCGACCAGATCCGCACCGACCTGCCAGAGATCCAGCCCGGAGACACCGTGCGCGTGTCCGTCAAGGTCGTCGAGGGCACCCGCGAGCGCATCCAGGTCTTCGAAGGCGCGGTCATGCGCATGCGTGGCGGCGGCATCACCCGTTCCATCACCGTGCGCGCCCTGCGCAGCGGTGTCGGCGTGGAGCGGACATTCAAGGTCAACTCCCCGCGCATCGACAAGATCGAGGTCGTGCGCCACGGCGTCGTGCGGCGCAAGCAGCTGTACTTCCTGCGCAAGCGCGTGGGCAAGGCGGCGACCCTGCGCGAGCGCCGGGCCTGAGCCCTCGGTTCCCCGGCCCACCACCGGAGAACCACATCACCCCGCGCCGGACCCGCGTCGCGGCGTGACCGGCGCGGGGTAGCATCAGCGCGTGACACCCAGACGACCACACCTCAAGGCCGAGTTCGCGCTGTGGAGCGCCGGGGCCCGCCTGGTGGCCGGCGTGGACGAGGTCGGCACCGGACCGCTGTGTGGTCCCGTCGTGGCGGCCGCGGTCCTGGTCCGGCCGCACACGCGCAAGATCGCCGGCGTCCGTGATTCCAAGACCCTGAGCGCCGCCCAGCGCGAGCGCTTGGTCGGCGTCATCAAGGACCGCAGTCTGGCCTGGGGCGTGGGCGCCGCGTCGGTGGCGGAGATCGAGCGCCTGAACGTGCGCAATGCGGCGGCGCTGGCCATGCGGCGTGCCCTTCGGCGCCTGCCCTCGTATGACCATGTGCTCATCGACGGCCAGAAGATCCGGGGCATGGAAGTTCACATCGGGCCCTACACCGCCATCGTCAAGGGCGACGCCTCTTCCTATGCCATCGCCTGTGCCTCCGTGTTGGCCAAGGTCACACGTGACCGGCTCATGACCCGCCTCTCGGTGCGCTACCCGGGCTACGGCTGGGAGCACAACGCGGGCTACGCCACGCGCGATCACGTCGATGGGCTCCGGGCGCTGGGGCTCAGTCCCCACCATCGGCGCACCTACCGTCGCATCCGCGCCATCCTCGAGGGCGACCAGCTGGCGTTCGACCTGCAGCCGGAAATGGAGCCGGAGCTGGAGCCGGAGCTGGAGCCGGAGCTGGCGGGCGTGGGCCACTCCCGGCGTTGACCGGCATCGCTCGCTCACGTATCCTAACGGTGTGAGGATACGTGAATGAGCAGCACGACGTATGACCTGGAGCGGGCCATCGAGGGGGCGCTTGCCGAGGGCGGCATCCGCCTCGACGCGCGCGGCTTCGTCTCGCTCCTGCGCGAGGCCGTGCGGGCCATGGGTGGAGAGCGCCTGCCGGAGGACCCGGCGGGCCAGCTGACGACGGTGGAGGTGGCCGAGCTGCGGCGTGGTGGCCTCGCGCCGGTCGCGGATGAGGACGTGGTCACGCGGGTGCGCGCCCGCACGGCCTCGGAGCTCGCACTCCTGCTGTCACGAGCGTTGACCACGGCCGAGTCCGCTGCCCGCCTGGGGGTGGACGCGAGCCGGGTACGCCAGCTGCTCAGCGAGCGCCGGCTGCTGGGCGTGCGCCAGGGCGGGGAGTGGCGTGTGCTCGACCTGCAGTTCACCGACCACGGGCTGGTCCCCAACATCGGGACGGTCCTGACCGCCCTGCCCGAGGGCATGCCGCCGCTGGTGGCCGCATCCTGGCTGCACACGCCCGAACCCGACCTGCGCATCGCGGGAGCTGCTGTCTCGCCGCTCGAATGGCTGACCGCGGGCGGGGATCCCGCGCTCGCCGCGCAACTGGCCGCGGACCTCTGACCCGCCGGTGACCCGCCCACCGGCCGGGGCCAAGCTGCCCTACCCGGAGCGACCACTGCCGGCGCTCCGGGCCGGCGAGACGCGGACCCTTCGTCGCGGCACGACCCTTTACCGTGTCTACCGCACGCGCGGCCCCCACGCCACGGGCTGGGAGACCTTCCGCCACTATGGACCGACCTCCGCCCGCTTCGATCCCCAGCCACCGCCGCCGGGCACCGGCGAGCGGGGCGTGCTCTATGCCGCGGGCAGCATCGCCACTGCCTTGGCCGAGGCCTTCGGCGCCACGCGCGTCATCGAGCCGTCTCGTGACGGGCCCTATCTCGTTGGCTTCCGGCTGGCTCGCTCCGTCCGCCTGCTGGACCTGGCCTCCGACTGGCCGACTCGTGCGGGTGCGAGCCAGGCCATCAGCTCGGGGCCCAGGGAGGTCGCGCGGGCGTGGGCCCGGGCCATCTACGAGGAGTACCCCGTGGTGGGCCTGTGGTATCCCTCGTCGATGAGCGGGACGACCCCACGCTCGGGTGACCCGCGGCTCCACGGCTACGCGCTGGCGCTCTTCGACCCTGCGCGCGGGGCGCTGCCGGAGCGACCGCACCTCAACCTGGCGTTGGACCACCCCGCCCTCGGTGCGGCCCTGGCCCGGGTCGCGGAACGCTTCGGCTACGCCCTCCTGCCCTGACAGCCCCGGTCGAGCGTGCGAAGTGTCGCCGTCAAGTCGCAGGTAAGGAGCAGCGAAGGGACGATCGCGACGATGGTCTCGATGCAGCTTGCCAGTCGTCCGCCCGCCGGCCCCCGGGGTGCGCTCGGTGCGGCCGCCGAGTCCGCGGCAGCCGATCACCTGCGCCGGCTCGGATGGACCGTGCTCGCGCGCAACCTGCGGGTCGGCCGCGACGAGATCGATATCGTCGCGCTCGAGCCCGGGTCGCCGCCCACGCTCGTGGTGGTCGAAGTGCGCTCGCGCTCCCGGCCGGGATACGGCAGTGCGGTGGAGACGGTCGACCGGCGCAAGGTGGCGCGACTCTACCGGGCACTCGCAGCCCTGCCCGGCGCAGGGCATCCGCGCTGGGAAGGGGTCGCCTTGCGCGGGAGCGCCCAGCGGGTGGACCTGCTCACGCTCCGGCAGGTGAGGGGAGCGGCTTGGCGGGTCGAGCAGCACCTGCGAGGATTGCACCCGCCTTGAGCGTTCACCGGACCCGGGCTGCCCGGCGCATCCTACGCTCGCGTGCTAGCATCCCGAAGGCTCGCTCCGCGAGTTCACCGAGCACAGCACCAGCTGTGTATCACACACGCTCGCTGCTCCCCGCAGGGGTGCCGTCGGCCAGGGCCGCCGGTCTGCGGATCACGAGGCGCGCGGAGGCACAACCGCACAGGAGGCTCAACGCCCATGCCCACGATCTCGATGCGCCAGCTGCTCGAGGCAGGTGTCCACTTCGGTCACCAGACCCGCCGCTGGAACCCGAAGATGAAGCCGTACATCTTCGCGGAGCGCAACGGCATCCACATCATCGACCTGGCCCAGACGGCCAAGCTGCTCGGTGATGCCCTCGACTTCGTCACTGACACCGTCGCCAGCGGCGACTACGTGCTCTTCGTCGGTACCAAGAAGCAGGCCCAGGAGCCGATCCAGGAAGAGGCGTCGCGGGCAGAGATGCCCTACGTCAACCACCGCTGGCTCGGTGGCATGCTCACCAACTTCGTGACCATCCGCAAGCGTGTCGGCCTGCTCGACCAGCTGGAGGCACGCCAGGCGAGCGGCGACCTCGAGCGTCTCTCCAAGAAGGAGGCCTCGCACCTGACCGACGAGATGGCGCGACTGCAGCTGAAGCTCGGTGGTGTGCGCAAGATGCGTCGCCTGCCGGGGGCGGTCTTCGTGGTCGACCCGGTCCGCGAGAAGATCGCCGTGACCGAGGCGCGCCGACTGGAGATCCCCGTCATCGCCACTGGTGACACCAACGTCGATCCCGACCTGATCGACTACATCATCCCCGGCAACGACGATGCCATCCGCTCCATCCGCCTCATCTGCAAGCTGGTCTCGGAGGCGGCGATCGAGGGCCTCGGCCAGCGCGCCGCCCGATCCGAGTCCGAACCGACGATGAGCGCCGACGTGAGCGACGCCGAGATCGCCAGCGACGACCTGGTGGCCAAGGTGGCCGCCGGCGGCACCTACAGCTTCGCGCCTGAGCCCGACGAGGACGAGGCCGTCCTGCCGGGTGAGGCCGCGGCCGAGGAGGGTGCCGCCGCGAAGCCGGCCGAGGCCTCGGCCCCCGAGGCCCCGGCCCCGGCCCCGGCCCCCGAGGCTCCGGCTCCGGCTCCCGCACAGGCTCCGGCTCCCGCACAGGCTCCGGCTCCCGCACAGGCTCCGGCCCCTGAGGCCCCCGCACAGGCTCCGGCCCCCGAGGCCAGCGCAGCCGAAGCCGGGACCGAGGGCGAGGCCGCCGATGCCAAGGCCGAGGAGAAGGCCTCCGCCTAGGCCGTCGACGGCCCACACACGACCGACAAGCAACGATACGAAAGGATTAGCCGCGAGCATGGCTGAGATCACCGCCGCACTGGTCAAGGACCTTCGGGACCGCACCGGTGCTGGCTTCATGGACTGCAAGAAGGCGCTGGCCGAGACCGATGGCGACATCGATGCGGCCATCGAGTACCTCAAGGCGAAGGGCGTGGCCAAGGCCGCCGGCAAGGCCGGACGAGAGGCACGCGAGGGCCTCGTGAGCTCGTACATCCACGCTGGGGGCAAGCTGGGCGTGCTCATCGAGGTCAACAGCGAGACCGACTTCGTGGCTCGCAACGACGATTTCCAGAAGCTGGTCAGGGACATCGCCATGCAGGTCGCCGGCATGGACCCCAAGTACGTCACCGTGGATGCCATCCCCGCCGACGAGCTGGCCGCCAAGAAGGCTGAGCTGGTGGCCGATGGATCCACCAAGAACAAGCCCGAGGAGATTCGCGAGCGCATCGTGGAAGGTCAGCTCAACAAGTGGTACAAGGAGGTCGTGCTCTACGAGCAGACCTTCCGCGACACGGAGATGACCGTGGGTGAGCTGATGACCGAGGCGGTCGCCCGCATCGGCGAGAATATCCGCGTGCGCCGCTTCATCCGCTACCAGCTCGGCGAGTCACTGTGACGGACGGCTCCACCAGAGCCGCGCCGGATGTGGCGTCCGCGAAGGGCGCCCGCTACAGCCGTATCCTGCTCAAGCTCTCGGGCGAGGCGCTGCTCGGCTCACGCCACTACGGCGTCGACCCCGAGACCTGCGGCTTCATCGCCAAGCAGGTGCACGTCGCCGCGGAGCGCGGTGTGCAGGTCGCCATCGTGGTCGGTGGCGGCAACATCTTCCGGGGCCTCGCCGCCTCGGCCAAGGGCATGGACCGCGCCACAGCGGACTACATGGGCATGCTGGCCACGGTCATGAACGGCCTGGCCCTGCAGGACGCCATGGAGACCACCGGGATCGATACCCGGGTCATGACGGCCATCGGCATGAACGAGGTGGCCGAGCCCTACATCCGCCGGCGCGCCGTGCGACATCTGGACCTGGGACGCGTGGTGATCCTCGTGGCGGGGACCGGCAACCCCTATTTCACGACGGACACCGCGGCCGCCCTGCGTGCCGTGGAGATCGGCGCGGAGGTGCTGCTCAAGGCGACCAAGGTGGACGGTGTCTACAGTGCCGACCCGGCACAGGACCCTACTGCCGTGCGCTACGAGGAGCTGACCTACACCGACGTCCTGGCCCAGCGACTGGCCGTGCTGGACTCGACGGCCACGAGCCTGTGCATGGACAATGACATGCCGATCGTGGTCTTCGACATCAACCAGGAAGACAACATCAGCAGGGCCGCGCTCGGGGAGCCGGTCGGTACGCGCATCCACGGAGGGAAGAACGCATGAGCGAAGCACAGGACAAGTCTCTCGAGGCCCGCATGTCCGATGCCGTGGACGCGATGGACCGCGACTTCAACCACATCCGGACCGGCCGCGCCTCGACCTCCCTCGTCGAGCGCGTGGTGGTCGATTACTACGGCACCCAGACGCCGCTCAACCAGCTGGCCAGCATCAGCGTGCCCGAGTCCACGACCGTGGTCATCCAGCCCTGGGACCGGAGCGTGCTGGGGGCCATCGAGAAGGCCATCCAGAAGAGCGACGTGGGCATCACCCCCAACTCCGATGGGACCGTCGTGCGACTCAACATCCCGCCCCTCACCGAGGAGCGGCGCAAGGAGCTGGTCAAGCTCGTGCACAAGCGCATGGAAGAGGCCAAGGTCGAGATCCGCAACCACCGCCGTGACGAGGTCGATTCGATCCGCAAGCGCGAGAAGGCCGGCGAGATCGGCTCGGACGAGGCCCACCGCGAGCAGGAGGCGGTGGAGAAGACGACGCAGCACTGGACGTCCGAGGTCGATCGCGTCGGCGCGGCCAAGGAAGCCGAGGTCCTCGAGGTCTAGCCGCCTCCGAGTACCCGACCCACCGGCATGGCCAGGAGCAACGAGCAGGGCATCCCCCGGCACGTGGCCATCATCATGGACGGCAACCGCCGCTGGGCCCGCGCTCGGGGCGTACCCGAAGCCCAGGGCCACGCCGCCGGCGTGGAGGCCATCCGGCCGATCGTCGAGCACGCCTCGGACCTGGGGGTCGAGGCCCTCACCATCTATGCCTTCAGCCGTGAGAACTGGCAGCGCTCAAGCCACGAGGTGGAGACGCTCATCGGCCTGCTCGAGGCCTCCATCCGGGACGAGACGCCCCGGCTGGTGGAGCAGGGCGTGCAGGTGCGGCTCGCCGGGCGGCTGTCGGAGCTGCCGGCAGAGACACGAGCGTCCATCGAGCAGGCCATCACCGTCACCGCGGGCGGCGGGCGGATGGTGCTCAACGTGGCCTTCAACTACTCCTCGCGCTCGGAGATCGTCGACGCCGTCCTGGCCTTCGTGGATGACGGCAACCCCGTGTCCGCGCTGGACGAGGAAGGGCTGGCCAGCTACCTCTACAGCGCCGACCTGCCCGACCCGGACCTGCTTATCCGCACCGGTGGCGACCAGCGCATCAGCAACTTCCTGCTGTGGCAGGCGGCCTACGCGGAGCTCTACTTCTGTGATTGCTTCTGGCCCGACTTCAGCCCCGCCGAGCTCGACGCCGCGGTTGCCGAGTTCTCCCGCCGGACCCGCCGGTTCGGGCGCTAGGAGGCTGGCCCATGCGTGAGCGAGCCATCTCGGCGGCCGTCATCGCGGTCGTCGTCATCGTCTTCTTCCTGCTGGGCCAGCCGTGGCTGACCTTCGGCATCGCCGTGCTCTCCCTGCTGGCCTCCGTGGAGGTGTTCCGGTTGCTGCCGCCGGCCGGCTTCCCGGTGCGCTTGCTGCCCGGCGTGGTCCTGCCGCCGGTCCTGGTCCTGGCCATGGGTCTGGACATCGTGGACGCGGGCTGGGTGGCGGTCTACTCGGCGGCCGTGCTGGTGATCATGGCCATCGACGCCTTCGCGCGTGCGCAGGTCCGCGACGGGTTCCTCTCGTGGGTCGGCGGCAGCTTCGGCGCCATCTACCCGGCGCTGCTCGCCTTCATGGCCGCCATCCTGGTGGCGGCACCGGCAGTGCCGGGCGACGCGCTCCTGGGCGATACCATCCTCGCCGCCAGCCAGGTCTGGCTGCTGGTGCTGGTGTTGACGGTGTGGTCCTTCGACACCTTCGCCTATCTCTCCGGCCGCACCTTCAAGCGCGGCCGCTTCCTCAACCACATCTCGCCCAACAAGACCTGGAGCGGCGTCATCGGGGGCACGGTGGCCGCGATCGTGGTCGGGGGCGCGCTCGTGGCCGCGGCCGGCCAGTGGCTGCCCGGCGGTCTGCTCATGGGCCTGCTGGTGGCGGTCGCGGGGCAAGCGGGTGACGTGGCCGAGTCGATGCTCAAGCGCACCGCCGGAGCCAAGGATTCGAGCAACCTCATCCCGGGTCACGGCGGCATCCTCGACCGCACCGACTCGTTCCTCTTCGCCGCGCCGGTCGTCTACGCCTACCTCCTCATCGTCAGCGGCTGATGCCCGATCCTGAGGCAGCACCGCGGCCGGTGACCGGCGTGGCTCTGCTGGGCTCCACCGGCTCCATCGGCCGGCAGGCCATCGAGGTGCTGACCGCCGGCGGGGCGGGGCCCTATCGCGTGGTGACGCTGGCCGCGGGGCGCGATGCCACGCTCCTGGGCGAGCAGGCCCGGCAGCTGCGTCCGCGGGTGGTGTCGCTGGCCGACCGGACGGCTGCCGCAGGTCTCGATCTGCCGGCAGGGACGGAACGCGATGATGGGCCCGAGGCGCTGGTGCGCATGGCCACGCGAGATGACGTGGACCTGGTGGTGGTGGCCACTGGTGGCTTGGTCAGCCTGCGTCCCGTGCTGGCAGCGCTGGCCGCGGGCAAGGTCGTGGCCACGGCCAACAAGGAGACGCTCGTGGCCGGCGGGCACCTGGTGATGCCGCTCGCTGACGCGCGTGCGTCGGAGGTGGCCGAGCGAGACCAGGCCGACCCCATGGCCTCACGCCTGGCCTGGGTGCGGCCCATCGATTCGGAGCACTCGGCCATCTGGCAGTGCCTCGTGGGCGAGGACCTTGCGAGCGTCTCGCGCCTCGTCCTGACCGCGTCCGGCGGACCCTTCCGGGAGTGGCCCGCCGCGCGGCTGGCCAGGGCCCGACCAGCGGATGCCCTCAAGCACCCCAACTGGAGCATGGGCGCCAAGATCACCATCGACTCGGCCACGCTCATGAACAAGGGCCTGGAGGTCATCGAGGCCCATCGGCTCTACGATGTGCCCTACGAGCGGGTCGACGTCGTCGTCCACCCGCAGAGCCTGATCCACTCGCTCGTGGAGTTCGTGGACGGGTCCATGAAGGCGCAATTGGGCCTGCCTGACATGCGCATCCCCATCCAGTACGCTCTGACCTTCCCCCGACGAGCCGACGGCCCTGCGCCTCGCCTCCACCTCAGCGAGCAGACCCAGATGACCTTCCAACCGCCCGACGAGCACCGCTTCCCGTCCATTTCCATCGCCCGGGCCGCCGGCCTGGCCGGACCCGGTGCGACCGGTGCCCTCATCGCGGCCGACGATGTGGCCGTGGACCGGTTCCTCGAGGGCGACCTCTCGTTCGCCGGCATGGCCCGCCTGGTGGAGGCCGCGGTGTCTCGCTTCAGCCTGCCGCACCCGCCCACGCTCGAGGAGCTGGAGGCGATGGATGCCGAGGTGCGGGCCTGGGCGCGCACCGTCCGAGAGGAGGCCCTGGCGTGACCGACGGCCTCATCAACATCGTCATCCTGCTGGCCCTGCTCACGGGCCTGGTGCTGCTCCACGAGCTGGGCCACTTCGTCGCCGCCCGCCTGGCCGGCGTGACGGTGCACGAGTTCGGCATCGGTTTCCCGCCGCGCGCCCGCGTGCTGTTCCGGCGCGGCGACACCGTCTACACGCTCAACTGGCTGCCCATCGGCGGCTTCGTGCGCATGGAGGGCGAGGAACGCAGCCCGGCCGACGGCACGCCCGACGACCATGAGCAGCCGGCGCTCGACGCCGAACGGTCGGACGAGGTCGAATCGCTCGATCCCCACGCCTTCGTCAACCAGAGCCTGACCCGACGCCTGCTCATCCTGCTCGCGGGGGCCGGGGTCAACCTGGTCATCGCCTGGCTCATCTTCACGCTGGTGGCCTTCGCCGCCGAGCCCATCTGGAAGGTGCGGGTGAATGAGGTCATGGCCGACTCGCCGGCAGAGGCCGCCGGCCTGAACGGCGGCACGCTCCTCAAGTACCGGCTCTACACGGTGCTCGATGACGCAGGGCAGCCCACCGGCGAGGTCATCTCCTACCCCGTCTACGACGACAGCGGCGACCTCATCGTGGCCATCGACGGACGGACCTTCCCGGCCTTCGATGACCTCTCCTCGCCCGACGCCGCCTCCGGGCGCATCCTGCCCTTGCAGTACCTGCAGGACCGTCCGGGCCAGGAGGTCGCGCTCACCATCGAGCACGCTGACGGCTCGACCGCGGACGTGACCGCCACCCTGCGCTCGGCCGAGGACATCGCGGCCGGCATGGGTGCGCTCGGGTTCCAGCCAGGCTCACCCCAGTTCGGTGAGCAGAGCAACGGCATCGTGGAGGCCGCGGCCATCGGTCTGGGCATGACGGTAGAGACCTCCACGCTCATCCTGCGCGCGGTCGGCGACCTGGTGGTCGGCCTCTTCAGCGGCAGCGGCGAGGGCCTCGACCAGGTCGCTGGACCGGTCGGTATGGTCTCGGTCATCGGGGACGTCCGCACCGGCCTGCCGCCGGTCTTCATGCTCTGGTTCATCGGGCTCATCTCGGCCAACCTCGGGGTCATCAACCTGCTGCCCATCCCGCCGCTCGACGGCAGCCGCATGCTCATGGCGGTGGTGCAGCGACTCAGTGGCGACCGCGTCAGCGCCAGCGCGGAACGGCTCGTCTACTTCACCGGCTGGGTGGCCCTGATGCTGTTCCTGGTGGTGGTCACCATCGGTGATGTCGAGGGTCTCCTGCGATGAGCCTCTCCACGCGCCCCCCGCGGCGGGACACGCCCACGGTCGAGGTGGGCGGTGTGCGCATCGGCAGCGGGGCCCCCATCGTGGTGCAGTCGATGACCAACACCGACACGGCCGACGCCGACGCTACCGCGCTGCAGGTCGCGGCCCTGGCCCACGCCGGCTCCGAGCTGGTGCGAATCACCGTCAACAACCTCGCCGCCGCGCGGGCGGTGCCGATCATCCGGCGCAAGCTCGACGATCTCGGGATCGGGGTCCCGCTGGTCGGTGACTTCCACTACAACGGCCACCAGCTGCTGGCCGAAGAGCCGGCCATGGCCGCGGCGCTGGCCAAGTACCGCATCAATCCCGGCAACGTCGGCTCCAAGCGCCGTGACGAGAACTTCGTGACCATCGTGCGGGCGGCGATCGAGCACGAGGTGCCCGTCCGCATCGGCGTCAACTGGGGTTCGCTCGATGCCGACCTGCTGACCGAGCTGATGGACGCCAACGCCCGCGCGGCCGTGCCGCTGGAGGCGCGCGACGTGATGATCGAGGCCATGCTCCAGTCGGCGCTGCGCTCGGCGGAGCTGGCCGAGGCCACCGGCCTTGGCCACGACCGCATCGTCATCAGCGCCAAGGTCAGCGGCGTGCGCGACCTGGTGGACGTCTACCGCCAGCTGGCGCAGCGCTGCGACTATCCCCTGCACGTGGGCCTGACCGAGGCGGGCATGGGCATGAAGGGGACGGTCGCCTCGACCGCTGGCCTGGCCATCGTGCTCGAGGATGGCATCGGTGACACCGTCCGTGTCTCGCTTACCCCTCGTCCCGGCGGCGATCGCACCGAGGAGGTGCAGGTGGCGATGCAGGTGCTGCAGTCACTGGGGTTGCGCTCGTTCCGCCCGCAGGTCAGTGCCTGTCCTGGTTGCGGCCGCACCACCAGCACCTTCTTCCAGGAGATGGCCCAGGCCATCGAGGCCCACATCGCCCGCCGCATGCCCGCGTGGGCAGCGATCTACCCGGGCGTGGAGGACATGTCCGTGGCCGTCATGGGCTGCGTGGTCAACGGCCCCGGTGAATCGCGCCACGCCGACATCGGCATCAGCCTGCCGGGCACGTTCGAGGAGCCGGTGGCGCCGGTCTTCATCGACGGCCGGCTGGATCGCACCTTGCGCGGAGACGGCCTGGTCGAGGCCTTCATCGTCATCCTCGAGGAGTACGTCGCCCGCCGCTACGGCACATCGGCTGCAGCCTGACCTCCGGCCGTGCTCGGCTGCGCTACGATTCCGAACGCCCGCACCCAGCCATCCCAGCAGGAGGCCCTGTGTCCAAGCCCGGTTCCGGTTTCGTCAATGAGTTGACCCCCCAGTCGGCCGATTTCCCCGGTTGGTACAACGACGTCGTGCTGAAGGCGCAGCTGGCCAGCTATTCCCCGGTGCGGGGCTGCATGATCATCCGCCCCTACGGTTTCGCCATCTGGGAGTCGATGCGCGACGAGCTGGACCGGTACATCAAGGCCACCGGACACGACAACGTCTACTTCCCCCTGTTCGTGCCCAAGTCGCTGCTCGAGCGTGAGGCCGAGCACGTGGAGGGCTTCGATCCGCAGGTCGCCTGGGTCACCCGCGCCGGCGGCAGCGAGCTCGAGGAGCCGCTGGCCATCCGGCCCACCAGCGAGGCCATCATCGCGGAAGTGGTGAAGGACTGGATCCAGTCCTATCGCGACCTGCCCCTGCTCATGAACAGCTGGAACAACGTGGTCCGCTGGGAGATGCGCACGCGCCTGTTCCTGCGCACCACCGAATTCCTGTGGCAGGAGGCTCACACCTTCCATGCCAGCGCCGAGGAGGCGGCAGCGGAGGTGGGCACCGGCCTGGCGGGCTACGTGAAGGTATCGGAGGACTGGCTGGCCATCCCCGTGGTGCAGGGACGCAAGAGCCCCGCCGAGACCTTCCCCGGCGCTGACTACACGCACGCGGTAGAAGCGATGATGCGCGACAAGAAGGCGCTGCAGGCGGGCACCAGCCATATGCTCGGCCAGAACTTCGCCAAGGCCGCCGGCATCACCTTCCTCGATCGCAACAACGAGCGGGTCCATCCCTTCGGCACGAGCTGGGGCTTCAGCACGCGCATGGTGGGCGCCACGATCATGGCCCATGGCGACGACTCGGGTCTGGTGCTGCCGCCCAACGTGGCGCCGCTGCAGGTGGTGATCGTGCCCATCTTCCGCAGCGAGGAGGACCGCGTCGCGGTGGCCGGCGCGATCGAGGCCATGGAAGCGCAGCTGGCCGGGACCCAGACCGTGTCCGGCCCGCTCCGTTACAAGGTCGACTGGCGCGATGAGACCCCCGGCTACAAGTACAACCACTGGGAGCTGCGGGGCGTGCCCTTCCGCCTGGAGGTCGGTCCCCGCGACGTGGCCAACGGCAGCGCCATGCTCGTGCGCCGGCTGGACCGGGCCAAGGACCCGGTGCCGGTGTCGGCCCTGCAGGAGGAGTTGCCCAAGCGGCTCGAGGCCTATCAGCGCATGATCTTCCAGCGGGCCCTCGACTTCCGCGCACAGAACACGCACGAGGCCAACGACCTCGGAGGCATGACCGAGATCCTCGACGGGACCGGCGGCTTCGTGATGGCGCCGTGGTGCGGCTCGGCCGCCTGCGAGAAGGCCGTCTCCGAGGCCAACGGTGCGACCATCCGGGTGGTCCCGTTCGACTCGCCCGACGAGGCGGGCTCGTGCATCATCGACGGCGCCCCCAGCGAGCGCCGGGTCCTCTTCGCCCGCTCCTACTAGGGCATCTCCCCGGGCGCCATGGCCATCCTCTGTCGCGACATCGGCCTGCTCTTCCTGCAGGCGCCGCATACCGGCTCGACCTCCCTGGGCACGCTGCTGCGCGAGGAGCTCGGCGGTGTCAAGCTGCTGGAGGAGCGGGTGCGTGACGCGCGCGGTGACATCGTCCTGCGCCAGAAGCACCAGACCCTGGCGCAGCTCCTGGAGGCCGGCCTGGTCACGCCCGCGGAGCGCGCGCAGCTGCTCGTCGTGGTGGGCGTGCGCGATCCCTACGACCTGGTGCTGACGGAGTACGCGCGCAGCCGCGAGGCAGGCACGATCCCTGCGACACAGCGGCTGCTGCGCCGGCTGCCCGGCGTCAGCGCCGACTTCTCGCCCACCGACTTCGAGCGGTTCGTGGTGCGCCGCTATGCCCCGGGAGCGCTCTACCGTGCGCTCGGCCGCAGGCCCACCGTGCCCGTGGACTGGACCGCCGGAGCCGATCACATCATCCGTTTCGAGGCCATGCAGCAGGGCCTCGACGAGGCCCTGCGCAAGGTCGGTGTGCGCGAAGCCCATCCGCTGCCGCATCGCAACCCCACCCACTCGCGCCGCGATCGGGACTACCGCACGCTCTACACGCCCCGGGCCCGGGAGGTCGTCGCGAGGGTCTATGCGCGCGAGCTGCGCCAGCATGGCTATGCTTTCGGGGTTCGGGAAGAGGGGCAGTAGGTGGGGGGTGATATACTCTCCGTCTGATCAATCGGCCGCCTGAAGAACGTGGGTGACCCCCACGTTTTGTCATGAGTGGCGACCGCCAACGAGCACGAAGGGAGGGCGACGTATGAGCCGGGACTTCATCGGCGCTCTCCTGCAGCTGAACGCCGAGAAGGGCGTTCCGCGGGAGCAGCTCATCCGCACCGTCGAGGATGCCATCCAGAGCGCCTACCGGCGCGTGGCACCCGGCTACGAGGACGTCTACGTGCGGCTCGATGCCGAGAGTGGTGAGATGCGCATCTTCCGCGCTCGTCACGTCGTGGCGGAGGTCGAGGACGACACGATCGAGTGGACCATCGACCAAGCCCACGAGCACGACCCCAACGCCGGCCTCGGCGATCTCGTCCAGTACGAGGAGCTCGAGCCGACCCACTTCGGACGGGTCGGCGCCCAGGTCGCCGGACAGGTCGTGCGGCAGCGCTTGCGCGAGGCCGAGCGCGAGACCATCTTCGATGAGTTCGCCCACCGTGAGGGCGAGATCATCACCGGCTCGGTCGGCCGTGTGGAGCCCGCCGGGGTCATCCTCGACCTGGGCAAGGCCGAGGCCATCCTGCGCACCACGGACCAGTCGGCGACCGAGCACTACCGCATCGGCCAGCACGTCAAGGCCTATGTGCTGGAGGTGCGCCGCACCACACGCGGCCCGCTCATCTATGTCAGCCGCACCCACAAGAACTTCCTGCGCCGGCTCTTCGAGCTGGAGGTGCCGGAGATCCAGGCCGGCACCGTGGAGATCAAGGCCATCGCTCGCGAGGCCGGCAGCCGCAGCAAGATGGCCGTCTCCAGCCGCCAGGAGGGCCTCGATCCGGTCGGCGCCACCGTGGGCCAGCGTGGCGGTCGGGTGCAGGCGGTGGTCGCGGAGCTCGGCGGCGAGAAGATCGACGTCATCCCCTGGTCGGAGGACGCGGAGGTCTTCGTGGCCAACGCGCTCAGCCCGGCCCAGGTCGTGAGCGTGGAGATCTCCGAGGAGGAGCGTATCGCCTCGGTCACCGTGCCCGAACGCATGCTCTCGCTGGCCATCGGGCGCGAAGGGCAGAATGCCCGCCTGGCGGCCAAGCTGACCGGCTGGCGCATCGACATCCGCTCGGAAGCGAGCGCCGCATCCGTAGAGACGGTGCCGACCGCGGTGGTGGCGGAGCCCGACGCCCCCGAGAGCGAGTCGACCGACGAGGCCGCCCCGACACCCCTGGAGACGACACTCCCGGCTGAGACGACATCCCAGGAGGCTGCGCCCGAGGCTGAGTCCCCGGCCGCCGCCGAGGCTCCGTCGGAGGAAGCTCCCGACGAGGCGACTGCGGAGGTGCAGCAGTAGCGGGCACAGCGGCCGCCGTGTTGCGGCACGTTCCGGAGCGGACCTGTGTCGCCTGTCGCACGCGGCGGGACAAGGCAGCCCTGCTGCGCGTCGTGCGCAGGCCCGACGGCGTCGTCGTGCTGGACCCCACCGGCTCGGCCGAGGGCCGCGGGGCATATCTTTGCGCGGACCGCGCCTGTCGGGCGATCGCGCTCAAGCGCTCCCTGCTGGGGCGGGCGCTCAGGACATCGATACCACCAGACTTGAAGACACGCTTGGAGCAGGGCGACGTGGCGGCTCCGGCCGCCGGCGCCGGTCACGGGGCTCCTGCAACGATCACAGGAGGCACCTATGGCACGTAGCCGAAGTGGGACGCGCGGACGTCGCGGCCCCCGCAAGCCGCGCAAGCGCAATGACAACTTCCAGAGCGCCGTGCAGGTCGCGGATCCCGCGACCCGGGGTGCGGTGGAGATCCCCGACAGCATCACCGTCAAGGAGCTCGCGGAGCTCATCGGCATCAACTCTGCGGACGTCATCCGCGAGCTGATCCGCTCGGGCATCTTCGCCACCATCAACCAGACCATCGACCGCGATACGGCCGCGCTGGTGACCGAGGAGCTGGGCTTCCAGGTCGCCGAGGGCGGTCCGGCCGCAGTCAGCGAGGATGCGGAGGAGGCCGAGAAGGCGCCTGCCACCAAGGACCCGGACGTCTTCGCTGAGCCGGACGGATCGGCGGTCGAGGAGCGCGCCCCCATCGTGACCGTCATGGGTCACGTCGATCACGGCAAGACCAGCCTGCTCGACGCCATCCGCAAGACGGCCGTGGCCGAGGGCGAGCGGGGTGGCATCACCCAGCACATCGGCGCCAGCGAGGCCGTCGTCAACGGTCGCCGCATCGTCTTCCTCGACACGCCCGGTCACGAGGCGTTCACGGCCATGCGTGCGCGCGGCGCCAAGGTCACCGACATCGCCGTGCTGGTCGTGGCCGCCGACGATGGCGTCATGCCCCAGACCATCGAGGCCATCGATCACGCCAAGGCGGCCGGTGTGCCCATCGTGGTCGCGCTCAACAAGATGGACCTGCCCGACGGCAAGCCCGACCGGGTCAAGACCGAGCTCTCGGAGCGCGGTGTCATCATCGAGGAGTACGGCGGTGACACGCCGCTCGTGCCGGTGAGCGCCAAGACCGGCGAAGGCCTGGACGATCTGCTCGAGACCATCCTGCTGACCTCGGACGCCACCGTAGAGCCAGTGGCCAACCCCACGCGGCCGGGCATCGGCACCGTCGTGGAGGCGGAGCTCGACCGCGGTCGTGGTCCGGTCGCCACCGTGCTCATGCGGACCGGCACCCTCAAGCAGGGGGATGCGGTCATCGTGGGCAACACCTCCGGTCGGGTGCGCGCGCTCGAGGACTCCACTGGCAAGCGCATCAAGTCGGCCGGTCCCTCCTCAGCGGCGGTCCTGCTGGGCCTCTCGGACATCCCCGAGGCCGGCGACATCCTCTACGTGGTCGAGAGCGAGAAGGTGGCTCGGGCCCAGGTCGAGGAGAAGAAGCTGGCGGCCGCGGCCACCTCCGAGGCCCAGGGCCACGCCACCCTCGAGGACCTCTACCGCCAGGTCCAGTCGGGCCAGACCAAGGAGCTGCGGATCGTGCTCAAGTCGGATGTCCAGGGCTCGCTCGGAGCCGTGGTCCATGCGCTCGAGCAGATCCAGACCGACGAGGTCCGCTTCAACTTCCTGCTCCAGGGCACCGGCGACATCACCAACAACGACGTCAACCTCGCGGCTGCCTCCGACGCGGTGGTGGTCGGCTTCAACGTGCGTGTGGCCGGCACGGCCCGCCAGATGGCGGATGCGGAGGGTGTCGAGGTGCGCCTGTACGACATCATCTACAAGCTCACCGAGGACATGGAGGCGGCGCTCGCCGGCATGCTCGAGCCTGAGATCGTGGAGACGGTCCAGGGTCGCGCCGAGGTGCGCCAGATCTTCAGCGTGGGCAAGAGCCAGCAGGTCGCCGGCAGCTACGTGACCGACGGCCGGATCGTCCGCGGCGGTGCCCGCGTGTACCGCAACGGCGAGGTCATCGCCACCGACCGGGTGGCATCGGTGCGCCGCTTCAAGGATGACGTGCGCGAGGTCACGGCCGGCTTCGAGTGCGGCATCGCGCTCGCGGGCTTCCACGCCTTCGAGGAGTTCGATGTCATCGAGTCGTTCACCACGGAGACCATCGCGCGGGCCGTCACGAGGTAGCCGGTGAGCGAGCGCACCCGGCGCATCGACCATCTCCTGCAAGAGGAGATCAGCGCGATCATCCAGCGCGAGGTCCACGATCCACGCGTGGGCTTCGTGACCATCACCAGCGTGGAGACCACGCCTGACCTGCGCCATGCCACGGTCTACGCGTCGGTCATCGGCGAGCGGGCCGACCGGGTCGCGACGATGGAGGCGCTGGGGAGAGCCATGCCCTTCGTGCGCCACCAGCTCGGTGCGCTGCGTCTCAAGCGCATCCCGCAGCTGCACCTGCGCGAGGACGACTCCGCACAGCGCAGCACGCGTGTGCTGCGACTCCTCGAGCAGGTCGAAGCCGAGCTGGAGGGGACCGGCGCACACGTGGACGATGCGCCGGCCGAGATGCCGGCCTTGCCCACGCCGTCCACGCTCAACGAGGCGCCCGACCCGGTCGAGCCAGACGACCGCCTGCCTGCCGGCTACCGGCGGCGCGTGGACCGGGTGTCTTTGCGCAAAGCCAGGAAGCGTCGTGGCCGCTGAAGCGACGCGTTCGCTGCTCGACGCCGACCTGGCCGCGGTGCCGTCGGCGGTGCCGCGGGCGTTGCTGGCGGGCAGGCGGGTGCTGACGGCCGGCCACGAGAGCCCGGATGCGGACGCGATCGGCTCGGCCCTGGGCCTGGCTCTCGCGCTGGAGACGCTGGGCGCGCGCGTGGAGACCGTCTTCGCCGACCCGGTACCCGCCATGTACGCGTTCCTGCCTGGCGTCGAGCGAGCCCGCACCACGGTGTCGCCCGACCTCGAGCCCGATCTCATCGTGGTCTGCGACGGCGATCGCGTCCGCACCGGAACGGTGCTGCGCGAGAATGCGGCCCTCTTCGAGCGCGTGCCGGTCGTGAACATCGACCACCACGTGTCCAACGAGACGACCAGCGAGACCAGCTGGGTCGACCCGCAGGCGGCCGCCACCTGTGAGCAGGTCACGCTGCTGCTGCCCCACCTGGGGGTGCCCTTCGAGGCGGCCGGCGGGAACGTCGCCCAGCTGCTGACGGCGGGGCTCGTCTTCGACACCGGCAGCTTCGCCCACTCCAACGTCACACCGCGGACGCTGCGGGTGGCGAGTGAGCTGGTCGCGGCTGGGGCCGACCTGCCCCTGGCGGCGCAGCGGATCTACCGCACCAAGCCGCACCAGCAGCTGCAGCTCTTCGGACTGGTCCTCTCGCGGATCGAGGCCACCGCCGACGGTCGCCTCTGCTGGTCGGTGGCGCGCGAGTCCGACTACGAGGCAGCCGGGGCCACGCGCGAGATGTCGGAGGGGCTCATCGACCTGCTTTCGCAGTCCGAGGATGCCGAGCTCGTCGTGCTCTTCAAGGAGGCCGGTGACGAGATCCGCGTCTCGATCCGCACCCGCGACGACGGCGTCGACGCCACTCGCCTGGCCGGGGCCTTCGGTGGTGGCGGCCATGCCCGCGCGGCCGGTGCCAGCATCAAGGGCACGGTGGAGGAGGCACAGCGCAGCGTGCTCCAGCTGGCCCGCCGGCTGCTCGACGAGCTCCCCGCGCGCTGATGGGTCGCCGCCGCCGTGACGACGGCCCCCGCATCGACGGCATCCTCGTGGTCGACAAGCCGGCCGGGCCGACGTCGCACGACGTCATCGACACCATCCGCCGCCTCACCGGCGTGCGCCGGGTGGGCCATGGCGGCACGCTCGACCCCTTCGCCATGGGGGTGCTGCCGGTGTTCATGGGGCGGGCCACGCGCATGGTCGACTACCACCGGGGCGATGACAAGGCCTATCGAGCCTCGGTCGTGTTCGGGGCCACATCCACCACCGACGATATCGACGGCGAGATGACGCCGAGCGCTGCTGCGCCGCCCGCGCGCTCGCAGGTGGAGGCGGCGCTGGCCGGCTTCCGCGGTCCGATCGAGCAGGTCCCGCCCGATCACTCGGCGGTGCACGTGGGCGGGAAACGCGCCTACGAGGTGGCCCGGGGAGGGGAGAAGCCCGACCTGCCCTCGCGCGCCGTGACCATTTATGACCTGGAGCTGACGGGTTGGGACACGGCCGACCCCGATCGGCCCATGGCCGAGCTGGAAGTGCGCTGCAGCGCCGGAACATACGTCCGCTCGCTCGCGCGCGACCTCGGCCGGGCCCTCGGCTGTGGGGCCTATCTCGGCGCCCTGACGCGCACTGCCAGCGGCCCCTTCCGCATCGAGGTGGCCCATGCCCTCGATGAGGTCCGCGAGGTGCTCGCGGCGGGGCAGAGCGGATCGCTGCTCCTGGCCCCCGACGCCGGCCTCGATCACATCCCCATGGTGCAGGTGCCCTCGCGCGACCTGGCGGCCATCGCACGTGGCCAGATCATCCGCGTCCGCGGCGAGGTCGCAGGTCCGGTCGATCCCGCGGTCGTGCTCGGCGGGACGGACGTGGTGCGGGTCATCGACGAGCGGGGGCGGCTCGTGGCCATGGCCCATACCAGCGATGGCCGGCTGTACCCGGACAAGGTCTTCGTCAGTCCCGAGGAACTGGAGGCGGCTGCAGCCGCCGGGGAGGCGCCGCTCGCATGAGCGACTACATCCGTGGCATCGACCACCTGCCCAAGGACACGCGCCTGGCGGTGACGGTGGGGGTCTTCGATGGCGTCCATCGTGGGCACCAGCAGGTGTTCCAGGTGCTGGAAGGGACCGCTCGGCGCCTCGGCGCCATGCCCGTGGTCGTCACCTTCGATCCCCATCCCGACGCGGTCGTGGCGGGACGAGCGCCGGACATGCTCATGGACCGACGGGAGCGGATCGAGCGCATCGGTCGCCTGGTGGGGGGCGTGGTCGTGTTGCAGACGTTCGACGAGGTCTTCCGCCGGACCACCGCGCAGGAATTCGTGGAGCGGCTCGGCGGCGGTCGCAATCTGGCTGCCCTGGTCATGACCAGGGTCTCTGCCTTCGGGCGCGATCGTGGCGGGACGCTGCCGGTGCTGCGCGAGATGGGTGCCGCCGGCGGCTGGGAGCTGGTGGAGGCACCGACGCTCGATTCGGGCGGGGCGCGTGTCTCGAGCGCGCGCATCCGGCAACTGGTCGCCGACGGTCAGCTGGACACGGCCGCCGAGCTGCTGGGGCGCCCCTTCGCGCTCGTAGGCTCGGTAGTGCACGGCGAGCAGCGCGGGCGCGAGCTGGGCTTCCCCACGGCCAACCTGGATTTCGCCCAGCCGGTGGCCCTGCCGCCGGACGGCATCTACGCGGCCCGCGTCTCGTGGGGCGGCGAGGAGGTGCTGGAGCCACAGGAGCGTGCCGACGCGGTCGTCTCGCTGGGCACCCAGCCCACGTTCGGTGGACGGGTGCGGCTGATGGAAGTCCACCTGCTCGGCCGCGACGCCGACCTCTACGGCGTGCGCATGCGCGTGCAGTTCCATACCTGGGTGCGCGGGCAGCGACGCTATGACTCGGTCGCCGAGCTCGTCGTGCAGATGGGCCATGACGTGGAGCGTGCACGCCAGATCCTGGGCCGCTGACCTACCTCGAGCGCCTCGGGGCGGCCGTCGGCGAAGGAGCCGGGTCGGACTTCGACCGGCGCTTCGAGGCGCTGCCGGCGGTCTGTCAGCCCTGAGGGCCGAGGCCCCCCTCGAGCGCGTCGCAGACCAGCCGAGCCAGGGCCAGGGCGTCCGTGCCGCGCGGATCGAGCGCGGGTTCGAACTCGGTCAGGACGAGGCCGGTGAGCGCGGCACGCTCCGCCATCGCCCCCAGCAACTCGGCGATCTCGGCTGCACCCGGGCCGCCCGGGACGGGGGCGCGCACCGCTCCGATGACGGCTGGGTCGGTGCCGTCCACGTCATAGACGACGAGGAATGACTCGCCTGGGTCCAGGATCGCCGCTACCGCGGCCACACCCTCGCGCGCCAGGTCGCGGGCGGTCACGATGTGGTTGCCGGCAGCGAGGCTGTCCCGCACGTCGTCGGGCCGGGCCGAGCCGACACCGCGCTGGCCCACGTGGATGATCCGCCGGACCCAAGCCATCTCGCAGGCGCGCCGCATGGGGCTGCTGTAGCCGTGGCGCTCGCCATCGACCTCGTCGCGGAAATCGAGGTGGGCATCGATCTGGACCACGGTCACCGGGCCGGCGTCGCGCCAGCCGGCCACGAAGGGCTCGGCCACGGAGTCGTCGCCGCCGAGCAGGACCGGCATGGCCCCGCGCGCGAGGACGTCGGCGACCGCCGCCGTGATCCGCCGCCGGTTGCCCTCCGCGTCTGCCCGCACCGTGCTCACGTCTCCGCCGTCGGCGAGTCGCGAGCGCCAGGTGGCGAAGGGCCGCCCCGTGTCGAAGTCGTGATGACCCACGAAACGCGCCAGCCGGGTCGAGGCGACGCGCACCGCGGCCGGCCCCCCAGTCGCGTGCGGCTCACGGTCGGGGTAGACCGTGGCCAGGGCTGCCCCCAGCACGACGGCCGCGCTCTCCGACCCTGGCAGGCCCACACCCAGGAACGTCTCAGCCATCCTCCGCTCCTCCGAACCAGGTCCGCCATGGCACCACGCCGCCGAGCCGGTGGACGAAGGCGCCCTCGTGCTCTGCCTCCCAGGCCACCACGTCGGCGGCGGCGCCGGGGACCAGACTGCCGACCCCATCGCCCAGCCCCAGGGCGCGGGCGCCGCCCGCGGTGGCGGCCCACAGCGCCTCGTCGATCGTGCAGCCGAGCGCGACGGCCAGACCGATGGCCAGCGGCATGGAGGACTGCCCATAGGTGCCGGCATTGGCATCGCTGCCGATGGCCACGATGGCCCCGGCATCGAGCAGGGCCCGGACCGGCGGCAGCCCGGCACCGAGCATCAGGGCCGGCCCGGGCAGGATCGTGGCCACGGTGGAGGTGCCGGCGAGCACCCCGGCGTCGGCCGCGGTGATCTGCTCGAGGTGATCGACCGAGAGCGCCCCCAGCGCTGCGCCGAGCAGGGCCGCGCCCGAGCGCACGAGCTGGTCGGCATGCAGCTTGAGGGGCAGGCCGAACGTGGCACCGGCCTCGGCGATGGCGCGGGTGAGCTCGAGGTCGAAGATGTCTGGCTCGCAGAAGACATCGATGTAGTCGGCCTCGTCCGCCAGCTGCGGCAGCGCCTCGAGCACGACCTCCTGCTGTGACTTGGCATCGGAGCCGGCGGGGATGGCGTGGGCGCCGAGATAGGTGCGCCGGACGCGCAGGGGCACGATCGCCGCCGCCGCGGCGATCAGGCGCAGCAGTCGCCGCTCCTGGCCTGGCGCGAGGCCGTATCCCGACTTGACCTCGATCGTGGTGGTGCCCAGGCGGCGTGCCGCCAGCAGCCGTTCCCGCAGGCCCGCCACGAGCGTCTCGTCGCTGGCTCCGGCCGTGGCCGCGACGGTGCGCAGGATGCCGCCGCCGGTGTAGCGCTCTCCGCGTGACCGCGCCGCCGCCTCGTCGGAGCGGTCCCCCGCGTAGATGAGGTGCGTGTGCGGGTCCACCAGTCCGGGCGTGACCAGCGCCCGGCCCACGTCATCGACCAGCTCGGGATCACCGCGGCGCCGGCCGCCGTGTCGGACCTCGCGGATCCGCCCGTCGTCGATCTGCAGGACCCAGGGACCTTCCACCAGGCCGGTGCCACCCGGACGCGGGCCCTCCATCGTGAGCAGGCGGCCCTGTCCGATGATGGCCCGGCGGGTCACCGTGGGTCCGGGCCCAGCCAGGAGGTGGCGATGTCGTCGGGTGTCGCCGCCAGGTCGACGAGCGCGCCTTCGTGCACCAGCCGGAAGGCGGCCTCGAGATCTGGTCCCGGCTCCCGATCCTGTCGCAGGCGGTCGATGACCGCGCGCACCCGGGCGCGTGCCTCCGTCACCCCCGCGCCCGGTGTCGTCTCCGGCTGCAGCTCCAGACGCAGGTCCAGACCCTGGGTGGCGCAGATGAGCTCGATGGCCACGATACGCTCGCTGTGCTCGAGCACGGCCTGCGCGTTGCGCGCTGCGATCGAACCCATCGAGACGTGGTCTTCCTGGTTGGCCGAGGTGGGGATCGAATCGGCTGAGGCCGGGTGCGCCAGGACCTTCGATTCCGAGGCCAGGGCGGCCGCGGTGTACTGCAGGATCATGAGGCCCGAATCGAGTCCCGACGAGGCACCCAGGAACGCCGGCAGGCCGTCGTTGAGGCGCGGGTCCAGCAGCAGGGCCACGCGTCGTTCGCTGATGGCGCCCAGCTCGGCGATGGCGAGCTTGGCGTAGTCCAGCGCCAGGGCCACCGGCTCGCCGTGGAAGTTGCCGCCGCTGATGACCAGGCCGCGGCCGGTGGCCAGGGTATCAGCGGGCACGTGTCCGCCCGCGGGAAAGACGAGCGGATTGTCGGTCGCGGAGTTGAGCTCGATGTCGAGCACGCGTCGGAGCTGGTCGAGGGCATCGCGCGCGGCTCCGTGCACCTGTGGCACGCAGCGCAGCGAATAGGGGTCCTGCACGCGGTGGTCATCGCCGTGGTGCGCGGTCTGGATGGTGGAATCGCGCAACAGCCAGCGCAGCTCGGCTGCGGTCCGGACCTGGCCGGGATGGGGGCGCGTGGACTGGAGGGCGGCACTGTAGGCCACCTCCGTGCCTCGGAGCGCCTCCACCGAGACCGCGGCGGCCACGCTGGCGGTGCGTGCCAGCCGGTCGGCGGCGGCCAGGACGAGGGCCCCGATGGCGGCCATCATCTGCGTGCCGTTGAGCAGGGCCAGGCCCTCCTTGGGCTCGAGCACGAGCGGCTCCAGCCCGGCCGAGGCCAGGGCTTGCGCCGCCGGCATCGACTGCCCTTCGACCTCGACCTGGCCATGGCCGATGACGGGCAGGGCCAGGTGTGCCAGAGGGGCGAGGTCACCCGAAGCACCGACGCTGCCCTGGGAGGGCACGACCGGGTGGATGCGCAGCCGGAGCAGCAGCAACAGCCGCTCGATGAGCTCCGGCCGGCAGCCGGAGTGGCCCAGGGCGAGGGTGTTGGCGCGCAGCAGCAGCATCGCCCGGACCACCTCGGTGGGTAGCGGCTCGCCGACGCCGGCCGCGTGGCTGAGCAGCAGCCGCTCCTGCAGCTCGCGGGCACGCTCGGGCGGCACGAAGGTGGAGGCCAGCGAGCCGAACCCGGTGGTCACGCCGTAGACCACCTCGCCCGCAGCCACCAGGCGCGCGATGACGTCGCGGGCTTGGGCCACGCGCACCCGCGCGTCCTCGTCGAGGACCGCGTACCGATCGCCGCGCGCGACCGCCTCCACGTCCGGCACGGTCAGCTCGGCACCGTTGATGACGATCGGGTCGAGGGTCATCAGGCCTCCAGCATGGGGACCCGCACGCCGCGTTCGCGGGCCACCTCCACGGCGCGCGCATAGCCGGCATCGACGTGGCGCACCACGCCCATGCCGGGATCGGTCGTCAGCACCCGCTCGAGCTTCCGCCCAGCGAGCTCGCTGCCGTCGGCCACCACGACCATGCCCGCGTGCTGGCTATAGCCGATGCCGACCCCGCCGCCATGGTGGATGCTGACCCAGCTGGCTCCGGCGGCGGTGTTGACGAGGGCGTTGAGCAGGGGCCAGTCAGCTACCGCGTCCGAGCCGTCGCGCATGCCCTCGGTCTCGCGGTTGGGAGAGGCTACCGAGCCCGCGTCGAGGTGGTCCCGACCGATGACGATGGGGGCGCGCACGGCACCGTTGCGCACCAGCTCGTTGAAGGCCAGTCCGGCTCGCTGGCGCTGGCCGTAGCCCAGCCAGCAGATCCGCGCGGGCAGGCCCTGGAAGGCGACCTGCGCCCGGGCCTTGCCGATCCAGCGGGCCAGCGCCTCGTCCCCGGGGAACAGCTCCAGGATGGCCTCATCGGTCGCCCGGATGTCGGCCGGGTCGCCTGACAGCGCCGCCCAGCGGAAGGGGCCCTTGCCCTCGCAGAAGAGGGGCCGGATGAAGGCGGGCACGAAGCCGGGGAAGTCGAAGGCATCCTCGACGCCGCCGGCCTGGGCTCCTGCGCGGATGTTGTTGCCGTAGTCGAAGACGACGGCGCCGGCGGTCTGGAACGCGAGCATGGCGCGCACGTGGTCGGCCATGGAAGCGACGGCTCGCCGGGTGTATTCGTGAGGCTCGCGCAGGCGCAGCGAGGCGGCTTCCTCCAGCGAGAGCCCGGCCGGGACGTACCCGTTGAGGGTGTCGTGGGCGGAGGTCTGGTCGGTGACCGCGTCGAAGTCCTCGCCCCGCGCCGCGAGGAACGGCTCGATCTCCGCGGCGTTGCCGACGAGCCCGATGGACCGGGGTGTGCCGGCGGCCGCGGCCTCGCGAGCCCAGCGCAGGGCCTCCTCGAGGTCGGCCGTGGCGCGATCGAGATAGCGGGTGTCGAGACGCTTCTGCACGCGTGCCTGATCGACCTCGATGCAGAGGGCCACGCCCTCGTTCATGGTCACGGCCAGAGGTTGGGCGCCGCCCATGCCGCCGAGGCCCGCCGTCAGCACCAGCCGCCCGCGCAGCGTGCCCTCGAAGTGCTGGCGTGCCAGCTCGGCGAAGGTCTCGTAAGTGCCCTGCAGGATGCCCTGGCTGCCGATGTAGATCCAGGAGCCGGCGGTCATCTGGCCGTACATCATGAGCCCGGCCTGCTCGAGCTCGCGGAAGTGCTCCCAGGTGGCCCAGCGGCCGACCAGGTTGGAGTTGGCGATGAGCACGCGCGGTGCCCACTCGTGGGTGCGGAACACGGCCACCGGCTTGCCCGAAGCCACCAGCAGGCTCTCGTCACCGGCCAGTCGACGCAGCTCCAGCACGATCGCATCGAAGGCGGCCCACGAGCGGGCGGCGCGGCCGGTGCCGCCGTAGACCACGAGGTCGTCGGGTCGCTCGGCGACCTCCGGGTCGAGGTTGTTCATGAGCATGCGCAGGGCCGCTTCCTGCTCCCACCCACGGCAGCTCAGCTCGGTACCGCGCGGTGCGCGGACGGGACGTGGACCGCTGGTCGTCATCGCTCCTCCTGTGCCCACAGGGTATCGGTTCCGAACGTGGCCGAGGGTGTCTGACCTGTATGATTCGCCGGCCACACCACGAACGGGAGGGACATGGACAGGAAGCGGATCCAAGCAGCGCTGTGGCACCCCTACAAGGGCTTCTGGAACAAGGGCGTCATCAATGTCGCCACGCGGCCGACCAAGTTCCTTAACCACCTCGTGGTGGCTGCGGTCGTGGCGGTCGATACCGCGGTCCTGTTCGCTCGCGCCGTGGTGCGCCGTGCGCGCGTGGGCGGCCCGCGCTCCGTGTTCCGACCGGTCCGCGTCCCAGCCGACCTGCCGGTCCTCTATCTCGACGTCGGCACCCACCGCGCCGGTGCCGAGCTGCGCTGGATGGCCGAGCGGGTGCTGCCCGCCTGCGCGCCCTCGTTCGAGGCCTACGGCTTCGAGCCCAGTGGACGTTCCTTCGCGGCTGCCTGCAAGGCGCTGGCGCGTGTGCCGCGCGTGCACATGGTGCGGGTCGCGCTGGTGAGCGAGGTGCCCGACGGCGGGACCGTCCGGCTGCATACATCGAGCCATTCATTGCGCGATTCCATCCACCGCGTGGGCGACTCGCACGAGGACGTCGAGGCCCAGCGCCTCTCCACCTGGCTCGCTGCCAACGACCTGGACCTCGACGGCAAGATCTGCCTCCTGCGCATGAACATCGAAGGTGCCGAGTTCGATGTCCTGTCCGACCTGGTCGAGCGCGGCCTGTCCGGCAGGATCGACGGCTACTACGGCATGTGGGACGACCTGCTCAAGTTCGATCCCAGGCGCGACCGGCAGTTCCGGCGCTTCCTGGCCCGCAATGGCATCCGCTCCCTGGCCTTCAACGGCCGGGACATGGACTGGGACATGCGCAAGCGCTGCATCCGCTACGACGTGCACACCAGCCTGCTGGCAGGCATGCGCCGCATCCGCTCCGCCGCCTGAGGCCGGCTCGTCACGCAACGCCGGGCACGAACGCGGCCGGACGACCCGCTCCGAACGCGGCGGCCGTTGCGCATCGGCCCCGCTTCTGTCAGGATGCGTGGAGAACCACCGACGAACGCCCGCGCTCTTCACTGACCATGCGGCGTCCCGCCGGTTTCTCGTGTGGCCCGGCCGCCTATCCTGAGACTGTGTGCTATGCTGCCGCGCGAATAGACAAGGTATATGGATAGGCTGGAGGACCAGTTGCCGCTCACGCGGGAAACGAAGGAAAACGTCGTCGCCGAGTACGCCACCAAGGAAGGTGACACCGGCTCGCCGGAAGTCCAGATCGCTCTGCTCACCGAGCGGATCGCCGGGCTGACCGAGCATCTTCGACGCTACCCCAAGGATCACCACTCGCGCCGCGGCTTGCTCAAGCTCGTCGGCACGCGCCGCCGCCTCCTCGCGTACCTCATGCGCAAGGATGCAGCCCGGTATCAGTCCGTCATCGAACGGCTCGGCCTGCGCCGCTAGGCGCCCAGGCCCCGGCGGGCGAGGTGCCCGCGACCGCTACCACGCGCACGACGCCCGCCTCTCTCGAGGAGGCGTGGGCGACCCGCGCGACGCGCAGAACGCACCCGGTCCGTCGGTCGTCCCGTTGGAGGACAGATGACGGTAACCACGCTCACGACCGAATTCGGCGGTCGGACCCTCACCATCGAGACGGGCAAGATGGCCCGCCTGGCCGGTGGTGCAGTCACCGTGCAGTACGGCGATACCATGCTGCTCGGAACGGCCAACCGCGCCGAGCCGCGCCCGGGGCTCGACTTCTTCCCGCTCACCATCGACTTCGAGGAGCGGATGTACGCAGCGGGCAAGATCCCCGGCGGCTTCATCAAGCGTGAGGCCCGTCCGTCGGAGGCGGCCATCCTGGCGGCTCGCCTCACCGACCGCCCCATCCGACCGCTCTTCCCCCAGGGCTACAAGGACGACGTGCAGTGCGTGCTGACCGTGCTCTCGACGGATCAGGAGAACAATCCTGACGTCATCGGCACCATCGCCGCCTCGGCCGCCCTGACCATCAGCGAGATCCCCTTCCTGGGCCCGGTCGCCGCCGTCCGCGTCGGCCGCATCGATGGCGAGTTCGTGATCAACCCCACGGCCAGCCAGATGGACGAGTCAGAGCTGGACCTCATCGTCAGCGGCACTCGCGACGCGATCATGATGGTCGAGGCTGGGGCCAAGATCCTGCCCGAGGACGTGATGGCGGACGCCATCATGTTCGGCCACGAGTCGCTCAAGCCGGTCATCGAGCTGCAGGAGCAGCTGCGGGAGCTGGTGGGCAAGGAGAAGCGCATCCCCTTCTTCGAGCCGTCCGTCGACTCGGTCGTCGACTTCGTGGGCGCGGTCGAGGCAGGCGAGCCCTTCGTGGTCTTCGACACCGAGACCACCGGCCGCGAAGCCAGGACCGCCGAGCTGGTCGAGATCGCCGCGGTCCGGATGCAGGGCGGCGAGATCGTCGACCGCTTCGAGACCCTGGTCAAGCCGAGCCGCGGCATCGTGGGCAAGCAGATCCACGGTCTCACCGAGGCCGACGTCAAGGACGCTCCCGCTCCGAGCGACGCCGCGCGCGCCTTCCTCGACTGGGCCGGCGATGACATCCTCGTCGGCCACAACGTCGGCTTCGACATCGGCTTCATCGAGGCCGCCGTCGCCGACGGCACCCGCATCGAGCCGGGTGAGTACCTCGACACGCTCGTCCTGGCCCGCGCCGGCTATCCCGACCTCGACGCCCACAAGCTGGCCGACCTGGTGGCCTTCTTCGAGCTGGCGGTGGAGCCCACCCATCGTGCGCTCGCCGATGCCGAGGCGACCGCGGCCCTGCTCGGTGTCATGGCCGAGGACCTGCCCGTCCGGGTCAACGCCTTCAAGGAGGCGGTGGCCAAGTCGATCATCGGCCGCAAGGACGGTGGCGACCCGGACGTGGCTGACGCCGCCTTCGAGGCCGCGCTCGTAGCGTCGGGCCTGTCCAGGAGCCTGACCACGCTGCTGCACAAGAAGACCGTGCGCCAGGTCACCCTCGACGAGGGCGTGCGCATCGACGGCCGCGACGTGGACACCATCCGACCGATCTCGGTCGAGGTGGGCCTGCTGCCGCGCGCCCACGGCTCTGGCCTCTTCACCCGTGGCGAGACCCAGGCCCTGACGGTGGCCACCCTGGGCCCGTCGAGCGACGTACAGCGCATCGACACCATCAGCCCGGAGGAGTCCAAGCGCTACCTCCACCACTACAACATGCCGCCCTACAGCACCGGCGAGAACAAGTTCATGCGCGGCCCTGGCCGACGTGAGATCGGCCACGGTGCGCTCGCCGAGCGGGCCCTCGTGCCGGTCCTGCCCGACCAGGAGGACTTCCCCTACGTCATCCGTCTCGTGTCCGAGTGCGTGACGTCCAACGGCTCCACCTCGATGGCCTCGACCTGCGGTTCGACGCTGGCGCTGATGGACGCGGGCGTGCCCATCAAGGCACCGGTCGCGGGTGCGGCCATGGGCCTGATCTCAGACGGCGACCGTTTCGTGGTCCTCACCGACATCCTGGGCAAGGAGGACTTCTTCGGTGACATGGACTTCAAGGTCACCGGCACCGCCGAGGGCGTGACCGCCCTGCAGATGGACATCAAGGTCCAGGGCATCAACGAGGAGATCATCCGCACCGGCCTGCAGAAGGCCCACGCGGCACGCCTGTTCATCCTCGACAAGATGACCGAGGTGCTGCCCTCAGCCCGCGGCGAGGTCAGCGCCTACGCGCCACGCATCATCACCATCCAGATCAACCCCGAGAAGATCCGCGACATCATCGGCAAGGGTGGGGCCACCATCCGCAAGATCCAGGAAGAGACCGGGACGGAGATCAACGTCGAGGACGACGGCACCGTGGAGATCGCGGCCGTCAGCTCGGAGAACTCCTCCAAGGCCGTCCAGTGGATCGAGTCGCTGACCCGCGAGGTCGAGGTGGGCTCGCTCTACCTGGGCAAGGTCACGCGCATCATGGGCTTCGGCGCCTTCGTCGAGATCCTGCCGGGCAAGGAGGGCCTCGTGCGCATCGGCGAGCTGGCCGACTACCACGTGCCCACCGTGGAGGACGTCGTGCAGGTCGGTGACGAGATCATGGTCGTGGTCATCGAGATCGACCGCCAGGGTCGCGTCAACCTGAGCCGCAAGGCCGCCATGCAGCGGCACCTGGCCAAGTCCGGCGGGAGCAAGGAGGGCGCGACGGCCTAGGCTTCGCCCCTGTTCAGTCGGTGGGGCCGGGCTTCCCGAGCGCGGCCTCATAGACCTTCCGGGTGGCCTCGGCCACCCGGTCCCAATCGAAGCGTGCGAGGCTCGCAGCGTTGTGCCGGCCCATGGCCTCCGTATCAGACGACAGCGCGACCCGCAGTGCGCCCTCGAGGCCCTGCGGGTCGTCGGCGTCATAGAGGATCCCACCCCGCTCGTCGAGCACGTCGGTGACACAGCCGCGGCGTGGCGCGATGACCGCCCGTCCGAAGGACATGCCCAGCAGCACCGAGCCGGAGGTGAAGATCTCGAGGAAGGGAGCGGCCACCACGTCGGCCGCCCGCAGGTACAGCTGCAGCTGGTCGTCGGGCACGAACCCGAGCCTCAGCAAGACCCGCTCGTCGCCCTTGGCCGCGGCCGCCAGCCGGGCGGCATAGGCGCCATCCACGGCCTCGCCTGCGATGACCAGGCGAGCAGCGGGAGCCTCGATCCGATGGAAGGCCTCGAAGAGCTCCCACACGCCCTTGTATGAGCGCACCCAACCGACGAACGAGATGACCCGCGCCGAGGACGGCAGGCCCAGGCGCCCACGAGCCTCGGCCCTCGTGACCGTGTCGGCATAGGCGCCCTCGTAGTGGCCGTGGGGGATGATGGCCAGCTTGCCCCGGCCGGCCTGGCCCACGCCCAGCGTCTCGAGCAGGACGTCGGCAGCCGCCGCGCAATGCACGATGACGCGGTCGCACAGCGCGAAGAGCGAGCGCATGAAATCGAGCTCGCCGGGGTCCTCGCGCCGATCGTGGCGGAAGAGGTCATGGGCGGTCCAGACCAGGCGCACGCCGGCCCGCCGCACCAGGCGTAGCTCGAGCAGCGTGCGCCGGGCCTTGACCCGGCTGACGCGGCTGCCGCCGCCGGCGATGTAGGGCTCCGTCCAGTGCACGTGGATGACGTCGGGGCGGCCGTGCCGGCGCAGCGCCTCGGTCACGGGCAGGATGCGCCGCGCTCTCGTGGGGTCGGCCGACACCGTCACGCCCAGCGCCTCGAGCGCGTCGGAGAGTGCGCGCTGATAGGCGTTGGCGGCGGAGTAATCGGGCAGGAAGAGGACCTTCACCGGCCTACACGCCGAGCGTGTCGTAGACGCGCAGCAACTCCTCCGCCTGGTGCTGCCAGGAGTAGCGCTCGCGCGCGGCCGCCAGGCAGCGCATGCGCAGGGCCGTGCGCTCCGCGGGCGGGGCGTCGATGACCTCGCGGATGGCGCGGGCCACGTCCGCCGGGTCGGCGGGATCGCAGAGCACGCCGCAACCGGTCTCGTTGACGATGGGGCTGATGCCGGGCAGCTTGCTCGCTACCACCGGCACGCCCACGCCCAGCGCGTCGTACAGCTTGGTCGGCGTGTTGAAGCGGTGGTTGAGGGTGTCGGGCTGGACCGGCATGGCCGAGACGTCGGCGCCGCGGGTCCAGAGAGGGATCTCCGTCGGCATGACCGAGCCGCCGAAATGGATGCGCTGGGCATGGGGCAGCGCTGCCGCCATCGTCTGGTAGCGCTCGTAGTCGGGGCCGAAGCCGGCGATCACCAGGTGGGCGTCGTCGATGAGCGAGATGGCCTCGAACAGCTGGCGCAGGCCGCGTCCGCGCATGACCTGGCCGATGTAGAGCACGATCCGCTGGTCGTCGGCGAGCCCGAACCGCCGTGCCACCGTGTCGCTGCGCTGGACCTCTTCGGCGGTCGTCTCCGCCTCGGGGCGATCGACCATCGCGGCGTTGCGGACGACGGCGTCCACGGGCCGGCCCAGCACGCGCCCGAGGATCTGGGCGTAGGGATCGGAAACGGTGACGACCGCGTCGGCGGCGCGCGCGAGGCGTCGCTCGTGTCGACGCAGCAGCTGCTTCCAGGGGCCCGGTAGCCGGGCCATGCGGCCGGCCTCACTGTCGATGTCGTTGGCGTCATAGACCACCATGCCACCGAAGTGCCGGCGGAGGGCCACGGCCTGGCTGAGGGTGATGACGCTCTCGGCCTGCCACACGTCGAAGGCGTCTACCTGCTCGGCGATGATCTTCGACCAGACCTGGGACATGCGCAGGTAGCGCACAGCCTGGGAGGCGCGGCCGACGGTGTCCCGAAGACGCCGGCGGATCCCGCCGGTCCGGCCATGGGGATCGTCGCCGGTCTCGGGCAGGCTGGGGGAGGGGAGCCAGCGCAACACCTCCGGCTGGCGCACCCGCGTGACGGTGTGGTGATCGAGCCGCTCGGTCGTAGCGAGGCCCGCGCCCCAGCGAGCGATGACAGTCACGTCGTACCCGGCGCGACCCAGCGATACGGCCGTCTTCCAGGCGCGCGCGTCGGCCACGTAGGTGTTGTTGATGAGGATGGCCACCCGTACCGGCGCCTGACGGGGCCGGGGCCGGTGTGAGCGCGGACGGCGCGACGGAGTCAGCGGCATGCGCGCGGCCCGAGGCATTCGCGTTTCACCATTCCACGGTAGCGTAGGAGCGTCGAGGGAGCGTCACAGACGCGTTATCATCGTCGCGTGCCCTCGATGGAAGTCCCACAGGAATAGCGCCATGCCCATCGAGTCCTCCCACCGACCGCTCACCGTCGCCGTCGTCGGCGCCACCGGGCTGGTCGGCCGAACCATGATCGAGATCCTCGCCGAGCGAGCCTTCCCCGTGGGCGAGCTGCGCCCGCTCGCGACCTACGGTGGCGGCCGCACCATCGAGTTCGGTGGACGGGCGTGGCCCGTGCAGGTGACCACCCCTGAGTCCTTCGAGGGCGCGGACATCGCCATCTTCAGCGCCGGCGGTGGGACATCGGCGACCTTCGCGCCGGAGGCCGCGGCGCGTGGAGCGGTGGTCATCGACAACTCCAGCCAGTGGCGCATGGAGCCCGGCGTGCCGCTGGTGGTGGCCGGCGTCAACGACGAGGACGCCGCCGGACACGAGGGCATCATCGCCAACCCCAACTGCTCGACCATGCAGCTGATGCCGCTGTTCAAGGCCCTGCGCGACACGGCCGGGCTCAAGCGTGTCATCGTCGATACCTACCAGGCGGTCTCCGGCAGCGGCGCCAAGGCCGTCAACGAGCTGGAGTCGCAGGTGCGCGCGTACGCCGCGGGCGAGGAGCTCGAGGTCTCCGTCTATCCGCACCAGATCGCGTTCAACGTCATCCCCCACATCGATGTCTTCCGCGATGACGGCTACACCAAGGAGGAGTGGAAGGTCACCGTCGAGACGCGCAAGATCCTGCACCTGCCGGACCTGCCGGTGTCGTGCACGGCGGTGCGCGTTCCGGTCATCACCTCCCACTCGGAGGCGGTGCATGCCGAGCTCGAAGGCTCGATGACGCCTGACGAGGCCCGCGCGCTCTTCGCCACCATCCCGGGGGTGGTGGTGCGCGACGATCCGGCCAATGCCGTGTATCCGCTGGCGCTCGAGGGCGCGGGCGTGGACGAGGTCTTCGTGGGCCGCATCCGCGCCGACGTCTCGCTGCCGCCCGGCAAGGGCCTGGCTTTCTGGGTCGTCTCGGACAACCTGCGCAAGGGGGCGGCCACCAATGCCGTCGAGATCGCCGAGGTGATCGTGCGCAATGGCTGGCTCGAGAAGGCATCGGAGCGCGCCACCGGCGTCGCGTGACCAGCGAGCAGCGGCGGGCAGCGCTCGAGGAGATCGCGGCGGAGGTCCGTGTCTGTACCCGCTGCCGCCTCGCCGCCGGGCGTACCAGGGCCGTGCCGGGGGAGGGCAGCCCGGACACGGAGGTCGTGTTCGTGGGCGAGGGCCCGGGTCAGAACGAGGACCGGCAGGGCCGTCCCTTCGTGGGTGCCGCCGGCCGCCTGCTCGAGGAGCTGCTGGGCATGATCGGTTGGCGGCGCGAGGATGTCTTCATCACCAACGTGGTCAAGTGCCGGCCACCCAACAACCGCGACCCGGAGCCCGACGAGATGGCCGCCTGCGCGCCGTACCTGCGGCGGCAGCTGGAGATCCTCGACCCGGCGGTGCTGGTGACGCTCGGCCGCTTCAGTCTGCAGACGTTCATGCCCGGCGATCGGATCAGCCGGGTGCACGGCACGAGCCGGCCCATCGACCCCTCGGCCGGCGCTCCCGCAGCCACCGGCTACGCCCTCTACCACCCCGCCGCCGCGCTGCGCCAGGCCTCGCTCAAGGAGACCATGCAGCGCGACATGGCGGCCGTGCCCGAGGTGCTCATCCGTGCCCGGGCCGAGCGCGCCGCCACGGGGTCGCCGGGATCCAGCCCGGCGACCGCGCCCATCGAGGGCGGCCAACCAGATGATGCCGCGCTCCCATCCGCGGCCCCGCAACCAAAGGACCAAGACATGACCGATGACAAGCAATACGGGCTCTTCTAGATGGCAGTGAAGCGCGCTCCCAGGTCGAGCACGGAGGTGCTCCGCGTGGTGGCCCTCGGCGGTCTCGGCGAGATCGGCAAGAACATGACCGTGTTCGAGTTCGGTGGCCAGATCATCGTGGTCGACTGCGGCCTGGCCTTCCCCGAGGAGGAGATGTACGGGATCGACATCGTCATCCCCGACATCGACTACCTCAAGGGCAAGCGCGACCAGGTGGTCGCGTTCGTCATCACCCACGCCCACGAGGACCACGTCGGGGCCCTGCCCTACGTGTTGCCCGAGTTCCCGGGCGTGCCGGTCTATGCCTCCACGCTGGCCCGCGGGCTGCTGGGCAACAAGGTCAAGGAGCACAAGCTCCGTAACAACCCGCTCAAGGCGCTCGAGCCGGGCCAGACCGTGGAGCTGGGCAACTTCGACGTCACCGCCTTCCGCATCGGCCACTCCATCCCCGACGCCATGGGCTTGCGCATCCGCACGCCCTTCGGCGACATCGTCCACACCGGTGACTTCAAGTTCGACCAGACGCCGGTAGACGGCAAGCCCGCCGACTTCCAGGACATCGCGGCCTTCGGCGAGGAGGGCGTCCTCTGTCTGCTGAGCGATTCGACACGTGCGGAGGTGCCCGGCTACACGCCCTCCGAACGCACCGTGGGGGAGGCCTTCCACGACATCATGGAGGGGCTCGACGGCCGCGTCATCGTGGCCACGTTCGCTTCCAACATCGCTCGTGTCCAGCAGGTCTTCGATGCCAGTGAGACCTTCGGCCGGCAAGCCGCCGTCCTCGGTCGCTCGATGGAGCAGAACACGCGCATCGCGCAGGACCTCGGCTACCTGCGGCCGCCTTCCACGGGTCTCGTGCCCAAGGGCAAGATCGGCTCGGTGCCCGATGAGCGGCTGACCATCGTGACCACGGGTGCCCAGGGTGAGCCCATGGCCGGCCTGGCGCGCATGGCCAACAACGAGAACCGATTCGTCGAGATCAAGCCCGGCGACACCGTCATCGTCAGTGCCAGCCCCATCCCCGGGAACGAGGAGTACGTGGCGCGCACCGTGGACAACCTCTTCCGGGCTGGTGCCAACGTCTACTACCACGCCATCAAGCGGGCACATGTCTCGGGCCACGCCAGCCAGGAAGAGCTGAAGCTCATGCTCAACCTGACCAAGCCCAAGTACATCATCCCGGTGCACGGCGAGTTCCGCATGCTCGTGCAGCACGGTCGCCTGGCCCAGGAGATCGGCCTGGCGCCGGAGAACATCCTCATCCTCGAGAATGGCCAACCGGTCGAGTTCCTCGCCGATGGCAGCGCCCGGCGAGGGGAGCAGGTGGAGGCCGGCAAGGTCTACGTGGACGGGGTCTCCGTGGGCGAGGTCGGTGACATCGTCCTGCGTGACCGTCGAGCGCTGGCCAAGGACGGCATGTTCCTCGTGGTGGTCACCGTGGACAAGCAGCACGGCCGGCTGGTGGGCGAGCCCGAGATGGTCACCCGCGGCTTCGTCTCGCCCTCCGACGAGAAGCTCCTCGCCGGCTCGGCGGCGCGCATCGCGGCCGCCTTCCAGAAGCCCGGCGCCCATTTCTCGGACCCGGGACTCTTGAAGGCCCAGATCAAGGACACACTCTCCGCCTACCTCTACGAGCAGACTCGGCGGCGCCCGATGGTGTTCCCGGTCATCGTCGAGGTCTAGCCGCCGATGGCCACGCGCAAGAAGAGCACCCGCACCTCGAGCCGTTCCCGGAGCAAGCGCAACCAGCCGCCCCGGGTGGACCCCGCGACGCTGCGCTCGGTCGCGGCCGTGGTGCTCATCCTCGTGGGCGTCATCACGCTCATCGCGCTCTTCCTGCCAGGCGGCGGCATCCTCAATGGCTACGTGGATGGGTTCCTGCGGCCGCTCTTCGGCCAGGGGGCCTGGCTGCTGGGCATCCTGCTCATCGTGGCGGGCGTGCTCGTCGAGCGGGCACCCAGCGTGGACTACAGCTGGATCACGGTCGCGGTCGGTGGGCTCATCGTGTTCATCGGCGGCCAGGGCCTGATCCACCTCTTCAGCGGCAAGGCCGACAGCACTGAGGACCTCAAGCAGGGTGGGGGAGCGCTGGGAGAGGCTCTCTCGTCCACGCTCTCCGACCTGGTCAGCCCCATCGGCGCTTTCGTGATCCTCGCGGGCATCGTGCTCGTGGGCCTGCTCCTGCTCTTCAACATCACGCTCGTTGCCTTCGTGACCCCGTTCGCGGAGGCCGGACGGGCCGTGCTGGCCGCGGGCCGGACGGGGGTCTCGGGCACGCAGGAGCGGGTGCGCGAACGGCGTGATACGCGGGCCCGCGTATCCGAGGTGACCGAGCCCGACAGGCCGTCCCGCGCCCGACGGCTGCTGGCGCGAGATCCCGCGCCCGAGCTGCCGACGCCCACGCCGAGTCCAGCTCCGGTCAGCCAGACGGTGTGGCAGGGCAGTGCCGTGAAGCGCGTCAACACCACCAGCGCCGGCGCGTCCGTCCCGACCATGGCGCCGGTCATGCCCCCTGCCTTCGACGGGTCCGGCGAGCCAGTGCCGAAGGCGGCGGGCAGCTCGCCTGTCGATCCTCTGGGCGCGGGCACTGGCACAGGGGCGGCGATGGAGAAGCCGGCCCTCTCCGGCTATCGCCAGAGCGAGCGTGACGATGCCCATCCCGATGCCGCGGCCGTCGCTCGCCGCCGGCTGCATCAGAGACGGTGGCGGCTGCCGAGCGTGGCGCTGCTGGATCCGACGACCGAGACCGCCGACGCCAAGCGTCACGATCACGAGCGCAACGTGCGCATCATCGAGGAGAAGCTGCGTTCGTTCTCCATCCCGGCCACGGTCGTGGGCACCAACACCGGCCCGGTCGTGACCCAGTACGAGGTCCGGCCCGACGCACGCATCAAGCTCAGCCGCATCGAGGGCCTCGCCGACGACCTGGCCATGGCCCTGGCCGCCCGCAGCATCCGCATCGAGGCGCCCATCCCCGGTCGTGACGTGGTCGGCGTCGAGATCCCCAACCACTCCTCTGAGATGGTCGGCTTCCGGGCCGTCTTCGAGGACGCCGAGATGGTCGACGCGACCAGCGAGCTGACCTTCGCGCTCGGCCGGGACGTCTCGGGCAAGCCCTACGCGGTCGACCTCGGCCGCATGCCCCACCTGCTCATCGCGGGCGCCACCGGCTCGGGCAAGAGCGTCTGTGTCAACTCCATCGTGACCAGCATCCTCATGCGCGCCAAGCCGACGGAGGTGCGGTTCGTGCTGGTGGACCTCAAGCGCGTCGAGCTGGCGCCCTACGGCCAGATCCCGCACCTGTTGACCGACGTGATCATGGAGGCCCACGAGGCTCGGTCGGCGCTGGCCTGGGCGGTGGGGGAGATGGAGGAGCGCTACAAGCTGCTGGCCAGGTCGACCTCGCGCAACATCGCCTCCTACAACCAGCGTCCGGACCTGGACCCGACCGACCGCATGCCCTACATCGTGCTCATGATCGACGAGCTGGCCGACCTCATGATCCAGGAGGGCCGCAAGGTCGAGGAGCCCATCGTCAAGCTGGCCCAGAAGGCTCGCGCGGTGGGCATCCACCTGGTGCTGGCCACGCAGCGTCCCAGCGTCAACGTGGTCACCGGTCTCATCAAGGCCAACGTGCCCAGCCGCATCGCCTTCGCCATGGCTTCCAACGTGGACAGCCGGACGGTGCTCGACCAGCCCGGGGCGGAGGACCTGATCGGCCGTGGGGACATGCTCTACCAACCCGCCGACCTGCCGCGTCCGGTGCGCATCCAGGGCGTCTTCGTCTCCGATGCCGAGGTCAAGGCCGTGACTGACTTCTGGCGCGAGCAGGAGCCGGAGCCGCCCTACGATCCCGCCGTCCTGGCCGGCTCGGGTGACGTCGACGACGGCGAGAACGGCGAGTTCGCCTGGCTGGCCAAGCTGGCCGAGGACGAGCTCACACCCCGCGCGGCGGAGCTGGTCCTCCTCACCGGCAAGGCCAGCACCTCGATGATGCAGACCAAGCTGAAGGTCGGCTTCAACCGCGCCAGCCGCATCATGGAAGAGCTCGAGCGGGTCGGGGTGGTGGGACCCCAGGACCCGCGCAACCCGGCCGTCCCACGTGCGGTCTATGGGCCGGAGAACTGGCTCAAGGGCCCCGAGGACGCGGACGCGATCTGACGCGGACGGCAGCCCAGGCCACCAAACCTTCACCCAAGTCGGTGTCCACGCAGCGCTGATAGCGGGTAGACTTGGACGCGATGCCGCGGCTGCCGTGGTCGGGGCGTCGCCGTGAACGAGTGAGGGCTCCATCGCCGGATGACCGCGCGCCAAGATGCACGCGTCAGGACTCGAGCGACGAGCGGGGACAGCTGGTCCTTCGAGACCCAGCGTGCCCCCCATGTCGGCGAGATCCTGCAGACCGCCCGCGAACGCAAGGGCGTCGATCTGTCTCGCGCAGAGCGCGAGACGAAGATCCGTGCCCGTCACCTCATGGCGCTCGAGAGCGGGGATATCGCGGACCTCCCCGCACCGGTCTATGCCAAGGGCTTCCTGCGCAACTACTCGACCTACCTCGGCCTCGATGCCGACGAGATGCTCGACCGTTGGCGCGTAGAGACCGACCAGCCCCGCTCGGCGGACAAGCCCAGCTTCAAGCCGCCGCCCCAGCCCATCACTGCCCCCAGCCGCGGCTTCAAGCTCACCAGCGGGCTGGTGGTGGCCCTCGTCCTGGCCGCCATCGTCTTCGCCTTCGTGGGCTACGTCGGACTGCAGCTGGTGCGTTTCACCCAGAACCCGGAGATCGAGCTCATCGGCCCGGCGATCCGTCAGCTGCAGCCGGGCGCCGATCCCTTCGTGACCCTGCGTGGCACGGGCAGCGCCAACTCGGTCATCACCGCCACCGGTGCTGATACCGGCACCGCGGAGCAGATCGTGCGCACCTCCGACGCTGACGCCGGCGGTGCCTGGAGCGTGACCCTGCCCGTGGTCAAGGGGGAGAACCACTTCACGATCATGGGCCGCGACCCGGAGACGGCACGAGATTCGGTGCCCCTGGAGGTCATCGTGTCGGTGCCGGTGCAGGACGACTCGCTGCCCAAGGGCGACCTCGGGCCGGTCCTCCCGGAGGGCGTGGCGGACACGAACATCACCGGCATCCCCTCGGCCGAGCTGACCCTGCTCGAGCCGCAGAAGGGGCTCAAGACGAAGAACGGCAAGCTCAAGGTCAGCGGCACCAGCGACGCCGAGACCGTGACCATCAGCTTCAAGTGGCGGGGCAACGCCAATGCGGCCAAGAAGGCGCCGGCGCCCCAGGCCCTGCCCGTCAAGGACGGGGTCTTCCGCGGCAAGTTCCTGCTGCCCAAGGGTCGCTGGGTGGTCTGGGCCAGCGCCTCGATCGACGGCGGCTATCCGGCGGTGGAAGAGGTCGCCGTCCGTTCGCTGAAGGACAAGATGGAGGTCACGGTCGAGGCGGTCGATGGCAAGACGCGCGTGAAGCTGTCTACGCCCGACGGCGAGGTCATGGACGAGAAGGTGTTGCTGACCAAGGGCAGGTCCAAGACCTGGAACGTCGATCCGGACGTGATCCTGCGCGTCGGCAACGCCAAGGCCGCCAACGTCACCGTCGATGGCGAGGCCTACGGCCCGATGGGTGACAAGGCGCTCCCGGTCGAGTGGCGGATCAAGCAGGGTGAGCGACCACGGGAGCTCGACTGAGCACGTTGGCGAACGACGGCCCGGTCCAGCTGGCCGGCCGACTGCAGGCCCTGGCCCTGGCCGCGGGTGTCTCGGTCGGAACCGCCGAATCGTGCACCGGCGGGCTCGTGGGCCACGCCATCACCGCCCATGCCGGCTCAAGCGAGTACTACCGGGGCGGCGTCGTCAGCTACAGCGACGAGCTCAAACGGTCGCTGCTGGGCGTGCCCGCCGAGACGCTCGACGCACACGGGGCCGTCTCCGCGCAGGTGGCCGTGGCCATGGCCGAAGGCGCGCGCGAGCGGCTGGGCTGCGACTTCACGGTCGCGGTCACGGGCGTGGCCGGACCGGGCGGCGGGACCGAGGCCAAGCCGGTCGGCCTGACCTACGTGGCCGTGGCCGGCCCCACCGGCAGCCGCGTGCAGCGCTATGCCTGGGACGGCGACCGGACGGGGAACAAGGAGCACAGCGCGATGGTCGCGCTCGGGCTCCTGATCGAGGCCATCGGGGCCGGGCAATGATCCGCGGCACGCCAGATATCGCCCGGGGACTGGCTCCGGCACGCGCGGCGCGACCCATCGCTCCCGGTGAGCGGGTCCACGTGGTGGGGGCGGCAGGTGCGGGAGCCTCGGCCGCGACGTTGCTGATCCAGGCCGCGGGTGGCGATCCCGACGGCTGCGACCCGGGAGCCCCCAACAAGTACACCGCCGCTCTCGCGGAGCGTGGGATCCCCGTGGCCGATCATCACGACGCAGCACACATCACGGGCGGTCGGCCCTCGCGCCTGGCCGTGACCAAGGCCCTCACATCGGTCGAGCCGGACCACCCGGAGCTGGTTGCGGCGCGGGACGCGGGGATCCCCATCGAGGCCTGGCAGCAGGCGGTCGCTGACGCGGCGGCCAGCCAGGGCGGCCGGCTGCTGGCCGTGGCGGGCACCCACGGCAAGTCGACCTCGACAGGCTGGCTGGTGCACCTGCTCATCAGGGCCGGCCGCGACCCGGGCGCCTTCGTCGGGGCACTGCTGCCGTCGGCGATCACCGGCGGGACGCCCGCCACTGCACGCTGGGGGGCCGGCGATGCCTTCGTCGTCGAGGCTGACGAGTACGCCGGCAATTTCGATCCCTACCGGCCCGACCTCGCTGTCGTGCTCAACGCGGATTGGGACCATCCCGACGTCTTCGCCGATCGCACCGCGGTGGTGGACGTCTTCGAGTCCTGGCTGCGGGCGCCCGGCGCAGAAGCGCGTCGCGTGGTCGTGCACACAGGTGACCTGGGTGGGCGCGAGCTGGCCGACCGCCTGTCCGACTGGACCGATCGCGTGGTCACCGTCGGACCCGACGAGGATGAGGCCGCGGACGTCCGCTACCGCCTCGACGGGTCGCGGTTGTGGCTGTCCGGGTTGCCGGCTGCCGACCGCCAGGTGACTGCACCCATGGGCCTGGCCGGCGCCCACAATGCGGCGAACGCCGCGTGCGTCGCGGGCGTGGCCGCCCTCTTTGGGTTGGGCGCTGACGAGATCGCCGACGGCCTGGCCGGCTACACCGGGGTCGGGCGGCGCTTCGATGTCAGGGGCGAGCCCGGAGGCGTACTCATCATCGACGACTACGGCCACCACCCCACAGCCATTCGCGCCACCATCGCGACCGTGCGTTCGGGCTACCCGGGTCGACGCCTGTGGGTGGCCCACGAGCCGCTCACCTTCCACCGCGCTGCGGCCATGTCCGACGAGCTGGCGTCGGCCCTGGCCGAGGCCGACGAGGTCGTCATCGCCGACATCTGGGCCGGCCGTGACCCCGACCGGACGATCGCCAGCGCGGCCGGGCTGGCGGCGCGGGTGACCGCGCTCAGCGGTCGTCCGGTGTCTGCGCCGGGCAGCCCCGAGGCGACCGCCGACGAGCTCGCGAGCCGGGTGCGCGCCGGCGATGTGGTCCTGGTCCTCGGCGGCGGGCGCTCGTACGTCATCGCGGATCGGCTCGTCTCGCTGCTGGCGGAGAGCGGCGACGGGTAGAATGCGGCTGTGCCCACGACACTGACGCCCGGCGACGGGCAGGACCTGCTCGCGCGCTTCAAGTCCGCATGGGAGGGACGCGATCCCGAGTCCATGCTGGAGCTCTATGCTGAGCGCGCCGAGTACCGGCTCGATCCGTTCATGGAACCGCTGGTCGGCCTGAATGCCATCCGTGAACACTGGAACGCCGTCGTGGCCTCACAGGATCACATCGAGTTCGACGCCGAACGCGTCTGGGTATCCGGTCGGACCGTGCTGGCCAGCTGGCACGCCGCGCTCACCCGTCGCGGGAGCGCGGACCGGGTGCGAGTCCGCGGCTTCAGCACGATGGAGCTCGATGGCCAGGGTCGGATCGAGCGTATGCGCGATTGGCCGGTCGAGCGCTTGGTGGGCATCGACAGCAGCTACAAGCATCCCGCAACGGAGGCATAGCGATGGCAGGCAACGTCTCCTTCGATGTGGTCAGCGAGTTCGACCGGCAGGAGTTGGTCAACGCGCTCGACCAGGTGCGACGCGAAGTCGCGACGCGCTATGACTTCAAGGGCGCCAAGGTGGAGATCGACCTCAACCCCAGCGACGTCACGGTGGTGACCAATTCGGAGATGCGTTCGGCGGCCATCGCAGACCTCGTCGGCTCCAAGGCCGTGCGTCGCGGGCTGTCGCTCAAGGTCTTCGACTGGGGCGAGGTGCAGCCCGCCGGGGGCATGTCCTACAAGCAGGTGGCGAGGCTGCGGGAGGGCCTGCCCGAGGACGTCGCCAAGAAGGTCACCAAGCTCATCCGCGACGAGTTCCCCAAGTGCAAGGGACAGATCCAGGGCGGGGCGGTGCGCGTGAGCGGCAAGTCCAAGGATGACCTCCAGCGTGTCATCACCCGTCTCAGAGAGGTGGGGGAGGACTACCCTGTGGCCTTGCAGTTCAAGAACTACCGATAGGGTCCGTCATGATCGACACCCAGGGGCGGGCGGCCCGGCTCGTCCTGGCGATCCTCGCCATCTTCATCGTCCTGGCCCTCATCTTCACCATGGTGTACTAGCGTGACCGAACCCCGCAACGAGCAGACCGAACCGACCGCACCGAGCGAGCCCACAGAGGGCGCGTCGGTGCCGTCTGAGCCCGAGGCAGCAGCCGAGCCCAAGACAGCTCCCGAACCCGCGCCCGAACCTGCAGCCGAAACAGAGTCAGCTCCCGAAGCCGAACCCCAACCGGCGCCTGGACCCGAGCCGGAGCCCACGCTCGAACCTGCAGCCGCGCCCGATCCAGCTCCCGAAGCCGCACACGAGCCTGCGCCCGAACCCGAGCCCGCGCCCGAACCTGCAGCCGAACCAGAGTCAGCTCCCGTAGGCGCACCCGAGCCTGCGCCCGAACCCGAGCCCACGCCCGCACCCGAGCCCACGCCCGAACCCGAGCCCACGTTCGAACCCGAGCCCACGCCCGAACCGGAGCCCACGTCCGAACCACCCGAACCGGAGCCCACGTTCGAACCCGAGCCCACGCCCGAACCTGCAGCCGAACCAGAGTCAGCTCCCGAAGCCGCACCCGAGCCCACGCCAGCAGCCGAACCCGAGCCCACGCCAGCAGCCGAACCCGAGCCCGAGCCCGCGTCCGCACCTGCAGCCGAACCAGAGTCAGCTCCCGAAGCCGAACCAGAGCCTGCGCCCGAACCCGAGCCTACGCCAGCAGCCGCACCCGAGCCCGAGCCCGCGCCCGCACCCGCACCCGAGCCCGAGCCTGCGCCCGCACCCGCACCCGAACAGACGGTCCGCCGGACCGTCTCACAGGAGATCGCACGGCAGTTGGCGGCCGCCGGTGCCCGTTACTGCTTCACCGTACCGGCTGAGCCCATCCTGCCCCTGCTCGATGACCTCGCGTCGGCGGGCATTCGCGTCGTGACGACCCGCCACGAGGGCAGCGCAGCGCTCATGGCCGAGGCCCTGGCTCAGTCGACTGGACGGCCGCAGATCGTGGCTGCCTCACGAGCGGTCGGTGCTGCCAATGCGGCCATCGGCATCCACACCGCGGCTCAGGACTCGGCGCCACTGGTCGCGCTCATCGGCCAGACGACTTCGTCGATGCTCGGCCGAGAAGCGTTCCAGGAGGCTGACCTCGCGGGCAGCATCGGTGCGCTTGCAGCGTGGTCGACGCAGATCGATGCGGCCGATCTTGCCGCTGACGCACTCGGCAAGGCTTGGCGACGGATCAATACCGGGCGCCCCGGTCCAGTGCTGCTCTCCGTCCCGGTCGATGTCCAGACCCAGGTCCTTGAGCTGCCGGACGAAGCGCCCCCAAAGTCGCCCGGGGCCCGCGGTGCCGCGGCAGACCGAGCGGCCGTCACCCGCGCCATGAAGATGCTGGCGGCATCCGAGCGGGGCGTCATCGTGGCAGGCGCTGGCGTTCTGCGATCACGCTCCACCAAGCGACTCGTGGCGCTGTCGGAGGTGCTCGCGGTGCCCGTCGTCGCCGCCTGGCGACGCCCGGACGTATTCCCCAACGACCACCCCAACTACCTCGGCATGGCCGGTCCCTGGGCTGCGCCCACGGTGAACCCGCGGCTGGCTGATGCCGACGTCATCCTCTTCGTCGGCACCCGTCTCTCGGAGCCGACGACCGCCGGCTACACGATCCCTGGGCAGAACACGAGCTGGATCCACGTCGACCTGGAGCCGCGGGCGGCACACGCCGGCCTGGGTGCACCGACGCTGTCCATCGCGGCCGACGCCTCGCGCTTCCTCGACTCAGCCTGGTCCGACCTGCGGGCCGCCGCGCTGGACAACGAGATGCGCTCGCGGCGAGAGGCTCGCAACGCTGCCGATCGCGAGGCCTATCGCCAGGCCGCCGATGTGGCGGCGGGGGAGTGGGGTGGTCCGGGCGCGCACCCCGGACGGATCATCGTCCGCCTGCGCGCGGCCCTGCCAGACAACGCCACCATCGCGACCGATGCTGGCAACCTTGCCGCCTTCGTAGCGCGCGGGTATCGCTTCCGGCGCGCGGGTACCTTCATCGGCGCGACCTCCGGCACCATGGGCTTCGGGCTCCCGGCCGCGATCGCCGCGTCGCTCATGGACCCCGATCGCATCGCCGTCGCACTCTGTGGGGACGGGGGTTTCGCCGCGTCGGCGAGCGAGCTGGAGACGGCCGTGCGTGAGGGTGCCCATCCCATCGTGGTCGTGCTCGACAACCATCGCTACGGCACGATCGCTGCTCGGCAACTCCAGGACGGCCGCCCGACGGTATCGACCGACCTCGGAGCCATCGACTTCGCGGCCCTGGCGCGCTCCCTCGGTGCGCTCGGGTTCAGCGCCGAGACCGACGAGGAATTCGGTGAGGCGCTGCGAGAGGCCATCTCGTCGCGTCAGACGTCGGTCATCCACGTGAAGGTCGACCCAGCCTGGCTCTCTGTGGATGACAATCCGCTGACCGCCGATTAACCGCTTCGTCGGGTACCTGCGGCCACTGTCCGTGCGCAAAGACAGTCCGGTGCGCTGACGCACCGCGGACATGGTGACTCCGCGCACCGTCCGCATGATCGGGAGGGTCTCAGGAGGTGGGGGAGTGGATCACGCGACGCATGGCCACTGCGGCGAAGCGAGCCCCTGAGTCCGCGTCCTGGCCCTCGCGAACCGGCTCGAAGCCGAGGTCCCGGTAGAAGTCGAGGGCCGACGAGTTGGCGGCGAACACCCAGAGCATGGTCTCGTGCGCGTCCCAGCCGCGGGCCCATTCCTCGAGCTTGGCGATCAGCTCGCGGCCCACGCCATCACGGCGCGCGTCTGGGTCCACCCACATGCTGAACAGCAGCAGCGTCGCCGGACGACGTCGCCGGCCCTGCACCAGCCCGACCGGGACGGTGGCGTTCTCGGCGATGAACCAGGCGCGGTTGTCACCATGCGATGATTGACGGGCGCTACGGCTCCACTCGATGTCGGGTCGTGCTCGCGCTTCCTCGAGGGGCTGTCCGAACGCATACGGCGCGTCCGCGATGCTGCGCAGGCGCAGCTCTCGCAGGAGCGGGCCGTCATCGGGCCGGATACGGCGGATGTGGAGGTCGGGGGGAGCGCTCACTAGCTCCACGGTAGCGATGCCGAGGCGTTCGCGCCGTCCTGTGGGACCCGCTTGACGTGCGGCTACTCGACTGGAGCGCCAGCGTTCGCGAGATCGGCTAGCCCGCCGGCGTCGGCGATGTCGGCGATCCCCGCGGCCTCCATCTGGGCCGCCGCCTGCGCGCTGCGGTTGCCCGAGTGGCAATAGACGAGGTACTGCTGATCAGGGTCGAGTTCACTGATCTGACTGGAGAAGTCGGCGCCGTTGACGTCGATGTTGATCGCGCCGGCGATGTGACCGGAGGCGTACTCGTCGGGCCTGCGCACGTCGATGATCACGGGCGGGTCGTCGCTCTCGATGAGCGCGACCGCGTCGGAAGCGGAGACCTTGTGCGCTCCGGGAGCTTCGGAAGGGGTGTTGCTCGTCGAGTCGCAGGCGGCGACCGCGAAGAGCGCGACCAGCGCCAGGGTCAGGAGCGTGAGCAGTCTACGTGACATGTGGTTCCCCCGTGCGTGCGCGTCGTTTGGTGTTGCGTGGGACCATCATTACAGTGGTTGCGCAATCACGCAAGTGGCCGCATGGTGTCACCGCAAACTGATGTGCGGCGCAGCAAATCGCACCTGGTGGCAACGCCGCGCGTCGACCGCCGTACCCGCATCGTGCGTCGCTGACGCTGTGACCGTGGCCGTCGTTGCGGAAGGCCCGATGTGCGTGTCAGGTACGCAAACGACGACGTGGGCCGTATCCGCGACCATGGTGTGCGTGTCAGGAACATCGCGCGCCGCTCAGCGTTCGTAGACGTGCCTGTCGTCGAGTCCTTGCCCGAGGGACAGATCCGGGACGGTTCGGTCGGCAGATGTGTCGATTGCGTGACTGGTGCGCAAGTGGGGTCCGAGAGGATGCGCAACCGACGAACCCCGACGACGGACCCCGACCCGCAGCGCCCGCAGCGGGTCTCGGGCCCTGCCGAGCACGATGTTACATAACTTACATTATCGGCAGTGGGGCTGACGGCAGACCGGTCGGGATCGCGGCGTCCGTCGAACGGCAGACCGGTCGGGATCGCGGCGTCCGTCGAGTGGTGAGCGTGTTCGCCTCTGGACCCGACCCAAGCTCCGGCCTGGCCGTCTGAGGCGGGCGTTCTGTCGAGGTTGCAGAGCAAGCCTCAGCCGGCGAGCCAGGTGTCGCCCGTCTCTGTCGCCCTCAGCCGCCTGCCGCTCGTTCCCGGCCCGGCAACGACCAGATCCATGAGTGCGTGCGGTCCACCGAGCGGGGACAGGATAGTGGAAAAGATAGGTGATATGTGGATAACTCTTGCGTGGAACGTCAGGATACGGTGGTACGATCGGCGACGCCGTGATGACCCGGCTCACACTTCCGGGTCAAGACAACTTCAAACCTAGAGGGAATCACTCGCATGCTCTCGACAGACGTGTGCCCCAGCACACGCCCTTTCGGCATGGCCAGAATCACCCTGCCCGCGCCGCCATGCCACCGAACGAACCGGCCCCCTCGTGGGGGGCAGGGTTGACGCTGCGTACTACCGGGCCTACCGAGCGGCCCACCCCGAGTACCGTGACAAGGAACGGCAGCGACGCGCAGAGCGTCGACGTGCGCGTGGTCGTGAGGACCGTTCCCGGGAGTACGCACGACAGCGGGAACGACGTGCCGAACAGCGTCGGACCCACGATGCCGACAATGGCTGGGCCATCTTCGACCATCCCATCATGACCAGGGCCATCGCGATCGCCGACCGCTGGACCCGGCGGGACGGCCGTCAGGCTGTCACCGACGGACGTCATGCTGAGGCCATCTCCACGGCCGCCCTTGCCATCGTCGCCGAGCAGGATCCCGATGACGCGGTCCGCAGCTATCTGCGCGCGGAGCGATCGTGGGCCTGGTGGAACCGCACCGGCGATCCGCAGCGAGGACTCGATTCCCCGGCGGCGATCGGGGTCAAGAGTGACGGACCGTAGCTGGCAGCATCACGAGGGCCGCAGGATCAGTGGGTCTTGTCGTTGCTCCGGCCGACCTTCTCGATCGCTTGCACGATCAGGGCCGACTGTTGCTCGAGCGCTTCGATGATGGTATCGAGGCGCTCCAGCAGCGGGTCGCCCTGGTCCTGTGGGACCGGCGGCTCGCTCCCATAGATGGAAGCGAGCGTGGAGATGAACTGGGGACCTGGCGGTTTCGGCCCAGCCTCGACCGTGCGGTAGTAGGCCGGCAGCACAGGATAGCCAGCTCGTTCCATCTCGGCGATCGTCTGATCCACGCTCCAACCGCGGGCTTTGCGTTCCCGACGCATCCACGACCCCACCATCCCACGTTCGCCGTCTGACTTCACGTCCGCCTCTCCGCCTCAAGTCCCCAGCCCGCTGACCAGAAGCGGCCAACCGGGCTCGGGCCGGCCACTCCGGATTCACTCCTCCGGAGGGGCACTCGCATATGTGGGGCTTCCACCCCGGCGCCGGCTAGTCTAGCGCTCGGGCACGCTCACTTTCAGGGTCCCGGCGCCGCCGCCCTTCGACGCAAGTGGAACAACGTGCGCACCGTCTCTGCGAGCGGCGTCTCCGAGACGATCTCGAAGTGCTGGTCGAAGGCCCGGCGAAAGCCTTCGATGCTGTAGCCCTCGAAGACGTCGCGGCGCGCCACCAGCAGGCGCTGCACCATGGCGTCCTCCTTGGGTACCCACTCGACGACGACGTGCGGCGCCAGGCGTGCGAACAGCCGCGCGATCATGGGCAAGGGAACATTGGCGCCGATGGCCAGGTGATGGACGAGCGCCAGTGCCAGGATCACGTCGGCCTGCTCCTCGATGCGCTCGAGCAGGCCGCGGCGCTCACTGTTGCCCCAGCCGAGGCCCGGGCTGGGATCGGTGAGATCGGCGAGGAGTGGGGTGATATCGTGGCGGTCGTTGGCCCGCAGAGCACGGTATGCGCGCTCCACCGCCGCTGGATCGATGTCGAGCGCGACCACGCTGTAGCCAGCCTCGGCCGCGATGCGACTGTACCGGCCGGTGTTGGCGCCCAGGTCCCAGAGCCTCTTCCCGCCAGCACCTGCGAGCGCCACCCGTACGGCCTCGGCCTTGGCTTGCGTGGCCGCGTCCCCATAGCTGGTGTGGTCGGCATAGTCCGCCCAAGCCGTGCCCTGCGGATCCCAATCGAGGCCCGCGACCGTATCGCGCAGGCTCTCGATAAGGGTCCCCAGCCGCTTGGCTGAGACGGTCGTCTGCTCTGTCTCGCCGCCGGCATTGTCCCCGGCGTGATGGCGCTGCGCTCGAGCGTGCAGGTGGACGTGTGGTCCCAGGCCGAATGACAGCCTCGTCCGGCCCGGCAGCAACCTGGCCGCCAGATCGAGGGGGATGCCCTCGAGGTGACTGCGAAGCAGGCTCCCCAGGCGGATGTCGACCCTCGCCATCAGCGCCAGGGGCGCAAGGAAGTGCTCGCAGAACTGGCGATACGGCGCCCACGGACGGCCAGGCACGACCGGCTCGAACGAGAGCGAGTCGATGAGGATCGGTCGTCCTCGCTGGAACTGGACGTTGAAGGCGGAAGCGTCGCGCAGGGTCAGACCGGACTGGCGCGCCATCGTCTCGGCCTGAAGTGTGAGCAGGGCCGCGTCCTTCAATTGCCCGAACGACCACTCGTAAGGATATGAGATGAGCTCGAGCGGCGCCGGCCGGATGACGCGATAGGCACCGGGCGCGGCCGCCATCTCGATACCCGCATCTTCATGCGCCACGAGCGCACCTGCCCCGACGAGACGGTCATACAGTCCCGATCGGATGAAAGCGTCCCAGTCCTCAGCGAAGGTGGCAGCGATCTGGCGGTAGAGCTCGCCATCCCGGCGGAAGACGAAGCCGGCCGGGTCGCGATAGGAGCCCGGGTCGCGCGCTGCTCGCGCCGACGGGGCGTCCCGACCGCCCTCCGCCGGTTCAGCCACCCTTCGGTGGTTCGTCCTGGGCCACGGCCGTTTCGGCCGGTTCGTCCTTGCCGCGCACGTTACCCACGAAGCGGGCGATCTGCCGGCGGAAGAAGATGGGCACGGCGACCAGCCCCGCGATCAGCGCCTGGATGACGAGGCTGCCGGAGCCTGGGTCGATGTACGCGAAGATGAGCTCCATGGTCGACTCCCCTGGAGGTATGTCCGGTGTGGCGCCCCTGTCCCGGGACGTCCATCACGCGCCCTACACGATAGCATCGCCGTGGCCGACGGTCCCATCCATCGCCTGCCGCTCGTGGCGGCCTCGTCCTTGCGCACAGAGGAGCGCGCGTCAGCCCTCGCGGGCGAGCCGACCACGGATGGTCGCTTCGTAGCCGGGGAAGTAGCGCTCGATGACCGGCAGCTCGAACTGGCGCAGGATCGATTCCCGCGGCTCGCGCTCGAGCAGGAAGGCGAACGACGCCCGCACGAGCTCGTCGGGGTCATAGTGCCCGGGCGCGAAGCGTTCGAGGTCGGCCTGGCTTACGAGCACCGTGTGATGGGTGGCGGCGGCGTCATCGCCCACGGTGACCGTGCAGGCGAAACCGTCGGGAGTCAGGCGGCAGGCCACAGACAGGGGCTCGCTCATGCGCTGGTCCCTTGCTGCACTCGTGCCCAGCGCGCTGCCGCCGCCCGCAACTCGCCGGCCAGCGACGGCACCATGCGGCCCTGCACGTGCACCTCCGTGTCGCGGTACTCGACCTCCACCGTGCCGCGCTCGCGCACGCGGGCCAGCAGCTCGCCCTCCGCGTACGGGATGAGCAGGTCCACGTCCTCCCACAGCGTGGAGATGGCGGCGGAGAGCGAGAGTCGAAGGGTGTCGAGTCCATATCCGGTCACCGCTGACACCGGCACCACGTCACCCACGACGGGGGCGGGCACATCCGAGACCGCGCGAGCCGCATCGTAGAGGTCGGCCTTGTTGAGCGCCACCACCCGCACCTTGTCGCCGGCGCCCAACTCTTCGAGCACGGTCTGGACCGTGGTCCGGTGTTCCTGCACGTGCCGGTCCGCACCATCGACGACCTCCAGCAACAGGTCCGCCCGGACGACCTCTTCGAGGGTGGCGCGGAAGGCATCGACGAGCTGGTGCGGCAGCTTGTGGATGAAGCCCACCGTGTCGGTCAGCACGACCGACTGGCCGTCGCCCAGCTTGACCTGGCGACTGGTGGGATCGAGGGTGGCGAAGAGCTGGTCCTCCGCGCGGGCCGCCTCCCGACCAGCGAGCGCGTTGAGCAGGGATGACTTGCCGGCGTTGGTATAGCCCACGATGGCCACGCTCGGCACCAATCGTCGGTCGCGCGAGCGGCCGGCCGTCTCGCGTTGCTGGCGGACGCCCGCTACCCGCTCCTTGAGCTTCTTGATCCGTCCACGGATGACCCGCCGGTCCGTCTCCAGCTGGGTCTCGCCGGGTCCGCGGGTGCCGATGCCGCCGCCGGTGCGGGAAAGGTGGGTCCACATGCGCGTCAGGCGCGGGAGCTGGTACTCGAGCTGGGCCAGCTCCACCTGCAGCCGGCCTTCGTGGGTGCGGGCGTGCTGGGCGAAGATGTCGAGGATGAGCCCCGAACGGTCGAGCACCTTGACGCCCAGGAGTTCCTCGAGCGAACGCTGCTGCTTGGGGCTGAGCTCATCGTCGGCGATGAGCAGCGTGAAGCCCGTCTGCTCCCTGGCCTCCTGCAGCTCCTGTGCCTTGCCCTTGCCCAGGTACCAGTTGGGATCGACGTGTCGACGGCGTTGCCACTCGGCGCCGACCACCTTGGCACCGGCGGTGTCCGCGAGGCTGGCGAGCTCCTCGAGCGAATCCTCGGCGGTCCAGCCCTCGTCCGCGCCGGTGTCGACCGCGATGAGGAAGGCATACTCGAGTGCGGGCGTGAGATCGATGGGAGCGTTGCGGTTCATCGCCGCCCAGCATAGTCGGCCTGCGCCGTGGCCCGGAGCCAGGGCTCGATCTGTGCGCGGGCGGCGGCACCGGCGCCCTCCCCCGCCGCCAGCCAGGTGACGCCCGGCTCCGAGCGGAACCAGGTGCGCTGGCGGCGGACATAGGCCCACGTGCGGACCGCGTCCCGCTCGGCAGCCTCGTCCACCGAACAGCGGCCCGCAAGCACATCGAACGCCTCCCGGTAGCCCATGGCACTGAAGGCACGCAGGTCCTCGGGATAGTGATCCCGCAGGCTGGCCGCCTCCTCGAGCAGGCCGCCTTCGAAGTGGCCTTCGATGCGCGTCCGGATCCGGGCGCGGTGGGCCGGCGGCTCCATGCGCAATCCCAGCCAGGTGACCGGTGCCGGATAGCCCTCGGGCCCGGGTGGCCGGGCAGTGCCGCTGATGATCGCCCGCTCGAGCGCCCGCACCACACGTCGCGGGTTGCGCTGGTCGATCGCGACAGCACCCGCCGGGTCGCGCGTGCGGAGCTCATCCATCAGCGGTTCGAGGCCATCACTCGCGAGTCGCTCCTCGAGTGACGCACGCACCATGGGGTCGGCATCATGGACGTCGACCGGCAGGCCGCGCGCGACCGTGCGCAGGTAGAGCCCCGTACCGCCGACGAGGAGCGCCGTGCCACCGCGATCGGCGATGCCGTGGAGAGCGTCGAGGGCGGCGGCACGGTAGTCGGCCGCACTGAAGGGTTCGTCGGGATCCACCAGGTCGAGGCAGTGATGGGGCGCGGCGGCACGCTCGGCAGGCGTGGGCTTGGCCGTGGCGATGTCCATGCCGCGGTAGATCTGGCGCGAGTCGGCCGAGACGATCTCCGCGCCAGCGATCGTCTGCGCAAGCTCGACCGCGAGCGCGGTCTTGCCGGTGCCCGTGGCCCCGGCGATGACGATGAGCGGCGGCAGGTCAGGCGTGGCCCTGTTCCTCGATCAGACGACCCGAGAGGGCATACGGTCCTGTGCGCTCGACCTCGACGGTCACCAGCGTGCCCACGAGCGAGGCTGGTCCGTCGAAGTGCACCAGCTTGTGCTCGCGATTGCGTCCGACCAGCCGCGGCCCCTCCCCCCCGGACGGCCCGTGTTCGTGGACGCGTGGTTGCCGCGCCTCGTCGACGAGCACCTCGGTCCGTCGCCCCAGCCAGGCCTCGTTGAGCTCGGCGCCGATGACCTCCTGCACCGCCAGCAGCTCGTTGAGCCGGCGCTTCTTCTCGGCTTGGGGCACGTCGTCGGCGAGTCGTGACGCGGGCGTCCCTGGGCGCTCCGAATAGGCCGCGGCGAAGACCTGGTCGAAGCGCACCCTGCGCAGCAGCTCCAGCGTGCCCTCGAAGGCCGACTCCGTTTCGCCGCAGAAGCCGGTGATGACGTCGGTGGTGAGGCTGATCCCCGGCACCACCGCTCGCAGTCGGTCCACGAGGTCGAGGTAGGCTTCGACGGTGTACCCGCGGCCCATGCGTCGGAGGGTCTCGTCATCGCCTGACTGCACCGGCAAGTGGAGGTGCTCGCAGACCGATGGGCAGTCGGCCATGGTCTCGATGAGTCGGGCGGTCAGGTCCCACGGGTGGGAGGTCACGAAGCGCAGCCGTGGGATGGCCGGTGCTCCAGTCGGACCGGGCAGCGCGTCGATGGCTCGGAGCAGCGCCGCGATGTCTGGCCGGCCGGTGCGGTCCTGGGCACGTCCCAACCGGCGCTCGCTCGCGAGTTCCGCGAACCGCGGATCGGGCGGCAGGTCGTGCCCATACGAGTTGACGTTCTGGCCCAGCAGGGTGACCTCGACGTAGCCCGCCTGCGCGAGCGCGCGCGCCTCGTCGACGATGTCGTCGAACGGGCGGCTGCGCTCCGGGCCTCGGGCAAAGGGCACGATGCAGTAGGTGCAGGTCTTGTCGCAGCCGTAGACGATGGGCAGCCAGGCCTTCGCGCCATGCCCGCGAGCGACCTGGCCGGCATCGACGGCTGCGGCGCGCGTGCCCGCCAGCCGGTCCGCGGTGGCCGCGACCGATGTGCCGACCCGCTGGTAGTTCGGTGCGCCCAGCCTGCCCGGCGATGTCGGGCCCGCCAGGCCCAGGCGCGCGGTCAGCTCCGGCTCCTCATCCGGGCGCAGGAACAGGTCGACCGCGGGGTACCGACGCTGCAGCGTGTCCTCGTTGTCAGCACGGACGGAGCAGCCGGTCAGCACCACGCGCACGCTGGGATCGGCCTGCTTCAGGCGCGCTAGCAGACCCATGCGACCGATGACCTTCTGCTCAGCGGCCTCGCGGATGGAACAGGTGTTGATGACGATGAGCTCGGCGGACTCAAGGCCCGGGGCTTCCGGGCAGCCGGCCGCGAGCAGCGCGCCCGCCATCTCCTCCGAGTCGGACTGGTTCATCTGGCAGCCGAGTGTCCACACGTGGAAGCGGGGCAGGATGGCGGCCTCGGTGCCGAATTCCTCGAGTCCACCCGCGGGTCGCAACGGCGGACGCGCCTCTGCCTTGGGCGGGGTGGCGATCTCCAGCACGGGCAGGGACGATGACTTCATAGACCCGCATGGTAAGCGGCGACGAAAGAGTCATCCAGAGCATCGCGGGGGGTTGACATGTGTTCATAGTTCGTATAGTTTCTGTCCCACCACGAGCGGGACGTGCCCGCTGCAACCCTTGACAAAGCCTGCACATCGGGCGTGGAAGAAGAGATGTTGCCAGTCAGGCAACGAGGAGGAACAAGGACATGAGGAAGACACTCGGGATCGCCGCCGCCACCGCCCTCGCCATCGGTGCCTTCGCTGCGCCAGCCGCGGCTGGTCAGCCCGGACACGGTGAGATGGCCTTCGGAGCCGGCATCAAGTACCACTGCGACGCGAGCTACGGACAGCTGGTCTCGACCGCCCGCGCAATCGGCCACGTCGATGGTCCCGTCAGCGGAGCTAAGAACTTCGTCACCTCGGGGCTGTTGGCCGCTCACTGCATCCCGACCGACGAGGACTGACCAACACCGCTGATCCGCAGCTTCGCCCTCCGGACCCCTCCCCTCGCGGGAGGGGTCCTTTCTTGCTGACGTCCGCTCAAAGCTCCATGATCCGGCTCACGCGCTCGATGCCGATGGCGTGACCGTCGTCCGTGTCGATATCGATGAGCACGGCATTGAGGATGACCGGACCCGTGCCCACCTGGAAGCGCGTGGGCATCCCGTTCAGGAACCGCGGCAAGACCGTCTCGGGAGCGAAGCCGATGACGCTGTCGAGGGGGCCGGTCATGCCCAGGTCACTGACGTATGCGGTACCCCGAGCGAGCAGGCGGTGATCCGCGGTGGGCACGTGCGTATGCGTGCCCACGACGGCGCTCACGCGGCCATCGAGGTGCAGACCGAACGCGGTCTTCTCGCTCGTCAGCTCGCAGTGGAAGTCCACGAGCGAGACCGGCGGGAGTTCATCGGCCCCATCCTCGAGCAGTGCGTCCATGGCCGTGAATGGGTTCTCGATGGGGATCATCGTGCTCCGGCCCTGGGCGTTGACCACGGCGACCTCGGTGCCGTCGGCGGCGTGGAAGATGCCCCAGCCGTGGCCAGGCACGCTGCCGTAGTTGAGCGGCCGCAGGATCCGCGGTTCATCGTCCAGCTGTGGGATGAGCTCGCGCTTGTCCCAGATGTGGTTGCCGCTGGTGATGACGTCGGCGCCGGCATCGAAGAGGGCTACCGCGGTGGACATGGTCAGGCCCATGCCGCCGGCCACGTTCTCACCGTTGACGGTCGCGAAGTCCACCCCCCGCTCCTCGCGCAGGCCGTGCAGCTCGCGCTCGAGGGCCTGGCGGCCGGGCTTGCCGATGGCATCCCCGATCATCAACACGCGCAGGACGCCGCGCGTGGGCAGCAGCGGCATGGCTGGCAGCTGGTCGGCTGCCAGCGTCCGCGTCTTGTCTCGACGGTTCATCGCCGGTGATGGATCAAAGGTCCAGTGCCGCTCACGGGCGGCAGCGTCACTTGGCGTACTCCACGGCTCGTGTCTCGCGGATGACCGTGACCTTGATCTGGCCCGGGTAGGTCAGGGTCTCCTCGATCTGGCGCACGATATCGCGGGCCAGGCGCCCCGATGCGAGGTCGTCGATCTCGTCTGGCCGCACCAGGATGCGGACCTCGCGTCCAGCCTGGACGGCGAAGGACTTCTCCACACCCGGGAACGCGTCGGCGATCTCCTGCAACTCGGTCAGTCGCTTCATGTAGGTGTCCATGGTCTCGCCGCGGGCACCGGGCCGGGAGGCGCTGATGGCATCGGCGATCTGTACGATGGGCGCCTCCTGGCAGGTGTACTCGACCTCCTGGTGGTGGGCGGCGATGGCGTTGACGGCCTTGGGCGAGAGGCGGTGCTTGGCCGCGATCTCGGCGCCGATGGCCGCGTGCGGCCCCTCCACTTCATGGTCGATGGCCTTGCCCATGTCATGCAGCAAGCCACCGAGCTTGGCGACTTGGACGTCGGCACCCAGCTCGGCCGCGATGATGCCGGCCAGCATCGACGTCTCCTTGACGTGATTGAGCACGCTCTGACCGAAGGAGGTGCGGTACTTGAGCCGCCCGATGAGGGTGAGGATCTCCGCCGGCAGGCCGGGCACGCCGGTGTCATAGGCCGCCGACTCGCCAGCCTCTCGGATCACCACGTCGACCTCCGCCTGGGCCTTGGCCACGACGTCCTCGATGCGGCCGGGGTGGATGCGGCCGTCCTGCACCAGCTTGGTGAGGGCTAGCCGTGCGACCTCGCGACGGACCGGGTCGAAGCCGCTGAGCATGACCGCGTCGGGGGTGTCGTCGATGATGAGGTCGACGCCGGTGGCCTGCTCGAGAGCGCGGATGTTGCGGCCTTCACGGCCGATGATGCGGCCCTTCATCTCGTCCGACGGGATAGGCACGATCGTGACCGTGCTCTCGGCGGTGTGATCCACGGCCACGCGCTGGATGGCGGTGATGACCACGTCGCGAGCCTTGTCCTCCGCGTTCTCGCGAGCGGCACGCTCGATCGCCCGCACGAGGCGTACGGCGTCCTTCTCGGCGTCCTCGCGGACTTCCTCGACGAGGATGGCCTTGGCTTCTTCGGCCGACATGCCGCTCACGCGTTCGAGCGCCTGAACCTGCTCCGCCCGCACGGCGTTCAGCTCCGAGCGCTGGTTGTTGAGCTCCTGCTCGCGGATGAGCAGCTTGCGGTCCCGTTCCTCGAGCATATCGGTGCGCTGGTCCAGCGCTTCATCACGCTGGAGCAGCCGTCGCTCGAGGTTCTGGAGGTCGGCGCGCTTCGCGCGGCCCTCCTCGTCGACCTCGCGCTGGAGCCTGACCTGCTCTTCCTTGGCCTGGAGGATGAGGTCCTTCTGCTGGGCTCGCGCTTCGGCGACGATGCGCTCGGCCTTCTCGTTCGCTGACTTGATGCCCTGGTTGGCAAGCAGACCGCGAGCGAAGAAACCGACCACGAGCCCGACGGCGGCCACCACGAGGATGACGACCGCCATCACGACGGGTTCGTTCACTTTTCCCTCCCATCCAGCCTTGCAGCTGGAGGTGATCAATCGTCCAAGGGTGAGTCGCCTGCGGGCGACTCGGCGGCGTCCACTCCCTTTTGCGCCGCTCGGGCCCGATCGGGCCAAGCATCAAGCCTAGCGGGGCGCGGACGAGAGCGTCAAACGAGCATCGTGGCTCAGGACATGCGGTCGTCGGTCAGCGCGGCGGCGACTTCCTGGCAGACATCGGGAGCGAATCCGTTGCGTGCAAGCAGGGCATACGCGCGCTGCCGACGACGGTAGGCATCCGGCTCGCGAGCGAGCGACCTGAACCGCTTGGAGAGAAGCTTGCGGGCGGCTTCGCGGTCCGCGTCGGAGCCGTCCGGTGGCGTGCCCGCGCCCGTCGCCTGCCCGCGACCCTCGAGGACAGCCGCGATGATGGCGTCGGAGACACCCTTCAGCTGCAGCTCCCGTCGCAGGGCCACCGCTCCGCGCGGCCGGGCGCGGTCGCGACTCTCGACCCAGGCCCGCGCGAACTCGTGGTCATCCAGGTAGCCCAGCTGCTCCAGGCGATCCACGACCTGGTCACACAGGCCGTGCGGGTACCCCAGGTGGCGGAGCCGGCGCCGGGTCTCCTCGCTCGATCGCGAGCGCACCGCCAGGAATGCCGCTGCCGCCGCCATGACCACGTCGGGGTCCGTGACCGCGGCTCGGCGAGCGCGCCGTGCCTCTGCCGCCTCGCGGCGCTCCTGGGCGGTGCGTGCTCGTCCCGCCACTATTCGGCCTCGGTGATGCCCTCCACGCCCACGTCGAGATCCAAGACCTTGGTGCGGATCTGCGTCTCGAGCTGCTGGGCGATGTCCTGGTTGGCGCGCAGGAACTCCTTGGCCTGCTCACGGCCCTGACCGAGCCGGATATCACCGTAGTTGAACCAGGCGCCTGACTTGGTGACCACGTCCGAGGCCGCACCGACGTCGAGCAGACCGCCCTCACGCGAGATGCCCGTGCCGTACATGACGTCGAACTCGGCCATGCGGAAGGGCGCTGCGACCTTGTTCTTCACCACCTTCACGCGGGCCCGGATCCCGATCGCTTCCTGGCCCTGCTTGATCGTCTCGATACGGCGGATGTCAAGGCGGACGCTGGAATAGAACTTGAGCGCACGACCGCCGGGCGTCGTCTCGGGGCTGCCGAACATGACGCCGATCTTCTCGCGTAGCTGGTTGGTGAAGATGAGCGCGGTATTGGAGCGGCTGACGATGCCGGTCAGCTTGCGCAAGGCCTGGCTCATGAGGCGTGCCTGGATGCCCACGAACGAGTCACCCATCTCGCCCTCGATCTCCGCCCTCGGGACGAGTGCGGCGACCGAGTCCACGACCACCGCGTCCACGCCGCCCGAGCGGATGAGGGTCTCGGTGATCTCGAGCGCCTGCTCGCCGGTGTCCGGCTGGCTCACGAGCAGGTTGTCCACGTCCACACCGCAGGCCTTGGCATAGATCGGGTCCAGGGCGTGCTCGACGTCGATGAAGGCGACGACGCCACCGAGCTTCTGGGCCTCCGCGAGGATGTGTTGGCAGACGGTCGTCTTGCCCGATGACTCCGGCCCGAAGATCTCCGTGACGCGGCCGCGCGGCACGCCGCCCACGCCCAGGGCGAGGTCGAGCGCGATCGATCCCGTGGGGATGCTATCGACCTGCTGGCGAGCGTCCGATCCGAGGCGCATGATCGAGCCCTGCCCGAACTGCTTCTCGATGGACAGGATGGCGGCGTCCACCGCCTGGGCTCGTTCGCTGCGCTGGCCGTCTCCGGCCCCGTTCTTAGCGATCTTGTCGTTCCCGGTCGTGCGACCGGCGCTGGTGACGGTCATGCTTGGTGTCCTCCATGGCTGTCACCCGAGAGCCGGTCCGGCGGAGGGCCCTACTCGGGCCGCTCCTCCTCTTCCCGTGGCTTCCGCTTGGGCTTGATCACCTCGACGGATGGGGCTGGTGGCTGGGAGAACGGCTCGAGCGTTGACGCCTTGGCCTTCTTCGACTTCTTGGGTTTCTTCGCTTCACGGCGAGAGGGGACCTTGCCTGCCAATGTCCTCGCGCCTCCTTCTGGTGCCGCCTACTGTGAGCGGCGGGATTTCACTCGGACTTCACCCTCCCTTCGAGGCCACTTTCAGCGCGCTGCGTGCCAGCTCTCGTGGCACGCAGTTCCTGCATGGTTCGTGAGAAGGTGCCGGCCCGGATGGACGACCGGATCTTGCTCATGAAGTCTAGGGTGAAGGTCAGGTTGTGACAAGTCGCGAGGCGGTACCCAAGCATCTCGTCGGCCCGCATCAGATGCGCCAGGTACGCTCGCGAGAACGAACGGCACAGGCGGCAAGGACAGTCGTCCTGTACCGGCCGCGGATCGTCGAGGTAGCGAGCGTTGCGGATGTTGAGGCGACCGTCCGGGACCCACAGCGTGGCATTGCGGGCGACCCGCGCCGGCAAGACCGAATTGAACATGTCCACGCCGGCATCGACCGCGTCCAGCAGGTCCATCGGCGAGCCCAGGCCCATGAGGTAGCGCGGGCGCGGGTCATCTTCCAACAGCGGGATCACCACGTCGAGCGCCGCGCGACGCTGGGCCGGCGTCTCGTCGCCAGCGAGCCCACCGATGCAGATGCCGTCGAAGGGCAGCTCGCTGATGGCCCTTGTCGACGACGTTCGAAGATCGGGTTCCAGCCCGCCCTGGATGATGCCGAAGAGAGCTTGGTCGGGACGCGCATGCGCATCGAGGCAGCGCCTGGCCCAGCGGTGGGTCCGCTCGGTGGCCGCGGCCACCTCCTCGCGCGAGGACGATCCGGGCGGGACCGGCTCGTCGAGGCACACCGCGATGTCCGAGCCGAGCGCCTCCTGCACGGCGGTCGCGTGCTCCGGCGTGTAGTCGATGAGGGCGCCATCGAGGTGCGAGCGGAAGCGCACGCCCTCCTCGGTGACGCGGCGCATTCCGCCGAGGCTCACCACCTGGAAGCCCCCGGAGTCGGTGAGGATGGGGCGATCCCAGGCCATGAACCGGTGCAGGCCACCGAGTCGCGCGATGCGCTCGTGGCCTGGTCGGATAGAGAGGTGATAGGTGTTGGAGAGGACGATCGTGGCTCCGACCTCGCGCAGGTCATCGGGATCGAGCGTCTTCACCGTGGCCTGGGTACCCACGGGCATGAAGATCGGTGTCTCCACCACACCGTGCGGTGTCTCCAGCCGGCCGGCGCGCGCACGCGAGCCCTGCCCTGCCTGGGCCAGCACCTCGAAGCGGATGGGCGACGTGCGCCGCTCGGCGACGGTCACTGCGTGATCTGAGCGCGCCAGGCCGCGATGGCGGCGATGGTCAAGGCGACCACCAGGTAGCCCAGGGACCAGAGTACGGCGGTGTCGGCATCGAGCACCGGGAAGGTGCCGAAGCTGGTGTTCGCCTCGAACGTGTCCCGGCTCGCGATCACGGCGCTGGAGACGCTGAACGGGAAGTAGAGCAGGATCTCCCGCAGGGCCGGCACCAACTGCAGGAACTGTTCCGCGAAGTAGAACGCGAGGCCGGCGCCGATGCCCGCGAGCTGGCTCTTGAACAACATGGCGATGGTGAAGCCCACGGCTGCCGCCTGGGTCACGCCCAGCCACGTCCGGACCAGCAGCTCGGGGAGCGAGGCCAGCGTGGCCGGTTCGCCGGCGCCGCTGGTGTCGAGCCCGGCCATGGCCGCGGCAGCCACCGCCGAGATGGCGCCGACCACGAAGGCGAACGTGACACCGACCGCCAGCACCAGGCTGATGGCGAGGAACGTGACGAGGGTGTAGCCGACGCGACTCTCTCCGCGGGCCACGATCGCGCGGATCGTGCCCCAGGCCCAGTCAGCGCCGATGATGGCCGCCCCATAGGCCACCGCCAGCAGGCCGCCGAAGGTGACCACGAAGCCGGCCACCACCGTGTAGGCGGTGGGGAAACGCAGCAGGACGCGGACCTGCAGCTCATCAGCCATGGACGATCCCATCGACCCGGCGGTGGCGCCGAGCGAGACGAAGACGAGCGCCACCAGCCCGGCGAGGATGCCGAAGACGATCCAGGTCGCGGGACGGCGTCGGAGCTTGAGCAAGGAGACGCGGAGCAGGGCCATCTAGGTCCGTTCCCCCCAGCTGGGGCCGGCTCCGGGCGTGGTCGGTCGCGCGGTCAACGAGAGGAAGATCGATTCGAGATCGCTGCCCGACTCGATCCCGCTGGCATAGATGCCGGCCAGGGCGAGGACCCGGTTGATCTCAGCGGCGCGCGCGGGTGTGATACGCACGTCGATCCGTGCCGTTCCGGGCTCTCCGGCGGGCCGTGCCCTGAGGGGCGCGCCGAGCGGCCCCAGGGCGGCCATGGCTGCGGGCAGCTCCGGCTCGGTCACGCGGACGCTCACGTGCCCACCTTCGCCGAGCAGGTCTGACAGGCGGCCCTCACGGATCAGGCGCCCCCCGTCCACGATGCCCACGACATCGACCAGCTGCTGGACCTCCGGCAGGATGTGGCTCGAGACGACGACCGTCTTGCCCTGGGCCGTCAGCTGGCGCAGTGTCTGGCGCATGGCCACGATCCCCGCCGGGTCGAGGCCGTTGGCCGGTTCATCGAGCAGCAGCAGGGCCGGGTCCGAGAGCAGGGCCCCGGCGATGCCCAGCCGCTGGCGCATGCCCAACGAGTAGCGTCCGACCTTGTCCCGTGCTCGACCGGCCAGGCCGACCAGCTCGAGGACCGCATCGACGCGCGTGTCTGCGACACGGGCCCCCGACGCCGCCAGCACGCGCAGGTTGTCACGTCCCGACAGGTAATCGTAGAAGGTGGGCGCTTCCACGAGTGCGCCCACCTGCCGGAGCTGCTCACGTCGACGCCAGGTGTAGGGGCGGCCCAGGATCTCGATGCTGCCGGCATCCTGGGCGATGAGTCCGACCAGCAGGCGCATGAGGGTGGTCTTGCCTGCGCCATTGGGGCCGAGCAGGCCATAGACGACGCCCTCTGGCACGGCCAGGTCCAGGCCCTGCAGCGCCAGGCGCGGTCCATAGCGCTTGACCAACCCCCGTGTGCGCAGGGCCAGCCCCGGCGCTGAAGGTCCCGCCGAGATCACTCGGCGTCCTCGGACTCGGCTCGCCCTTCGCTGGTCACACCGTCCCACAGACCCGGGTCCTCGCGCTCGGCGCGGCGCGGCGGCGGGACCGCGTAGCCCAGCGCGCGCAGATGCTCGCGCGCGAGCTCCGTGGCTACCCGTCCCTGCGGCGTGCGGTCGAGGAAGCCGAGCTGGAGCAGGTATGGCTCGTACACGTCCTCCACGGTCTCCACCGACTCTCCGATGACGGCGGCGATGGCCGCGCCACCGACGGGCCCCGAGCCGAACTTCTGCACGATGGCGGCGAGCAAGCGGCGATCGGTGGTATCCAGCCCGGTATCGTCGATGTCCAGGGCTTCCATGGCCGCTGCCGCCTGGGCCTGTGTGATGCGTCCGTCGCCGCGGACCTGGGCGTGGTCGCGTGTCCGGCGCAGCAGCCGGTTGATGACGCGCGGCGTGCCTCGTCCTCGCGACGCCAGCATCTGGATGGCCGCCTCGTCGATCTCCACGTCGAGGATGGACGCTGAGCGGCGCACGATCTCTGCCAGCTCATCGGTGGCGTAGTAGTCGAGGCGATAGACGGCCCCGAACCGGTCGCGCAGGGGTGCGCCGATGCGGCCGGCGCGGGTGGTCGCGCCGACGACCGTGAACGGCTTGAGCGAGAGCCGCAGGCTGCGGGCGCTCGGTCCGCGGCCGATCATGACATCGATGGCGAAGTCCTCCATGGCCGGATAGAGGATCTCCTCCACCGAGTGGTTCAAGCGGTGGATCTCATCGATGAAGAGGACGTCCCGCTCGTCGATGTTGGTGAGGATGGCGGCGAGGTCTCCCGGACGTTCGATGGCCGGCCCGCTGGTGGTGTGGATGTTCACGCCCAGCTCTCGAGCGACGATGTTGGCCAGCGTGGTCTTGCCCAGGCCCGGTGGACCATAGAGCAGGACGTGGTCGGCAGCCTCCTCGCGCTTGACGGCCGCCGCCAGCAGGATGCCCAGGTTGGCCTTGACCTGCGCCTGGCCGATGTACTCGTCCAGCTGGCGCGGCCGGAGCGACGACTCGACATTGTTCTCTTCGAGTGCCTCGAGCTCTGGCGAGACCAGTCGCGCGTCGTCATCCATGGAGGTCGAGTGTAGCAGGGTCTGGCCTGGAATGGAACGGACGTTCTACTGGCGCGAACCGCGCGCGAGTGGCCTGCAAGTCACCCGCGGAGCGCCTGCAAGGCTTCCTTGACGCGCTCTTCCAGGGATGCTCCCGGGCCGAGTCCGCCGACCGCGAGGCGGGCGGCCTCGCGGCTCTCACGGGAGCTGTAGCCGAGGGCCTCGAGGGCCGCGCTGACCTCGGCTTCGCCACCGCCATCGCTGACGGCCGCCGAGCCGGCCGCGTCGACCTTCTCCTTGAGCTCGAGAACGATGCGCCCCGCCAGGCGCTTGCCCACGCCGGAGACGGCCGTGAGCACCGCCGCGTCGCCTTGCAGGATGGCCAGCTGCAGGTCGGCCACGGGCCGCGAGGCCACGATGGCCAGGCCGACCTTGGGACCGACGCCGCTGACCGTGGTGAGCAACTCGAAGAAGGCCAGCTCCTCGGGCGAGCGGAAGCCATAGAGCGCCTGTACGTCCTCGCGCACGAGATGGTGGGTGTGCAGCTTGAGCTGCTGGCCCGGCGAGAGGCCGCTCAGCGCGGAGGGGCCGAGGAAGACGCGATAGCCGATGCCGCCGACCTCGAGCACGACGTCCCCGGTGGTGACCGCACTGACCGTACCCTCGAGCGAGGCGATCACGCGGGCACCGTCTGGCCGGGCGTGACGGCATGCGCCGTACACACGGCCACGGCCAGGGCGTCGGCGGCGTCGTCGGGTCGCGGCAGCTCCGTCATGGCCAGCACCAGCTGGACCATGCGCTGGACCTGCTCCTTGGGCGCGCGACCGTAACCCGTGACCGCCAGCTTGACCTCGTGCGGCCCGTACTCGAATACCGGCAATCCGTGCTGGGCGGCGGTGAGCAGGACTACGCCGCGAGCCTGGCCCACGGCCATGGCCGTCTGGGCGTTCTTGTTGAAGAAGAGTCGCTCCACGCCCATGGCTTCGGGGTGGTGCGTCTCGATGAGGTCGGTCAGCCCGTCGTGGATGAGCAGCAGGCGTTGCTCCGGGGGCCGGTCCTTGATCGTCTCGAGGCAGCCGTAGTCGAGCATGGTGAGCGTGGAGCCCTGGCGATCGACGACGCCGTACCCGAGTCGGGCGGTGCCGGGGTCGATCCCCAGCACGATCACGAGCTGGCAGCCTCCGCCAGGATCTCGTCAGGCAGCTCGAAGTTGGCGGTCACCCGCTGCACGTCGTCGCTGTCCTCCAACGCCTCGATCAGCTTGAGGTTCTGGCGGGCGCGGTCCACATCGACCTCGATGGGCGTGGTGGCGACCATGGCCAGCTCGGACGATTCGATCTTGACGCCGGCGGCCTCGAGTTCCGTCTGCACGCGCTGCAGGTCGGTCGGCTCGGTCGAGATCTCGATGGGGTCGGCCTCGGTGTCGACGTCGGTAGCCCCGGCATCGATGGCCGCGAGCGCGATGTCATCGGGGTCACCGGCGTCACGCTCGACGCTGATCAGGCCGCGCTGCTCGAACTGCCACGCCACCGAGCCCTGTCCAGCCAGCTGTCCGCCCGCCTTGGAGAACATGGAGCGGACGTCCGCGGCCGTGCGGTTGCGGTTGTCCGTGGCCGTCTCCACGACGATGGCGACGCCACCAGGGCCATAGCCCTCGTAGACGATCTCCTCGTATTCGATCTCCTTGTCGCCGCCGGTGGCCCGCTCGATGGCCCGCTTGATGTTGTCGGCAGGCATGTTCGCCACGCGTGCCTTGTCCACGGCCAGTCGCAGGCGATAGTTGGCCTCGATCTCGCCGCCGCCGGCGCGCGCAGCGATGGCGATCTCCTTGCCCAGCTTGGTGAACAGGGCACCACGCTTGGCGTCGTTGGCGCCCTTCTGGCGCTTGATGGTCGACCACTTGGAATGTCCGGACATGGCTCTGGATTCTTATGATTGAGCCCACGAAACCGACCCGGTCGGCAACAGGGACGAGGCCAGCCCAGGCTTCCGCCGACCCCACTCGCTTCTTGGAGGAGGTCTGCGCGTGCCGCACGTCGATATCTCACGACTTCGCAATGTCGTCCTTGCCGGGCACGCAGGGTCCGGCAAGACCACCATCGCCGAGCACCTGTTGCACAAGGCCGGCGTCATCAACCGCATGGGCAACGTCAACGACGGGACCGCCTCGCTCGACTTCGAGCCCGAGGAGCAGAAGCGTCAGCTGACGCTCTCGCTCGCCGCCAACACCTTCGATCGCGACGGCAACCACGTCACGCTCATCGACACGCCCGGTTACGCGGACTTCGTGGGCGAGGTCATCAGCGGATTCGCAGCGGCCGATGGCGCGCTGATCACCGTCGATGCGTCGGGCGGCGTGGAGGCCGGCACGGAGACCGCCGTCCGGCTGTCGCGCTCGAGCCACACCCCGGCCATCTTCGTCATCACCCGCTGTGAGCGTGAGAACGCCGACCCCACCGCCACCCTCGACGCCCTGCGCGAGGAGTTCGGCAACAAGATCGCGCCACTCCAGATCGCCATCGGCAAGGCCGATTCCTTCAGCGGCTACGTGGACCTGGTCCATGGCAAGGCCTATGCCTACGAGGACGGCCAGCGCACCGAGGTGCCCGTGCCCGAGGACATGGCCGACGAGGTCGCGCTGCGCCGGGAGCAGCTGCTCGAGGCCGCCGCCGACGCCGACGACGAGGTGCTCATGAAGTTCCTCGAGGGCGAGGTGGTCAGCGACCAGGAGCTCGAGCGCTGCCTGCACAAGGGCGTCAAGGACTCCGTCCTGGCGCCGGTGATGGTGACCTCGGCCAACCGCGACATCGGCATGACGGCCATGCTCGACGCCATCGTCCGCTACCTGCCGACCCCACTGGAGGAGCCGCCGGTGTCCGCCACCGACCCTCGCGGAGACGAGGTCGAGGTGGCGCCCGATCCCGACGGACCGCTGCTGGCCCAGGTCTTCAAGACCACGGCCGACCCCTTCGTCGGTCGCCTCACCTACTTCCGCGTCTGGTCAGGCCGCATCTCCTCCCACGACACGGTCTGGAACGCGGAGAAGGGCGAAGAGGAGCGCATCGCCCAGGTCTTCTACATCAAGGGCGCTGAGCAGGAGGCGGTCGATGAGATCCGCGCCGGCGAGATCGGGGCCGTGGCCAAGCTGGCTCACACGGTCACCAGCGACTCGCTCAGCCGCAAGGAGACGCCCTTGACGATGGCACCCCTGGTTTACCCGCAGCCGATGCTGCCGGTGGCCGTGGAGCCGGCCTCCAAGGCCGACCTCGACAAGCTCTCGGGGGCACTCTCCCGCCTGCAGGAGGAGGATCCCACGCTCACCGTCGAGCGCAACGCCGAGACGGGCGAGCAGCTGTTGTGGGCCCAGGGTGAGAATCAGATCCAGGTCGCCAGCGAGCGCCTGGAGCGCAAGTTCGGCACGAGCATCGTGACCAACCAGCCGCGTATCCCCTATCGCGAGACCATCCGGGGCACGGCCAAGGCCGAGGGTCGCCACAAGAAGCAGACCGGCGGGCGTGGTCAGTTCGGCCACGTCTGGCTGGAGATCAGCCCCAACCCGGGCGCCGGTGTCGAGTTCGACACCAAGGTCGTGGGCGGCGTCGTGCCCAGGCAGTTCTTCCCGGGCGTGGAGAAGGGCGTGCGCGCGGTGGCGGAGAAGGGCCCGGTCGCCGGCTATCCGGTCATCGACTTCAAGGCCGTGCTCTACGACGGCTCCTTCCACACCGTCGACTCGGACGAGCTGAGCTTCCGTCTGGCCGCGGTGTCCGCCACGCGCAAGGGCATCAACGAGGCTAATCCCACCCTGCTCGAGCCGGTCATGGAGGTCGAGGTCCGCGTGCCGGAGCAGTACATGGGTGAGGTCAACCGTGATCTCAACACCCGTCGCGGCCGGCTGCTGGGCATGGACGCCAGGGACGGCCAGCAGATCCTCTCAGCGCACGTGCCGCAGGCAGAGCTCTCCACCTACGCCACCGAGCTGCGCTCGATCACCGGCGGTCGCGGGACCTTCGCGGCCAAGTTGGCGCAGTACGAGGAAGTGCCCTCGCACGTGGCCCAGAAGGTCATCGACGAGCATCGGGCGGAGGAGGACGAGGGCTAGCCCTCCTGCTCGTGGGCCTCGCGCGTCGCGGGGAGCCGGCCCCCGAAGCGCGGATCGTCCACGATGGCGCGATAGGCCGCCAGCGCCGAGCCGTCTGCGGGCAGATCCAGGCGCCAGTCCGGATGGGCCCTCTGGCGCTGGCTCATGTCGATGTCGAAGATGACCATGGCCTTGACCCTGGGCCAGCGACGGTAGACCTCGTCGTAGCCCTCGCTGAGCCAGGTGGCCTTGTCGCCACCGAGGTGGCTGCTGCCCACCTCGCCCAGGATCACCGGCTTGCCGCCCGGGCAGGTGCGCGTGCGGGTCAGCTCGAGGAGCTGCTCCATCGGTCGCTCGAGGACCGAGGCCAGGGGGCGCCAGCGGTTCCGGGCCCGGTTATAGGCGTTGAGCCCGACATAGTCGACGTAGCGGTTACCCGGGTAGAACTCGGCGAAGGCGTCATCGGTGCATCCCCGGCAGGCCTCGCGCGCCGGGCTCCACAGGAAGCGGACATTGTCCGCGCCGACCTCCTGGAAGATCCGCCAGATGTGCCGCCAGGCCTTGCGGTAGCGCTCCGGGGTGTTGTCGTAGCGCCCGATGCTCCAGGGGTACCAGCGGCCGTTCATCTCGTGGGCGAAGCGCAGGATGATGGGCCCGCCGTGGTCGCGCGCAGCCACGGCCCAGGTTCGGATGTAGTCGTCGTGGCGGCCGTTGATGATGTGGATGTAGCGGGCGTAGTCGGGCTGTTCGGCGGGGACCGCCGACGAGGGCTGCCACCAGATGAACGGCGTGATCCCGCGCTCCCGAAGCCCGGCTGCAGCCAGGCTGGGAAAGGCGCACCGACCGCGGTCCGGTGGACACTCGGTCTCGCCCGCGCGCGACCCCCAGTTGCTCCACAGCGTCCACGTCGCGGGCGCGGCGCCGAGTCGCTCGATGGTGGCGTCCACGGTGGCCATGTCCCCATCGAGGAGTCCGGCTGGGTCGTGGCTGTAGCCCAGGGCCATCGGCGCCCGGGCGTCCACGCCCGGGGTCCCCGCGTGGAGGAGGCAGATCGCGAGGGTGATGGCGGCGACCGATCGAAGGTGCATGCGGGGCTCCTGGCGACGACGCTCATGGTCACCATAGACGAAGCCGTCCAGGCGGGTTGCCGGCGGCGCTCGCGGCCGGAGTTCCTGTCAGCGCTCGCTCGCCGCCTCCAGGGCCTGGGCCAGGCTGAAGGCGCCCTCGTACAGCGCCCGGCCGGTGATGGCCGCGGGGAAGCCGCGGGCGGCCAGCTCGCGGATGTCGGCAAGCGTGCTGACGCCGCCCGACGCGATCACCGCCGCACCGGGCACAGTCGCACGCACGCTTTCCAGCAGGTCGTAGTCGGGCCCGCGCATGCGGCCGTCGCGCACGATGGCCGTGACCGCGAACCAGCGGATCCCGGCCTCCGCCAGGCGCTGGGCCAGGCTCATGACCTCGCTGCCGCGCGCGCCTGCCACCCAGCCGTCACCGAGGGCCTGTCCAGCGCGCACATCCAGGGCTGCCACCACGCGGTCCGGCCCGTAGCGTTCGGTCAGGGTGCGCGCCAGCAGGGGGCGGCTGATGAGGGCGGATCCGAGGACCACGCGATCAGCACCGGCGCGCAGCTGCGTGGCCACCGCATCCGCGTCGCGGATGCCGCCGGCCACCTGGCAGGGCACATCGACCGCGGCCACGATCGCAGCCACCACCTCCGCCTGCAGTGCCCTCCCCTCGCGCGCTGCATCGAGGTCCACGACGTGGATGCGTCCGGCGCCGGTCCGCGCGAACTCCCGGGCCACGGCCACCGGGTCATCGTCGTACTCGGTGACCTGGTCGTAGGCGCCCTGCGAGAGGCGCACGACGCGACCGCCCAGCAGGTCGATAGCCGGGATCAGCTCCATCTCGCGAACGCCCGTGACGCCTCGACGCGCAGGTCACATCGTTGTAACATGCTAACATGCTAGCATAGTGACCCGGACCCGCGCGTGACGCTGCACGCACCCCGACGAGGGAGACCATGAGCACAGATCCAACCGAATGGCGCTCGGCAGACACCGCCGACCTCCTCGAGACCATCCTGGCACTGCCCGACCGGGAGGCCGCCGAGCGCTTCTTCCGTGATCTCTGCACCCTGCGAGAGCTTCATGATCTGGCGCAACGCTGGCACGTCGTGCGCCTGCTCGACGAGGGTATCGCCTACGCCGAGATCAGCCGCGTCACCGGCGCCAGCACAGCCACCGTCACCCGCATCGCGCAGTGGCTCAAGCACGGCACGGGCGGGTACCGCGAGGCCCTCGAGCGGCGAGACGGAGGTGACCGGTGATCAGCACCGAGGGCCGGGTCACCGCCTTCCCGCGCAGCGAGCGCGGCCGCGTCCGCCTGGCCATCCCCAACAAGGGACGGATGCAGCCACCGTCGCTGCAGCTGCTGCACGACGCCGGGCTGCGGTTCGAGGATGGCACCCGCGCGCTCACGGCCAAGGTCGCGGGCTTCCCGCTGGATATCCTCTTCGTGCGTACCGACGACATCGTCGAGTTCATCGACGACGGCGTGGCAGACGTGGGCATCACCGGCACCAACCTGCTCATCGAGGCCGGCGCGGACCTCGAGACCCTGGCCGAGCTGGGCTACGGCTACTGCCGGCTGGAGGCGGCTGTGCCCAGCGAGTCCCCCGTCAGGCAGTTGAGCGACCTGGCCGGGCTGCGCCTGGCCACGAGCCACCCGCACGCGACTGAGACCTCCTTCGCCGAGCGCGGCATCGAGGCCGAGATCGTGACCGTCAGCGGCGCCGTCGAGGTGGCCCCGGCCATGGGTCTGGCAGATGGCGTGGTGGACCTCGTCTCCAGCGGCTCGACGCTGATCATGAATGGCCTGCGCTCGGTGGGGCCGCTCTTCGCCAGCCAGGCCATCCTCGTCGGCCGGCGCGACCTGGGTCCGGAGGCGGCCGCCATCGTGGCCGAGGTGCGCACGATGATCGAGGCGGTCATCGCCGGCAGAGGCGTCAAGTACCTGATGATGAACGCACCGACCGCTTCGCTTCCGGCCATCGAGGCCATCCTGCCCGGGCTGGAGTCGCCCAGCGTGCTGCCCCTGGCCCACTCCGGCATGCACGCGGTCCACGCGGTGGTGGGCGCCGACGACGTCCATCGCATCCTGGTCCCGCTCCGTGAAGCCGGTGCCACCGGCATCCTGGTCATCCCCGTGGAGAAACTCTTGCCATGACCGACAGCGCCGCCCCCACGCTGCGTCGTCTGCGCCTGGCCGACGCGACTGACGCGGAGCGCCGTGCCCTGACCGACCGTGCGAGCACCGCCACGCCGGACATCCGGGCCCGGGCGCGCGCCATCGTCGACGCCGTCCGGATCGGTGGCGATGTCGCTCTGCGCGAGGCCAACGCGAACTTCGGTGGTGGGCTGACCGAGCCCGCCGATGCGCCTGCCCTGCGCGTGCCGACGGACGATCTGCGCGCGGCTCGCGACCGCTTGCCGGCCGAGCTGCGAGCGGGCCTGGAGCAGATGGCCCGCAACATCGAGGCCTTCCACGCCATCGAGGTCCCACCCCCGGCGCAGTGGGTGGAGACGGAGCCGGGCGTGCAGGTCGGTCGCGTGTGGCGCGGCCTGGACCGCGTGGCGGCCTATGTCCCTGGCGGCACCGCCGCCTACCCTTCGTCGCTGCTGATGAGCGCGGTACCGGCGCGCCTCGCGGGCGTGGGCACGTTCGTGGTCGCCAGCCCGGCCGGACCGGGGGGCGAGCTCTCCCCTGCCCTCCTCGGCGCGGCCGGCTTGATGGAGGTGGAGGAGTTCTGGGTCATGGGTGGTGCGCAGGCCGTGGGCGCGCTGGCCTACGGCACGGAATCGATCACCTGCGTGGACAAGATCGTCGGCCCCGGCAACGCCTGGGTCACGGCGGCCAAGCTGGAGGTCCTCGACTCCTGCGCTATCGACATGCCCGCGGGACCGACCGAGGTCATGGTCGTGGCCGACGAGACGGCCGATCCCGCACACGTGGCCGCCGATCTCCTGAGCCAGGCCGAGCATGGTCCCGACTCGCCCTCGCTGCTGGTGACGCCCTCAGAGGCCCTGGCCGACGCGGTCGAGGCCCAGATCGCCGCCCAGCTGCCTACCCTCCTGCGCCGAGACACGCTGGCGGCTTCGGTGCGAGCGGCGGGCACGGTCGTCATCACCGCCGACATCGAGGAGGCCCTCGCCTTCGCCGATGAGTACGCGCCCGAGCACCTCTCGTGCGTGGTCGCCGACGAGGACGCGGCCCTCGCGCGCCTGTCTCATGCCGGCTCGCTGTTCCTGGGCCCGTACGCGCCCGAATCAGCGGGCGACTACGCCGCCGGCTCCAACCACGTGCTGCCGACCGCCGGGGCCGGGCGTGCCTACAGCCCCCTGGGCGTGGAGTCGTTCGGCCGCTGGATGCAGGTCAACCGGGTCACGCGCGACGGCCTCGCCCGGATCCTGCCGGCCGTGGCCGCGGTGGCCGAGGCCGAGGGCCTGACCGCCCACCGGCGCGCGGTCGAGATCCGCTTCGAGGAGACGCGCTGATGTCGCTCGAGACGACCGAGGCCCTGGTCCAGGGCTCCAACGTCTACACCTGGGAGCCGCCCAACCGGGTCATCGCCGCCCGCTACGGGCTGCGACCGGAGGAGATCCTGCGCTTCGACACCAACACCAGTCCGGCCGCGCTCTCGTACCTGCCCGAGGTCCTCGAGGGTCCGTGGGAGCCACCGCTCAACGAGTACCCCGACTCCACCTACGCCGAGCTGGCCGAGGCCGCGGCCGCCTACGTAGGGGCGCGGCCCGATGAGATCCTCGTCGGCTGTGGCGCGGACGAGGTCCTCGACATCATCGCCAAGCGCTACCTCGCGAGCGGCTCCACCTCGGTGGTACCGGTCCCGACCTACTCCATGTACGCGGTGCTCAGCGATCAGCGGGCGGCGCGGCTCGTGACCATCCCACGTCGGGGACCGCAGGACGGCTATCGGCTGGACGTGGAGGCCGTGGCCGCGAGCCTGCCGGAGGCGGCGGTGGTCTGGCTGTGCGCGCCCAACAACCCGACCGGCACGCCGGAGTCCCGCGCGGACATCGTGGCCCTGCTCGAGGCCGGCGCGGGTGTGCCCGGCGGTGGCCCGGCGATCGTGGTCGACGAGGCCTACATCGAGTTCCACCCGGGATCGCTGGTGGAGCTGCGGGAGCGGTATCCCGCGCTCATCGTGGTCCGCACCATGTCCAAGGCCTTCGCGCTCACGGGACTGCGGGTGGGGTATGCCGTGGCCGCGCGCCCCACGATCGAGCGACTGGAGAGCATGCGCCCGCCGGGTTCGCTCAACAGCATCTCCGCGACGGCCGCGGCACGTGCCCTGCGGCGGCCGGAGATCGCGGCCGCGAACGCAGCCAGCCTGGCCGCGGAGCGCGAGTGGCTGGCCGAGCGCCTGACCGCGGCCGGCCTGGGCCCCCTGCCCAGCGTGACCAACTTCCTGCTCTGCCCGGTCGGCAGTGCCGGCGATGCGGATGCGCTCAACGAGGCCCTCCTGCGGAGTGGCATCGTGGTGCGCACGTTCGGACCTGGGCATCCCCTGGCGGGGCACCTGCGATTCACGGTCCGGGACCGTCAACAGGATGAACGACTGCTCCGGGTCGTCGAGGCCTGGAGCGATGGGAGGCAGACATGAGTCAGTCCCGTCACGGCGAGCGCGTCCGCGAGACGAAGGAGACGCGCATCGCGGTCAGCGTCGACCTCGATGGCAGGGGCAGCGCCGCCATCGCCACGAGCGTCGGTTTCTACGACCACCTGCTCGGTTCGCTCGCGCACCACTCGCTCATCGACATCGAGGTCAACGCCGTCGGCGACACGGAGGTCGATGACCACCACACCGTGGAGGATGTGGCCCTTGCCCTCGGCGGCGCCATCAGCGACGCGCTCGGCGATCGCGCCGGCATCCGCCGTTTCGGCGCGGCGCGCGTGCCCATGGACGAGTCCCTGGCGCAGTGTGCGCTGGACCTCTCCGGGCGGCCGTATGCCCGCATCGAGCTGCCCTTCCGCGCGGACAAGGTGGGCGAGCTCTCGACGCAGATGGTCGAGCACGCGCTCTACTCGTTCGCCCAGGCCGCTGGCGCCACGCTCCACCTTGACGGCTATGGTCGCAACGACCACCACCTCGCCGAGGCCGCCTTCAAGGCGCTCGCGCGGGCCTTGCGCGCAGCGGTGGAGCCGGACCCGCGGAGGTCGGGCGTGGCCTCCACCAAGGGTTCGCTGTCGCCCGATGGAGCCGAGGCGTGACCGAACCGGTCCGCGTCGCGGTCGTGGACTATGGCGCCGGCAACCTCATCTCCATCCGCAACGCCCTGCGCCTGCTGGGCGCGGAGGTGAGTGTGGCCGAGACGCCCGCTGGGCTCGACGGCACAGAGGTGATCCTCGTGCCCGGGGTGGGCGCCAGCGAGGCCGCCATGGGCCGGCTCCGTCGCGCGGGCCTGGTCGAGCCCATCATCGAGCGGGTGCGCGGCGGGACCTGGTTCGTGGGTGTCTGCCTGGGCATGCAGCTGCTCTTCGAGCGCAGTCACGAGGACGGCGCGGAGATGCTGGGCCTGCTGGCAGGCGAGGTCGTGCCCATCCCCGGCGCCCCGAGCCTGCCCCACATCGGCTGGAACCGGCTCGAGCCCGTGCGCCCGCACCCGGTGGTGGCCGGCCTGCCCGACGACGCCACCGCCTACTTCGTGCACAGCTTCGTGCCGCAGCCGGCCGAGCCGGAGGTCGTCATCACCGAGACCGAGCACGGAGGTCGGTTCGCCAGCCTCGTCGCGACGGACCGGATCGTGGGCTTCCAGTTCCACCCCGAGCGTTCCGGAGAGGACGGTCTCCGGTTGCTGCGCAATACCCTCGAGCTGGTGATCGCCGGCCGTGCGGCCGACGTGGAGGTGCCGGCCTGATGCTGCTGCGACGGGTCATCCCCTGCCTCGACGTCAAGGACGGCCGCGTGGTCAAGGGCGTGCGCTTCGTGGACCTCACCGACGAGGGCGACCCGCCCGAGCTGGCTCGACGGTACGCCGAGGCCGGCGCGGACGAGATCTGCTTCCTCGACATCACCGCCGCGCCGGAGGGCCGCGGCACGTTGCTCGACATCGTCGAACGCACCGCCAGCCAGGTCTTCGTGCCGCTGTCGGTCGGCGGCGGCGTGCGCTCGGCGCTGGAGATGCGCGACGTGCTCCGCGCCGGTGCCGACAAGGTCGCCGTCAACTCGGCGGCGGTGGCCGACCCCGACCTCATCGCCACCTGCGCCCGACGCTTCGGCCGCCAGTGCGTCGTCATCAGCGTGGACGCCCGGGCCGTGCCCGAGGAGCCCGGCCGCTGGGAGGTGGTGATCCAGGGAGGCCGCACGCCGACCGGGCTCGATGCCCTCGAGTGGATCGACCGTTGCGTCGACCAGGGCGCGGGCGAGGTGCTGCTCACCTCCATCGACCGTGACGGCACGCGGGAAGGTTTCGACATCGAGCTGCTGCAGGCGGTGACCTCGCGCGTGCAGGTGCCGGTCATCGCCTCCGGCGGGGCCGGGACCCCGGCGCACATGGCCCAGGCGATCACCGAAGGCCACGCCGACGCGGTGCTGGCGGCCTCGATCTTCCATCGCGACATCCACTCGATCGAGGCCGTGAAGGCGGAGATGGCCGCGGCCGGGGTGCCCGTACGGCTGTCCCGGAGGGCTGCCTGATGGGTCCCCGCGCGATCGACCCGGCGATCGTTCGCTACGGCCCCGATGGCCTGGTCGCGGCGGTGGTCCAGGACGTCGCCGATGGTCGGGTGCTGATGGTCGCCTGGCAGGACGCAGAAGCACTGGCGGCCACGCTCGAGACCGGCCAGGCCCATTTCCACTCGCGCTCGCGCGACGCGCTCTGGCGCAAGGGCGAGACGAGCGGCCACACGCTCGAGGTCGTGGGCATCGAGCTCGATTGCGACGCCGACGCTGTGCTGCTGCGGGTACGGCCGGCGGGTCCCACCTGCCACACCGAGGCACGCTCCTGCTTCGACGAGGTGCCCGGGGACGTGGCCGCACCATCGGTGCAGGACTTCGCCTGGCTGGAGCGACTGTGGTCCACCATCGCGGAGCGGGCCGCGCAGCGTCCGCCGGGCTCCTACACCAGCAAGCTCCTCGACGAGGGTGTGGATGCGGTCGCTCGCAAGGTCACCGAGGAAGCGACGGAAGTGCTGATGGCAGCCAAGGACGACGACTACGCGGAGCGATCAGGCGAAGCACGGCCCACGGCCGAGCTGGCCGGCGAGCTGGCCGATCTGCTCTACCACTCGCTGGTCCTGTGCGCCGAGCGCGGCCTGCCGCCGGGCGCCGTCATCGACACCCTCAAAGGGCGTCACCGGACCTGATCAGCCGCTGCGGCGGCCCACGCAGCGGCGCTTCTTGCCCAGGGCCACCCACCAGTAGCGCTCACCGATGAGCGCCGGCGTGGGGGCGTCCGGATCGGTCAGCTGCTGCCCGTTGACCCGGAATCCGCCCTGGCCGATGAGCCGGCGGGCCTCGCCCCTGGACGAGCCGGCCGCGGCCACGGCCAGGTCCAGCGCCGTCCACGACGCGGCCTCCGCCCCGAACTCGAAGCCACCCACCGTGTCATAGAGGACGGCCAGCACGGCCGGGTCGTCCACCTCGGTGGCGAACGCCGCCCCGGCGACGACGACCTGTCGCTCCGCCTCCTCGGAACCGTGGATCCGCGCGGTCAGGTCGTGGGCGATGGCTTTCTGGGCCAGCCGCTGCTCGGGCGCCGCGAGGTGCTCGGTCTCGACGGCCTCGACCTCTTCGCGGCTCATCGTCGTGAGCCAGCGCAGGTGGTCGAGCACCACCTCGTCGTCGTCGTTGATCCAGTACTGGTAGAAGTCGTAGGGGCTGGTCAGCTCCGCGTCGAGGAAGACTGCGCCCTTCTCCGACTTGCCCATCTTCACGCCGGCCCGATTGAGCAGCAGCGGGCTGCACAGCCCGAAGGCCGTGGGCTCGTGGCCCTCGCTCTCGTCCTCGTCGCTCTCGGCGGCGCGGTTCTCCACGCGCCGGATGAGCTCGAGGCCGGCGGTGATGTTGCCCCACTGGTCGGCGCCGCCCATCTGCAGGTCCACGCCCTCGTGCTGATGGAGGTGCAGGAAGTCGGCCGCCTGCAGCGTCTGGTAGCTGAACTCGGTGAAGCTCATGCCGGCGGCGAGGCGTGCCTGCACCGAGTCCTTGGCCAGCATGTAGGGCACCGTGAAGAACTTCCCGATGTCGCGCAGGTAGTCGATCATGGTCATGCGGCCGAGCCACTCGAGGTTGTTGACCATGCGCGGCTGGGTGGGACCGGGCGAGAAGTCAAGGAAGCGTTCGAGCTGGGCCCGCAGCGCGGCCGAGTTGCGCTCGATGGCCGCTGCGTCGAGCAGGACCCGCTCCGATGACTTGCCTGAGGGGTCGCCGATCATGCCGGTGCCGCCGCCGATGAGCACGACGGGCCGGCCGCCGGCCCGCTGCAGGTGCGTGAGCAGGAAGACCTGCAGCAGGTGCCCCACGTGCAGCGACGTGGCCGAGGCATCGAAGCCGATGTAGGCGCTGATCGGGCCGGCTGCCAAACGCTGCTCGAGGCCCTCGGAACGAAGGTGGATGAGGCGGCGCCAGCCAAGCTCGTCGAGCAACGCCGTCGCGCTCACGCCGATCGGCTCCGGCGCGGATAAGTCTGTGTGTGCATCCCTTCATGCTAGCCACGCCCGAGCGCGGGCGTGTGGCGGGGGGCTCTGGCCTCGCCCGACAGGTCCGTGGACCGCTGCTAGAGTCGCTCGCGCATGCAGCCGTATCCTCCCCTTCGTCCCCCGGGGCCACCGCCTCCACCAGCGCCGGTGCGGCGTGCCGTGCCCACACGCAAGTCGCGTCTCCTGCGGGTCGCCGTGATCGTGATCTTCAGCCTCTTCGCGCTGGTGGCCATGGGCGGCTTCGTGACCACCGTGGGTGCCGCCCTCGTCTACAGCCAGGGCCTCAAGTCGCCCACCGAGCTGGAGAGGATCACCTTCCCGGAGCAGTCCATCATCTACGACCGCAACGGCACCAGGCTGGCCTTGCTCTCGCCGGGCGGAGAGCGCCGACGCACGATCACCTGGAACGACGTGCCGCCACAGCTGGCGGACGCGGTGACCGCGGTCGAGGACAAGACCTTCTGGGCCAATACCGGGATCGACCCGCTGGGCATCGTGGCCTCGTTCGTCGATACCCTTCGTGGCGACCCGCGCGGCGGCTCCACCATCACCCAGCAGCTGGTGCGGCAGAAGCTGCTGCCGGACGATGTCACCGCCACCTCCGGGCGCCTCGCCGACCGCAAGATCAAGGAGATCATCCAGTCGGTCCGGGTGACCGACCGCTATCCCGGCGAGGAGGGCAAGCAGGCCATCCTCACGGCTTACCTCAACCAGAACTTCTACGGCAACAACAGCTACGGGGTGCGCGCCGCCGCCAGGTCCTACTTCGGAACCTACGATCTCAACGACCTGACGCTCGCCCAGGTCGCGACCCTCGCGGCCATCCCGCAGGCGCCCTCCACCTACGACCTCGTGCGCAATGCCGTGGAGAACGACGATGGTGAGCTCGAGGTCCCGTCGGACACGGCCATCTACCAGCGACGCAACCTCGTCCTGCGGCTGCTGGCCAACGACCCGACGCGGCGGGTGCTGAGTGGGGACACCTTCACCACCGCCGACTACCAGGCCGCCATGGAGGAGCCGCTGATCATCGTCCAGCAGCGGCAGCCTGCGTGGCGGGCGCCCCATTTCGTGTGGTACGTGCAGGATGAGCTGAAGCAGCTGCTCTGCGGCGAGGCCGAGACCTGTGACGCCATCAGCAAGGGTGGTCTCCGGGTCTACACCACCCTCGACTGGGATGTCCAGGCCAAGGCCGAGAAATGGGTCGAGGCCACGGCGCTGGTGCCGCATCGCTCGGATCCCGCCGCCGCGGCCAAGGCCCTGGGGGTGGACTACGCCTCGTGGATGGCCCGGCTGCGCAACCAGAACGTGTGGAATGCCGCGCTCAGTGCCATCGATTACCAGACCGGCGAGATCGTCGCCTACGTGGGCTCGGCCAACTACTACGAGCGGGCCAGGGTGAACAAGAAGCTGCAGCCGCAGTACGACGTGCTCAGCCAGGGCTGGCGCCAGCCCGGATCCACCTTCAAGCCCTTCACCTACGCCACCGGCATCAACGACCGGACCCTGACCGCCGCGACCATGTTCATGGACGTGACCACCGACTTCGGCGGCTACACCCCGACGGACTTCAGCGGCTACGAGCGTGGCCCCCTCCGGCTGCGCGACGCGCTCCAGTACTCGCTCAACATCCCCGCCGTCAAGGCCCTCGCGTTAGTGGGCGAGAACAAGGTCTTCGAGAAGGCCCAGGAGTTCGGCATGCGCTTCCAGAAGGACCGCCCGACCGCCGGCCTGGCCATGGCCCTGGGGACCCTGGAGGTCCACCCGCTGGACCTCAACGGAGCCTATTCCACCATGGCCAACGGTGGCGTCGACGTGGGCCACACCTCCATCCTCTCGATCAAGAGCGTCAACCAGGACAACCCGGTCGAGTACGAGTACAAGACGCCCAAGGGCAAGCGTGCCATCAGTGAGCAGGCGGCCTACGTGATGACGGACATCCTCAAGGGCAACACGGATCCGTCGGAGAACGGCGTCTGGTCCGACTATGCCCAGATCACCACACGCGGTGGCCAGCGTCGCCCGGCTGCGCTCAAGACCGGCACCACCAACGATGCCAAGGACCTCAACGCCTACGGCTACATCGCCCCGCCCTCGAACCGCGGCCGAGGGAACGGCGAGTACGCCCTGTCGGTGGGTGTCTGGGCCGGCAACAGCAACGCCAGCCCGGTCACGACCGTCTCCAACCCGGTCTTCTCGCTGGACGTAGCCGCGCCGCTGTGGGATGCCTTCCTGACCGACGTCACCCGCGACTGGGAGGTGCGCGATTTCGCTCGCCCATCCGGTCTCTCGACCCACGCCGTGGACGCCTGGACCGGCTTCGTGCCTGCGCCCTACTCGAAGCGGCAATACAACGAGCTGTTCGTCACCGGCACGGCCCCGACTGCCGATCCCTATCTGCGCGGCATGGAGGTCGTCAAGGGCAGCGACGGCAAGTGGTACCGCTGGGCTGCAGGCTGTGAGGGGCAGCCCAAGACCCGCGGTTACCTCGACCTGAGCGAGGCCGACTCGCATACGCGCAGCTGGAACCAGGCCGTGAAGGGCTGGATCAAGCGCGCGCGCAAGGGCCCGGGCGTGGGGGCCAATGTCTCGCCCAGCAAGACGACCGTGACGGCCTACCTCTACGCGCCCTACTACCAGCCGTACGGCGCGTCCTGGGGCGGACGGTTCCCTCCGACCCGCAAGTGCGGGGCCATGCCTAGCGCCTCGCCGTCCGAGTCGCCGTCCCCTTCTCCTTCTCCTTCCGTCTCGCCTTCACCCGAGGCTTCGCCGCTCATCTCCTTCGAGCCGACCGAGCCCCCGTTCGTGGACCCGTCGTCACCCGAGCCGGAGCCGACCCAGACCCCGACCCCGACGCCCAAGCCCAAGCCGACGCCGACGCCGACGCCGACGCCCAAGGTCACGCCGACCCCCACGCCTGCGCCGACGCCGACCCCCAAGCCGACCCCGACCCCGAAGCCCAAGCCGACCCCCACGCCGGCTCCGAGCGTGGCACCGTCTGCGCCCGCCTCGGACCCCTTCGTGGAGCCGCCCGCGGGATGACGGGTGCGCTCGACGGTCGCGATCGCTAGATCGAGACGACCGTCGCTCCGTCGCCGCCCTCGCCCTGCTCGCCCGGGCGCCACTCGCGGACCAGCGGATGACCGCTGAGCATGTCGCGCACCGCATCGCGCATGGCGCCAGAGCCGTATCCGTGGATGACCGTGACTCGGCCTGCGCCCGCGTGGACCGCGTCGTCGAGGTACTGGTCGAGCAGGTGCAGCGCCTCCTCCACGCGCGCCCCACGCAGATCCAGGCTTGATGCGACCGCCCGCGCTCGCCGCCGCCCTGCGGCCTCGGCCTTGGCCTGGGCGGCGCCGGTCACGGGTACCGTGGCCGACCGTCCGGTAGGCTCGCCGAAGTCGCCGCGCCGGCCGCTCTTGGGACGGTCTCCCGGCCGACCAGCGGCCGCCGGCGCGCCGCCGAGGTCAAGTTCGTCGAGCTTGACGTCCACGCGCAATCCGTTCACGTCGAGGGTGGCGCGGCCCCTGGACTCGTCGAGCGTCTGGATGACGCCGCTCCAACCGCTGGCGGCGGTGGCGCGGTCGCCGACCTGCCAGCGCGGTCGTACCGACTCCGGGACCGGTTCGGGACCCTCGGCGGGCATGACTCCGAGCCGGGCGTCGATCCGGGCCATGGCCTGGTCGAGGCGTGCCTCCGTCAGGGTCTCGCGCTGGAGCGAGCCGCGCATCTCGGCGATCTCGGCCTCGATGGCCGCGAGTGCGATCTCAGCCTGCCGTCGCGCCTCCGCGCTCGCGGCGCGTCGTTCGGCGCGCGCTCGGCGGCGCTCGTCCTCGGCCTCGGCCAGGGCCGCTCGTGTCTTCTGCTCGGCCTCGGCCACGCGCGCCTCGGCGGCCGCGATATCGACCTGCGTCTCGCGGATGGACGCCAGCGTCGTCTCGAACTCCTGCTGCGCTACCGAGAGGCGCGATCTGGCGTCGTCCACGAGCGTGGCCGGCAGCCCCAGGCGCTCGGCGATGGCGAACGCCTGGCTCGTGCCGGGCAGGCCGATCGACAGGTGGTACGTGGGCCGCAACGTGGCCAGGTCGAAGTCGACCGAGGCATTGCGCGCACGCGGCTCGTTGTGGGCGTAGGTCTTGAGCTCGGCATAGTGGGTCGTGGCCACGATCAGTGCGCCCACCCGGATGAAGTGGTCGAGCAGCGACTGGGCCAGCGCCGAGCCCTCGGTCGGATCGGTGCCGGCCCCGAGCTCGTCGAGCAGCACGAGCGTGCCTGCCTCGGCCGTCTCCACGATGCGTGTGATCGTGCGCAGGTGACCACTGAACGTGGAGAGCGACTGGGCCACGGACTGCTCGTCGCCGATATCGGCGAGCACCTCCTCGAAGACCGGCAGCTCGCTACCGGGCGCGACCGGGACCTGCAGGCCCGCCTGGAACATCAGCGCCAGCAACCCGACCGTGCGCAGGGCTACCGTCTTGCCTCCGGTGTTGGGACCGGTGATGACGAGTGCGGAGTAGCCCTCGCCGAGGTGCACGTCGATGGGCACGACCTCGCCCTCGAGACCGGGATGGCGAGCCGAGAGCAGGCTGATGCGGCGCTCTCCCGAACGGGTCGGCCGGACCGCGTCGAGCTCCTCCGCGAGGCGGGCGCGACAGGCCCACAGATCGAATCGCGCGAGAGCTGCGAGGTTCGACCCGAGCGCCTCCGCGGAGGCGCCCACGTGTGCCGAGAGCTCATCGAGGACGCGTTCCTCCTCGGCCTGGGCCGCCAGCTCGGCCTCGCGCCAGGCATTGGACATCTCGACCGCGATCAGGGGCTCGACGAAGATGGTCTGGCCGCTACCCGACTGGTCGTGCACGATGCCCTTGACGCGACCTCGTGCCTCCGCGCGCACCGGCACCACGTAGCGCCCGTTGCGCAAGGTGATGATGGGTTCCTGCAGGGCGCTCGCGATCTCCGAGTGCACCAGCGCCTCGAGGCGGTTGCGCAGGCGCTCGTGGGCCACGCGCACGGCCCGCCGCAGGCCACCGAGGGTCGGCGAAGCGCTGTCGAGCACCTCGCCCCCCGGGTCCACGCTCGCCTCCAGGCGTGCCCGCAGGGCCGGCAGCGGGTCGATCGATCGATAGAGGGTGTGCAGCAGCGGCCGGTCAAGGTCACGCAGGCCATCGACGAGCCGTCCGGCCGCGATGATGGTCTCGACCACGGCCCACAGCTCGGCCGGGTCGAGGCGACCGCCGCGTGAGGCCCTGGCGATGACCGGGCCGATGTCATGCGCCCCGCCGATGCCCACGCTGGGCTTCTCGGCCAGCAGCCAGCGAGCCTCCTCGGTCTCGTCCTGGCGGCGGTCGACGATGATGGGGTCGCTCGAGGGGGCCAGCTCCCGGGCCAGCCGGCGGGAGGGCTCGAAGGCGGCGTACGCGGCCAGCCGCGCGGTGATGAGCGGATACTCGAGCAGCTCCGCCGAACGCGCGTCCATCAGCGTCCCACCGGGAAGGGCCTGCTCAGGGCGCGGCTGCCGGCGAGGCCGAAGCGCCAGGGGCGGTTGCTCCAGTCCGGTCCGGCGTAGTCGACGCCCACCCGCGGCCCGCTGACGATCGCGGTCGGCCGCCAGCCTGCGTCGGGGGCCGCCAGCCACAAGCGGTCGTCGCTGAGCAGGTCGAGGCCGTCGAACGTGCGGTCGATGCCGAGGGCCTGGCAGGTACGCGCCGGTCCCGCCGCGAGCCGATCGGGATCGGTCCCCGGGCGGCCTCTGGCCGCACCCATCCGCTCGATCCCCTCCAGCGGTTCGACCGCCCGGATCAAGACGGCTGCGGCCTCACCATCTTCGGCGCAGACGACGTTGAGGCAATGGTGCAGGCCGTAGACGAGGTACACGTAGGCGTGTCCCGGCGGGCCGAACATGATGCCCGTGCGTGCGGTACGCCCGGCCCGTGCGTGGCTGGCGCGATCGTCCGGCCCGGCGTAGGCCTCCGTCTCGACGATGCGCCCCACCCGCCGGCCGAGGCCGTCCTCGTGAACGAGCAGTGCTCCCAACAGCCGGCGCGCCGTGGACACCGCGTCACCTGAGACGGTGCGACGTGCCAGTCGAACGAGCGGCTGGCTGATGGGTCGCGGGCGGTCCGGCCGCCCCTCGCTCGCGTCGTGCGCGGGCAGGGTCAAGCGAAGACCTCGCTCACCGTGCTCGGCAGGAACGGGCCCAGCACCACGCCGATGAGCGGCACCAGGGTGTCGTTGATACCGGCCCCGATCGAGGAGAGCAGCAGCGACTGGTAGAGCGTCGCCGTCCACTGGGGACCGCCGGCGGGATCGATGACGGTGGCACCGGTGCCGTAATAGGTGGCCAGCACGATGATGGTGCCGGCGATGCCGAGCAGCGCCACGGACACCGCTGCGAGCGCACCGGTCAGATCGTCGAGCACCTGGTACCGCGTGACCCGCTGGTTGCCCTTGGTCGACACGAAGATGATGAAGGGCGCGGCCAGCAGGATGAGCAGGAAGATGATGGCGAACGCGGCCATGTCGTTGAAGCCGGCACTGTACTGGTCCCACTGTCGCGCGAGGTAGGCGCCCAGGCTCGTCTTGAGATATGCCCCGAACATGAACGCCAACACCCAGGCGGCCAGCAGCAGCAGGCTGCGCAGCGCACCCCAGAAGAAGCCGACCACGAGGGTCGAGACGATGATGACCAGCAGGAAGATGTCGATGGCCCCGATGGTCATGGCAGGCACCTCATGGGCGCAACGCTATCAGGCGCGCAGGCGTGCGCCAAGTCGTTCGGACAACACCGCAACGACCCGCTCCACAGCCGGCTCGACCGCGTCCTCGTCGAGGGCGTCGTCCACCGACTCGAAGCGCAGGCGATAGGCCAGGCTCATCTCGTCGTCAGCGAGGGGTGCTCCCTGGTAGCGATCGAAGAGCACCGCCCAGCGCAGGCTCGCCCCACCGTGCCCGCGGATGAGCGCCTCGACGTCGCCCGCCGGTGTGGCCTGCGGCACCACCACCGCGATGTCGCGCTCGACGCCCGGTCGCTGCTCGAGCGCACCCACGCGGAGTCGCTCCGGCACCAGCCCCTCGAGGGCCGCCAGGTCGATCTCCGCGAACACGACGTGCTCGGCCCGGACCTCGGCCGCGGCCAGCAGGCGAGGATGCAGCTCGCCGACACGTCCGATGGCGGTTCGCCCGCCATCCGCGGCCACCGCCACCACCGCCGCGGTGCGGCCGGGATGCTCCACGCTTTCGCGCGGTGGCGTCGGCTCGTAGACCAGACGGGCACTGGTCCAGCGCGCCAGGAGCTGTTCGAGCAGGCCCTTGGCGGTGGCGACGTCGACGGCCTGCGACATGCGGTCGTGGGTCACCGGTGCCTCGCGACCCGCCAGCAGCAGGCCCAGGACGTGACGCTCGAAGGGTTCGCCATGACGCCACTCGTGCAGCGCACCCATCTCGAAGATGTGGATGTCCGGCGTTCGCTGGCGCTCGTTCTCCACGAGCACGCGCAGGTGCTCCGGCAGCATGGAGCGGCGGAGCTGGGAGTGGTCGAGCGTGACCGGGTTGGCGGCGATGACGGTGCCAGGGGCGTCGGCTCCGAAGCCCAGGCGGGCGTGGTCCTCCGGACCGATCAAGCCATGGGTCAGCACCTCGGTCTGACCGGCGCCGGCGAGGGTGTCACGGAGGCGGTCGAGGAAGCGTCGCGGATCGGGTCGGTAGCCGGGCATGCGCGTATAGGGCAGCACGCCGGCCACGGTCTCGTAGCCGCGCACGCGCGCGATCTCTTCGACGATGTCGACCTCGATGGCCAGGTCCCGCCGATGGCCCGGGATCACGGCCACCAGCGTCTCGCTCGGATCGGCCGGGACCTCCAGCGGCTCGGCCCCGGCGATGACCGGGACGCGGTCTCCCTCGACGGCAGGCTCGGTGGCGATCTCCACACGCTGCAGCTGGCGTCGCTGCTCATCGGCGCTGATGTCCTCGCCCAGCAGGCGGCTCACGCGCGCGGGTCGGAACGGGACGCGCACCGGCGCCGGCACAGAAGGCTGGGTGTCCACGACCCCGACCGCCACCCGGCCGCCGCCCCAGCGAGCGATGAGGGCTGCGGTCCGGTCCGCGCCCAGGCGTGCCATGCGGTGCTCCTGGCCCTTCTCGAAGCGCAGGCTGGCCTCGCTCCGGAGGGAGTAGTGGAACGCCGTCCGGCGCACGCTCAGGGGGTCGAAGATGGCCGATTCGATGATGACCCGGTCGGTCGAGTCGCCGACCTCGCTGCTGGCACCGCCCATGACACCGGCGATGGCGATCGGGCCCCCGGGATCGGTGATGAGCAGGGTCTCCGCGGTCAGCTCCCGCTCGACATGATCGAGGGTCTCCAGCCGCTCCCCTGCCTGCGCCCGGCGCACGATGATGTGGCCGTCGTGGACAGCGGTAGCGTCGAAGGTATGGATGGGCTTGCCCAGCTCCAGCAGCACGTAGTTGGAGGCGTCCACGATGTTGGAGATGGGTCGGACGCCCGCGGCGATGAGCCGGCGCTGCACGTCCCACGGCGACGGGCCCACGGTCACGCCGTCCATGTACCGTCCCACGAACACCGGGCACAGCTGCGGATCGGTCACGTCCACGCGCAGATGCTCGCTGGTCCGGTCGCCCGACTCCTGCACGGACAGATCCGGGTGTCTCAGGGTGGCACCGGTCGCGGCTGCCACCTCGCGCGCCAGGCCCAGGATGGAAAGGGCATCGCCGCGGTTGGGCTTGACGTCGATGTCGAGCACCACGTCACCGGCCATGTCCGTCAGGTCCACGCCCAGGGCGGCGTCGGCTGGCAGGATAAGGATGCCGTCGGCGTCGGCGGTCAGGCCCAGCTCGTCGCCGGAGCAGAGCATGCCCTGGGATTCGGTGCCGGCGATGGTGGTGATGTCGATGTGTCGATCGCCCGGCAGGACCGAGCCGGGGAGTGCCACGGGCACGCGCTGGCCGGCCTCGATGTTGGTGGCCCCGCAGACGATGGAGAGCTCTGGCTCACCCGCGCCCGTGCGCACCCGCGTGAGGGATAGCCGCGAGGAGTTGGGGTGTGGGGCTACCTCCAGCAGCTCGCCGACCACGATCCGGTGCCAGTCGGCGCCGACGCGTTCGATCGCGCTGACCTCCATGCCCAGCAGGGTCAGGCGCTCGGCCAGCTCGTCGGGTTCGAGGTCGATGTCGACGAACTCACGCAGCCATGAGAGCGGGACACGCATCTACAGCCGCTCCAGGAAGCGCATGTCGTCAGCCAGGAAGGCCCGGATGTCGGTGATGGCGTAGCGCAGCATGGCGATCCGGTCGGTGCCCATGCCGAAGGCGAAACCCTGGTAGCGCTCGGGGTCGATGCCACCGTTTCGCAGCACGACCGGATGGACCATGCCGGCCCCGAGGATGGTCATCCAGCCACTGCGCCTGCAGGCCGGGCAGCCCTCCCCTTCACACACCACGCAGCCGATGTCGAAGGCCACCGACGGCTCGGTGAAGGGGTAGTAGCCGGGGCGGAAGCGCGTGGCCCGTTCCGCCCCGAAGAGGGCGTGGGCGAAGGCGTCGAGGAGGCCCCGCAGGTGGGCGAGCGTGGTGCCCTCGTCGACCATCAGGCCCTCGATCTGGAAGAACTCGAAGCCGTGGCTCGCATCGACCGCTTCGTAGCGATAGCAGCGCCCCGGGGTGAGGACGCGGATGGGCGGCTCGGACGCGCGCATGGCCCGGATCTGACCCGGGGAGGTGTGGGTTCGCAGGAGCAGCTGCTCATCGCTCTCCCGCCCGGCCGGCTCCCGCACGTAGATGGTGTCCCACAGGTCGCGCGCAGGATGGTCGGCGGGGATGTTAAGGGCCTCGAAGTTGAGCTCGTCGCTCTCGACCTCCGGGCTGTCCACGACCACGAAACCGAACTGGCCGAAGACGCGCGCGATCTCGCGCTCCGTCTCGCGCAGGGGGTGCAGCGAACCGCGCCAGCGGGGGCGTCCCGGGAGCGTGACATCCTCGGCCTCGGCTCGCAGGCGGGCATCAAGGGCATCAGCCTCCAGGCCGACGCGACGCTCGGCCAGCGCCTGCTCGATCGCACTACGGACGGGATTGGCGAGGGCCCCGACCTTGGGCCGGTCCTCCGCAGGCAGTCGTCCGATCCCGCCCAGCAGCCCTTTGAGTTCGCCCTTGCGGCCGAGCATGGCTGACTCGATGGCGTCGAGGGCCACCGGCGAATCGGCCGCCGCGATGGAGGCGACGGCCCGGTCCTGGAGGTCCTGGAGCTGGCGGTTGAACGAGGCGACGTCCACGACGGGCTGGCTGCTCGTCGCTAGGCGGACTTGGCGACCTCGGCGATGCGGGCGAAGGTCGCGGCATCGCGGGCACCGATCTCGGCCAGGCTCTTGCGGTCGAGCTGCACGTCGGCCGACTTCAGGCCGCTCATCAGCGCCCCGTAGGTGGTGCCGTTCTGGCGGGCCGCGGCGTTGATGCGCGCGATCCACAGCGAGCGCATCTGGCGCTTGCGCTCCTTGCGACCACGATAGGCGTAGGCCATCGCGTGCAACTGGGCTTCACGCGCCGAGCGGATGAGCCGGCGATGCGTGCCGGTCTTGCCCTCAGCGGCCTTGAGGAGTCGCTTGTGACGCTTGTGGGCGGCGACGCCGCGCTTGACTCGTGCCATCGACTGTGTTCGCTCCTACAGGTACGGCAGCATCCGCTTGACGGCGTTCTTGCTGCTGCCGTCAACGATGGCCTTGCCGTCGTAGCGGCGCTTCCGCCGCGACGACTTGATCTCGAGGTGGTGGCCGCGCCACGACTTGACGCGGTAGATCTTGCCACTGCCGGTCGCCCCGAACCGCTTCTGGGCGCCCTTGTGGCTCTTCATCTTGGGCACGCTCTTTAGCCTCCTGTGCTCGTCGCCGGGGAGGCCTCTGGCTCTTCCTTCGCGACCGACGGCTCCGCAGGCTGCGGGGCCGCTTGCTTCTTGTCCTTCTGTGGGGCCGCCGGCTTCTCGCCCTGGGCGACCGGCTTGCCCGTCGAGGTCATGACCATCGACATCGAACGTCCCTCGAGCACCGGCGCCCGATCGACGCTCCCGTGTTCGGCGACCTGCTGGGCGAAGCGATCGAGCAGATCGCGCCCGATGTAGGCATGACTCACCTCGCGTCCCCGGAACTGCACGGTGACCTTGACTCGGTCGCCGTCATCCAGGAAGCGGATGGCGCGCTTGACCTTGGTGTCGAAATCACCCTTGCCGATCTTGACCCGGAGGCGGACCTCCTTGAACTCGACCGACCGCTGGTGCCGGCGAGCCTCCTTCTCCTTGCGAGCCTGTTCGTACTTGAACTGGCCATAGTCGAGGAGGCGCGTGACGGGCGGGCTTGCCATGGGCGCGACTTCGACGAGGTCGAAACCGCGCTCCTGCGCCAGTTGCAGGGCCTTCGGCGTGGGCATCACGCCCAGCTGATCCCCCTCTTCGTCGATGACACGCACCTGTGAGATGCGGATCATCTCGTTAACACGCAGGTCCTTGCTCAGTCCGTTCCCTCACTCTATCGCTGTATCTGCTTGGCTTCTCCCGGACGGCACGCGACGCAAGGCCACGTCCTACACGGGTCGCGGGCGGAAATATAACACAGACAGCGCCTGCGCCAGGCCCGCAGGGCTTGCTGCAGGCTCGGGCGGGATCAGTACGGGCGGCGCTCGGCCACCTGCTGTGCCAGCCGGTCTGCGAGCTCGACCCAGCCGACCGGGTCGAGCTGCTCCCCGCTCCTGGTGCGCGGTGCCGCCGTGCGGCTCTCGACCTCTCGATCACCCAGCACCAGCATGTAGGGGATCTTCTGGTCCTGGGCCAGCTTGATCTTCTTCTGCATGCGGTTGGAGCTGTCGTCGACTTCCACGAAGAGACCCCGCGAGCGCAGGACCTCGGCCAGTTCGCGGGCTGCCTCCACGTGCCGGTCGGCGATGGGGATGACGATCGCCTGGACCGGGGCGCACCACAACGGGAAGGCCCCGGCGAAGTGCTCGGTGATGATGCCGATGAAACGCTCGAACGAGCCGTAGATGGCGCGGTGGATGGCGATGGGCCGCTGGGGCTGTCCGTCCTCGTCGATGTAGGTCAGATCGAAGCGCTCGGGCAGCATCATCATGTCCGCCTGGATGGTGGCCATCTGCCACTGCCGACCGAGCGCATCGTCCACGTAGATGTCGATCTTGGGCGCGTAGAAGGCGCCGTCCTTGGGCTTCAGCGTGTAGCTCACGCCGGCCCGCTCGAGGGCGTCCACGATGTACTGCTCGGCGCGGGCCCAGAGGGCCGGGTCCCCCAGCGCGTCGTCGGGCCGGGTGGCGAAGCTGAAGCGCGGCTCCAGGCCGAACCAGCCGTAGGCCTCCCTGATCTCACCCATCATGCCCTCGATCTCAGCGGCCAGCTGATCCGGTCGCACGTAGACGTGGGCGTCGTCCTGGCTGAAGTGGCGGATGCGAGTGAGCCCGCTGAGGGTGCCCGAGAGCTCGTTGCGATGGAGGTGCCCGAAGTCCGCCAGGCGCAACGGGAGGTCGCGGTAGGAGCGGACACGCGAGTTGTAGATGATCGTGGACAGCGGGCAGTTCATGGGTTTGAGCGAGTAGTCGGGCGCACCGTCTTCGGCGTCCACTGCGAGCGTGAACATCTTGTCGTCGTAGTGACCCCAGTGCCCCGACTGCTCCCACAGCTTGCGATGCACCAGGATGGGCGTGCCGACCTCCTCGTAGCCGCGCCGTTCCTGGAGCTCCCGGATGGCACGTTCGAGGTTGCGTCGCAAGCGCTGGCCCTTGGGGTGCCAGAAGGCGGAGCCGGGACTGACATCGTGGAAGCTGAACAGATCGAGGGCCACGCCCAGTCGGCGATGGTCGCGCTTGCGTGCCTCCTCCAGACGCCAGAGGTAGAGGTCGAGCTCCTCCTGCGTGGACCAGACGGTGCCGTAGATGCGCTGGAGCATGGGCCGCTTCTCGTCGCCTCGCCAGTAGGCCCCGGAGACCTTCAACAGCTTGAACGGGCCAAGCGCGCCGGTCGAGGCCACGTGCGGTCCCCGGCAGAGGTCGGTGAATGAACCGTGCGTGTAGGTCGACACCGGCGGGGGCGGCTCGCCGCGCTCAGCGGCATCACGGCGCAGGTCGTCGAGGATCTCCACCTTGTAGGTCTGGCCGGCGGCTTCGAGCATGGCCCGGCCCTCGTCGGGGTCCCACTCGCGGCGCTCGAAGGGGTGGTTCCGGGCGACCGACTTGCGCATGCGCTTCTCGATGGCCTTGAGGTCGGCCGGGGTCAGGGCGCGGGGCAGGTCGAAGTCGTAGTAGAAGCCGTCCGCGATGGCCGGACCGATGCCCAGCTTGCCCTCAGGGAAGAGGTCCATGACCGCCTCGGCCATGATGTGGGCCGCCGAGTGGCGCATGGGGTCGAGCGGATCGTGCGCGTTGGCATCGAGCAGCTCGATCGCCGAGCCCTTCTGGGGGGCCTCGAACTCGAGCGTGACCTCGTTGCCTGCGGCGCCGGCCATGCTGGCCTCGGCGACGCGCTCATCTGCGCACATGGGCTGCTCCTGATCGAAGTCGACGCCCCTCGGTACCGGACGTCCGGTGGAGAGGCGCCAGGGCGACGGCCGGACGGTCGTCCGGTTCGTCCTCGATCGTACCGCAGGTGCGCGCTAGGCCGAGGACTCCCCTGTCCCGCCCAGCAGCTCGTCCAGGCCGGCGAGGGGGATGCCCAGCCAGTCAGAGCGTGAGCCGAGGCGCGAGGTGAGCTCGTCACAGGCCCGTGAGACCAGCAGCGAACCGAAGAGGACCGACCAGGTCTCGTCATCGGCGGGGTTGAGATCGGTGCCGGCGGTGCCTTGGCGGTAGCTGGCGATGCAGGCCGCCGACGTCCACTGGAACCAGGCCGTGGACCAGGCCGCGAGCCCATCGCCATCGGCCTCGTGCCCGCTGAGCAGCTCGCGCTCCACGCGCGGCCAGTGCGCGGCAAAGTGGAAGGAGCGCACGAGGCTGGCGAGGTCGGTAAGGGCCGGCCGCTTGAGACGACGCTGGCTCAGCGGGCGATCGATATCGCCCTCGAAATCGAGGATCACCACGTCATTGCCGGTGTCGAGGATCTGCCCCAGGTGCAGATCGCCGTGGACCCGGATGCGCCGGCCGGCTGCCGGCAGGGCACGCAGGCGCGCGAGCAGGGCGTCCACGCGCGGCGCCGCGCGCAGCACCGCCCGCGCGGCTTCCTCGTCGCGGTGCGGCAGCGACCCGTGGCGACGTTCGAGCAGCTTCATGGCCTCGTTGACGCGTCGCCGCGTGGACTCGTAGAGGGCGCGCATGTGGAAGGGCGACATGGGCTCGGCAGCGAAATCGAGGTCGCTGGGGTCGGCCGACGCGAGCAGGACGTGCATGCGGGCGAGTCGCTCGCCCAGCACACGGGCGATGTGCAGCGGTGCGCCGATGAGGTCGGCGATGCGCGGTGGCGCCTGTTGGCTCGCGATGCCCAGGAAGAAGTGGTCACCGTCCACGGCCAGCTCCGGTGGCTCGGCCTCCGCCTCAGCATCGTGCAGGTAGGCGACGACCGACTCGCGCATCGTTTCCCACAGGTTGCCCTCGTGGGGCACGTACGCTTCGAGCAGGGCCACCGTAGCCGGGTGCGCTCCGCCGAACCGGGCGCTGCCCAGCACCGCCGGCACGTTGGCGAAGCCGGCCCCGTTCAGATAGCGCATCAGCTCCTCATCGGGATTGGGTCCCTGCTCCAGCACCCGGTAGAGCTTGAGCAGCAGCTTCTCGTCGTAGGCCGCGCTGCTGTTGGACATGCTCGGTGCGTCGGAGATGGGTGCTGCTCGCAGGCTGTCGGAGGGCAGGCCCGCAAGGTGGGTCCTCAGCTCACGTGCGGCGTGCCCGACGATCCCGTTGGCCGCTGAGCGGACGTGCTTGCGGCCGGCGACGATCGCCAGCAGGGCCTCGAACACACCGGGCACGGCGCTGCCGTCGATGAGGCGGCACGGACCGCCCTCGTCCACGAGCCGGGCGATGGCGCCCTCCGGCCGCTCCGCGAGGATCCCTGCGGCGTCGAACTGCTGGTCGGTGGTGAGCGGCAGGACGTAGGTGGTGGGCTCCGCATCGCGGTAGCTGATCTCGAGGAAGGCCACCACTCCCGGCGGGGTCGAGGGCAGCTCGACCACGTCGGTCACGCGAGCGCCGGCCACGGCATGTGTGCTGCCTCGATACCAGCGGCGGGCGATGACCCAGCGCAGGAGGACATCGGCAGCTTCCTCGCTGTGGCGACGCAAACGCGCCGAGAGATCACCACGCCAGGCCAGCTCGGGCAGGTCGGCGGTCGTGGCCAGCGGCTCGACCTGGGCCTGGCCGTCCCCCAGCCGGAACCACAGGAACGAATGTGGCCCGAGGCTGATGAGGTAGGGGTCGCTGCCGATGCGCGGGAAGTCGACCGACCCGAAGAGCTCTCGCGGCACGCGACCCTCGAAGTCGGCCAGGGGCAGCTCCGTCCACTGGGCATAGCGCGAGAGGTTGGCCACGACGAGGATGGTCTCGTCCTCGTACTCGCGCACGAAGGCCAGGATGCGGCGGTTGTCCGGGTGCAGGAAGCGCAGCGAGCCGCGGCCGAAGGCGGGGTGCTTCTTGCGCAGGGCGATGAGCCGCTTCATCCACCACAGCAGCGACTGGGGGTTGGCCTGCTGGGCCTCCACGTTGATGGCCTCGTAGTGGTACTCGGGGTCGGTCACCACCGGCAGGTAGAGCGACTGGCGGTTGGCCGAGCTGAAGCCGGCGTTGCGGTCGGACGACCACTGCATCGGCGTGCGCACGCCGTTGCGGTCGCCGAGGTAGACGTTGTCGCCCATGCCGATCTCGTCGCCGTAGTAGAGGACGGGGGTGCCGGGCAGGCTGAAGAGCAGGCCGTTGAGCAGCTCGATGCGCCGGCGGTTGTTGCCCAGCAGCGGGGCCAGGCGCCGGCGGATGCCGAGGTTGATGCGGGCGCGCGGGTCATCGGCATAGACCCGGTACATGTAGTCGCGCTCCTCGTCGGTCACCATCTCCAGGGTCAGCTCGTCGTGGTTGCGCAGGAACAGCGCCCACTGGCCCTGCTCGGGCAGGGCCGGGGTCTGCTCGAGGATGTCGATGATGGGGAAGCGGTCCTCCATGCGCAGGGCCATGAACATGCGCGGCATGAGCGGGAAGTGGAAGGCCATGTGGCACTCGTCGCCGCTGCCCTCGCCGAAGTAGGCCACCGAGTCCTCGGGCCACTGGTTGGCCTCGGCCAGCAGCATGCGGTCGGCGAACCGCGCATCCACGTGTGCCCGCAGCCCCTTGAGGAACGCGTGCGTCTCGGGCAGGTTCTCGCCGCTCGTGCCCTCGCGCTCGTAGAGGTAGGGGATGGCGTCGAGCCGCAGGCCATCCACCCCCGCCTCCAGCCAGAAGTCGGTGACCCTGAGCAAGGCGTCGCGTACCGCCGGCTCATCGAAGTTGAGGTCGGGCTGGTGGCTGTAGAAGCGGTGCCAGTAGTAGGCGTTCGCGACATGGTCCCAGCTCCAGTTGGACGACTCGAAGTCCTTGAAGATGATGCGCGCATCCCGATACCGATCGGGCGTGTCGCTCCATACGTACCAGTCGCGCTCGGGCGATCCTGGCGGCGCCTTGCGCGCGCGCTGGAACCAGGAGTGCTGGTCGGAGGTGTGGTTGAAGACCAGCTCGGTGATGACCCGCAGGTCCCGCTTGTGCGCCTCGCGGATGAAGGTGCGCACGTCGCGCAGCGTGCCGTAGTCGGGATTGACGCGACCGAAATCGGCGATGTCATAACCGTCGTCTCGACCGGGAGATGGATAGAAGGGCAGGACCCACAGCGCGGTCACGCCCAGATCGGCGAGGTAGTCGAGCCGTGAGGTCAGTCCCGGGAAGTCGCCGATCCCTGAGCCGTTGCTGTCGCGGAAGGCGCGTACGTGCAGCTCGTAGATGACCGCGTCCTTGTACCACAGCGCATCGGCCGAGAAGCCCGTGGAGTGGCGCTCAAGGGGATGCGCGGCGCGCTTGCCGGACTTGCCCATCGCTTCCTCCCATGCCACCGCTGACCGGCCCGTATCGCTGCCCCTTCGCCGGTGCTGCCCGCGCCGCAGGGTACCCGAAGCTGCCGGGTCCGGATTGGCCCATCCGACACGGCGGGCGCGCTGCTGATCCGCCTAGCGCTTCTCCGGCGTGAGGTGACGGAGGACCACCATGGAGCGAGGCTCCAGCGTGAGCACCTCCGCCGATCGGTAGTGCCGCCCCCCACGCGCTGCGAACGGATGGATGGCCGCAGTGTCGAAGACCGGCTTCCACGCCCCCACCAGCTTGCCGTCCGGAAGGGTGAAGTCGAGCGGCGCGGCGGTGGCATTGAGGGCCACGTAGAAGTCGTCGTCAACGATCGCCCGGCCCTGCTCATCCTGCAGGTCGCGACCGGAGAGGTAGACGGCGATGGCCGCCGCACCGTCGGTGTGCCAGTGCTCGGCCTGCATGGGGATCCCGGCCGGGGTGCACCACTCGACATCCTGCAGCTCGCCGTCGGCGGTCCGCTCAGCGGGCCTGAACCAGTCGGGTCGGCGGAAGACGGCATGGTCCCGGCGCAGCTGTACCAGCCGCCGCGTGAAGCCGAGCATCTCCTCGTCGACCTCGGCCCAGTCGTACCACGACAGCTCCGAGTCCTGGCAGTAGCCGTTGTTGTTGCCCAGCTGCGTTCGCCCCAGCTCGTCGCCCCCCAGCAGCATGGGCACACCCTGCGAAAGGAACATCGTGGCCAGCAGATTGCGGCGCTGACGGGCCCGCAGGGCCAGGACCTGCGGGTCGTCGGACGGACCTTCCACGCCGCAGTTCCAGGAACGGTTGTGCGACTCGCCGTCACGGCCGCCTTCGCCGTTGGCTTCATTGTGCTTGTGGTCGTAGCTGACCAGGTCAAGCAGGGTGAACCCGTCGTGGGCGGTGATGAGGTTGATGCTGGCGCCCGGCGAGCGGCCTTCGTCGGCGAAGAGGTCGGCCGAGCCGGAGAAGCAGCGGCCGAAGTCATGGAGCATGTCCGGCTGGCCCCGCCAGAGGTCGCGCATCACGTCGCGGAAGCGACCGTTCCATTCGGACCACGGTGACGGGTATCGGCCCAGGGCGTAGCCGCCCTCCCCGATGTCCCAGGGCTCGGCGATGAGCTTGACCGAGCGCACGACCGGGTCTTGCTGGACGGCGTCGAAGAAAGCGCTGCGGAAGTCGACCTCGTGGTGCGGTCGGGCGAGCGCGGAGGCGAGATCGAAGCGAAAGCCGTCCACGTGCATCTCGCTGACCCAGTAGCGCAGGCTGTCCATCACCAGCTGGACGACGTAGGGCTCACCGATGTCGAGCGTGTTGCCGGTGCCCGTGAAGTCGATGTAGTGGCGCGGGCTCTCCGGGCGCGGGCGGTAGTAGGCCTGGTTGTCCAGGCCACGCATGGCCAGGACCGGGCCGCGGTGGTTGCCCTCCCCGGTGTGGTTGTAGACGACGTCGAGGATGACCTCCAGGCCGGCCGCGTGCAGGGTCCTCACCATGGCCTTGAACTCGTTCACCTGCTGCCCGGCGGTCCCGCTCGAGGAGTAGTCGCCATGCGGTGCGAAGAAGCCGATGGAGTTGTAGCCCCAGTACTGGCGTAGCCCGCGCTCGAGGAGGAAGCCGTCGTGCACGAACTGGTGCACCGGCAGGAGCTCGACCGAGGTCACGCCCAGGGAGCGGAGGTGGTCGAGGATGGCCGGCTGCGCGAGGCCGGCATAGGTGCCCCGAAGGGCTTCTGGCACCGCCGGGTGGCGCTTGGTCAGGCCCTTGACGTGGGTCTCATAGATGACCGTCGCCGCGAGCGGAACGCGCGGCGGCGTATCGCCGCGCCAGTCGAAGTCATCGGCCACGACCATCGAGCGCGGAACATAGGGGGCGCTGTTGCGGCGCTGCATGCGGAAGGGGTGGCCCGGCGTGTGGGCGTGGATCGCGTCATTCCAGCGGACCGGCCCGTCGATCGCGCGGGCATAGGGATCGAGCAACAGCTTGGATGGGTTGCATTTGAGGCCGGTCCCTGGATCCCAAGGTCCATGGACGCGGTAACCGTAGCGTTGGCCGGGGCCCACGCCCTGCACATAGGTGTGCCAGGTGAAGCCGGACCGGTCCGTGAGCTCCACCCGCCTCTCGCGACCGCTGCGGTCGAAGAGGCAGAGCTCCACGCGCTCGGCCACGCGCGAGAAGACTGCGAAGTTGGTGCCGACGCCGTCGTAGTGGGCGCCGAGCGGGTAGGCCTCGCCGGCGAGGGCGTCCGTGAGCATCATCGGGGCGCGATCGGAAGCGGGGTCACGTGCGGCGCGGTTCTCCTCGAGCCGATGGGCAGACAGGCATGTCCCCGGCAGATCACCAAGTGTGGGTGGTGGGCGACACTGGACTCGAACCAGTGACCTCTTGCATGTCAAGCAAGTGCTCTAACCAGCTGAGCTAGCCGCCCGAGACCGCACACGATACCAGAGGCGGTCGGGGCCGTCTCTATCTCGTGAGAAGGCGGCGTGTCGTTCGTGCGGCGGGACGCCATCACGACGGTCTCCTCTGCGTGACCCTCCATGCACGAATAGCGTGAGTTCGGCCGGGCCGAGAGGGGTCGCGCCAGCGTCCCACCCGTCGCCAGCTCGAGGTCCTGCGGGCGTAGATCCGAGCCGGCTCCGTGGCGGCCGCGGCCTATGAGCTGGGCATCAGCGAGACGACGGTGAGGCAACACCTCTCGGGGCTGTATCGGCAGACGGGCTGCCTGAACGCGGCGCAGGCGGACTGGCTGGGATGTGGCGACCCGGCGCCAGGGGCGACAGCCGCACTCGCCACTGGCGTGTCGAGGGCGCCGATTGACAGCGGCGATGGCCACCCACAACCTGCCGCCGCTCCTGGATCTGGATACCGCATGGTCGGCATCCAACCGAGGGGCCAAGTGCCCCCGGCCGATGGCCCGGTCGTGATGCGAGTCGGACTCGGCCGCCGGCTCTTGCGGCCGCAGCACCGCAAGGTCCCGTCGCGATGCCTCGTCCGACGGCCTGCAGGATCAGAGCCTCGGCGGCCCAGATGGTCCCGGCTGACCAGATGTCGATGCGGATCGGCAATGTACGCCTTCACGACGGGGTGGTACTTCGACACCTGGCCACCCACCGGCACCGGCTCCTCATCGACCAGGTTCCCTAAACGCCGGACGAGGATGATCTCGCGCCCCTCCATCGGAAAACGACCACCGACATCTAGAATCGACGAGCAAGGTTCCGCCGGGGCCACGCCGTGCGACGCTCTCGCCGCGCCAGGCGACGACTCCGTCGTGTCTTGCCGTCGCCAACGGCAGGGCAACTCACTCGTCCTGGTCGCTGGTGGCGCCCTCTGGCGGGGTGGCGATCTGGCCACGGAAGAAGTAGCCGGCGAGATCGTCGTAGGGGTCGGCGACCGGGTTCGGCGGTGGCACTAGCGCCGGGCTCTCATCGACCCAGGCGAGGAGGTCCGCTTGGAGGCGCTGAGCCAGCTCATGGTGGCTGGAGGCGAGGTCGTGCTCCTCGCTGATGTCGTGACCGATGTCGTACAGGGAGCTGGCTCCCGACTCCCAGTCGTGGATAAGCTTCCAGCGACCGGCACGGATGGCAGACGATGGCCGGCCGCCCTGATTGCTGTAGTGCGGGTAGTGGAAGTACAGCGGGCCGCGCTCCATCCGCTCACCGCGCAGGAGCGGCGTGACGTCGACGCCGTCGACGTGCTGGTCCGGCCTCGCGTCCAGCCCGGCGACTGCGAGCAACGTGGGGTAGAGGTCGGGGCTGGTGATGGGCTCGGCCAGTCGCGACCCGGGAGCCACGACGTTGGGCCAGCGCACGATGAATGGCACGCGGACCCCGCCTTCAGCCACCCAGCCCTTGCCGTCGGAAAGCGGAGCGTTGGTGGTCGGCGAGCCCTCGGCTGTCGACAGTCCACCGTTGTCCGAGGTGAAGATCGACGACCGTGTCGCTCGATCGCCCGGTCCGCTCCAATGCGTCAAGCAGCCGACCGACGCAGGTGTCCAGGTTCTCGACCATCGCCGCGTAGGCCGGGTCGGACTGGATCGTCCTACGCATGATGCGGGCGCTGCGCTGGTGCCAGACGCCGAAGGGCTCGCCCGCTTCGAACGGCTCGATGCGATCGAGCCCGAGGTCGGCCGCCTTGCGACGGTACTTGTCGACCAGGTCCGGTGGCGAGTCGATCGGGATGTGTACGGCGTAGTGCCAAAGGTTCAGGAAGAACGGCCGGTCGTCCGCCCCTTCGATCAGCTCGATGGCCTCGTCCGTGAGGCGGTCCGTGAGGTATTCGCCTTCGGGGCCGTCGGACAACGTGGGGCACGCGTACGGGCTGAAGTAGCTCTTCGGATGCCCCCAATCGCAACCCCCCACATTGACGTCGAAACCGTGCTGGTCAGGCCAGCAGCGACGAGCCCCGAGGTGCCACTTGCCGACGTGCCAGGTGCGGTACTCGCCGTCGCGGAGAGCGCGCGCGATTGAGTACTCCTGCGTGGGCAGGAAACCGAAGTACGGGACATCGGCGAGTCGGCCCACGCCGTGTCCTCCGATGTACTGCGTCACCCCCACGGTCGACGGGTACTTGCCCGTCGAGGAGGCTTGCGCGAGTCGGCGAGCACACGGGCGAGGCGGAATAGGCGTCCGTGAAGCGGGCGCCTTCGGCCGCGAGGCGATCGATGTTGGGCGTCTCATGGAAGGTGCTGCCGTAGCACCCCAAGTCGGCCCAGCCAAGGTCGTCGGCCAGGATCGAGGACGATGTTCGGTGGCCGGCAAGTCACGGTCGTCTACCCCGCTGGTTCATGTGAGCGGCCGTGCAATCCGCTCAGCAGCTCGATCACGACCCGGTCGATCCGGCCCTCGAACGGGAACTCGCCGACACCGTCCTCGCGCACCGGCGAGAGGCCATCACGGCCTACGTCGAGCCCCTGGAAAGCCACGAAGTGCTCGAACGTCTCCCGCAGACCGCGCCGTGCCCGCCGACTCGCCACCGACAAAGAGCGTGGCCGTTCCCCCGTCCCCTCCTCGTCGCGGATGAAGCGCATCCGGACCTCTGACGTCCCGGCTGGCAGGGCTTCCGTGGACCGCAGGACCTGGTGGTTCGTGTAGTGGTTGAGGTCGTAGACGAGGTGGCCCTCCTCGACCATCAGGCAGTAGCCGCTGTTCCAGCTTCCGTGGGCCACGAGAACGCCGTCTTCAGATCCTCGCGGCCGCTGGATGACGGCGCTGATTCGAACGACCGACCGGCGATGGGTGGAGCGGCACCGGTCCCGATGTGCTGCATCCCGCTGCGGTAGACGAAACGGGCGCGATCCCGCGGCGAGTGGGGCCGGAACTTCACGTTGGCCCGCTCGGCGAAGCCACGGTCCTCCAGCGGTAGCACCTTGTTCCGACGGGCCTCCACCCACCATGCATCGACCAACTCCCGGAGCTTGTGGGGGTGCTGCTCCGCCAAGTCGTGTGCCTCGGAGAAGTCCTCGTCGACGTGGTAGAGCTCCCAGCGATCGTCGCCGAACTCCGAACCGCGCTTGTGGAACGCGACCGCCTTCACCCGTCCTTCCAGATCGCCCGATGCCCGACGGTCTCGAAGTACTGCGTCCGCTCGCGCGACGCTAGCTCGGGTCGCTCCAGGGTCGTGCGCATGCTCTGGCCGTCGAATGGCAACTGCGTCATACCGCGCCGCACCGCCGGTGCCTCCACCTCGACAAGGTCGAGGATGGTAGGCACGATGTCGGTCACGTGCTGGAAGTGGTCGCGCTTCTCCCCCGCCAGCTGCCGGTCGATGACGGATGCCGGTAGACGCATGATCATCGAGGTACGGATGCCGCCAGCGTGGACGTTCTGTTTGTAGCGGCGCAGCGGCGTATTGCCGGCCTGCGCCCAGCCGAGCGGGTAGTTGACGTGGGCGGTTCGACCGTCGATCTCGTCCATTCGCGCCACGACCTCGTCGAGTTCGGGGAAGTGGCCGTTCTCGTAGTGCGTGGTGTCGAGCACGCCATGCGGGCCGCCCTCCTGACTGGCCCCGTTGTCCGAGAGGAGGGCCACGATGGTGTTATCGAGCCGTCCGAGCTCATCGAGGGATCGGAGCAAGCCGTGCCGATCTCCGCGTCTGTGTGCTCCAGGAAGCCGGCGTAGACCTCCTGGAAGCGGGCGGAGGAGACCTTGGCTCCCGGCGTGAGGTCGTCCCAGGCCTCCACGTCGGCATTGCGCGGCGGCAGGTCGGTCCCCGGCGGGACGACGCCCATCTCCAGCTGCGTCCGATACCGCTGCTCGCGGATGACGTCCCAGCCCACGTCGTAGCGCCCTCGGTAGTGCTCGACAAACGCGCTCGGCGCCTGGAACGGCGTGTGGGTCGCGCCCGTGGCGAAGTACAGCAGGAACGGCTTCTCCGGCGCGACCGACGTCTGGTCGGTGAGCATCTGGGTCGCCTGATCGACCAGGTCGGTCGTGAGGTGATAGCCCTCCTCGGGCGTCCGCGGGGCCTGGGACCGGGTGGTTGTCGCAGTACAGCTCGGGGTAGTAGTGGTCGGTCAGGCCCTCCATGAAGCCGTAGAAGCGCTCGAAGCCACGGCCGAGCGGCCATTGGTCGTACGGTCCCGCGATGGTCGTCTGGTCCATCGGCGCCAAGTGCCACTTGCCCACAGCCATCGTGTTGTAGCCGGCGTCCACCAGTGTCTCGGCGATCGTGGCCGCGTCATGGCCGATCCGTCCGCGGTAGCCGGGGAAGCCGTCGTCGACGTGTGAGAGGTAGGCCATGCCCACCGCATGGTTGTTGCGCCCGGTCAGGAGGCTAGCCCGTGTCGGAGAACACAGGGCGGTGGCGTGGAAGTTGGTGAAGAGGACGCCGTCGGCAGCGAGCGCATCCATATTCGGTGTGGCGATCTCGGAGCCATAGCAGCCGAGGCTGCCGAAGCCCATGTCGTCCAGCAAGATCAGCACGACGTTGGGCCGGCCCTCCGCCCGCGGCTCCTCCGGCCACCATGGCTGGGACGTCGCGGCCGTCTCGCCGATGACGCCGACCGACTCCTCACGAGGATCGAGCTCCATCACACGACCTCTGACTCCGCTCGCGAAGGACCCGTCTCGCCCTCACGGGGCCGCTCGTCAAGGTCGATGACGACGCGGTCCATTCGCCCGGTGAACATGAAGGGTGGGTCGTAGGCCTCACTCACCGCTGAAGGCGCGTTATGCCCGCACTGGACCGAAAGCGTGCCGAATCCGCCCGGGATGAGCCGCTGCACCATCGTCTCACCGACCTGACGTTCGTCCATGTGGATCGACACGCGGGCGCGGCCGGCACTCGGTCGCACGCGCATGGCGACGACAGTCTCGTGACCAGGGAGCCGCTCGGTGGCGGAGAGAAAGGTGTGGCTTCCGGCCAGGTTGTAGTCCACGTGTAGTCGCGCCTCCTTCACGAAGAAGGAGAAGCCAAACGCACGTCGTCCATAGGCAAGGATCACACCTTCGTCGGTCGCCGAACACGTCACGCGTGCATGCACGTGGAAACCGCGGTCCCGGAAGCTCGGGCCTACGACATGGTTGAGCATCCGCGTCCCCGGCAGCATCGTGTAGCTTCGTCGGTCCATCGCCGGGTCAAGCGCCCGGACACGCTCGCCCAACCGGTCGTCGAGCGGCAGCACGCCGAACTGGTGCGCCTCTTCCCACCACGTCTCCTTGAGCCGCCTCAGGCGCTCCGGCTCGGCCTGGCCCCGGTCGGTGGCCTCCGAGAAGTCCTCGACCAGATCGGTACAGCTCCCAGTGGTCGTCGTCGAAGTCCGTTCCGGGTCGGTGGGCCGCCACCGCCTTCCAGCCGCCATCCACGATGGCGCGGTTGCCGGCGGTCTCGAAGTACTGGCGGGTCCGCGCACTGGGCGCATCAGGCGCCGCAAACGAATAGCGCATCGAGACGCCATGCACCGGTAGCTGCTCGATCCCGCCATCGACGGAGGGTGCCTCTGCCCCTGCCAGATCCAGGATGGTCGGGAGCACGTCCACGACATGGTGGAACTGGCGGCGCAGGCCGGTCTGCCCGGCAAGGCCGCTCGGCCAGTGCACGATCAGCGGGGCCCGGACGCCACCACCGTGGGCGAAGCGCTTGTAGTACTGGAGCGGCGTGTTGCCGGCCATGGCCCAGCCGGCCGGGTACTGGTTGTGCGCCCTCGGGCCGCCGATCTCGTCGATCCGCTCGAGCGCCTCATCGCGGTCGTCCTCGAGGCCCAGGAAGTAGCGGTACTCGTTGATCGTCCCGTCGCGACCGCCCTCGCCGCTGGCGCCATTGTCCGACAGCAGGATAATGACGGAGTCGTCGAGCAGCCCATGCGCCCGGTGGAACTCGATGAGCCGGCCGATCTGGGCATCGGTGTGTTCCAGGAAGCCGGCGAAGGCCTCCTGTAGTCGGGCGGACAAACGGCGCTCATCCGGCGTGAGCGCTTCCCATGCGGGCACCTCGGGGTCTCGCGTACTCAGCCGCGTTTCGGGAGGGACGATCCCCGTTTCCAGCTGGCGCTCGAGCACGCGTTCGCGCTCGACGTCCCACCCGTGATCGAACTGGCCAGCGTACTTCGCGGTGTACTCGCTTGGCGCTTGATGCGGCGCGTGGCAAGCGCCGAATGCGACATAGGCCAGGTACGGGTCGTCGGGACGGTTGGTGACGTGGTCGGCGATGAATTCCAGGGTCCGATCGACCACGTCCTCGCTCAGGTGGTATCCGGGGACGTCGGGGACGTCGACGCGATGCTGGTCGTACCACAGCTCGGGGTGGAACTGGTCGTCCTCACCCCACAGGAACCCGTAGTACCGATCGAAGCCCCGCTGGGTCGGCCATTGGTCGAATGGGCCGGCCGGCGACATCCCAGCCGGCGGGACGAGATGCCACTTCCCGGTCGCATAGGCACCGTAGCCAGTCGGGCGCAGGATCTCTGGGAGGGTGGCGGCCGCCGGCGAGATCGCGGCACGGTAGCCCAGGAAGCCGGTGTCGAAGGCGCCCAAGTAGCCCATGCCGACCGAGTGGTGGTTGCGGCCGGTGAGCAGGCTCGCCCGTGTGGGCGAACAGAGCGCCGGGACGTGGAAGTTCGTGTAGCGCAGGCCCGACCGAGCCAGTGCGTCGATGTTGGGCGTCGAGACCGATCCACCGTAGCATCCGAGCTGGGCGAAGCCCACGTCATCGAGTACGACGAGGACGACGTTGGGCCCTCCCTGAGCGAGGACGCTCCGGCCACCAGGGCGTCGACGCGGCGACCGTCGTTCCGACGCGCCCTTCGTGTTCAGGCGTGACCGTTCCCTCCTGTCGTTTCCCCAATGCGCGACTCCTTCGCGGGCGTGGATCGCCGCCACGCCGGCACTGTGACATCACCAGGATAGATGGGTCTAGCAACTGCATCGTAGGGTGGTCCGAGCGGCGGTGTCAAGGTGACCTCTGGGGTTGACAGGTGTGGTCAGACTTGCGAGTAAACCGGTCTACCCCGGTCGGTTCTGAGCGTTTCCGAATCGGAGGCCATACACGTCATCGACCACCCGCCAGGGGGACACGAACGGTTGACTTCTCTTCGAGCAGTTCGGTGAACAAGCCCAGGGTCATCGCTGACCCCGGTTCCAAGTTCGAGACCGATGACGCACCCATAGCATCGCGCGCCGCACATGACGACTCGGATGACGGAGTCGCCGTCAGCGAAGGACGTGAGTCATGGCGGCGACTGGCATGGGGAACGCTCTCGCTGGCCGTCGTCATCGGCGTCTACTGGCTCATCACTTTGGCTCCTGGTGCGAACCCGAGACTGACGCCACCCCCACCTGCGGTCGTCGAGGCCCTGATCGAGAGTTTGGCCGACGGATCGCTCATCCGCCACACCTGGGCCAGCCTCTTCCGCGTCATCGTCGGGTTCGGTATCGGTGCGGCGTTGGCCGTCGTTATCGGGTGCACCGCGGGTTGGTTCCGGCGTGGCAGCTACCTCCTGGACCCGATTATCGAAGCGATCCGGCCGATCCCGGCGCTGGCCTACATCCCGCTGGTCATCGTGTGGATCGGGATCGACGAGCCAGCACGACTGACGATCATCATCCTGGCCGTCTTCAAGCCCGTCGTCGTGAACGCGCGCCAGGGGATGAAGGAGGTCCCGGCCATCTACGTCGAGGCCGCCGAGTCGCTCGGGGCATCGAAGTTCGCCATGTTCTGGCAGGTGGCCCTGCCCAACGCCGTGCCCTACATCGTGTCCGGCCTGCGAATCGGCCTGGCGACCGGGTTAGTGCCCTGGCCGCAGCCGAGCTGATCGCCTCGTCCAACGGCCTCGGCTTCCTCATCGCCAACTCTGGGCAGATCCTGCGCATCGATCGCGTCCTGATGGGCATCGTCGTCATCGGCGTGGTGGCCGTCATCCTCGATGTCATCGCGGTTCGTGTGCAGGCCTACCTCACTCGCTGGAGCGAGGTGCGCGGGTGAGCGAGCAACTCGCCGCGGCGCCGAGATCGCCGTCGAGCACGTCTGGCATCAGTTCCGGCGCCTCGACGCCGACCGCCCTTTCCTCGCCTTGCGGGACATCAGCCTCCAGATCGAACAACGGCGTTTCGTTGCCGTGCTCGGGAGCTCCGGATGCGGGAAGTCGACGCTGCTGCGGATCTTCGCAGGCCTGGATTGGCCGTCGCGGGGCCGGGTGATCCACCAGGGAGCGGTGGTCGAAGCCCCGCATCACTCTCGCGGCTTCGTCTTTCAGGCGGACGCGGTCTTCCCCTGGCGGACTGTGCGCCGAAATGTCGAGTTCGGCCTCAGGAACCGTGGCGTCGACCGGGCCACGCGACGAGAGGTATCGACGCATTGGTGTGAACTCGTGGGCTTGGGCGACTTCCTCGATGCCTATCCCAAGGAGCTCTCGGGCGGCATGAGGAAGCGCGTGGACCTGCGCCAGCCTATGCCAACGATCCGGATGTCCTGCTCATGGACGAGCCGTTCGGGGCACTGGACGCCCAGACCAAGGAGAGCATGCAACTGGAGCTCTCGCGAGCTGGAGAAGGCGCAAGCGCACGGTCGTGTTCGTGACGCATGATGTCGACGAGGCCGTCTTCCTGTCCGACGAGGTCGTGATCATGTCCAGCCGTCCCGGGGAGATCGCCGCGCGCCTGCCGATCGCCCTCCCCCGACCTCGCACAGAGAAGACCAGGGTGAGCGACGAGTTCTCGAACCACCGTCGAGCCATCCGCCAGGTCATGCTGGAACTCCACCAGAACACGGTCGTTACCGCGACGCGCGCTCCGCCCTAGGGCGCGCAGTGGTCCGGGCGATGGAGACGAACGGACCGATCATGCCCGCGGAGGAGCGTCCCTAATTGCACGGAGGAAGACAGACCATGAAGTCACACGTCTCTTGTTGGTTGCCCTCGAGGCCGGCGCGTCGAGCCGCGATGCTGCTCGTCGTCGCGTTGTCCATGGTTGGGTCGACAGCGGTACGAGCCCAGTCCGAAGAGTCGGAACAGACCGCCGTCGATCCGGTCTCGTTCGGCGTGCTGCGCGCCCCGACAGGCGCGATGGCCCCGGTCGCTGACGAACACGGCTGGTTCGAGGAGGCCGGCGTCGAGGTCGACCTGAAGAGCTTCGCCGAAGGGGGCGGCCCGGCGATCATCCAGGCCATGGGCGGCGGCCAGCCGGATCTGGCATTGCTGAACCTCGCCACCACCGTACTTGCCCTCGGCCAGGGGGCCTTCGACGTCCAGATCGTGTCGGTCGGAGCGAACCCGGCGCCGGCGCTGCCGATCATCGCAACCGAGGAGATCACGTCGGTCGAGGACCTCCGTGGTAAGCGTGTCTCGGCCCCGCCGAACGGCGGGCTTTACTACATCCTGGCGGCCACGCTCGAGAAGTTCGGGCTGACCTTCGACGACATCGACTATCTACCCCTGTCGGCCGGCGATGGTCAGGCCGCCTTCTTCACCGGCCAGCTCGACGCCGTCGTGACTTCGGTCAACGGCTCGGTGACGCTCCTGAACGAGGCGCCCGGGGCCCACGCGCTCTGGGATGGCACAAAGTTCGACCCTGAGGACGCTTTCGCGAACCCGGACGTGCTCATCGCCACGCCAGGCGCGGTCGAGAGCAACCCGGAAGGCATCAGGCGCTTCCTGAGCGCGCTCCAAGGGCAGGCGGTCCCCTACCTGAACGATCCCGCCACGCACGACCAGGCGATCACCGAAGTGAACGACTACCTAAACAGCGTTGGGGCGGGCCTGGAGCTCGAAGCGACGCGACAGGCCACGGAGAGCATCGACATCTATGACGCCGAGGCGGCGTGCGAGCTGCTCACCAGCGAGGCGTTCCGGGAGTCGGTCGAGAAGCAGGTGGACTTCTGGATCTCGGTTGGCGTGCTCGAAGAACCGGTCGACGTCGGCGCAGCCCTGAACCCCGACATGATCTGCCCCTAGACAGCCAGGAGGGCGACAAGTCGTCGATCGAACCGCTTCGCAAGGTGCTGCTGGTGACGACCGTCCAGCAGCACCGCTCCACCACCCCCGTATTCTTCCCTTGCAGGAGACCAGCGGGCTTCTCGCGCCCGTGCCGGCACGTGGATGAGGTATTTTGCTTCCGCCGGTCGAGGCGAGTCGCGCCTGGGCAGAGTTGGCCAAGGAGCGCATGTGGATGCCATACAGGACCCCCGCGTGAGCCGCTCAGGTAATGCGCGTTCGCGGCGGGTCACCCTGGTCGACGTGGCGGCGCACGCCGGTGTATCGCGTGCAACGGCATCGCTCGTGCTGCGAGATGCCGGACGGCTTTCGCCAGCGACCAGGGCGCGCGTCCGCGCCTCCATCGCCGAACTGGGATACGTCTACCATCGCGGGGCCGCATCCTTGCGCGCAAGCCGCACCCACACCATCGGACTGATCGTGCCCGACGTCTCGATCAGCTTCACGGCCGAGTGGACGATCGCCGTGGAATCGGTGCTGATGGGCGAGGGCTTGGTCACGTTGGTTGCGAACTCCCTCGAGGAGCCGGCCCGCCAGGCGATGCTCAAGCTCCATGTCGAGCGTCAGGTCGACGGGCTCCTGATCATCCCGGCTGTCGGGACCGAGCCGAGCTTCGCCGACTTCGTCGCCACTGCTGGCGTGCCCGTAGTCATGGCCACGCGCGACATCCCGCACCCGGCGATCCCCTACGTCGGCATCGACAACGTCAATGGTGCGCGGCTCGCCGGTGCCCACCTCCTCGCGCATGGCGCCGAGCGCATCAGCTACCTGGGCGGCCTCGCACGCATCGGCCCACGCCGTCATAGGACCCAAGGCGTCCGCAAGGCCCTGCGAGGCTCCGGCGTGCGCTTGCGCGTCGATATCCCAGGCCCGCCGCGGGGCTCATGGGGGCTCGAGGTCGCGACGGACCTGATCGAGTCCGGCCAACTCACCGACGGGATCGTCTGTCACAACGACCTCGTGGCGTTCGGCGTTTATCGCGCCCTGCGGATCTTCGACGGCTCGCTGTCGCGGAATGTCCGCGTGATCTCGTTCGACGACGTCGCGGCTGCGTCTTTGTGGGAGCCACCGCTCACCACCGTCGCCGCTAACGGCCAGGAGGTCGGTGCCCGGAGCGCGGAGGTCCTGCTCCGGCGGATCGCCGATCCGGCGGGGCCCGCCGAGCGCTTGCTCGTGACGTCGCGGCTGATCGTCAGAGAGTCTTGTGGTTGCCGCCCGGGACAGGCCATACTCCGTCATGCCTGACCTGCAAGCCAAACGTCCCCGTCGCCCGGCGTCGGTCTTCCGACATGGGACCGAGCCCGACCCTCGCTTCAGCCTCGCCAACGAGCGTACGTTCCTGCTTGGATTCGGATGTCGCTCGCCCTGCTGGCCCTGGGGATCGCGCTCGAGGCATTGGACGTTCCCATCCATAAGGAACTCCGGGTAGCGGCAGCCGGTGTCTTCGTCCTGGTCGCCCTCGTCGGTGTGGCGCAGGCGTGGTTCGGCTGGGCGAGAACGGAGCGAGCGCTCCGCACCGGAGAACCGCTGCCCTCGGCCGCGGCCGGTCCGGTGCTCGTCGCCGGGATCATGGCCGCGATCGTGCTCCTCGTGTGGGGATACGTTTCGTATGGCCCGTGATCGTGGGCTGCCGGTCGCACGGACGATACTTGCCTGGCGGCGAACCGGCCTCGCCTACGCCGGAGGGAGTGCCCTTGCAGCGCGACTGCTGTTCGACCACTTCCCGGTCGCGGCCTTGGGAATCGGCGTGGTCGGCATCGCGCTCAGCCTCGGCGCATACCTCGCCGCCGAAGTGCGTCATCGGCGGATGCTTGAGGAGCTTCCGCACGTCGGCCATCCCGATGGCGGCGCGCTCCAAATCGCACTGATGGCCTCCGCGGCCGCCACCGTCGTGCTCGGCGGCGCCCTGTATCTCCTCCTTGAGTCAGTCTACGTCGGATGACTGCCAGTCCGGTTGGCCAGTGGTGGAGAGCACCGCCTGCCACAGGTCGCCGGCCGGGTCATGCGTTGGCTGCTCGGAGACGGCCACTCGGGCCACACACCGGGCTTCTAACGGATGACCGACGCGATCTGTAGCGAGTGCGGCGAGCTGAAACGGATGCTCGGCCATGGCCTCTGTGGTGCCTGCTACATGCGCCGCAAGCGTGCCGGCGACTCGAGCCCGTCGAGGCCCGATGCCACGGCTCCGGCGAACTGTTCACCGTCCGGCCTGGCCGACTGCACTGCTCGACGAATGCGGGACCGGCGGCGGTCGTGGGCATCATGCGCGGCGGCCGGGGAATACCACCGACCTGCCGCCGCGCTACCTCTACGGGCGGAACCGCCGATGGCCCCGGGAGGCGGTCGCTGATCTACGAACCCCTCGACTGGGCATGACCCAGCCCGGTGTCTGCGGCGGCGGTTGCCTAGGGGATGCAGGACTCCGGCCCGTGGATGATGACGGCGACCGAGAGTCCGCTCGCGGAGTCGCACTCCTGCCGGCCCGCGAGATAGAAGCCGAGCCTGCTGATCGGCTCCTCCCTGAAGACGACAGGGCGGTCTCCGTCGATCTCGCATGCATAGACGCTATTGATCAGGGGCTCGTCGGCTGGGGCTGCACCCGGCGCCAAGTCGGGGTGCTGCATGGTCAGGGCTGTCACCGCCGCCGCAACCGCACCTCCGACTCGGTCACCTCGATCCGGTAGCGGTCGCCCATCGAAGTCTCCAGCAGCAGCCGCAGGCCATCGCGACCACTGGCTCCCTCGGCCGCCGAGCGGATGCGTGCCACGCCTGGGCTGTACGGCATCAACAGCGGATCGTCGCGTCGGACGCGCAGCTCTCCGCCTTGGATACGGACATACAGTCCACGGCCGCGTTGGGTTGGTTCATCGTGGTCGTGTCGGCCGGCGGTGGCAACGGCCACGACTGGGCCGCGCACGGCGTCGCGGCCCTGGTCGTTAGCCTCGTGGGAGTCGGCCTGTCAGTCGTGCAGGGTGCTGCGGCCAGCGTCTACACCGGTGTGGCTATCCTTCCGCTCGTGCCCGGCTACGCGCTGTACCAGGGCATGCCGGCCAGCTCCCAGGGCCCTCTCTGTCAGGCTGAGGTGAGACACGGGCAATAGCCCGCCAGCACTCCCTGGGGCGAGAAGGAAGCAGTCTGACGACCATGACCCTGACGACCCTGACCATGGAGCGCGCGCATGATGCGGCCATGGACCGAGACCCGACCCTGCCCGAGCGACCGACGCGCCGGACGTTCAGCGCCGAGTACAAGCGACGCATCCTCGATGAGTACGAGGCCGCCACCGAGGAGGGCGCCAAGGGTGCCATCCTGCGCCGGGAGGGTCTCTATACCTCGCACATCACCGAGTGGCGCCGGGCCCGTGACGCGGGCGCCCTCGCCGGCCTGGCGCCGAGGCCGAGACCCCGCGCCCAGTCACCCGAGCAGCGCGAGCTGATCCGCCAGCGGCGTCGTGCCGAGCGGGCCGAGGCGGAGCTGGCCAAGGCCCGCCTGGTCATCGACATCCAGGGAAAAGCATCGGAGCTCTTGGAGCGGCTGCTGGCCGAGAGCGACGAGGACGAGCAGCAGCCGCGGTGATCGACGCCGCGTTCGGCGAGTTGGAGCCGCTCGTGGGCACGCGGGCTGCCTGCGCGGCGCTCGGTCGCTCCCGCGCCACGCACTACCGCCATCTGCGTGGACCGAGGCTGGGACCACCGGGGCCCCGATCCACGCCACCCAACGCCCTCTCGGGCGAGGAGCGACGGTCCGTGCTCGCCGCCCTCCACAGCGAGCGCTTCGTCGACCAGGCCCCGGCACAGGTTTGGGCCACCCTGCTCGACGAGGGCACCTATCTCGGCTCGCCCTCGACGATGTACCGGCTGCTGCGCGCCGACGACGAGGTGCGTGAGCGCCGAGCCCAGGCGAGCCACCCACCACGGGCGGTGCCCGAACTCGTGGCGGTCGAGCCGAACCGGGTCTGGTCGTACGATGCGACCGCCCTGCGCGGCCCGGCCCGCGGAACCTGGTACGACCTCTTCGTCATGCTCGACCTCTTCAGCCGCTACAGCCCCGGCTGGATGGTCGTCGAGGGCCAGGACGGCGCGGTCGTGCGGGACTGGATCGACCGCATCGTGGCCGCCCACGGACCCTTCGCGCCGGGCCGGCTATCGGTCCATGCCGACCGCGGCTCGGCCATGACCAGCAAGCCGGTGGCCCAGCTGCTCGCGGACCTGCGCATCGGCCGCACCCATGGGCGACCGCACGTGAGCAACGACAATCCCTACAGCGAGGCCGCCTTCAAGACGCTCAAGTACTGCCCGGCCTTCCCCGAGCGGTTCGGCTCACTCGAGGATGCCCGGGCCTTCGTCGACGACTTCTTCACCACCTACAACCATCATCACCGCCATTCGGGCATCGGCTATCACACCCCGGCCTCGGTCCACTTCGGCACCGCCGGTCGTGTGCGGCAGGAACGGACCCGAGTGCTCGATGCCGCCTACGCGGCCCACCCCGAGCGCTTCGTCAACAAGCCACCCAAGCCGCCCGACCTGCCCGGGCCAGCCTGGATCAATCAGCCGAAGAAGGAGGTGGAAGGACAGAGCATCACATGACGACGTGTCTCATCGGGCTTGACAGGTTCCGGGGCCGGACCGAGGCAGCCGTCCGACAGCTCAGCGAGGCCGCTCTCATCTCCATCTCGATCGCCATCGGCGTGGCCGTCGGACTCGCTCTCGGCCAAATCCTCGTCAGGATCAGCCAACGCTCGATCGCGCCGCGACATGGCTAGGAATCTGGCCCTGAGCTGACCATCCGTGCAAGCCTGGCGCCCCTTGCTGACTGTGTCGGCGCTTCTTCTTGCTTGCCCGTGCTGAACCAGACGACGAGAGCGTCAGCCGCGCGGGTACTCCTCATGCCTAGAGCTCCTCCACGTTCTCGAGGAGCTGGCCATAGACGTTGATGGCGTTCGGCAGCTCGCTGACAAGGACGCGCTCGTTGACGCCGCGCCAGCGTCCAACGTCGGCCGCCGAGGCAAGAACGACGGGTCGAGTGGCGAGACGCGTCGACGATTGCGCGGTTCACAAGGTTGGCTTGGGCATGCTATTGCCGCGACCAACCCCGGCCTCGGGCCCGTTGCTGCCCGACAGGTCGGTAGTGTCACCGGTGGCGAGATCGAGCAGGATGCCCCGGCCGTCCGGCGAGTTCGTGGGCTGCCTGCCTTTGCTGTGGGCTGCCTGCCTTTGCTGGAGAAGCCTCCAGGTAGGGTCGCGACTTCTGTGTGTCCAATGTCGTGCGGGTCGCGACGCACACGTGCGCGCGGGACCGCACTGAGTGGACCATAGCTCCCTGTGGCTTCATGGCGCAGGGGCTCCGCCTTGCGCGACCGGTGAACTAGGAGTCAGCCGGAGCTGCGTCGGCGATCCTGGCCAGCTCGAGTGCCTGGTTGATGGTGAGCCGGCGACCGGTCTCCGTGGCCCGGGTGACATCCGCCTCCGACAGTGATGCGCGCGCCTGCTCCACCAACTCGCGACCTGGGTTCTCGTCGGAGTAGATGACGACGATGCCCTCCTGGCCGGCATACACCTCGGCCGCGGCCGCGATCTCGATGGCCCGGTCGGGCCTGTCCTCGACCGCTTCGGTGGCCGCAAGCCCGATCAACGACAGGCCGACTCCGCGGACGCTGGCGACGTCGGCATGTGCCTGCACCGACTCGAAGAAGTAGCGGCGTGCGAGCCCGGTCTCGTCTTTCCCGAGATGCGTCCAGGCGATCTCCGAGAGGATACGGGCTTCCTCGCCGCGATCGCCGACGGCCTCGAACGCCTCGAGCGACTGCCCGTACAGGTCGATGGCGGCGACCGCATCGCCGCGACCGGAGGCCAATTCGGCAAGGCCGCCGAGTGACATGCCCGCGCCCTCCTTGTCGCCAAGTCGCTCCTGGATCACGAGCGCATCGGAGTAGCTCGCCCGTGCCCCATCGAGATCGCCTGTCAGCGCCTGGCATATCCCGGTGACGGTCAGCGCAAGCCCCTGGGCCCAGGTGAAGCCGAGCCCACCGGCCCGCTCAGCGCTTTCCTTCGCCAGCGTGAGTCCCGAACTCACGTCGGCCCCGAGCAGGGCGAGGGCGCGGGCGAACCCGGCCAGGCACCACTCGCGCCCGGCACCGAGCTCGGCGGCGATGCGATACGCCTCGCCCCATTCTTCAGTCGATCGCTCGAGTTGCCCCGACATCCAGGACCCGAGCCCAAGCGTCATCAGGGCGCCGGCCCGCCCGATGCTGGGAGCCGCTTCAGGATCGAGTTCGAGGAAGGCGCTCGCGTACTCTTTCGAACTGAGGTTCTTGCCGCGGATGTGCCAGTACATCCACAAGTCCCCGGTCAGCTGCAGGCCCTGCTGGAGGGCGTTCCTGTCACCTCGCCTTGCGAGCGCCAAGAGCAGGTCCAGCGCGGCCTGCAGATTGCCCTCCTCGACGATCCCGCGTTCGACAGCGCCGACCTGGTCGGTCCCTTCGATGTCGTCGCGGATGTCACGCGCAAGCAGGGCATACCGTTGGGCGTGGCGGAGTGCGATCGCAGCGGCCTCGCCCGAGTCCTCCAGACGCTCCCGCGCGTACTCGCCGATCGTCTGGAGCATGCGGAACCTATCGCTCTCGTCAGCGGCCTGCACGAGCGCCTTCTCGACGAGCGACGCGAGCTCGTCGAAACCGGGCTCGCCCGGCTCGATGCAGACCGCCTCGACATCTGCGAGCGCGCACCCACCGACGAACACGGCCATCCGCCGGAATAGGCGCTGCTCCGACGCCGTCAGCAGCGCGTGGCTCCAGTCGATCGTGGCGCGCAGCGTTTGGTGCCGCTCGGAAGTGTCGCGTGGGCCGGAGGTAAGAAAGTTCAACGCGTGATCGAGCCGCTCGAGGAGCGCCTCCGGTGACAGGATTCGTAGCCGCGCGGCAGCGAGCTCCAGCGCAAGGGGTAGACCGTCCAGGCGGCGGCAGATCTCGGTGACGGCACCCGCGTTCTGCGCCGTCAACGCGAAGCCGCCCTTCGAGGCGCGGGCTCGCTCCACGAAGAGCGCGACGGCCGGATAGCCGAGAAGGGACTCGATGGAGCCTGCGTCCAACGAGGCAGGTAGTGCGAGCGGGGCCAGGGGAAACTCCCGTTCCGCAGCGATTCGCAGCAGGGTCCTGCTGGTGACCACGATCCGAAGGTTCGGGCACGATCCAACCAGCCGGGCGATCTCCGGAGCCGCCGCCACGATCTGCTCCAGGTTGTCCAGGAGCAGGAATGCCTTCTTGTAACCGATCAGGGAGATGACCCCGTCGCCGAGCGTGCGCCCCTCGGCCTCCTTCACGTCCAGCGCAGCAGCGAGAGCGGGCATGAAGGCATCGGCTTCGAGGATGTCGGCCAGCGGGATGAACGAGATACCGTCCAGGAAGTCCGGAGCCAGCAGGTGGCCAAGCTCGACCATGAACCGCGTCTTCCCGACCCCACCCGGACCGGTGATCGTGACCACTCGATGGTCTCGAACCGCCGCGACGAGCAATTCGAGCTCGGTGGCCCGACCGAGAAGCGGTCCGACAGGCTCAGGGAGGTTGCTGGGCAGGCTCGCGAAGCGCTCGCCTTTGCCCTCGAGTGCCCGCGGGTCCGGGACCACGATGCCCTCGTCGCGAACGGCGAAGAGCTCCAGCGGACGACCGACGTTCTTGAGCCTGAACCGCCCTAGGCTGACGACGGCCACATCCGTCCGGTTCTTGAGATGATCGTACGCGGTGTCCGACAGCATCACGCCGCCGGGCACCGCAAAGGACTCGACCCTGGCGGCGATGTTCACGGCCTCACCGGTGAGCCGCTCTCGCTCGACTGTCACCTCGCCGACGTGGATGCCGATGCGCACCGGGACGTCGGCGACAGCGAGGTCACGCTGGATCTCGACTGCGGCCTGTACAGCCGCGAGCGCGCTCGGGAACATGCTCATGCTGCCGTCGCCGAGCCGCTGCACGATCGTCCCACCGAAGGCCAGGTGATGACGGTCGACCGCCTGCCAATAGCGGTCACGCCTGTCGACGGCCAGGCGCTCGTCCGCCTGGATCAGCGTGGTGTAGCCGACCATGTCGGTGAAGGCCACCGCAACGAGTCGGCGATCAGGATCCTGCCTCACGTGTTCTTCCTCAGCACACGGGTACGGGCTGGACCGGTACCCACGACGACCATAGCGCCTGCCGCAGGGGTTGGCGAAGGGCTTCATCCCCGAGCACGTGGTCCCGTATCGCCGCCATATCCGCCGAGTCGTCGAGTGTCCAGATAGAACCTGATCGGATCGTTGCGGTCCCGATCAGCACTGCTACTCTCGGTCCATGCCCGGATCGACCGACCTCACTGACACGTTCCGGTCGCTCCATCGTGCAGGTTGCTTCGTGATGCCCAACCCTTGGGACGTGGGCAGTGCCCGCCTGCTGGCCGGCCTCGGGTTCAAGGCGCTCGCGACCACGAGTGCGGGCTTCGCCTGGACACTGGGCGAGGCCGACGGTCGCGTGCGCCTCGATGAGGCGCTGGCGCACCTGGAGGCGGTTTCCCGATCGGTGGACGTGCCGGTCAACGCTGACTTCCAGGGAGGCTTCGCGGTGGAACCCGGCGCCGTCGCTGCGGCCGTCGCACGTGCCGTCGAGACGGGCATCGCGGGGCTGTCCATCGAGGACTCCAGCGGTGACCCATCGCAGCCGCTCTTCGACTTCGACCTGTCGGTCGCCCGTGTCCGTGCCGCCCGGCAGGCGATCGACGACCACGGTAGCCAGGTGCTGCTCACCGGCCGAACGGAGGGGTTCGTCGTCGGCCGGCCCGACCTGGCCGACAGCATCCGTCGGCTCCGCGCCTATGCCGACGCTGGTGCCGATTGTCTCTACGCGCCTCGCCTCGGGACCCTTGATGAGATCTCAGCCGTCGTCGAGGCGGTGGCCCCGCTGCCGGTCAACGTCCTCGTCGGCAGCGATTTCACGACCGTGGCTGCCCTGGCCGACCTGGGTGTCCGGCGCATCAGTGTCGGCGGGGGGCTCGCCCGGGTGGCCTGGGGTGCCTTCCTCGAGGCCGCCACCGAGATCATCGAGCAGGGCACGTTCGTCGGGCTCGCGGACGGTATCCCGTTCGCGGAGATCGATGGGGCGTTCGCTGCCGGCCCCGATCCGGAGGCTTGACCCGCTCAAGCTCTCCGGCCGCCAACGTGGACGAACACGATGGCCAGCGATCGCACTGCCGGACTCGTGCACGAAGTGCCCTCCTTGGCATGGCGCACCGGCCTCCGCGCGTGTGGGCGCGTCCGGCGCGGACGCAAGCAGTCCGGTGCATGACCAGGTGTGCGGTGAGGTCGTTCACGAGTTAGCACCGCATGATCGGCACCGTAGGCTGTGACCATGCGCGAGGAAGTGGATCAGCAGCCCGGTGCCATGGCGCGGTTCCGGCGCTGGTTCTGGCGGCCGCCACGCGCGCATGGAGAGATCGACTTCGAGCGCACCGTCAGCTTCCTCGAGCTCTTCTATGACCTCGTCTACGTGGTGGTGGTCGCCCAGGCCGCCCACCATCTCGCCGGGCACGTATCGCTCGGCGCGGCCCTCGAGTTCGCCGTCATCTTCGGGCTCGTCTGGCTGGCCTGGTTGAACGGCACGCTGTACCTGGATCTGCACGGACAACAGGACGGCCGCACGCGGACGTTCGTCTTCGTGCAGATGGCGCTACTCGCGCTGCTGGCCGTGTTCACCGCGGACGCTGGGGGTGCGACCGGCGGCCAGTTCTCGCTCGTCTACGCCGCGTTCATCGGCGTGCTCGTGTGGCTCTGGTATTCGGTCCGGCGACGTGACCGCGAGACCGGCCGCGAGGAGTACATGGCCATGACGAGGCGGTACCTCAGCGGCATGCTCGTGACCCTCGTTGCCGCGCTCTTCAGCGCGCTGCTCTCCGACGATCTGCGTCTCGTGGTGTGGGCCGCCATCGTGATCGGCTGGATCGGCGGGATGCTGCTCCTGGGCGCAGTCCGACCATCGCGGCCTGGTCAGCAGCTGGGGTCGACGCCGACCGACTCGATGGTCGAGCGCTTCGGGCTTCTGACCATCATCGTGCTCGGCGAAGTCGTCGTCGGCGTGGTCGACGGTACGAGTGAGGTCGACCTCGAACTCGCTACCATGGCCACAGGCTTCTTCGCTCTGCTGCTGGGCTTCGGGCTGTGGTGGCTCTACTTCGATGGCGCGGGTCGGCGGTTGCCAGGCGCCGAGGCCGGTCCCTACACCCGCTGGATGATGGGCCACTTCCCGATGACGTTGGCCGTCGCGGCAGCTGGCGCAGCGATGGTCAGTCTGATCGGGCACGCCGGTGATACCGCCACTCCGGCCTCGACAGCGTGGCTGCTCGGCGGTTCGGTCGCGCTGGCGCTAGTGGCGCTCATCGTCATCGTGCGATCGCTGGCCGACTATGAGCGCTGGCAGAGCGTGTACCGCCTGGCCATCGTCGCCCTTGCGGCCGGTGCGATCGCGGCGCTGCTGCTCGCGTACCTCCGACCAGCGCCGTGGCTCCTGTCACTCGGGCTCGTGGCGGACCTCAGCGTGGTCTGGTTCGTCGTCATCAACCAGTGGCTGCGGGCGCGCGAGTCGGTCCTTGAAGATGAGAATGACCCGGCAGGGTAGCGGAATCGTGTCGTCCGAGCGCCGAGGGCGCCGGGCTGGACCAGCGGAGCACATGCCGTGGAGCGCGTCGGTGGTCATCACCGAGGAGCGGCGGCAGCGTGAGGGCTGATTCCGGTCGCTTCGGCACTGGCCGGAGATCGGGTCTGTGCCCATCCTGCATCGTGGCCGATCATTCCCGGTCGGTCGTGCTGCCGGCGCCCGGGCAGGAACGGGCCGCATGCGAGGTCGAGTCATGTTGCCATTGCCCCAGACCGGTCACGAGCACCACGAGCGTATCCGCCAGCACATCGACCGGCTGCCGGAACTGGCCGACATGCTCGAACAACGCCCGATGCCAGTCGAATTCCGGCAGCGTTTCACGACCGAGTACGACTTCATGACAGGCACGCTTTGGCCACACGTCGAAGTCGTCGAACGGAGCGTCTACCCGGAGCTGGAGCGCCTCCAGCAAAACCGCCATTCCATGGCCCACCTGCGCCGGGAGCATGAGCAGTTGGGTAACCTGATCGAGTCCATCGGAGGCTTCATGGATCGCGTGGCCGGCGGGCATCTCCAGTCGGCCGACGCCATGTCCCTGCGGCGCCTGATCCTCCAGATCTATGCCCTCGTGAAGACCCACGTGGGCGAGGAGGAGGAGTACCTGCGGGTGCTGCAGGCGAACCTCTCACTCGACGAGCAGGACCTGGTCGCCGGCGCGATGGCCCACGCCGGCACCGAGTGATCAGCGACCGGCCGCGCGCATCGGGCGGGGGGCGTCGCGGCTCGGTACGATGAGCTCGGGGCCGGCGGAACGCGCGCCGGCCATGTTGGGAGGACCCGTGGACGACATCGACGCCGGCTCAGCGCCGGTCGGGACCATCAACCCACGCGACTACCGCTTCGTCATGTCGCTGGCGCGGCACTATAACGCCATCGTCTTCTGGCACCGCGACCGCAACGGCCTCGATTGGCAGCCGTTGCTGCTGCCGCTCGATCCCAAGCGGCGGACCCGGCGCGAACGCTGAGCAGGTTCTGTCCTAGCGTCCCTGCTGCTTGAGCTGACGCTGGACCTCGTCCTCGATCTGGTCGTTGCGGCGAGCCTTGGCGCGGCGCACCAGCCAGAAGCCGATGACCACGGGCCAGGCCCAGGCACAGATGCCGCCGATGAGCAGCGGGACGAACGCGTCCTGGGCTGTCACGGAGGTCATGAATACGAGCAGGATCAAGCTGACGATGATGCCGATGGTGATGCCGATGATCCGCTGGACGTGTTCCATCATGGGTCGAGCCTCCAAACTTGCGTTCGCGCCGGAGGGCCACGACATCCACTCGTCGCAGCACGTCACCGTGCAGCTCACATCGTAGCGCCAGCGACTGGCGTGAGCGCCGCTCGTGGGCGTTTGTCTCAGCGTCCGCCCATGGACTCGTATGCGCGGTACTTGGCCTTCCAGGCCTCCTCGTCCTTGACGAAGCGGTCGGCCATGTGGTCGAACCAGGCTGAGCCGGTGATCTTGGCCAGCACCCGCAGCTGCGCGATGTGCGTCTCGTGGTAGTGCAGCGTGCCGTGCTCGACCCGGAGGCTATAGCGCGAGAGGTCTCCGGGTCGACGAAACATCCTGAGCTTGTCGCGAACGGTCTTGGCGCCGCCGAGGAAGAGGTCACGAGCGAGGGGCGAGCCGGTGACGAGCCAGTAGTCATAGAGCCCGAACATGGCATTGAGGTGGGCGTTGAGCGTATGCGTGTGCTTGCCGTCGGGCCAGTGCTCGAACCAGAGGTAGCCCTTCTTCGTCGTGTCCGAGAACCAGCGCTCGTTCTTGGGTCGCTGCCGATAGGCGGCGACGAGTCGCTTGGCGTCGGCGAACCGCTTCTTGTTGCCGGTGATGCGGTAGTAGCGCGAGACGAAGGAGAGCACGAGTCCGTGTGAGTTGGCGTTGACCCAGCCCGGCTCGAACCGGCGATAGGGATAGTCGTGCGGCTGCCAGCGGCGGATGCGTCCGCCCTCCGACAGCTCGGCCAGCTTGTCGATGAACTTCCGAGCCTGGCGCAGATGCACCTTCTTGCCCGTCTGCTTGTAGCTGTCCAGGCGCTTCATGCCCTGTTGCGCGATGACCGTCGGGTTGTAGACCAGCTTGCCTCCGAGGCCAAGGTGGCGCATGGGGATGCCCCGAGCGTCGGTCGGCGGTTCCGTCACCACCGACACCTCGCTACCGGAGTTGAGGTACAGCTCACGCCACTTGAGGCGTCTGAGCTTCCACTTGCCGACCAGGAAGTCACGCTTGGGCTTGGCGCTCGTCCTGGTCTTCTCCGCGGCCGTCGCCTTGGCCGTGCGCTTGGCTTTCGTCTTGGCCACCAAGGCGGTCGCGGCCGGCAGCAGGCGTGGAGCAGGCGGAGGCGCGGCGGGGACTGACGTCACCACCGAGGCGCTTGTGACCGGCTCCTCCTGCGCCCCCGCGGGGGTCGAGGCGACCAGCAGCAAGACGAGCCCGAGCATGCCGAATTTGGAGGTGCGACGACTCACTTCCCCTCCACCGTACCAGAACTCCCTGCGAACCCGAAAGACCACGCCTACCATCACCACGTGACCACGAACGTACTCGCTGAGCCAGACGACCTGCTGGCCAGCCTGCTGGCCGCATACCCCGACGTCGCTGGCCACGAGGCCGAGGTCGTCATCGTACGCGCACCCGGACGAGTCAACCTCATCGGCGAGCACACCGATTACAACGGGGGGTTCGTGCTGCCCTTCGCGATCGATCTCGACGTGCGCATCGCGCTGCGGTCGCGCTCCGAGCCACGCATCCGGGTCACGCGGCTCGATGATGGCCAGTCGGCGGAGATCGGGTTGGACCCCTTCCCTGCCCCCGGCGACGCCTGGCACGACTACCTCGCCGGGACGGCCTGGGCGATGGCCGGACACGGACAGCCGATCCGGGGCTTTGACGGCGTCATCGCCACCACCTTGCCCATCGGCTCCGGCCTGTCTTCCTCGGCTGCACTGGAGGTGGTCACGGCGTGGGCCCTGACCGCGCCGGCCGGCCCGGCTCTGGCGCCGCTGGACGTGGCACGCATCGCGCAGCAGGCAGAGAACCAGCACGTCGGCGTCAGGTGCGGGCTGATGGACCAATTCGCCTCCGCCTGCGGCGTGGCCGGCAGCGCGCTCCTGCTCGACTGCCGTTCCACGGAGTGGCGACCGGTGCCCCTGCCCGCCGACCTGGTGCCCGTGGTGATCCATAGCGGCGTCTCGCATGGCCACGCGGACAACGCCTATAACGAGCGGCGTGCGGCGTGCGAGCGCGTCGTGGCGGTCGTGGCCACCGATGACCCAGGCGTCACGCTCCTGCGCGATGTGGATGAAGACCGTCTCGCGGCACACCGGGATCGCCTGGACCCGGTCGACTACCGGCGCGCTCACCACGTGCTCACCGAGAACGACCGGGTGCTGGCCATGGTCGAGGCGCTGGCCGCAGACGATCGCGAGGCCGTGGGCCGGCTGATGGCAGCCAGCCAGGCGTCCATGCGTGACGATTACGAGATCTCGTGCCCGGAGATCGACACCCTCGTGGAATTGGCCATCAGTGTTCCGGGCGTCGTCGGCTCGCGCATGACCGGAGGTGGGTTCGGCGGCTGCACCATCAGCCTGGTGGAGCCGGCCGCGGTCGGACGTCTGCGTGAGACGGTGGAGCGCGAGTACCCGTCGCTGACCGGCTGCGAGCCGCGGGTCTGGACCGTCAGCGCGCAGGCCGGCGCAGGCTTCGTGGAGGCTTGAGGGAATGCGCGCCGGGAACCGCGAAAGGGGGAGCTGAGATGGGATTGCCGAGCGGACCGCACCGGCGCTACGACCCGCTGGCGGACGAGTGGGTGCTGGTCTCAGCCGGCCGCACCAAGCGACCCTGGCTGGGAAGCCGCGAGCGAGGCGCTGCCGTAGACAAGCGACCGGCCTTCGACCCTGACTGCTACCTGTGTCCGGGCACGACCAGGGCCAACGGCGAGCGCAACCCGGGACTACACCTCCACCTACGTCTTCACCAACGACTTCGCTGCGCTCCGACCCGATGCCGGTGACGAGCGCCTGGAAGAAGGGCTCCTGCGGGCGGAGGCACAGCCCGGCACCTGTCGCGTCCTCTGCTTCAGCCCACGCCACGACCTGACCCTCACGCGCATGCCTGCGGCCGGCGTCCGTGACGTCATCGACCTGTGGGCCGAACAGACGACCGACCTTGGGCGTGACTGGCGCTGGGTCCAGGTCTTCGAGAACCGGGGCGCGGCCATGGGTGCGTCGAATCCACATCCACACGGCCAGATCTGGGCCGGCGCCGCCCTGCCCGACCGAGCCGCCCGCGAAGACGCCTCGCAGCGGAGCCACGCGGCCTCCACCGGTCGGCGGCTGCTGCTCGACGTGGTCGAACAGGAGCTGGGGCGGGAGCGGGTGGTGGTCGCCGACGAAGAGTGGCTGGCGCTGGTGCCCTTCTGGGCGGTCTGGCCCTTCGAGACGCTCCTCGTGCCACGCCGACCGGCGGCCCGCCTGCCGGATCTCGACGACTCTCAGCGCGAGGGCCTGCGGCGCACGATGCAGGAGCTCATGGAGCGCTACGACGCACTCTTCGGGATGCCCATGCCGTTCTCCATGGGCTGGCACCAGGCGCCCTTCGACGAACGCGTCACCTCGCCCTGGCAGGTGCATGCCCACTTCATGCCGCCGTTGCTCGAGGCCACCAAGCGCAAGTTCATGGTCGGCTACGAGCTGCTCTCCGAGCCGCAGCGCGACCTCACGCCGGAGGACGCGGCCGAGCGCCTGCGGGCCGCGCGCGTGGCGCCACCCTCCGACGCGACGAGCGGACCCGGAGCCGCCGGCTAGAGGTCGAACTCGGGGTGGCGATGGATGACCTCGCCGTCGAGCAGCGTCGCCAGCGGCCGCGCGGAGCCGACGACGTCCGGGTCGTCCGGCGCCTCGAAGATCGCGGCCGGCACCACCAGCAGGTCAGCGCGAGCGCCACGCTGGAGGTGGCCCTGATCGGCGACGTGAGCCGAGCGCGGGCCATCGAGGCAGGCACCGCGCAGGGCCCGCGCGAGGTCGATGGCGGCCGCCCGCTCGAAGGCCTCGGCGGGGCTCGACCCGGGTCCTCTTCGCGCCACGGCCGCTGCCAGTCCGCGCCAGGGGTCAGGCGGCTCCACGGGCGCGTCCGTGCCGAAGGGCAAGAGGGCACCGCTCGCATCCAGGGCGGCCAGGGGGAAGGCATGGCCGGCGCGATCGCCCCACGCCGCCCGCATGGCCAGCGCATCGCTGAGCAGGTGGCACGGCTGGACCGAGGCCGGGATGCCGAGTTCGCCGAAGCGAGCCACGTCAGCGGGGTCGATGAGCTGGGCGTGCTCCACCCGGTGCATCGCGCCAGGCACCGGCGGCAGCGACTCGATCACGTCGAGCACCGTTCGCACGGCGCGGTCGCCGATGGCGTGGATCTGGCTGGCGATGCCGGCCGCTGCTGCGCGGCTACCCAGTGCGGCGAGCTCTGCTGCCGAGCGGGCCAGCAGGCCGTGGGAACCGGCCGGTGGCGGGACGTGCGCGTCGGCCAGATACGGCTCCAGCGTGGCGGCGGTGCGGCTGCCGAGGGCACCATCGCTGAACAGCTTCAGCCAACCGTCGCGATAGCGTCCCCGCTCGTCGCCTTCGACCCCTTGTCCGCTGCGGAACCCGAGCTCGATCGCGCGGTCGAGCTGCTCCTCGCGCACGCTGGCCATGACCCGCAGCGGCAGCCTGCCCCCGCGGGCCATCTCGCGGTAGTGGACCGGTCCGCCCCGCAGTGCCGGATCGGGCGCAAGGCCACCCGGGTCGTGGACCGAGGTCACCCCCAGCGCGGCGAGGGTCCGGGCGTAGGCGCCGATGGCCCAGTCCACCTCGTCCGCTGAGGGCCCGGGATGCAGCCATCGATGAGGCCGGCGGCGGCCTCGTAGAAGACGCCCGTTGGCCGGCCTTGGTCGTCCCGTTCGATGCGCCCTGACGGCGGGTCGCCGACCGCGGCCAGCCCTCCGAACTGGACGGCCCGGGAGCTCAACCAGCGCGAGTGGTGGTCGTGGGCCCAGAGTGCGACCGGCCGGCCCGGAGCGGCCTCGTCCAGCCAGGCCGCAGCGGGGTGGGCACCCAGCGCCTCGAAGGACCAGCCATGTCCCTGCAGCCAGCCATCCTCGTCGCCCCGCAGGCGCAGCTCCTCGTGCGCCGCCGTGATCGTGGCCACCACCCCTCCCCGATCGAGGCCGGTGAGGTCGGGCTGGCTGGCCGCGAGCGCGGCGGAGGTGCAGTGCAGATGCGCATCCGTGAACGAGGGCACCACTGCGAGGTGATCCGGCAGGTTCCAGCTGAGCGTACCCGCGCCGGCCAGTGGCATCACCTCGGCACGTGTGCCCGCCGCGATGACCCGCCCTGCGGCGATGGCCAGGGCCTCCACCCAGCCGTGGCCGGCCTCGCTGCCCAGCGTGGCCACGCGGCCGACGATGATGCGATCCGGCGGGCGGCCCATCAGCTCGGGGTCAAGAGGGCCTGCAGCTCCGCCTGGCCGAGCCCGGCGCCAAGGCCCAGGGCAAGGGCCACGCGGGCCTTGGGCCCGCTGCGGGTGCCACCCATGATGGCGCCGGCCTCCTGCCACGAGCGTCCCCCACCCGGGAAGCCGTAGAGCGGGCCCACCGCGCCCGAGGCGCAACGCGTGGTGAGCACGACCGGGACACCGCTCGACATGGCCTCGCTCGCTGCCGCGAGCAGGTCCGGATCGGTGTTGCCTGCGCCGGTGGCCTCGACCACGATCCCGCGGCTGCCCCCATCCACGGCGGCCCGCAGCAGCGAGCCGTCCGTCGAGACCACCGCGGTGACGAGCGTGACCGGCTCGGCGGCCACGTCGGGGATGCGCGGAAGGATCCCCCGCGCGCCCCGTGGGCGGATCAGCTCCAGGGTGTCGTGGTCGATGTGTCCGAGCGGGCCCTGGTTCAGGGCCTGGAAAGTGTCGAGTGCCTGGCTGTCGGTCTTGGTCACGTCATCCGCGGGCAGGATCAGCCCGTCCATCACCACCAGCACACCTGCCCCCCGAAGGCGAGGCTCGGCGGCCGTGCGTACCGCCGCGGCGAGGTTCTCCGGGCCGTCGTAGTCGGCCTCGCCAGCGTTGCGCATGGCGCCCACGACCGCGACCGGCGCGGGTGCGCCATGCAGCAGGTCCCAGGCGTAGGCGGTCTCCTCCAGCACATCGGTGCCCTGGACCACCACCACGCCATCGACCTCCGGGCGCGAGGCGGCCTCGGCGATGAGCCGGCCCACCTCCAGGATCTGGCTGAAGCGCAGGTGCGAGGCCGGCACCAGGCCCCAGTCGATCGCCTCCAGTCGAGCGAGCGCGTCGAGTCCCGGGACCCGTTCCAGGATGGCCGCACCGTCGAGCGCTGGCACCGCGGCGCCGGTGACCGGGTCGGGCAGCATGGCGATGGTGCCCCCGGTGAAGATGACCGCGACATGCGGATGTTCAGCCATCGCGCTGGTTGGTCGCTCCGCGTGGCGCCGGGCCCGCCTGTCCGGGAACGACCTGGCTGGCGATGATCTGGATGGGCCGCGTGCCCTCGACATCCTCGGCGATGTAGCGCAGCCGGATGGGCCTATTGAGCGTGGACGAAGCGGTGGTGACGGTCATGGGGTCCATGGGCTCGACGTTGGTGGGATGGGCCGTGCCGGTGATCTGGGGACGGGCGAAGATGATGGAGGCCACGCCGATGATCATCACCAACGCCGCGAAGATCACGATGACCGCGGACGCGCTGAGCGCGTCGGCCAGCGGACCGGCGATGATGATGGGCAGGAACGAGGCCAGGCTCACCAGCATGTTGAGCACGCCGAACACACGGCCGCGGACGTCGCTCGGCAGCTCCTCCTGAAGCGAGGTCTGGGCGGGGACCGCCACAAAGGCGTAGCAGACACCGGCGATGAAGGCCAGCACGACCACGACCACGAGCAACGCATCGATATTGCCGTCGCTTCGCAGCATGTCCAGGTTCTGGGCGAAGCCGAGCACGACGAGGGCCAGCCCGAGGCCGATCATGCCGCCTTCGATGAGCCGCTGGCGTGGGAGGTGTTGCCCGACGATGTTGAGCACGACGATGCCGCTCACCAGGCCGGCCCCGAGGGGCAGCAGGATGACGATGAGATCGCTCTCCTCGAGCCCCAGCACGTCTCTGGCGAAGGCCGGGCCCAGCGAGCCGAGGACGCCGATGAGCGAGGCCGTGATCGCGAGGTACGTCAGTGACCAGAAGATGTTGTGATGGTCTCGGATGTACTCCAGCCCCTCGCGCAGCTGGCCGGCGGTGGCGGCCACCGCGCGCCGGGCCGAGGCCAGTGAGGCCTGGCCCATCTGGCTGGGTGGAGCCTTGGGCAGCAACCAGCACAGGAGGCCGGCCACGAAGTACGCCGCGACCACGATGAACACCAGCACGTCCATGCCCAGGAAGCGCTGGGCGGCTGGGCCCAGCAGCGCGAAGCCGAGCACGAACGACGCCTGCAGCATGAGGATGAAGAAACTGTTGGCCGTCAGCAGCTGCTCACGTCTCACCACGTACGGGATCATGGCCGCTTCCGCCGGACCGAAGAAGGTGGTCAGCGTGGCGACCAGGGCGGTCACGGCGTAGATGACCAGCAGGTGGTCGGGGAAGAAGAGCAGCAGGAGATACAAGCCTGCGCGCAAGAAGTTCGACCAGACCAGGATCGTGCGCCGGTCGAACATGTCGACGAAGACGCCGGCGATAGCCCCGAAGACGACCGCCGGTACGAGGAAGGTCAGCAGCAGGATGCTGACCGCCGTGCTCGAGTCGGTCAGGCCGAAGACGGTGACCGTGAGGCCGAAGAGCACCATGTTGCCGCCGACCTGGGTCAGGATCTGCGACCCGAACAGCGCCAGGAACCGCGGATTTCGGAGCACCTCCCGGGCACGTGCGCCGTTGGCACCACCGGTGGTGGTGATGGCGTCGTCGACCTGTTCCCGAATGTCGCTCATCCACTCCCTCGGTGTTCGCCCGTCACCGGAAGCATAGTGGACCGTGGTTCCGCGGCGCGGTCTCGAGGCAGCGCCGGAGCGGTGCGCTCGACTCAGATGTCGGCGGTCGTACCGGTGAATTCGAAGGCGCCGATGCGCAGGGCGGGGACCACGATGGTGCCCAGGTAGCCGTCGCCGTCGGAAGCCCGGCGTTCGCGACTGACCGCGTCCACCGAGGCCAGGGCGGCGAGGTACCCCTGCGTGAAGCGCAGGTTGCGCACAGGCGCGGTGACCCGGCCGTCCTCGACCAGGAAGAGCCCGTCCTTGGTCATGCCCGTGACCAGCACGGACTTGGGCTTGACCACGTTGGTGTAGTGGAAGCGGGTGACCAGCAGCCCTCGCTCGATGCCCGCGATGAGCTCGGCGCGCGGCGTGTCACCCGCGACCATCGACAGGTTGGTCGGCACCGGTCCCCACGGGTTGGGCGCGGGCAGGGCGTGGCCGGTCGAGTCGGTCCCCGCCCGGGCCGCGCTCTTGCTGTCATGGACGAGTCGGGCGCAGGCTCCGGCGTCGAGCAAGGGCACGCGCTGCTTGGCCACCCCCTCGTAGTCGAACGACACGGGTGTGCCCTCGCGATCGGTGTGATCGTCGGTCAGGCTCACCAGCGGCGAGGCCACCACCTTGCCTGGCTCGTAGAACGACTGCTGCTCTTCGACCTCCTGGGCGTTGAAGCCGAGCAGCCCCAGCCACATCGCGATATCCATCGTGGCGTAGGTGTCGAGCACGACCGGATAGCTGCCCGCGGGCAGCTCCACCGGGTCAGCGGAGGCGGTCGTCAGCTGCGCTGCCTCGCGGCCGAGGGCCGCCGGGTCGAGCGTCTCGATGTCCACCGCCGTGTGCTCCGCGTAACCGCTGCCGCCGCGGGGGCCCATCATCACCGTGAGCACCTGGGCGCGAGAGCGGGCCTCGCTGGCGTCGACGCCCAGGGAGTTGACGACGCTCACGCTGGCGCTGCCCGTCTCGACGAGTCCGAAGGCGCGGGCGCCCACGCCCTCGGCGGCTGCGATGACCGCGCCCGCAGCGTCGGCGCGCACGCTCGGGTCGGCCGTGGCCGTGGCCTCGGCCCAGGCGCCCTCCGCGTAGCGGATGGGGGTGGGCGCGGGCAACGAGCGGAACCAGTCCTGCTCCGGCTGGAGGCGGGCGATGGCGCGGGCCGAGCTCGCCAGCCCACGCAAGGCGGCGTCATCGACACGGTTGGTCGAAGCGACACCGATCCGCTGCCCGTCGATGTAGCGCAGGCTGACCTCGGTGTCCGCCTCGCCGACGTTCTGGTGCAGCTCGTTGTTGGCGAAGCGGGTGAGCGCCGAGTGGCCATCGATGACCACGGCTTCCGCCTGCGTCGCGCCGGCCTCGAGGGCCATGGCCACGACCCGCCGTGCGATCTCCCGTCCGTCGCCCTGCATCGGCCCGCTCACCGGTTGCCGACCCCGACCTCGACGTCGCGGAAGCGTGCGCCGCTGCTGCCGTGGCCCACGTGCATGGCCTGTCCGGGCTGGCCCTTGCCACAGTTGGTCACGCCCACCAGCTCCCAGCTGCTCGCGTCGGCGACCGCATCGCAGGAGCCCCAGAAGCGAGGGGTGATGCCGGTGTAGGTGGCGTTGCGGTAGAGCTGTCCCAGCGCGCCGGCGCGGATCTCGCGCGCCAGCTCCACCCCGAACTGGAAGTTGAGCCGCAGGTCGTCGATGGACCAGCTGCGGTTGCTCATGAGCAGGAGGCCGTCCTCGGTGTCCGCGATGATGTCGTCGAGGCTCATGCCCTCGCGCGGCTCGAGGTTGACGTTGGTCATGCGGATCAGGGGCAGGCGGTTCCAGCCGTCGGCGCGCATGGCCCCGCCGCTGCGCCGCCCGATCCGTGGTGCCGTCTCACGGCTGGAGAGGTAGCCCGTCAGTCGCCCTGCGCTGACCAGCGGTACGCGCTGTGCCACCACGCCCTCGTCATCCCAGCCGAAGGTGCCCAGGCCGCCGGGCACCGTGGCGTCAGCGGTGATGGTGACCAGCTCGGAACCGTAGGCGAAGCCCTCGGCCAGCCTGTCGGTGGTCAGGAAGCTGGTGCCGGCGTAGGCAGCCTCGCTGCCGAACACGCGATCGAGCTCCGTGGGATGGCCACAGGACTCGTGGATCTGGAGGTACAGCTGGGAGGGATGGAGCACGATCGTGCGTCGTCCCGGCGGCAGCACCGGTGCGGACAGCAGAGCGACTGCCTCCTCCGCCAGGCTTGGGGCACGGCCGGGCAGGTCGAGCCGGCGGATGTGCTCGTAGCCGCCGGCCCGATAGCCACCCGACTCGGGGTAGCTGCGACGCTGCACGTCGTCGTCGCTCGCGGCCTTGACCTCCAGGCTGGCTCCGACGTGGGTGATGACCTGCTCCGTGCGGGAGCCATCGGTGGCCGCGAAGCCCTTCCACTCGCGGAACGCGTGGTAGCCAGCGCTGGTGGTGGTCGTGCCGGGCACGGCGGCCATCGCCCGCTCCGCCCGCAGCAGCAGCTCCACGGTCTGGTCCAGCGGCACCGCGAAGGGGTCCTCCTCCACGGGCGTCTCGTAGCGGCCTCGCGCCACCGGACGATCGCTCAGCACCACGTGCTCGTGGGCGTAGCGTGCCGAGGCGCGTGCGATGCGTACGGCCTCGCCGGCGACGCGATCGGCCTCCGGCCCGGCCATGCGGCCGGAGCTGGCGAAGCCCCAGGCGCCGTCCACGAGGGCGCGCACACCGAACCCCTCTGATTCGCTCTGGCTGGTGCCCTCGACGCGGCCGGCCTTCACATCCACGCCCTGCTGCAGGCGCCGTACGACCCGCACATCCGCATAGGTGGCGCCGAGCCGGGCGGCAGTGTCGAGGGCGCGTGCGGCGACGTCGGTCATCGGTTGGCGTCAGCCTATCAGGGCAGGGGGTGCATCGGCCCAGGCGTCGGGCACCGGCCCGGGTTCGACCGGCTGCGGTCCGTAGGGGGTCGGTGGCTCCGCCCCCAGCGAGGCCAGCCAGCCAAGGTCGAAGGCTTCGAAATCCTGGCCGGTGGCCCGCCTGAAGGCGCCGTCGAGTCCCCTGCCCTCGCCGAAGGCCTTCAGCAGCTCCACCAGCGCCGGCTCGCCCTGGGTGTCCACGAGGTACTCGACCGCGACATGGCTCTCCGCGTAGGCCAGGCTCTGGCGGCTGGCGCGCGTCGGGAACTGGCCACCGAGGCCCTCGAGCGGGATGATCGCGCCAGCCCGTGCGGCGGCCTCCACGGTCGCCTGGTCGGCTTCCGAGTGGCCGCGCGAGAGGTACACCGCGACGCCCTCGTTGAGCCAGCGCGGCGGGTACTGGTAGGGATTTTCAACGACATCGTGGAAGACGAGATGGCTCAGCTCGTGCGAGATGACCTCGGTCACCCAGGCGGAGTCGATCTGGCTCGGTTCGATGAGCCCGAAGAGCGAGCGTGACGCGATGTGCGCCTGCCCTCCCACGTTCTCGCGTGTGGCCGGGCCCATCGCCTGGCGGAACGCCCGCGTGTCGGTGTAGATGAAGAAGTCGACCGGCTGGAGCTCGTCGATGCCGAGGAGCGTGGCGGCCTTATCGAGAGCCTCCTCGGCGATCTTCAGGGCACGGCGCGCGAAATCCTCACCGCCCTCGTAGGTCCACACGCGCACACCCTCGCCCTCCAGCAGACTCCAATCGAAGCGACGGTCCACCACTCGATGGCCGGCCGATGGGCCCTCCACCGAGCCGTCCGGCGTCACCGCCCGGAAGTGGTAGCGCCAGCTGGTGTTGGGCGCGATGTAGCCACCCTGCGAGACCGAGGCCCGCCAGCGGTCGCCTTCGCGCTCGACGTTCGCGATCGCCACTCGGTCACTACCTTCGCCCGGCTGGCGCGTGACCAGTTCCACGCGCAGCGGCGGGGTATCCGCGCTGAAGGTGGTGGTGAAGGACACGTCCTCGCCGAAGTCGCCGCTGGCGGCCGGCTCGTCGAAGTGCACACCGTCGACGGCCTGCGTGGCCCCGGCCAGGCCCAGCGCGAGCAGCAGCGCCAGCAGTGCCCCCATCAGGCTCCGCAGCGGCGTCGGGGTCGGGGAGCCGACCGCCGTCCGGCTCATGGTGGTCATGTGCCGGCCCAGGCCAGGTCGGCGAAGCGCATGAGGCCGACGCCGGAGATCGCGCCGCCCTCGAGCCCGACGCGGCTGAGCCACCAGCTGGAGCCGTAGCCGAGCGGGATCAGCGGCGCTTCCTCGCGCACGATGGCCTGGGCCTGGCCGTAGAGTCGCGCCTGCTCGTCTGGCTCGCCCGTGGCAGCCGCGGCCGCGATGAGCTCATCGAAGCGCGCATCAGCCCAGCCGCTCATGTTGGCCGAGCTGTGGCTCTCGAGCAGCAACCCCAGGAAATCGTGTGCGTGCGGATAGTCAGCGCTCCAGGCCAGCGTCCACATGTCAGGCGTGTCCGCCTCCAGCAGGTAGCCGTGCTCGGCGAAGCCGCGCGTCTCGACACGCACCTCGATGCCCAGCTCGCGGGCCAGATCGGCGGCGATGGCCTCGCTCGGTCCGACCCCATACGTCGAGAGCGTGACCGCCGGGAAGCCTGCGCCGCCGGGGTAGCCGGCTGCGCGCAGCTGCTCGCGCGCCGCCTCCGGGTCGTACGGCAGGAGGTAGTCGCCCACGCCACGAGCGGCCACGCCCGGCGGCACGATCGAGGTCGGAGATGCGCCATCGGGATCGTCGAGCGCGGCCAGGCGCCGCCAGTCCACGGCCATGGCCACCGCCCGTCGGGCACTGGCATCGTCGAACGGCGGCTCGGTGGTATCGAAGCCGAGCAGCTGCACCACCATCTCGTCGGTCTCGCGCAGCTGCGGCCCGAGGTAGCGGTCGTAGCGGATCCAGCTCGCATCACTGCCCGCGATCGGCGTCCAGTCGACGGCCTCATCCTCGAACACGTCGACGTTGCTGCGACCGCCGATGTCAGTCAGCACCGTCACCCGCGCGGTCGGCGCCGGCCCAGCCCAGTAGGTCTCATTGCGTTCCAGGCGCAGCTCGCCGACCTCGCTCGGCACGGGCACGTACGCGCCACTGGCCACGAACCCCGAGCCCTCCTCCGGTCCCCGCGCCTGGTCATCGATGCCGGGGGGCACCACGGCCAGCGTGGGTGAGGCGGTGACGGCCGGGAAGAAGGCGGCGGGTGCCTCGAAATCCACGGTCAGCGTCCGGCCGTCCGCGTGCAGCCCGACGGCTTCCGCGCCCACCTCTCCCCGGCTGTAGGCGGCGGCACCGGCCACGTCATCGAGCAGGCTCGCGAGCGGGCTCGGAGCCGCCGGGTCGAGGACGCGCAGCCAGGAGCGCCGGACGTCGCCGGCGTCGAGCGGCGTGCCGTCGCTGAAGGTGAGGCCGGGGCGCAGCTCGAAGACCAGCCGGGCGCCGTCCGCCTCGATGCGCCAGTCCTCGGCCAGCGCAGGCTGCAGCTGGGATTCGACGTCCATGGCGGTGAGGCCCTCGTAGACCTGGCCCAGCACCTGCGCCGATAGTCCGTCAGAGATGGCCGCGGGATCCCACGACAGCGGGGCTCCGCCGGTGACCACGACGTCGGTATCGCCGGGCCGGGCCAGCGCTTCCTCGTCGGGCGCGGGCGTGACCGTCCAGGCGGCGAAGAGCCCGGCGACGATGAAGAAGCCGACGAGCAGGATGGTGCCCAGGCCCACGGCCCGGCTGCGGCCGCGCGGAGCGTCGTGGGCGGACCGGCCGGCTTGGCCCTCGGCGGCGGCGGGATCCTCGGGTCCGCCTGGCACGTCGGGAGGACCCGGCTCGTTCGACCTCGGCGGCCCGGGGCTCGGGGTCAGGCTCATCTCCATCGCCGGCCTACCGGCGGGCGATGGAGATGTAGTAGAGCAGCGTGAGGATGGCGGTCACCGCCGCGGCCACGTAGGTCAGCGCGGCTGCGGTCAGCACCCGCTTGACGCCGTCCTCGTCCTGCGGCCGCGCCAGCATGCCCGTCTCGCGCAGCATCACCAGCGCTCGCCGGCTCGCCCCGATCTCCACGGGCAAGGTCAGGACGCTGAACAGGACCATCAGGCCGAAGACGATGATGCCCAGCCAGAAGAGCCCCGTCAGGTTGAAGATGAGCCCGACGAAGATGAGCCCGTAGCTCAGCATCGGCGAGAAGGTGACCGCCGGCACGAGGAAGGCTCTCGCGCGCATGGCCACGCTGCCCTCGGCGTGCTGCTGGGCATGCCCGACCTCGTGTGCGGTCACGGCCATGGCCGCGACGGAGTCCCGCGAGGCCACCTCCTGGCTGAGCCCGATCTGCAGCGTGCGCGGGTCGAAGTGGTCGGACAGGCTGCCTGGCACGATCCTGAAGCTGATGCCGGTGGCCGACCCGCGCGCCTGCCCGAACGTGACTTCCTGCACCAGCTTCTGGCCCACGAGCATGCCTGCCAGGCCCGCGCTGTTCGACACCCGGTCCCACTTGGCGAAGGTGGACCTGATATACATCTGTGCGGCGCCGGAGATGACGAGCGTGGCGATGAAGAGGACGATATAGAGCGGGTCCAACCACAGACCCCACAGCATCATGGTCGGTTCGGGCCTCCAGGGATTCGATGGCGAGGGCCAGCGTAGCGCAGCGGCCGCGGATACCCCTTCAGCGGCCGAGGTGGGAGAAGCGCGGCCACAACGAGAGGTCCAGGTCCGGCATCAGCTCCTTGAGCTCCAGGACCTCGGGCTCGTATTCCTCGATGAGCGCCTGTTCGTCCTTGCTCGGCACCGTCCGCTTGGCCCCGACCGTCTCGTTCACACGCGTCCGCACGAGGCGCGGATCCGGCTCGTAGGGCGGCAGCTCGAGGAACTCCAGGGTCCGCGCGAACTGTCCCGCCGGGTCGCGAGCGCACTGCTCGTACTGCAGCACCAGGATCCGGTCGCGTCCGACCGCCTCCGCCAGCCGGGCGATCTGGCGCCCATAGAAGCCGCGCATGCGCGCCTCCCGCTTGCCCGCCTTCTCGTCGCGCTGGCGCGAGCGGCGCCGGTTCTCCGCGTGCCACTGGTTGAGGCCCGAGCGATAGCGATCCACGGGGTCGCGCACGATGGATAGCAGCTTCGCCGCCGGCGCGACCTCGCGGATCACCTCCGGCATCCGCGGGAGGGCCTGGTAGCGCGGGGTCCACTCCCCGGCGAGGTGGCCGGGCAGGCGCGGGAACTGGCGCTCGTACCAGTCGCGCTGTGACTGCGGCACCGGTGATGCCTTCATGCGATCGAGCAGATGCAGCTCCTTGCGCCGAGGCACGCCGTCGATCAGCGGGTGGCCCACCAGCAGCGCCCACCACCACGTGGTCCCGGCCTTGTGCACGCCAACGCCGATGAAGTCGGGCGGGCCGGTGCCGGCGCCCTCGGGGATGGCCGGCGCCTGGCGACCGCGGCGGTCGGCCTTGCTGGCGGGTCCAGGGCGGGGTTCGGTCATGGGGGCCGATTCTACCGAGGCGGGGCTGTGGCTGGATGGGCGCCGGAGTAGAGTCGACCGCTGAAGCTTTCGCGGTCGTCCCCGGGCCGCACCACCGCCGCGAGGGATCGAACCATGACCGATCGACCTGTGAACGCCAAGCCCGTCGTCCTGCTCCGACCCGCGCCGCAGGTGACCAGCCGCATCTTCAGCGAGGATGCGCTGCGCCGACTGCACGAGCGCTACACCGTCATCGACGGCGAGGCCGACCCGTCGGAAGCGGCCATCGACGCCTGCCTGCCGGAGGTCTTCGCCATCGTCGGCCAGCCGGACCTGCCGCGCGAGCGCCTGGAGCGAGCGCCCAAGCTGCGCGGGATCCTCAACGTCGAGGGCAACCTCTTTCAGAACGTCGATTACGAGGCCTGCTTCGAGCGCGGGGTCAACGTGGCCGTCTGCGCCCCGGTCTATGCCCAGGCCGTGGCCGAGTTCTCGCTGGGCCTGGCCATCGACCTTGCTCGTGGCATCAGCCGCGAGGACCGCGCCTTCCGCGAGGGACGCGAGGGCTATGTCTTCCAGTCCACCGGCGACTCCATCCTGCTGCGTGGATCGGCGATGGGCATCGTCGGCTTCGGCAACATCGGTCGCGCGCTGCTGCCCTTGTTGGAGCCGTTCCGGCCGAGCACGATCCGCTGCTATGACCCCTGGCTGCCCGACTCGGTCGTCCGCGAGGCCGGGATGGAGCCCGCGTCGCTCGAGGAGGTCCTCTCGACGAGCACCTTCCTCTTCATCCTCGCCACCGTCACCGACGATTCGACCCACCTGCTCGACGCGCAGAACATGCCGCTCATCCCGGCGGGCGCGCGGGTGGTGCTGACGAGCCGCGCGGCCGTGGTCGACTTCGATGCGTTCGTGCGCTACGCCGGTGAAGGCCGCTTCTTCGCGGCCACCGATGTCTGGCCCGAGGAGCCGGCTCCGGCCGACCATCCCGCGCGCTCGAACGAGGGCATGGTCCTGCAGGCGCATCGCGCCGGTGGGCTGCCGGTGGTCTTCCCGCAGATCGGCGAGATGGTGCTCGACGACCTCGCGCTCATGGAGCAGGGCCTGCCGCCGGTGCGCAACCAGCTGGCCCGGCGCGAGCTGGTTGGTCGCTACCGTTCCCGGCCGGTGCAGTCGGACGCGATGGACGGGTAGGCGAGTCGCTTCTTCCGGCCGGCGCCGGCCGGTGCCGGGGCGCCGATCGAGCACGATCGCAGCCCTCTCGAGGAGGAGGGCGATCGTGGTTGCGTCTCGGCTCTGGCGCCGTCGGCTCGAAGCGGTCCTCCGCTAGAGCACCAGCTCCGCGCGCAGGGTCTCGCCGTCGTCGTCGGCGCTGACGGTGAAGCCCAGCTCTTCGCAGATGCGGACCATCCCGCCGTTGGCGCCGAGGATCTCGCCCACGAGCCGCTCGAGGCCCTCCTGGCGGCCGACATCGATGAGCCGGCGCACCATCTCGGTCCCCAGGCCGTGGCCGTGATAGTCGTCGGCCACGATGAGGCTGAACTCGGCCGTGCTGGCCTCGCGCAGGCGGATGAGTCGGGCGATGGCGGCGATGCGCAGCTTGCCCGCATCGAGTCGTTCGGCCACGAGCGCGATCTCGCGGTCGTAGTCGGTGAAGCAGACTCGCACGAGGCGCTCGTGCGCGATGCGCTGCTCATAGCCGAGCTTGGTGAAGTAGCGTTGGTAGACGGCCTCAGGCCCAAGGCGGCCGTGGAAGTCGACCACCAGTGACTCGTCCTCGGGGCGGATCGGGCGGATGACGAAGTCGAGGCCCGACTCACTCTTCCACGACTGCACGTACTTGCGGGGATAGGGTCGGATGGCCGGCTTGGGCAGGTCCTCGTCGGCCACCTCCTTGGGCTGCAGGATGACCCGGGCGTCGAGCGCCATGAGCCGCTCCGGCGAAGCCAGCAGCGGGTTGATGTCGAGCTCGGCGATGGCCGGCTGCTCCACGACCAGCTCGCTGAAACGCACCAGCAGCTGCTCGAGCGCCGCCATGTCCACGCTCTTCTGCCCGCGCACGCCCTTGAGGGCGGTGTAGATCTTGGTCCGCTCCATCATGCGACGCGCGAGGGTCGCGGTCAGCGGCGGCAGGCCCAGGGCACTGTCCTTGAACACCTCCACCAGGACGCCGCCGAGGCCGAACAGGAGCACCGGTCCGAACTGGGGATCGATGCTGCTGCCGAGGATGAGCTCGTAGCCGGAGCGGTCGATCATGGGCTGGACCGAGACGCCCTCGAAATCGCTCGCGCTGTACTGCTCGGTGACGTTGGCCTCGATGCCGCTGAACGCCTCGCGTACCGCAGCGGCGTCCTTGAGGTCCAGGCGCACGCCACCCACGTCCGACTTGTGGGTGATGGTGTGGCTCACCAGCTTGACCACCACCGGATAGCCGATGTCGTCGGCAGCGCTGACGGCCTCGTCCGCTGAGCTGGCCACGCGCGTCTCGGCCACGGGGATGCCGTAGGCGTCGAGGAGCTCCTTGGACTCGGGTTCGGAAAGGGTCGTGCGACCTTCGGCGCGGGCGCGCTCGATGAGCTCGCTGGCGCGTTCGCGCTGCGGGCCGCGCACCCATTCGGGCGTCAGGCCGGGCGTCTCGTACAGCATCTTGAGGTTCTCGCTGTACGCCACCAGCTCGGTGAACATGATGGCCGCGCTGTCGGGATAGGGGAAGGTGGCGAAGCCGGCCTCGCCCAGGATGCGCTCGCCGGCCTCGATCTCGCTACCACCCATCCAGCTGACCATGATCGGCTTCTCCGTCCCGGCGGTGTGCGGGATGATCTCGCGCGCCGTCTTGGTCGGGTCGGTCATGGCCTGGGGCGTGAGGATGACCAGCAGGCCGTCGCTATCCTCATCGGTCTTGAGGATGTCGAGGGCTGCCGCGTAGCGGTCGGGCGGGGCGTCGCCGATGATGTCGACGGGGTTGTCCCTGGGCCAGGTGGCGGGCAGGACCCCGTCCAGCCTGGCGATGGTCTCGTCGCTCAGCTGGGTCAGCTTGCCGCCGTGGCGGATGAGCGCGTCCGTGGCCAGCACGCCGGGTCCACCGGCGTTGGTCAGCACGGTCAGGTTGGGCCCCTTGGGCAGCGGCTGCTTGCCCAGGATCTCGGCGAAGTAGAAGAGGTCGCTGATGCGGTCGGCGCGCAGCACGCCGGTGCGCTTGAAGGCGGTGTCGAGGACCGCGTCCGAGCCGGTCATGGAGCCGGTGTGCGAAGCTGCCGCGCGCGAGGCCTCGGCGGTGCGGCCGGGTTTCATCACGATGATCGGCTTCTGCAACGCGACCTCGCGGACGGCCGAGAGGAAGCCGCGAGCATCGCCCACGGTCTCCATGTAGATCACGATGGCGTCGGTGTCGGGGTCGTCGCCCAGGTAGTCGATGAGGTCACCCCAGCCCACGTCGGCCATCGACCCGAGCGAGACGATGCTGCTGAAGCCGGCACCCTCGCGCAGGCTCCAGTCGAGGATGGCCGTGATCAGCGCACCCGACTGACCGATGAAGCTGACCCGACCCTTGTTGGCCATGCCTGCGGCGAAGGTGGCATTGAGGCCGGAGATGGGGTTCATGATCCCCAGGCAGTTGGGCCCGATGACGCGGATGCCGTATTGCCTGGCCTTGGCCACGAGCTCCTGCTCGAGCCTGGCGCCTTCCTCACCGACCTCCTTGAAGCCGGCCGAGATGACCACAGCGGTGGGCACGCCGGCCTTGCCGCATTCCTCGATGATGCCGGGGATGCTCGCCGGCGGCGTCACGATGACCGCCAGGTCGACCTGCTCGGGGATGGCGGAGACGCTCGGGTGGCTCTGGATGCCGAGCACGCTGGGGCGCTTGGGATTGACGGGGTAGACGGTGCCGCCGAAGGGGCTGGCGATGAGGTTGGTCAGGATGGTGCGGCCGACCGAGCCGGCCTTCTCGGTGGCTCCGATGAGCGCTACGGAGCGGGGCTTGAAGAAGGTCCGCAGCGACCCGTGGGCCGGCTTCCGGGTGGGGGACGGATCGTCCTGGACGTTGTGGGGTGCGGCAATGTCGGTCATCGTGGGGTCGATGGTATCCGCGATGGCCGGACCGCCGGATGGGCCGACTCGCCCCCTCGCGCGGTCCACGGGTCATCCTCGGACGGCTGCGGGGTCATCGCCTGCCATCGGCCAGTCACCGCGCCCAAGTCGGCGGCTGCTCTGCCTGGCACCGGCCGGGCCCAGACCGGCTACGATGCTGTGGAACAGGAGGTACCAGCCACATGAAAGAGGGCGTCGTCGCCCGCAAGTTCCTGCGCGCGTTCGCCGAGTGGGACCTGGACACGTACGAGAAGCTCCTCGCCCCGGGCGCCGTGGAGGGCCGTCCGCAGATGGGCGAGAAGTTCATCGGCCGTGAGCGCATCATGGGCATGTACCGCAGCCGCACCGGCGAACCGCCGCGCATCGACTGGCGATCGGTGACCGGCGAGTCACAGATGTGGATCGGCCAGGGCGTGATCGAGGACGCCGCGGGCGCCCACGGCCCCGACCATATCGTGGCCCTCGTCAAGCTCGACGCCGGCTCCATCGTCTCCGTGGACTATTACTTCGCCAGCGCCATGGAGCCGCCCGAGTACCACCAGCGCTTCGCCACCATCGTCGGCCACTGACCGTCGTGGTCTGGTCGCCTGCGCCAGCTACGTCGCGTAGACGACGCCCACCACCGTGATCAGCACCAGGGTCACCACCGTCGCGAGCGAGAGCGTGTTGGCCAGGTAGTCGTGGTCGGGGTCGTCGCTCACGTCACGCCCGCGCGCTCGGGCCATGAAGAGTGGGACCACGAAGGGCGGCGGCAGCACAGCCATGGTCATCACCGCAGCCGCGAAGAGCCGGTCCAGCCCCAGCCAGCCTTCGATGACCAGCGCGTTGAAGAGCACCGCCGCAGCGATCCAGATGGGCAGACGCACCAGGAGCGTCTTGGCCGGGTCGACCAGCGAGCCGGCGGAGAAGGAGGTCGAGTAGCCGATGACGATGGCGATGGCCGGCGTCGTCACCGCGGCCAGCATGGCCAGCGTCTCGAGACCGGCGCCCGTGATCGAGTTCGACTCCAGCCCATCACCCAGGCCGAGCAGGCTGCCTGCGACGCCGGCCACGATGGCGATGATGACGGGCGTCCTGACGAAGGCCTCCACCGTCGCCGACAGCGGCGGCGTCTGGCCACTGGCCCAACGCGTGACCACCGGCGCCAGCACGAAGAAGACGAACAGCACCTGCCCCAGGTCGACGACCGCGAAGCGATAGAGGTGCTCGCTGCCGAAGATGGCCGAGTAGAGGGCGTAGCCGATCATGCCGGCCTCGAAGCCGGCCATGAGGCTGGGCATGGCCTCGCTGCGCACGCCGACACCGCGGCGTAGCCAGGGGCCGACCGCGAGCATCAGCAGGCAGGCACCGAAGACGCTGATGACGATGACGGCGTATTGCGCCTCCAGCCCGGTGCGGAGGAAGGCCAGGAACAGGGCGGACGGGAGGGTGACGTTGAGGACGAGCTTGCGCAGGCCGTCGATCGCGCCCGCGCTCAGGAAGCCGGAACGCCGGAACAGCGCACCCAGGCCCACCAGCAGCAGGACGGGCAGCACGCGTGAGAAGGCGTCGACCGCGACGTCCGGATCCATGTGGCTTCCTCCCCTGCCCGCAGCTGCTCGGATGGGTGTCGAGCCTATCGCACGCCGACCCCGCGTCGCAGCGCACGGCGCACCCTCGGGCACAATGGCCACATGTCCGACCCGATACCGATACCGACCTACTTCTTCCCCGGAGCGCGCTCGCGGGAGCAGGCCGAGAAGTACCGTGAAGCGGTGGTTCGGTTCGCCCGCGACAACGGCTTCCCGGCCACACCGCGGCGCATCTTCCGACTGGCACACCGTGTCGAAGGCGTCGATCGCCAGGACGAGGTGGGACAGATCGAATCACACGACGGTCACGAGGTCGTGGTCGCGATCCTGGAGGCCGGCAAGCTCTATTGCGTGGTCACCTCGTCACGCGGCTTCATGCAGGGGACGCCCATCCCCTATCACCGGGACGAGGTGACCGAGGTCGTCGATTTCGCTCGCGAGAGTGACGCTAGCCCTGCATGACGGGTTCGAGGGGCACCTTGTTCGGCGTGATGAGCGCGCTGAAGGTAAAGGGCTCCGTGCTCCAGTCGATCATGATATAGGCGTAGAGGCCCTCGTAGTCGCCGGTGCCGGTCAGGGCCAGCACGTGCACGTTGCGGGCACCGTCAGGCCCCGGGATCGGCGCGTTCACGCCGGCGCAGTGCCAGGTCCCGCCGTCGTTGGCGATCTCGTACATGGCGCCCTCGGTGCGGCTGGGGTCGTCGCATTCCTCGGAGGGCGGATCGTACAGCTGCCACGTGCCGGTATAGGTGGCCGTCCCGCTCAGGCGCGGGTCTTCGGCAGTCCAGTCGTGGACGTTCACCGTGCCCGCATCGGTCGTGGTCGGAGCGGCGATCTCCAGGGTCCCGGTGGTGGCCACGGGTGTGACCTCATCGGTCTGGGCGATGGCTGCACCGCCGAGCCCGACCAGCAGCGCGATCACCACCGATCCGGCGAGGGTCATTCTGAAAGCTCGCATGGTTCCCCCTTTTCGAGCGCGGATACGCCGACCGGTGACGCCTGCATCGTGGGACGGATGCCTCGTCGTGGATGCCCGTTTCGGCTCTTGGGGTTCAGCCTGCCGGGAAGGCGGTGCGACTGGATAGGGCCGGAGTACCCATCTGCGCAGCCGATCCGACCGTGCCGGACGGCCCTGTGGTGCACGTGTCAGAGGGAATGGGAGGCTCATTCGGACGGCGGCGGAGGCCCTCCGAAGATGCGGGTGAAGGGCTTGTTGCGGAGCGTCTCGACCACACCGAAGATGCCGAGCCCGACGCACAGAAGTCCGAACATGGCGAAGATGTCGAGCTCGCCACCGCCGGTCAGGACCAGTCCTGCGCCGCCGCCAAGGCAGATCAGGTAGAAGAGGTACGCCTTCCAGCGCGGCTCTCCGGACTTGACCCAAGTGCCGCCCACGCGGCCGACCACGCTCTCGCCCACGGACACGCCGTCGGAGTCGGTGAACTGTGGGGAGTCCAGATGCTCCCTGAGCGTCGGCATCGAACGAGTGTAGTCGACGACCGGTCGCGTCCAGAGCTTGTGCCGAAGCCTATGCTGGGGCGGGTGTTCCGACGAGCACGGGCGAGCCGCGGTTCGCTCACGCGGCCCGAGGGGCGCTGGGGGCCGGACACGCCGCAGCGCGAGGGAAACCATGCCCACTGAAGACACCCGGGTCCAGCCCCACGATATCGCGACACATCTCCACGATCCCAGCGTGCGCATCGTGGAGGTCGATGTCAGCCTGGCCAAGTACCGCGAGGGCCATATCCCTGGCGCTGTCCTGTGGGACGCCTATGTCGACCTGCGCGGTTCGGACTACTCGGTCATCTCCGACGCGGAGCTGGCGGCACTGGTCCGGCGCTCGGGCATCGGGCCGGATACCACGGTGATCACCTACGGCTACGCTGCGCATCTCGGGTACTGGCTGCTCCGCTCGTGCGGCCACGATCGGGTGCGCCTCATGGACGGCCCGCGGGAGCGCTGGCTCGAGGCCGGGGGCACGTGGTCCAGCGAGACCCCCGCGCCGCCGGCGACTGACTACGACCTGCCCGGCCAGCACCGGTACATCACCTCCACCGCGGAAGTGGCCGCTGCGCCGGTGGAGCGGCCGGGGATCCTGCTGGACGTGCGTTCGGAGGCCGAGTACACGGGCCGGCAGTTCTGGCCCTCCGGCGCACCCGAGTCCAGAGGCCGGCCGGGCCACATCCCGGGAGCGATCCACTTGCCGATCGACGCCCTGCGCACGAGCGACGGAGCGTTCCGGCCTGATGACGAGCTGCGGCAAGCCCTGGGGGCCGTGGGCATCGCGCCGTCGTCGCCGGTCATCACCTACTGCACCATCGGCAACCGCGCAGCGCAGGCCTGGTATGCGCTGAGCGTGCTCCTGGGCTACGAGGATGTGAGCGTGTACTACGACTCCTATGTCGAGTGGGGCATGGACCCGGCCTCGCCTGTCGAGCGCTGACCCGGGTCTGCCCGCGCTTCCTGGAGATCGCCGAACCGGCCGCGTGACCGGAGTTCGATGCCGTATGGTCGGTAGCGTGCTCGCCCTCGACGACATCCGCGCCGCACGCGAACGGACCGCTCGCTTGGTCCATCGCACTCCCCTCCTCCGCAGCACCACGCTATCGGACCGGTCCGGCACCAACGTCTATCTCAAGCTCGAGCTCTTCCAGAAGACCGGTTCGTTCAAGCCGCGGGGGGCCTTCAACCAGCTCCTGGACCTGATGGCAGCGACCGGCGCCGATCACTTCGTCGGCGTGTCGGGCGGCAACTTCGCCCAGGGCCTGGCCTACGCCGGTGCGGTCCTGGGTGTCTCCACTACCGTGCTCATGCCCCAGACGACCCCGCAGAACTACGTGGCGGCCACGCGCGGCTACGGCGCGACGGTCGAGATCGCTGCGGACATCGCGGCCATGTTCGAGCGCGCCGAGGAGCTGGGGCGAGATGGGATGGTGGTCGCCCACCCCTTCGACCATCCGGCCATGATGGCCGGCGATGGCACCCTCGGGCTGGAGCTGGTGGAGGACCTGCCGGAGCTGACCGACGTGTTCGTCAGCGTCGGCGGTGGCGGCCTCATCACCGGCGTCGGCTCCGCGGTCCTCGCCCTTCGCCCGACCGCCCGGATCTGGGCGGTCGAGACGGATGGGGCGCAGGTGCTCCACGACTCGCTTGCCGCCGGTCGACCGCTGTCGATGACGCCGACGAGCCTGGCCCGCACGCTGGGCTCACCCTATCTGTCGGCCGTGGCCTACGACTTCGCCCGCGAGCATCTTCATGACTCGCTGGTGGTGACCGATGCGCAGGCGTACGCCGCACTGGTCCTCCTGCTCGAGCGGGTCAAGGTCTTGCCGGAGCTGGCGGCTGCCTGCACGCTCGCGGCCTTCGAGGGTGTGGCTGACCGGTTCGGCGCGACGGATCACGTCGTGCTCGTGCTCTGCGGGGGCAACGTCTCGGTGGCCGACCTGCGCGGCTACGAGGCGCAGCTCGCGGGGCACTGAGCGCTTTTCGTGGGCTCCGGACGACTAGACTCATCGCTGTGAGCGTCTCGACACCTCACCGGGACGGGGCATCGAAAACGGTGGAGGAGACGACCCCTCTGCGTACCCGCGTCACGCGGGCACATGTGCGGGCGTGGGTCCTCGCGGTCGTCATCGCGATGGTCACCTTCACGATCCTCTTCGAGGCCATCGAGGGCTGGACCTTCTACGACGCTCTCTACATGACCGTCATCACGCTCACCACGGTGGGTTTCGGCGAGGTCCGCCCGCTCGATGGGGCCGGTCGCCTGGTGGCCATGGCCGCGTCGCTGGTGGGCACGGCCCTCATCTTCGGCGGAGTGGGCATCATGGCCGAGGTCGTCCTGGCGGAGATCGGCAGTGGTCGAAGGGAGCAGAGGAAGATGCAGGAACGGATCACGGGCATGGCCGACCACTACATCGTCTGTGGATACGGCCGCGTGGGCTCCACGGTCGCGGCCGAGCTGCGCGACAGCGGCCGCAACGTGGTCGTGGTCGATATCCGGCCCGATTCGATCGACCGGGCGCGAGAGGACGGCTACCTGGTCGTGGTGGGCGACGCGACCGACGAGGCCACGCTCATCGCTGCGGGCATCGAGCGCGCCGCGGGCCTGGTCGCGACCATGGACGAGGACGCCTACAACGTCTACGTGGTGCTGTCGGCACGGACATTGAGCCGGGGGCTCTTCATCGTCGGCCGGGCCAATGCCCCGGTGGCCGAGGCGCGACTGAAGCGGGCCGGCGCCAACCGGATCGTCTCGCCCTACACCATGGCTGGCCACCGCATCGCAGAGCTTGCCGTGCGGCCGGCGGTCAGCGACTACATCGATGCCGCCCTGTCACGCGCCCACATCTCCTTCTCCATCGAGGAATACCGCGTCGCGGCCGGGGGCCCGCTCGACGGCACGAGCGTGGGTGAGCTCCTGGCGCGCGGGATCTTCACCCTGGCCATCGTGCGTGGTCGTGGCGAGTACGATGCCAATCCCCCAGCCGAGCGACGACTCCAGGCCGGCGAGGAGCTGATCCTCTCGGGGTCGCGTGACACGCTGCGGACACTCATCGCCGGCGAGACCGGATAGTCCACCCCTGGACCGTAGCGCATCGACCGCGACGGCCGCACCGAGAAGGGCGTCGATCAGCCGAAGTCGAGGGAGGTCGTGCGTCCGGTCGAATCGATGATGCTGAAGCTCTCCAGCTGGCCGGTCTGGTCTCGCTGCTGGCGGATCGCCTGCGGCTGGGCCACGACGTAGCTCACCGGCACGGCGCTCGAGCCACACTTGATGGTGAGCGCCTCGGTCGAGCCGAGGGCGTCGTGGTCGATGGACACCAACTTCTGGCCGGCAGCGAGGCTAACCTCTCCGAGCGCCTGGTCCGCCTGAAGCAGACGGACCTCGCGCCCGCGGTGGTCGGCGGTGGCCCGTTCGCACCAGGCGGGCCACTCGTCGTGGGGCACCTCGCTGCCGTCAGGCGAGCCGGTCGTCGTCTTCTGTTCGTCGGTCATATCGCACCCGCGTCTTGGCTAGATGGCTGCCCCTAGGCTACCTGACACGTGGACAGCGCCTCCGAACCGGGTCTGCCGGCGAAGACGCTGTCGACGGTGAGGATGGCGGGGCTGGTGCTACTCGGTCGCAGCGGTAGATGCCGGGCGCTGGCTTGGATCGAGGTCGACGCGGGCATAGATCACGCCCGTGAACGCGCCCCAGTCGGCCTCGGCGGTGCCGGGCACCAGCGTCGCGGAAAGTCCCTCATAGGCGCCCGCGCCGTCGAGCTGCATGAGTACGTGCCAGTCGTCGCCCGTCAGCCCCGCGCCGCTCACGGTGCCGCTCCAGCTGCCATCCTCGTTGGCGATGGCCACGGACCCGCGCATGGCCACGATCTCCGGGAAGTAGAAGGCCATGTCGACCCGACCGCTCAGGGTGCCATCGAGCCGGTCGTCGTCGAAGTCCATGGGCAGGGCATCGAAGACGTAGGCTCCCGCGGAGTATCCCTGTCCCTCGTAGGCATCGCTGACGGTGAGCTCGGATGGGTCACCGCCCATGGTGCCGTGGACAGCGACACCCACCCCGGCGGCCTCCGCCGACGGGTTCACATCCGTCTGACTGGTGAGCGCACCGTTCAGCAGCAGGCCGCCGAAGAGAGCCACGACGGCGGAGGCGAGGGCGAGCTTGGTGGCATCGAACATCTTCTGGAACCTCCATCTGGGGGATCGATCGGCGGCCACGGTCGCGTAGATCGAAGGGGCGTCGACCGGGTGCGCCGGTCCCGCTCGTCGTTCGAGCTCAGCGGCGACCTGCCGCTCGAACGCGGTCTGCTCATCCATGGTCAAGGTCCTTCCTCAGCCGCTTGAGGGCACGCTCGATGCGACTGCGAGTGCCGGAGGGGCTGATCCCCATCGCCGCCGCGAGCTCGTTGGAGTCGAAGCCCGCCACATAGCGCATGGCGAGCAGGGCGGCATCGTCGGGGTCGAGGCGGGCGAGTGCGGCCCACAGATCCACCGCCGCGATGCCGGTGGCCGGATCGACGCCTCCGGGTTCTGCGGATGGGTCGGCCGCAGCCTCGATGCGCGCTCGCCGCTGCCGCTTGCTCATCAGCTTGCGTGCCTCGTTGACCGCTACCGACACGAGCCAGGGACGCAGCTGCTCGGGCCCATGGACCCTGTGCAGCTTGCGCCAGGCGATGAGCCAGGCGGCCTGGACGGCGTCGTCGGCGATAGCGGGATCGCCGCTGATCGCGCAGCAGACCCGGCGCATGTCCTCGTGATTGGCGGCGATGACGTGCTGGAAGGCGATCTCGTCACCAGCAGCCGCGAGCGCGAGCGTGTCGGCCAGTGGCCGGGTCGCCATGCGTGTGATCACCTCCATGCCTCATGACCCCCCGGCCAGGGCCTACTGTCTCAGGTAGTGCACACTTCGCGGTCTCGGCCTTGCGCGGCCAGCTCGTCGCGCGCCAGCTCCACGAGCGTTTCCCGGAGCCACACATGAAACTGCTGCTCACATCCGCCGGCGTCAAGAACCGGGCCATCGAAGCGGCGCTGGTCGAGCTGCTGGGCAAGCCGATCGAAGCGTCGAACGCGCTGTGCATCCCCACGGCGATCTACGCCATCCCCAACGGACCGATCCAGGCCTGGAAGTTCCTCGACGGGTCCGCCACCACGCCCATGGTCGAGCTGGGCTGGAAGTCGATGGGCGTGCTCGAGCTGACAGCCCTGCCGAGCATCGATCCGGAACGCTGGCTGCCGATGGTGCGGGAGGTCGACGCGCTCCTGGTCAACGGTGGCGACGCGCTGTACCTGTGCCACTGGATGCGCCAGTCCGGGCTGGCCGACCTCTTCGCCGAGCTGACCGACACCGTCTATGTCGGGCTCAGCGCTGGCAGCATGGTCATGACCCCGAGGATCGGGGCCCCGTTCGTGGGCTGGCGACCGCCGGAGGGTGGCGACGAGACGCTCGGCATCGTCGACTTCTCGATCTTCCCGCACCTGGACCACGAGATGCTGCCCCACAACACCATCGCCAATGCTGAGAAGTGGGCCGCGGGCATCCCTGACCCGTCCTTCGCCATCGACGATGAGACCGCCATCAAGGTCGACGGTGACGTGGTCGAGGTGGTCTCCGAGGGCCACTGGAAGTACTTCGACTCCGCGCCCGCCCGAGGCTAGGACCAGCGAGGTGTAGTTCAGCTAGGGACCGAGCTCCAGCTCGAGCCGGACGTCATCGCCGCCCGCGAGCAGCTCGACCGTGGCGCTGCTCCCGCCGTCGCCGATGGTGTAGCGACCGGCGGTGCCGCGCAGGGTGAGCCAGCCGCCCTCGTCGGTGGTGAGCTCGGTGGGCGACAGCCACCAGTCGTCCTTGATCAGCCGATACAGCGCCTCGAACGCGGGCTTGGGCGTGCCGTCGGCGCGGACCAGCCCATTCGGCGCGTTGAGCCACGCTCCATCTGCCAGTCCCCACCAGGTGACGGCCGCCACCGCCGGATGCTCATAGAGCGTTCGATAGTGACGGACCACCTCGTCCGCCTGGCGAGCCTCGCCCTCCGGTGTGCTGGGCCAGGTCTCGACCTGCCAGTCGTTGAGGTCGACGATGTGCCCGGGCATCAGGTCCCCTGACACGATCGTGGTCTCGCTCCAGTGGAGCGGTAGCCCGAAGCGAGCGTAGCGCTCCAGGATGCGGCCGGTCCGTTCCTCACCCCAGTAGCCCTGGTGCATGTGCGACTGGATGCCGATGGCGTCGATGGGTACGCCTGCGTCGAGCGCCTCCGAGATCAGTCGCTCGTACGACTCGGAGAGGTCGAAGTCGTTGAGCAGCAGGGTCGCGGCCGGGTTCGCCGCCCGTGCCGTGGCGAACGTCTCGTGCAGGAGTCCAAGCCGGCCGAGTCGCTGCGCCACCGGGGTGATGCCATTGGGATACCGGTCGAAGATCGGCATGATGACGGCCTCATTGACCACGTCCCAGGTGTCGATCAGTCCGGCGAAGCTTGCGACCTCGCGCTCGATGCGCCGCAGAAGCTCGTCGCGGACCTCCTCCACCGACAGCTCGAGCAACCAGGGTGCGGACTCGGTGTGCCAGCAGAGCGGGTGACCCTTGACGATGGCCCCGCGCTGCCTGAACCACTCGGCGGTCACCCGCAGCCTGTCGCTGTCCGGGGCTCCCCGCACCGGCTCGAACCGACTCCAGTAGAAGGGCAGCGTCACCGCGCCGAACAGGTCGAGCCAAAGCGGCTCGAGTCGCTGGGCCACCTCGCGTTCACGGCCGGCGAGCTCCCCGGTCGCGTACGGGATGAACTCGAAGCCGATACACCCGAAGAGGAACGCGTGACCGGTCTGGGCCACGCGGACCGGCTGTCGCGCGAGCGGCGTCCGGTCGGGCCCGAGCACACGGATGGCCGCCTGACCGATGCGGTGCGCAGGTGTCTTGCTCTGGTCCATGCCTGGAGCGCATGCTACCGCGCGCAGGCCCGGCGCTCAGCTGCCGCGGAGCACCTTCTCCAGACCCTTGCCCCGGGCGAGCTCGTCGACGAGCTTGTCCAGGTAGCGGATCTGTTGCATGGGCGGGTCCTGGATCTCCTCGACCCGGACGCCGCAGACCACGCCGGTGATGTGCGCGGCAGCGGGGTTGAGCTGCGCCTGCGCGAAGAAGTCCTCGAATGTGGTCCCCGCCTCAAGGTGCCGCTGGAGGGCCGCTTCGTCGTAGCCGGTGAGCCATTCGATGACCTCATCCAGCTCGGCACGGGTCCGTCCCTTGCGCTCCAGCTTGGCCACGTAGAGGGGGTAGACCGAGGCGAACGGGGTCGAGAAGATCTTGCTCACGGCCCCGGAGGGCTCTCAGTGCAGGAGCCGCTGCCAGTCGGGCGGCACACGCCCCGCCGGACCAGGGACCGGCTGTTCGGGCGGGTGGTGCAGCGGCGGTGTGAGCTCCGGGCCATCCACCAGTTCCTGCGCCCCGTAGTCCCAGAGCCAGTCCTCGCCGGGCTCGAAGCTCTGCGCCACCGCGTGGCCCGGCAGCTGGGCGTGGCGGCTGGCGTGCTGTGAGGGCGAGGAATCGCAACAACCGACGTGTCCGCAGCGCGCGCAGCGGCGCAGGTGCAACCACCATCCGTCTGCGTCGAGGCACTCCACGCAGCCATCGCCGCTGGGTGGGACGAGCGGGTCGATGTCTACGTGTGCTGCCATGGGACTCCTTGCCTGCTTGGCGATGCCTCGGTGGGCCTGGCATCGCGGCACCATCCTCCGCCCAGCGGGTGCCTCGTGTCCAGCGGAGAAGAGGCCCATCCCACGTGGGACGGGCCTCGTGCAGGATGCAGTCTCGGAGCGATCACTCGCCCGCAGAGATCCAGCCGGTGTGTGACGTCATCTCGTCAGTGCCGGCCAGGTACAGGTGGACGGTGGACCCCTCGTAGGCTCCCTCTCCCACATACGTCACCACGCCGTAGTGGAACGTGAGCCCAGGCGTGCCCAGCGGCGAGGCATTCGTCGCGTCCCACACCCCCTCCGACGTCCCGCGCCAGGCACCATCATCGTTGGCCAGCACGGACTCCCCGGTCCACGGCCCGGTGTAGCCCGACCCGTAGATGATGACGTCGCCGTCCATGGTGCCGGTGAACCTCGGGTCGCTACTCACGAAGTCACAGCTGTTGTGGCGGTAGGTCTGCACGATCCCGTCCACGACATCCGACCCGGTCCTCTCGCCGGTGCACACCTCGGTGCCCGTGAGATAGGTCATGTCGGGGCCGACAGCGACGTCGGCCGCGGCCCCCGGCTGAAGGGTTGCCTCGGCCCCTGGCTGGGCGAGTCGCTGCTGGGCGATGGGCTGGCCGATGAGGAACAGGCCGCCGAGCGCGAAGACGAGCGCGCCGGCGATGACGACCTTGTGCCCGTGGCAAGGGCCGCGGCCGTCGGCACTGCAGCGGATCCAAGGGCAGCTCGACCTCGGCTAGGTCAGACCCTGCGAAGCGAGGGCCCGTCCCATGTGGAACGAGCCCCCGTCCGCTCACGGGGCAGGTCTGCTACGGGGCGATCTCTGCCGGGATGACTGTCTGGGGGGCCATGCCCTCATAGATCAGCCCGGTCACGTCCAGCTTCTCGGAGCTCGCTGAGCTGCTCGGCTCTGCTTGCTCCCCCTGCTCGATGTAGCGCAGTCCCTCGTAGGCACCCGTGCCCTCGAACCACTCCGTGATGTGATGCCGCCCCTGGTCGTCCTTGAACCCGATCCACTGGCCCTGCCATGTCCCACCGTCGTTGGTGATCGTGGTCGTGCCCCAGAGCGGGTAGTCGTTGTTCTCGCCGCCCGGATCCATCACGGCAAGCCAGGTCATTGCGTAGTCTCCTTCGACGCGCGGATCGCTCATCGAATTCGTCCCGAAGCCGTAGCCCGAGGATGACACCTGCATCTCCTGCGTCCCCGTGACCGTCACCCAGTTGTCGGCGGGGTCGTTCGCGCCGGTCAGCGTCTGCTCAGCCGGGCTGCCGACCTGCAGCGCCAACAGCGAAGTGGCGAGCGCCAGGACCGCCACCATCGCGGCTGTCCGCATCGATACCAACATGTGGATCCCTCCCATCACTTGCTCCCCGCCGGGTCCAACGTGTCGCGCCACACCGGACCCAAAGCCATGCCACCAGCGCCGGCGCTCCGGCTCGGCCGTGGCGGGGATGGCATACACGCGCTCGGCGAGCGCCCCCGGGTCAGCTCGTTCGGCTTGGGCCCGGTATGTCTCCCGGAGCCGGGCCTCGAGGTCGCGCTCGTTCATCTCGCGGCCTCCCGTTCGTCGTCGTCAAGGTTGCGGCGCAGCCGCTCCACCGCCCGGTGAAGGCGCGAGCTGGCTGCGCGCGGATTGATACCCAGCAGATCGGCGATGTCATCGACCTGCAGGTCGCGGTAGAAGCGCAGCGCGAGCACGATCCGGTCGTCGGGCCCGAGCCTGCTCAGCGCCCGGCGCACGACGATCTCGTCGGCAACGGGTTCCGTCGGATCAGGGCCGGCGACGTCCGGCCGCGCCGAGATGTCCCCGACCTGCTGACGGTGGGCGCGACGCATGCGGTCGCGGCAGGTGTTGACGACGACGCGATCGAACCAGGCCTCGAAACGTGCCCGATCGCGCAGCGTGTCGTACTTGTGCCAGGCGATCACGAAGGCGTCGTGGACCGCATCCTGCGCCTCGGTCTGGTCGCCCAGCACGACCGCGGCAAGCCGGTAGCAGCGGTCGAGCTGCCGGTCCGCCAGCCGGCGGAAGGCAAGCTCGCGTTGTGCACGCTCGACCGGCATGGAGGTCGTGCTCCATCCGTGGTCGCGGGCAGACCCTTGACGCTGGCGGTCCAGCACGTCGATGACCCCCATCTCGACTACTAGACGATCGCGGGCGGTCGAATCATTCATCCGCCGTCGGGACCATGGTAGGGATGGGCGCAACCGCGAGACATCGATTCGCCGGTACCTGAAAGGTGTCTGTCATCCGCTGCCTCTGCCGGCTGGACCAGCCGCAACGGCCCAGAGGATGTACTGCCATGACGGTCGACGCAGAAGTGTCGAATGCGCATGGCCGCTGCTGGAGGAGTGGAGATGTCCAGGTTCCGTCTCGCCGCTTTGTCGGTTCCCTCGCTGCTGATCCTTGTCGCGATCGGCGGCCCCACCGCTGCCCAAGACGGGTCGGCCTCCCCTGAAGTGGTGGGCTCCTCGCCTTCCCCGTTGCAGGGCGAGGTGTCCGTGTACGGATTCGGTTACGAGACCGGAGACGAGATCGCGCAGGTCCGCGTCGACCACTTCCGTGAGCGTTTCCCCGGCGTCGACCTCAGCTTCAGCGAAAGCGGATTCGATCCGCAGCAGTTCCTGACGGTCCTCTCGAGCTCCTCGCCTCCCGACGTCGTCAGCATCCCGCGCAACATCGTCGGCACCTACGCCGCCCGCGGCGTCCTGCAGCCGGTCGAGGACTGCATGAAGGCGCAGGGCATCAAGGCCGAGGACTACCGCCCCGCGGCCGTCGACCAAGTCAGGTTCGACGGAAAGCTCTACGGGTTCCCGCAGTTCTTCAACACCCGCCTGTGGCTGATCAACACCGCTGCGTTCGACGAGGCTGGGATCGATCCCGGGGCCTTCGACTGGTCGGACTGGGATGCCATCAGCTCGGCGAACGAGACCCTGACCCAGGGTTCGGGCTCGGATCTCTCGAGGATCGGCATCGACCCCAAGCTGCCCGAGTTCCTGCCGCTGTGGGCCAAGGCCAACGGTGCTGACCTGCTCTCGGCCGACGGCCTTACCTCGCAGCTCGACGATCCCCGGGTCGCCGAGGCGCTCGCGTTCGCTGCCTCCCTCCATGATGCCGCCGGTGGCCGGGCGCCATTCCTCGACTTCCGAGACACGTGGGACTTCTTCGGCTCAGGCAACGAGTTCGCCGCGGACCAGGTCGGAGCCTTCCCCATGGAGGAGTGGTACCTCAACGTGCTCGCCGACGTCTCGCCTGATGTGCCGCTCATGGCGGCACCGTTCCAGACGACCGCCGGTGATCCGATCACCTGGGCTGATGGCCTCGCCTTCTCCATCGTCACTGGTACCCCGAACGCCGAGGCCGCCTGTGCCTTTGCCGCGACGATGACCACGGCCGACGCCTGGATCGCGGCGGCGAAGACGCGCGCCGCGGATCGAGCGAGCGAGGGCAAACCCAATACCGGCGTGTACACGGCGAATCGCGAGGCCGACAAGGTCATCTTCGGCGAGCTCGTGGATCTCAGCGACATGCCCACCTTCGCGGCCGCGGTAGATGCCGTTCTCCAGAGCCAGGAGCAGGCCTTCGCCCTGCCCTCCTCGCCGGCAGCCGCCGAGTTCGAGCAGGCCTGGCGTGGCGCTGTGGAAGCGGTCCTCAACGAAGGCGCGGACCCGGCGGAGGCTCTGGCGACGGCCGACCAGGAGGCTCAGCGTGCCATCGACGATGCGCTCGATCGATGAGGTGATCGGGTCCCGAATGGCGCTCGGTCTCGGATGAGCCGGCTGTCACGGTCAGCCCGAGGTGCGAAGCTTCCGCGTCTCGGGCTCCCCGGCCCCGAGACGCGCTGGGGTCTCGTCTTCATCTCGCCTTGGGCCATCGGGTTCGTGCTGCTCACCTTGGTGCCGATCGCCGCCAGTCTGGGCATCTCGTTCACCAACTACGACGCCATCCGCTTCACTCCCGATCGCCTGGTGGGGCTACAGAACTACGAGCGTCTCATCGACGATCGGCTGGTCTGGACCAGCCTGGCCAACACGCTCTTCTTCACCCTGCTCTACGTACCGGGCTCGGTCCTCCTGGGTCTCGGCCTGGCGCTGCTGCTCGACCGGGTGCAGATCGCGTCGGGCTTCTTCCGGACAGCCTTCTACCTGCCCAACGTGACACCCGCCGTGGCCGTCGGCGCGCTCTTCCTGCTGCTCCTCAACGGGCAGTCCGGCGTCGTCAACGAGGCGCTCGGGGTGGCTGGGATCCAAGGTCCCAGCTGGCTCAACGACCCGGCCTGGATCAAGCCGGGGGTGGTCATGATGATGCTCTGGAGCATCGGCGGGACAGTGGTGATCCTCTACGCCGCGCTGCGCACGGTCCCCCGCGTCCTGCTGGAGGCAGCCACGCTCGATGGGGCCGGCGCCGGCGCGCGCCTGCGCCACGTCATCATCCCTGCCATCTCCGGAGCCCTCTTCTTCGTCCTTGTCGTCAACACCATCGCCGCCCTACAGCTCTTCACCGAGGTCTACACGATGTTCTACGGCGCCCAGACCTCGGGCGCCTCGGAGGAGAGCGCTCTGTTCCTGGTCATCTACCTCTTCCGCAACGCCTTCGAGTTCGGGCGCATGGGATACGCCGCGGCGATGGCCTGGATGCTCTTTGCGGTGGTGGTGGCGATCACCCTCTTCCACTTCATCGCCAGCCGCCGCTGGGTGTACTACGAGAGTGATCCCGGATGAGCTCGATCTCGCGGCGCCAGGCCGCTCTGCTGGGGCATGCGCCGGGTGTCACGCGCGCGCGCTCGTGGCCGGTCGCCTTGATCGGGCGCGCGGCCGTCGTGGTCTTGCTGCTCATCGCGACGGTGATCTTCCTCTATCCGATGATCTGGCTCGTGTCGGCGTCGCTGAAGGACGGGGCGGACGTCTTCGACGGCGAGCTCATCCCGCAGAACGTACGCTGGGTCAACTATGTCCGTCTCTTCGAGATGGCTCCGGTGGCGCAGTGGGCCATCAACAGCGTGGTCGTCTCACTGCTGGCGGCGTTCACCGTCACCGTCAGCTCGGCACTGGTGGCCTTCGGGTTCGCCTGGTTCCGATTTCCTGGGCGAGATCTGCTCTTCGGGGTGGCCCTGGCCACGATGATGTTGCCTGGTGCGGTCACCATGATCCCGAACTTCCTCATCTGGGAGGCGCTCGGCTTCAACGGCAGCCTGGTACCGCTATGGGCCGGCAACCTCTTCGCCTCGGCCTTCTATGTCTTCCTGCTGCGGCAGTTCTACCTGGGACTGCCTCGGGAGTTGTTCGAGGCGGCACGGGTGGACGGAGCGGGCTACGTGCGGATGTGGCGATCGATCGCCTTGCCGCTCACGATGCCGGCGCTGGTGGTGGTCTTCGTCTTCGAGCTGAAGGCGGCCTGGACAGACCTTGTCAAACCGCTGATCTTCCTCCATGACAGCGCCACCTTCACCTTGCCGCTCGGGCTCAAAGCCCTTATCGACAACCCCTCGATCGGCGGTCAGAAGGAATGGGAGTTGATGGCGGCGGGCGGGGTGCTGGTATCACTCCCGATGGTCATCATCTTCCTCGTGGCACAGCGCGCGTTCGTGGAAGGCATCGCCACGACCGGCTCACGCTAGAGCGAGCCTGCCCAGCGCAGCCGACCTCCTGCTGTTGGCGGCCGATCGAGGCGAAGTTCGCCATCACCGCAGTCCTCGGAACGGGGGCGATACGCCACCATCGCCTCACCGCCGGAGTCGTGCCCGGCAGGGCCAGCCGACCAAGATGGAACCCCTGCCCTTGTAGCGGCACCTATGGTTCGAGAGTGGCCACACGGGCCGCCGCTACAGGAGACCCGATGCAGCGGGATCTCGTCGAACGGGCGATGGCGGGTGATCGGGCCGCGTTCACGGAGCTGGGACGCGGCCAGATCGACCGGCTCTACGCCATCGCACGGCTCATCCTCCGGGACGACGACCGGGCACACGACGCCACCCAGGAAGCCCTCATCGGCGCCTGGCGTGACCTCAAGGGCCTGCGCGACCCGGACAAGTTCGAGCCCTGGATCCGACGACTGCTCGTCAACGCCTGCTATCGCGAGGCACGCAAGGAGAAGCGCCGCCTGCGCGCGGAGCGCCAGGTCCGGCCCATCGAGACCGAAGCTGCCGATCCCGCCCACGTGACCGCCGACCGTGACGAGCTGGGGCGTGTCTTCATGACCCTCGACCCCGGACAGCGGGCGCTCATCGTCCTGCACTACTACCTCGGGCTGCCGATGCACGAGACCGCCCAGGCGCTGAGCCTGCCGGTGGGCACCGTCAAGTCCCGACTCAACCGCACCAAGACGCAGATGCGCGCCTCGCTCGAGGCGGACGCGCGGCTGCCCTTGCAGGAAGGGGGTCCGGCATGAGCGTCAACGATGCGTTCGACGTCGATCTGGACCGCCTCCTGACCGACTGGCTCGAAGCGGACGCCGCCCCCCGCGCGCCCGAGAGCCTCGAGACTGCATTCGTCGAGGCTGTTGCACGCACGCGACAGCGACCCGCCTGGGCCACCACGGAAAGGTGGATCTCCATGGAAACCCGCGCCCAGCTCGGGGTCATGCCCCGCGCGCTCATCCTCATTCTCACCCTCGCGCTGCTCGTGGCTGCCCTCGCGGCCAGCCTGGCTCTCGCGGGCAACCTCACGCGTGCCGACGACGGTGGCGACCCGCTCGCGGGGTTGACGTACTTCACGCAGGAGGGCGTCATCCAAAGACACGCCTCCGACGAGTCTGGCGACCCGGTCCGTCTGACGGGCGACGACGAGTTCGCTCTCGGGCCCTTCTGGTCACCCGACGGGACGCGCTTCGCCTACGTGTCAGCGCCCGACTCATACTTCCAAGGGCCCAGCCCCGAGGGCCCGTTCACTGTCATGGTCCGGGACGCTGACGGCTCCAACCCCGTCGCGGTCAGCGAGCCGCTCGAGAGCGAACCCTTCCCGCTCGTCTGGAGCCCTGACGGATCGAGGCTCCTCTTCGCGGCCGACGATCCCGATGTCGCCAAGGGAGCAGGGCGCTGCCCGCTCCCGGGCTCCTTCTGCGAGAAGCGGATCTGGAGCGCGGCCAGCGATGGTAGCGCGCCGGCCTGGGTCATCGGTGACCCTGCGCTCGCCGCGCGCGCGCCGCTGTGGACGCCCGATGGCGAGTCCATCATCTTTGCCGGCTCGGATGACCACGCGTTCGACTACGGCGTGTATCGGATGGACGCCGATGGCGCGAACGCCGAGCGGATCGGCGACCTGACCGGCTATGGCTATTCCCTTGACCGCCTTTCCATCTCCCCCGATGGTACGACCGTGGTCGTCAGCGCCGGCCCCGACAAATACGACCTTTATCTCGTTGACCTGGCCACGGGCGAGGACGTGCTCATCGCCGGCGAGGACGAGTTGGACGAGGTCAATCCGCTGTGGTCCCCGGACGGCTCACAGATCGCGTTCACACGCTGGGGCAGGGCCATCACCGACGCATCCCAGGCGATGCTCTATGACGTGGCCTCGCGCGAGGCCATCTCGCTCGACATCGAGCTCGACGCCAGGGGCTGGTCGCCGAACAGCCGCCACATCGTCGGTGACGGCCCCGACGGGCTGACGGTGGTCGACGTGACCGACCCGACGGCGCCGGTGGCGACCCCGGTCGAGGGCCTCACCCAGGCCTTCGGGCCCAGCTGGCAGCCAGGCTCCTGATCTCCGCGCAGGGCGGCGCTCAGGCTCCAGACCTGCACCCGTCGACAACCCCGCCAAGACCAAGCGACCCTGACCTCGAAGTCAGGGTCGCTTGTCAGTACAGCCCGACCATCATCCCCCACGGCACGAGGGGACAGGACGGCCGATCAGCCTCTGGCCCCTGGAGGCTCCGCGCCTCGAGCGAGGCGGACCAGGTACCAAGCCACCGCGATGAACCAGAGGACGAAGAAGAGCCACCACAGGAGGTACGCGAGCCCGAGGATCGGGTGCAGGGCAGGGCGATGGCGGCGATACCGGTGACCACACCGAGATAGCCGACCCAACGGGGAAGACGCCTCGCAGCGTGACCAGCGAGAAGATGAGCACGCTCGCCAGTTCGACCGCTGACCGCAGCCGGGACACACCGGGGCGGTACCCGATCAGGCGTGGACCGTCGTGGCTGCGCTGTTCTCAGCGTGCGGGATCTGCGAGATTCACGCCAGGGGACCCCGCATCGCAAGAACGCGAACGTGGCTCCACCCTCAGGTCATCCCCCGGATATTGTCCATCGGGCAGTCGACGGTGCGCCTATGGACGAGGCGCTCCGGCTGGGCCATCGGCGGATGCGCCCGCGCGTCCCGCCGACGTTCACCGGCCAGCACCGTCGGCGGAAGCAATGCTACTGGCCGGGTCCGACGCTAGTCAGCCAGCGCCAAGACTGGAGTGGCAGCGCTGGCCAGGCGCCGATCCCAGATGTAGTCGCGGGTGACAACACTGGCCAGACGGCCATCCCAGACGTAGTCGGGCGCGGCAGCGCTGGCCAGACGCCGATCCCAGATGTAGTCGCGGGTGACAACACTGGCCAGGCGCCCATCCCAGACGTAGTCGGGCGCGGGGATCACGAACGTGGACGCGTCGGCGGCCGAGCTTCCCTGCGCGGTCGCCACGCCGGGCAGCATCGCCGCGAGAAGGGCACCGGCAACCATGGCCACGACAAATCGCTTCTTCACGAAGCAGTCTCCTAGTCCCCCCGGACGGTCACACGGTGTTGTAGCGGAGGCCGCTGCTCGGAGTGACCGCGACTCTCAATCGTACAGCATGGAGGTATGAGATGTACGTGCATACGGCTGCGCAGAGCGTTGGGCGTCGATCGGGAGCTCCGGGCTAGCCTGGAGGAGCGGAAGGTCATCAAGGGGCGCTGTTCGAGGAGGTCCGCGTGCGCGACAAGGCCATCGTGTCGGCCACGCTGACTGACCCCTCGTATGCCCCGCTCATCGCGAGTACGGAGGCACGAGCACTACGGAGCAGGAGAGACTGCCCGTCAATCTCGGATCGTCCGCCTCGAGCTGCCTGCCCTCGAGCTGCCTGCCCTCGGAGTCCGAGTGGTTGCCAGCCGATGGCGCAGAGATCACCCCTCAGGCCGACCAAGATGGAACCCCTGCCCTTGCAGCGGCACCTATGGTTCGAGAGTGGCCACACGGGCCGCCGCTACAGGAGACCCGATGCAGCGGGATCTCGTCGAACGGGCGATGGCGGGTGATCGGGCCGCGTTCACGGAGCTGGGACGCGGCCAGATCGACCGGCTCTACGCCATCGCACGGCTCATCCTCCGGGACGACGACCGGGCACACGACGCCACCCAGGAAGCCCTCATCGGCGCCTGGCGTGACCTCAAGGGCCTGCGCGACCCGGACAAGTTCGAGCCCTGGATCCGACGACTGCTCGTCAACGCCTGCTATCGCGAGGCACGCAAGGAGAAGCGCCGCCTGCGCGCGGAGCGCCAGGTCCGGCCCATCGAGACCGAAGCTGCCGATCCCGCCCACGTGACCGCCGACCGTGACGAGCTGGGGCGTGTCTTCATGACCCTCGACCCCGGACAGCGGGCGCTCATCGTCCTGCACTACTACCTGGGGCTGCCGATGCACGAGACCGCCCAGGCCCTGAGCCTGCCGGTGGGCACCGTCAAGTCCCGACTCAATCGCACCAAGACGCAGATGCGCGCCTCGCTCGAGGCGGACGCGCGGCTGCCCTTGCAGGAAGGGGGTCCGGCATGAGCGTCAACGATGCGTTCGACGTCGATCTGGACCGCCTCCTGACCGACTGGCTCGAAGCGGACGCCGCCCCCCGGGCGCCCGCGAGCCTCGAGACTGCATTCGTCGAGGCTGTTGCACGCACGCGACAGCGACCCGCCTGGGCCACCACGGAAAGGTGGATCTCCATGGAAACCCGCGCCCAGCTCGGGGTCATGCCCCGCGCGCTCATCCTCATTCTCACCCTCGCGCTCCTGGCCATCGGGGTCATTGCGGGCTATGCCCTCGGCAGCGGCCTCGTCAAGGCCGACGACGGTGGTGGTGACACCGCTGGGCTCACCTACTCGACCGCGGGAGTCATCTACAGACACACGACCGACGGCACCGGCGATCCGGTGCCTCTGACGGGCGACGACGAGTACGCCAGCACCCTCGCCTGGTCACCCGACGGGAAGCGCTTCTCCTACGAGTCCTGGACCGACCCCCAAGAACCGATCACGATCGTGGTTCGGGACGCCGACGGCTCGAACCCCGTGGTGATCACCGAGCCATTCGAGCCCACGCCTCGTGGCATCAAACCGGGCTACCACGTCTGGAGCCCCGATGGCTCGAAGATCATCTACTGGGCCTACGGGCCGGATGCCGCCACCGGGGTGGGTCGGTGCTTGCAAGGAGTCTTCTGCGAGCAGCGGATCTGGATCGTGCCTACGGACGGCAGTGAGCCTGAACGAGTCATCGGCGATCCCGAGCTCGATGCGTGGGCGCCGGTGTGGACGCCGGATGGCAAGAGCATCGTCTTCGCCGGCTCACCTGGCGGTGGGACCGACTACGGCATCTACCGCATGGACGCCGACGGTGAGAATGTGGAGCGGATCGGCGACTTGACCGGTGACGGCGTGTCCTTCGAGCACTTTGCCATCTCGCCCGATGGAGCGGCCGTGGCCGTCTCCATCGGCTCCGACACACAAGACCTCTATCTCGTGGACCTGGCCACTGGAGAAGACGTGCCCATCGCCGCCGAGGAGTGGGTGGACGAGCTCGAGCCGTACTGGTCCCCCGACAGCTCGATGATCGCCTTCACGAGGTGGGCCGACACGCCACAGGCGATGCTCTATGACGTGGCCTCGGGCGAGGTCATCGCGCTCGGCATCCCGCTCTATGTCTGGGGCTGGTCGCCGGATGGCCGCTACATCTTCGGCCACTGGCCCGACGGGATCATGAAGGTGGTGGATGTGACCGACCCGACGGCGCCGGTGGCGACCGAGGTCAACGAGGTCGCCGAGATCTCCTGGACCAGCTGGCAGCCAGGCTCCTGATCTCCGCGCCGGGCGGCGCGCAGGCTCTGGAACGGCACCGGCCAGCATCCCGCAACAAGCAGGCGACCCCTGACCTCGAGTCAGGGTCGCTTGTCAGTACAGCCCGACCATCGCCCACGGCACAAGGAGACAGGACGGCCGATCAGCCTCTGGCCCCTGGAGGCTCCGCGCCTCGAGCGAGGCGGACCAGGTACCAAGCGACCGCGATGAACCAAAGGACGAAGACGAGCCATCACAGGAGGTAGCGAGCCCGAGGATCGGGTGCAGGGCCAGGGCGGTGATGGCGGCGATACCGGTGACCACACCGAGATAGCCGACCAAGCGGGGCAAGACGGCCTCGCAGCGTGACCAGCGAGAAGATGAGCACGCCGACTCCAAGGAGGCCCTCGTAGATGGGGTTGAAGCCGCTGTTCTGGGCGATGAGCCCCTCGGCAGCGACGACGAGATCGTGCTGGCGCTCGGCTAACGTCGTCGGGTACTGCTCGGCGAGCCAGGCCAGCCCGAGCAGCACCGGGTAGTAGGCGATCGGGTCGCGGCGCGCCACAGACGGCGCCACCGATGGTCCTTGCCCCGGAGCGTATCCTGACCTCGGAGGGAGCCGATGGACTCCGTGCGTGTCTCCAGTGTCCCCAGCATCTGGATACCGAACGAAGCGTGAGGAGGTTGCCAGTCATGGACCGAAACATCTACCGCGGATCGCGCCTGTTGCTGTCCCTGGGCTCCGGGCTGGTGGCGGCCGTCCTCGCCCTACCCGTTTCGGCATTGGCATACGATGAGGTCGGCACTGGCACCGCGGAGCAGCCGCGCGACATCGCCATCAGCATGGACGACACCCTGCGCTTCGATCCCGCTGAGGTCACCGTGGGCGCCGGGGAGGTCGTCCGTTTCGTCCTGACCAACACCGGCGCGGCCACCCACGACTTCGTCATCGGTGATCTGGAGACCCAGGAAGAGCACGGCGCACAGATGGCGGCCGGCGACATGCACATGCACGGCGCCTGTCCGGAATCCGAGGACGACCACGGCAACGGCGCCATGGCCGAAGACGACATGGTGATGGGCGGCGACGGGATGGCCAGCCAGATGCCCGAAGAGGATGACGCCGACGAGCATATGGACGACGCCGACGAGCATATGGACGACGCCGACGAGCATATGGACGACGCCGACGAGCACAGCGGAGCCGCTCTTTGTCCGGGTGGTATCCCGGGTCCGGTCACCATCGAGCCCGGCAAGACGGTCACCGTCCTCGCACGCTTCGACGAGCCCGGCCAAACCCTCTACGGCTGTCACCAGCCTGGCCACTGGGAGGTCGGCATGAAGGGGACGATCACCATCGTCGACACCACAGGAACCGACCCGCTCTCGAGTCCTGCGGCGTAGCTATCGCGTCGGCTCGTGCGGATGGGCGAGGCTGTCGCGCTAGGAGGTCCCGGGGACCGCGCGACCGTCGCCGCCCGGGGGCTCGGTGGGGGGTGCCAGGTGCTCAGCAGGGTGCCCATGTTGTGCTCTGGTCGCGATCGTCTGGCAGCGGTCCGGATCGGTGCAATCGGCGGGGTCCAGGCGCTTGGCCCGGGCGATGAGTCCGGCATAGAGCTCCCGGCTGGCGCGGAGGCGCTCGATGCGACGCTCGACGTCGGCGAGGTGTCGCTCCATCAGCTCGATGACGTGCTGGCAGGTCGGCTCGCCCTGGCCGCGCAACTCGAGGATCGACGCGATCTCAGAGAGCGAGAGCCCGCTGTCCTGTGCGTCACGGACGAAGCGCAGGCGCTCGACGGCCTCAGGTCCGTAGTCTCGATAGCCGTTCGGCGCCCGGGCCGGTGGCGGTACGAGCCCGATGTCCTCGTAGTAGCGGATGGTCGTGGTGGCAAGTCCGGTCTGGTGCGCGACGCCGCCGATCTTCATCCGCGCATGATAACCCCTTGACTTTCAAGTGGACTGGAAGGTCTAGAGTAGGCCCATGACGCACTCGATGCCCTCGCACGACGATCAAATGACGCAGATGGCGCACGATGGACACGCGGCCGGTGCTGACCCGCATGGCGGACACGACCGCCACGAAGGCCACTCAGTCGCGATGTTCCGCGACAAGTTCTGGCTCTCACTGTTGCTGACGGTCCCGGTGCTCATCTGGAGCCCGGACATCGAGGCGTGGTTCGGCTTCACCGCTCCATCGTTCCCTGGTTCCGAGTTCATCCCCGCGATCGTGGGCACCATCGTCTTCATCTACGGTGGCATGGTCTTCGTGCGCGGTGCACAGCGTGAGCTGGCCGATCGTCAGCCGGGGATGATGACCCTCATCTCCATGGCCATCGTGGTGGCCTTCGTCATCAGCTGGATCGGCACCCTCGGTCTGCTCGAGGTGGAGGTCTGGTGGGAGCTCTCCTCGCTCATCGTCATCATGCTGCTGGGCCACTGGCTGGAGATGCGCTCGATCAGCCAGGCACAGGGGGCACTCAAGGCGCTCGCTGAGCTCCTGCCCGACAGCGCCGAGCGCGTGACCACTGCCGGCACCGAGGAGGTTCCGCTCGACGCCCTCGCCGTGGACGATGTCGTGCTCGTCCGGCCGGGCGCCCGCGTACCCGTGGACGGGGTCATCGTCAAGGGTGACGCCGACGTGGACGAGTCGATGATCACGGGCGAATTGGTGCCCGTGGCCAAGTCGGAGGGCGACGCGGTCGTGGCCGGGACCGTAGCCGCCGGCGGCAGCCTGCGGGTGCGCGTCACCGCGACAGGGGACCAGACCGCGCTGTCAGGCATCATGCGCCTGGTCGAGCAGGCGCAGGCGTCAAGCTCGCGTGCCCAGGCGCTCGCCGACCGAGCGGCGGCGGCCCTCTTCTACATCGCCCTCGCAGCCGGCGCTGTCACCTTCCTCGTCTGGCTCGTCGTGGGCGAGCCGGCACAGGCCTTCGTGCGGACCGCCACCGTGCTCGTCATCGCCTGCCCGCATGCCCTGGGCCTGGCCATCCCGCTGGTCATCGCCATCAGCACGTCGGTCGGCGCGCGCAATGGCCTGTTGGTCAAGGATCGGCTCGCGCTGGAGAACGCACGGCGGCTGGACACGGTCATCTTCGACAAGACGGGCACGCTCACCATGGGCCAGCCGGCGCTAGCGGGCGTCGTCGCGGTCGAGGGCGCGACAGAAGACGAAGTGCTCGCCGTGGCCGCAGCCGTGGAAGCTGACTCGGAGCATCCGCTGGCTCGCGCCATCGTGAAGGGTGCGGAGGATCGCACGGTGGAGGTGCCCAATGCGCAGGACTTCGAAGCCCTCGCCGGGCAGGGCGCAAGAGCGCGTGTCGATGGCCGCTCGATCCACGTCGGCGGGCCGCGCCTGCTCGAGGAGCTCGGGCTCGATGTCGAGCCGTCATTGGCCGAGCGCACGTCCAGCTGGGCCGACGATGGGCGCACGGTGCTCCACGTCATCTCCGACGGCCGAGTCATCGGTGCTCTCGCGGTCGAGGACGAGATCCGGCCCGAGTCGTTGCAGGCTGTGCAGGAGCTGCATGCGGCTGACGTGCGGGTGGCCATGATCACCGGTGACAGCCAGGCCGTGGCTGACGCGGTCGCACGCAGGCTCGGCATCGACGATGTCGCAGCGCAGGTGTTGCCGGCGGACAAGGCTGCCGCGGTGGCGCGCTTCCAGGAGGGCGGTCGCCGGGTAGCCATGGTCGGTGACGGCGTGAACGATGCTCCGGCGCTCGCGCAGGCCGACGTGGGCATCGCCATCGGTGCCGGCACCGATGTGGCTGTGGAGTCGGCCGGCATCGTGCTGGTGCGGGATGACCCGCGTGACGTCATGGGCGCCATCGAGCTCTCGCGGGCGACGTACCGCAAGCTGGTGGAGAACCTGATATGGGCGACGGCGTACAACGTCGTCGCCATTCCGCTCGCAGCCGGCGTATTGGCGCCCTGGGGCTTCGTCATGCCCATGGCCGTGGGAGCCATCTTCATGAGCGCCTCCACCATCATCGTCGCCGCCAACGCCCAGCTGCTGCGGCGTCTGAAACTGCGGCCGGACGATGTCGCGGAGCCGCCCGGCGGGGAGGGCGGCGCCGAGCCGGTCCCGGCCTGACCCCCAGGTCGACGTGGAACAGGCGTGCGTCGCGTGGAGGCGATCGGCTGGGCCGTGCTTCGCCGACGATCAGCGGGGAGACGAAGACGTGCCGATGGCGCTGCCACGCTGGTTGGCAGCGCGAAGGATCGGACCAGACCGACTCCATCTGGTGACGGGCCGCCGTTTAACGATCGCTTCATGGTTCGTGGGCGACGCTCGGCCACCCAACGCGCCGATCCGCAGACCGGCGTCTCGCGTCTCATCACGCGGTCCCTGCCGCAGCCTGTCGATGACGACGCCCATACGGGGGCAAGGAGGTCGCGTGCCAAAACGTCTGGTGCTGGCCCTGATCTTGGTGGCTGGGCTGTCCGCTGCCGCGGCGCCCGCTGGTGCGAGGGAGCCCTTCCCTCATGAGTTCCATCACAACATGGGCTACTGCGCTCCCTACCTGGCGCAGCTGCGGCTACCGGACGGATCGCCCGTCCGGCCCTGGATCAACCACCTGATTCACGACTTGACGTCCGAATTCGGCTCGTTCGAGGGCCAGAAGAACGTCGGCGACCTGTACAGCGACCGCGCTCGGAGTGTGACGGACCAGAACTGTGTGGCCCACTCGTGAGATTTGGCGGCTGACGAACCCCCAAGTCATAGGAGGTCATGGATGAAACGGATCCTGTTCACGTTGGCGGCGGCCGCGCTGCTCACCCTCGGCACCGTCGGCACGGCCGCGGCTGCTGCGCCGACACGGCCCATCGCGACACCCGCGGAGGCATGCCGCATCCTCACCGAGTTCGGCGCGCCGGGCTATGAGGGCTCGTTCGGAGCCTGCATGACGCACTTCAACACCGATCTGCGGGCGTACCGCTTCCCCGAGGATCCGAGCAATCCGCAGAGCGCGCTGATCTCACTTGACCAGCGCTGCAGCGAGCTGGAGAACGGGGTCGAGGACGAGGGACAGTACTTCCAGATCAACTACCCCTTCACCTTCGTGGAGTTCCCCGGCTGGCCCTTCCCGACGCTCACCGGATACAACCACCACCAGTGCGAGATCACGCTCTACACGTACCACTCCTTGATCCCGCTGTTGTCCTGACCGACAAGTGGTCGAACCGATCCGAAGAGATATGCCGCCCCCAGCGGCATATCTCTTCTCGATCCAGCTGCCCCACGGGCGCAAGTTCGCAGGACGAACTTGTCGAAGTCGCCCGGGCGCTCCCATCCTCGGCGCATGGAAGAACAAGTAGCCCTTGACGGGCAGCCGGCACCGGCGCCGACGACGAGTAGCCGGCGATCCAGCACCGTTGAGTCCTTCATCGCCGCACAGCAACGGGTCCTCGATCGCTATGGCGTTCAGGCGAGTACGCGGTTCGTGGACGTCCCGTCGATCGGTGGCCGAGCGCAGCTGATCGAGGCCGGTGATGGGCCGCCATTGGTCATGGTCATCGGAGGCACGATCCCGGCCGCCATGTGGGCGCCGCTGATGGCGCGACTCCACGGCTATCGGCTGTACGCCATGGATCTGCCCGGCTTCGGCCTCACCGACGCCGTCCGCTACGAGCCCGCGACGTATCGCTCCACGGCGGTGGCCTTCCTGGAGGGCGTGCTTGAAGCGATCGGCCTCGAGCGCGCTGCGTTCGTCACGAACTCCACCGGTTCGCTTTGGACCAGCTGGCTTGCCATGCGTCAGCCAGCGCGCGTCGCGCTCCAGGTTCAGATCGGTTGTCCGGCCCACATCCTGGGTACCACGGCACCGATGCCGATGCGCCTGATGTCCATCCCGCCCCTCGGTCGCTTGTTGATGCGGCTGGTGCCGCCATCAGAGTCCCAGGTGGAGCGCGTGGGTCGGGGCGTGGGCGAGGACCTCGCTGCCGTGCCCGAGCTCCGCGACGTCCTCCTCGCCTGCGAGCGACTTCCGACCTACGCGGACAGCTTCGTTCGGTTGATGAACGCCCACATGCGGTTCGCGCGGGCCCGGCGCCAGGTTGCGATGCAAGAGCCGGAGCTGCGGCAGCTCGCTCACCCCATCGCGATGATCTGGGGCGAGGACGATCCGTTCGGCTCAGTGACGGTCGCGCGTCGCGCGGTCAGCATGCTGCCAGCCGCAGAGCTGCACGTCGTCCCGGGCGGCCATGGCGCCTGGTTCAGCCACCCGGACGTGGTCGCCGACCTGACGCTGCGCTTCCTGGAGAGTCACGCCTCGCCTTGAGGGGCCCGTCTCCAGGCGGGTATGGTCGGGGGCCCATACGCCACATCGGCGTTCGACCCGCTCGTGGGGATCGGCTGCGGTGGACTGGCCCTGGCGCTGGCTCGATCGCGAGGTTGACACGCGGTTGACACCAGTCTGCTCGAGCCGTTGTCGCGGCTTTTGCCCGAGCCCTTCCAGGGTGGCAGATGCCGGTCGCGGAGTTGCGACTTCGGCACGCCATCCTTGGACCGGCTCGATGGCGGGCTTTCGTATGTCGGGTTGCGGACTCGGATGGGAACGGTGATATGACCGACGGGAGGAGCGGGGAATGAGCCAGATGGGCCAGCATGAACAGCGTGGCGAGGAGACCGGCGCCAAGCTCAGGAACTACCTCCGCTTCCTCGCGATGATCGCGACCTCGATCGTGGTCATGTACGTGCTCACCTATACGAACGTGTTCTCGGTCGACCACATCCGCATCAGCGAGGAGCGCATCTACATGGCCCTGCTCATGGGCGCGGGCATGGCCATCGTCATGCTCCTCTACATGTGGGGCATGTACCGCGACCGACGCGTCAACGTTGCCATCATCATCGGCGCGCTGGTCTTCGGCGGGTTGGCCTTCTTCCTCTCCCAGTCGCAGGCGCTCGTGGGTGACGTCGCCTACATGGACGGCATGATCCCGCACCATTCGATCGCCATCCTCACGAGCGAACGCGCCGGCATCGAGGACCTGCGGGTGCGCGAGCTGGCGGACGGCATCATCGAGGCCCAGCGCCGCGAGATCGCCGAGATGGATTGGCTGACCGCCGACATCGCTGAGAACGGCCTGGCCACTACCGAGGCGGAGGTCCAGGCCCGACCCGTCCCCGAGTTCACGGCCGAGCCATGACATCTGCTCCGGAGTCCTTCAGCGCCGCAGGCAGCCGAGGCGGCGCGATCGACTATTCGGCGGGCACCTCCGGCCCCTCTGGGATCGACGGCACAGGAAGCTCGAGGATGACACCGTCTCCCTTGCCCTCGCGGGTGTCACGGTCGAGGATGGCGATCAAGCCCTCATAGCCACCTTCCCCGATCAGGGTGCTCGTCTCGGCGACCATGGCCGGTCCCCCGTCGATCCCGTCGCCAACATCAACATAGGTCGAGGTTCCGGTCCATGCTCCGCCGTCGTTCTCCATGCGCCACGAGCGCAGCTCCACGGCCCCGTAGTCGGGCATGTTGTTGTTCTGATAGTTGCCGTTGGCCACGTAGTCGTACGAGCCGGAGAGGCGTGGGTCGCTGGCCTCGATCAGGGTGCCAGAGACCAGGAGGCCACGCATCCGGCCGAGTACCTGGTCGAACTCATCTGGTCCAACGAATGTGGGATCGCCCGTGACCTCCCACGTCACGTAGGCGGGCGTCGAAAGCTCCGTTTCTTCCTCTTGCGCCCCCGGCACACCACCTCCTTGGCGGTCGAACGGCTGGGCGATGAGGAAGGCACCTCCGAGAGCGAAGATGAGGGCACCGGCGGTGATGGCCTTGACTGGGCTGAGCATGGATGTGGTCCTCCCGATGACGGTGGGGGTATGGCCGTTCGTAGCCTGGATGGGGGTGGGCTGGTAGTCGGTGGTGCCGATAGCGTCCAGTGGCCTTGCCGCGCGAGCAAGGAACGGCAGTCGCCACTGGCGGCGTCGCCGTTGCCTCGTCGTCGTTAGCTGTGATGCGATCCGCCGAGCGGCCTTTTCGGCGTCCGGCAGAGCGACTCGCTCTTCCTGGAGCCAGCGGCGCATCGCCAGCAGCAGCCGGTCGTCGTTCATCGGGTGACCTCCTGCCGCATCGCGGCGGTGATCGCGGTGCTCCTTCTCGACTCGGCCTCGAGCGCGGCCCGCATCGCCTTGACCGCTCGGCTCAGGCGTGAGCCGACAGTGCCTGACGGGACGCCAAGCACTTCGGCCACCTGCTCCATCGGCAGGTCCAGCAGACAGCGGAGCACGATGACCGTGCGGTGCTCGACCGATAGGTGGCGGAAGCCTCGCTCGAGCTGGTCCCGGTCGATGATCGAGTCGAAGTCGTCGGGCGCTGCGGGCACCTCGGAGGGACCGATGGCACTCTCGCGGGCCCAGTCCGGCTTCCGCCGTGCCTCCGCGTAGCAGGCGTGGACGAGGATGCGGTAGGACCAGCCGCTGAAGCGTGACGGGGCGTCGAGGGCGGGCAAGTTCCGCCAGATGTCGAGGAACGCCTGTTGCGTGGCGTCCTCGGCCAGATGTCGGTCACGCAAGATGCCGTGCGCCACGCGGTACAACCGAGCGTGGTGTTCGACCGTCAGCGACTGGAACGCCTGCTGATCGCCGTGTTGCGCCCTGACCACGAGGTCTTGGTCCATACCCTCTCGCTGCTAAGGGCCGAGCCTTTCTCGGCCTCTACACCCTACGAGTGATGGTCCAGTCGCTCGCTTTCCCTTTTCCTTGAGCTGGACAGTGCCATGCGGTCGGCGTACTTCTCGATGAGGGACTCCGACTCCTTGCTGGGCACGGTCGGACTGTGACAAACGCGAACAACTTCGCTGGCATCTCGGGCAGGCTGTGGACCGTGATCGCCTCGGGCGTCGATGGCGAGGTCATCGAGCGACCGGGCCAAGTCGGCCAGGAACCGCGCCTGCCGCTCGGTCGCATCGCCGCCCCGGTAGAGGCAGCGCACATGAAGCATGAGGTCCTCCAGTTCGTGGGCGTACGTGCGGATGAGCGCATCGAGGGTCAGGAGGTTCGCCAGCTCCGCCGGTATCCGGGCCTCCACGCTACGGGCCACATGCCGACGGGGATGCCGCCAACCCTCGAGCTGCCGGTGAGACACTTCGGTCACCGACAGGCCAGAGGCTCTACTCGCCGGCCTCGCCTTTGACCGCGACCATCGGCTTGCCCAGTGGGGTCCGTCCATGTCCACGACGTGTTGCGGAAGGGCGGGACCCTTGTAGGGCATGCCGAAGGGCTGACGGTCCTCGTCGGCCCGCCGTCGGGGCAGATAGTCGCGGTGATCGCAACCGGCGTCGTCGCACATGTAGCGACGTCCGTACGAGGCCCAGGCCCGGCCAGTGGCTCGCCACGCTCGAGGTCGCCGACGACTGGAAGGAGGACCTGGAGCGGCTCGCCTCCCGCACGAAGCGGAAAGAGGGCGAGCGGTCCCATCGACCGCACGGCCATCGAGAACCAGCGTCGCCGGCTGAACGACCTGCACCTCGTACTCCAGATCGGTCGAGAGGAGGACGTGGGCCGCATGCGGGCGCTGGAGGCGAGCCTGTCGGACGGGTCCCATCAGCCAAGCTACTTCGAGGCCGACCTCATGAAGATCAAGGGGCTGCTCCACGACTGGAAGACGTTGTGGGACAAGGCCACACCACAGGAGCGGCAGGACATCGTCGCGGCGCTGTTCGGCGAGGTCAGGCTCCGCGTCAAGGCCATCATGTCGGCCACGTTGGCTGACCCTCGTACACGCCCCTCATCGCTAGTTCTGAGGCGCGGCGCCTGCAGCTGGTTGAGACAGCAGAAGATGGGGTCGATCAGGTTGGGCTCGGCGCCCCCGGACGGGCTCGGGGGCGCGGAAGACAAACCACCCGACCCGCTGGCGTGGTACGCGGCGAGGTAGCGAGCACCCCGGTCCCCTCGAGCGAACTCATGACGAGGACTAGCGCCGCACGTACGGGAACCGGGACTGCGAGGATGGTGTTGATCATCAACCACGTGCACGGTCATGCAAGGCACGCCGATGATGATGAGCACGACGAAGAGGATGATGATGAGGAGGGGGAACGCGACTGACAGGTGGGCGTTGGGCGAGATGTCGATGACTACGGACGCCCCCACGCCGATGCGGAGGGCCGAGTTTCCGATGTGAGGTTCGGCCGCTACCGGTCCTGAGCCCGATCAGGTGCGGTCGGCCGCGAGGATACGGAGGGCGGCGATCCCGTCAAGCGGGTTCCCGATCCCACGCCACGCTCGATGGCCGGTGTCGGCCATGTCGCCACGTGCGCGCAAGTAGCCACGCTCCTTGCGGGTCAGCCCCGCAGCCTCGGAGTCAGGGTCTTCGACGAGAGCCAGGAGTCGGGCTAGGTCGCGCTCGTGCTTCGGCAGGCTCGCTCGCCGAGCCGCGCTCTCCACGACCCTGGCCTTGATGACGATGGCGCCGGTCAGCGACGGCACTGGGAGGTCAAACGCGCCATCTCCGGTATCGACCCGGACGGTCCGGAGACGGTTGAGCGCTTGGCGGGATCCGAGCGCGGGTAGGGTCGAAGCGGGCGGCACGGTCAGGATGCTGGTCCGGACACCCAGATGGTCGGGAGCGAGTAGGTCCACGACGTCGTCGCCACGGACGAACCGGTAGGTTAGGTCGTCGTCGTATTGCTCGGGCTCGAACCCGGCGTCCACCAACGCGGCTGCGGCACGTTGAGTCGCACCCGTCAGGGCACGGACGTCGAGGACGACATCCACGTCGCCGGTCGCGAAGCCGCTGACGACTCCGCGTTCTGCCTCGAGCAGCTGGACCATCAGGCCGCCGATCAGGACGAAGGGCAAAGCGTCGAACGCTGATGCCACCTCCTTCGCCAGCCGCCAGATGGCAGCCTGCTGTTGGTCGATCGGATGAAGCGCGATGACATCCGTCACGGCTTGGCTCGCAGCAGGTCACGCCCGATCTGCCGAGCTCGTGGATCCGGGTGTTCCAGCAAGTCGAGTGCCACGGCTGCGGAGGGTGCGATCTCACGTGACGGCCAGGGCAAACCCAAGTCCGGGACGACGCGCAGGAGGACGTTGGCATCATCATCGGCAGGCTCCAGGAAGTAGCGCCGTACGACGTCCTCGAGGTCGTGCTTGCTGACGTAGGCCTCGACACTGTCTGGACCGCCGGTAAGCCCAAGTCGGAGCGGCTCACTGGCCGAGGCGCCAGTCAGCATGAGCGCGCTGTCAGCTCGAAGCCGCTTCATCACCCCAGGATGGACATGGAACGACCGGCGCTCAGCCCGTCGAACCAGGCGACTACTAAGTTCACCGGAACGGAGGCGGGGGACGAACTTCGAGATTCGCCACCGCTGTTGGCGGTCCAGCCAGCCGGGGACGCCACCCTCGGCCAACACGAACAGCCCCCATGCCGAGGCGGGAGATAGGGGCCGCCCTCCTCCTCCGACGTCGCGATCGGCGCGCGCCTCCACGTCCGAGCGCAAGACGCTCCAGTCGTGGCCAGCCTTGGTCGCACGCACGTCACCATTCGCGATCAGCGCACGGACTCGTGCCTGTGAGACGCCCAGTAGTCTGGCGGCTTGTGACGTCGTCAGGTACCGCTCCAAGGATCGAGGCGTATTATCAACCATTGCGATAAAGATACAGTTGTTGATACGCTTGTCAAGTCTAGAGTCCACACTGGAAGTAGGTCGCATCCAAGCCAGGCTTGACGCGACCGTCGCCTCGCACAAGCTCTTCAGTTGGGCATGGGCTGGCGCCCCCGGACGGGCGCGGGGCGTCGACTTGCCAAACTCTTGCAGAAGCTCGCGGCGTACCTGTAGCTCGACCGTATCTGGGTTGCTGTCAATGGTTGGAGCCGTCGAGCTCGTGCCGCCCCACTCGGCGACTCGACAACTCTCGGCGTGCTCCTCAGGCCACCAACGACCGCCGCAAGCTCGGCGAACGCTGCGGCATCCCCTTGCTAGCGAAGTTGGAACCTCGGCGCTTGGAGAGCCATCTATGGTTCGAGAGCGGCCAGATTGGGCCGCCAGAAACAGGAGTCCCGATGCAACGGGATCTCGTCGAACGAGCGATGGCGGGGGATCGAAGACGCGTTGCAAAAGCTTCAGCGCGGCTCGATCGACAAGCTCTACGCCATCGCACGCCTGATCCTTCGCGACAGCGACCGCGCCCAGGATGCGACGCAGGAGGCGTTCATCGCCGCCTGGCGCCGAGTCTCGGGCCTGCGCGAACCCAGCGCCTGGGACGCATGGATCCGACGACTGCTCGTCAATGCGTGCTACGAAGAAGCGCGCCGCGCGAAGCGCCGTTTCAAGGCAGAACAGCGTGTCGAGCCCATCGAGGGCCACGCCGCCGACCCGGCCACGGCGACCGCCGATCATGACGAGCTGGCGAGGGCCTTCGAGGCTCTGCCACCCGAGGGTCGGGCCCTCATCGTCCCGCACTACTACCTCGGGCTTCCGATGCACGAGACGTCCTTGATCCTGGGGCTTCCCGTTGGCACCGTGAAGTCCCGACTGAACCGCACCAAACAGCAGATGCGCGCCACGATCGAGGCCGACGCGCGCCTGCCCATCCGCGAAGGAGGCACCGCATGACGCCCGATGGCGCATTCGATCGCCGCCTGACGACCTGGCTCGAAGAAGACGCTGCGCCTCGCGCGCCCCAAGGCTTCGACGACGTCGTAGCCGAGAACGTGAACCAGGAAGCGCCAGCTGCCGAGCTGGGCCACCCCCGAAAGGTGGATCTCCATGGACACCCGCGCTCGACTCGGGTTATGCCCGCGCGGTCATCCTCATCCTCACGCTCTCGCTCCTCGTGGCCGCCCTCGCGGCCAGCCTGGCCATCGCGGGCAGCCTCACCAAGGCCGAAGACGGTGGTAGTCCGCTCGCTGGGCTCACCTACAAGCAAGAGGGGGTCGTCTACAAGCATCCGATCGATGGGACCGGCGATCCGGTCCGGCCTGACCGACGAAGACGAGTTCGCCAGCTTACCCGCCTGGTCGCCCGATGGGACGCGCTTCGCCTATCTGTCATTCGGCGACCACGATTTCGACGTGCCGCCCGCACTCATTACCCGGGCCGCCGACGGCACCGACCCCATCGTGGTCACCGAGCGTCTCGAGATCGCTAGTGGCCCGTTAGCGGCCCCCTACTTCGCCTGGAGCCCCGATGGCTCGAGGATCCTCTACTGGGCCGACGGGCTCGATGTCGTTGACGAGGAGATGAACTGCGGGGACCCAGGCACGTTCTGCGGACAGCGGATCTGGAGCGCGGCCAGCGACGGCAGCGAGCCGCCGCGGGTCATCGGTGACCCCGCGCTCGATGCGCGGTCGCCGCTGTGGACTCCGGATGGCGAAGCCATCATCTTCGCCGGCTCGGTGGCAGGTTCCGGACTCGACTACGGCATCTATCGGATGGACAGCGATGGCGCGAACGCCGAGCGGATCGGCGACCTAAGCGGCGACTTTACTCCCTCGCGCGCCTGCCATCTCTCCCGATGGCACGACGTTGGCCGTCAGTATCGGCCTGAACGATGAGTCCGACATGTATCTCGTGGACTTGGCTACTGGTGAGAACGCGCTCATCGCGAGCGAGGACGCGAGGAGTTCGGGCCGTTCTGGTCCCCCGATGGCTCGCTGATCGCCTTCACGAGCCTGGGCCAGAGCATGCAGGCCGTGGAAGAGACGATGCTCTACGACGTGGCCTCGGGGGAGAGACCATCTCGCTCGGTGAGTCGCTCTGGGTCGAGGGCTGGTCGCCGGACAGCCGCTTCATCGTCAGCCGCTTCGACGACGGGATCCTGAGTGTTGTGGATGTCACTAACCCAACGGCGCCGGTGGCGACCGAGGTCGAGGGCGTCACCAACGGCGATTACCCCAGCTGGCAGCCACGCCCCTGAGCTCTGCACATCCGCCCGCACACGCTCACAGCGAAGCGACCCTGACGTCAGTGGTCACGCTGATTGGGGAACGGTCGCGAGGATCAGGCTTGAACGAAGACCCTCTCGCATGATCGGACCGGGAGCAGCTCGTGCCTATCGCGACGTTCATCGGGGAGACGATCCCAGAGCATCAGACCGCCCTCATGTCTCACATCGTGGAGTGCGTCACCGTTACTTACGGTGAGGTCGCCGGCATCGGCTTGCGACCCGGAGGCGCATCCAATCTGCGCCGGGCAATGGCGCCCCCGGACGGATTCGAACCGCCGACGCGCAGCTTAGGACGCTGCCGCTCTATCCACTGAGCTACGGGGGCGCGGGCTCGAATCGTAACGCACCGTAGAATCGCGCTAGCGACATGAACGATGCCCCACGCCCGACACTGACGATCTACCGCCGTCCTGGATGCCATCTGTGTGACGATGCCGAGCTGCTCTTGCGCGACGAGCTGTCCGAACGCGCGCGGAGCGGCCTTCCGCCGGTGGAGATTCGCCACGTGGACATTTCCGGCGATGCGGAGCTCGAGTCGCGCTTCCGCCGCAGCATCCCGGTGTTCGCAGTCGGCGACATCGAGAGCGAGCTGGTGACCAGCGGCCGGCAGGTGCGCGAATTCCTGGCTCGGGCGCTCCCCTCCCCCCGATGACGCCTGTGGCGCGACCGTGGATGTGACGCTCGGGGCCGCCCTGCTGGCCGGCCTCCTGCTCCTTCCTCAGCCCGTGTGTGCTGCCGGTCGTGCCGGCCTACCTCGGCCAGCTGGGCATCGTCGCGACCGCCCAGCCTGCCGGCTTCGGGGCCAGCGGGCCTCGCGTCCGGCCGCGGCGACCATGGCCATCGACGCTCCGCCTCCCGCGGCCACCCGCGCGACGTGGCTGGCGAGCGATCCCCAACGCCTTCGCCTTCGTGCTCGGCTTCAGCCTCGTGTTCACGGTCGTGGGCATCCTCATCTACCAGGCCGCATCGCCCCTCCGCGAGCACCTGCCGTTGCTGCGCCAGATCGGCGGCGTCCTGCTGGTCATCCTCGGCCTGAACCTGATGGGTGTCATCCAGTTCCGTACCCTCGCCAGATCGTGGAAGCCGCTGGAGCGGTTCGGCAGTAGCGACCCGGGCCGGCACGGCGGGCTCCTCGGCGGCTTCGTCCTGGGCAGCGTCTTCGCGGTCGGCTGGACCCCGTGCATCGGACCGGTCCTGGGCTCGATCCTGATGATGGCGGCGGTCGGAGCCAGCCCACAGGTCGTGGGGCTGCTCCTGGCCTATTCGCTCGGCCTGGGCATCCCCTTCATCCTGGTCGCGCTGGCGGTCGATCGAGCCCCGCTGATCACGCGGCCGCTGCTGCGCTACAGCCGCTTCATCGAGGTCGCCGGCGGCTTGCTCATCATCATCCTGGGACTGGCGCTCATCTTCGATTGGCTCGATGTCATCGCCCGCCAGTTCGCCTGGCTGGACTTCAGCACGACGCTCGAACTGCCCCTGTGACCGATCCGCCGACGCCGCCGGCCCCGATCGCCCCGTCGCGCTGGCAGAGGCAGGTCATCGGGCCGTTCACGGTCCGGCACCTGGTGGTGCTGGGGGTCGTCCTGGCCGTGGCCGCCGGGGCATTGTTCCTGCTGACCCGGCCGATCAGCGCGCCCGTGGGGACGACCGTGTCGCCCGGCTCGGGCTTCTACCAGACGGGCGAGCGGACGACTGGCCTCGCCCTGGGACGACTCGCGCCGGAGCTGACCGGAGAAGCGGACGGCGAGGTCCAGGCGCTCCACGACCTGGACGGGAACGTGATCACGCTCGAGTCGCTTCGTGGCCGACCGGTGTGGCTGAGCTTCTTCGCCACCTGGTGCCCGCCGTGCCAGGAAGAGACACCGGTGTTGCGAGACGCCTACGCCGCCTATCACGACCGTGGGCTGGAGATGGTCGCGGTCAGCGTGCAGGAGACCACGCCCGACGATGTGGCGGCATACGCCGAACGCTACTCGCTCCCCTACGCCATCGGCTTCGATGCCACCGGCGCGATCTTCAAGACCTACCAGGGCTACGGGCTGCCGACGCACGTGTTCATCGACGCGGATGGCGTCATCGCGCACCTGCGCTACGGGCCGGTCGACCGTGAGGCCGCAGCCGAGCTGGTGGAGCCGCTGCTGGGACCGACACCGGCACCGACCGGCACAGCCGAGCCCGCGAGCGGCACCCGATAGCGCGGCGGACGCCGCCGCCCCAGGAAGGCGCTAGAGCGTCGGCTCGAAGCGATACTTGTCCTTGTACGGACGCAGGATCCCGACCGGCTGGCGCGGCTCGTGGGAGAGCACGATCGTCCACTCCTCCGCCGCCGCCTCGGCGAAGAGGGCCGACTTGACCTCGACGCTCGTGAGCGGGAAATCGTCGAAGGCGGTGACCCACTTGGGGTTGGCCGACCAGGGCCGCATGCAGAGGTCGCCGATGAAGGCCACCGTCCGATCGCGCCCTCGCACGATGATGGCCTGGTGGCCGCCCGAGTGGCCGCTCGTTCGGCGCACCTCCACGCCCGGGACGAGCTCCTCGTCGCCATCGACCGCACCGGGCCGGGCCCAGGCCTCCGCCAGGCGCAGCTCCTCCTGCTCGTACGACGCGGTCAAGCGCGGGTTGTCGCCCAAGGCGAAGACCCACTCGTCCGCCTGCGCCACGATGCGGGCGTTGGGGAAGGCATACTCGCCGGTCGCTGCCAGCAGCCCCCCGGCATGGTCGAAGTGCAGGTGCGACAGGGCCACGTAGTCGATGCTGCCCGGATCGACGCCGGCGTCCCGCAGGGAAGGCAGGATGGGTTTGCCCCGCACGCCGCGCTGGGCCCCGTGGTGCTCATCGAGTCGCTCGCCGATGCCCGTCTCCACCAGCACCCGCCCGGAGGCCGTCTCCACGAGCAGGCAGTTGAGCGCCTGGGTCAGCGTGTGGTCGGGGTTGATCTCGTCGGCTACCAGGTGGTCCCACATCAGCCGCGGTACCGGCCCCAGCACGGTCCCGGCATCGCTGGTGAAGACGCCCGCCTGGATGAGCGCGATGCTGGTCCCGCCACCGAGATCCGCCTGCCAGTCGGCGCTCGCGTCGATCCGCATCAGCTGCGTGGTCCCCCCTTGGACGTGCGGCGGCTATCGTCGAAGTCGCGGAACGAGCCGGAGGCGGTGGGGCTGCGCTGGCCCTGGTAGCGCGAGCCCAGGCCCTTGCTGCCGTACGGCCGCTCGACCGGGCTGGACATCTCGAAGAACGAGATCTGCCCGATGCGCATCCCGAAGTAGAGCGCGATGGGCAGGTTGGCCACGTTGGACAGCTCGAGCGTGAGGTTGCCCTTCCAGCCGGGATCGACGTAGCCGGCGGTGGAGTGGATGAGCAGGCCCAGGCGCCCGTTGCTCGATTTGCCTTCCAGCCGCGCCACGAGGTCGTCGGGCAGCTCTACCCACTCGAGCGTCTGGCCGAGCACGAACTCGCCCGGGTGGAGGATGAACGGCTCGTCGGGGCCGATGGCCGTCGGTTCGGTCAGGTCGGGCATCTCCTCGCGGGGGTCGATGCGCGCGTAGCGGTAGTTGTGGAAGACGCGGAACTCGCGGTCGAGGTGCAGGTCCACCGAGGACGGTTGGAGGCACTCCTCGTCGAAGGGGTCGATCCGCACTCGCCCTTCCTGCAGGGCGGTGCGGATGTCTCGGTCGGCAAGGACGCTCACTGGGCTCGTACCTGCATGGGGACTCCTACTTGCGCTTGGTCGGCCGGCGTCGCGGGCCGCCGCGCGAGACGATGGGGGTGACGGCGCCGTCTTCCGCGACCAGGCGCAGCGTCGTCTGGCCGGGAACGCGATCGCTGCGCTCATCGTAGAGCGCGTCGACCTCCTGCTTGAGCTGCTCGATGTCGTCGAACGACTGGTACACGCTCATGAAGCGGATGTAGGCGATGTGGTCCAGGGCGCGCAGCTTCTCCATGGCCAACTCGCCGATATCGCTCGAAGGCACCTCGTTGAGGCCCTGGGCGCGCAGCGCCGTCTCGATCTCGTCGGCCGCTTCGTCAGCCACGCCGGCCCCGACCGGCCGACGCACGAGTGCGCGGCGCATGCCCTCCGCCAGCTTGTCACGGTCGAACTCTTCGCGCACGCCGCTGGACTTGAGCACCACCAGGCGCGCCGATTCCACGCGCTCGTAGGTCGTGTAGCGCGAGCGACAGGAAGAGCATTCGCGGCGCCGCCGGATGGTCGTCGAATCATCAAGGTCCCGGGAATCGATGACTCGGCCGTCCAGCGTCCCGCAGTTCGGACAGCGCATCGCTCGTGAGGGTACACCTCGCTACAGGTGCGCGGTACGACCAGCGAGGGTATCGAGGGCGTGCGCCAGGATCGATGCGACCGCGTCGAGCGATTCACCGGCGCCCTTGGGGCTGCCCGGCAGGCACAGGATCAGCGTCTGGCCGCGGACCGCGCCCAGCGAGCGGGAGAGGCTGGCCAGCGGCGTGTGGGTGCGCCCCTCTGCGCGCATGGCTTCCCCGAAGCCCGGCACGACGTAGTCGATGATGCCCACGATGGCCTCCGGCGTGCGATCGCGCGGGCCGAGGCCGGTGCCGCCGGTGGTGAGCACCAGGCGCGTGCCCGCATCGGCGGCCTCAGCCACGATCTGTGCCACCTGCCCGGGCTCGTCGGGCGTGACGGCCCGCCGCACCACGAACCCGAGGCCGCCCAGGCGTTCGGCGAGCAGGTCGCCGCTGCGGTCGCCACGGGTACCGGCGCTGACGCCGTCGCTGACGGTGAGCACGAGCGCAGGCAGCTGCTCGACGTGCGTGTCGTGGGCCATCGGATCAGGTCCGCTTGGGCGGACGGGCGCGGTGGGCCGGCTTGGGCCGAGGGCGACTCGTGGCCGCACCCTCGGCCTCCTCTTCGGAGCCCTTGGGGGCGGGCCGCCGCCAGGTGCCACTGGCGCCACCGCTCTTCTCCAGCAGACGGATGTTGGTCACGGTGACGAAGCGGTCGGCCGACTTGACCATGTCGTAGACCGTGAGCGCGGCCACCGAGGCGGCGGTCATGGCCTCCATCTCCACGCCGGTCTGGGCCGTCGTGGCCGCGGCCGCGGTGATGACCAACGTGCCCACCTTGCGGTCGGGCGTGATCTCGACGCTCACGTCGGTGAGCGGCAACGGGTGGCACAGCGGGATGAGCTCGGCGGTGCGCTTGGCGGCCATGATGCCCGCGAGCTCGGCCACGCTGAGCACATCGCCCTTGGGTCCCTGGCCGTCGATGACCAGGGTGAGCGTCTCCTGGTCCATCTTGACGGTGGCCTCGGCCACGGCCCGACGCGGACTCGTGGGCTTCTCGCTCACATCGACCATGCGGGGGCGGCCGGTGCGGTCGACGTGGCTCAGGCGCCGTCGTTCCTTGCGGCTGCTGTTCCCGGATGGGCCCTTGCCGCCGGGCCAGCTTTCACGCGACTTCGACGTCAAGTCTGATGACCTCCACTTCGGTGCCTGCGGGGGCGACGGCCTCGCCCTCGGAGATGATGGCCAGCCCGTTGGCCGCGGCCAGGGCGGACAGCACGTGCGAGCCCTGACCGCCGGCCAGGCGCGCGCGCCAGGACCCGTCCGCAACCTGCTCCAGGCGGACGCGGATGAAGGCTCGCCGGGCAGCGGACTTGGCGACCTCGTCGGCCAGGCGGGCGCGAACGACCACCCGTCCACCCGTCGGTTCCTCGCCCCGCAGCCGGCGCAACACCGGGCGCACGAAGAGCTCGAAGGTGACGAAGCTGCTGACGGGGTTGCCGGGCAGGCCGAAGAGCAGGCAGGAGCCGCCATCGGCTCGCCTCGCGCTGCCATAGGCCACGGGCTTGCCGGGCTGGATGGCGACGCGCCACAGGTCGAGCGTCCCGATCTCGCTGAAGACCTCCTTGACCACGTCGTGGGCGCCCACCGACACCCCGCCGGTGACGACCAGCACGTCTGCGGTGAGGATGCCCTCGAGCAGTCGCTCCCGCACGACCTCGCGATCATCCGCCGCGATCCCCAGGCGCAACGGCTCGCCTCCGGCGAGGCGGACCTGGGCAGCGATGGTCTCGCCGTTGCTGTCGGGGATGGAGGCCGGCCCGAGCGGCTCACCGACCGGCGTCAGCTCGTCGCCGGTGGAGATGACCGCCACGCGGGGCCTACGATGGACGTCGAGCCGGGCATGTCCGGCGGCGGCCGTGACCGCGATGACCGCCGGTGTCACCCGGGTACCCGCCGACAAGAGCGCGTCCCCGCGCTGCATATCGCTGCCCGACCTGCGCACGTGGGTACCCGGTTCGACCGACGCCTGTACCGCGACGCTTCGGGGCAGGTCAGCCACGCCCGCCGGCGCATCCGTGTCCTCCACCTTCACCACGGCGTCCGCGCCCGGTGGCAGCATGCCGCCGGTCAGCACACGCATGGCCTGACCTGGCCCTACCGCAGTCTCGGGTTCGTGGCCCGCCGCCACCTCTCCCACGACCGTCAGGCTGACCGGGGTGTCCGGGCCGGCACCGGCCACGTCCTCGCTCCGAACGGCGTATCCATCCATGGCGCTGTTATCCCACGGCGGCAGCGTCAGCAGCGCTCGCACGTCCTGCGCCAGCACCTGCCCGAGCGCCTCCGCGAGTGGCAGCGTCTCCGCCCGCAAGGGCAGGACGTCCTCGAGCATGCGCGCCCGAGCCTCCTCGAGTGTCAGCAGGTCTTCAGCGGTCATGGGACGGAGCCTAGCCGGATGTGGACGCGGACGCCCGGCGCGCCGGCGTCCGGGCTGCCAGGACCCGCCCCAGCAGCCAGGTCGTGAGCCCCAGCACCAGGAGCAGGCTGCCCAGTGCAGCAGCGGCCAGCTGCCAGAAGCGGAAGGGGTACAGCTGGACCAGGTGCTGGGTCGTCGGGTCGAACGACCAGTTGCCGCCGGGGAAGAAGACGCGGTGGAAGAGGGTGAACAGCGAGTCGAAGGCGAAGATCGAAAGGGACCCGAGGAGGACCACCCCGACGGCGGTGGCGAGGCCCGTCCGGCTGATCAGCCGCCAGGTCGCTGACCGGTGGTCGGGCCGGCGCACGAGGGCCAGGGCCAGGACGAGGATGGCGAGGCCGCCGGCCAGCAGGCAGCTGCCGAGCAGCAGGCGGGCATCGCGCAGGTGCGCCCGTTCACTCGGATCGTAGAAGGGCTGGCCGTCTGGTCCGGGGAAGTCGAACGTGCCCGGTCCGAGGAGCAGCTCCTCCACCGATCGGTCAGAGAGTGCGTGGACCTGGGCTGACGCCAGCCCCGTGCGCTCGGCGCTGCCCGCAGCATCGAGCGCCGGGTGCGTGAACCACGGCCCCAGCAAGGGCAGGACCGCCAGGGCCAGGAGCACGAGGAAGGTGGCGAGGGCGATCCCGATGCGGGCCGGCAGGCCCAGCTGTGCGGGCGCAGGGTCAGCCTTCAGCGAGCACCTGCGCCTGGTCGTACCAGCCGGTGATGGTGTTGTCGGTGGGCGTCTCCACGTCGAGCGTGTAGGCCGCGTCCGCCACCTTCTGGTGGAACTCCTCGAGCGTGCACGCGAGCACGTCCGACAGGCCGATGATCTCCGCCTGGGTCAGGATCGTCTGCTGCTCGGGGCCGAAATCGGCGAGGTTGAGCAGCAGCGCCTCGTCACGCCAGGCTTCGATGTCGTTGGTGTCCACCCCGATCTGGTCGGCCAGGTAGATCCGGCGCGTACGCGTCTCGGACACCTCCAGGAAGAGGCCGGTGGTGAACACTCCCTGGTGCAGCAGCCGATCGAGGGCGACCTGTGGGACGCGCTGGAGGCTCTCTGTGGGGGGCATCGAGGGTCTGGCTCCTCATCGTGGGACGTTGTCGCGACCGCGCCATGCTAGCAGGGCGCGAGACGCGAGGAAGCGGCCCCGCCGACGATGGGCAGGGCCGCGAGGGAGCTACGGTTCCGGCTGCGCCAGGTCAGCCGACCGGGTCAGCCGTTGAGATCGGCTGGCCGGGTACCGAGCGTGGCGGTCAGCTCCAGGTCCTGACCGTCGCGCAAGACGTCCAGCGTGACCTGGTCGCCGGGGGCGAAGCGCAGGACCTGCAGGTCCAGCGGATTGCTCCGATCGACCGTGAGGCCGTCGACGGCGGTGATGATGTCTCCAGCCTGCAGTCCGGCCTGCGCGGCAGGGCTGTCGGCGACCACGGCATCCTGCGAGGCATCGCCACCACCGATCCACGCACCCTGATCGACCGGCAGGGATTCCTCCTGGGCCAACTGTGCGTCGATGGCTGTGTAGACGACGCCGACGTAGGGCCGGCTGATGGCCTCGCCGGCCTCCGCCTGCGCGATGATGGGCTTGGCCAGGTCGATGGGCAGGGCGAACCCGATGCCATCGGTGAGGCCCGCCTCGGCGGTGGTGATGCCGATGAGGGAGCCATCGCCATCGAGCAATGCGCCGCCGCTATTGCCCGAGTTGATGGCCGCGTCCGTCTGGATGAGGTGACTGAGGCGGTCGCCGCCACGGCTGCCGCCATAGACGTTGATGTCGCGGTCAAGGCCGCTGACGATGCCGGCCGCGGCGCTGCCCGGGAAGTTGCCCAGCGGGTTGCCGACCGAGATGGCCAGCTGACCGACCTTCAGGCCCGACGAATCGCCGAGCATGAGCGCCGGCAGGTCCGTGGCATCGACCTGCACGAAGGCGAAGTCGGTGAGCGTGTCGACGCCGGTGACGGTGCCGTCGAGGACCGTCCCGTCATCGAGGACCACGGTCACTTGGTCGGCGTTGCCGACGACGTGGCCGTTGGTGATGATGAGGCCGTTGGGGTCGATGATCACGCCCGAGCCGCTTCCGCCGTAGCCGAAGCCCTGCGGCAGGTCGAAGCCCTCCGGCAGCAGCTCCTGCAGACCACCGAGATCCTCGGGGACCTGGAAGTCCTCCGGCAGCGGCGATCCATCAGGCAGCTGGATGTCCTCGGGGGAGAGCTGCCCCAGGTCGCTGAAGGCGCCGGCGGGCGTCTGGATGGTGACGACCGATGGCGTCGCCTGCTCGATGACATTGATGACGACGTCGTTGTCGCCCTGCGCGGCCATGGCCACACCGGGGAGGGCCACGACGGTGGTGAGTGATAGTGCGCCGACGAGCGCGAGCGAGGTGCGCGGGCGTCGGGTGATCGGGTTCAGGACAGGAGTCTCCATTCCAACCTTTCTTGGGGATCGGCGCTCGCGCCGGGGTACGGCGCGATGCGGCCACGGGCATCGCTGACAGGGAGCGCGACGCGTCCGTTACTGTTGTACCTGACCGCTGGTGAATCCGGGGTTTCCGGTATGTGAAGACTCCCTAGCCTGAGAGGGTCGCCCGCGGGCAGGTCCCCGCGGGCGAGAAGAAATCTAGCCCTCGAGCGTGGCGTCGAGTGTGATCTCCACCGAATCGCTGATGGCGCGTGAGATGGGGCAGCCGGCCTTGGCGGCGTTGGCTGCGTCCAGGAAGGCCTGCTCGTCAGCACCCGGCACCACGGCTCGGACGGTGATGGCGCTGCGCTGCACGGTCCAGCCCTTGTCGGTCTTGTCGGCGGTGACCTCGACCGAGGTGTCGACACGCTCGGGCGGGATGCCGGCCTTGGCTAGCTCGTTGCTGAAGGCCATCGAGTAGCAGGCGGCGTGCGCTGCAGCCAGCAGCTCCTCGGGGCCGGTCTTGCCCTCGGCGGCCTCCGTGCGGGCGCGCCAGGTGATCGCCTGGTCGGCGAAGATGCCGCTGGTGGTCGCGCTCACCGCGCCGCCGCCGGACAGCAGGTCACCGCTCCAGTTGGCTTCTGCTCGTCGGACCTGGGCCATGTCTTCTCCTTCGTTCGTACAGCGTAGGGGTGAATCTTGGCACGAGACGCGTCAGTCGGTCAGGAACAGCTCCCAGTAGCGGTCGTCGACCGCCAGACCCGGCCGTTCGACGCCCAGCCCACCAACTCCAGCGAGGAGCCCCGTCAGCTGGTCCTGCAGCTCGTCGACGGCGGCGACATCGGAGTGGCCACGCAGCTGTCCCACCGCCAGCTCGTCGAGGTAGCCGACCATCGCGGTCAGGCCGTCGACCTCGACGCCGAGGCCCCGACAGGGCCGAAGCCGCTGCTCGCCATCGACGGGTCCACCACAGGTCCAGTCCAGATCGTCCCGCGAGCTCGAACCGATGGCTTCGAAGGCCGTCCACTTGGCCGAGCCCATCGAGACCAGGCTCATGGCCTCGGCCCAGCCCAGGGGGCGCGCGAAGGTGACGGTATAGCCGCTCTGGTTGGCGCCCGGAACGGCATCGCCGCAGCGGGCGCGTGCGCTGGTCGCGGGCACCGGCGGCTGGGTCCCGACGCGGGCGTAGGCGAGCGTCTCGTAGGCCGCCGTGAAGCGCACGGCCTGCCACTCCCCGAGCAGGTGGCGAGAAAGCTGGGAGAGGACGTCGACGTTGCCCTTGCGGCGGTCCCAGGCCCAGGTGCACGCGCCCTGTGCTCGCTTGCCGTGCCAGCGCGAGAACTGGATCTGCGAGCTGTACTCGGTGCCGGGCTGGGGCGGGTAGCGGCCAGCGGTGACCTCCGCCTCCTCCCAGCGGCGGTCGCCGTCATCATCATCGCGGTCGTAGGCCGGATCCGGGAGGTTGGAGCTCCAGAAGCCGGTCGCGCTCAGGCGGCCGCTGCGGTCGTTGACCTCATGGGTGTAGCGCAGGCCACCAGCGATGTAGCCGGCGAGGCCGCGGGCCTGTGCGCGGTTCCAGGTCGCATCGGTGCGATAGATCAGCGCATCCCCGGGAAGCAGGAAGCGGCTCTCGCGTACGCGGGTCGAGGACTCGCTCGGGGTCCAGGTCGCACCACCGACCCCCTGGGCCAGAACCGGCCGTGTCGGACCCGCCAGGACGAGCCAGCCCAGGGCCAGCACGGCCACGAGCGTGAACGGACCCCCGGGACCGAGACGGTGGTACCTCAAGGGTTCGGCTGGTCGAGCTCGCGCAGCGCCGCGAGGACCGAGCTCCAGGCCAGCTCGATGTGCCGCTGCTCGGAGCGGATGTTCCCGACCACCAGGCGCAGCACGAAGCGGCCCTCGACCTTGGTGTGCGAGAGGAAGATCCGACCCTCGGCATTGAGCCGGTTCATGACGGCCTCGTTGAGCGCATCGAGGGCCGCGGCCACCACCAGTTCCCCTTCCCTGCCCTCGTAGCGGCGCGGTCGCAAGCGGAAGCAGACCGTCCCGAAGGGCACCGGGTAGAGCAGCTCGGCGTCGGGTTCTGCCTCGATCCAGGTCGAGAGCTCCTGTGCCAGCTCGATGTGGCGGCGCAGCCGGGTGCGGATGCCCGACAGCCCGAAGTAGCGCAGCTGCATCCACATCTTGATGCCGCGAGCCTTGCGCCCAAGCTGGGGCACGTACTCGTTGTAGTCGCGGGCGGCGTCCCGGCCGTCGTACGTGCGCAGGTATTCCGGCACCAGGCTCAGCGCGTCACGCAGGGTGTCCATGTGGCGAGTCAGCAGGAGAGAGCAATCGAACGGGGTGAACATCCACTTGTGAGGATTGACCACGATCGAGTCAGCTCGCTCCCAGCCGGCGAAGTGGGGGCGCATCTCCGGGATGAGCGCGGTCGGCCCGGCGTAGGCCGCATCGACGTGGAGCCAGAGGCCGGCCTCCTGGGCCACGTCGGCGATGGCCGCCACCGGATCGATGGCCGTGGTGGAGGTGGTGCCGATCGTGGCCACGATGCCAGCCGGGATCCAGCCCTCGGCGCGGTCGGCCTCGATCGCCGCACGTAACAGGTCCGGGCGCATGGCCAGGAGATCGTCCACCTCTACCTTGCGCACACCCTCGCGGCCGATGCCGGCCACCATCGCGGCTCGCTCCACCGACGAGTGCGCCTGGCTGGACGCGTAGACACGAAGCCGGGGGCGCTGCCCCAGACCGACCTGCGACCCGTCGCCGGTGGCCTGCTGGCGAGCGCAGACGAGGCCGGCCAGGGTGCTGATCGACGCGGTGTCGTTGAAGACCCCGTCGAAAGCGTCTGGCAGTCCCAGGCCTTCTCGGAGCCAGCCGACCGTCACGGTCTCCAGCTCGGTCCCGACCGGCGAGACGCGCCACATGAAGGCGTTGGCGTTGAGGCCGCTGCTGATGAGCTCGCCCATGATGCCGATGGCGGAGGCGTTGGAGCTGAAGTAGGCGAAGTTGTTGGGGCTCTGCCAGTGGGTGACGTTGGGGATGACCTCGCGGGCCACGTCTCCCATGATCAGCGCGAGTGGCTGCGGGTCTTCTGGCGGCGGTCCACCGAGCCTCGCCGCCAGCTCACCGGGCTCGACCGCCGGCAGCACGGCATAGTCCTCGACGTGTTGCAGGTAGTCGGCGACCATGTCCGCGGCCTGGTGCAGCGCGGCCCGGAGCTCCGTAGCGGGCATGTCGCCGGTCTGCGAGCGCTGAGCGTCGTCCAGGGCGGGCTCGCGAGTGGTGATCGTCTCTGGGTCGTGCACGTCACTTCGATGGTACTGCGCTGTCGCCGGACCGGCCGGGTCAGCCGCGCGCCGGGCGCATTGCCGATACGCAGCAATGCGCCGTCGGCCGTTGTGCAGCAGGTTCCGCATGACCTCGGGGACCGTCCGCCGGGATGATGGAGCCATCGAACGACGCCCGCCCGGGCTCGAGGAAGAAGCACGGGTGCGACCATCGAAGGAGCTCACCATGACCAAGCACGCCTCCGGCAAGTACGGCCGGACCATCGGACAGAAGGAGCGCAAGGCCGGTTGGCCGGGTCAGGCGACCGCGTGGTGCTACCTGTGCGGCGGGACGCACACGTGGGCCGAGGGATGTGCGGCCATCGGCGGGCACCCTGCCTTCTCCACGCGCCACGACGACGTCGCAACCAATACCCGGGCTGCCTGACCAGGCGCGGCCCCTCAGACCCCGCCGACGAAGCACACGCCCCCTGGACCCCGGGGGGCGTCGCCGCGTGTGCCCACCCGTTCGTCGGCGTGACATCCTGACCGGATGGACCCGCTAGCGCTCGTCATCGCCGTCGCCGTGGGCCTCACGGTCGTATGGGGCCTCCTGCTGGTCGTGCTCTGGGTCTCGCGACCCCGGGCTGTCCCCGCTCGGGAGCTGCTCGGCGTGATCCCGGACCTGATCCGGCTGTCCCGGTCCCTGATCTCAGACGGGGACGTGCCGCTCGACGTGCGGCTGGTGGCCGCAGGTGCGGTGGTCTGGGTCATCAGCCCCATCGATCTCGTGCCCGAGTTCCTGCCGCTGATCGGCTGGCTCGACGAGGTCGTCGTCATCGTCCTCGCCTTGCGTTACGTCCGTCGCCGGCTGGGTGTGCCGGCCCTGCGTGCGCGATGGGCGGGCAGCCAGGACGGCTTCCGCATCCTGTGCACGGTGATGGGTTCGTAGCGGACGCATCACCGTCGGCCAGCCCGGTGGCAGCACCGGACAACGAAAGACCCTCCGGCTCGCACCGGAGGGCCAGTTCGTGAGTGATTTCGTGGTCGGGGCGACTGGATTCGAACCAGCGACCTCTTGACCCCCAGTCAAGTGCGCTAACCAAGCTGCGCCACGCCCCGAGGCGACGGACTAGGAGTCTAGCAGGAGACCATCGGTTTCGGCGCCTGGTGGCCGCCCGCTGGTCCGGTGTGTCAGGCCGGCGGACGCGGGCTCCGAGGCCGCACGGGGATCGCTGGCGGCGGCAGGGTCAGCGCGGTCGCCGCAGCGCCCGGCCTGGGACGCGGTGCCGGGAATCGCTGCACGGTCGCCGGCGTCGGTGGCGGGGTCCGCAGTTCGCTCACCCGTACCTGGACCGCGGTGTTGTCCCCCTGTGGCGGGGGCGCCTGCTGTGGCTGACGAGGGATCGTCGGCACCGGGGCGGAGGGGACGTTGGCGGGTGCCTCGAAGTTGCGCGCCATCGATCGTCCTGGTGGAACGGTCGGCGCGACAGTGAGGCCGGGCTCGACCTGGTTCGCAGCGCCGGCGAGGCTGTCCGGATGCGCGTCGCCCGAGCCCCGTCCGCCGCGGACGATGACGTAGCCGATCGCGATGACGCCGACGGTGGCGGTGACCGCGGTCAGGAGCCAGGTCGTGGTGGCATTCCCCGCGGCGGTACCGGTCGCCAGCATGACCAGCGATGTGATCAGGAGGGCGCCACCGGCGAGCGCCAGGAGCCACAGGGCGGCAGGGCTGTCAGACCCTCTCGATCTCCTTCGGCCGCTTCGGTCCACGGCGAGCTGCCCTCTGGGCGCGTATCGAGGTGTTCGTGGCCCATGTGCGATCACCACTGCGACGGATCAGGACTTCACACGATGGCGTACCCGGACGCGCCAGCCAATGGGCAGCAGGTACGTCCCCTGACCCCACCGATCCTCACCGGACCGACGGTCACTCGCCCCCGTACGTCTCGACCTTGCCTTTGCTGACCGTGCCCTTGGCGCCCTTCAACACGGTGCCCAGCCCGGCCAGCTCGATCCCCCGGCGCTGGTAGTGGCGCACGATCTTGGGCATGGCCTTGGCGGTGGCTTCGGGACCGCAGTGCATGAGGATGACCGAGCCGGCCGGGGCGCCGGTCGCGCGCTTGACGATGCTGCGCACCGTGGCTGACGCACTCCAGTCCCGGGTGTCACGGCTCCACAGCACGATGACGCCGTAACCGAGCTCCATGGCGACCTGCCGCACGAGACGGTCCTGCGCGCCATAGGGCGGGCGGAGCACCTTCAACATGGGCCGACCGAGCGCGCGCTCCTGGATCTGCTCGTTCTCGTCGATCTGACGCGAGATCTTGCCACGTGGCGCGTCGGCCAGGTTGCGGTGGCTGCGCGTGTGGTTCGCGAACTCCATGCCCTCGAGGACGGCGCGCCAGGGGGCCGGTCGCTCGTCGATCCAGATGCCGTTGATGAAGAAGGTGCCGATCGCGCCATGGGCCCGCAACGTGTCCGCGATGCTGGCGCAGGCCTCCAGATCGAAGCCATCGTCGAAGGTGAGGGCGACGGCCCCGCTCGAGCGCGGGCCCTTGCGCACCACGATGGCCTCCGGGGGCAGGCTCGCGTCCTCGTTCTTGGGCGGACGCGCCGCGGGCTCGGCCCCGATCGTCGCCGTGCGCGCTACGTTCGGATCAGGCCGCAGCTCACTCGCGAGGGCCGCCCGCAGCCACTCCCCGAAGGTCAGCTCGAGCTCGGTGACTTCAGCCGGTCTTTGCGCAAAGACAGGTGCTGCGGTCATGACCAGCAGCGTGGCGACGACGACGAGAGCAAGGGCTCGTTGGCGCATCAGGTCTCTCCGGTCAACTCGTCCTTCGAGGAACGGGATAGCAGGTCCACGATCGAATCACGCACGTCCTTGCCCTCGTAGAGCACCGCCTTGACCTCGCGCGCGATGGGCATGTCGACGTCATGCGCATCGGCCAGCGAGACCGCAGCTTGAACGGTGTAGGCACCTTCGGCCACGCCGGGCAGCGTACTCTCGATCTGCGGCCATGTCTTGCCTTTGGCCAGCTCGACGCCGAGCCGGTGGTTGCGTGAGAGAGCCGAGGTAGAGGTCGCCAGAACGTCACCGATGCCGGCCAGCCCGGCGAAGGTCAGCGGATTGGCGCCCATGGCCACGCCCAGGCGAGTGACCTCGGCGAGGCCACGGGTGGTGATCGCGGCCTTGGCGTTGTCCCCCGCCCCCAGCTCCTCGACCGCACCGGCCACGATGGCCACGATGTTCTTGAGTGCGCCTGCCAGCTCCACGCCCACGACGTCGCGGTTGCGGTAGAGGCGGAATGTCCTGCCGCCCAGGATCTCGACCACGCGGCGGCTGACGGTGTCGTCTTCCGCCGCCACGACCGCCGCGGCCGGCAGCCCACGTGAGATCTCCGGGGCCAGGTTGGGGCCGGAGAGCGCAGCGACGCGCGCGCCGGCTCCAGGCATCTCAGCGGCGATGACCTCGGTCATGCGCAGGAGCGTGACACCCTCGATACCCTTGGCCACCGACAGGAGCACCGGCGTGCCCGGGATCGACTCGGCCACGGCCGCCGCGGTCACGCGCATGGCAGCCGAGGGTACGGCCATCACCACCAGCTCGGAGGCGGAGGCCAGGGCGCTGGGGTCAGCCGTGACCTCGATGCGGTCGTCCAGTGGCACGCCCGGCAGGTGGCGCCGGTTCTCGCCATCCGCCCGCAGGGACTGGGCCTGGGGTTCGTCCCGGGTCAGGAGCGTCACGGGCTCCTGCTTCGACAGCAGCGTGGCCAGCGTGGTGCCCCAGGCTCCGGCGCCCACGATCGCCACCCGCGGCTGCGCTGCCGGCATCAGCTCCCCTTTCGGCGCTGCTTCTTGGTCGGCTTGCCGCGCGCCGCTGCTGCCTTGGGCCGGCGCTTGCGCGGCTCCAGGCGCACCTTGGAGCGCTCACGGAAGATGAGCCGCAGGGGCGTGCCCTCGAAGTCGAACGCGTCCCGGATGCGGTTCTCCAGGAAGCGCCGGTAGCTGAAATGGACCGACTTGGCATCGGCCGCGAAGAGCACGAACGTGGGCGGCTCGATCGCCGCCTGGGTGGCGTAGTAGAAGCGGGGCCGCCGTCCCTTGACCGCTGGTGGCTGATGGCGTGTGACCGCGTCCGAGAGGATCTTGTTGAGGCGGGCCGTGGGTACGCGGCGGCGGCGCTCTGCGGCGATCACGAGGGCCTCCTCGAGGACTCGCCCGGCGCGCTGGCCGGTGCGGGCGCTGATGGCCACCACTGGCGCGAAGTGCAGGAACGGGGCCTGCTGCCGGATGCGCTCGACGTATTCCTCGAAGGTCTTGTCGTCCTTTTCCACGAGGTCCCACTTGTTGATGGCCACCACGAGGCCCACGCCCTCGTCGACCACATAGCCCGCGACGTGGGCATCCTGCGCGGTCAGTCCATCCTGCGCGTCGAGGACGAGGATGCAGACGTCGGCACGTCCCAGGGCCTTGAGCGCGCGCAGGGCCGAGTAGCGCTCGGCGGCGGGACCCTGGGCTACCTTGCCCCGGCGGCGGAGGCCGGCGGTGTCGATCAGGCGCAGCGGCTGACCTTGCCACTCGAGCGAGGTATCGATGGCGTCGCGGGTGGTGCCGGGCACGTCACTGACGATGGCGCGATCCTCGCCCAGGAGCTGGTTCAGCAGCGACGACTTGCCCACGTTGGGGCGGCCCACGATGGCCACGCGCGGGACGGGTGCCTCCCCCTCGAATTCGATGATCTCGACCCGGCCGAACCCTTCGGGGTCCTCCTCGGCTGCGTCGTCGAGGCCCGGCAGGATGCCCTCCTCGATGCTCTCGGCCAGCTCCTCCGCCGCCACGTCGCGGCGTTTCCGCTCCAGCTCCTCGAATGATTCCTCCGGCAGCGACTCGACGATGCCGTCGAGCAGGTCCCCGGTACCACGCCCGTGGAGTGCGCTCACGGCGTACCAGTCGTCCCAGCCGAGCTGAAGGAACTCGTGGCCTTGCAGCTCGAGTCGCTCGTTGTCGGCCTTGTTGATGGCCATGATCACGGGCGTCTCCGCGCTGCGGAGGGTCTCGGCTACTTCCTGGTCGGCGGGTGTCTGGCCCACGGCCGCGTCGACCACGAAGACGATGACGTCGGCCTCCTCGATGGCCAGGCGGGCCTGGTCCTGGACACGTTCCTCGATGGCGTCACCGGGCTCGATCTCCATGCCCCCGGTGTCCACCACCACGTAGCGCCGACCGTTCCATTCGGCCACACCATAGAGGCGGTCACGGGTGGTGCGAGCGCGGTCCTCCACGATCGCCTGGCGCTGGCCGACGATGCGGTTGAAGAGGGTCGACTTGCCGACGTTGGGTCGGCCGACCACGGCCACCACCGGCAGGCCGCCGAGGGGCATGTCCTGGTCGATGCTGCGCGGACGGCGACGGGTGCGGCGGGTAGGCACGGCTCAGGCGGCGCCGAGCGAGCTGGTGCGGTACGGCGATTCGGCTACCTCGACCACGGCGGCGTGGGCCAGCTCCCGAGCGTGCTCTGGCGTGTCCCCGGCTCCCGCGATCTCGTAGATCCGTGCAGCCACGGCTTCCAGATCCTCGATGGGCGTGGATGTCCCGCCGGTGACGCCGACCCGGGCATAGCCGTCGAAGACGGATGGATCCTGCAGGTCCCGGGCATGCTCGATCTGCACCGCCTGCACGCCCACGATGCCGACCAGGCGGGTCAGCTCGCGGGTGTTGGCGCTGTTGCGCCCACCGACCACCACCACCAGGTCCACGTCGCTCGCCAGCTCGGTGGTGTCCTGCTGCCGGCGGATGGTGACCGGGCAGACGGTGTTGACGATCTTGAGCTCGTGCGCGCGCGTCGTCAGGAAGCCAGCCAGCCTCTCGAACTTCCAGGGCGGCTGGGTGGACTGCGTCAGCAGCGCCATGCGCTTTCGGCGCGGGATGGCCGCCCAATCCTCTTCCTCATCCACGAGGATCGCGTCAGGCGCGAAGCCCAGCAGGCCGACCACCTCGGGATGGTTGGGCGTGCCCAGGAGGACGACCGTGTACCCCTCTGCCACCAGCGCTGCCAGCTCCTTCTGCTCCTGGGTGACCCAGCTGCAGGTGCCGTCGATGACCTCGAGCTGACGGTTGCTGGCGCTGGCCATGACCTCCGGGGTCACGCCATGGGCGCGGATGACGACCGAGCCGCCCTCGGCGACCTCGTCGAGCTCCTTGACCGGCACCACGCCCTCATCGCGCAGCTTGGCGTTGACGCCCTCGTTGTGGACGACCTGGCCGAGGGTGTGGGTGGTCTTGCCTTCGGCAGCGCTGATGCGCGCAGCGTCGATAGCCTCGCGCACGCCATAGCAGAAGCCGGTGCGACGGGCGATGCGGACTTCGGTGATGGTTCCCATAGAAGCCCCAGTATCGCATCGGTATCCCGGATCGGCCCACGCGGGCCTGGAGGCCCTGTCGCGCGCCTCGCCGGCCCCGGGGGGTGCTCAGCGAGTGCTCAGGCGTCCGGCCAGGGCTCCCAGGGGCCGCGATGGCGTGGTTCCACGAGGGCAGCGATCCGGCGCATGAGCTCCTCGTCCGCGGCCTGCAGCGCCCCCCGCCGGTCCGAGCCGATCGGGATGGCGAGATGGAAGGGCCGGCCCACCCGCAGGCTGATGTGCGTGCCGATGGCAGGCAGGGTCTTGCCCCGCCCCATGAGCACATCGGTGCCGCTGACGCCCACGGGCAGCACGGGCGTGCCCGTACGCGTGGCCAGCAGGGAGACACCGGGCTTGGGCTGGCCCATGACACCGTCGAACGAGCGCGTGCCCTCCGGCAGGATGGCCACCACCCCGCCGCGATCGAGCACGCCCTTGGCCACACGGTAGGCGCCGATGTCGCTGCCACCGGCCTTGACCGGTTGGGCGCCCAATGAGCGGATGAAGATGCCCAGCGGTCCGGAGAAGAGCACCTCCTTGGCCAGGAAGGTGGGTCGACGGTCGAGCGCCGGACCGAGCCAGCCGCCGATGAAGGGCGGATCGGCATTGCTCAGGTGGTTGGCCGCGATGATGAGCGGTCCCGAGCGCGGCAGGCCCTCGAGACCGGAGACCCGCACTCGCGCGATCGACTGCAGGCCGAAGCGACAGAGGGCTGCGATGAGCGTGGGGTAGGCGGACATGTCCTGCGACTCGTCGCGTAGCGACCGTACGTCCTGGTTCACGGCCTGTCCTCCTGCGCGCGGCGTTCGATGATCTCCACCACTGCCGCCACGCTCTCCTCGAAGGTGCGACCGTCAGATCGCACCACCACGGCGTCATCGGCGACCGCCAGCGGCGCCACCGCGCGCGAGCTGTCGAGGTGGTCACGCCGGCGCAGATCCTCGAGGATGGTCGCCGCCTCCGCCGAATCCGGGCTCAGTCCCCGCTCGGCGGCTCGGCGCCGCGCGCGCTCCTCCACCGTCACCTGCAGGAAGAGCTTGAGGTCCGCGTCGGGCAGGACCACCGTGCCGATGTCTCGGCCGGCGAGGATGATCGGTCCGTCCGCGGCGATGTCCCGCTGCAGGCCCAGGAGTGCCGCCCGCACCCGGGGCAGGGCCGAGACGGCGCTGACGGCCCGGTCGACCGCGGGCACGTGGATGCGCTCGGTGACATCATCGTCATCGAGACTCACCCGCCGGATGGCGCCCGAGTCGTCGGGCAGCAGGCGCACCTCGGGCACGATCCCCAGGAGCGCTTCCTCATCGGTGGGTTCGATGCCGCGTACCACGGCCGCGAGGGTCAGGGCCCGGTAGACGATCCCGGTGTCGAGGAAGCGGTAGCCCAGGCGTGCCGCGGCGGCTGCGCCGATCGAGGACTTGCCGCTCGAGCCCGGGCCGTCGAGGGCCACGCGCAGGCCGCTCACCGGCCGCTACCGGAGCTCGCGAGGTGCTCGCGTTCCGCCGCGCTCAGCTCGCGCACCGCTCCCGGGGGCAGGTCTCCCAGGCGCAAGGTGCCGATGCGCACGCGGACGAGCCGCTCGACGGGGGCGCCGACGGCCGCGAACATGCGCCGCAGCTGGCGCTTCCAGCCCTGGGTCAGGACGCCCTGGTACCAGGCCAGGGGCGGGCGGGTGCCGTCGAGCCCATCGAGCCGCCGCGCCTCCACGCCCGAGGCACGGCGCAGGCTGACGAGCGTGGCCACGCCCTCGTCGAGCTCGATGCCGACCTCCAGCCGCTGGGCCTGATCGGGGCCCAGTGGCGCCCGCAGCCCGATGGCGTACTCGCGCTCGACCTGATAGCGCGGATGGAGCAGGTGCTGGGTCCAGTCGCCGTCATCGGTCAGCAGCAGCAGCCCCTCCGAGTCCTTGTCCAGTCGCCCGACCGGGTAGAGCCGGGCCCCGCCCAACCCGGCTGGCACCAGGTCCAGCACGGTCTGCTCCGCGTGGCGGTCGTTGACGGTGCTCGTGACACCGGCGGGCTTGTGCATGGCCAGGTACGTTCGCCGCCCCGCGGGCAGCACCGGGCGGCCGTCGAGCGCCAGCGCGTCCGTCGCGGGATCCACCCGCTGGCCGATGACCGCGACCGCTCCATTGACGGTGACGCGCCCGGCAGCGACGAGGGCATCGGCGCCGCGGCGCGAGGCGATCCCGGCTTCGGCGAGGGCCTTCTGCACGCGGATCGTCTCAGACATCGGCCTCAGGCGAACGCTCGTCCGCCGCCGACTCGCCCTCGACGTCGGCGGCCGCTGTCACGGCGTCGCGACCGGCCTCGGCGTTAGCGTCCTCCTCGGCCTGGGCCAGCTGGGCCGCGATCTCGGCCTCGATCGGCGGCAGGTCGTCCAGCGAGGTGAGGCCGAACCGCTCCATGAACTCCATGCTCGTGCCGTAGAGGATGGGTCGGCCGGGTGAGTCCGCGCGACCCTGCTCGACCACCAGTCGACGATGCAGCAGGCCGCGCACGACGTGGCCCGAATCGACGCCACGGACCCGGTCGATGACGCCGCGTGTCACCGGCTGTCGATAGGCCACGATGGCGAGGGTCTCGAGGGCGGCGGGCGAGAGGCGCACGGTGTCCGCACCGAGATAGCGCGCGATGAGACCGCCGCTCTCCGGTGAGGTGCCGAGCATGACCTGGTCGCCCGCGGTGACGAGCCGGATCCCCCGGTCGCGCAGCTGCACCTCCAGGTCACCCAGGCGCTCGTCGAGCTCCTCGGCCGACAAACGGGCCACGGTCCGCAGCTCCGTGCGGCTGAGGGGCCGCTCGGCCACGAACAGGAGCGCCTCCAGGTCGGCCACCGTGGCCCCGCCGTTGCGCTCATCGTCGTCTTCGATGCGCAGCTCCTGCGGGGTCATCTCCACGTCCAGCCCGGGGGGCTGCTCGTCGTCTTCGGGGCCGGGCCCGACGGGGACCACCCTGGGGTCGCTCACGCTCCCACCCTCGAGCGGCAGACGATAGGCCCGAACGGCACCTCCTGCTCCACCCACAGCTCGCGCCCCTTGACCAGCTCCAGCATGGCCAGGAAGGTGACCGCCACCACGACCTTGTCGCTGAGATCCTCGAGCAGGTCCTGGAGCACTACCACGGGTGTATCGGTGAGCGCGGCCCGGATGAGCGCGGCACGCTCCTCGAGCGTGATCAGGCGGGGCACGACCGCCGGTGGTGGCGGTGGTGGCGGTACCTCCAGCAAGGCCCGGGTGAGCGCCTCGGCCAGCAGGTGGGGATCGAGCGGCGGGCCCTCGTCCGGATGCGAGCCCGCCTTGGCCGAGGCCAGCGCGGCGATGGGCTCGCGCCGGAAGACCTCCCAGGCGCTCTCGAGGCGCCCCTTGAGGTCCCTCCCCGCGTCGCGATAAAGGCGGTACTCGATGAGCCGCGCTCGCAGCGCGGCCTCCGGATCCGGCCCCTCCTCCAGCGGGACGGCCACGACCGGCGGTCGGGGCAGGATGGCACGGCTCTTGATGAGGATGAGCTGGCTGGCCACGGTCACGAACGAGCTGATGTGCGACATCTGCTGGTCGTCCAGCGCTGCCAGCGCCTGCAGGTAGGCAGCGGCCAGGTCGCCGAGGGGCACGGCCAGGATATCCAGCTCACGCTGCTCGATCAGCCCCAGCAGGAGGGCCAGCGGTCCCTGGTAGCCCTCGACGGCCACCTGGGCCGCCCGATCCGGGTGCTCGGCGTCGGTGAAGCGGACGCGGGTATCACCGCGCACCGGCCGCGGCAGCGGTGGCAGGAGGGCGGCGCCGGACCCGCGCTCAGCGGCGCGGGCGATCGTCTCGGTCATCGGCAGGTGGGCTGCATGGTCGCCGTTCAGGATGCCTCATCCGCGAGCTGCAGTGCAGCCCCGGCCGCCGGATCGACCGGAGCGGACTGATGCCGGATGAGCCCTGCGGTCCGTTCGCTGCAGCCGGCCTCGAGCGCCAGGCGGGCCGAATCCTCGGCGTGGGTGCGGAGGCGGTCGAAGATGTCGGCGAACCCGGGCAGCCGGGCCCAGAGGCGCTCGACGCGCGCTCCGTAGCGTTCGCCGAGGGACCACGCCACCCGGTGTGGCAGGCGCGCCGAGGGCCCCTTGGAGCAGTCATGGAAGAGCGCCGCGAGCAGCAGCTCCTGGTCCTCGAAGCCGTCCGCTCGCAGCCGGGCCCTGACGTCCAGCCCGTGGCGCTGGTCGGCCCGGTGCATCGAGTCGAAGAGGGCTGCCTGGGCCGGAGTGAGCCAGGCGTCGAGCTCAGCTCGCTCGGCAGGTGAGACGCGGCCACCGACATGTCGCCATGCCTGTCGCGTCTTGGTCGACCACCATCCCGCCACCCTAGAGCCCCAGCAGCAGCCGGGCCAGGCCGTAGACGATGTTGCCGAGGAAGCCGCCCCCTCCGATCCAGAGCACCAGCAGCACCCCGAAGAAGAGCATGGGGATGACGTTGGCGTACTGGATCTCCAGGCCCTCCAGGCGGCGGGCCAGGTCCCGCGGGGCGATACCCTTGAGCACGCTCCAGCCATCGAGCGGTGGGATGGGGATGAGATTGAAGACGAAGAGCACGATGTTCAGCACGAGCAACATCTCGCCGACCTGCCAGAAGAGGCGGCCGATGGGCTCGTCCACGATGAAGCGGACGATATCGCCGTTGCCCAGGATCAGCCGCATGGGCAGGGCCACGAGGGCCGCGATGACGACGTTGCTGGCGGGGCCGGCGAAGGCCACGAGTGCGTGGCCCTGCCGCCCATGGCGCATGTTGGCCGGGTTCACCGGCGTCGGTTTGGCGTAGCCGAAGAGGAGCCCGAAGACGCCCAGCGCATTGAGCACCGCGGTCACGCCGAGGATGATGCCGCCGGCCTGGTCGAAGTGGACCCGCGGGTCGAGCGAGACGCGCCCCATCCAGCGGGCGGTGTTGTCACCCAGCTTCATGGCTGTCCAGGCGTGCATGAACTCGTGCACCGGAAAGCCCACCAGCAGCATGACCGCGACGACGATGAAAGCGGAGAAGAGGGCCTGGACCGTAGCCTGGTCCATCAGGCGTCAGCGCCGTTATTCACAGGCGAGCCAGCAGCTCGGTCTTCTTGGCCTCGTACTCCTCGGCCGTGATGGTGCCGGCGTCGCGGAGCCGGGCCAGCCTGTCGAGGACGGCAGCGACCTCGTCGGGCGTGTCCGCGCGCGTGGGGTCGGCTCCTCCCGAGACGTCGATCTGGTCTGGGTCCGCCGTGCTCGCTGGGGTCGTGGGCTGGGACCGCGGGCGGCGGTAGTCCTCGCCGTCATCGCCCGCCTGCAACGCATGCTTGGCGGTCATCATCGACTTCTTGAAGTCCTTGGCGTGGTTGAGCCGGTTGAGCATGTCCGCGCCTTCGATGGGCGCGGCCGTGAGCACCTTCAGGCTGCCGTAGTCGAGGAGGCGGCCCAGCCACCCGACCTGCAGCTGGGCGTCGTTGATCTTCTCCAGCGAGCTGTCGGAGGAGGTCTTGTTGATGACCCCCCAGGCCAGCACCAGGCGGCGGTTGGTGACCACGAACTCCTGCGTCCGCCACCACCACCAGCGCCAGGCCACGATGAAGATGCCCAGGAGCAGGGTGATGAGGGTGGCGGCCATGCCCAGCGAGCCGAAGAGCGTGTCATCCCCGAACAGGTTCCGCCCGGCGATCTCGTGAGGTACCACCAGGCGGGCGACGAGCAGCACGATCGTGATGCTCCAGACGATGATCGCGGCCCAGCTGTCGAGGATCAGCGCGATCGGATGCTGGCGCTCGCGCCGCATCACCCGTTCATCGGGCGTGAGCAGCGACTCCGCGTAGGTTCCCATCTGACCCTCCCTTGTCTTCAGGCGCGTGGGTGCGCTCGAGCATAGACCTGACGGATACGCTCGCCGGTGATGTGCGTGTAGAGCTGCGTGGTGGTGATGCTGGCATGCCCGAGCAGCTCTTGCACCACGCGCAGGTCGGCGCCTCCTTCCAGCAGGTGGGTGGCGAAGCTGTGCCGCAGGGTGTGCGGGGTCACCCGCTGCGACAAGCCCGCGCGCAAGGCCGCGGCCCGGATGATGCGCCAGGCGCTCATGCGATCAAGGCGCCGGCCCCGCGTCGAGAGGAACAGCGGCTCGGACGACGAGGGCCCGGGGGCCGGTCCAGCCGTCTCGTCGCGCGTGATGAGGTAGGCGGCGAGGGCGGCCATGGCCAGGTCTCCCACCGGCACCAGCCGCTCCTTGTCGCCCTTGCCGATGACGCGCACGAACCCGCCCGCCGCGACGTCGGCCCGATCGAGACCGAGCGCTTCGCTCACCCGCAGCCCCGCGGCATAGAGCAGCTCCAGCAAGGCCCGGTCGCGCAGGCTCGCGAGATCGTCACCGTCGATGCTCTCGAGCAGGGCCGCCACCTCGCCGGCGTCGAGCGTGTCGGGCAGCCGCTGCATCTGGCGGGGCAGGTCGATGAGCGCCGCGACGTCGGCGTCGATGAGCTCCTCCGCGTAACAGAAGCGGTAGAAGGCCCGGATCGAGGCGGCCTTGCGTCGCAGGCTGGTGGGCCGCAGCACGCGTGGCGGACGGGTCATGGCCGCGAGATACCCGCGGGCCGGCTCGGGGGAGGTCGCCCAGCGCTCGATCCCCGGCGCCTCCCGGCCGAAGAGTCGCAGGTCGGTGCCGTAGGCCCGGATGGTGGCGGCGGCGAGGCCACGCTCCACGCGCAGGTAGTCGGTATAGGCCTCCACCGCGGTCACGAGGTCCGCGGGTCCGGTGGTCGCGGCCTCGTCGCTCGGCGCGTTCATCTCAGTCGGGCAGCAGGGTGGCCTTCTGGCGCAGCAGCTCCCAGAAGGGCAGCGTCCCGCGCGGCTGGACGAAGTCGATCGGCTTCTCGCGTGCGTGGACCTCGACGGTGTCACCGACCTCCAGGGTCACGTCCTCGCGCCCGTCGATGCTGACCAGCGAGTCGTAGGCTGCTTTGACCGTCGCCCGGATCACGTGCTGGGGTCCGACCACGGTCGAGCGCAAGGGCGTGAGATAGGCCGCGATGGGCGTCACCACCACGCTCCGGCTGGTGGGCTCGATGATGGGGCCGCCGGCACTGAAGCTATAGCCGGTGGAACCGGTGGGCGAAGCGATGACCACGCCGTCACAGACGTAGGTGGCCACGCGCGAGTCGCCCACGTCCACGGCCAGGCGCATGACCTGCACGTGGCCGCCGCGCACGACGGCCGCCTCATTGAGGGCGATGTGGGAGGTGCGCGGCCGGTCGCCGGCGGGGACGATCCGCACCTCCAGCATGAGCCGAGGCTCCAGGTCGTAATCGCCCGCGTGCAGTTGGGCCAGGACCTTCTCGAGCGCGTGATGCTCGACCTTCGAGAGGAACCCGACCTTGCCCACGTTCACGCCGAGGATGGCGGTATCGTCGTCCGCCACCGCCCGCGCCGCCCGCAGGAAGGTACCATCGCCGCCAAGCACGACCACGATGTCCGTGGCGGCCAGCTCGTCGGGGTCCTCAGCGGCCTCGTCCGAGGGCCGAGCCCAGGCCTGGACCCCATGCTGGGAGCACCAGCCGAGCGCGCGCTCCCGCAGCTCCACGGCCATCTCGGAGGTCGGGTTGTAGGCGAAGCCCAGTCGTTTCACTCGAGGCTCCCCGGGACGCGCAGGTGCAGGAAGAACTCGTGATTGCCGGATGGCCCGACGAGGGGCGATTCGGTCTCGGCCAACACCTCCAGGCCAAGTCCCAGCGCGTGCTCGCGCACCCGGCGGATGGCGGCGGCGCGGGCGTCGGGGTCGCGCACGACGCCCTTGGGCACCTCGCGCGGGCTGAGCTCGAACTGTGGCTTCACAAGAGGCAGGATGTCACCACCGGGCAGGACGTGTGCGCCCATACCGCGCAGGATGCGCGTGAGGGAGATGAACGAGACGTCCGCGACAGCCAGGCTCGCCTGCTCGGGCAGCTCGAGAGGATCGGGGTCGGCGGGGTCCAGGCGCGCCGCGTGCGTCCGCTCCATGCTGACCACGCGGGGGTCCTGTCGCAGCGATTCCGCCAGCTGTCCGCGGCCCACGTCGAGAGCATAGACACGCACGGCACCGCGCTGCAACAGGCAGTCACTGAAGCCGCCGGTGGAGGCGCCGACGTCGAGGCAGACGCGGCCGCTCGGATCGACGTCGAAGGCGTCGAGTGCCCCGGCCAGCTTGTCTCCGCCGCGCGACACGAACCGCGGCGCAGCGTCGAGCGCAAGGGCGATATCGGTCGGGACCTGCTCGCCGGGCCGGCGGTCGCGCCGAGCCGCATCGCCGTCACCCACGCGCACGGCACCAGCCAGCAACAGGGCTTGCGCTCGGCTGCGGGAGGTGGCCAGTCCGCGTTCGACGAGCAGCTGGTCCAGCCGCTGCTTGCGCGTGCGGGGGCTGCCCAGGCGCTCAGGCCCCCACGGCGGCAGCCGGCACCAGGGCGCGGGCTGCGATGGCCTCTTCGATCTGGGCCTTGATGCCGGCCTCGTCGACGCGCACCAGGGCGCGCAGGTCGACCACCGATCCGTGGTCCACGAAGGCGCCATCGGGCAGGCCGATGCGCTTGACCGGCGGCAGGGGGTCACCGGTGCTGGCGTCGGCCAGGACCTCCAGCACGGCCGACCCGAAACCGCCGGGCAGGACGCTCTCCTCGAGCGTCACGACCAACTGCTTGCCCCGGGCCTGCTCGAGGATGAGCGCGCGATCGAGGGGCCGCGCGAAACGAGCGTCGACGAGGCCCACTGACCAGCCGGCGGTCTCCAGCTCGTCCGCGACCGATGCGCCGCGCGCGATGATGGGCCCGAGTCCGATGAGCAGGATGTCCGAACCGTCGCGCAGCAGCTCACCCCGGCCGACCTCGATCGCTAGCGGCTCCTCCGCGGGCAGGCCGAAGCCCGCGTCGCGTGGATATTGCAGGGCGAAGGGGTGGTCCTGGCTGAAGGCGGTGTGCAGCAGATGGCGCAGCTGCTGCTCGTCTCGTGGTGCGGCCATGACCAGGTTCGGCAGCTGGCGCAGGGCCGAGAGCGTGAACATGCCCTGATGGCTGGTGCCGTCCTCGCCGACGAGGCCGGCGCGGTCGATGCCGATGACCACCGGCGTGTCGTTCTGGCAGACGTCGTGCACGACCTGGTCGAAAGCCCGCTGGAGGAAGGTCGAGTAGAGGGCCACGTACGGGCGCTGACCGGCGAGGGCCATGCCGGTGGCCATGGTCATGGCGTGCTGCTCGGCGATGCCCACGTCATAGGTGCGCTCGGGGAAGCGCTCACCGAAGGTGGCGACCCCGGTGCCGGTAGGCATGCCCGCGGTGATAGCCACGACGCGCGGATCGCCCTCCGCGATGCGCACCAGCTCGGCGGCCATGACCGCGGTGTAGTTGGGCCACGCCGGCTGCCCCCGCTCCTCCACCGGCGGGGTGGCATCACCATCGGGCGGATTGCTGCCGTGGAGTTGGTCGGTGGCACGGGGGTGATCCGGCATGGGCGGCAGGGCGGCACCGTGGAAGCCGACCTTGTCCGTCTCGGCCGGCCGGTAGCCGTAGCCCTTGCGCGTGCGCACGTGGACCAGGATGGGCGCCTCTTCCTCTTCGAAGGCGGCGCGCAAGGTGGTGTCGAGTGCGATCAGGTCGTGGCCCGGCACCGGCCCCACGTAGGTCACGCCCAGGTCCTCGAACAGGCGACCCGGCTGGCTCAGGTCGACGACCGCATGGCGCACGCGCCTGGCCCACTCCAGCAGGAACGGTCCGACCCCCGGCACGCGCTCGATGTCGCGGTCGAAACGGCGGCGAGAACGCCGCCAATGGCGCGAGAGCTTGATGCGTGAAAGGTATTGGCTGACCGCCCCGACCGAGGGGCTGATGCTCATCTCGTTGTCGTTGAGCAGGATGAGCATGCGCGTCTTGCGATGGCCCACGTCATTGAGCGCCTCCAGCGAGAGGCCGCTCATGAGGGCCGCGTCGCCCACCACCACCGCGATGCGCTCGTCGGTGCCACGCGCGTCGCGGGCGAGCGCGAGGCCCTCGGCGATGGAGATCCCGGTACCTGCATGGCCGCCGTCCATCACGTCGTGCTCGCTTTCGGCACGACGCGGGAAGCCGCCGATGCCGCCGAGCTGTCGCAGCGTGTCGAAGCGTTCCAGGCGGCCGGTGATCAGCTTGTGGGCGTAGGCCTGGTGGCCGGTGTCCCAGACGATGCGGTCGGTGGGGCTCGAGAGGATGCGGTGGAGGGCCACGGTCAACTCCACCGACCCGAGTGAGCTGCCCAGGTGGCCGCCGGTCGTGGCGACCGTGTCGATGATGGCGCTGCGGATCTCCGTGCACAGTCGGCGTGCCTCGACGTGGCTGATGTCCTTGAGGTCCTCCGGTCCCCGGAGCTCGCGCAGGCTGACCACGGCTAGAGCTCGTCCTCGTCGTCGGGGCGCAGGTCCATCACGCGCGGGCCGGCGGCGCTGTCGATCAGCCGCTGGACCCGCAGCTCCGCCCGGTCGAGCAGTGTCCCGCAGTGCTCGTGCAGCGCCGCTCCGCGCTCATAGAGCGCGATCGAGTCCTCCAGCGTCAGGCCGCCGTCCTCCAGCCGGCTGACCACGTCACGCAGCTGGTCGAGGGCCTTGTCGAAGGTGAGCGCTGCGATGTCGTCGGTATCGGCGGGCGCTGTGGCGCTCGACCCGGGGGGCGGTGTCTCTGTCACGTCTCGGAGTCTCGCACGGTATCGACCGACACGTCCAATGAGCCCCTCGCGAGACGCACGACCAGCGTCGAGCCGGGCCGCTGTGTGGCGGCGTCCACGACCACGCGCCCATTGGGCTCGCGCACGATGGCGTAGCCGCGCTCGAGCGTGGCGTAGGGATCGAGGGCGGCCAGGGCCGCGGCGCTGCGCGTCAGTTCCGCACGCGCTGCCGCGGTGCGGCCGAGGACCAACGCCGGCAGGCGCTCTCCGCGGGCCACCAGCGTCGTCCGCTCGGCGCCCAGGCGGGAGCGCACCGCGCGGGTGGCGCGATCCAGCAGCAGCCCGATACGCTCGCGCTCGGCGCCCAGGTAGGCGCCCGGTCTCAGCGACTCGAGTGCCCGACGCTCGGCCACGAGTGCCGCGCGCGTGCCGCTGAGCCGCCGGCGGGCGCTGGTGGCCAGGGCTGCCTCGAGAGCGGCCAGTCGCTGGCGCTGGGCGGCCCGATCGGGCACGGCCAGCTCCGCCGCCACCGAGGGCGTCGCGGCGCGCAGATCGGCGGCGAACTCGGCGAGGGTCACGTCGGTCTCGTGGCCCACGCCCACGATGACGGGCCGCGGGCATTCCGCCACGGCGCGGACGACGCGCTCCTCGTTGAAGGCCCACAGGTCCTCGAGCGAGCCGCCGCCACGGGCCACGATGACGAGGTCCACGGCGCGCCCGGTGACGGGGTCGGTCCACTGCCCCACCCGCCGGATGGCCTGCACGATCGAGCCCTCCGCTCCCGCACCCTGCACCTGGCAGGCTGAGACGATCATGCGTGCCAGCGGCCAGCGACGGTCGAGCACGCGCCGGATGTCGTGGAGCACCGCCCCCGACAGGGAGGTGACCACGCCGATGGAGCGTGGCCAGGTCGGAAGTGGCCGCTTGCGAGCCCGCTCGAAGAGGCCCTCCGCCTCCAGGCGTGCCTTGAGTGCTTCGTAGCGCTGGGACAGCTCGCCCACTCCCGCGGGCTGGATGGAGTCGACGTAGAGCTGGTATGCGCCCTGTTGCTCGAAGACGTCGATCCGGCCCTGGGCCACGACGCGCAGGCCGGTGCGCGGCTCGAGCGGCAACCCGAGGCGCTCCTGGCGGAAGACGACGCAGCGTAACTGGGCCTGCTCGTCCTTCAGCGTCAGGTAGAGGTGACCCGCGGCGCTGCTCGAGACGCTGCCGATCTCGCCTTCGACCCACACCGGGTTGAGGCGGGGCTGGCGCCGGACCGCGTCACGCACGAGCCGGTTGACCGCGGCGACCGACAGGACGGTCGGACCGGGGGGACGCGTCTCTGCGACCTCCGGCGGGCGAGCCTCCTGCGATTCCGCGGGCTCCGGCGGCAGCGGGGCGTCATCCCAGAGTCCGCGCGGCTCCATGGCGTCCGCTAGACGCGGGTCTGGTACTCCCCGGTGCGCGTGTCGACCTTGATCACGTCACCTTCCTCCACGAAGATCGGCACCTGCACCACGAGGCCGGACTCGAGGGTGGCCGGCTTCTTTGCGCCCGACTGCGTGTCACCCGCGAAACCGGGTTCGGTCTCGGTCACCTTCAGCTCCACCGAGATGGGCAGGTCCACGCCGATGGTCTCGCCCTCGTACGTGGTGCGATCGACGGTCATGCCTTCGATGAGGTACTTGGTCACTTCCCCCAGCTGCTCGGCGGTGAGGTGGAACTGGTCGTAGCTCTCGTTGTCCATGAAGTGGTAGTCGTCGCCGTCCTGGTACAGGAATTGCACCGGTCGCGTCTCGAGGATGGCGCGCGGCCACTTGGCGGTGGCCTGGAACGTGCGCTCCACGGTCTGGCCCCGCTTGATGTTCTTGAGCTTGATGCGGATCTGCGCCGAGCCCCGGGCCATCTTGATGTGATGGAACTCCAGGATCTGCCAAATGTCGCCATCGAGCTCGATGACGATGCCACGGCGCAGGTCTCCGACTGAGATCATGAGTGGTACGTCTCTCCCTTGGATATGACGGGCGACTCGCGCCCGGGCCGGCGTGGGCGGGTCAGCCGCAGTTGTCGATGTGCTTCTGGTGCTTCCTGAAGGTCTTGGCGAAGGTGTGGGTGTCCGACCCCTCGCAGGCGTAGAAGAAGAGCAGCTTCGACTTGGTCGTGGGGTTGATGGCCGCCGTGATGGACTTGGCGGACGGGGTCACGATGGGCCAGTCGGGCAGGCCTGGGTTCTGGTAGGTCTGGAATGAGGCGTACTTCTTGTCCACGTCGACGGTGGCGTAGTCGGTCACGCCCAGCAGGTCCCAGAAGAGGTACTCGTCCCAGTCGCTGACCGGCAGGTCCGCGAGGACCATGGAGTCGGTCGCGTAGACCACGGTCGGATCCGCCTGGAGCAGCCCGTTGGTCTGCTTGTTGACCTTTGGGTTCAGGCGGTTCCAGTAGACACCGGCGATCTTCTTGCGGTCGCTATCGACCTTGGCTTCGCGCTCGACGAGACTGGCGACCCGAAGCACCTCATAGAAGTCCAGCTTCTTCTTGTTGGCCTGGCTCACCAGCTTGCCCGCGTTGTCACCGAACTCGGAGAGCATCTGATTGATGAGTTCCTCGGCGGTGATGTCGATGGGCACCTCATAGGTGCCGCCGTAGAGGAAGCCTTCCAGGCTGCTGCCTTCCGGTGCCGTCTTGAGGAAGGGGTACTGCTCGCGCAGCCGCTTGGGTGGGTTCTGGGCGAGCTTGAGGAACTCGCTGGCATCGAGCTCGAGCTCCGTGTCCTCGCTCTCCTGCTGGAGATAGGCCACGTGTTGCTCGATGCGCCTGCCGTAGCGCATGTCCAGCGCCATCACCGGCGTGGGCGGATCGGGGTCACCCTCCAGGCGCGCCGCGATGCCGGCGGGCGTGATGCGCGGGGTCATGGTGTAGTTACCGGCCTTGATGAGCTGGTCGACGCGATCGCGTACGACGGCGTACTTGAAGGCGGCAGTGTCGGTGAGCAGGCCCTCGTCGATCAGGTTCTCCTGGATCGTGTCCACGGAGTCGCCCGGCTCGATGACGAAGGTGATCTCCTTGTCGCTGTCTCCCGCTGCCTGGTTCAGCCGGTCGGCGAACTCGGCCGCGATGATGTCCGAGACGACCGGCAGGTTGACGATGCCGGGGTTGCCTTCGAAGGTGTCGGTCAGGACCGGACCCACCATCGGGCGCAGGGCATACCAGCCGCCGACGGTGATGAGCAGCAGCGCCACGCCCACGAAGAGCAGGCCCTTGAAGGCGCCGGAGTTCGCGTCCCGCGTGGTGCGCCCGCGGAGCTCCCAGTTCTCGACGATGCCGACGCGGCCCTTGCCCGGGTTCTGCGGTGCGCTCATCGGCTGGTCCCTGCTGTGGCCCGGGCGTCGAGCTCGCGCTGCACGATGCCCGCGGCGGCCTCTCGGTCGACGCGGGCGCGCCAGGCATCACGGGAGCGTGCGGACGGTGGTCCACCGGCGCGGCCACGTGGCACTCGGCCCAGGCGTGCCTCGGCCGACGCGCTGGTCAGCCGCTCATCGCGCAAGACGACCGGCCGGCCGAGCAGGGGCGCCACGTCCGTGGCCCAGGCGCGCGTGCGCGCTGTCTGCTCGCTGTCGCCACCGTCGAGGGTCAGCGGCAGGCCCACGACGACGAGATCGGCCCGGCGCTCGGCGCAGATGCGGCCGATCGCTCGAGCGTCTTGCTCGACGGTTCCACGTCGCAGGGTGAGGATGGGGCGCACGGCGCCGGTAGCGGTGTCTCCGGTGGCCACGCCGATCCGGCGTTCCCCGAGGTCGATACCAAGCAGCACGGTCACGGTTCCCTCGACGCGCGGGGGTTCGGATCGGTGATCATGGGGTCGGTTCGGCTCACTCCGTGGTCGATGCGTCGACGATGTCGAGCGTGATGTGATCGCGGTCGCTCGGCAGGTCGCCGAGGAACCCGGGCCAGACGTTGACGGTCGCCGTCCCGAGCTCATCCAGTATGGCTTGTGCTTCGGAAACCGGCAGGCCAGCGATCCGGGCCACCAGCGCGCTCGGCGCGAAGCGCGGGAGCGCATCGGCCGAGGCCGTGCTGCTGAAGGTGATGCGCTCGCCGTCGACGATCCCCTCCCCGTGCTCCACGCGCACGCTCTCGGGGACGATCGCGCCTGCTGCAGGCACGGCCGCCAGCAGTTGCGCACGGACGGTCTCGTCGACCGTGGTCTCGTCCACCGCCAGCACCTGCGCAGCGACCGACGCGGACAGTCGGAAGGCGCCGGCATCGCGGCCCACCACCGCCTCTGCGGGCGGATCGAGCGTGAGTGATCCGAGTGAGGCCGATTCGGGGAAGATGGTCAGCCCCGCCGGCGTATCGGCCGGGTCGCGCAGGTAGGCGTCGAGCGCGCCGGCGAGCCGATTGCGGAGCTCGACGACGGCTCGGTCGTAGTCGGCGGCGGTCACGCGTGAAGCGGGACTGGTGGAGCCACCCGTGGTGGGCTGGGGGTTGGTCACGCCGATCCCCTGCCCCTCGAGCGAGGGCACCACGCTGATGGCCTCGGCCTCGACATTGCCGTCCACTCCGGCCGTGACCGCCTCCACCGGCGCCGTCACGTCGCTGGCACTCCCGTCCTGCCCGCGCGGCAGGGTCACCGTCCGGGTCGTCTGGAACTCGATCCCGGCCGGCGTCCGCACGCGCGTGCCCGCCGCGATCTCCTGGTCGAAGACCTGGCCTGCCGCGGAGAACACGACCTCGCCGGTCGCGGGCATCTCGACCGACCCGCTGGCCTCGAACTCCTCGCCCACCGAGAGCGGGATGGCGATGGGCAGGGCCGGGATCCTGCCGCTGGCGGGATCGGCCTCAGCGGTGTCGGCAGAGGCGATGATGGTGCTGGAGAGCGGGCCCACGGCGGTGAGCCGGGGGCGCAGGGTGATCTCGGCCGAGGGGGTCACCTGGGTCAGCAGGAAGCCGCCCACCACGGCCAGCGCCAGGACCACCACGACCGCCCAGCGCAGGCGCCGACTGCGCCACGTCAGCGGTCCTGCCTCGACGGCGGCGTTGGCGCCGGCCGTGGTCGCGATGGCATCGCCCGACGGCGTCATCGGAGGCGGCGCAGCGGCCGGTACCTCGCCGGCCGCGAGCGCCGCTGCGGCCGCGTCCGGCGTCTGACGCGCGAGCACGCCCGCGGCCTCGGCGGTGGCCCGGACCTGCTCGTCAGGGCTGGCCACCGCGAGGGTCAACGAGCGTGACCGAGCCTCGCGCTCGAGTAGCTTGAAGTTGAGCCGGCCGGTGGCGATGCGCGATCCGGGTGGCACCACGAACACGACCACCTCGTCGTCCGTCTTGCGTAGCCGCGCGACGGCATCGGTGATCTCGTCGTCGTTGTCGAGGTACCACACGGCCATGCATGGCAGTGTGACTTACGCGCCGCTTGTTCGTCAGCGCCTATCGGCCGCTGGAGCCTAGACGCGCAGGCCCTTGATCACGCGCGAGAGAGCCGCATCGAGCGGCTCCTGGGGGGCGGATGCCTCGACCGCCTGGAAGGCCAGCGCCATGGGTGTCACGTCCTGCTGGTCGAGCAGGAGTCCGGTGCGGTCCTCGACCTCGGTCACCGTGCCCGGGTCCATCATCGATACCTGCGGACGTCGCGCGAAGGACAACCCGGCGGAGAAGTCGTCTGCCTCCAGGGCGGCCCGGACCTCGGGCAGGGCCGCACCGCCGCCACAGAGCTCGATGCGACCGGGCAACAGGCCTGCCTGTCCGAACTCCTCCAGCACCAGCTCCACGCCGGCGGCCCAGACCGCGATGTCCTCAGCCACGATGTCCCTGACCTCCTCGGCCTCCTCGAGCGCCTCGCCCTGCGCGTGGGCGATCTTGATCCGCTCGGCCTCCTCGAAGGAGACGTCGAGGCGGTCGGCCAGCGACTTGGTGAAGGCGCGCCCACCAAGCGCGAACATGCGCGTGCCCTCGACCGAGCCGGAGCGCACGAGGGCGACGTCGGTCGTGCCACCGCCGACATCGATGAAGAGGGCGCCCGACTGCCCCAGCTGCTCGCCGGCGATCGAGCGGGCCACCGCGAAGGGCTCGGCCACCACGCGGATGAGCCCGAGGCCGAGCTGCTCCACGACCGATTCGAGGGCGCCCAGGTGGACGAGCGGGGCATAGGCATCGAAGACCGAGATGCGCAGGTACCGGCCCTGGAACCCGACTGGATTGGAGACAGCGTATCCGTCGATCCCGGCCGAGGCGACCCCAGCGTGGACCAGGCGGACGTCCACGTTGGCCAGCCCGGTCTCCCAGGTGATGGTGCGCTGGGCCTCAGCCGCGGCGTCCGTCTCGATCGCCTCCAGCAGCCGTTCGACCTCGGAGTGGGTGACGGTGCTCTCGGGCTGCCTGCGCTCGACCGAGCGGGTGGTGGTGAAGCCCTTCACCAGCTCGCCGGCGATGCCCACGATGGCCTTGCTCGCGGTCCGGCCGGCCATCGCCTCGGCCTCATCGATGGCGACCCGGCAGTTTCGCACCACGGCCGGGATGTCGGCCACGGTGCCGGACTGCATGTGGGCCAGGCCCTGGCGCTGCCGGCCGACGCCGGTCACCACAGCGCCACCGTCCACGTACTCGAAGACGAGCGCCTTGGCATATTCGGTCCCGATGTCGAGCGCGAGATGCGCCTCGTTGGGGATCGTCGTGGGGCCACGCCGCAACAGCCGCTGCACGAAGGACATGGCTGGCGCCGGCCCTACCCCTCGAGTCGCTGGCGCAGCTTCTCGATGGCCAGCTGGAGACCGCTGGCCTCGGGCACCTTGCCCTGGGCCATGCCGGCCTTGCCCCCGCCCTTGCCACCAGCCACCGCCACCGCATCGCGCACGAGCTCGCTCGCGTCGAGTCCCTGCGCCACGAGGTCGTCGCTGACGGTGACGAAGAGCTGCGGCTTCTCGGGGTCGTCCAGCCCGGCCGCGATGACACCGCTCTTGAGCGACGCGCGCACCTCCCTGGCCCAGGCGCGCAGCTCGTCCATGGAGCCGAAGCCGCCCACCATCGAGACGAACGCGCCCTTCGGCAGCGACTCGGCCGTCCTGGCCGCAGCCTGTGCGGCGGGCACGACAGCGGTGGTCGCCCGGGACGCCTTCTGTCGTTCGCGCAGGGCCTCGATGCGCGTCGCGAGCTGCTCCGGCGTCTGCGCCCCAGCCGCCTCCACGGCCGCCTCGAGGAGACGGAAGCGCTCGTCGGTGAGCGCCTCGGCCGCTTCGCCCGTCACGGCCTCGATGCGGCGCATGCCCGAGCCGATCGATCGCTCTGCGGTGATGATGAAGCCGCCGATCTGGCCGGTCGCGCGACAGTGGGTGCCACCGCAGAGCTCGTGGCTGTAGCCCTCGACCCGCACCGTCCGCACGGTCTCGCCGTACTTCTCGTCGAAGAAGGCATCGGCACCGGCGTCCTGGGCTTCGGCCAGGGTCATGTACTCCGGCGTCACGGTCCGATCCTCGCGGATGACCTGCCGCACCTCGTGCTCGATCGCGGACCGCTCCTGCGGGGTCAGCCCACGCTCGAAGGGGTAGTCGAAACGGAGGTAGTCGGGCGTCACCAGCGAGCCGGCCTGGCGGGCCGGATCGCCGAGCGAGTTGCGCAGGGCACGATGGAGCACGTGCGTGCCGGTGTGGTTGCGCATGGTGTTGGCTCGTCGGCGAGGGTCGACCTCCGCCGTGAGCTCCTGGCCCAGCTCTACGCGGCCGTGGAGTCGGCCCTCGTGGACGATGAGGCCGGCCACCGGGCGCTGCGTGTCCTCGACGCTGAAGATGACCTCCCCCTGCGCGTCGCGCATGACCCCCTGGTCCCCGATCTGGCCGCCGCCCTCGGCGTAGAAGGGCGTCTGGTCCAGCACGATGCGCGCCTCGGCCGAGGCCTCCACGAAGCCTTCCGCGTCGGGTCTCGCTTCCAGCTCCTCGTACTCGGTGCTGTCGCGCACGATGCCCACGACGCGGCCCGTGGCCGTCGTGGTCTCGTAGCCCAGGAAGCCGCTGTCGCCGACCCGGCGGGCGATACCGTCGAAGAGCGCCGTCTGCTCGGCCTGCCGCACGAGATCCTGCTTGGTGCCCGAGCGACTGCGTTCCCGCTGCTCCTGCAGCGCTGCCTCGAAACCGGCCCGGTCCACGCGCACGCCGTACTCCGCAGCCAGCTCGATGCTGAGGTCGATGGGGAAACCGTAGGTGTCGTGCAGGCGGAACGCGGTCTCTCCGTCGAGCACCGGCGCGCCCGGGGGCACGTCCTCCGGTCGCCGGCCCACCACGCGCTGCGCGTCGGTCAGCGGGATGAGCGCCTCCTCCAGCTGGATCGTGCCGGCATCGAGCGTGCGAGCGAAGGCGGTCTCCTCCCGGATGATGGTGCCCAGGATGACGTCGCGTCGCTCGCGCAGGAGCGGGTAGGCCGCGCCCATGAGGTCGATGACGACCTGGGCCGTCTCCTCCAGGAACGGCTCGGTCCGGCCCAGCAGCCGGCCGTGGCGCACGGCTCGGCGCACGATGCGCCGGAGCACGTAGCCGCGCCCCTCGTTGGAGGGCATCACCCCATCGGCGATGAGGAAGGTGATGGCACGGGAGTGGTCGGCGATGACCTGGTAGCTGAAGCGCTCGCTCTCGAAGGCGTCCGGGTCGTGCCCCACGAGCTCGCGCATGCGCTGATGGATGGGCGTGAAGAGGTCGGTGTCGTAGTTGCTGCCGACGCCCTGCAGGACGGAGGCCAGGCGCTCCAGGCCCATGCCCGTGTCGACCGACTTGAAGGGCAGCTCCGTGCGTGGTCCTTCGAGGGGCTGGTCGAACTCCATGAACACGAGGTTCCAGATCTCCAGCCAGCGCGGGCAGGTCTCGGTGTGGTCGGGCACACAGCCGGGGCCCTCGGAGAACTCGATGCCGCGGTCGAAGTGGATCTCGCTGTTGGGACCACAGGGACCGGTGTCCGCCATGCGCCAGAAGTTGTGGTCGTCGCCGTTGTCGACATCGCCCCAGCGCGCCATGCGCTCGGGCGGCAGGCCGATCTCGTCACGCCAGATGGCCCACGACTCCTCGTCATCGGTGTAGGTCGTGGCCGCCAGCCGGTCGGCCGGGATGCCCAGGTCCTCGGTCAGGAACTGCCACGCCCAGTGGATGGCCTCGCGCTTGAAGTAGTCGCCGAAGGACCAGTTGCCGAGCATCTCGAAGAGGGTGTGATGCCGCGGCGTGCGCCCCACCTCCTCGAAGTCGTTGTGCTTGCCCGCCACGCGCAGGCAGCGCTGCGAATCGACGGCCCGGGAGTACGACCGCTTGTCCACACCGCGGAAGACGTCCTTGAACTGGACCATGCCGCTGTTGGTGAAGAGCAGCGTCTGGTCGCCGGCGGGGACCAGGCTCGCGCTGGGCACGACCTCGTGGCCGCGCGCCTCGAAGAAGCGCACGAAACGCGCGCGGATCTGGTCGGCGGTGAGTGGCTGCATCTGGCCTCGCGATGGAGTCGATTCGTGGGGCGTGGACATGTGACATCGAGTGTAGCGAACGCCTGTGCTCATGGGACCGATGGATGGCGACCGGCCGACGCCTGCGACGGCCGCCCCTGCCACGGCGGTCTAGCCGGACGCTGCCGGCAGGCGCCGGACCTCGGACAGGGGCAGGCGGTCCCACCACCGGGCGTGGCGACGGTAGAGCTGGCGGTCCCGCGTCTCCAGCAGCGGCAAGAGCGAGGCGGCCTCCTCGTCCAGCCCGGCCCAGGCCTCGTCGGACAGGGGCCGGAAGGCGGCCGCCTCGATGGCCCCGTCGCGGAGGCGCCACACGCCCGCGACCAGCCCGTCGATCAGCAGGGTCGCCAGCACGTCCCCGTTGCGCCGGATGACGAGCGGCCGGTAGGCGTCGGGGATGATCCGGCGGCGGTCGGCGTAGGCCAGCAGGACGCTCTCCCACATCGGTAGCAGGCGCGGCGGTGCAGGGGCGTCGGCAGCGGGCAGCGCTGCGGACCGCAGGTCGTGCAGCTCCGTCCCGTCCGGACCTTCATATCCGACGAGTTCCGACCCCAGGTGTTCGAGCGCCCCGCGCACGACCGGTCGGGTGAGCAGGGTGAAGGCGCAGATGTCGGCCACGCCCGCAGGCCCGAAGCTCGCGAGATAGCGCCGCACGAGCACTTCGACCGCGGAGCCGTGGGCCTCGGGCGGGAGCGTCTCGGGCGCGGCCACGAAGGCAGGGCGCGGGCCGAACGACCACGGTCCCCCGGTCGGCGCGTGGTGGAACTGGGCATACGTGCGATATGCCCACCAGGCGCGTTTGGCCGCCGGGCCGAAGCGCGGCTCCAGGGCAGCGGTCATCTGGGCCGCCGTGCGCGGGGCGGTGCTCGTCGCCAGCAGCGCCGGCTCCGCTGCCTCGACCTGCTCGATCTCCAGGTCGGCGTCCCGGAACCGCCGGTCGTACAGGCGCGAGGCGCGGAGGCTGGGCCGCATCGCGGCATGGAACACCGGGTAGTCTTCCGCGGCCACCGCGTGCAGGGTGATGCGCATGAGCGAGGCCTTCACGACCCGGCCGTCGGCGAAGGCCCGGTCAAGCTGGCGCGGGTCGAAGCCGGCGATCCGGGCCCAGAGCGCGATGTAGGGGGAGGCCGGTTCCTGTGCCTGGAGGGCCATGATGCTGCGGACCGCATCCTCCACCGCCATCGGTTCCCGGCGGGCCAGGCGCTGACGCTCGAGGGTCGCTCGATTGAGCTGGCGCCCGGAGAGGCGCAGGGACACCAACTGCCCCTACGTGCTCGGCGAGGCCTCGCGCAGGACCGATGGCAGCTCGTTCCTTTCCTCAGCCGGGACGACGGTCGTGGATCCACCGGCCGCGGCCATGGCCCGGGCCCGCTCCATCCACTCGCGGATCTTGCGGTTGACCTCCGGTGCGCCTACCAGGTCCACGGTCTTGTCCTCGACCGCGAAGGCCGTGGGGTAGAGCACGAAGGCCTTGGTCTGCAGCCCGCCCAGACCACCGTGGCTGCCGACCTGGTGCTCGAAGGGAGCGACCTCCTGGGTCGACGGGTCGAACATGCTGATGGCGAAGATGTCACCGATGTGCTGGTAGCTGTCGAGCTCGCGCAGGTTGGCGGCAGCATGCTCGCCGAAATGCTCCAGCGGGTCCTGCCCCTCGACCTCGCCGGTCTCGAGGTTGCGCAGGCCCGAGCCGCTGATGACCAGCGGTCCATGCTCCTCGGAGCGGACCATGATGAAGCCCATGCCCTCGTGTCGGACCAGCCCCGGCAGCAGCTGGGGGTGCCTGCGGGCGATGGCTTCGAGGCTCATCCGCTCCCGTATCTCGGTGAAGTAGATGTTGGCCAGGTTGCCGCTCGCGGCCACGATCAGGTCCGGGATCTCGACCTGGTCGGTGCTCTTCCCGGTTCCGTCGCGGTGGACGGTGGCCTCGTCGTTGAGCTGGACCAGGCCATCGCTGCTGTTGCCACGGAGGGCGCGGCTGACGACCTTGCCACTCGTGCCCGGGGCACGGCTGGCCTCGGTCAGGAAGGTGTTGACCGGACCCCAACCCTCGACATCGTTGGTGGCATCAAGGCTGGAGACGTCACCTTCCATCAGACTCCGGACCAGCCCCTCCAGGCCGATGCCATAGCGGTCCTCGAACGGTGCGCCCTGGGTCTGGCCGTGGTCCGAGACGAGGATGAAGTGGTAGTCCCGAGGTGCATCCTCGGCCGCACGCGCTAACGATCGCATCATGCGATCGACGCGGTCGAGCTGGGCCATGGATTCGGGGCGCTCGGGCCCGGCGTGGTGAGCGACCTCGTCATAGCCCAGGTAGTCGGCGTAGATGACCGGCGTGCCGCGACCCATCTCGCCGATGACGAGGTCGATGAGCATGTCGCGCATGATGGTCGTGGTGCTGGCCTTGAGGAAGGGGAAGGGCATGCCCCGACCGATGCGCGGCTTGATGTCACGCACGCGTTGGCGCCGCGCCTGGAAGTACTCGGTCACCACGGAGATCGCGAACTGGGCCATGCCGCGCGTGATGTTGTAGGGGTTGTAGAGGAAGGCGCTGAACGAGGTCATCTGCAGCCCCTGGCCTTCCTTGGCCAGCTGCGAGTTGGTGGCGATGGCACGGGTCGCGCCGCCGGACACGAGGTTGCTGATGCTGGTACCTCCGTCGCGCAGCAGGTCGTGCTGGCCGTCGTGCTGGGCGGACGAACGTCGCTCGATCTCGAAGGCGTCCTCCGGATGGTTCGAGACCATCAGGTAGTTCCGCTCCTTCTCCCACCAACGGAAGGCCGGGATGCCCGGCTGCGCCCCGTGCAGGATGCCGACCTGGCCGGCGCTGGTCATGGACGGGGCGAGGGCCTCGTACTTGCCCAGCCGATGGCTGCCGTCGACCAGCCAGTCGTTGATGAAGGGCATGTAGCCGGTGCGCAGCGCGTTGCGCAGGATGGGCTCAGCCAGGCCGTCGACCTGGATGATGACGAAGCCGGGACCGGGGCGATCGTCCACGTCGCCGCTGACCCGGGCCATCCGCTTCATGGAGTGCCGGAAGAAGGACTCGTCCTCGTCGAGGCCGATGATGGCCACGGCCACGCTGTCGATGGCGGCGATGAGGATCGATGCCAGGAAGGCGGCCACGAAGCCATCGACCCGAATGCCTGCGACCAGCCAGCTCGACACGAGCAGGGTCAGGCCCATGAAGAGGACCGTCAGGATGCCGGTGATGATCACGTTGTTGATGCCGAGGGCCACGAAGACCACGGGGCGGACGGCGAAGGTGATGGCACCCGACACGATCGTCACGAGCAGGGCGGAGAAGACACTGTTCCACGGACCGCCGGTGAACTCGATCGAGCCCATGAGGCGAGCCACGATGAGCAGCGCGATGGTGTTGACGATGAGCATGACCAGCCCGCGCATGAGCAGGTGCTGACGCCCGCGCGGCCAGTTCATGGCCGTGTCGTACTCGTCCCGCCAGACGGAGGCGATCCGGTGCGGTAGCCCGGGCCGCTGGGGCCTGGTATCGAGCCAGGACTCGGCCGCTGTGCGTTCGCTGGCGTCGGTCACGACGGGCTGCTTTGGCGCGCGCTCGTCGTCGGGGGTGTCTTGCGTGCTCATGAAGTCAGTATGCGGAGCGACCAGCGGGTGTGCATGGTCGATCGGCAGTGGCCGGCCTACCCAGCCGGCGTGGAGCGGCCGTTTTCGCGGTCGGGAGACCGAGGACGCTACGCTTGCCCGCGCACATGAACGACCTCCTGGACCTGCTTGGCCGCGCCACCGCCTTCGTCGACTCGCTGGTGGCGATGGTCACGGATTCGCCACTGACCTACCTGATCATCCTGGCCATGGCCGCGATCGACGTCATCGCGCCGGTGCTGCCGGCCGAGGCGACGGTCACGGCCGCGGCGGTGCTGGCCGGGCAGGGTCGCCTGGCCATCGTGTGGGTCATGGTCGCGGCCGGGCTGGGCGCTTTCATCGGCGACAACGTGGCCTACTGGATCGGCCGAACCGCGGGACGCCCATTGGTGGAGCGGGTCATGCGCGGCCACACCGCACAGCTCGAGAGCGTGGCCGGGCAGTTCGAGCGGCGCGGCGGCCTCTTCATCATCATCGGGCGCTTCGTCCCGGGCGGCCGCACGGCGGTCGCCATCGGGGCGGGTGTGCTGCGCTTCAGCTGGCCGCGGTTCCTCCTGTACGACGCGCTCGCGGCGGTCATCTGGGCCTTCCAGGCAGCCCTGCCCGGCTACATCGGCGGCAGCCTCATCTCGGACCAGCCCTGGCTGGCCATGGTCTTCGGATTCGTGCTCTCGGCCTGCCTGGCGGCGGGCATCGCCCTTACCCAGCGCTGGTATGACAAACGGCGATCGGTCCCGGTGGAGCTGCCCCTCAAGCCGGCCGTGGTCGGCATCGGCGGCGTCGAGGCGCACCTGGAGCCGCATGCTCAGTCAGCCGGCGAACACGAGGCAGCGAGTGGCCGACCCGGCCCGCCCCCCGATGAGGTCCCGCCGCCCGCCTAGCGCAGCCGCGTTTCACTCGCGAGGCCGGATGCGTCCCGCCGGCTCGGTCTCGTCGCCTGGGTCCGAGACCAGACTGGCGATGACGATGGCCATGCCGATGCCGATCCAGGCCACCGCCGATGCCCACAGCAGGCTGTAGTCGCCGACCCTGACCAGGTCACCGACGCGAGCGCCGATGGCCTGGCCGACCAGGGCGCCGATGATGCCACCCACGAGCAGGCCTCCGAGGTGCCAGCCGAGTCGGCCGCGCACGAAGATGTAGACGCAGGTGTTGAAGGCACCGACGAGGACCGACAGCACGAAGGCCGGCTCGAGGACGAAGGTGGCAAGTCCGCCATCCATGCTCGGCGCGCGTCCGGGCTCAGGCCGCCGTCGCGGCGCCGTCGATGCGCCCGCCGCCGATCACGGCCTCCTCGTCGTCGTAGAAGACGGCGGCCTGGCCGGGTGCCGGCGCCCAGGCCGGACGATCGAGCTCGACCTGCCAGCTGGCCTCGTCCTGAGCCAGGCGACGGACGGTGCCAGGCACGGGCTCGGCTCGGTGGCGGATGCGCACGAGCGCCCTGAACGACTCGGCCGGAGCCCGCTCGACGAAGGAGGTCTCGACGACGCCGAAGGCGGACCGGTAGAGGTCTTCCCGGCGGCCCAGGGTGACGAGGTTGCTGGCGCTGTCGATGGCGGCCACGTACTGGCGCTCGCCGAGGGCCACGCCCAGGCCGCTGCGCTGCCCCACCGTGTAGGCGGCGGCACCGGCGTGCTCGCCGACGGTACGGCCGTCCGCGTCCACCAGCGGTCCCGGCTCGGGCGCCCAGTCGGCCCGTCGGCGCAGCTCCTGTCGGTAGTCACCGTCGCGCACGAAGCAGATCTCCTGGCTCTCCGGCTTGTCCGCGGTGACCAGTCCGTGGCGACGGGCCACGGCCCGGGCCTCCGGCTTGGTCAGCTCGCCCAGGGGGAAGCGCGTGTGGGCCAGCTGCTCCTGGTCGAGACCGTAGAGGAAGTAGCTCTGGTCCTTGTCGGCATCGCGCCCGCTGAGGAGGCGATGCCGGACCCTGCCGTCGGGCGTGGTCCGGCGCTCGACGCGGGCGTAGTGACCCGTGGCCACCGCCTCGCAGCCGTACAGGTGACGAGCCCGGCCCAGGAGCGCACCGAACTTGACCAGCGAGTTGCACTCCACGCAGGGGCTCGGGGTGCGCCCATCGAGGTAGGCGGCGAAGAAGGGTTCCATGACCCCGGCCGCGAATTCGCGTTCCAGGTTGAGCACGTAGAAGGGGATGTCCAGCTGGCCGGCCACGCGCCGCGCGTCTTCGGCAGCGTCGAGCGAGCAGCACGAGCGGTTGCTGGCACTGTAGGTGTCCGCGGCGTCATGGAGGCGCATCCACACGCCTACGACCTCGTGGCCCTCCTCCACCAACAGGGCCGCAGCGGCCGATGAATCGACGCCGCCCGACATGGCGGCCAGGACCCGCGCCCCCATCAGGCGCGTCCCCCGGCCGTGCCCAGGCGGGCGGCTCCGTGGCGGACCCGGTCGACCACCGGCGGCAGGGCCGCGACAAGCGCGTCCAGGTCGGCCTCGGTGGTGGTGCGGCCGGTGGTCAGACGCAGCGAGCCGCGCGCCTCCGCCGGCGGATAGCCCATGGCGCTGAGCACGTGGGAGGGCTCGGTGGAGCCGGTGGTACAGGCGGACCCGGTCGAACAGGCGATCCCGGCCAGGTCAAGGCCGATCACGATGTCGTCGCCGCTGGCCCCGCGCACGATGACCGAGAGCGAGTTGGGCAGGCGCTCCTGCGGGTGGCCGGTGAGCTCGACGCCCTCGATGTCCTCCAGGGCGCTGCGCAGCCGGTCACGACCGGCAGCCACGCGCGGCACCGTCTCCTCCCGCTCCTCAGCGGCCAGCGCGAAGGCGGCGGCCATGCCCACCGCTCCGGCCACGTTCTCCGTGCCCGCCCGCCGGTAGCGCTCCTGGGGTCCACCGTGCATCTGTGGCAGGACGGCCAGTCCGCGCCGGATCCAGAGGGCACCCATGCCCTTGGGACCCTCCAGCTTGTGGGCCGCGAACGAGACGAGGTCGGCGTCGAGGGCGGCCACGTCGATCGGCAGCCAGGCCGCCGCCTGCACCGCGTCGAGGTGGACGCGAGCACGGCCCGCGCGCCGCACGCGCGCGACGAGCTCGGCGACCGGCTGGATGGTGCCGACCTCGTTGTTGGCCAGCTGGAGGCTGACCAGGATGGTCTTCTCTGTCAGCGCCGCGGAGAGCTCGTCGGGATCGACGCGGCCGTAGCGGTCGACCGGCAGGCGCGCGACCTCGAAGCCGTACTTCTCCAGCAGCAGGCAGGACTCGAGCACAGCCTTGTGCTCGACCGCCGTGGTGATGATGCGGTGGCCCTCGGCCTTGGCGGCCCAGGCCGCCCCCTTGAGCGCGAGGTTGATGGCCTCGGTGCCCCCACCGGTGAAGATCAGCGCGCGCGCCTCCGCGCCGATCGACGCGGCCATACGCTCATGGGCCTCATCGAGCGCGGCCCGCGCACGACGGCCGGGTCCGTGGAGCGAGGAAGGGTTGGCGTCCTCTCCCTGCAGGTGCGGCAGCATCGCCGCCAGCACTTCCGGGCGCAGGGGGGCGCTGGCAGCGTGGTCGAGATAGACGGTCACCGCGCGATGATACGGCCCCGCCCGAGAGCGGCCCTCAACCGACCTCGGCCGGATCGCGCTCCCCTGCCCTGCGCCGTTCCTCTTCGCGACCGCGCTCGCGGCGGCGATCGTGCACCGACCGCATGCGCTTGCGCATGCGGATCGCGCCCGGCGTGACCTCCACCAGCTCGTCCGCGGCGATGAACTCGATGGCCGATTCGAGCGTCATCGGCGGCGGCGGCGTGAGACGCAGGGCGTCGTCGTGGGAGTGGGTGCGGATGTTGGTGAGCTTCTTCTCCTTGGTCGGGTTGACGTCCATGTCCCCCGGCCGCGAGTTCTCGCCCACGATCATGCCTTCGTAGACGGTCACGCCGGAGCCGATGAAGAGGGTCGCCCGATCCTGCAGGTTGAAGAGGGCGTAGGCGTTGGAGGTGCCCGCGCGATCGGCCACCAGCACGCCGCTGGTGCGGTGTTCCACCTCGCCGGCCCAGGGCCCGTAACCCTCGCCGATCTGGTGCAGCAGGCCGGTGCCGCGGGTCTCGGTCAGGAACTGCCCGCGGTAGCCCACCAGCCCGCGCGTGGGCATGACCGCCTCCAGGCGTGTGCGGCCGTCGGCGTCGGTCGTCATCTGGGCGATGCGCGCGCGGCGTGCGGCGAGCGAGGCGGTGACGGTGCCGATGTGCTCGGGCGGGATGTCGATGCTCACACGCTCATAGGGCTCGTGGGTCTCGTCACCGACCTTGTGCAGCAACACCTCCGGGCGCGAGACCTGCAGCTCGAAGCCCTCCCGGCGCATCTGTTCGATGAGTACCGCCAGCTGCAGCTCGCCACGGCCCCGCACCTCGAAGGTCTCGGCCGTGGCGGTGGGCCGGAACTCGATGCTCACGTTGCCCAGCACCTCTCGCTCCAGGCGGGCGCGGATCTGGCGCGAGGTGAGGTAGCGGCCGTCACGTCCGGACAGCGGTGAGGTGTTGACGCTGAAGGTCATCGAGAGGGTCGGCTCGTCCACCGTCAGGCGGGGCAACGGGCGCGGGTCCGACGGATCGGTGATGGTGTCGCCGATGGTGATCTCCGGGATCCCGGCTACCGCCACGATATCGCCAGGTCCGGCCTCCTCGATGCTCACCATCTCGATGCCCTGGGCGTGGGTCAGCGAGCTGACGGAACCATCGAGCCTCACCGTCCGACCGGGCACGACCGCGCCCTCTGGTGTCTCCTCTTCCTGGCGCAGGACGGTGATGCGCTGGCCCAGGCGGACGCGGCCGTTGCGCACGCGCCCGATGGCCATGCGCCCGACGTAGTCGTTGGCCGCCAGGTTGGTGACCAGCAGCTGCAGCGGGTGGCCAGGGGTGTAGGTCGGCGCGGGCGTGTGGTCGATGAGCAGGTCCATCAGCGGCCGCAGGTCCTCGCCGGGCGAGGCCGGGTCGAGGGTGGCGGTACCGGTGCGGGCATTGGTATAGACGATCGGGAACTCGATCTGGGCGTCATCGGCGCCGAGGTCCATGAACAGCTCGTAGACCTCGTCGAGGACCGCGGCCGGCCGGGCATCGCCACGGTCGATCTTGTTGATGGCCACGATCACCGGCAGGCGCCGCTCCATGGCCTTGGCCAGGACGTAACGCGTCTGTGGCAGCGGCCCTTCAGCGGCGTCCACCAGCAGCAGCACCGAGTCCACCATCAGCAGGCTGCGCTCGACCTCCCCGCCGAAGTCGGCGTGGCCTGGGGTATCGACGATGTTGAGGCGGATGCCCCGGTAGTCGATGCCCGTCTGCTTGGCCAGGATGGTGATCCCGCGCTCGCGTTCCAGGTCCATCGAATCGAGGATGCGTTCGGCCACGACCTGGTCGACGCGAAAGGCACCCGACTGACGCAGCATGGCGTCGACGAGCGTGGTCTTGCCGTGGTCGACGTGGGCCACGATGGCGACGTCGCGAAGGTCGGCACGGACCGTCTGTGCAGGCAAGGTGGGGGTAGGGGTCGCGTTCATGGGAAGGTCGATTGTCGCACGCGCGGCGGAATCGCTCCCTGCAGCCGGTGAGCGACACCCGGTCTCGCGTGGGGCACGTATGCTGGCGGGATGAGAGTCCGCGAACCCGTCGCTCGCCCGCTCGATGTGATCGCCGCTGAGTTGCTGCTGTCCGCGAGCCAGGCCTTCCTCGTGGGGGTGCTCCTGTACCTGGCCGTGGGTATGTGGGCCGACCGCGGCGTCGGCGTCGGGTCGAGCGCCGCCGTGCTGCTGCTGCTGTCGCTGGGTGTGGGCGCGGCCTGGCTCTACTGGCTGCTGGGCGGGGTCGGTTGGCCGCTGGCCGCGGTGGCTGCTGCCGCCGCCACCTTCATGGGAGCACTCCTGCTCCTGACCTGGTTCGGCGAGGACGTCCACGTCGCGGGTGCGCCGCTGCTGCTGGCCTTCGCCGCCGCCCTCTACGGCGTGGCCGGCGGGGCTTTCCTCGACTCGCCCCGCCGCTGGCGTTGGGACCAGCGCAAGAAGCTGCGCGCGGGCACGTCGGTGCCGCGCCTCTCTGACACGACGCAGGCAGTCGTGGCGCGGGTGCCCCGCTCGTTGCCTCGCCGCCAGCGCCAGAGCGAGCCGCTGAGCGAGTTGGCCGCGCGCATCGGAGCGAGGCCGCCGACGGCCGCGCCAGACGAGCTGGCCACGCCTGGCGCGCTGGCCACGCCTGACGCGCGGGACGCGATCCCGGCCACTTCCACCAAGCCAGGCGAGCTCGAGGCCGACCCTGGCGTCCCCGAGCCCGAGCTGACCGAGGCGCCGGCTGTGGCGGGCAGGCCGCTGGAGGTGCCCGACGTACCCGAACCGGTGTGGCCCACGGAGCAGCGGCGCGCCGCTGCCGCGAGCACGTCGACGAGGACGCAGACGGACATCGAGCTACCCACGATGATCGAGCCCCGCGCCCAGCGTTCGCCCTGGGCCTGGGCGGCACCCCCGGAGTGGAACCGAGACGAGGAGGACGAAGCGCCCGCGCGACGCTCGTCGAAGGGGTCGTGACCGTCGGCGCGGTCGTCGTGCCCGGCGGGGTGGCCGAGGCGCTGGCCGACGCCACGGGCCTGCCCGCGGCCCGCCGCATCGTCAATTCGGCCTGGGCCGGTGGGGCGCTGCCCATCATCGTCGTGGCCTGCGACCCGGACGGCCGGGTGGCCACCGCGTTGGAGGGCTCGCCAGCGGTGGTGCTGGACCCAGGCAAGTCCTCGGAGGTCGGCACCTACCGAGCGGGTGCGCTCGCCGCGGCCGAGCGAGTGCGGGAGACGGGTGCGGTCCTGCTCTGGCCCGGTCGCATGACCTGGATCGATCCGGAGACGGTGACTTCGCTCATCGAGGCACACGGACGCGCCCCGCGGGAGGTCATCCGCCCCCGGCGCGCCGGGGAGCGTGGCTGGCCCGTGATCGTGCCGCTGGAGCGCCTGGAGGAGGTCCTTGCGGCGCAGGGCGGCTCACTGGCCGCCGTGCTCGACGACGAGCGCATCACGACCGTGGAGCTGGGCGATCCGGGATCCGTCCTGGGCGCCGAGGTCGCGCTCGACGACCTGCCCGACTACGCCGGGCCACCCGAGCCTGTCGGGGGCCCGCCGCCCGAGTGGGGTGCTGCCGCGGCAGACGTGCCCGAGCTGGAACTGGCCGACTAGCGGCGCCGGCAGCGCACCCCACGCGCGTCCGACTCACTCCTTGCGGGTGGCCTTCGACTTGAGGGCCAGGCCCAGCTCGTCGAGCTGGGCCGGGTGCACCGGGGAGGGGGCGTCGAGCATGAGGTCGGAGCCCGAAGAGGTCTTGGGAAAGGCCATCACCTCGCGGATGTTGGTCTGCTCGGTGAGCAGGGCGATCCAGCGATCGACGCCCAGGGCGATGCCGCCGTGCGGCGGCGCTCCGTACTCGAAGGCCTCCAGGATGCCGCTGAACTGCTCCTCCTGGGCGCGCGCATCGTGTCCCATCAACGAGAACGAGAGCGACAGCATGTCCCGCGTGTGGAACCGGACGGAGCCACCACCGAGCTCCCAGCCATTCAGGGCGATGTCGTACTGCTGCGCGCGGGCCCGACCCGCCGGATCGTCGCGACCGGCCACCAGCGGGTCGCCCGAGCGTGTCGTGAGCAGCGGTTCATCCTCCGGCAGCACAGCGCTGAAGGGGTTGTGCGTGGCATCCCAGCGCGCGTGGTCCTCGTCCCACTGGTACATGGGGAACTGGTAGACCCAGACGTAGCTGAGCACCGAACGGTCGTAGAGCCCGTGGCGGTCGGCCAGGGTCACGCGCAGTGAACCCAGCACCTCCTGGGCCACGATGTCGCGATCGGCCACGATGAGCACGAGGTCGCCAGCCTCGGCGCCGGCGGCCGTTGCCAGCGCGCGGGCGGTGTCCTCGCCCACGATCTTGACGATCGAGCCGCGCACGCCGCCCGCGCCATCGAGGGCCAGCCAGACCAGCCCGCCGGCACCCGCCGCGCGCGCCATCTCGGTCAGCTCGTCGATCTGCTTGCGGGTGCTGTCTCCGAGGCCCGGGGCAGCCAGGCCGAAGACCCGGCCGCCCTCCTCGAGCACGCTCTCGAAGACGCGGAAGCCGGAGCGCCGCGGCGACCGCTGCCAGGTCATGCAGCTCCATGCCGTAGCGCACGTCGGGCTTGTCCGAGCCGTAGCGGTCGATGGCCTCGCGGTAGGTGAAGCGTGGGAAGGGGTCGTTGAGCAAGGGCCGTTCGGGGACCACCGCGCGCGTCACGGCCAGGGCCATCTCCTCGACCCAGGCCATGACATCCTCGTCGTTGACGAAGCTCATCTCCAGGTCGAGCTGGGTGAACTCCGGCTGGCGGTCGCCCCGCAGGTCCTCGTCGCGCAGGCAGCGCGCGATCTGGTAGTAGCGGTCGAAGCCGCTGACCATGAGCAGCTGTTTCATCTGCTGGGGGCTCTGGGCAGGGCATAGACCGGCCCGGCTGCAGGCGGGAGGGCACGATGAAGTCGCGGGCGCCCTCCGGCGTGGACTTGATGAGCAGCGGGGTCTCGATCTCCACGAAGCCCGCCTCATCGTGGGCCGCGCGGATGGCCTGCACGAGTTGGCCACGCTTGATGATCCGTCGCTGGAGGGGCGAGCGCCGCAGGTCGAGGTAGCGGTACTTGAGACGGATCGATTCGTCCACCCCGGCCTCGGGCTCGTTGATCACGAAGGGTGGGGTCTGGGCCGTGGCCAGCACCTCCACCTCGCTCGCCCGCAGCTCGACGGCTCCCGTCTCGAGCTTGTCGTTCTCCATGCCCTCGAGCCGGCGGGTGATGGTGCCCCTGGCACGTACCACGTATTCGCTGCGGACGCCCTCGGCCACCTCGTGCGCAGCGGGTGCCTCGGCCTGGTCGATGACGACCTGGGTGATGCCGTAGCGGTCGCGCAGGTCGAGGAAGATGAGCTGGCCGAGGTCTCGGCGGCGGTTGACCCAGCCGGCGAGGGTCACGGACCTGCCCACGTCCTCGAGACGGGCGTCGGCACAGGTCAGGTCACGGTAGGTGGTCGGTCTCACAGGGTGGCACACGCTGCTGGGTGGGGTCGGGATGGACTGGGCCTCATGGTAGCCGTCGCACGGGTTCAGGTCCCGCCGGCCGCGACCGGGGCGGCCGTCGGTGGCCGGGGTGTTCGCGTGGGGGCGGTGCCCAGGAGCACGCCGCCGAGGATGAGCCCCACACCCGCCAGCTGGAGCGGTGACGGTGACTCGGACAGCACGACCGCGGCCCCAAGCGTGGCCAGCACCGGCTGGATGAGCAGGATGAGCGAGGTCGCCGCCGCGGGCAGGCGCGGGAGGGCTACCGCGATCATGACCTGGCCGCCGACCTGGGCCGTCAGCGCCAGCACCAACAGCCAGGCTTGCATCGGCCACAGCGGCAGGAGCTCCAGCTCGCTCGTGGCCACCCCCGCGGCCAGCCCGGTCAGGGCACACACGAAGGTGGCGTCGAAGACAGGGCCGGCCGCGCGTCGTCGGTCGCGCCCCTTGCGCAACAGCAGCAGGTAGGCCGCGTAGCAGAAGGCCGTGAGGATGGCCAGGAGCGAGCCGAGGGCGGGGTCGGAGCCATAGGCGTCGCCGTCGAGCACGCCGCTGATGAGGAGCACACCGCCCAGGGCCACCGGCACCGCGATCGCTTGTGCCGCGCGTGGGCCGCTCGCCCCAGATGAGCCAGGCCGCCAACGTGACCACGACCACCTGCAGGTTCACCAGCACGGTGCCCAGGCCGGCGCCGATGAGCAGGATGGCGTGGTGGAAGAGAAGCAGGTCGCCTCCGAAGAAGACGCCCGCTAGCAGGGCCCAGCGACGAGCGTGCCAGGGACGGGGCCCGAAGGCCGCATCCTCCCGACGCATCAGCCACCACAGGAACGGCAGGGCGTAGAGGCAGCGGAAGAAGACGGCGGTGCTGGGCGTGGCGCCCGAGAGCAGGAAGATGATGCCGGCGCTGGAGATGCCGAGGGCCGCGGCCACGGCAGCCGCCCGCGGGCGGCGGTCGAAGAGCTCGAATGGCCGGCGCCCGCCGCTGGTCAGCGCAGGGCCGACCGTCACCCGCTCAGTCCACGCAGCCGTTCACGCCAGTCGCGCAGCCGGTTCCAGGTGGGGTCGATGACCAGGTCGAAGGTGCCGGGATGCCGGAGCGGCGTCCCACCGAAGCGGCGCTTGAAGAGACTGAAGCCCTCCCACGACGGATCCACCGATCCGTCGTCCGGCTCGCGCACGCCCCACAGGTCGAGCGTGTCGGTGCCGGCCTCCTTCAGGCTCCGCTGCAGGTCGGCCATGGCCGCGTAAGGGCCCCGCTTGCGCGTGAGATCGCGGTCGCGCGTGGAGGCGGCGTAGAGGTAGAAGGCGCGGTCGCCCGTGCGCACGGCGATCGCTCCCGCGAGGACCGCGCCGTCGTGCTCGGCCAAGGCCATGAACCAGTCACCGCTCGCCGCGAGCGGGCCCGCGAGCCGGCCGAGGAAGTCGCGCGAGCGGATGCGGAAGCCCTGGCGGTCGGAGGTCTCCGCGAGCAGGGCGTGGAAGCGATCGAGCAGCCGCGGGTCACCGGCCCGATCGACGGTCACGGTCACGCCCTCACGCGCCGCTCGCCGGGAATTCGGCGCGTGCGTCCCGGCTCCAGCCGCTGACGGGATCGTCGCCGGCGGTGAGGTCGATGACCCTGGTGGTGGGGGCCTGCAGGTCGTGCGCTGCAGGCTGACCGGTGCCCTCGAGCACACGGCGCACGGCGGCATCGGCAGCGGCCTGGCCGGTCCCCCGCGGGTCGAGCTTGAGCACGATGCCGCGCGCGCCCCGGGCGTGGGCGCGCAGCCCGGTCAGAAGATGTGCCAGCACCTCGGCGGCGTCGTCGGCAGACCGGTCCCACAGTGGTCCGTGGGGCACATAGAGGATGGTCCGCCCGAACGAAGTGGCGCGCGCCAGGACCTGTGCCAGTCCACGGAAGTGGCCGTTGCCATCGACCACGACGAGGCGATCCCAGCGTTCCCCCGGCTCCCCTGCCCCGGCCTCGCCCCAGGCCCAGGCCTGCATCACGTCGGCTTCCGGCCGGGAGGCCACATAGGCGGACCAATCGGCGCGGTCGGACTCGGTCGCCGCGCGCAGCGTCAGGGTCATCGACGGTCGGGCGCGAAGCTCACTCGCCGTGCCGGTGCTGCGCGTTGGCGCGAACGAGGTCGCGCGCGAGCTCGGTCACGTCGACCTGGCGCTGCGTCCCGGCCTGGAGGTCCTTGACCTGCACGTGGCCGCTTTCGAGCTCGTCGCCGCAGATGACCGCGAAGTGGGCCCCGGCCTTGGCGGCGCCATCGAGCTGCTTGCCCAGGCGACGCGCGGTCAGATCGGCGCGACAGGCCAGGCCTGCGCCGCGCAGCTCGGTGGCCAGCTGCAGGCGGACCACGGTGTCGTCGGGGTCGGCGCCGACGACCACGACCGCCGGACGCCAGGGCTCCGGTGCCGGACGGCTCTCCTGCTCGGCGAGGGCCAGGACGACGCGGTCGAGGCCAAGGCCGAAGCCGATACCGGGCGTAGGCTGTCCGCCCAGCCGCTCCACCAGTCCGTCGTAGCGGCCGCCGCCGCCGAGGGCCTGCTGCTGTCCCTCGGCCCCGGGCCGGTAGAACTCGAAGGCGGTGCGGGTGTAGTAATCGAGCCCGCGCACGAGCGTGGGCTCGACCCGTGGCTCGATCGACACGCCGGCGAGGTGTGTGAGCAGCCCCTCGAAGTGGGCCTGGCAGTCGGCACACAGGTGGTCGGTGATGGTCGGTGCCTCGGCGATGAGCGGCGCCATGCGCTCGTCCCTGGAATCGAGCAGGCGCAAGGGATCGGTCTCCAGCCGCGCCCGCTCGAGCTCGGGCAACGCGTCGCGGTGCCGGCCGAACCAGGCCCGCAGCTCTGCCACGTAGAGCGGACGACAGGCGTCATCGCCGATGGAGTTGACGAGCACCTGCACGTCATCGAGGCCGGCCGCCGCATAGAAGGCCATGGCCAGCTCGATGACCTCCGCGTCGATGGCCGGCCCGGGGTCCCCGATGACCTCCACGTCGAACTGCCAGAACTGGCGATAGCGGCCGGCCTGGGGGCGGTCGTAGCGGAACATCGGACCGGTCATGGTCAGCTTCACCGGCTGCGGCCAGGTGCGCATGCCGTGCTGCACGTAGGCCCGGCAGATGCCGGCGGTAGGCTCGGGCCGCAGGGCCCAGCGCTCACGCTCCGACTCGCCGCGTCCCGCCTGTACCCGGAAGAGCTCCTTCTCGACCACATCGGTGACCTCGCCGACGCCGCGCTCGAAGACGGCCGAGCCCTCGAACATGGGCGTCTCCAGGGGGGCGAAGCCGTAGCGCATGGCGAGCTCGCGGGCGAGTCCCTCGAGACGCATGAAGACGGCGCGCTCGGACGGCAGCAGGTCGCGAGTACCGCGGGGGGCCTGGAACTTGGGCATGGTCGCTCGAGTCTAGCGGTGACGGCGGTCGTGGGCGGGACCGCTCAGGTGCGATCGCGTTGGACCGAGTAGACGTCCTTCAGCTGCTCGAGGTGGGCCATGACCTTCGAGAGCTGGGACACCGAGGAGACTTCCAGCGTGGCCTGTACGGTCGCTCGCTGGTCCTTGTGCACGTGCACGGAGGCGGCCACGATGTTGATGCGGTCCTCTGCGACCACGTTGCTGATGTCACTCAGCAGGCCGGTGCGGTCATAGGCCTCGATGATGATGGCGATGGGGTAGGTCTGCTGCGCGGCCGTCTCCCACTCCACGTCGATCAGCCGTTCGACAGCCTTCTCGTTGAGGATGGTCGGACAGGTGGCGAGGTGCACGGTCACGCCCCGGCCACGCGTGATGAAGCCCACGATGGGGTCACCCGGGATGGGATGGCAGCACTTGCTCCAGCGGACCAGCAGGTCGCCCACACCGCGGACGCGGACGCCGCCACGCTGGGTCGGCGGGGGCGCGACCTGGGGCAGCGCCACCTCGTCCACGTCATCGACCACGCCCAGCCGCGAGACGATCTGTTGCGCCCCGACCTGGCCATAGCCGACGGCGGCGTAGAAGTCGTCGATGGACTTGAAGTTGTGGCTCTCCGCCAACTCCTCCAGCGTGGCCGCCGAGATCTTGTCCAGCGAGGTGCGGGCGAGGCGGTGCAGCTCGCGATCCAGCACCTGCTTGCCGTGCGCGATGTTCTCGTCACGCTGCTGGCGCTTGAACCACTGCCGGATCTTCTCCTTGGCGTGGCTGGTCGTGACGATGTTGAGCCAGTCGCGCGAGGGGCCGTGCGCGCTCTTGGTGGTGACGATCTCCACGATGTCGCCGTTCTTGAGCTTGTAGTCCAGCGGCACAAGACGATTGTTGACCTTGGCCCCGATGCAGGCGTGCCCGACCTCGGTGTGGATGCGGTAGGCGAAGTCGAGCGGAGTGGCGGCCGCGGGCATGTCCTTGACGTCGCCCTTGGGGGTGAACACGAAGACCTGGTCCTGGAAGATGTCGAGCTTCACGCCCTCGACGAACTCGGTGGCGTCGCTCACGTCCTGCTGCCACTCCATGAGCTGGCGGACCCAGGCCAGCTTGGCGTCGTAGGCGCGATCGGAGCGAGAGCCTTCCTTGTAGCGCCAGTGTGCCGCGATGCCGATCTCCGACACGCGATGCATGTCCCGCGAGCGGATCTGCACTTCCAGGGGCTTGCCGTCGAGCGCGACCACCGCCGTGTGCAGGCTCTGGTAGCCGTTGTTCTTGGGCATGGCGATGTAGTCGTCGAACTGGCCGGGGATGGGACGCCACAGGGAGTGGACGACGCCCAGCGCGGCGTAGCACTCGCGCACGTCGGCCACGAGCACGCGCAGGGCATGGACGTCGTAGATCTCGCCGAACTCGGCGCGCTTGCGCTGCATCTTGCGGTAGATGCTGTAGAGGTGCTTGGGCCGTCCGGAGAGGTCGGCCTTGATGCCGGCGTCCAGGAGCGCTGCGTCGAGCACGTCCATGGCGCGCTTGACGTAGGCCTCGCGCGCCCGCCGGTGGCTCTCGAGCTGGCCCGCCAGCTCGCGATAGGCCTCGGGGTCGAGGTACTTGAACGAGAGGTCCTCGAGCTCCCACTTCATCTGCCAGATGCCGAGGCGCTCGGCGAGCGGCGCGTAGATCTCCGCGGTCTGCTTGGCGATGCGCTGCTGCTTGGCAGGTGGCAGCGAGGACAGGGTGCGCATGTTGTGAAGCCGGTCGGCCAGCTTGATGAGGACGACGCGGATGTCCTCGGCCATGGCCAGGAACATCTTGCGGATGTTCTCTGCCTGCTGCTGCTCGTGAGAGAGGGTGCTGAACTTGCTCAGCTTGGTGACGCCGTCGACCAGCCGGGCCACATCGACCCCGAAGCGCTCTTCCAGGTCGCCGAGCGAGTAGTCGGTGTCCTCTGGCACGTCGTGCAGGATCGCGGCCGTCACCGCCACGGGATCGAGGCCCAGCTCGGCCAGGATCTGGGCCACCGCCAGCGGATGGCTCACGTAGGGCTCGCCACTCACTCGCTGTTGGTCGCCGTGCGCGGTGACCGCGAAGCCAAAGGCGGCGCTGATGGAGCTGAGATCAGCCTGCGGGTAACGCTGGTGCAGCTCCGTCTCGATCAGTTCGACCGTCCGCTGCATGCCTGCCGGCGAGAAGTCTTCCGCCGGCGCCGGTCGGGCCCGCCGCTTCTTGCGCTGCGGCACGGCCGGTCCCCCGGGTGGGGAGCCTGGCTGGTGGTCGGTGGCGGGGATGGTCATCGCCTCCGAGTGTAACCAAGCCTCGCGAGCCACCGTCCGGAATGGCTCCGCCCGCTAGCGCGCCTCCTTCGGCGCGGCCTCAGCGTCGAGGGTCAGGACCGCGGTCTCGGCCATGGCCTCATCGCTCGTCCAGATCATCCAGAGCACGTCGTCGGCCGGCCAGAGGTAGACCGGGGCCAGCTCCGGAGCGGCGGCATCGGCGAGCGTGGTCAACTGCCGTCCCGCGACCGTGCGTGAGCCGGCCTCGGGCTGGGAGAGGTGCTGCGAGAGGATCGCCACCCAGTCGTCGACCGTGGTGGCCGCATCCACGCCCGCGATACGGTGCGCCTGCAGCACCAGCGCGATCGACTCGCCGAACGCCAGCCAGGTGGATGCCGCGACGTAGTCGTCGAGCGACTTGCCGTGCGTGACGAGGAGCGTATCGAGCAGCGCCGCCTCGGACGGCTGCATGACCTCGGCGAGCTGCTCGCCGGTCGCCGCCTGCACGTGCTCGTCGAGGGGCAAGCCCGCGAGCTCGGCAGGCATCATCGCCACCATCTCTTCGAGGCGCGGATCGACCGCCGCAGGCGAGGCGATCGGTGCGGCTGAGGTGTCGGTGCCAGCCTCGGCCCGGGCCGCATCCGTTGACAGGAGCAGGCAGCAGGCGACGAGCAGGCCGGCCAGCAAGCGAAACGGGGTCATGGCTCCCTCCGGACGGCGTGCCCGGGAGTGTAGTCGCAGACCGGCATCCGGTCACCGCAGCGCGGGCGGCTGCTCGGTTTAGCGAACACAACAGCACTCCTATCGCAGCCCAATCGGCGCACCCTCGAGTCGGTGTACGGTGCTGAGGTGTTGCCGTGGAACCGCCCGCCCCGCGTGAGGGGACTGCTCCTGCACGCGCTCGGCGTACTCTCCCTCGCTGCAGTCGTCTCGTGCACCACCGTGGCTTCCGGATCCGCCCCCTCCCCCGGGCTTGTCGAAGGCAGCAGCGCCCCGGCTTCGACGCCGACCCTCGCGGCCACCTCGTCGTCACCGCGGGTGGCGGTCACGCCCTCCGCATCGCCCGTTCCTTCTCCGTCCGCATCGCCCGGGCCGTCCGCGGTCCCGGCCTGGACACCCCTGCCCGTGGAGTCGTTGAGCGCCCGTCGTCCTCGATCGCAAGGCGACCAGGACCGTCAAGCGCATCCTGGACAACCAGGTGATCAAGCAGGGCATCGCCGGGCTGCAAGTGGCGGTCAGGACCCCCGATGGGCGGACCTGGGCCACCGCCGCCGGGGTCGCCGAGTACGGACCGGACCGTCCCCTGCGGGAGCACACGCAGATGGCCATCGCGAGCGTGACCAAGACGTTCGTGGCCGCGCTCATCCTGCAGTTGGCCGAAGAAGGCAAGATCGACCTCGACGCCACCTTCGGCTCCTATTTCCGCGATGCGCCCCGCAAGGACACGGTGACGATCCGCCAGCTGTTGAGCCATCGCAGCGGGATCTACAACATCTGGGCCAATCCGCGCTACGGCCAGATCACCGAGGCCTGGTGGAAGCGGCCCAACGCGAGCGGGCTCAGGTCCCGCTCCCATCGCTGGACCTACGAGGAGATGATGGACCTCGTCAAGAGCGGCCTGTTCAAGCCGGGTGAGGACTACAGCTACTCGAACACCAACTACGTGATCCTGGGCAAGGTCGCAGAAGCGGTCGAGGGGAAGCCCCTGGCCGCTCAGCTCCGCCGCCGTTTCTTCGAGCCGCTGGGTCTGGACGACACGATCTACCAGCCAGCACAGAAGCCACGTGCGGACGCTGCGCACGGGCACTGGGCCTGGGGCAGCGGGCACCTCGATCACACGCGCGACGCCGACTACATCCCCTTCCTCGCGGCCGTCACCGTGGCCGATGCCGCCGGGGCCATGGCCAGCACCGCCTCCGACCTGGCACGTTGGTCGGGCGCGCTGTACGGAGGCGAGGTGCTCGAACCGGAGATGCTCGAGCAGATGACCACGTTCCTGGAGCCCGGCCTCTATGGCCTCGGCACGGACGTGGCGGTGTTCGCGGGACACGTGGCCTACGGGCATCGGGGCGGCATCCGTGGCTACGAATCGTCGATGTGGTACTTCCCGAAGTCCGGTGTCTCGATCGTGCTGCTGTCCGATCAGGGCAACTGGGTCACCGACGCGCCCATGGAGCGCATCGTCAAGGCCGTCCTCGGCGAGGCCTGACGCGCGCGGACCGTGCGCGGGCCATCAGGACCGGGACCGCAAGGCCTCCCGCGCGACCACGAGCTCGTCCCAGGGCAGCTCCCCGGTGCTCGTCTCGATCGTCTTCTCGTGGCCCTTGCCGGCCAGCAGGACCACGTCTCCGGGGCGCGCCCGGCGCACCGCTTCGCCGATGGCCAGCCCTCGGTCTGGCACCAGCAGCAGGTCGTCACCGCGCTGCTTTCCCGCCGCCTCCGCGCCGCGCGCGATGGCTTCGATGATGGCACTCGGGTCCTCCGTGCGTGGGTCCTCGTCGGTGACCACGACGAGCCGGCAGCGCTCGCCGGCGACGCGACCCATCGGCTCGCGCTTGGTGGGGTCCCGGTCGCCGGCAGAGCCGAAGACGGCGATGAGCCCGTGCGCCGGGTCGGCCGGTGCCAGCTCGTCGAGGACCTTGGCCAGCGCATCGGCGGTGTGGGCGTAGTCGATGACGAGCGTGAACGGCTGGCCTTCATCGACGCGCTGCATCCGACCCGGTACCGATGCCAGGCGCCCCAGGGCGGAAGCGGCGGTGTCGAGGTCGAGTCCCAGCGCTCGCGCCACGCCCAGGGCCGCGAGCGCGTTGGCCACGTTGAAGCGTCCCGCCAGTCGCAGGTCGCAGTGGCCTGACCATCCGCCGGCGTGGAGCTGCACGCGCATCCCGGCCGGGGTCTCCAGCAGGCTGCTCGCGGTCATGTCGAGCTCGTCGCGCGCCCCGGGTGCCCAGCTCGCCCGAGAACCCATAGCGCCAGACCCTGGCCCCGGCCGCCACGGCCGCTGCTGCCATCGACTCGGCCGTGGGGTCGTCGGCGTTCACGACCGCGTGCTTGCCCCAGCCCTTCTCGGGGTTCTCGGCAGAGACGGCCAGGCGGCTGAAGAGGCTGCGCTTGGCCGCGCGATAGGCCTCCAGGGTGCCGTGGAACTCGAGGTGTTCCGAGGTGATGTTGGTGAGCACGGCCACGTCGTAGGCCACGCCCCTGACGCGTTGCTGGGCCAGCCCGTGCGAGGACGACTCGAGCACGGCCCAGCGGTCGCCCGCAGCGCGCATGGCCGCCAGCGCCGTTTGCAGCTCGGGCGCCTCGGGTGTGCTCGTGCGCGCGGGATTGCCGCTGCCGACACCGCCCGCGATCACGTCGGTCGTACCCACGAGCCCGGTCGGCTCGCCGGCCGCCTCCAGGATCGTGCGCACCAGGTAGGCGGTGGTGGTCTTGCCGTCGGTGCCCGTGATGCCCACGATCCCGAGCGCCTGCGAGGGCTCGCCCGCGGCCCAGGCGGCGGCGATCCCGAGCGCGATCCTGGCGTCAGGCGTCACCAGCTGTGGGAGCCCCAGCCGCAGGGCCGGCCGTTCGACGATGACGGCCACCGCACCGGCAGCCACGGCTGCCGGCAGGTGGTCGTGGCCGTCGCTGTGCTGGCCGGGCCGCGCCACGAAGAGATCGCCGGCTCGCACCTGGCGGGAGTCGTAGCGCACGGCTCCGATCCGCGGGTCGACATCGGCCAGCACGCCCGCGAGCAGCGGCGGAGCGGTCAACAGGCGACGCGCGCTGAGCAGCTCGATCAGACCGGAGAGCCGGTGCTCAGTCACCCGAGGGTCCGGCTGCTGACCGGAGTGTCGGGGTCGAGGCCGTGTCGCCGTCGGGCGTACCCGATCCACAGCCGCCGTCCACCGCGATACAGCGCGCGGACCGGCGCGTTGGTCACCAGGTCGAACGTCCCGCCGTAGTCCACGGTCCGTCCCCCGAAGCCCTGCTTGAAGTGGGCGATGCCCTTCGTCGAGCGACCCCACATGTCGAAGATCCCGGCGCCGGCGGCCTTGCTGCGGATGATCGCCTCCCACTCGAAGAAGTGGCCCGAGCGAGCCGCCCCGCCCTCGTCGGTGAGCCCGCCATAGAGCTGGGAGGCACGGGGTCCGCTGGTGAGGATCATCTTGCTCGAGACGGCGGTGCCGTCGGGCAGGTAGCCGATGAGGATGCGAGCCGCCCCCTGGGCCGCGAAGGCGCGGTACACGTCCGTGTAGGCGCGCAGCGAGCGGGGGATGAAACCGGAGCGTCCCGCCGTCTCCACGAGGATGTCGTAGAAGGGGCTCAGTCCCTCCTCCCCCAGCTCCTCCACACGACAGCCCTTCTTGCGAGCGCCGTTGGCATAGCGCCGACTGGACTTGTAGACGTCATGCCACAGCTCTTCCTCGGACCTGGAGAGATCGATGAGCTGGGTCGACGCCAGCTGCATCGGCTCGGTCCGCTGCCAGCCAGCGGCTTCGAAGAGCGCATCGTGGGTGCTGCCCTCGAGGCCCGGGTCGGCGGTGACGTGGGTGAGTCGCCGGGACCGAGCGAAGGCACGCAAGGCAGCGGTGAAGGCGTCGAGGCTGGCAGCATCGAAGACCGTCGCGACCGGTCCGCGCGGAGCGTAGCCGAGGGCGAAGGGCCCGGGACCCAGGCTGCGCACGAGGACCTGGGCACCGATCGGTCCCGATCCGCCGTCGGCCACGACCCGTTCCGCGGTCCAGCCGGAGGGGGCCTTGCCACTCGCCCACGCGGTCAGCTGCAGGGGGAAGGCCGTGTCGGAGGCTGCCACGAACGCGTCCCAGGCGGCGGCGTCGGTGCGGAGGCGGTCGAGCTCAGGGGTCATCCCGCTCATCTTCGCATCCCCGCCAGCAGGTCGAGCGTCCGCCGCCGGACCCGGGCCAGGCGTTCCGCTCCCGGCCGGAGCACGATCCGGTGCGGGGACTCGCGTTGGACCCACTCGGCACCGAAGCCGCGCTTGTGCTCGTAGAGGCCGCGGTTGGGGTCTCCCTTGAGCGGTGGCGAGCGGTGGCCCGGCAGGTCGACACCGCCGAGCTCGATGGCGGGGCAGCCGGCGGCCCAGGCGTCACGGATGGCCCGCCAGCGCACGAGATGCATCGTGCCCGGCAGCTCGCGGCGACGATCCGCCCGGTCGGCCGAGTAGGCCGTGGCCTCGATGCCGCCCTGGCGGAAGAGGAACAGCCCTCCGACGAGCTCGCCCTCGTGCTCCGCCAGGAGGAGGCGGGCGAGGCCGGCCCGGATGAGCGCGCCCCACGCGGCCACGAAGCCCGTCCCGGACTGCAGCTGCATGCCGACGACGTCGGCGCGCGCGTGCAGCAGCTCGGCGAAGGCGGTCATGCGACTCGGGTCGTCGGTCTCGGTGACCGTCGTGCCCGCGCCCTCTGCCGCCCGGATGCGTTGGCGCGTGGACTTGGAGAAGCCCTGCAGCAGCCCGGCCTCGTCGATCTCCGGCGGGAAGGCCAGGCGCATGACGTGGATCGATGGCTCCGGGCCGTCCACGGTCTCGAAGCCGGCCGCGGCCAGGCGCTCCCCATAGGCCTGGTCTGCGGGCATCTCCGGGTCGAGGAAGAGGCTGCGGGCGCCCTGCTCGGCAGCCCAGCCGGCGAGGGCCTCGGCGCGGGCGGCCGCCGCGTCCGCGTCCGCGTCGCCCATGACCGGCCCCCGTCGCACGACCGCCTCCACCCCGGGCAGGCCCGCGGAACGGCGCAGGAGGGCGAGGGCGACACCGCCATCGTCGAAGGCGAGGTAGTGCGGTTCGTAGCCGGCCGCGGCGCGCAGGGCGCCCCAGGTCGCGGACTGCATCACGTGTCCGCCGCGCACTTCCACCGCCCGGGCGTCCCAGTCGGCTGGCGGGCTCGAGGTATCGGAGACGACGTGGGCCGCCGCGCGCTCGCCGCTCACCGGCCGCGGATGGCGGAGCGGAAGAGGTCGATCGAGCGCGGCAGCTCGGGCATGCGCACGACCCGACTGTACAGGAGGTAGACGACCAGCCCGACGCCAGCCGAGAGGATGAGCTGGGCCAGCAACGTGGGCACCCGTCCGTAGCCTTCCGGCACGAGGTCGAGGGCCAGCAGCCCGGCTGCGATCAGGGCCGCGATCGCGGCCCCGGCCAGCGAAGCGACCCCGCCGCGCACGATGGTGGTCAGGTCCATGGCGGCGTGGCGCCGGCGCAGGAGCAGGGCCAGGACGATCGCTTCCATCCAGGCGCCGACCGCGATGCCCAAGGCCAGGCCATCGATGCCCAGCGCGTCGACCGTGAGCAGCGAGACCACGACGTTCACGCCCACGGCCAGGATGGAGATGGTCACCGGCGTGACCGTGTCCTTGCCGCTATAGAAGGCGCGAGCGAGGATGATGTTGAGCCCGTGGGCGGGCAGGCCCAGCAGGAAGACCCCCAGCACACCCGCCGTGGCGGCCAGCATCGCGGGCTCGAAGCCGAAGCCGAACAGCAGGTCCACGACCTGGGTCGCGGGTGACGATCCCGACCGCGGCGATGAAGGTCAACATCCACAGCAGGAGGCGCAGCGCTCGTACCACGATGATCCCGAACTCGCGTTCGTCGCCCTGGGCCACCGCCCGCGACATCGCGGGCAGGAGCACCGATCGCCCAGGGGCAGGCCGATGACACCGAGCGGGATCTGGAGCACGCTGAAGGCGACCGAGTAGCCCACGACCGCGCCGACGGCCACGGTGCTCGCGAGGGCGGTGTTGACGAGGAAGGTGATCTGGTTGGTGCCCATGCCGATGGCGCGGGGCAGCATCAGCCAGAACGTCTGGCGTGCGGCCTTGTCGCCCGGGTCGGCCACGAGGGAGTAGCTGAAACGGCTGCGCAGCGCCGGCAGCTGCACGAGAAGGTGGCCCATGGCACCGAGGACGACGCCGATGGCCACGCCGAAGATGCCCAGGGCCGGCCCCAGCAGGACCGCGCCGAGGATGATGCTCGCGTTGTAGACGATGGGGGCCATGGCCGCGGCGCCGAAGCGCTCCTGCGTCTGGAGGATGGCGGTGACCACCGAACCGGCCGCGAGGAAGATGGGCGCGATCAGCATCAGGCGCGTGAGCTGCACCGTCAGCTCGGTGGTGGCCTCGTCGAAGCCGGGCACGAGGACCGGTACCAGCACCGGCGCGAAGATCGCCAGCAGGACCGCCAGCGCCAGCAGGACCATGAGCATGAGGTTGAGCACGGTCGAGGCCACGCGCCACGCACGTGGGCGCTCGCCGTGGGTGATGAGCTCCGAGAGGATGGGGATGAGCGCGGAGCTGATGGCGCCGGCCGCCACCAGCTCGAACATGAGGTCGGGGATACGGAAGGCCGCGTAGTAGGCGTCGAGCTGCCAGAGCGTGTCCTGGCCGCCGAAGAGGTTGCCCAGCACGAGCACACGCAGCCAGCCGAGCATGCGAGAGACGAAGAAGGCGCCGGTGACGATGAGTCCGGCGCGGGCGAGGGAGCCTCGGCTCACGGCTCGCGGTCGCGGTCAGCCGGTGGCGTCTCGTCTTCGGAGCGAGGGTCGTGCGTCGGTTCGAGCCTCGCGCGCGGATGGGCCTCGCGATAGGTGGCGCGCAGGCGGCCCGGGCTGACGTGGGTATAGACCTGGGTCGTGGACAGGCTGGCGTGGCCCAGCAGCTCCTGCACCACGCGCAGGTCGGCCCCACCCTCGAGGAGGTGGGAGGCGAACGAGTGGCGCAGCGTATGCGGGGTGGTCCTGGGGGGCAGGCCGGCTCGGACGACGAGGTGATCGATGCGGGCGCGCACGCCGCGGGCACTCAGGGCACCGCCCTGAGCGTTGAGGAAGAGCGCGTCGTGGGGTGGACCAGTGCCGCTCACGGTGGCCGAGGATCCCAGTACCGGGCGACCCGCATAGAGGTAGGTCTCGAGGGCATCGCGAGCGGGCGCGCCGAGCATCCCGAGCCGTTCCTTGCGGCCCTTGCCCAGCACGCGGATCTCGCCGTGGACGAGGTCCACGTCGGCGACCCGTGCGCCGGCGATCTCACTGATGCGCAGGCCGGCCGCATAGGCGCACTCGACGATGGCGCGGTCGCGCAGCTCGATCGCCGCGGGCACGTCCGCGGCCCGCGCCGCCCCGACCGGCTGGCCGGCCGAGCCGGGGACGGCATCGAGCAGGCGCTCCACGTCGTCGACATCCAGCACCTGGGGCAGGCGCGATGCGCGTCGAGGGGTGACCACCGCGGACCACGGGTCCCCCTCCACCCAGCCCTGTCGACGACAGAAGCGGTAGAACGAGCGCAGGGCGGCTACGCGGCTGCCGATGGTCGAGCGAGAGAGTCCGCGACGGTCGAGCTCGGCGAGGTAGGCACGCAGGGTCCGACGCGGGGGCCGGGTCCACTCGACGCTCGGGACCCCGTCGAGCCAGTGGAGGAACTGCTCGACCGCGGTGCCATAGGCCCGTCGGGTGTGCGGGGAGGCATCGCGCGCCTCCAGCGCAGACTGGAAGGCAGACGCGGCCGCCCAGCCGTCGCGCTCGCTGTCCCCGCCACTCATCGCGCGCATCCCGGCCGAGCGGGCATCAGCTGCCGGCGTCGTCGGCGTCGCCGCTCGACTTGGTGGTCCGGCGCCGCTTGGCGCTGCCCTTGGTGCTCTTGGCGCGCCCCTTGCCTGCCGCTCGCCGCGTGCGCGACGGTGCCAAGGCCGCCGCGTTCGGCTCCCCACCGGGCAGCGTCTGGCCGACCAGCTCGGAGCGCTCACCGGCCAGATCGACGGGGGCGCCGCAGCGCAGGCAGATGCCCGCCTCATCCTTCAGGGCCACCGGCCCGGCATCGGCGTCGTGCCTGGCCCCGACCGGCTCGAAGTTGGTCGTGAAGTCGCACTTGGGGTACCGGCTGCAGCCGTAGAAGACGTTGCCCGTGCGGCGAGCCCGGCGGGCGGTGAGGTGCCCCTCGCCACACTTGGGGCACTCGACCTCGAACGGCAGCGGCGGGGGTGGCGGCGGCCCGGTGCGGTGGATGTAGTCGCACTCGGGATAGCGGTCGCAGCCGGCGAACGGACCGAAGCGACCGCGCTTGGCCACGAGCGTGCCCTGGCCGCACTTGGGACAGGGCTCCCCGGCGCCCTCGACCGGGGGCAGCTCAGGCTCCTCGCCGGGGATCGGCCGGGTCTCCTTGTGGTCGGGATACATGGAGCAGGCGAGGAAGCGCCCGTTGCGCCCCAGGCGGATGACCATGGGGTGGCCCTCGGAGCAGACCTCGTCGGTCGGCTCCGTGGTCAGCTCGGCCCGCTTGAGCGTCTTGCGCTTCTCGTCGACGAGCTCCTTGAGGGGGTCGTAGAAGTCGTGCAGCAGCGGCACCCACTGGCGCTTGCCCTCGGCGACCTCGTCGAGCTCCTCCTCCATACGCGCGGTGAAGTCGTAGTCGACGTAGTGGCCGAAGTGCTCCACCAGCACGTCGGTGACGATGTTGGCCACCACCTCCGGGCGCAGCCGCTTGTCCACGACCTTCACGTAGCCCCGGTCCTGGATGGTGCTGATGGTGGCCGCATAGGTCGAGGGGCGGCCGATGCCGTACTCCTCGAGCGCCTTGATGAGCGAAGCCTCCGTGTAGCGCGGCGGGGGCTCGGTGAAGTGCTGCTCGCCCTCGACGTCGCGGACCGCTGAGCGATCGCCCTCGGCCAGCGCCGGCAGGGTCGCCTCCTGTTCCTCGTCATCGCCGTCGTCGCGGCCCTCGGTGTAGACGCGGGTGAAGCCGTCGAAGGTCGTGCGCGTGGCGCTGGCGCGCAGGCCGAAGCGACCGGCCTCGAGCTCAGCGGTCGTGTTCTCCAACTGCTTGGGCGCCATCTGGGAGGCCAGCGCGCGCTGCCAGATGAGTCGGTAGAGCCGCAGCTCGTCGTCCTTGATGCGTCCCCGCAGCGAATCCGGGTGCCGCTCGAACGATGTGGGCCGGATGGCCTCGTGCGCCTCCTGGGCGCCCTTGGCACGCGTCTTGTAGCCGCGCCCGCCCTCGACCGCGTACTCCTGGCCGAAGCGCTCGTTGACGACGCGATAGGCCTCGGCCTGGGCCGACTTGGCCAGGTTGACCGAGTCGGTTCGCATGTAGGTGATGAGGCCGGTGGGCTCACCGTCGATCTCGATGCCCTCGTACAGGCGCTGGGCCACGGACATCGTGCGGCGGGGGCCGTAGCTGAGCTTGCGGCTGGCTTCCTGCTGCATCGTGCTGGTGGTGAAGGGCGGGGCCGGGTTGCGCTTGCTGTTGCGGACCTTGACCGAGGTGACCGTGGCGGTCTCGCCCCTGAGCGCTTCGACATACGCGTTGGCGGTGGCCTCATCGGGGATGGGCATTTCGTTGCGCTTGACCTCCCCGCCCTGGGCGATCCTCGTCCCGTCCACGCCCACCAGCGCGGCCTTGAAGCGCTCGCCGGCGGCCATTTCCAGGATGGCCTCCAGCGTCCAGTACTCGCGGGCCGTGAAGGCCTCGATGGCACGTTCGCGCTCGACCACCAGGCGGACCGCGACCGACTGCACGCGTCCCGCGGACAGGCCGCTGCGAACCTTGCGGCTGATGAGCGGGCTCAGGGTGTAGCCCACCAGCCGGTCCATGATGCGGCGCGTCTGCTGGGCGTCGACGAGGCCCATGTCGATCTCGCGGGGATCGGCGAAGGCGTCGGTGATGGCTGACTTGGTGATCTCGCTGAAGGTGACCCGGCGGCGTTTCTCGGGCGGGATGTCGACGGCCTCGACGACGTGCCAGGCGATGGCCTCACCCTCACGGTCAAGGTCAGTGGCGAGGTACACGAGGTCCGACTTGCCCGCTTCGCGCGTGATGGCGTTGAGTTGCTTGCGCCGGTCCTCGTTGACGACGTACTCCGGCGCGAAGTCGTGCTCGATGTCCACGCCGAACTTGCCCTTGCCCGGGTTCTCGGGCAGGTCGCGCACGTGGCCGTACGAGGCCAGCACCTTGTAGCCGTCCCCGAGGTAGCGTTCGATCGTGCGAGCCTTGGCTGGCGACTCGACGATGACCAGGTTCTTCGTCACGGCCGGAGACTATAGCAGCGGTGCCTCGCCGCACCAGGGGTTGCCTCGCGTCGGGCAGTCATGCCTCGCGGATGCGCCGGAGCAGCTCGGCGTCCGGCTCGAGGTCTTCCAGGTCCGAGCCGTCGGCCGACTCGGGCCGGGGCGGCGGCGTGACCAGCACCCCCTGGTCCTGGTCCACCGAACCGGCCTCGGCAGGTAGCGCCGCGGGCGCGGATGGCAGGTCCGCGTCGAGGCCCGATTCGTGGATGGCCTGGCGGGGGATCTCGATGAAGCGGATGACGTTGTAGGGCATGAGGAAGACCGAATCGAGATATTCGGTGGAGACGGGCTTGCGGCCTTCGAGCGTGCGCAGGTTGGTGCACAGGAGCCCGGCATCCGCCGCCGTGGGCAGCGCCTCGATGTCTGCCTTCATGGGCAGTTCCCCGATGAGATGCAAGATCACGTTGCGGATCATGTGACCATCCTACGCTGCGACGACGGGCTGCTCGGGAGCCCGCCGGACTCTCTCACGCGCGGTGGTCACCTGTCCATCCGGACCAAGGGACCAGCCGGCAGCTGGGTCGCGCCGTGGACCGTGGCCCAGCCCCGCAGCTGGAGCATGGTCAGCGCTGCCACCACCACGCCCGGCGCGAGACCGGTGGCGCGACAGAGCGAGTCGATGGAGCCGGGTCCCGCAGCCAGCGCGGTCGCCACCGATCGCTGGGTCGGCTGCAGCAGGGCGAGCGCGCCGGCTCGGCCGAGTCGCGTCTCCTGCCCCTCTCCGGACACCGTCGCGGCACCGCCCAGCCCCAGGTCGACGACCATCTCATCGAGGCTCGTCAGCAGGCTCGCAGGGGTCTCCCGCAGGAGGGCGAGGTTGCCGGCCACGCTGCGGTCCAGCAATCGGCCCGGGGCCACCAGCACCGTCCGTCCCTGCTCGAGCGCGTGGTGCGCCGTGATCAGAGCGCCGCTGCGCGCTGGCGCCTCCACCACCACGGTGGCGCGGGCCAGCCCGCTGATGATGCGGTTCCGTCGGGGGAACGTCCCCTTGGTGGGGTTGACGCCGGGCGGAAGCTCGCTCACGACGGCCCCCCGCTGGGCGAGCTCCCGAGCGAGGCGCGCGTGCCGGGCTGGACCGGGCTGCTCGATGCCGCTGCCGATCACCGCCACGGTGGCTGCGCCCGATTCGAGAGCGGCGCGGTGGGCGATGCCATCGATGCCCAGGGCCAGTCCCGAGACGATGACGGCTCCGGCTTCTGCGAGGCGGTGCGTGACGCGCGCGGCCAGGTCGCGTCCCTGGGCCGTCGGCCGACGCGTTCCGACCACGGCCACCGCCTGCGGGCGTGACAGCAACCCCGGGTCGCCGAGTCCATAGAGCACCGCAGGCGGCTCGGAGATCCGCCGCAGTGGCTCGGGGTAGGCCGCGTCGAGCGAGGTCAGCAGCCACCCGCCGAGCGTGGCCACCTGCTGCGGCACCCGGTCGGGGTCGTGGGCCGCCTGCTGGAGCGTGCGACCGAGGCCCGGTCGAGGGCGCAGTCCGGTCATCGCGGCCACGGCTCGGTCGACGCGTCCGGGCCGCTCCGCAGCGATGGCCTCGAGCGCGTCGCGCGCGGTCCCGTGGGTCTCCAGCAGGCGCTCGAGGGTCACGGCGCCCACGCCCGGCACGCTCGCGAGGGCGATCCAGGCCTCGCGCTCATTCACGTTCCGCTCACCTGTTCGAGGGAGCGATCGCGCAGGGCCGCAGCCGCCAGCAGGTCCTCGCTCTCGACTGATCTGGCCCCACGCAGGTCGGCGATGGTGCGCCCCACGCGCATGAGGCGGTGCACGCCACGACCCGTGAGCTCAAGCTGCTCGCCCAGCTCAGCGAGGGTGCGGCGCGCGGATCCCGGCAGGGCACAGACTGCCAGCAGCTGGCGACCCTGCAACTCCGCGTTCGGCCGCCCGCCGTTGCGCTGGAGCGCATGTTTCCAGGAGGCTTGCACCCTGCGCGCAACGACCGCGCTCGACTCCGGTCGTGCCCGGGTGACGAGCTCCTCGGTGGCCATTCGCGGCATGACCACGCGCAGGTCGATGCGGTCCGCCAGCGGTCCGCTGACCCGCCTCCGATAGCGAGGCGGTTCCTGTGGCGGGCAGGAACACGGCCGCTCCGGGTCGCCGTCCCAGCCGCAGCGGCACGGGTTCATGGCGGCCACCAGCTGCAGCCGCGCCGGATAGGTGACCGATCCGCGAGCGCGGACGATCTCCACCGCCCCATCCTCGAGGGGCTGGCGCAAGGCGTCGAGCACGTCGCGGTCGAACTCGGTCAGCTCATCGAGGAAGAGCACGCCGCGATGGGCCTGCGTGACCAACCCGGGTCGCAGCTGGGGACCACCGCCGACCATGGCCGCGTACGACGTCGTGTGGTGCGGCGATCGGAAGGGACGGGTGCGCCGGTCTTCCGTCCCGGCCTCCTCGCCGCAGACGCTGCGGATGACCGCCACCTCGTGCGCCTCGGCTTCGGTCAGGGCAGGCTGGAGGCCCGGGATGGAACGGGCCAGCATCGTCTTGCCCGCTCCGGGCGACCCGATGAGCAGGAGGTTATGGCGGCCGGCCAGGGCCACCTCTAGCGCCCAGCGAGCCTGTTCCTGCCCACGCAGGTCGGCCAGCTCCGTGGCCCCGGACGTGGCCGGGCGCTGCCCTCCTGCGGCCTCCGCGCTCCCGGCCACCCGCACGACCCGGCGCCGCCTGGCGCGCGCCGCGGTCCGGCCTCTGGGTCCTGCTACCAGTCGCGCGACGTCATCGAGACCGTCCGCGCCCACGACCTCGATGCCCTCGACCAGGGCGGCCTCGTCCATGTTGGGTCGGGGGACGCAGACGCGCCGATGGCCGGCAGTCCTGCAACGTGGCGACCATGGGCAGGACCCCGGAGACGGCGCGGATGCCGCCGTCGAGCGAGAGCTCGCCAAGCAGCGCCCAGGCGCCGCCCGCAGCGCGGATCTGCTCGTGGGCCAGCAGGATGCCGACCGCGATCGCCACATCGTAGGCAGCGCCGTGCTTGCGCCGGTCAGCCGGTGCGAGGTTGACGGTGATCCGCGCGAGGGGGTACTGGAACCCGGCGTTGCGGACGGCGCTGCGGACCCGTTCGCGCGCTTCGGAGAGGGCCGCATCCGGCAGCCCCACGATGTGGAACGATGGGAGCCCCTGGGCGATGTCGACCTCCACGCGGACCAGCTCGCCGCGCAGGCCATGGACGACGGCGGTGTCGAGGATCGCGAGCATGACGATGGTGTGGCCGAGCATGCAGGCCGACTAGCCGTCCGTCAACGCCCAATTCTGTGCAGGGGACGGTATCGAGACTCGGGGAACAGAGGGAAGCGCCTCAGCGCACCAGACCTTTCAAGGTCAAGTGGTAGAAGTCGTCAGGGTCGTAGGGCATGTCGAGCACTGCTGCGCCGCCGACCTGGAAGGTATCGGCGATGATCTGAACGGCGGCGCAGTTGAGGTCATCTGGCCCATCACAGCCAGTGGCCAGGCCGTTGCCAAGAACGGTCGCCTCGCCACCGGCGGAATAGATCGTGCCTGACACGTTAAGGCTCGTGCCGCCGCCGATGTTGATGTCGGCTCCGCCCGTAAAGGCACCGCTGCCGGTCCGGTCCTGCCAGATCAGCATGCCTCCGTACGGGCAACCCGCGGAGCCGCTATAGGGTTGGCAGGGGGCGTCCCGGTCGAGGCCTGTGAGGTCGAGGGTGCCGCTACCAGAGACGTCGACATCACCCTGGCAGCGGGCGTTGTTCCCGCCACCACTGAGGCAGGTGTCCCTGAAGGCGGGCGCGTCGGTGCTGTAGATGAGCACGTTGCCTTCCGCGGAGGTGAGGGTCCCGCCCGTCTGGCTGATTCCGCCCCGGCCATGATGTAGATGCCGGGCTGCAGGGTGATCGAGGTTTTGCTGCCGATCTTCCAGCCACCGTAGTACGTGCCCGGCTCGAGCGTGACATCTCCACTCAGGTTGCACACCTTCGGATTGCCTGGAGTGCCCGACTGGTTCGGCTTCTGCTCGGGGCAGGCGATGGTCGGAAGGTCACCTGGGTCGGGCGGGCGAACGAGCGAGAGCGGGTCCCCCACGTACGATGCACCCTCGTCGATGGAATCGATGTCCACGGTGCCGGACCCACCGGTCTGGCCACACGCTCCCTGCACGAAGAGTGCAGGTGCATGCACCTCGGCTCCACCATTGAGCATGAACGCGCCTTGGCTCCCGAGGCATGCGTCGTCGCTAGAGCTGGCCGGTGCTCCGCACGACGAGTTGACCTGGATGTAACCGCCTGGTTTGGTTACCCCGGTGGCAGGGAAGATCGAGATGCCGCCACCATTCCCGCCACCGTTGACCTTGGCCGCCGCCTCGCCCTCGCACGCCTTCGGCGACAGCGCGACGAGCGAGCTGGATCCCCCGGTGCCGTCGTCGAAGGCGGCGACAGCATTGGACGTGACCTCGAACGTGTGTAATCCGATGACCCCAGCGAAGTAGCTGCGCAGCGGTCGTCGAGATGAGGACCTCGACGTAGCCCAGGTTACCCGCATACTCACCGCCGGTCTGGGCCGGGGGCCAGTTGACGGTCAGCTTCGAGCCATCGACGATGCCGCCTGGATCGCAGGCTGCGCCGTTGTCGGTTCGTGCAGGCTGGAAGCCGTTCCGAAGGGCGTAGGAGCAGGCACCCACCCACATCGCCGATCGGTCGCCACTGGGGATGTACCGCGCCGCTGCCAGCGCCCCGGGGTCTACGGCGTTCTGCTCGTGGCGGCGGGTCATGAAGATGAAGCCGACGTCCACGACGAGGGCCGTGACCGCCAGGATCGCGACCAGGCCGAGCGCGAAGACCACGAGCGCCTGGCCGCGGTCGCCTGGTCGGTCAGCAGGGCGTCGTACGTAGGTGCTCATTGTTGATCGTGGATGACCTCGGTCAAGACCGCTCTCATGGTCACGCTGTCGGGGATGCCCAGGAAGCCGGCCAATGGCGGGGACCACTCGAAGCAGGCGTACGCGGTCACCTGGTTGCCCGGGATATCGCTGGCGGTGTCGTCGCTCGAGGTGGTCATCCCCTGGCCGCAACCCAGGGCGGAGGTCTGGTTGATCGGGTCGATGCCGGCGATGGTGCAGGGCACGAACGCGTTGGTGACCACCCCGCCGCTCGCATCCGGCTCGGCCGCAGGCCAGTCGGCGTTGACCGACGGATCGGCACCGGCGCGACGGTAGCCCGACCAGCAGGCGTTGATGAAGACCTCCGCGGGGTCGGTGCCCCAGATGTAGCTCCGCGCATGTTCCGTCATGCGCGGCCAAGGGTAAGGATCGTTGGGATTGGCGGGACCGTCGCAGTGATGGGGGTACGGGAGATATGACTGCGGTGGTGCCTGTGGGTCTCGCCACGACGACGTCGGGCAGATGGCCTCGGAGCTGTGGATGGCGGCATAGCGCGCGGCTTCACGCGCGACGTTCGTCGCCTGCTGCTGGTAGAAGATCCACATCCCCGTGCTTACGATGCCGAAGATGACCAAAGCCATGATGGGGATGACCAGGGTGAACTCGACGAGGCCTTGTCCTTGCTGGCAGCCTATCCGCTGCGGCGCCGTCGCGAGTCTCATCAGTAGTCCACGACGGTGAAGACGCGGTCCCGCTCGATGTCAAACGCACCCTGAAGCGGCGTCAACGGCCCACCGAGCCCGGGGATCTCCACGGGCAAGATCGTCTCGAACTCGTAACAGACCCTCACCTCAACGTAGCGGCTGGCCTCGCTGGTGCCGCCGATGGCGTGGTTGGGCCTTGCGGCCGGGGCCAGGGCCGCGCAGCCGGATGGTATCCCGCCACCATCGTTGTAGCTGTTCGCGCATCCGGGATCGGAGAAGTCGTGAACACAGACCACGGTGGCGATGCCAGAGCACGGGTTGCCGGAACCGCCGGCCACGATGCCTGGCAGGTCTGCGGCCTCGCTGCAGACGGTCTGCCAAGCGTGGGCATGCACGCGGGCATAGGCCGCGGGACTGAGGGTGCCACCTCCTGTCGCGGCTTCCTCGCGCAAGTACTCGCGGGCCGTCAACTCCGCGGCAGTGCGGGCGACGGATTCGATCGTGATGCCCGCGGCGAAGAAGCGCCCGAAATCGGCCACGGTCAGGAGCAGGAGCAGCAGGACCGGCAGGAACATGGCGAACTCGACGAGCGATTGTCCGCTCGTGCCGCCGACTGCTCCCCTCTCCTGATCGCCGAGCAGTACGCTGCTGGGTCCGTTGCGCAAAACCTCGCTTCTCCATGGAGGTACTCATGGTGGCTCGGACACCGGTACCAAAGTACCGTCGGGAAGGCCCGCTCGACGCCGCCGCCTCTGATTGGCGGTGCGTTGCGGCAACGGTTCAACGCGGACCGCCCTTTGGCCTGCGCCTATCCCGGTCGGTGGGCTGCGTCGGCGACCAGCCGCGAGAAGAGTCGGTCGGCCTCGGCGTCGGGGTCGTCACAGAGTCCCGAGTGGACGGGCGAGGTCTGGATGACCGTCGAGCGCGGCGCGGTCAGCCAGTGGAATCGCTCCGACGCAGACAGCCCGGCGTGGGGCCCGGCCGCCGCTCCCCCGGCACAGATCCGTTCGATCGATTCGAGATGGGCCCGGATGGCCTGGAGGTCTGCCCCGGGTGCGAAGGCACGTACCCGGGGCTCATCGATCACGACCCGGGCCAGCAGGGCGCCGTGTGACTTGGCGAACAGGATGACCCCGGCGTTGAGGTACTCGCCGCGGGCCACGTCGGGCACGATCCGGACGACCGCGTAGTCGTAGGCGCAGCGCTCAGCCATCGGCCGCCTCCGCCACGAAGACCGACGATGCCGCCAGGCGTGCCTCGAGATAGGCCAGGTAGCGCTCGCGCACGACCGCCACGGGATCACCGGCGTAGTGCTCGGCCAGCCATGCCTCGGGCACGCTCGCGAGGATCGCCTCGAAGACGTCGCGGGAGAGTCGTTCGTGGGCCCGGGCGTCGGCCTCAGCGAGGTCGTGGGCGAAGGGCCGGAGCACGTGCTGCCCCACTCGCGAGAAGGGATCGGTCGCGCGCGCCAGCGGGTCGTCCCAGTCGTGGTGGAAGTAGAGGGCGGCCCCGTGGTCGATGAGCCAGGTGCGACCGTGCCACTCAAGCAGGTTGGTGTTGCGGGCGGTGCGATCGGGATTGGTCGTGAAGGCGTCGAACCACACGACATCGGCGGCGAAAGCGGGCTCCGGAGGCGGCGGCACGAGGGGGTCCCAGGTGATGGAGCCGGGCAGGTAGTCGAGCCCGTAGTTGAGCCCGACGCTGGTACGGAGCAGGTGCCCGACCTCGTAGTCGATCTCCAGGCGCCCGAAGTCCTCGGCCACGTCGATGAGCACGGCGTCGGGCACCAGCAGCCCCAGGGCTCGCCCGATCTCGCCGGCTACGACCTCCGCCACGAGTGCCTTGGGCCCCTGCCCTGCCCCGCGGTACTTGACCACGTACGTGCCCTCGTCGTCCGCCTCCATGAGGCCGGGCAGGGATCCGCCCTCGCGCAACGGATCCACGTAGCGCGTAGCGCGGACGACGGGCAGCGCGGCCATGGGAGTGGCGCTAGGCGCCGCCGCCATCCTCCTGCGATGTTCCTCTACCGGCGCCGGCCAGGCGCACAGAGGCCCCGGTCTCGAGTCCGCCGTCGAGGAAGTTGCCCAGGCGCTTGGCCAGGTCGGTCAGCTCGAGCGGGATGACGTACTTGGTGGCATCGGAAGCTCCCAGCTGCTTGAGCGCCTCGAAGTACTGCAGCGTGATGGTGCGGTCGTCGATGGTGTTGGCGGCCTCGAAGATGCGTCGCAACGCCTCCGCATAGCCCTCCGCCTCGAGGATGGCTGACTGGCGCTGCCCCTCGGCCTGGAGGATGGACGACTGCTTGTCGCCCTCGGCCACGTTGATCTTGGCCTGCCGCTCGCCTTCCGACTCGGTGATCACGGCGCGCCGCGTGCGCTCGGCCGTGAGCACGCGGTTCATGGACGCCTGCACGTCCGGTGGCGGCGTCAGCTCGCGGATCTCGACGGTCGTGACCTTGCCGCCCCAGCGCTCGGTCTGCTCGCTGAGCTTGACCCGCAGCACGTCGTTCACCTGGTCGCGCTTGGAAAGGACGTCGTCAAGCATCATGTCGCCGACGACCGCACGCAGGGTGGTGGTGGCGATGCCATTGAGCGCGCCCTGGAAGTTGCCCACGTTCACCAGGCTGTCCATGGCGCTGACGATCTTCCAGTAGACGAGGAAGTCGATGTCGATGGGTGCGTTGTCGCGGGTGATGACGGTCTGGCTGGGGACCTCGCTGAAGTTCTCCCGGATGTCTACCTTGACGGGCCGGTCGACGAAGGGGATGAGGAACCGTAGCCCCGGCTGTCGCACGAGGGACTCATCGGTCCGGCCGAGCCGGAAGATGACCATGCGCTCGTACTGGCGCACGATCCGCACCGAGAGATAGAGGAAGATGACCAGTACGACGATGAGGAAGAGGATGGTCGGGAGCGCGAGGTTGAACAGGTCCATGGGTCAGGCCGTCCCTTCTGTGGTCTCGGGCGATGGTGCCGTCGGTTCCACCAACAGGACCATGCCATCGTTTCCCGTGACTCGCACGGGCGTTCCGCGTGCGATGCGCCGGGCGTCGGCGGACCGCGCGGTCCAGGCCTCACCCGAGGCGTAGATCGTGCCCGTGGGCGTGAGCGAACTGCGCACTTCCGCGGGGGTCCCGAGGGGCACGAGTGGAGCGTTGATGTGGCTCACGCCGATGACCATCTGCGGTTTGCGCCGTTGCCGCAGCAGCACCAGCACGATCGCTGCCATCACCAAACCGGTGGTGGCGGTCATGACCACGATGACCTCCGGAGCCACGCTGACCGAGGGTGCGACCGGGTCGCCCGGCTCGGTGTAGAGGGCGGAGGCACCGAGGGCGAAGGCGACCAGGCCTCCGACGGTGAGCAGGCCGCCGCTGGTGACGGTGAGCTCGAGGACGAACAGCACCACGGCCAGGCCGACGAGCAGCAGACCGGCGATATTGAGGGGCAGGCTGCCGAAGCCGATGAAGGCGAGGATGAGCGCGAAGGCGCCCAGGATGCCGGTCACGAAGTTGGGATTCTGCAGCTCGAAGAAGATGCCGTAGAAACCGAGCGTGAAGAGGATGAAGGCGATGTTGGGGTCGCTCAGCAGGTGCAGGAAGGCCTGGAACGGGTTCATGCCCAGGCGCTCGATGGGGGCCTCGGCCGTCTGCAGCGTGCGCTCCTCGCCATCGATCGTCACCGTCCGACCGTCGACCAAGGCCAGCAGCTCCTCGACCGAGCCGGCCTTGAGGTCGATGGCGCCGGCAGCGATGGCTTCGTCCACCGTGTAGGAGGCGGCGTCCACGACGGTCGAGACCGCCCAGTCCACCGGCCGGCCGCGCTCCTGTGCGATCGACGTGATCGTGGCTACCGTGTCGTTGAGCACCTTCTTGCCCAGGTCGTCGGGGATGTCCTGCCCATTCGAGGAGATGGGCGTGGCGGCACCGATGTTGGTGGCGGGAGCCATGGCCGCGAGGTGGCTCGCGAGCGTGATGAACGTGCCGGCGCTGGCGGCGCGCGCACCGGACGGCCCGACCCACACCAACACGGGCACGTCGGCTGCGAGTTCCGTTTGCACGATCTCGCGGGTCGCTTCGAGCGAGCCGCCGGGTGTATCAAGCTCGATGACGACGGCCTCAGCGCCATCGATCGCGGCCCGCTCGATGCCCCCGCGCAGATACTCGGCCATGATCTGGTCGACGATGCCGCCCGTGGGCAGGACCACCACGTGGCCGCCCTCCGCGCCCTCGGAACGGCCGGCAGCGCCACCAGCGAGCAGCGCCAGCGCGAGCGACAGCAGCACGAGCGCGCGCACAGCCAGGCTGGGCGGGAAGCGGCGCAGCCCGTTCAGCTCCTCCACCGGCCCATCATCCCACGTGCGCGACGGCATCAGGAAGTGGCGAACGGCCCTGCCTGGTGCTCGGAGGCGAAGTCGAAGAGGAACTGGCTCCAGGTCTCCATCTGGTCGTAGACGGGCAGGATCTCGGCGAGTGTGGCGAAGCGGCCGCTGAGCTTGTCCGTCTCACGGATGGCCAGCGCGCGACCGGCAGCGTCGGCCTCGAAGACCACGCCCACGTGCACCTGGCCCACCAGCACATCATCATCCTTGAGCAGCCCGATCAGGCGAGGCTCCGGGTCCCAGTCGGCCACCATCTCCTCGTGGAATTCGCGCAGCAACCCGCCGAGGACGCCGCCATCCTCCGGATTGAGATGGCCACCGATGCCGAGCGAATAGAGGTCGTGGAGGCGGGCATCGCCCCCGGCCTTCGTGCGCTGCATGAGGAACAGGCGCTGGCCATCGCGCATCAGCAGGTATGGGATGACCTGCTGCCAGTCGGGATCGACCTCGGCCTCGCCGCGGGGACGATAGGTACCCTCCGCGGCGATCAGGTCGAGCTTGTCCTCGAGGCCCTCGTCGAGGATGCCCCGCCAGGGGCGAGGGCCCACGATCCGGGCACGCGGGAGCCCGAGGACGAGCTCCCGGTCCTTGTCGCTCAGACCGACGGAAGCGTCTCGAGCGCGTGCTCGATCCGCTCTTGCGGCAGCTCGAAGTCCTCCAGCTCGCCTCCCAGGTAGCGCGTGTAGGAGGCGGCGTCGAAGTGGCCGTGGCCGCACATGTGGAAGAGGATGGTCGGGCTGGTGCCGGCTTCCTTGGCCTTGCGAACCTCGTCGATGACCACGGCGATCGCGTGGGCGGGTTCGGGTGCCGGCAGGACCAGCTCGGTCTGGGTGAAGGTGCGTGCGGCATCGAAGGTTCGTGACTGCGGGACAGCCTGGGCCTCGATCACGCCCTGGTCCTTGAGCAGGCTCACCTGTGGTGACATGCCGTGGTAACGCAGGCCACCGGCGTGGATGGGATCGGGCACGAAGTCGTGGCCGAGGGTATGCATCTTCACGATCGGCGCCATCTGCCCGGTGTCGCCGAAGTCGTAGGCGTAGATCCCGCGCGTCAGGCTGGGTGCGGCGGCGGGCTCGGCTGCGATGAAGCGGTAGTCCCGCTCGCCGCGCAGTTTCTGGCCGATGAAGGGGAAGGTGAAGCCGGCGAAGTTGGAGCCGCCGCCGGCGCAGGCGATGAGAACGTCCGGCTCCTCTCCCGCCAGCTCCATCTGCTGCATGGCTTCCTGGCCGATGACCGTCTGGTGCAGGAGCACGTGGTTGAGCACCGAGCCCAGCGAGTAGCGCGTGTTCTCGTGCGTGGCCGCGTCCTCCACGCCCTCACTGATGGCGATGCCGAGGGAGCCCGGGGTATCTGGCATCTCCGCGAGCACCTTGCGCCCGTAGGCGGTGCGATCGCTGGGACTGGCTACCACGTCGGCGCCGTACATCTTCATGTGGTTGCGGCGGCCCGGCTTGGCGTCATACGAGGCCCGCACCTGGTAGATCATCACCTCCAGGCCGAAGATCGCGCCCGCCATGGCCAGGGCCGTGCCCCACTGGCCGGCGCCGGTCTCGGTCGTCAGCCGCTCGATCCCCTCCTGCTTGTTGTAGAACGCCTGCGGGATGGCCGTATTGGGCTTGTGGCTGCCGGCCGGGCTGCCGCCCTCGTACTTGTAGAAGATCTTGGCCGTGGAGCCCAGGGCCTTCTCGAGACGATGTGCCCGGAACAGCGGCGAAGGGCGGTACATGGTGTAGGCCTGCAGGACCGGCTCCGGGATCTCGATGTACTGCTCGGCGCTCATCTCCTGGGCGATGAGGGCCATGGGGAAGAGAGGCGCCAGGTCCTCCGGGCCGACCGGCTGCCTGGTGACGGGGTGGAGCGGCGGGGACAGCGGCACGGGCAGGTCCGCGTTGATGTTGTACCAGGCCCTGGGGATCTGGTCCTCGGTCAGGATGAACTTGGTCTGCTGCAGCGCCATCGCTCTGCTCTCCTTGGGTCGGCCGTCCGAGGTGTTGGGTGGGGTGAATGACCGAGCCTACAACGTGGCGCCGTGGACCGTCTCGTAGTGTGTGCCCTCCGGACCGAGATGGCTACGGACCAGGTCGATGCGATCCACGGTCCAGCTGGCTCGATGCGGGCCGAGCGACCCGAACCGCAGGGCCTCGATGACGGCTCGGTCGGCAGCGCGCACCACCGTCAGATGGGCCGAGGGCGTGCGTTTGGGCGGCCTTCCGCCGGCGATGTCCGGCGGGCACCGTGCGGCCAGCAGCGAGGCCGTCTCGATGAGCGAGCGAGCGCCGCGGGTCGCGCCCAGCCAGGCGACCCCTCCCCGCTGCCCGGTGCGGCCAGCGCCCTCTTCGATGGCGATCTCGTAGGCCACCACCTCGCGGGCGACGTCCGCCACCAGGTCCTTGAGCTCTGCCACCCGCTCACTCGCCACCGATCCGATGAAGAGCAGTGTCAGGTGCCAGTTCTCGGGGTGCGTCCAGCGTGCGGCGGGGTGCGCCCGGCGGTACGGCGCGAGCTGCCGCCGAAGCAGGGCTCGGGCGTCTTCAGGCACCGGGTGGGCGATGAAGAGGCGCTGGCGAGCGTCCTCGGGCGGGGGGTTCAGGGTCGAGCCGGCTGTGCCTGCTGTCGTTCCAGCCCGAGCAGGTCAAGGAGGTCGTCGAAGTCGGCGATCAGGGGCACCTCGCCGACCTCGGTGGCGTGACCCAGCGGCGGATGCTCGCCGCCATGACGGTCGATGAGCACAGGCTCGATGCCCGCCCCTTGGGCGCCGAGTACGTCGGCCTCGGGGTCGTCGCCGACATGGATGGCCTCCTCCGGCGCCGCGCTCAGCAGGTCGAGGGCGTGCTCGAAGATGGCCCGATGTGGCTTCTGGTAGCCGACGCGGGCGCTGATACTGAGGACCTCGAAATGGCGCGCCAGCTCCAATGTCTGCAGCAGCTCGGGCGCGTACCAGCCCCAGTTGCTGACCACCGCGAGGCGTAGTCCAGCTGACTGCATGGCGTCGAGCGCCGGGATCACGTCGGGGAAGACGAAGAAGGCCGAGCGCCGCCGGAAGGCGCGATCGACGTCCCGGAAGAAGGCCTCTGGCAGATCCGGGAAGCCGAGGTGGTCGAAGACGAGCTGGTCAAGCTCAGCCAGGCGTGCGAAGGAGCCTTCCTCGGTGGCCTCGAACGGCCCTTCGTGCGCCCACTCGGCCCAGGCCGCCCGAAAGGCCTGGCTGAAGTCCTGGGCTGTCGTGGTGATGCCGTAGGGCCCGAAGACGCCCGCGTACACGTCGTACCAGGAGGGATCGGGGCGGGCCATGGTGTCGCCCACGTCGAGCAGGACGACGCTGGGTCGGTAGTCGAGTCGCATGCGTGGAGTGTAGGCCGCGGCGCCGGTGGACCGACGTGAGATGCACACGACGAGGTGAGCAAGGCGGCCGAGCCGATGCGCGGTGCAGGGGCTCGACCCCGGCACGAGGTGCCGGCTTCCTGGCCGAGGTGGTGTTGCTCGGAGGGGCTGGCCTGGAACGACAGCTAGTCGTTGTAGAGGCGCTCCTCGATGAGCTTCTCCATGACCGTCCGGCCGTTGGGGTCGAAGCAGGAGAACTCGAAGTACTTCTGGTACTCGAGGTCGATCGCGTTCGAGCCACCACGGTTCTTCTCCACGGTCAGCACCACCCAGTCACGGAAGCGCTGCGCCTGGTAGGGGTTGAACTCGATGTTGACCTTGGCCACGATCTGGTACTTCTCGTTGAGGATGACGATGATGTCGGCCTCGTAGTTGATGGCCGACGAGCCGCGCAGGTGGTAGTTGCGCAGGCGGGAGGCCTTCAGGCCTTCCTTGTCCGCGGCCACGATGGAGATGAGCGGCACCTCGTGGTTCAGGGCCAGATCCTTCAGGCCCTGCACCACCGTGGTCACCTTCTCGGCCTCGTTGGCCGGCTCGGGATGCACAGGCACCTTCTGCATGTAGTCGACGAAGACCACGAGCCGCTGGTCACCCGCGAGCTCCTTGTACTTCTCGACGAGCGCGGACATGTTCTCGACGGTGCTGGTGGTCTGGGAGCCGCGCAGCAGGTAGAGGTTGGGCCCATAGCGGTTGATGCGTTCGAGGGCCGGGCGCAGGCGCGGATTGGCGCCGATGTCGGCGTTCTGGCCGCCGGTGGCCATCCACGTGCCGAGGATCTCCTGTCGCACCTCGGTGAGCTTCACGCCGCCGCTGCGATTGGGCAGGCTGGGCAGCACGGTCTCCTGGGCGATGAGGCGGTTGAGCAGGTATTCCTCGTCGTGCTCGAAGCAGATATAGAGCACGCTCGCGAGGCCGCTCATGACCACGTTGCGGGCCATCTGCAGCGCCATCGTGGTCTTGCCCGTGCCCTGCGCGCCACCGATGAGCAGCATCTCGCCTGCGCGGATGCCGCCGCCGATCGACTTGTCGAGCGGGGTGAAGCCGAGTGGGAGCGGCTGGTACTGCGTGACATCGCCCTCGGCCACCTTGCTCGCGAGCGTGGTCAGCACTTGCGTCGCGCTCCGGGGCTGGATGTTGCCGATGCCTGAGTCATAGGCCCAGGCACGTTCCTCGGTGGCCGTGAGGGCGCTCGGCTGCTGCGGCGCGAGCGTGGGCTGCGTCAGCCGGGGATCGAGCCCGATCGAGGTCGATGTCGGGATGGGCGCGACCGGGCCCGGCGACGGTGGGGGCGGGAACCCCTGTGGGGCGAGCGGCGGTGCCATCGGACGCGGCGCGGCATCGTTCTCAGGCTCGGTCTCGCGGGGCCACTGGTCCCGGTTGGTTTCGGATGCGTTCGGAGATGTCATAGCGGCAGGCGAGGCCGAGGCCTCTTAGGCTCCTTGCGACAGGCTTCCACGACACAGATGCTAGCAACGTAGCCGCGCTGTCAAGGGCGACCCAACCTTCCTACCACCGGCAGGCCCAGCGGTACTAGTCCCGGGCCAGGGCCTGCCAGTAGCGCACGAGGGTGCGGATGCCGCCCTCGTAGTTGTCCAGCACCAGTGACTCATTGGGGGAATGGGCGTTGTCATCGGGGTTGGTGAAGCCCAACAGCACGATGGGCCGCCCGAGCGCGTGGTCGAAGCTGGCCACCGCACCGATGGAGCCGCCCTCATGGATCAGATAGGGGTCGGCTCCGAAGACCTCGCGCAGGCAGGCGGCCGCGGTCCGGGCAGCGGGGTGATCGGAGCTGACCACGAAGGGCCGCATCGCGTCGAGCTGGTGGACCTCCACGATGACGCCGGGGACGTCCACCGCCAGTACTGCGTCCCGCACACGCTCGAAGGTCGTGGCCGGATCCATGCCCGGCGCCAGCCGACAGGAGAACTTGGCGTGGGCGTGAGCCGGGATGATGGTCTTGGAGCCTTCCCCGGTGAAGCCGGCCCAGATGCCGCAGATGTCGAGGGTCGGGCGGACTCCCTTGCGCTCGAGCGGCGAGTAGCCCGGCTCGCCGAAGAGCCGCGGCACACCGATGCCGCTGGCGAGCTCGGCCTCATCGAAGGGCAGGCGCGCGAACTCGGCTCGCTCGGCCTCACCCAGGTCCGGCGCCTCGTCGTAGAAGCCCGGGACGGTGATGCGCCCCTCCCCGTCGCGCAGCGAGGCGAGGATGCGCACGAGCGCGTTGGCCGGGTTCTGGACCATCCCGCCGTAGCCGCCGGAGTGGAGATCCTGGGAGGGGCCGCTGACGTCGACCTGGAAGTAGGTGTTGCCGCGCAGGGACACCGTCAGCGCGGGGTGGTTGCCTTCGAAGAAGCCGGTGTCCGAGACCACCACGAGGTCACATGCCAGGCGCTCGGTGTTGGCCTGCAGCCAGGCCTCGAAGTGGGGCGAGCCCTCTTCCTCCTCGCCCTCGAAGACGTAGCGCACGTTGAGCGGCAAGCGCCCCTCGGTCTCGAGCCAGGCCTTGGCCGCCCACAGGTGCAGATGGACCTGGCCCTTGTCATCGGCGGCTCCACGCGCGTAGATCCGGCCGTCAGCGACGCGCGGCTCGAAGGGCGGACGGACCCACAGGTCGAGTGGGTCGACGGGCTGCACGTCGTAGTGCCCATAGACCACCACCGTCGGGGCGCCCGGCGCGTTGAGCCAGTCGCCGTAGACGACGGGATTGCCGCGCGTGGGTGACACCTCCACGTGCTCCAGTCCGATATCCCGCATCCGGCCCGCCAGCCATTCGGCGCCCCGGGTCACGTCGTCGGCGTGGTCCGAGAGCGCCCCGATCGTGGGGATGCGCAGGAACTCCTGCAGGTCAGCCAGGCGATCGGCGGCCGTCTCGACGAGATAGGCCTCGATGGCCTCGATGGGCGTGCTCATCCGATCCCCTCCCCCCGAGCGTTGCAGGACGTGTTCGGCCGTGCCGGGCGGCTAAGCCGGTTGGGGCCGTGGCGCGGGCGCGGCCCCGGTCCCCGTAGCCGGCGGCTCCTCGGCCTTGGGCTTGCTCAAGCCGGCGAGGGGCCTGGCCAGGCGCGGCGTCGGTGACCCCGCGTCCTTCCGCGGGTCGGGCAGGTCAGCGAACATGGCCTCGAACGCGTCGGCCTCGATGGTCTCGTTGGCCACTAACGCCTCGGCCAGCTCGGTCAGGCGATCCTGGTGGGTGGTCAGGAGCTCGGTCGCGCGATCGTAGGCGCGGTCCACGATGGCGCGGACCTCGTCGTCGATCATCTTGGCCACGTCGTCCGAGTAGTTGCGCTGCTCGCCGATATCACGACCGAGGAAGACCATCTCCTCGTGCTTGCCCCAGGACATGGGCCCGAGCTTCTCGCTCATGCCGAACTCGGTGACCATGCGGCGGGCGAGCGTGGTCGCCTTCTCGATGTCGTTGGAGGCACCGGTCGTGATGTCGCCGAACATCAGGCGCTCGGCCACCGTCCCCCCGAGCATGCCGGCGATCTTGTCCTCGAACTCGGACTTGGACTGCAGGTAGCGATCCTCGGTCGGCAGGCCCATGGTGTAGCCCAGGGCCATGCCACGGCTGATGATGCTCACCTTCACCACGGGATCGCACTTGGGCAGGATGCGCTGGACCATCGCGTGCCCGCCCTCGTGGTAGGCGATGATGGCCTTCTCCTCGTCGCTGATGATGCGGCTCTTGCGCTCGGGCCCGGCGACCACGCGCTCGAGAGCCTCGGAGAACTCCGGCGTGCCGATGGTCTTCTTGTTGCGACGGGCGGCGAGGATGGCGGCCTCGTTGACGAGGTTGGCCAGGTCCGCGCCGCTGAAGCCGGGTGACTGCTTGGCCACGCTGGGCAGATCGATCTCCTTGTCGAGCGGCTTGCCCTTGACGTGGACCTTGAGGATCTCCAGGCGGCCCTTCATGTCCGGGCGGTCGAGGATGACCTGGCGGTCGAAGCGACCGGGCCGCAGCAGCGCCGGGTCGAGCACGTCGGGGCGGTTGGTGGCGGCCACCACGATGACGTTGGTGTTGGTATCGAAGCCGTCCATCTCCACGAGGATCTGGTTGAGCGTCTGCTCGCGCTCGTCATGCGAGCCACCCAGGCCGGCGCCGCGCTGGCGGCCGACCGCGTCGATCTCGTCGACGAAGACGATGCAGGGGCTGTTGCGCTTGGCCTGGTCGAAGAGGTCCCGCACGCGGGAGGCGCCGACGCCCACGAACATCTCCACGAACTCCGAGCCGGAGATGCTGAAGAAGGGCACGCCCGCTTCGCCCGCGACCGCGCGCGCGAGCAGGGTCTTGCCGGTGCCGGGGGGGCCGACCAGCAGCACGCCGCGCGGGATGCGTGCTCCGAGGGAGTTGAACTTCTCGGGGTACTTGAGGAACTCGACGACCTCCTGCAGCTCGGTCTTGGCCTCGTCCACACCGGCCACGTCGTTGAAGGTGACGACGGTCTTGTTGCCCACGAACATGCGCGCACGGCTGCGGCCGAAGCTCATGGCCTGGTTGTTGCTGCCCTGGGCCTGGCGGAACATGAACCACAGGAACACGCCGATGAGCAGGATGGGGAAGAGCATCGACAGCAATAGCCCGAAGAAGGCATTGCCGTCGTCGGCGGGCTGGCCCTCGAAGACAGGCAAGCTGGCGCAGTCCTGGCCAAGCTCGCAGCCGGCGGCGGCGTAGATGTCGCCCTGCAGGGAGGTCGTGAACTGGGCCGGCAGGAATGACTCGACCACGTCGGGTTCGCCATTCGTCTGCGAGGTCAGGGTGATCTCCAGATTCTCGCCACGCGCGAGAACGCTCTTGACCTTGCCTTCCTCCACCAGCGACAGGAACGGTGTCACGTTGTCCACCGTGGGTCCGCTGTAGGGGATGGGCTTGGGTTGCGTATCGTTGAAGAGGAAGAGGTAGAGCAGCGCCGCGGTCCCGACGACGAGGACGAGGGTGACGAGCCCGTTGCGCATGAAGCGACTGTTCAAGGAAGACCTGCCTTCGTGAGTGGAGCCGCCCGGTTGGCCGGTCGGAACCGTGATTATAGAGGGGCGGACGGAAATCCCCATCTCGCTCGCATGACATCCGGGGCCGCAGGGCACCGCCGAGGCAGGAGCGACGGCCGTCGATGGGGTAGCATGGCGGCGGTCCACGCGACCTGGCTGGGTAGCTCAGCGGCAGAGCAAACGGCTCATAATCGTTAGGTCGGCAGTTCGAATTTGCCCCCAGCCACCACTTCGAACTTCAGCGACCCCCGGTGCTCCCAGCAGGCGCACCGGGGGTCGTTCGCATACCTCGGCCGCCGCCGTGTCACACTCCCGGCATGCGAGTCATGAGCGCCATCCTCTCAGCCATCGGTGAGATCCTCGTCCCGCGCGGCAACATGGATCAGATCCGCTTCCGGGTGGCCAACCTCGTCACCCTCCTGATGACAGTGGTGATGGTGCTGCTCGCGGTCGGCTACCAGGTACTCGGCCGCTGGGCACGCCGGTCGTCGCATCCCGACTGAGCTGCCGTCCGTGACCCACAGCCCCGACCCGGGTCTGGAGCCGGACCAGACGCTTCCGGACAGGCCGAGCGGACCAGCGCCCATGCGCGTGGGCCAGGTGCTCGAGGTCGGGGTGCGCATCCTGCGCCGTCATTGGCGACCCGCCCTCGGGTTGGCGTTGCTCTTCGCCGGGCCGGGCGCGCTGCTGGCCGCGGCCACGGGCGTGCACTTCGGCGAGGTCGCCCTGGAGACGTTCCCGAGTCTCGCGACCGGGGAAGTAGACACCGAGATCACCGTGTCCGACGCTGACCTCGAGCGTTTGCTCGGCGCGCTGGTGCCCGTCCTCCTGGCCAATCTCATCGCCAGTGTGCTCATGAGCATCGGTGCCTTGGCCTTCGCAGCCGTGGTGGCGGACGACTACCACGCCCGCCCAGCCGCCCTGGGCAAGGCGGTCCATGTCTGTGTCCGCCGAGCGCCGAGCGCCGTCGGTTTCATGCTCGTCACGTCGCTCGTCATCGTGGTCGTGATGCTGACTGGCCTGGTGACGATGTCGCTGTCCACGATCGCGCTGCCCGCGGCCTCGGTCAGCGCCGGTGGTCCGGGCGTGTTCCTGGCGCTCGTGGCCCTGGTGGCCACGGTCGTCGTCGTCGCCTACCTGAGCATGCGCTGGGCGCCGGCCTTCCCGGCCATGATCGAAGAGGGCCTCGGTGTGCGAGCGGCCCTGCGTCGCAGCTGGTTCCTCTCAGCGGACAACGTCTGGCGCATCTTTGCCATCTCGCTCCTGGCGGCCCTGCTGACCTCTTTCGGCGGATCGCTGCTGTCGCGACTGATGGCGATCGTGTTGACGGCGGCCCTGGGCTCAGACGGGAGCGTCGCCGAGACCTTCGCGGTCGCGTTCGGCACGGTGCTCCTGGCGCCGCTGACGCCGGTGCTCATCGCGGTCCTCTACTTCGACCTGCGGTCTCGGCGAGACCTGCCTGCGGCGAGTGGTCCGAGGCTCTAGGCCGACTCGTCCACCCGTTCGCCGAACAGCAGCTCCATCCAGGCATCGAACGGAGGCAGCGTGCGCGGGCCGGCGTCCTGCGGCCCGATGGGCATGATGGGGGCAGGCGTCGGCGCTCCCGCCTGCAGCTTGAATGGTCGTTCGCCGGGCTCACCCATGCCATAGGCCCGAGCCTGCCAGCGCACGAAGTCGTCCTTCTTCACGAAGGCCAGCTCATCCTCGCTGGCAGCGTGTGCTTCCTCGATGGCAGCCAGGGCTGCGCGCGCTCGTTCGGCTTGCGCCCCCACGTCGGTCGAGCGGGAGAGGTTGCCGCTGAAGGCGACGGCGATCGCGAGCGTCACCAGCAGGCCCACCGCCACGAGCATGGCGCGGCGCCCAAGGGCAGGTGCACGACGGAGGATGCTCATCGAGCGGGAGCGTAGGAGCCACGAGCGGGAGTGTCAAACACGGGTCGTGGCTGCTACACTCACGGCCAAACCGAACGGATGGTCGATTTAGCGAGGTCGTCGCGATGAGGCTCCATCAACCGCTGTCCCCGCTCGATGCGCTCGAGCGGTTCCTGGCCGAGCCCGGCGTCTCGGGGGCGCTGGTGGCCCGGCATGTGCTGCCGGCGCAGGAGGCGGTGGGGGCGGCCCTGCCCACGTGGCTCGACCCACGACTGGCAGGAGCCCTGCGCCGCCGCGGCGTCGAGGAGCTGTACAGCCACCAGGCTGAAGCGCTGGAGGCGTTGCACGAGGGTGAGGACGTGGTCATCGTCACGCCCACGGCCTCGGGCAAGTCGCTCTGCTACAACCTGCCGGTGCTGCAGGAGATCGCCGAGGACCCCGCGGCGCGAGCGCTCTACCTGTTCCCCACCAAGGCCCTCAGCCAGGACCAGCTGGCCGAGTTCCGAGAGCTCTCGGAGGCGGCCGAAATGAACCTTTCGGCAGCCGTCTACGACGGTGATACCCCGGCGCCCATCCGGGCCGTGGTGCGCGAGGCCGGCCAGGTCGTGGTGACCAATCCGGACATGCTCAGCACCGCCATCCTGCCCCATCACACCAAGTGGTACCAGCTGTTCGAGCAGCTGCGCTACATCGTGATCGACGAGGCTCATACCTACCGCGGCATCTTCGGCAGTCACGTGGCCAACGTCCTGCGCCGCCTGCTGCGGGTCTGTGCCCACTACGGCTCGAACCCGCGCATCGTGTGCTCGTCCGCCACCGTGGGTAACCCCGGGGAGCTGGCGCAGACGCTGACGGGCCGCACCTTCCGAGTCATCGACCGCAGCGGCGCGCCGCGCGGCGAGCGACACGTGGTGATCCTGGACCCGCCTCCCCTCGACCCGCGCACGGGCGTCCGGCCCGGTCCCCACGCCCTGGCCTATCGTGCTGCGCTGTCCTTCCTGCGAGCCGGGCGCCAGACGATCGTCTTCGGGCGGGCGCGCGTGGCGGTGGAGCTGTTGCTGAGCTCGCTGCGCGAGGCCATGCGCGAGGGCCGCGGCCCCATCGAGCGCATCCGGGGCTACCGCTCGGGCTATCTGCCCAGCGAACGCCGGGCCATCGAGACCGGCCTGCGCAACGGGCAGATCCTGGGCGTGGTCTCGACCAACGCCCTCGAGCTGGGGATCGACATCGGGGCGCTCGATGCCTCCATCCTGGCCGGCTATCCCGGCACGATCGCGGCCACCTGGCAGCAGATGGGCCGCTCGGGCCGGCGCCAGGGCACCAGCGTCTCCATCCTCGTAGCCGGAGCCGGCGCGCTCGACCGCTACGTGGCCACGCACCCGCAGTACCTCTTCGAGGCCACGCCCGAGGAGGCGCGGCTGGACCCGGAGAACATGCACGTGCTCCTGGCGCACCTGCGCGCGGCCGCCTTCGAGCTGCCCTTCGCGCCGGGTGAGCCCTTCGGCTCGGCCCCCGCCGATGACCTCCTGGCCTTCCTGGCGGAGGAAGGGCACGTGCGCCAGGCGGCCGATGGCCGCTGGTACTGGGCCAGCGAGAACTTCCCCGCCTCGGAGATCAACCTGCGCCTGGGTGCCCCGGAGAACGTGCTCATCATCGATACCGGCCCGGAGCGCCCCCGCGTGCTCGGCGAGGTGGACCTGTTCGCGGCCCGTCAGCTGGTCCACGAGAAGGCCATCTACCTGCACGACTCCGGCCAGTACCACGTGGACAAGCTCGACTGGGAGGAGCGCAAGGCGCTCGTACGGCCGGTCGATAGTGACTACTACACGCAGGCGGAGCTGGCCGTCACGCTCAAGCCCCTGGACGTGTTCGAGACCTCGCGGCGTGCCGGCGGTACCCGCCAGCACGGGGAGGTGATGATCAGCTCCATCGCGACCATCTTCAAGAAGCTCAAGCTGGACACGCACGAGAACGTGGGCTGGGGCACGATCGACCTGCCCGAGATGGAGCTCCACACCACCGCCTGGTGGCTGGGGGTCGAGCCCGCTGCCGTGTCCTCGTGGCGACGGGATGACCTGGACGCGGCGTTGCTGGGGGCGGGCCGGGCGCTGCAGACGGTCGCGAGCGTGCTGCTGATGGCGGATCCACATGACCTGGGACTCGTGGCCCAGGTGCTGTCGCCGCACGCAGAGTGCCCGGTGATCTACCTGTGGGAGGCAGCGCCCGGGGGTGTGGGCATGTCGCCACGGCTGTACGAACGGACCGAGGAGCTGCTGACCGGGGCCCTCGAACTGGTGCTCGGCTGCGATTGCGAGGTCGGCTGCCCGGCCTGCGTCGGGCCGCGCGGCGAGAGCCGCCTCGACGGGCGCTCGCTCGCGACGCGCCTGCTGCGCCTGCTCACCGCCGAGCAGGACGCCACGATCTCGCGAGTCGAGGTCGCCGCGTGACAGCCGAGCTGGCATCGAAGGGCCCCAGCCTGGGGCCCATGGAGCCGCCCTCGACCGGCAGCCTGCGCCGCTCGCGCCTGGAGCGCCTGCGGGCGGCCGGCATCCGTGAGAGCTCCGATGTGCGCCCGCTGATCCTGGGCGAGCCACGGACCGAGCGGGCGCCCCGCCTGGCGCTCGACGTCGGCGGCGTCGTGCTCGAGACAGCGCAGCGGCCGATCGTGCTGGTGGAGGACCGGCGGCCCTTGCGGCGCGACCTCGACGGACTGGCGTGGCTGCCCGAGCCGGTCGAACCTACACGTCCCTTCGTGTTCCTCGATACGGAGACCACCGGGCTCGGGACCGGCACCGGGACGGTGCCGTTCCTGGTCGGCGTGGGCCGGTGGGAGGAGGATGACTTCGTCACTCGCCAGCTGCTGCTGCCGGAGCAGTCGGATGAGGCGGGCTACCTCGCCGCGCTGGAGCTGTTGATCCCGCCGGACGCGTGCCTCGTGACCTACAACGGCCGTTCCTTCGACTGGCCCTTGCTGGTCACACGCTATCGCCTGCAGGGGCGGACACCGCCGCGCTTCGCGGTCCACCTCGACCTGCTGCCGCTGGCCCGCAGCCTGTGGCGGCATCGCCTGCCGGACGCTCGCCTGTCCTCGGTGGAGTCCGGTGTCTGCGGGGTGCGCCGAGCCCACGACCTGCCCGGCGGCCTGGTGCCAGGCCGTTACCTCGACTACCTCCGCCACGGCCGCGGCACGCTCTTGCGCGACGTCCTCGAGCACAATCTCCAGGACGTCGTCTCCATGGCCCTTCTGCTGCGGGTGCTGGCGGTCGATCTCGCGCCGGTGAGCCGTACGGGGCAGGCGCCTGCACATGTGCATCCCGGCGACCTGGGCGGGCTGGGCCGAGCCTACACGCGCAAGCGCCGGCACCAGGAGGCGCTGGCTTGTTTCGACGCGGCGCTGGAACGGGTCAGTCAGCCGTGGGAGGCCCAGGTCCATGAGGGCATCGCCATCGACCGGGCCCGGACCCTTACCCGCATGGGCCGACGCGATGAAGCCGAGGGCGCGTGGCACGCGATCGCCCTGGAGGGCGGCCGCGACGCGGCCTGGGCCTGGCTGCACGTGGCCAAGCACCGTGAGCACGATGGGCGCGACTTCCGTGCGGCGCTGTCAGCCACCGAGCGGGCCCGCGCCATCAGCGAGCGGGGCCGGCTCTTCGGCCGACGCGACCGCCGGGTCGAACGTGACCTTGCCCGGCGGGTGCCGCGGCTACGCCGGCGGCTCGAGCGCATCGCTGGACCAGCGGGGGACAGGCGCGGGAATGTCCGCCTGCTTGAGGAGATGCGCTAGGGTCTGACGCATGGAGCAGGCCTCGGGCGCGGGTGCGGCCACCATCGAGTTCGAGCACGTCAGCAAGCGGTACGACACGAGCGCCAAGGCGAAGGGTACGCCGGGCGCCGTCGATGACCTTTCCCTGACCGTGCCGGCAGGACGTATCTGTACGCTCGTGGGACCGTCCGGTTGCGGCAAGACCACCACCCTCAAGATGGTCAACCGGCTGATCGAACCGACGGACGGGCGCATCCTGATCGACGGGGTCGATATCGCCTCGATCGATGTGACCGAGCTGCGACGCGGCATCGGCTACGTCATCCAGCAGACCGGCCTGTTCCCCCACCAGACCATCGCCCAGAACGTCGGTACGGTGCCGCGTCTGCTGGGCTGGGACAAGGACCGTGTCGGGCGGCGCTGTGATGAGCTCCTCTCGTTGGTGGGACTGGAGCCGCGCACCTATGGCGATCGCTATCCCAGCCAGCTCTCAGGGGGGGAGCGCCAACGCGTGGGTGTAGCCCGGGCCCTGGCAGCCGACCCACCGGTGATGCTCATGGACGAACCATTCGGGGCCGTGGATCCGATCGTGCGCGAGCGCCTGCAGAACGAGTTCCTGCGGCTGCAGGAGGACCTCGCCAAGACCATCCTGTTCGTGACCCATGACATCGATGAGGCCATCAAGATGGGTGACCTCGTGGTGGTCATGCAGCAGGGCGGCAAGATCGCCCAGGCGGGGGCACCCGCGGAGCTGCTCGCCGCCCCGAGCTCCGAGTACGTGGCTCGATTCGTCGGCGCGGATCGGGGCCTCAAGCGCCTCTCGCTCTACCGCGTCGGCGACGTCGAGCTGCGCCCGGCACCGGTCGTCCGCGTCGGTGACACGGCCGAGTCCCTGCGTGCGGTGGGCCGGGAACGCGACGAGCACTACCTTCTCCTGGTCGATGGGAGCGACCGCCCCCTGGGCTGGGTCGAGGCGGCCGATCTCGAGCCGGGAAGGGTCGTCTCCGAAGCTGAGGCTGACCCTGCGACTCCCCTGCTCGATCGCCGGGACACGCTGAAGGACGCTACCTCCCGCCTGCTCGACGCGGAGGTGCGCTACGGGGTGGTGGTCGATCGGAGCGGCCGCGTGCTCGGCCTGCTCACGCTCGATGCGGTCATGGACTGGATGCAGGACGATCGCTCGCGCGAGGTGCCCGGCGACATCGCCGAGGCCGTGTCGGAGGCCGTCGTCATCGACGATCCCGACGCGGTCATGGAAGCAGGCTGACCGATGGTGGAGATCCGCTGGGACTGGATCGTGGGGCACCTCGATGACGTGGCTGACAAGACCTGGCAGCACGTCCAGCTGCTGGTGATCCCGATGGTGGCCGGCTTCGTGATCGCCTTCGCCCTGGCCATCCTGGCGGCGCGGCGTCCGGGCACCATCGGTCCCGTCACGGCGGTCACCGGTCTGCTCTACACCATCCCCAGCCTGGCCGCCTTCGCTGTGCTCGTACCCATCACCGGGCTCTCCCTGATGACAGCGATCATCCCGCTCACCGCTTACACGCTGCTCATCTTGTACGTGAACACGGTGGCCGGCCTGCGCTCGGTGCCGGCGGAGGTCAACGAGGCGGCGGACGCCATGGGCTACGGCCGCTGGACACGGCTGCTGCGCATCCAGGTGCCGCTGGCGGTGCCCATGATCATGGCCGGTGTGCGCGTGGCGACCGTCACCACCATCGGCCTGGTCACCGTCTCGGCCATCGTCGGGGGCAATCGTTTCGGCGGCCTGGGCCAATTCATCACGGAGGGCCTGCAGACCGACTTCGACACCAAGATCTACCTGGGCGCGGTGGGCTCGGTCATCCTGGCCTTCATCATCGACGGTGGCCTGGTCGGCCTCCAGCGATGGCTGACCCCCTGGGCTCGGGCGCGGGCGGAACAGGCCTAGCCATGGAACAGGTCCTGGGCTTCCTCAGCGACAGCGCCAACTGGCAGGGCGAGGCCGGCATCCCCAATCGTCTGCTCGAGCACCTCACCATCGCCCTGCTGGCGGTCCTCATCGCGTCGCTCATCGCACTGCCGCTGGGTTTCTACATCGGTCATACCGGCCGTCTGCAGCTGCTCGGGATCAACATCGCCAACATGGGCCGGGCCATCCCGTCGTACGCGCTGATGGTGATGCTGCTGCCGGTGATGCTGGCCCTGGCGCCCGTGCTGGGCTACGACCCGCGCCTCGGCCTGCGCTTCCTGCCCGTCTTCCTGGCCATGGTGCTGCTGGCGGTGCCACCCATCCTCGTGGCCACTTATGCGGGATTGCAGGACGTGGACCGGGAGCTGTCCGAGTCGTCCCGCGGCATGGGCCTGACCGAGCGGCAGATCCTGACCCAGGTCGAGCTGCCCCTGGCGCTCCCGGTCATCGTCGGGGGTGTGCGCATCGCGTTGCTCCAGGTCATCGCCACGGCCACCATCGGGGCTTTCCTCGCCGGGGGCGGGCTGGGCCGCTTCATCATCGATGGCATCGCCCGCCGCGACGACGGCATGCTCTACACGGGCGTGCTGCTGGTCTCGGTCCTGGCCATCGGCACGGACATCAGCCTCTCCTGGGTGCAGCGCCGGCTGACTCCGGCGGGCGTGCGGGCCGCGACCGAACCCGGATCGGTCGAGCTGCGCGGATCCGGGGCGACCTAGGCATCCGTCATGCTCGTGTAATGCGGGACCTTGGCAGGCTCGGGTAGGGTTGTGGCCTCCGGGCGCCGACGGTGGCGCGCGGTCATCGAAGGAACAGGAGGAACCCATGCGGAAGACCCGCAGACTCGCCCTCGGGGCGTCGATCCTGGGATCGCTCGCGATCGTCGGGACGGCGGGTGGGGGCGCCATCGTCTCGGCCCAGGACCAGCCCACCGTACGGATCGGCTCGGACGGCTTCTACGAGTCCCAGCTGGTCGCGGAGATGTACGCCCAGGCGCTCGAGGCCGCAGGCTTCGGGGTCGATCGCCTCATGGCCATCGGCACCCGCGAGGTTCGCAACGAGGCCTTCACCTCTGGCCAGGTCGACCTGGTGCCCGAATATGTCGGCTCGGGCCTGGGCTTCTGGGTGCTGGGCGCTGACGACCCCGAGCTGGCGGCGATCAAGGTCACCGGCGACGGCGAGACCAACCGTGAAGGCCTGCAGCGGGCGCTCGACATCGCCGGCGTCGACGCCACCGTCCTGGCCATCACCGCTGGCGAGGATACCAACGCGGCCGTCGTTCGCGGTGACACCGCCGATGAGCTGGGCCTCAGCTCTATCGGTGATCTGGCGCCGGTGGCCGACCAGCTGACCTTTGGTCTGCCGCCCGAGTGCGAGGAGCGCGATCTCTGCCGCGGCGCGCTCGAGCAGTACGGCATCACCTGGCCGCCGGCTCAGCTGGAGCTGCTGCCGGCGTGCGGCGCGGAGATGGCCAGTGCCCTCGAGGGCAACGCCATCGATGTGGCCTGGCTCTGCTCCACCCAGCCCATCATCTCGGTGAATGGCTGGGTCGTGTTGGACGACGACCTCGATACCCAGCCAGCCGAGAACCTCGCGCCGGTCGTGCGCAACGACTTCCTGGCCGGCGTCGAGGGCGGGGCCGATACCATCGCCGCGATCCTCGATCCGGTCTCTGCGGCCATCACCACCGAGGCCCTCACTGAGCTGGGGGCCCGCGTGGCCATCGACCAGGAGGATATCGAGGACGTGGCAGCCGAGTTCCTCGCCTCGCTCCCTGCCGACGGGTCCGCCGAGAGCATGGCACCGGCCGAGAGCATGGCGGGACCGAGAGCATGGCACCGGCCGAGAGCATGGCGGCGACCGAGTAGCGGCTCCGACCCAGCACATCTGAAGACGGCCCCGGGCATCGAGCCCGGGGCCGTCTTCGTGTCTCCCCTGGTCGCGTTCAGATGCCGCGGGCGGAAAGCCACTCCCGGTTGCGTGTGTGCAGCGCCAGCAGCGCCTCGGCGGTATCTTCGGGCTTCAGGAAGCGGTCCTGTTCCACGGTTACCCAGCCCTCGTAGCCCTTGGCCTGCAGGGCCTCGACGAAGGGATCGAGGCCGGCGGTCCCGTGGCCGAGCTCGCAGAAGACGCCGCGATCCCAGGCCTCCATCATGCCTCCGCCGGAGTGACAGACCTGGCCCAGGACATCGCGGTCGCAGTCCTTGATGTGCACGAGTCGCACAGCCTCGAAGTAGTCGTCGAGGAGCGCGAGTGGGTCGGCCCCACCGAAGAGCGCGTGGCCGGTGTCGAGGCACATGCCCACGAGTGACGTGTCGAGACGGTCGAACACCTGGTGGATCTCGGCGCCGGTCTCACAGTAGCTGCCGGCATGGGAGTGCAGCACCGGGTCGAACCCGCGTGAGCGGGCTAGCTCCCCGGCGCGGTGGATGTTGTCGACGAGGACCTCGAAGCGCTCGTGGGGCAGCCGGGCCTCAGGGTGGTCGTCGATCTGCCCGGCCCAGCGCATGCGCTCCGGCTCGAGCGAGGCATCGGCCAGGACGGCCTTGGGCATGACCTCGTCGGGACGGCCCTCGTCAAGCAGGTCCATCACGCCGCGCATCCAGGTGAGGTCTTCCTCGATGTGCTCGGCGCGGCTGAAGCGGAGGGGCATGAAGGCGCCCACCAGCGACAGGCCGCGGCTCGCCAGCCGCTCCTTCATCTCGGGGGCTGTGCCGAAGTAGCCGGGAGGACCCAGCTCGGTGCCTTCGTACCCGGCCGCGGCCATCTGGTCGAGCATCTGCTCGGGCGGCATCTGGAGGGCACCGCCCTCCGTCTTCTCGAAGACGCCCCACGATACCGGCGCGGCGGCGACCTTGATCGGGCCCATGTCTCCCCCTCCTATACGAACGTGCGTTCCTTGCGCAGGTCCAGCTCGTACTGCTTGCGTGCCGCGCGCACCGCCGCCGACTCGGAGACCTCCGCGACCGGCACATCCCACCAGCTGTCGTAGCTGGGCACACCCGGCTCCGGGTTGGTCTCGACGACGATGACTGCAGGCCGGTCGGTCACTTCCCGTGCGGAGCGCAAGGCCTTCTCCAGCTCGCCCGGGGACTCGGCGCGAAAGACGGTGGCGCCCAGGCTGGCCGCGTTGGCGGCGAAGTCGATCGGCAGCACCTCCCCCGTGAAGGTCCCGCTCGCGGCGTCGCGAGCGCGGAAGTCGTTGAACGGGTTGTCCGCGCCGCAAGCGCCCGAAAGGTTCCGGATGCAGCGATAGCCGTGGTTGTCGAGCAGGATCACGGTCAGGCCGATGCCCTCCTGACGCGCGGTCACGAGCTCGTTGGCAAGCATGAGGTACGAGCCATCACCGACCATCACGTGGATCCGCCGGTCCGGCTCCGCCATGGCCACGCCGAGGCCGCCGGCGATCTCGTAGCCCATGGTCGAGTTGCCGTACTCCATGTGGTAGCTGCCAGGCGTGGCTGGGCGCCAGAGCTTGTGCATGTCGCCGGGCAGGCCACCTGCCGCGCAGACCACGATGCCATCCTCGCCCAGACCCTCGTTCACGAGACGGATGACCTCCGGCTGCGAGACATGCGTGTCGGCAGACAGGTGGAGGACGCGGCTGACCTCGTCCTGCCACGACGAGCGGAGCCGTTCCAGCTCCTCGCGCCGGCTGGCCGACGCGCCCGCGTAGGCGCGTGCCTCGAGGGCCGCGGTCAGCTCGGCCAGGGTCGCGCGCGCGTCGCCCACGAGGGGCAGCGCGGCCGCCTTGACCGCGTCGAGCTCGGCCACGTTGATGGCCACGAAGCGCACCCCGGGATGCTGCCAGGCCGACCAGCTCATGGTCGGGAAGTCGGACAGCCGGGTGCCCACGGCGATGACCACGTCCGCGTCGTGAGCCACGGCGTTACCGGCACTGCCGCCGGTCGAGCCGATGGCGCCCATGTTGAGGGGGTGGTCCCAGGCCAGCGCACCCTTGCCCGCCTGCGTCTCGGTGAAGGGGATCCCGAAGCGACGCACGAAGCGATCGAGCACGGCCTCGGCCTCGCTGTAGACGACGCCGCCACCGACCACCAGCATGGGCCGCGCGGCCCCGGCGATGAGCTCGGCGGCGGCGGCCAGCGAGCTTTCGTCCGGTCGCTGCCGGGGCACGACCCAGGTGCGCTGCTCGAACAGGTCATCCGGCCACTCCCAGGCCTCCGCCTGCACGTCTTGCGGCAGGGCCAGGGTGACCGCGCCCGTGTCGGCTGGCGAGGTCAGCACGCGCATGGCCTGGCCCAGGGCATCGGTCAGCATCTCCGGCCGCTCGATGCGGTCGAAGTAGCGCGACACCGGTCGCAGCGCGTCGTTGGCGCTGATGTCCCCGGCCTCCGGACGCTCCAGCTGCTGCAGCACCGGCTTGACCCGCCGCGTGGCGAAACGATCGCCCGGCAGCAGCAGCACCGGCAGGCGGTTGACGGTGGCGTTGGCAGCACCGGTGGCGAGGTTGGTCGCACCGGGGCCGATCGAGGTCGTGCAGGCGAACGTGCGCAGGCGCCGGGACTGCTTGGCGAAGGCGGCCGCGGTGTGCACCATGGCCTGCTCGTTGCGTGCCTGGTAGTAGCGCACCTCACGCTGGGCTGTCTCGAGCGCCTCGCCGATGCCGGCCACGATGCCGTGGCCGAAGATGCCGAAGACGCCACCGAAGAAGCGTTCTCGCCGGCCGTCCCGCTCGACGTACTGGTTGGGTAGCCAGGCCACGATGGCCTGGGCCACGGTCAGTCGGGCCATGTCCCGTCCACCTCCTCCGCTGGGTCCGTCTAGCGCTTGTTGTCCGGATCGGGCATGAGCAGGTCGTCGATCGCGCCCACCAGGTCCCAGTACGACGAGACGAACGAACGCAGCGTGCGCATGGTGGCGCCGTAGGTCTCGAACTCCTCGATGGCCAGGCCGTCGGGCTCGTAGGCCTTGACGAACTCGGGGCAGTGGCTGACCAGCTCGTCGATGTAGCGCTGGGGCACGGGCTCCGCCCAGCGGTCTCGGACCTCCACGTCAGATGCGTTGAAGAGGCGCTGCCAGCCATACGGGATGGTCATCGAGACGTCGCCGCCGATGAGCTCGGACCAGTGCAGGTGGTGACGGTAGGCAGCAGCCAGCAGGCGGGTGCGGAAGCCGCGTTCCTCGTACAGCGCCGCCGCCCGCTTGAAGACAGCGATGCCGGCCCACTCGGGCGCGGCCGGGTCCACGGTGATGCCGTCACGCTTGTTGGATGCCTTCACCCAATCGTCGGTGCGGCCGATCATGATCGTGCAGATGGGCGCCATCTAGGAGGTGTCGTGGCCGGCCGCCTCGCGCTTGGCCAGGGCGTGTTCCACGGCCTCGCCCACGGCCAGGGCCTGTGGCACCGTGAAGGAGACCGTGGCATTGACGCTGATGCCCTCCTCCGTCACCGCCTCCATGGCTTCGATCCCGGCCTTGGTCGCCGGGAACTTGACCTGCACGTTGGGCGCGAGCGTGTCGAAGTGGCGGGCCTGCTCGATCATCTTCCCGGCCGAGCGATTGAGGGTCGGGTCGATCTGGATCGAGAGCCGTCCCTTCTGTCCACGGTTGGCCTGGTAGATGGGCTCGAGCATCTTCCAGCCCCGGATGGCCATCTCCGCGATGATCTGCCAGGTCACCTGCTGGTCGGTCCAGTCGGGATGCTCCGCGGCGATCTCCCCCACACGCGGCGCCCAGATCTCGTACTCCTGCTGCATGACCGTGCCCACGATCACGGGGTTGCTCGTGGCGCCGACGGCCCCGTTCTCCATCGCATAGCGCAGCTCGCTCTCGTTGCACGAGTCGTTCCAGTAGTCGGTGGGGAACTCGCTGGCGGTGCGCTGCAGCGGAGAGGGTGTGGCGGTCATCGGTTCTCCTCCTTGCCCTATGCGGGCTTGTTGCGGGTCCCAATCCATGAGCCAGGCATGGTCGGGGTCGACGGTGAAGTGCCAGGCGCGATTCGGCCCGGCCATCACGTTCAGGTAGTAGGCCTCGTAGCCGGCCGGGGCGCCGAACGGGTGGTAGCCGCGCGGGATCAGCAGGACGTCCTGGTCGGTCACGGCAAAGGATGCGTCGAGGTCGCGCTCGGGCGTGTAGACCCGCGCGAAGCCCCAGCCCTCCGGGGCGCGCGAAGCGGTAGTAATAGAGCTCCTCGAGATAGGCCTCCCGCGGGGGGTCCTCGGTGTCGTGCTTGTGGGGCGGATAGCTGGACCAGTTGCCGCCGGGCGTGAAGACCTCGAAGAGGATGAGCCGACCGGCAGCTTCCGAGGGCGGCAGGAGGTGATGGATGCGACGTTGCGTGATGCCCGTGCCGCGCGTCTCGGCGTAGATGTCCTCCGGCGCGAACAGCGTCGTCCGCCGTACTTCGCCGGCCGGGGCGTCGGCGACCACGATGGTGGCCTCTGACTCGGCCTGGACGTCCAGCGCCAGCCCGGGCTCCAGCAACACGACCGGCGCAGGCGGGCCGTCGAAGACACTGTCACGGCTGCCCAGCGAGCTCCAGCGGTGCCCGCCGGCGCGGACGGTGGCGCTGCCCTCGAGGACGATGACGGCGACCTCATGGCCATCAGCCGGTCGCGCCAGACCCGTACCTGCAGCCAGTCGATGCTCGGCGAAACCGACATATCGCCAGCCGGCATCGGCCGGCCGGATGTCATGGCTCAGGCCGCTCGGCCCGCGTGGCGGGCCGGCGCGCCGGATCAGTTCACCCGAGGCGCGTCCGGGCGTCATCATCGTGGGATGTCCTCCGGGCCGCGGAACCCGCCGGTGCCACATCGGGCTCAGGGCGGATCCGCTTATTGACATGGCACGCTTGTCATCTCCATCATACGTGTTTGGCGTAATCGTTTACAACGGCCCCGTGCGGAGATCGGGCCGGTCACGAGGCTATCGCCGGTGACAAGATGAGGGGAGCGAGCGCATGAGGATCGGACTTCTCGGAGCCGGGCGCATCGGACGCATGCATGCCGAGGTGCTGGCGGCGATCGACGACGTGGGAGAGCTACTCGTCGGCGATCCTGCTCAGGAGGTGGCCGCGGCTGTGGCGTCGGAGGTCGGCGCCCGTGCCGAGCCTGTCGAGACGGTCCTCGCGAAGAGTGACGCCATCGTCATCGCGGCCGCCACCGATGCGCACGCACCACTCACGCGAGCCGGCCTGCAGCGCGGCATCCCCGTCTTCTGCGAGAAGCCGCTGGCGGCCGACCTCGCGGACGCCATGGTCCTGGCAGCGGAGGTCGAGCGATCGGGCTCGCCGTTCCAGCTGGGGTTCCAGCGCCGCTTCGATGCCGGCTACCGCGAGGCTCGTCGGATGGTCGATAGCGGCGAGCTCGGGACGCTCTACAGTATCCGCATGGCCGGACACGACCCGGCGCCCCCGCATGAGTCCTACATCCCGGTCTCGGGCGGGCTCTTTCGCGACTTCTCCGGTCATGACTTCGACATCCTGCGCTGGCTCACCAGCGACGAGGTCGAAGAGGTCTTCGCCGACGGCTCGGTGCGCGGCTTTCCGATGTTCGCGAAGTACGACGACGTCGACACCGCAGTAGCGACGTTGCGGATGCGCAGTGGCGTGCTCGTGGTCATGACCGTCTCGCGCCACGATCCACGCGGCTATGACATCCGCACGGAACTCTTCGGCTCCAAGGACAGCATCAGCGTCGGCCTGGGGCCTCGCCAGGTCATCCGCTCCGTCGAGCCCGGTGTGCCTCCGCCCGAGGGTCCCGCGTGGCCCAACTTCCAGGACCGCTTCGCGGATGCGTATCGGGCCGAGATGCTGGGCTTCCTGAAGGTCGCGCGTCGCGAGATGGAGACGCCCTGCACGGCCCGTGACGGCGTCGAATCGGCAAGGATCGCCGAAGCGGCGACCGTCGCGCTCAAGGAGCACCGCGTGGTCCGACTTGATGAGATCCACGCGTGATGAGTCATCTGAAGCGAAGGAGGTGGGACCGGTAACACCGAGCACGTAGGTCAAGGCTTTAGACGATCGACCAACGGAGAGCGGTGGTCGGCAACGATCGCCAGTGAGGAGTGAACCCCAGATGAGAATCAAGACAGGGCTGGTAGGCCTCGTGACCGTCGGCCTGCTGACCGGCGCTGCCCTCGCGCCCGCCGCGGCGGTGGCTCAGGACGACTCGGGTATCCGGATCGAGGTCGTGAGCCACGGCCAAGCGTCCGACCCATTCTGGTCAGTCGTCCAGAACGGCGTCCAGGCCGCCGCCGCCGACATGGGCGTGACGGCGAACTACAGCGCGCCCTCGACCTTCGACATGGTGGCGATGGCACAGCTCATCGACACCGCCGTGGCCTCGCAGCCCGACGGGATCGTCGTCTCCATCCCCGATGCCGATGCGCTCGGGCCGTCGATCGAGGCTGCCGTCGCAGCTGGGATCCCGGTCATCTCCATGAACTCCGGCTCCGACGTCTATAAGGACCTCGGTGTCCTCGTCCACGTGGGTCAGACCGAATACGAGGCTGGCATGGGTGGCGGAGAGCGCATGGCCGAGGCCGGCGTGACCAAGGGCCTCTGCGTCAACCAGGAAGTCGGCAATGTGGCGCTCGACCTGCGCTGCCAGGGGTTCGCCGATGCCTTGGCCGCGGCTGGTGGATCATCGTCGGTGCTGGCGGTCGATCTGACCGACCCGGCGAGCTCGCAGGTCGCGATCGAGTCGGCGCTCACCGCGGACCCCGACATCAACGGCGTCCTGACACTCGGCCCGACCGGCGCCATCCCGGCCCTGGAGGCCTTCAATTCGATGGGCATCAAGGGTCAGATGCCGCTGGCCACGTTCGACCTGGCACCAGAGGTCCTGCAGGCCATCGTCGACGGTGACATGTTGTTTGCCATCGACCAGCAGCAGTATCTGCAGGGGTATCTGCCGATCGTGTTCCTGACCCTCTACAACGAGTACGGGGGACTGCTGCCCGGCGGCGGCGGGGTGGTCCTGACCGGTCCCGGCTTCGTCACGGCTGACAACGCCGCAGCTGTCATCCAGCTCTCATCCGAGGGCATCCGCTAGCAGGCCATCAGCGGAGGGGCAGGCGGACTTGCCCCTCCGCTGACACCGACCTGGGGTACCGACCAAAGCGGGAGGAGTCGGGTGAGCCAACCGGCGAGACAGGATGAGCGCGTCCGGGGACGGCGCTCGTGGCAGCAGGCACTGAGCCGTCCGGCGGCCGGCGCCGTCATCACCACACTCATCGCCTTGCTCGTCTTCACGTGGCCCATCTGGGACTGCCTCACGGACGCCCAGGCTTGCTTCGCCAATGGCTTCCTGACGCCTCGTGGTATCGCCAACTGGCTGGAAGTCGCCGCACAGGTCGGCATCCTCGCTGCCGCGGTCAGCCTGCTCATGATCGCGGGCGAATTCGATCTTTCGATCGGCTCGATGATCGGTGCCGCGGGGATGGTGCTGGCGCTGGGGATGTCGCAGTTCGGCCTCGATCCCTGGATGGCCATCGTCGTCGCGTTCGCCTTCGCGCTCGCCGTCGGCTTCTTCAACGGTTGGCTCGTGACCCGCACCGGGCTGCCCTCGTTCATCGTCACGCTGGGCATGCTGTTCCTGTTGCGGGGGCTGACCATCGGCATCACCCGGGTCATCACCGGCCGGACCCAAGTGGGTGGCCTGCGAGACATCACCGATGGCGACCCCCTGGTGCAGCTCTTCGCCGGCGATGTCCTGATCGGCGACTTCCAGATCGCGGCGTCCGTCTTCTGGTGGCTCCTGGTAACGGCGGTGGCCTGGTACGTCCTCACGCGCACGACGTTCGGCAATTGGATCTTCGGGACCGGCGGCAACCAGACCGCAGCGCGCAACGTCGGCGTGCCGGTCCGTGGCGTCAAGATCGCCATGTTCATGGCCACGGCCGCCTCGGCCGCCCTGCTGGCCTGCATCCAGGTCTTCACCGTGGCCTCGGCCGACGTTCTCCGAGGCGAGCAGAAGGAGCTCGAGGCCATCGCCGCTTCGGTCATCGGCGGGACGTTGCTGACCGGCGGGTACGGTTCCCCGATCGGGGCCTTCTTCGGCGCCCTCACCCTGGGTATGACCAAGGTCGGTATCCCGCTTGCCGGCCTCGCCTCTGATTGGTATCTGGCGATCCTTGGGATCGTCCTTCTCATCGCCGTCCTCCTGGCCAACGAAGTGCGGCGGCGCGGCACTGGAGTCCGCTCATGACGACGCCTACGGCCAGCGCAGCCGCGCAGCTTGCTCCGCTCATCGAGGCGCGTGGGCTGACCAAGTACTTCGGCAACGTCATCGCCATCCAGGGCGTGTCGCTGACCGTCCGGCCCGGCGAGGTCGTGTGTCTCCTCGGAGACAACGGTGCCGGCAAGTCGACGCTCATCGGCATGCTCTCGGGCGTGCACGAGCCTGACGAGGGCGAGATCCTCGTGGAGGGCGAGCCGGTCCGCTTCGCTTCGCCTCGCGATGCCCTCCATCACGGCATCGCCACCGTCTACCAGGACTTGGCCATGTGTCCGCTCATGAGCGTGGCTCGCAACTTCTTCCTGGGCAATGAGCCGACCCGCGGCTGGGGCATCTTCAGGCGCTACGACACTGAAACGGCCGACCGTATCAGCCGCGACGAGCTGATGAACATGGGCATCGATCTGCGTGATACGACCCAGGCCGTGGGCACGCTCTCCGGCGGCGAGCGCCAGTCGGTCGCTATCGCTCGTGCCGTTCACTTCGGCGCCAAGGTGGTCATCCTCGACGAGCCCACATCGGCGCTGGGCGTGAAGGAGGCGGCCATCGTGCTGCGCTACGTGGTCGCGGCCCAGGCGCGAGGACTGGGCATCATCCTCATCACCCACAATGTGAACCATGCCTACCCCGTTGGCGAACGATTCGTCATCCTCGATCGGGGCCAGATGATCGGGACCTTCGCGAAGGACGAGCTACCCAAGGAAGAGCTGCTCAAGCTGATGGGCGGCGGTGCCGAACTGGACCGGCTCAGCCACGAGCTGGAGGAGTACGCGGCGGAGGTGGAACGTCGAGGCACCGGGGGTCCCGGCGCCGCGGCGGCCGGGTAGATGGCACGGTCAGCGGGTCTCTCGAAGCCGGCGACCATCCGTGACGTGGCCGCGCGCGCTGGCGTCTCGACCGCCACCGTCAGTCGCACCCTGCGCGGGAACCCGGGCGTGGAACCAGCCACGCGCAAACGAGTGGAGGAAGCCGCCCGGGAGCTGCGCTACCGGCCGTCGGGTGTGGCGCGCTCGCTCAAGCTGCGTCTCACGAGCACCATCGGCCTGATCGTGACCGATATCGAGAACCCCTACTTCCCGCAGCTGGTGCGGGCCGTCGAGGACGCAGCTCGGAGCCGCGGATACTCGGTAGTGCTGGCGGACGGACGACGTGATCCCGAGCGTGAGATCGGGTCGCTCGAGCTGCTCGCCGAACGTGAGGTCGACGGCTTGCTCATCGCCAGCTCTGCGCTCACCGAGCGCCACCAGGATTGGATCGAGGACCGCCCCTGCCCTGTGGTGGTCATGAATAGCACTTCGTCGGTGGGATCGGTGCCGGCGATCCTCTCCGACAATCGGGCCGGTGGCTACCTCGCCACGGAGCACCTGCTGGCGCTCGGCCACCGCGCGCTCGCCTTCATCGCCACGCCGGCATCAAGCAACCTGGCCGTGGATGAGCGGCTGGAAGGTGCCCGCGCGGCCATGGCCGATCGGGGCCTGGACCCGGCGGCGCTGCTGGTGGTGGATGGTGATGGACGCGTCGATGGGGGTGAGTCGGCAGCACGGGTCGTCCTGATGTCTGACCCGAGCACGACAGCGCTCCTGTGCTACAACGATCTCACCGCGGTGGGAGCATTGCGGGGCGCCAAGGCGCTCCTTCGTGCCGTTCCCGCCGACCTCAGCATCATCGGCTTCGATGACATCGACATCGCGCCATATGTCGATCCGCCACTGACGACCGTCCGACAGGATACCGAGGCCATGGGCACCTGGGCCGTAGGCAGGCTGCTCAGGCTCATCGCGAACGGCGAACGTGGCGCAGATGCGGACGACGCGGAGGTGGAGCGAGTCGCGGTCACGCTGGTCCAACGGGGATCGACCGCACCGCCCCCAACGGAGACGCCAGTCTAGGACGCGTGCTCCGCGCCGTCGAGGCGTCGCCGCAACTGCCCGAGCGTGGGCACGGAGTTCATGCCTGGACCTTCCACCAGCAGGCTGCAGGCGGTCGCGCCCAGACGCACGTCCCGTCCGGCCCGACTGCCTTCCGTGCCCGCCACCAGGCGGGCGCCGACCAGGCCCGCGAGCATCGTGTCGCCGGCGCCCGTGGGGTCGACCTCCTCGACCGAGGGCACGCTGGGATAGGCACGCGCGGCCATCAGTCGCCCCTGTCGGAAGCGGAGGAGCAGGCCGCCCAGCAGCCCCGCGGTGAGCAGCACATCGCAGCGCTCGCCGACCCACGGGCCGAGCGCGCGGATGGGCATGTCGCTGGGCACATCGTGCCGGCTGAAGGCGAGGATATCCGCGCGCTCGAGGAGCGGGGATGGCCCGGGTGGGCGGGGCGTGACCCGTTCGCCCGGCGCCAGGTTGCGCAGGATGCCCTGCCAGGCGAAGGCCACGCAGGCGTCCGGTCGCGGCACGTCGGCCCAGTCCGGCGAGATCTCCCCGGCCACTGGCGCGAAGACGAAAGCGGGCGCGTCACGCCAGGCCTCCGGCAGTGCCTCCGCCGGCACGGGATCGCTGAGCGCGCCACAGGTCTGGACGCGGCCGGCGAGGGTCTCCACGTTGTCGAACACGGGACCACTCGCGAGAGAAACTTCCTCGATCTCGGCCCCGGCCCGACGGATGAGGTCCAGCTCGGAGGCGGTGGCCGCCTCGGCGTCGAGTCCGAGCAGGACGCCGGTCCGCAAACCCAGGCGGGTGAGGGCCAGTGCGCCGTAGGTGACGCCGCCCCCGAGCATCCAGCCGCGGGGGTCGTCGTGGCTGAGGTCACGCGTGGCCGAGCCCACGATGACGACGTCCGGCGTCGCCCTGTCCGCTTGTCCCTGCATCTCGCCCCTGTGCCCGCGTGTCCGGAGGCTCCCGGCTGGGGGCCCGCGAATGAAGCCTATACTCGGCCCCGTGAATGCGCGCGACGGGGATGCACCCCCTTACTACTTCTATGAGCTCCACGAGAGCGATACCGACCTCTTCGCCGACGTGCTCCTGGCGCACGAGCGGGAGTACGACGAGTCGGAGTTCCTGGAGCTGGTGCTCGAGGCCCGCAAGAAGCTCCTCGACACCTTTGACGCAAACTCCCTGATCGAGGCCATCGCGGCCGAGCTGGCGGAGAGCGCCGGGTTCCTCGTCGTCGACGATACCCAGCTGCGTGTGGCGGTCAACGTCTCGGCCGACGAAGACGGCACGTTCGTGAGCGATGTCGATGTCAGGCCCGGCGGACGCGGTGATGACTATCGCACCCTGCTCGTCGACGTCGAGCCGGACGACGCCGCCTGGGGCCTGCCCGACGGGACACGGGTGAAGGACGATCGTCTGGCCGACGACTAGGCCTGCCGCTCCATCGTGCCCCGCGCGGGTCGGCCGTGATCAGACGTTGAAGAGGACCTCGATGACGTCCCCGTCCTGGACCTCGTAGGTCTTGCCCTCCGAGCGGAGCTGGCCATGCTTGCGCGCCTCGGCCATGGAGCCGAGCTCGAGCAGTCGCTCCCAGCCGATGACCTCCGCTCGGATGAACCCGCGCGCGAGGTCGCTGTGGATGGCTCCGGCTGCCTCGACCGCGGTCGAGCCGCGGGTGATGGTCCAGGCCCGGGTCTCGTCCGCCCCGGCGGTGAAGAAGCTGATCAGACCGAGCAGGTGGTACGAGGCCTGGATGACCCGCTCCATGCTGGAGCCTTCCAGGCCCAGGTCTTCACGGAAGACCTGGGCCTCGTCCTCGTCGAGCTGACCGATCTCCATCTCGATCTGAGCCGACATCTGGGCCACCTCCGTCTGGGCGTGGTCGATGGAGCCGGCGATCTCGGCCACCAGCTCGTCGGCCCGTGCGAGGTCGCCCTCGCCCACGTTCAGCAGCACCAGCACCGGCTTCTCGGTCAGGAAGCGGAAGCCGCGGATGCGCAGCGACTCGTCCTCGTCGAGGCCGATGTCGCGGATCGGCCGCCCCTCCGTCAGGGCCGGCAGGATCTTGCGGAGCACGACTTCCTCGCGCTCGTTGGCTTCACGCTCAGCCGCGGTGCCGTGCCGGCCCGAGCCTTGCAGCTTCTCCAGGCGCTTCTCCACCACCCCCAGGTCGGCCAGCGTGAACTCCAGCTCCAGCTGTTCGATGTCACGTGCGGGATCGATGGAGAGCAGCGGATGGGGCACGCTGTCGCTCTCGAACACGCGCACCACGTGGAGCAGCGCGTCGGCGTTGCGCAGGCGGGCCAGCTGGTCTGGCGGGATGTCCGCGTGGGGCTCGCCTTCCGCGGCGGTGGCGGCCGCCGGCAGGTCCACGTAGGTCACGTCGGCAGGCACCTCGCGCTTCGGCTTGAACAACTCGGTCAGGCGCGTGAGACGCTCGTCGGGCACCTTGACCACGCCCGTATTCACGGTCATTCCGCCGAAGCCGCCCGTCGCCGCATCACCGCGCGTGAGCGAGTTGAAGACGGTCGTCTTGCCCGAGCGGGCCAGGCCCACGATGGCGATCTGCATGGTGCTAGTACCCAGCCTCCGGATCGACGAGATTGAGCAGCTCCCGCCCATCCCGATAGCGTGCGAGGTTCTCGCAGAAGAGCTCGATGGAACGGTCGAGCACACGACCGCTCGACCACGAGGTATGTGGCGTGATGATGAGCCCGGGCGCGTCCCACAGGGGTGAGCTCGCGGGCAGGGGCTCCTCCCAGATGGTGTCGAGGATGGCGCCCTCCAGGGGGCCCTGGCGCAGCGCGCGCAGCAGCGCGCGCTGGTCGATGAGGCGCCCTCGAGCGATGTTGATGAGCCACGAACCTGGCTTCATCTGTGCCAGCCGGGGTCCGTCCATGAGCTTGTCCGTGTCCGGGGTGAGCGGCACGGCCAGGACCACGAAGTCTGATTCGGCCAATAGCTCTGGCAGCTGGTGGTGCTCGAGGATGCGGGCCATGCCCTCAGGCAGCGGCTCGCGGAAGTCACGGCGTCGGTCGGGCTGCTTGCGGGTGCCGATGACGCGAGCGCCGAAGGCCAGCGCCAGGCGGGCCACGTTGCGCCCGATGGAGCCGAGGCCCACGATCCCGACTGTCACCTGGCGCATCTCCCGCGCCGGCAGCGGTTGCCAGGTGCGCTCGCGCTGGAGCTCCTCCAGCTCGGGCAGCCTGCGCAGCACGGACAGGATCATCATCATGGTGTACTCGGCGATGGGTTCGCTAAACACTCCGCGAGCGTTGGTGATGAGCAGCCCACGCGCGGCTGCCGACTTCGTGAGCACGCGTTCGACGCCCGCAGTGGCCGAGTGCACCCAGCGCAGGTCCGGACAGCGGCTCAGGAGGCGGTCGAAGTTGGCAGCGGAGACCGGCCCGCGCAGGAGCACCTCGACATCATCGAGCGGTCCATCGGCGAGGCCTTCGAGCGAGACGTTGACGATGCGTGCGCCCGGCGCAGCGGCCCGGATGCGCGCAAGATCGTCCTCTCGATAGCGGGCCGACAGGATGGGCGTGATCGCGATCGCCGCGGGCTCTCGTCGCTCTCCCGTCCGTTCGGTCATCTCGCTCCCCCGTCTGTGAGCACGCCTGGCGCCACCCGTCGCACCCACGCGGCCGGGTCTTCCATCTCGTGCTCGTTCGGCAGTGCCTCCGGGCCATCCCACAGGTGGGCGATGGCGGCATCTCCACCGACACGATAGACGCCCGAGACGAATCGCTCGCCCCGATGGTATTGCTCGAGCTTCATGTCCATGCCGGTCAGCCGTGCCATGAGTCGGTCGATCGGCCGGCGCCGCTGCCCGCGGCGCGCCTCGAAGCGGCGGCGGATCGCCGGGATATCGGACAGGACCTGCTCGCCGACCTCGTCCATGACCCAGTCGCTGAAGCCCTCCATCAGGCTCATCACCAGCTGCACTTCCTTGAACAGGCGCAGCTGCTCCGGGCCGAGCAGCCCCCTGAGGGAGCCCTGCGCCGCCATCGAGCGCCAGCGCCGAAGGGCGTGGGCCAGGCCACCCCGTTGCAGCCGCCGTGTCTCCTGTACGAAGAGCGCCAGCTGGCGCTCGATGCGTTCCCGGATGTAGGGCCGCAACCAGGGATGTGCCTCAAGCTCGAAGGCGTGCGTGGTCTCGTGCAGGGCGACCCACAGCCGGAAGTCGTTCACCGGCACGCGCACCGCGCGGGCGGTGGCGCGGATGTTCTCCTCCACGTAGAGCAGGCGGCCCGGCTGACCCTCGGCCGAGAGCAGGGCCACATCGTACTGTCCGAGCACACGGCTGCCGAGGTAGCCCAGGAGGAAGCCGATCTGGCCGGTGGCCAGGAGGCGGTTGGTGGCCGCCGCGACGCCGGCACGCCGGCGCCCATCACGGCGGGGCGGCGCGAGCATCGGTTCCAGGTGTGCGACGAGCGACTGGAAGGTCTGCATGTTGGCCGCGGCCCAGCCTTCGCGGCTGACGACCGCGTGCCGCTCCACCACGCCCGGCAGCGGGGCGCCGAGTCGCGCCTCCAGGAGCGGCACGACACGATCCATGTGGCGGGCGTAGGCCAGCTCCGCGTGGCGCAGCTGCTCGTCCGTCAGGCGGCCGGGGACCCGGCGGAGCTGGCGCCCAGCGATGGCCTCGGCACGGACCCAGTCGACCAGGCCCGGCGGCACTTCCCGCGTCGCTCGCTCGAGCAGGGCCCGGAGGGTCACGCCGATACTGATGGCCAGTCCCAGGCGCAAGGTCCGGCTGGAACGAAGGCGGGCGCCGGGCGACCGTGTGCTCATGCGCTGGACCCGCTCGCTGATGCTGTCGCCCCGAGACACAGCGGCTCGACGCGACCGAGCTCGCTGCCGAAGAAGCGGCTGGCGGCAGCACGGAACGTGCCGACGTCGCCGGTCGTGAGCATGTGGTGGACGCCCGGGGCAGCGTCGGCTGTGCCCAGCGCGTGGACCTCGAGCAGGCTGGCCAGGGCGCTGGCCGTGGCCGTGGCCGAGTCGATGACCGCGATGCCCTCCCCGGCCAGCGTCCGGATGACCGGTCCCAGCAGCGGATAGTGCGTGCATCCGAGCAGCAAGGTATCGATGCGCGTGTCGGGCGGCTTGGGGAAGATGAAGGCCGGGTCGTCGGCGGCGGTGCCGTCCGGGGTCTCCGGCCCGTCGAGCAGCGGAGCCAGCGACCGCCGGATGGCGGCCTCCACGTCCGGGCCCTCCAGCCGGCCCGCCTCCACCAGCGGCACCAGCTCGGGCGTGGCGTGCTCGAAGACCTCGACGAAGGGATCCTCCTCCTTGATGGCCTCGAAATAGGCGTGGGACCGGACGGTCGCCGGCGTGGCGATGACACCCACGCCGCGCGTCCGCGTCGCCAGCACCGCCGCGGTCGCGCCTGGCCGCACCACGCCCAGGATGGGCAGGGCGTAGCGGCGTCGGAGCAGGGGCAGGGCCACGGCTGTGGAGGTGTTGCAGGCGACCACGATGGCCTTCACGTCCCGCCCGGCCAGCTCATCGAGGCACTCGGTGCTGAAGCGCACGACCTCCTCGTCGGAGCGCGGTCCGTAGGGAGTTCGCGCGTTGTCGCCGAGGTAGATCGTGTCCTCGGCCGGCAGGCGCCGGGTGACCTCGCGCAGGACGGTGAGACCGCCTACGCCCAAATCGAAGAACCCGATCGGTCGCGAGTCACCGGTCGCGGTCAACGTGCGACGGCGGCGGGCTGCCCTGGGCTGGCGACGGCATCCGGAGCGCTGGTGAGTCGTCCGACCAAGTCGGCGATGGCCTTGCTGGCCCCGGCATTGGGCTGGGCCAGGACGAAGGGAACGCCTTCGGCCGTGGTGGCCTTGATCAGCTGCTGGTCGTCCGGGACAGCGACGTCCGGCACGCGACCGAGCTCGGCGCCGATCTGTTCCGGCTTGAGGCCCGGGCTGCCGGCGCGGTTCAGCAGCAGCATCATCTTCTGGGGCGACATGCCGGCGGCGATGAAGGCCTGCCCGGCCAGCCGTGCCGTCCGTACCGAGTTGCGGTCGGGCGTGATGACGCTGACGATGCTGTCGGCGTCATCGAGGTACGCCAGCGTGGTATCGCTGACCGCGGGCGGCGAGTCGATGACGACCACGTTGTAGATGCGGCGCAGCAGGGAGATGATCTTCTCCATGTCACGCGCGGTGACCATCTCCGCCTGCTCCACTCGCGGTGGTGCCAGCAGCAGGTCGATGCCGGAAGGGTCGCGCCAGAGGACCGAGGCGAGGTCGCTCTCGGCGATGCGGTCGGTGGGCAGTTGCAGGATCGAGGGCGCGCTGTCCGGCACGCGCAGGAGACCGCGCAGGTCGCCGAACTGGAGATCGCCGTCGATGAGCACCACGCGGACCCCGGAGATCTGGCCGAATTGGACCGCGAGGTTGTAGGCGATGGTCGTGCGGCCGACACCACCCTTGCCCGAGTAGACCACGTACGAGCGGGACATGGCGGTCGGCGACGAGGCCCGGTAGCGAGCGCTCGAACGCGTCAGTGCGGTCATCAGGTCGTAGCCCGAGAAGGGCATGGGCAGGATCTCGGTGATGCCCATGCCCTCGCCGGTACGGATCGGCTTCTGTGGCACCGTCACGATGACGATGGGGATGCGGATCCCGGCCTGGCGCACCTGCTCGGCGACTTCGAGCCCGTTGACCTTGCCCTGCAGGAGCGCGTCGACCATGAGCACGTCGGGGCGCAGCTCCCGCATCTGGTCGAGTACCGCTCGGCCGTCGGTGATGGTGTCGAGCAGGCGGACCTGCTTCTGACTCTGGAGGAGGTTGCGGATGTACTGGGACACCTGCGGGACGTCTTCGACGAGTAGCAGGCGGATCTGGTCGTCGGTAGCCACGGCCGGACTATACCAATCGCGCCTCGAGGATGGCCCGGTGACTTCCGGCATCGTAGGGGGTAGATAGATGGTCCCCCCAGACGTAGACCTCAGCGAACCCCGCCTCTGTCGCCAGCTCGGCCAGGTGGCGGGCCGAGAGCAGGTGCAGGAGGTCGACCTGGGTCACCCGTCCGACAGGGCCGCCGTCGGACGGGGTCCACTCGTAGACCTGGGTCAGCTGCAGCGTCTCCGCCTCGGGTTCGTAGTCGGCGCTGATGGTCTTGGTCACCTGGTCGCCGGTCTCGGGATCGTCGCGCACCCACTCCAGCAGCAGCCGGCGGTCGAAGCGCCGCAGCTCCGCCGCGTCGGGGGTGCCGATCTCCACGGCCGCGATACCCCCCGGGCGGAGGTGGTCACGCATCGTGGCCAGGACCGACAGGCGAGCCGCATCATCCTCAGCCAGGAGGAACGTGTTGACCGCCATGAGGGCCAGTCCGAAGGTGCGCTCGATGCGGAACGTGTGGAAGTCAGCCTGCGCGGTCCGCACGCGGTCGGCATCGAGTTCGCCGCGTGCGTCATCCCAGGCCGCGGCGGCACGGGCCAGCATGGCCGCGTCCTGGTCCACGCCCAGCACCCGGTGTCCGGCCAGTGCGAGGGGCACGGCCAGGCGGCCGCTGCCCACGCCCAGCTCGAGCACCGCTCCACCGGCGGCCTGCGCCAGCCGCAGGTAGAGCTCCGCGTCATAGGAGACGTCGAGGAAGTCGAGGTCGTAGTAGCGGGCCAGGCGCGCACCGCGCTCACCCGGAGTCATGCCTTCACTCGGGGACAGGCTGGGGACCCGGGTCTCGGCGACATGCTCATACCTCTTGCTGCGGCGGGATCGGCACAGGACCGGGCTAGCGTCGCAGGGTGAAGGCAGCCTCGATGACGACCGCCCCCACGACCACGAAGATGACCACGACCGGGCTGACCACGTCGATCGCCCGCAGCACGACGAGGATGGAGATGGTGGCCCCGACCAGGAGGCTGCGCCGTCCGCTGGTGGCAAGGCTTCCGGGCGCGTTGCGGGTTCCGGACCAGAGCAGCGGCCAGAGGGTCAGGGCGACGGCTGACCCGAAGACCGTAGCGCCGAAGAACTGGGCACCGGCGTCTCCCTGTGGCGAGATGAACGCGAGCACGAAGGCGACGAGGAACCAGGCCGCGATCGCGGCCGCGACGAGGACCATCGTGATCGTGCGTTCCCGGGCTGACACCGGCCGCAGTGTAGCCCGGCCGCTCATGTCGCAGCGGGGCACACGCGCCGGAATGGGCACCAGTCGCAGGCCGGGTAGCCAGGCGTGGCCTCGAAGTCGCCGGCGCGGATGCCGGCGGTGGCCCGGGTCAGCTTGCGCTGCGCACCCTCGAGCTTGCGCGCAGTCGGTGTCACTCGGCCCACGACGTCCCCTTCCAGGAAGTGGAGCTCCACCGCGGCAGGGGCCTGCCCATGCTCGGCCTCCCAGGCCAGGGCGTACAGCTGCAGCTGGAGGGAGTCGCGCGCTCGCTGTCGCGCCCGCGCCGGGTCACGCACATCGCCGGACTTGTAGTCGGTGATGACCACACCCTCCGGCGTCTCGCGTACCACGTCGTACCGACCCCGGATCCGGTCGTCGCCGATGCGCACCGAGAAGGGCTGCTCGACCGCCACGATCCGGTCCTCGTCGCCGGTGGCCCGAGCGGCGAACCGGTCGAGTGCCGTTCGCCCAGCTCGCAGGCGGGCGGTCTCGTGCTCCTGGGAGAGGAACCCCTCGCTCTGCCAGTGGGCCTCGAGCGTCTCACGGAGCAACTCCAGCGGCATCGGCTCCCCACGCAGTCGACGGATGTTGCCCGCAGCGACGGCCTGGTGGATGGCGTTGCCGAAGACGAGGGCGTGGTGTGGTGGTGTCGGCACCCGAACCTGGTGGCGCAGCCGATATTTCAAGGGACAGGAGAGGTAGTCATCGACCTGGCTGAAGCTCACGACGAGCGGGCCGGTACGCTGGTCGCGGCCCTCACTCGCGATCGGTGCCTCTGCGGGAGACAGCGGCACGAGCCCGGCATCGGTCTCGGGGGGCTCTGCGTCGACCTCGCGACCGAGCGCTTCAGCCAGGAACGGCGAGGGCCGCCGGGCCCGGCCGCCAGGACGCGAGCGAACGGCGTGGCTCATCAGCAGCTCGTCGCGCGCACGGGTCATGGCCACATAGAAGAGGCGCCGTTCCTCGACCCGTTGCTCGTCGGGATCATCCGCGGCAGCGTGTCCCACGAGCGCGACCGGCAGGCTGAGCGTGTCCCGACGGGCGCGCACCGGGAACCGGCCTTCGGCGGCGCCGGCCACGTAGACCAGGGGGAACTCGAGCCCCTTGGCCTGGTGCACCGTGAGCACCGCGACGCGGCCCTGGAGATCGTCGGCATCCGGTGCCACCGGGTCCTCGCCGGCATCGAGGAGGGCGCGAAGCGTCGGCGCCACCGAGCTGATGCGCGGGTCGGCCACGAGCTCCGCCTGCTCCTGGACCAGCTCGAAGAGTCGGGCGATGCGGCGCAGCGGGCCGTCGTCACCGGTCTCGGCGCGCGCGATGAGCCCCTTCAGCCAGCCACTTCTCCCCAGGTGCTCGTAGAGCACGCGTGGAGCCGGTTCTACGTGCGCCAGGTCGAGCGACGCCCGGATGTCGGCCACGGCTCGCTCCAGTGCTCGGCGCGAGGCCGTCTCGATCCGAAGCAGACCCGGCTGCTCCACCAGCTCCGTGGCCACGGCCCACAGGCTGCGACGGCGTCGAGTGGCCAGCTCACAGATGGCCGTCAGGTCCTCGCCGCCGAGTCCGTAGGGTGCCGCGGTGAGCACGCCGTAGAGGTCCTCTGACGTCTGCGGGGCGGCGATGCAGCGAAGCAGGCTGAGCACTTCCCGGACCTCCGGATGCGAGAGGAGCCCCGAGGTGCCCGAGAAGCGGTGCGGGATGCCCGACGCCGCGAGGCTGGCGAGGATCGGCCCGGCGTCGGCGTTGGTCCGCACGAGCACGGCGATCGCATCCGCCGGCGTCTTGCGCTGCAGGCGCCTGCGGATGTCCGCGGCGATGCCATCCGCCTCGTCCGAGGCCGTGCCGTAGACCTGGTGGCGGACCGGCGCCGGGCGGCGCGAGCGGCGGACGGCGGTGAGCGTCTTGTCCAGACCACGCCTGGTCTCGAGTCGGTCGGGGTCGTTGTGCCGGATGAGGCGGCGCGCACCGTCCAGGATCGGACGACGTGACCGGTAGTTGCGGCGGAGGACCACATCCTTGACGGGGCCGTAGTCTGCCTCGAGCTCCGCCAAGCCCTGGGCCACTGCTCCCCGAAACGAGTAGATGGCCTGGTCATCATCGCCCACGAAGGTGACGTTGCCGCCGTGGCCGACGAGATCGCGGACCAGGCGCAGCTGCTGCGGATTGGCGTCCTGGGCCTCGTCCACCACGACATAGCGGAAGCGACGGCGAAGGGACATGCGCACCAGGGCACGCTCCTCGAGCAGTCGCACCGCCTCCACCACCTGGTCTCCGTGGTCCACGAGGGAGTGCTCCACGAGCAGTCGCTGATACGCCTCGTACGCTCGGGCCAGCTCCGCATTGGCCGCAGCCTCATCGAGCAGCCCGGCGATGACCTCGCTCGCGCCGTCGTCCTCGCCTGAGGTGGGGGCGAGCGCAGCGCGGGCACCGGCGTCAAGCATGCGCGCATACCCAGCGAGGTCAGCGGGGCTGATGCCCTCTTCCTTGGCCCGACCGAACAGATCGACGAGGGCGCCCACGAAGCGGGTGGGGTCGCCCAGCGGCAGATAGCGCTCGAGCCCGAGCTCGAAGATGTTGTCGCGCAGCAGCACGACAGCCTGTGCCCGGCCGATGACGCGGGGATCGCCGGGACGGCCGACCTCGTGGCCGTACACGCGCAGGAGCCAGTCGCCGAAGGCGTGGAAGGTGTGGATGGCCGTGTCCGTCTGGCCGTACGGGACCAGCAGATCCACCCGCTGCTGCATCTCCGCCGCCGCCCGCTCGGTGAAGGTGAGGGCGAGGATCTGCGAGGGGCGGGCGCGCTTGCTCGCGACGAGCCAGGCCACGCGTCGGGTGATGACCTCGGTCTTGCCCGTGCCGGGACCGGCCAGCACCAGGAGTGGCCCTTCCTTGTGCGTGACCGCCTGACGCTGGCGGCGGTCCAGCCCCTTGAGCAACTGCCGGACACGGTCGATGGGCACGGGCAGCGCCGGCTCATCCGCCAAGAGGGCGGTGGAGCTGGTCGGGCCCTGTGGCTGGAAGGCTGTCATCGGGCCCATCGTCGATGGCGCGGATGACAGCTCGCCTGTCACGCGATCGGCGTGATGCCCGCATCCTGGAGCGCCCGCGTCTCCTCGGCCGAGAGCGGCGCGTCGGCGACGCCGCGTCGGATGGCTTTCAGGTACACCCGCGTGGTCGGCCGGGAGTGCAGGCTGGTGAGCACGATACCGTCGCCATCGTCATCGACGAGCGCCAGCGCGAATGACTGCGCACCGCCGGTGTCCTCGAACGCGTCGAAGCGGACGAGCCCGATACGCGAGATGGCGGCCGTACCGCGGGCGACCTGCGTGCTCGCGACCCGTGTCGTGTCGAGACCACCCGCGGCCAGGGCATCCACGTCAGCCTGCAAGGCGTCCAGCCGTCGCGCCAGCTGCGAGAGGTGTCGTTCGAGCTCCGCGGCACGGGAGACTTGCGGTGCCGGCCCGCTCTCGCGATCCGTCCGCCAGACATAGACCAGCGAGACGACCGCGATCACCAGAGCGATGACCGCCAGCAGCAGCGCCAAGCCCTCCATGCGCCGATCGTAGCAGCGACGATCGGGGGCCAGCAGGCCAAGCCGGTGCTATCCTCGATCCGGTTCGAGCAGACATCACGAGGAGTTCACGTGGCCAAGCGCGTTCGCAGTCGCGGCAGCTACCGACCGGGTGGGCAAGGTCCCAGCCGCACCAAGACGACCGCGCCTGGCGCCAGCGATGCGGCCAGTGACGCCATCGTCGACGACGTCGCCTATGACGAGGTCGAGGTGGACGAGATCGCTGCTGCCGCCGTGGCCTCGGCGACCCCCGCACAGCCGGCCGCGACCCCCGCACAGCCGGCCGCGACCACCGCGGGCCGGCGAGCGTCACGCCGTGAGCGTCGCCGCCCCCGGGGACGGACCGACGAGCTCGCAGCGCGCGCGACCGCGGAGAGCAGCTGGGTACAGGACGACCTTCGACGTATCGGCGTCATCACGGTGATCCTGGTCGTGGCCCTCGTCGTGGCCTGGGTCGTCTTCGGCTACCTGGACGTCCTCGGCCTCTACTAGGGCCGGCCGCAGCCTTCGAACGTGAGGGCTAGCGGGCCGCCTGGGCCTCGCGGGTCCGCCACCAGGCCCAGGCGCCGAGCACGATGATCGCGCCCACGGTCGAGCCGACGAGGCCGCTGATGGAGATCTCGAAGTCGCCGTTGAAGACGAGGTTCATGAGGATCCCGCCGACGAACGAGCCGATGATGCCGGCCACGAACAGTTCCCACGGCTGGAAGTTCGCGCGCTTGCCGACGACGAGGTTGGCGATGAAGCCGGCGACGAGCGGGATGAGTACCAGGGCGAAGATCAGGAACACGGGCGGACTCCAAGCTGGGAAGCGAATGTTGACAGCGACAGAGTCTACTCCGTAGAAGGCCTCACCAGATCGCCTCTGGCGTGCCCGCTTCCAGGTCGGCTCCGGTCGACGGGATGGACGTTCGCCCCGCGGTCCGGGATACTGGCTGCAGTGCCGATGGCGAAGGGAGGTGGCACAAGGCCGTGGATCGATCCCTCTGGCTCTCGCTCATGGCCGTGGGCCTGGCCATCGGCGTGCTCGTGTCACTGCGGGCAGTCGATGATGCATCAAGCTACATCCTGGGCCACGAGCTGGCTTCGGAGATCGCTTCGCTTGGGGGCGAACCTTCGAGCCGGGACCTGATGACCCGGACCACCGAGTCGGCCGGCTGCCTCTACGGCTTCCGGCCGCCGCTGGCCACCTGTTGGTACGCCTGGGCGCACCCCGAGCGCCCGGAGTACCTGGCACTCATCGCCGAGCGTGTCCAGGCAGACTCCGGAGGCTCGGCCCTGGCCCATCTCCTCATCGCCCTGCCCTTCTGGGCCCTCGCCGTCTTCAGCCTGTGGAAGGCGACCCGGCGCCGGCCGCCCTACCGGCCCAGCCTGGAGCGGACGCGCACGGATCCCGCGCGGCAAGCAGGACGCTCGCTGCTCTAGCTGACGGATCAGCGACCGGAGACGCTGATGTCCTCGTCGTCCGCCGCGCGCCTGTCGTCGGTACCGGCTCGACCGTCGAGCCAGGTGCTGACCAGCAGCACGGCCAGGGTGATGACGAAGCCGGCCGCTCCCCCTACCACCAGGCCGTCGACCACCAACCATCCGATGAGGGCCCCGGCGACGGTGCCCCCCACGAGCCATAGGATGCCCATCGGCATGGCCCTTCCTCCTCAGTGCAACGCTCCTGCAGGATAGCCGAGCCGCACTCGCGAGGCTAGCGTTCCTGCCGGTCGGCGCCCCGCCATCGCCCTTCGAGCAGGACCTGGATGCACGCTTTCGCCCCGACCGAGAAGCTCGGTCTGCCCGACCGCCACCACTCACGTGACCTGAGCACAGCGCCGATCGGACCCCGAGGGCCGAGGCTAACGGCGCCGGCGCGCTCCCCTGCCCCGCCGTCCCATCAGCTCGTCCAGGCGCGCCTTGATGCGAGCTTCCCAGCCCTCTTCGGTCGGTTCGTAGTAGCGGCGGTCGGCCAGTTGGTCCGGCAGGTATTGCTGTTCGACGTCGCCGCCTTCGTAGTCGTGCGGGTACTTGTAGCCCACACCGAGCCCGTGATGCTTCATGCGCCGGTGGGAGGCATTGACGAGGTGCTTGGGCACCGGCAGCGAGCCGTGCTGTCGCACGTCATCCACTGCCTTCCAGTAGGCCTGCCCACTGCGGTTGGACTTGGGACTGGTGGCGAGGAAGACGGTTGCTTGCGCGAGGGCGTACTGGCACTCGGGCAAGCCGACCCAGTCGACCGCCTGGGCCGCGGCCGTGGCCACCTGCAAGCCGCGCGGATCGGCATTGCCCACGTCCTCGCTGGCCGAGATGATCAGGCGCCGGGCGATGAAGCGGGGGTCCTCGCCGGCCGCGACCATGGCCGCCAGCCAGTACAGCGCGGCATCGGGATCGTTGCCCCGGATGGACTTGATGAAGGCCGAGACGGTGCCGTAGTGACCGTCGCCAGCGCGATCGTACGCGAGCACGCGCTGCTGGGCCGCGGATTCGATGTCATCGAGGCTCGGCCGGAGCGGTCGCGGAGCATCGTCACGCTCGGCGCCTGCGAGCGAGGCGGCCGACTCGAGGATGTTGAGGGCCGCGCGGGCATCACCGGCGCTGATCTCGATGAGGTGCTCGCGCGCGTCTTGGGGTAGTGCGATGGACCCGCCATAGCCCCGCTCGTCGGTGATGGCGCGGTCGATGATCACCCCCAGCTCCTCGTCGGTGAGGGGCTCGAGCCGGAACACCCGCAGGCGCGAGAGCAGCGCCGAGTTGACCTCGAAATAGGGGTTCTCCGTGGTCGCCCCGATGAGCGTGACCACGCCCTCTTCGACATGCGGCAGGAGCGCGTCCTGCTGGGACTTGTTGAAGCGGTGGATCTCGTCGATGAAGAGGACGGTCGAGCTGCCGCCACGCTCGGTCCAGTCACGAGCCTGCGCCACCACCGCGCGCACGTCCTTGACGCCGCTGGAGGTAGCGGAGAGCGTCTCCATGGGCGCATCGATCGCGGCTGCCAGCAGGCGGGCCAGGGTGGTCTTGCCTACACCCGGCGGTCCCCACAGCACCATCGACGTGAGCCGGCCACTCTGGACCATGCGCCGGAGGGTGCCTCGCTCGCCGATGAGGGCCGTCTGCCCCACGACCTCGTCGAGGCTCTCTGGGCGAAGCCGGGCGGCGAGGGGCATGTGTCCGGTCTCGACGACCATGGGCAAGGGTCGTGAGCCGGCTCCGGACGGGGCGGAGCGAGGGGGCGCCATGAGGGCCAGTCTAGTGCGCGGGGCCAGCGTGGCGGCTACCATCTAGAGGCCGGCTTCGACCACGCCCTGCCCGGCCACGTCCCACGTCCAACGAGGAGCCTCCCGTGCCACCGCAGTATCTCCGTATCCCCGGCCCCACTCCACTGCCAGATGCCGTGCGCGAAGCTGGTTCGGAGCAGATGGTGGGCCACCGTGGCCCCGAGTTCATGGAGCTCGTGAAGCGGTGCAGCGAGGGCATGAACCCCTACTTCAGGACCGCCAGCGACGTCATGATCCTGACCTCTTCGGGCACCGGCGGCCTGGAGGCGGCCGTGGTCACCTTCCTCTCTCCGGGAGACCCGGTACTGACGGTCAGCATCGGCAATTTCGGTGAGCGCTTCGCCCAGATCGCCCGCGCCTACGGCGCCGAGGTGACCATGCTCGAGTTCGACTGGGGCCAGGCGGCCGATGCCGAGGCCGTGCGCGCGGCCATCCGTCAGATGGTGGCTGCCGGGCGCACGCCGGTCGCGGTGCAGGTGACGTACAACGAGACCTCCACGGGCGTGACCAATCCCCTGCCCAGCCTGGCCGAGGTCATCCGCGCCGAAGCACCGGGCACGCTCATCCTCGTCGATGGCGTCAGCGCGGTCGGGGCCATCCCCATGGAGATGGACGCGTGGGATCTCGACGTCGTCATCACCGGCGCCCAGAAAGCCTGGATGATCCCGCCGGGCCTGGCCATGGTGGCGGCCTCACCACGGGCCTGGGCCGCGGCCGACGCGGCGACCATGCCGCGCTTCTACTTCGACCTGGTGCGCCACCGCGACGCGCTGCCCAAGGGCCAGACGCCCTGGACGCCCGCGGTCGGGCTGTTCTTCCAGCTCGACGCTGCGCTGCGGCTCATGGAGGCGGAAGGTCGCGAGGCCATCTACGCCCGCCACGCGGCCTGCGGCGCGGCGGCCCGCGCCGGCCTCGCGGCCATGGGCTTCGAGCTCTACGCCGATCCCGCCAATGCCTCGAACACCGTCACCTCCGCGCTCGTGCCCGACGGCGTCGACTGGTCAGCGCTGAACAACGAGTTCCGGCTGCGTGGACTCCAGCTGGCTGGTGGGCAAGGCAAGATGAAGGGGCAGCTCTTGCGTATCGGTCACCTCGGCGACGTGACCGTGGATGACATCGTCACGGCCATCGAGATCATCGAGCAGGGTGCGCTGGCCAGCGGCCTCCCGGTGATGCCCGATGCCGGTCCGGCCGCCGCCCGCCGCGCCGGCGAGGAGGCTTGACCATGCGGGTCTTGGTGGCCGAGAAGTTGGCGCCCGAGGGCGTGGAGCTGCTGCGGACGGAGCACGAGGTCGACGTTCGCACAGGCATGTCCCGGGAGGAATACCTCGCGGCACTGCCCGCATATCACGCGCTGCTCGTGCGCAGCGGCGTCAAGGCTGACGCCGAAGCCATCGCCGCCGGCGTCAACCTGCTGGTCATCGGCCGTGCCGGAGTGGGCGTGGACAACATCGACATCCCGGCCGCCACGGCGGCCGGCATCACGGTCGTCAATGCCCCCACGGGCAACACGACCGCGGCTGCCGAGCACACCCTGGCGCTGCTCTTCGCGCTCGCCCGCCACGTGCCCGAGGCGGATGCGTCCATGCACGCGGGCGAATGGAACCGCGCGGCCTTCATGGGCCGTGAGCTGGTGGACAAGACGCTCGGCGTGGTGGGCCTGGGCAAGATCGGGATGGCCGTGGCCAAGCGGGCACGCGGGCTGGGCATGCACGTGGTGGGGTACGACCCGTACGTCAGCGAAGAGGTGGCCAAGCTGAACGGCATCGAGCGCAGGTCCGTGGAGCAGATCCTCAAGGAAGCGGACGCGGTCACGATCCACGTGCCCAAGACGAAGGACACGGCCAACCTCATCAGCACCGAGCAGCTCGCCAGCATGAAGCCGAGCGCCTACATCATCAACGTGGCCCGCGGGGGTGTGGTCGACGAGACCGCCCTGGCCGAGGCGCTGGCGGCGGGGACCATCGCCGGCGCGGCCGTGGACGTCTACTCGTCCGAGCCGCCGGCCGCGGACAACCCGCTGCTTGGCGCTCCTCACATCATCCTCACGCCTCACCTGGGAGCCTCCACGACGGAGGCCCAGACACGGGTGGCGGTCGAGGCTGCCGAACAAGTGCGCGAGGTGCTCGCCGGCCGATCTGCGCGCTACGCCGTGAACGCGCCCATGCTGACGCCGGAGACGGCCGACGCCCTCGCGCCCTACCTGCCGCTGGCACGGACGCTGGGCCAGTTCTACGCCCAGTTCTCTGAGGACATCGCGAACCTGACCCTGGAGGTCGCCGGCGAGCTCCACGAGCTGGACTCGGCGCCGCTGGTGGCAGCGGCCCTCGGCGGGATCCTCGAACAGCACACCGAGGAGCGAGTCAACGTCATCAACGCCGCAGCCCTGGCCAAGGCGCGGGGCATCAACCTCGCCCTGCACAAGCAGCCCGATGCCGGTCGCTTCAGCTCGCTGCTCACGCTGTCGGGTCAGCACTCGGTCGCGGGCACCATCTCCTTCGCCGACGAGCAGCGCCTGGTTTCGCTCGATGGCTACGAGGTCGACCTTGCCCCTGCGGCACACATGCTGGTGTCGCGGCACCAGGACCGCCCGGGGGCTATCGGGCTGGTCGGCGGTACGCTCGGCGAGGCCGACATCAACATCAGCAACATGCACCTGGGCCGCTCGGACAAGCGCTCGATCGCGTTCATGATCCTGGCACTCGATGAGGCCGTGCCGGAGTCGGTGGCGGACGCCATCCGCGGCTACGACGGCATGCTCGACGTCTGGCTCATCGATCTCGACCTGCCGGCGTGACGCAGCCGACCCTGCTGGCGCTGGTCCGCCACGGCGAGTCTGCCTGGATCGCCGAGGGTCGCTTCCAGGGCCAGGGCGATCCTCCCTTGTCCGACGTGGGCCTGCGCCAGGCGACCGCGGTCGGCGCTCGACTCGCGGCACCCGCTGCCGCGCCTTCCCTGCCGCTGCCGGATGCTCCTCCCCTGGCCATCTGGCACTCGCCGCTGCGGCGAGCGGCCCAGACCGCGGTGGCCGTTCACGAGGCGCGCGCTGCGGACGCCCCCCTGCAGCCGCTGGATACGCTCAAGGAGCTGGGCCAGGGCGAGTGGGAAGGGCTCACCCACGACGAGGTCCGGCTGCGCTGGCCCCACGAGCTCGCGGCCTGGAGGGACGACCCCAGGCACCATCACGCGCCCGGGGGCGAATCGCTGTCCGAGGCGCTGGAGCGTGTCCACCGCGCACGCGCAACCATCCTGGGTGTGGGTGACGTCACGGTCGGTGACGAGGGCGTGGGCCGCGCGCCAGCCGAGCCGGTGCTCGGCTATGAGCGTACGTTCGGCGCTGGGGATGGCCCGGCCTGGAGCATCGTGGTAGCCCACGACGGTGTCCTGCGGCTCCTGATGCTCGACCTGCTGGACATCGGTATCGAGCACTTCTGGTCGTTCCCATTGGCCCTGGCCGCGGTCAGCGTCCTCGACCTCAGCGCCGGTGTCGTGCGCTTGCGCGCCCACAACCTCGACGAGCACATCGCGGCCCTCTCGCGCGGCTGGTAGGTCCTCGTCAGGCTACCGACGCGGCAAGAGCAACCGCACGAGGGCCGTCCGCACCCGCGCGTAGGCACGCCGCAGCCGGGCCCGAGACCGTTCATCGAGGCTGCCCCGACCGTAGGCCGACTCCACCCGTGCCCCGGCCACCAGGTAGAGGTCGTCGCGCACGGACGGCATCGTCTCCGAGAGGGCATCCACGTACTCGTACTCGGTCTGGGCCGGATGCGGTCCGCGACCGAGCCGCGTGGCGAGGTGGACGATGCCGCGGTAGGCCAGCGACCCATCCCCGTCGGGCAGGCGGCGCAGCCTGAAGAGCAGCAGCGCAGCGATGACCGCCAGGACCAGGGCCGCAAGCGCGCCCAGGCCGATGAGCAGTGTCCGTCGCCCGCCTCGCCGACCCGTCCGCGGCTCGCCGTCGAGGAGTCCGGCGGCGGGCGACGCGGCTGGCGTCGGCTCTTCCGTGGCCTGGTCGAGATTCGAGTCCTTGCCCGAGTCGGGCGTGGCGGCCGGCTGCTCGTCGGGCAGGCGCGTCGGCTCCTGCCCGAAACCACGCCCTGGGGTCGGGTCGAAGCGGATCCAGCCATAGCGGGGGAAGTAGACCTCCACCCAGTTGTGCAGCGCTGCCTGCGGCACGGTCCACGACTCGCCCCCGTCCTCGGACTCACCGGGCAGATAACCGGTGATGAAACGACTGGGGATGCCCATCTCACGCAGGACCATGACCATGGTCGTGGCGTAGTGGGTGCAGAAGCCCTCCCGCTTGGCCAGCACACACTCCGGGATCGAGCGGAAGTCATCGCAGTCGACCTGCGTGCGGTACGCGTAGTCACCCGACAGGAAGGCGTCCTGCACCGCGAGGGCGTCGTCGTAGCGGCTGCCTTGCTCACCGATGGACTCGATGAAGGCCCGCACCTCGGGACCGTTGATGCGTTGGTTGCCCCTGCCCTGCAGGTACCTCTCGGTGACCCAGGCGGGGTCCCCGCCGTCGGCCGCGCGCAGCGCCTGGGCGGTGATCCCGCCACCCGGACGGTAGTCGAGGACGGAGGCTGCCAGATCGACGCGTGCACCCACCGCCGGTGGCGTGCGCCACCTGATGTCGCTCATCCCCCGGCCGCCGTCGATGATCACGGCCTCCACGGCTTCACCGGCCACCGTCACCGCCTCGGCGGGGCGGAACAGTTGGGCCCGGGCAGTGCCCCCCTCGGCGTCTCCGAACTCGACCGTGACTGCCAGCGCGTGCCGACCCGGCTCCTCCACCGTCACCGGGAGCGGTTGGCCGGCAGCGACCTGCCGCGATCGTGCGCCACTCCTGGTCCAGGCAGCACCCGCCACGTCGTAGCGGTCGTCCGCGCGACCCCACCAGTAGTTGTCGCGCAACGGATCTTGCACCGTGGCGGTGAAGGCGGTGCCGGTGCCGGGGTCCCATCTGTCGGAGATGGGCACGGCTGGGGGGAGCGCCGTCGGGGCCGATGGCGTCGACGGCACTCCCAGCCAGCTGAAGAGGTCCGAGAAGCGGTCCCCGAGATCCCCCATCGGTCGCTCGAGCTGCGAGAGCTTCAAGGGCACCGGTTCGAGTGTGGCGATGGCGGTGAGCGATGTGGCACCGACGATGGCGGCAGCCACGAAAGCGGCACCACTGCGCAGGAAGAGGCGGCGTACCTCGCCCGTGTCGGCGATGTGGCGACGCGACCAGTAGACCCGCTGTTGCACGAGCTGCATCCGGACCAGCAGGGCCAGTGCCAGGGTCGTAAATGGGACGAGCACCAGCACCGGGTGCAGCAGCCCGTCGGCCGGCACCAGCGGTTCCAGCGCGAGGTTGAGGAAGAGCACGACGCCGATGGCGACCACGGCTGGTCCGCCGCGGTCATGGCGGAAGATGCTGAAGGCGCTGAACTGCGCCGTCGTCCATAGGATGGCTCCCAGGAGCAGGAAGGTGATGGCCGGGGTCGAGACGCCCTCGGTGATGGAGGTGTGGGCCTCCTCCCAGACAGCGCCGGCCTGCGCGCTCACGGCACTCGCTGAAACGGCCTCGGGACGGACCTGCAGAAGCGCCTCGCCGGCCAACCAGATGAGGACGCCCGCAGCCACGATCGCGCCCACGAGGTGTGCCCGCACCAGTCCCAGCCCGCTGACCGCGAGCGCGTAGGCGATGACTCCTGCCGAGGGCAGGAGGATGGGCAAGAGGCCAGTCAGCGACGGCCCGCCGGTGACCAGCTCCAGGGGCCTTGCGGCAGAGAAGGAGGCACCCAACAGGGCCAGCATGGCCACCAGCAGGAGCAGGCTCGAGAGACCCTGGCGCGGGCGTCTCAGCACGGACGGGCGCTCGCGTGTCGCTCTCATCGGCCCACCGCTGCCGCGCCCCGGGCGGCGATCAGCTGATCACCGAGGGGGACACCGGGCTGCAGGATGTAGCTGGTCACATCATGTTCCGCCAACATGTGGGTGAGCGCGCGCAGCGCCTGCTCATGTGGCTCTCGCTCGGCCGGGGTGAGTGGTGCTTGCCTGGCTGCTTCCAGGCTGGCTGCGGCGTACGCGAGCGGGTGCACGAGGCAGGCCACCGGAGCGGTGCCCCGGCGCCGCAGAGCCGCCAGCGGCGCCACCCATGAGCGGTCGAGCGAGGGGGTGATGGCGAGGGCGACCGTGCCCTGGCGGACCCGCGTAGCGGCCTCCGTGAGCATCTCCGACAGTGGCGTCGCCCCTTCTGCCTCGGCCACAGCCAGCAGGCTCATGATCTTGTGACGCTGGCGCGCTCCTCGGTCAGGCGCGATGAGGCCCCGCCGCTGCCCGATCGCCTCGAGGCCGATGTTGCGGTCGCCGCCGAGGGCATGCGCCGCCAGGGCGGCGGCCGCTTCCACAGCGCCTTCGATGGTGGCATGCCGGCCCTGCCCGGCGTGGACGGTCCGGTCCAGGTCAAGGAATAGCCACAGGTCGCTCGAGGGTTCGATGTCGAACTCCTTCACCTGCAGCTCCTGGTGCCGTGCGCTCGAGCGCCAGTGGATGCGATTGAAGGCGTCGCCAGGTGTATAGGGACGGACGGAGGTGACCAGCGGCGTCAGGTGTGGACCGTGCTCGGCCCGCGCGGAGGACCCCTCGAGCGAAGTAGCCGGCAACCGCCACGCGGGCAACGCGGCGACAGGTGGATAGACCAGCAGCCCGGCACCGGGCCCGACCGAGGCCACCAATTCGAAGAGGCCAAAGGGGTCGCCGGTACGGACGACCATGGGATCGACCCTGAATTGGCCGCGCCGTGTGAGCGGGACACGCGCAGCCCACGTGCGCGTGGCCCGGGGCGCGAGCGATACCACGCGGCCCGGCACCGCCACCGGCAACGTGGAGGGGCTGTGCGTCTCCAGCCAAGGCTTGGGCAGGCGGGCGGAGGAACGCAAGGTATAGGTGATGGTCAGGGTGTCGCCGACCGTTGCGTGCTGACGATCGAGCCAGGAGCCCGCCTCGAGGTGGTCCAGCCCGCGGCGCGCGACGAGGTAGGCCAGGCCGATCACGCTGAGGCCGAGGTAGACGAGGTAGTAGACCTCCGGCGCCCCCGTCAGGGCCGCGACGACGACGATGAAGGCCACGGCCAGGAAGATCCCCAGCGTGCGGAGCATGGTCAGGTCGTGCCTCGAGCCGCTATGGCCGGCTCATCCTCTGCATGGTCACGCCCGGCGCTGGCGTGGAGATTGAAACGGACATCAGTATCTCGGCCACCACGCTGCGCCCTTCCACGCCGCGGATGGAAGCGCCGGTCTTGGGGATGACGCGGTGGGCCAGCGCCGGCTCGGCGAGCGCCTTGACGTCGTCGGGGATGACGTAGTCGCGACCGGCGAGGGCGGCGAACGCCTGGCTGGCGCGGTAGAGCGCGAGAGACCCGCGGGGAGACGCCCCAAGGTAGACGTCCGGATGGCTGCGCGTGGCGCTGACCAGCCGCACGATGTAGTCGGCGATGGCCGGATCCACGTAGATCTCGCGCACGGCCCGCTGCATCTCCAATACGGCGTCGACATCGGCTACCGCTGAGAGGGCATCGACCGGGTGTGTCCGCTTCTGCTCATCAAGGATGAGCATCTCATCCACGGGGTCCGGATAGCCCATCCGGAGCCGCAGCAGGAAACGATCGAGCTGGGCCTCTGGCAGGGGAAACGTACCCTCGTACTCGATGGGGTTCTGGGTGGCGATGACCATGAACGGTCGAGGCAGGGGGCGGGTCACGCCATCGACGGTCATGTGCCGCTCCTCCATCGCCTCCAGCAGCGCCGACTGCGTCTTTGGGGTGGCCCGGTTGATCTCGTCGGCGAGGACCACCTGACTGACGACCGGCCCTGGCCGGAACTCGAACTCCTGCGACTTCTGGTTGTAGATGGAGAGGCCCGTGACGTCGGTGGGCAGCAGGTCCGGCGTGAACTGGATGCGACGAAAGCTGCAATCAAGGCTCCGCGACATCGCCCGCGCCAGCATGGTCTTGCCAGTGCCGGGGACGTCTTCGATGAGGAGGTGCCCTTCGCAGAGCAGGGCGATGAGCGCCAGTCGCACCTCGCGGTGCTTGCCTACGATCACACGCTCGACATTGGCGGCGACTCGTTCCCCCGACTCGCGGATAGGTGGCACGCAGCTGGCTCCTGGCGGTGGACCGCACCGGGCGGGCGCGGTGAGGGCATGGTAGCCCGCCTCGGAGATGCCGGCCGGCGTCCGCCTCCGTGACCATCGGCCGCCAGTGGCCACGGTACGGAGAGACTGGTAGCCTGCACGCGTCGAGAGGCTCTACGCTTCACGTCCATATCGCCGCAGCAACTCCTAGCCTGTCCCAGGGAGCATCGTCGCCAGCTCATGACCGATCCTGTCCTCCAGTCGTTCTGTGAGCGCTGCGGCACGCGCTACACGGCGACAGACCCAGCTAGCAAGCCGGCCGATACCGGCGGGAAGGGCATGCTCGCTCGCTTCGGACGGCGAGGAGCGGAAGAGTCGGCCCCGGTCGCCGACCCCGCGCCCCTGACCACGTCGCCGGCAAGCGAAGCCTTCGCGGACACCTTCAGCTTCTGCATGGATTGCCGCCAGTACACCTGCACCAAGTGCTGGAACGAGGAGGCCCACGCCTGCCTGTCCTGCCGACCGCCCGGCGGTGCGCGCGAGATGGGCAGCTCGGTCGTCTCCGGCGGCATGGTCGCGGGTGGAAGTGGGGCCGATCGCGCGGCACGTCCTGCGGTCGACGAGTGGGGTCGCCCGCTGGCTCCCGCGTCCGACTCGGGCGTGGGCTCGGAGCAGAGCAGCGGCAGCATCTTTGGTGGCGGCACCGGCGCGGTCGACCCCTGGCGTGGCGTGGTCTTCTCGCGCGACAGCAGCACCCCACCATCGGTCGAGAAGGAGGACCAGCCGGCCCCGACCATCGACTTCGCGGCACAGCGCGGTGCGCCGCCGGCAGCTGAGGCGTGGCCGCAGGCCGACCGGCGACCGGCTACCCCGCCCGCACCCGTCGGAGCCTGGCCCGATGTCGATCGCCGCCCGGCAGCCGCGCCCGAGCCACCGCGCGAACCGACCCCGGCACCCGCGCCCGAGCCACCGCGCGAACCGACCCCGGCACCCGCGCCCGAGCCACCGCGCGAACCGACCCCGGCACCCGCGCCCGAGCCACCGCGCGAACCGACCCCGGCACCCGCGCCCGAGCCACCGCCGATGGCTGCGTATGCGGCGCACGAATCGGAGACGGAGCCAGCTGCTGGGCCAACCGCCGGCGAACCGGAGAACGACGATCCAGTCCTCGCCCCGGCCCTGCACGCGGCGCAGCGCTTCGAGCCACCCACCCCAGAACCGGAGGCCGACGAACCTGTGCCCGCCCGTGTCGATCCGGGGGATGCTGCTGTGGCCATCCCGGAAGCCCACGAGCCGACTGGCGCGGAGGAGCAGGAGCACGACGTCGAACCTGCGCGAGCGACAGCAGAAGCGTTCGCCTCCGCCCCCGAAGCGCCCACCCCTGCCGGTATCGAGGAAGCGGAAGTCGGCGACCCTCCCGCAGAGCCGGCCACCGTGATCGCAGGCGTTGGGGTGGACGACGATGCCGATCAGGCCGACGAGGATGTGGTCCAGGCGTCTCCGGCGGTGAGCCCTCCGCCGGCTGTCTCTGTACCGGGACCGTCCGCTTCTGCGGGAGCCGAACCGGAGCCATCAGAAGCGGACAGCACCGCCGAGGGCCTCGGCCAGGTGCAGGAGGAGTACAGCGCGGCTGCCGCTTTAGGCCTCATCGCCATGGAGGATCTTCCAGCCGAGGACGAAGGCCCGGACGAGGCGTTCGACTCGGGTTTCGATGTCGCGCGCATCTCCCCAGAGCCGCCGCCGCCGCAGGCCACGGAGCCGCCCCCGACGATCGTGCCCCCGCCCCCGACGGTCGTGCCGCCGACGGTCGTGCCACCGATCCAGCCGCCGCCGCCGCAGGCCACAGAGCCGCCGCCGCCGCCGGTCGTGGAGCCGCCACCGACGATCGTGCCCCCGCTCGAGCCGCCGCCGACGATCGAGCCGCCGACGGTAAACCCGCCGGCCACTCCATCGACAGTGCCGCCATCGGCCCCAGTCATGCCCGCGAGTCAGGTAGCACCGCCGCCTGCTCCGCAACTCCCAGCGATGCCGGCACCTTCGCCGGTACTGCCAGGCTCGGGACCGCCCCAGTACCCGGCCGCACCAGCACCCTTCCCACAGCCACCAGCTGCCCCGCCACAGCCACCGGCTGCCCCGCCACAGCCACCGGCTGCCCCGCCGCCCCAGGTGGCCCCGCCGCAGGGGCCCTTCAACCAACCGTATGCAGCCTCAACCGCGCCGACGCCCCCAGTGGAGTGGATACCTCGTCCTCCAGCGGGCGCACCACCGACCGTCCCGACTCCGCCACCGGGATACCAACCGGCACCATCGCCCGCCTCGGTCCAGCGGCCCCCGGCTTCTGCCTCGCAGGCCGGCTATCTGCCGCCCTCACCGGCCCGGCCACCACTCCAGCCGCCGCCCGCGGGCGCCCAGCAGTGCCCGAACTGTGGGCTGGCCATCTCCGCCAAGGCGCGCTTCTGCCGCCGCTGTGGAGCGCCCCAGCGCTGAGGCGCACGGCCCCGCGCCCAGCCGGTCCGGGCGTTGGGCCGGCCACGTGCCTAGAGCTTGACCACTCCCCTTCGCACCCGGCCGTGGTCCCGTCGCAGTCGCGCGAAGGCCGCCCCATAGATCAGCGCCTGGAACGTCAGGTTGAGCCAGATGAGCGCGATGAAGACGTTGCCCACGATGCCCAGGGTGAGCCAGTTGCGCACGAGCAGCGGAGCGATCCAGCCGAATAGTCCCGTGAAGCCGCCGATGATGATGCCCACCGTGACGGCCGGCACGAAGGCCTCACGGAAGCTGGGGCCGTCGATAGGGATGGCGACGTAGACCCCGAGGGCCATGAGGAAGGCCACGCCCATGGCTCCCACGATGCCGATGGCCCCGCTGATCTGCTGCAGGTCGACCCCGCAGAGCTCGCCCAGATCCAGGTCACGTAGGACAGCCAGGTCGCGGCATCGGGCGCCGATCCACTCGGTCAGGAAGGGCAGGATGAAGATCACGCCGATGGCCAGGATGAGCACGCCCAACACGACCACGACGGTGATCCCGCCGCGGATCCGCGTGCGCAGGAAGTCCCGCCCGCCGGGTCCCGGGAACATCCGCTGCATCGCCCCCTGTAGGGCCCCGTAGAAGCCACTCGCGCCCCACAGCAGGCCGAGCAGGCCGACGATCGAGCCGGTGCGGCCGTTGTCCGCGAGACCGTCGATGACGAAGCTCGCGAGGTCGCTGATGGGGGCGATCTGTTCGACCACGCCGGAGATCAGCTCCGCTCGCAGGGTGGCATCTTCGATGAGCACACCCAGGAGGCTGACGAACAGGAGCAGGGTCGGGACCAGCGTGAAGAACGCGTAGTAGGCCAAGGCCCCCGCGAGCATGCCGCCGCCGCCGCGGTCGTAGGCGCGCATCACGTGCAGCAGCCCTTCGACGGGGCGAGCGCGCATGACGAGCCGCTGGAAGGCCTCGAGTCGGCCCCGCCAAGGGAGGACTGGCGGCAGCTTTCCCTCCTTGCCGCTCGTCGATGACGGCGGGGGTGATCCTCCCCCGCCGCTCACCCTTCGAGTTCCTCGAACAACCCGGGCTGGACGTCAGCGGCCTTGACGCCCTTGCGTCGAGGTGGACGTAGCAGCGCGCGCACCTGAGCCCGGCGCACGTAGATGTGCCGACCGGGCTGGATGGATTGGAGCTTGCCCGAGTGTGCCCAGCGGGCGAGGGTGGAGCGGCTGACCGGCACGCCGGCCTCAGCGAAGATGCGAGCGGCCTCGCTCAGGCTGATCCAGTCGGTCGCAGGACGGGGCATGCTCGGACTCCCTCGTCAGTCGCTCTTGGCTGCAGCGGCGGGCTTGCTCTCGCCCGCGGTCGTCTTGGCCGCGCCGGCGTCTGCAGACGTCTTCTCCGCCGACTTGTCCCCACCTGAAACCTTCGACCCGTCCGGATCCTTGGACTCGCTGCCGCCGGACGTGCCCTTGCTCGACGCTTTGCGAGCCTGGCTGGCCGCGTCCTTCTTGGCCCAGCCCGAACCCTTGAAGTGGATGGCCGGTGCGCTCAGCACCTTGTGCATCTTTCCTCCGCACTCGACGCAGGCATCCGGCCCGGCGTCGTTGATACCGTGCATGACCTCGATGAGACGACCACAGTCGGCACAGCGGTAATCGTAGAGTGGCATCGTTCAGCCTCTGAGCATGCGCATGCCGCACTTGGGGCAGAAGAACGCACTCTTGCCCACCTGTGCGAAGTAACAATGGGGACACACCAGGCCGGCACCGGAGTCCGGCGGCAACGGGCGGTCCAGCTCGACCACCTCAGCGGCACCGCGGGTGCCCACGATCGAGACCAGCATCCGACCCAGATAGCGCGTCGCAGTCCGCTCGGTATCGCCGCGCACACCCTTGCCACCCCAGCCCACGATGCCGCGCACCATCTGGTCGCCCGTGACCTCGTCCCAGTAGGACGCGACCGCACCGATGATGCCCGAGTAGTCGGGGTAGCCACCCGAGTCGAGCGCGCCCTCGAGCAGGCAGATGGCGACCGACTCGAAGGCCGGGTCCACCGCGTCGAGGGTCTCGAGTACCTGCAGGCCGAAGCGGGTCACGGGCGAGCGCAAGTGGTGGGCATTCAGCCACTGCGAGGCTTCGATCGTGCGCATGATCGAGGGATTGGCGTCGGCCAACTGTGGATCGAGCGGCTCGACCAGCTCGATCGGGGTCTGGGCGAACTCTTCGAGCATGAGGGGCAGCGCCGCCACCGAGCTCTCGCCGGGCATGAAGCGCACACCCTTGCTGCTGCGCGCCCGATAGGTGAGCTTGAGCTCGAAATCCTCGGCAGGCGGCTCTTCGGTCAGGACGCCGGGATCGGGCAGGCCCAGGGAGCGGGGAGCGACCTCAGGCTCATCGGCCTTGGGTCGCTTGAGGAAGTCGAAGGTCACAGGCAGGTCCCTTGCGCGGCGGGCGACGGTTCATCGACGTCCATCGTACCGTTTCGACGATCGGTGGCGGGCCAGTACCATCCTCTCCTGTCCCTCGGCCGCGGCGTGTGGAGGCTCAGTCGGCCAGGTTCTGGCGCAAGCGCGTGGCCAGCTCCTGCAGTTCGGATGCGCGGGCTCGCACACCGTCCACCACCTGCGCGGGGGCCCTGCCTACGAAGGCTTCGTTGGAGAGTTTGGCCTGCGTGGCCGCCAGCTGCTGCTCCGTTTCTGCCAGCTCCTTGCGTAACCGGGCCCGGTCGCGTTCGCGGTCCTCGGCGCTGACCGAGAGGCGCACCTCCGCACCATGGCTCACCACCACCAGCGCTGCCTCCCCCGTCGCAGGCTCATCGATCGGCACCACCGTCGGGCGCACGCGCGCGAGCCGCGACACGGCATCGGCGATGGCCTCGAAGGCGGCGGCGTGGCCGGGATCCTCGAAGCGCAGGGCGGCGTCCAGCCAGGTGCCCGGCTCGATCCCGGCGTCGGCGCGGGCGTTGCGCATCTGTGAGACGAGCTCGAGGATGTCCGCCACGGCGGCCGCCTGTTCCTCGTCGGCCTCCGAGCGCAAGCTCTTGTCCACCGGCCAGGTAGCGGTGATGAGCAGGTCGGCATCATCGGGTCGGTGCGGGAGCCGGCCCCAGATCTCCTCAGTGATGTGGGGCATGACCGGGTGGAGCATGCGCAGGTAGCGGTCGAGCACCCAGGCCAGGACCTGCCACGTGGCCGCCCGCCTGCCTGGGTCCACCTCGGGACGGAGGCGGACCTTGGCCATCTCCAGGTACCAGTCGCAGTACTCGGACCAGATCGCGGTGTGCAGGATCCGCGTCGCCTCGGCGAACTGGAAGCCGGCGTAGGCCGCGTCCGCGTCCCGCAATGCAGCGTGGCAGCGCGAGAGGATCCAGTGCTCGGCTGGGCCCATCTGCTCGGCATCAGGCAGCGACAGCGCCACGTCAGCCGGGAGCTCTGCGGGCCTGGCACCAAGCACGAAGCGGGCCGCGTTCCAGAGCTTGTTGGCGAAGTTGCGTGCGCCGTCCAGGCGGGAGCTGGTGAGGCGCAGGTCGGCACCTGGGGCCGAACCGTTGACCAGCGCGAAGCGCAGCGCGTCGGCGCCGATCTCGTCCATCACCTCGAGCGGATCGATGACGTTGCCCTTGGTCTTGGACATCTTCTTGCCGTAGGGATCGCGGATCAGCCCCGACAGGTAGACCACGTCGAAGGGTTGCTGGCCCATGAGCCATTCGCCGAACATCATCATGCGTGCGACCCAGAAGAAGATGATGTCATGCCCGGTCTCCATGACCGTGGTCGGGTAGTAGGTGAGCAGGTCAGCGGTCTTCTCTGGCCAGCCCAGCGTGGAGAAGGGCCAGAGCCCGCTGCTGAACCAGGTGTCGAAGGTGTCGTCGTCCTGCACCAGCTCGTACGAATGGCATTCCACGCAGCGGCCGGGGCCGGTCTGCACGTCGCTGACGGTGACATGGCCCTGGGGGCAATACCAGGCCGGGATGCGGTGTCCCCACCACAGCTGGCGCGAGACGTTCCAGTCGTGGATGTTCTCGAGCCAGTCGAAGAAGACCTTCTCGAAGCGCTGGGGCACGAAACGCGTACGTCCCTCGCGCACCGCGTCCATGGCACGCTCCGCCATGGGCTTCACGCTGATGAACCACTGCGTCTTGAGGCGAGGCTCCACGATGTCATCGCTGCGATGGCAATGGCCGATGGACATCTCGTGCGCGTCGGTGGCCACGAGGTCACCGGCGGCATCGAGGTCCTCGAGGATGCGCACGCGGCACTGCTCGCGGGTCAGCCCGGCATAGGGTCCGGCGGCTGCGTTCATGTGGGCGTCGTCGGTCATGATGTCGATCCGGGGCAGGTCGTGGCGCTCACCGGTCTCGAAGTCGGTGTGGTCATGTGCCGGCGTGACCTTCACGGCGCCGGTCCCGAACTCACGCTCCACGAAGGCGTCGGCGATGATGGGCACGTCGCGGTCGACGAAGGGGATGCGCACGGTCCGACCGACCAGGTGGGCGTAGCGCTCGTCTTCGGGGTGGACCGCCACCGCGGTGTCGCCGAGGATCGTCTCCGGCCGGGTGGTGGCGACGGTGATCGTCTCTTCGCTCGATGGCGCGGACCCAGGCTCCGCGCCCTTGGGCAGGAGGTGGTAGCGGATCGACCAGATGGACCCCTTCTCGGGCGTCCCGATGACCTCCAGGTCCGATACGCTCGTGCCGCAGCCCGGGCACCAGTTGACGAGCTTCTGGCCGCGGTAGGCCAGCCCATCCTCGTAGAGTCGCTTGAAGGCGGTGCGGACGGCCCGGGCCGAGCCCTCGTCCATGGTGAAGCGCTCGCGGCCCCAGTCGGCGGAGCTGCCCAGCCGGCGCTGCTGGCCCATCATCACGGGGCGTGTCTGGTCCATGAACCGCCACATGCGCTGAAGGAACGCGTCACGCCCCATCTCCTCGGGCGTCGTGCCCTCATCGGCAAGGATCCGTCGCAGGACCCACTGAGCGGCGATCGAGGCGTGGTCCGCGCCCGGGAGCCAGAGTGCCGGTCGCAGCTGCATGCGGGCGCGCCGGATCATCGAGATCCTCCGTGGCGGAGCGAGCCGCGTGGCCCAGGTGCAGGGCGCCCGTGACGTTCGGCGGAGGCATGATGATGGTGAAGGGCTCGGTCGTGGCCAGCGCACGGGAGCCAGCACCGTCGGGGGCGAAGACGTCAGCCTCGAGCCAGCGCTCGTAGACGGCCGGCTCCACCTCGGCGGGCTGATAGGCCTTCGCCATCGGTTTCGTGCCGTCGCCGTCGCTCATGCCTGCGCTACTCCTGTGTGCATGGGGCTGGCCTCGCCGCCCGCAGGACGCACGAGGCCGGTCATCGCTCAGGCAGGCAGTCGCTGCCAGGCGGGCTCGAGTCTATCCTAGGCCGGAGTCAGGACGAAGGTGAGGGTTTCCCATGTGCTTCAGCGAGGACAGCCAGCCCCCGATCAGGCCCATCGCCGGTGCCTCGGTCGAGCACCATGAGCTGGTGATCACGGCTGCCGACGGCAACCGTTTCGCTGCCTTCCGTGCCGCTGCGACCGAACCCTCGGGTGACGCCATCCTGGTCCTGCCCGACGTGCGCGGTCTCTTCGGCTACTACGAGGAGCTGGCCCTTCGTTTCGCCGAGATCGGCGTCGATGCGCTGGCCCTCGACTACTACGGTCGGACAGCCGGGGCCTCTCGGCGCGATGCCGGGTTCCCCTTCGCCGAGCACACTCCGCGTACGACCTGGTCCGGGCTCCAGGCCGACGTCACCGCTGCCGCCGAGGCGCTGCGCGCGAGCGGTGGGGTGCGCCGGCTCTTCAGCCTCGGCTTCTGCTTCGGCGGCAGGGTGTCGTTGCTGCTCAGCAGCCTGCCCCAGCTCGGCATGGCCGGCGTGGTCGCGTTCTACGGTTGGCCGGTCGGCCCCTCCCGCAACGACACACCCGCCCCCATCGAACGCGTGGGCGACTTTCGCTCACCGGTCCTGGCCATCTTCGGCGGCGCCGACGAGAAGATCCCGGCAGCGCAGGTGGAGGCCTTCGAGGCCGCCCTTTCGGAGGCGGGCGTGTCGCACCAGGTGCTCACGTTCGCGGGCGCGCCGCACTCGTTCTTCGATCGCGGACAGGAGGCCTACGCCGACGCCTCGGCTCGGTCGTGGGCGGCCGTGCTCGAGATGCTCGGCCGGGACGAGGAGGGGAAGCCTGTCTAGGCGCCCTTCTCCACCAGCTCTTCGTAGTTGGTCTCGTCGACTCCCTGGTCGAGGAGCGCCTTGGTCAGCAGGAGTGGCGTACGGCCCTCGCGGATGACCTCCTCGGTGATGATGCACTTGCGCACGTCGGAGCGCTCCGGGATGTCATACATCACGTCCAGCAGGGACTCTTCCACGATCGAGCGAAGCGCCCGCGCGCCGGTCTTGCGAGCGAGCGCCTGCTCGGCCGCAGCGTCGATGGCGCCATCGGTGAACACCAGCTCCACCTTGTCCAGCTCGAGGAAGCGGGTGAACTGCTTGGTCACCGCGTTCTTGGGCTCGGTGAGCACGCGCATCAGGTCGGGCTTGGTGAGGGCGGAGAGCGTGACCGTCACCGGCAGCCGGCCCACGAACTCGGGGATGAGCCCGAACTTGAGCAGATCCTCCGGCATCAAGCGCTCCAGGACGCGCGCACGCTCGACACGATCCACCTGCGACTGCGAGCCGAAGCCCATGGTCTTGTGCCCGACCCGCTCCTCCACGATCTGCTCGAGGCCTTCGAATGCCCCACCCAGGATGAAAAGCACGTTGGTCGTGTCGATCTGGATGAAGTCCTGGTGCGGGTGCTTGCGGCCGCCCTGCGGGGGGACGTTGGCGACCGTGCCCTCGAGGATCTTGAGCAGGCCCTGCTGCACGCCCTCGCCGCTGACGTCGCGGGTGATGGAGGGGTTGTCCGCCTTGCGCGCGATCTTGTCGATCTCGTCGATGTAGACGATGCCGCGCTGCGCCCGGGACACGTCGAAGTCGGCCGCCTGGATGAGGCGCAGGAGGATGTTCTCGACGTCCTCGCCCACGTAGCCCGCCTCGGTCAGGCTGGTGGCGTCGGCGATGCAGAAGGGTACGTCGAGCACGCGCGCGAGCGTTTGTGCCAGGAGGGTCTTGCCGCTGCCGGTCGGCCCCACCAGCAGCACGTTGGACTTCTGCAGCTCCACATCGGCAAGCAGGCTCTCGGTCGCATTGACGCGCTTGTAATGGTTGTAGACCGCGACCGAGAGCACACGCTTGGCCCGCTCCTGGCTGATGACGTAGGCATCCAGGGCGTCCTTGATCCCGCGCGGATTGGGCAGCTTCGCGGCGGTGGTCGACTTGGTCGCGGCCTTGGGGCCATCGAGCATCTCCTCCTCGATGATCTCCTGGCACAGCGAGATGCACTCGTCGCAGATGTAGACGCCCTGTCCTGCGATGAGCTTGCGGACCTGTTCCTGGCTCTTGCCGCAGAAGCTGCAGCGATACGGGACCTTGGTGCCCTTGCCGGAGCTGCTGGCCACGATGTGCGCTCTCCCTAACCCTTCTTGCCCTTGGACTCGCTGATGAGCGATTCGGCGCGCTCGGCGTAGACCTCGTCGATGATGCCGTAGTTCCTCGCCTCCTCGGGCGAGAGGAAGTAGTCACGCTCGGTGTCCTTGGCCACCTTCTTGGCGGTCTGCCCGGTGTGGCGCGCAAGGATCTGATGGAGACGTTGGTTGAGGTCTTCCAGCTCGCGCACCTGGATGAGCACGTCCGGCGTGGAGCCACGGAACCCGCCCGAGCCCTGGTGGATCATGATGCGGCTGTTGGGCAGCGCGTACCGCTTGCGCTTGGCTCCGGCCGCCAGCAGCACCGAGGCCATGGACGCCGCCATGCCGATGCAGATCGTGCTGACCGGGGCTCGCAGGTACTGCATCGTGTCGTAGATGGCCAGGCCGGAGGTGACCACTCCACCGGGCGAGTTGATGTACAGGCTGATATCGCGCTCGGGATCCTCGGCTTCCAGGAACAGCAGCTGCGCGATGATGAGGTTGGCCATGTGGTCCTCGATCTGGTCACCGAGGAAGATGATGCGGTCCTTCAGCAGCCGGCTGTAGATGTCGTAGGCGCGCTCGCCGCGGCTGGACGACTCGATGACCATGGGTACGAGCATGGCCGTGGTCTGGCGGGCCGCCTCTGCCGCCTGGGACGCGCTCGGGATGCCTGGTCGCGTGCTCATTCGTTCGACTCCTCCTGGAGCGGGCCACCGTCCGTGCTGACCTCGTCGGCCACCTCGCTGACGGGGTCGAGGACCACCTCGTCCTCCTCTTCCTCGTCATGGCTGTGCCCGTGCTGATGCTGCACGTTCTCGAATTCGGGGTGGGCCTCGATCCAGCGGTCCGCCAGCATCTCCACCGTCTGCGACCGGCGCAGCTGCGAACGGATGTAGTTGCGCCCGCGGTCACTGTCGAGGTACGCCTTGATCTGTTCGGTCGCCTCGGGATCGGCGTTGACCCGGTCTACCTCGGCCTGGACATCTTCGTCGGAGACCGTGATCTCCTCCTGCTCGGCGATGGCCCCGAGCACGAGCAGGACCTTGACGCGGTGCTCGGCCCCTTCCCGGTTGTCCTCGCGGAGGGTGGCCTCGTCCTTCTCCGTCACGCGCAGGTAGTCCTCGAAGCCGATCCCCTGCTGAGCCACGCGCACCTTGAGTTCGTCGAGCATGACGCCCATCTCGCGCTCCACGAGCACCTCGGGCAGGTCCAGGGTGGCGTTGGCTACGGCGTATTCGATGATGCGGTCCACGAACTGGTGACGGGCGCGATCGAGCGCGTTGATGCCCATGCGCTTCTCGAGATCGGCACGCAGCGCGGCCATGTCCGCGTAGTCGCCCACCTGGCCCGCGAAGGCGTCATCGGCCGCCGGCAGCTTGCGCTCCCGCAGCTCCAGCATGCGAGCGTGGAACTCGACCTCCGCGCCCTGCAGGTCCTCTTCAGCGTAGTCTTGCGGGAAGGTCACGCTGAAGGTACGTTCGTCGTCCTCCTTCATGCCCAGGAGGTTGGCCTCGAAGCCCGGGATCATGCGGTCCTTGCCCAGCACCAGCGGGAACCGATCTGACTGCGCACCTTCCACGGGCACGCCGTCCCGACGGCCCTCGAAGCTGATGACGGCGAAGTCCTCGTTCTCGGCCCCACGGTCTTCGACCGGGATGAGCGAGGCCTGCTGGTCCCGCAGCTGATCGATGACCTGGTCCACCTGTTCGTCGGTGACCTCGGCGACCTCCGGCGTAAAGGGATACTCGGTGTAGTCACCCAGGCTGACCTCCGGCCGCACCGGCAGCGTCACCTGGTAGGTCGCGCCGACGCCTTCCTCGAACCTGGTCCATTCGGGCTCCCGGGGCAGCTCCAGGACGTCCTTGCCGGACTCGGCCACGGCGGCGATGACGGTTCGCTGGTAGAGGTGCTCCCGCGCCTCGTCGTAGACCGGATCCGGTGCATCGGGGTCCGAGCGGTCGATGCCATAGGCACGTTCGATCATGGCCCGCGGTGCCTTGCCCGGACGGAAGCCCGGGACACGTGTGCGGCGGGCCAGGTGGCGAACGCCTTCGCTGATGGCGTTCTGGAGTTCCTTGTCGGTGAGCTGGACCTCCAGCACGATCGTGCTGCGGTCGCCTTCGCGGATGTCGGTGTTCACAAGTTCCTTGGCGTATCGATGATGTGGGAAGGTCCGCCCGAGTATAAGGAGCCATGACGGGTCATGTCCGCACCGGGCGAATGGCGGCGGTGAGCGCAGGCGCCGTACACTCTTGGCCGGCGCGGAAGTGGTGAAACGGCAGACACGCTGGCCTTAGGAGCCAGTGCCCGCGAGGGCGTGGGGGTTCGAGTCCCCCCTTCCGCACCAGCGATCGTTCAGGTGGCCTTGGCGCGTGGAGCCTTCGCCCCCGGCTTCCCGGAGCGCTCCCGCTTGACTTTGCGCAGTGCGGCCCGGTCGGTCGCCCGATCCTCCTCGGCTTCCATCAGGCGCTGCACCAGCATGCGGGCACCGGCGGTACCCAGCGGGCCGGCGACGCGGTCGAAGGTGCGCCAGAAGGTGGCCTGTGGCGTTGTCTCCGCCCGCAGGCGCCCCTTGACGCGGAGGTACTCGGCGAAGTCCTTGTCGAGGGCGCGTCGGACCTCGGGGTCCTTGGCCAGGCCCGAGTCCTTCAGGACCTTCTCGATCTCCCTGGGCAGGAGGCCGTCATAGGGGTCGGGCCGCCGGGGCAAGACGCGTCTTCCGACCATCCGGATCATGCGCTTGGGCCCGCCGACGAGGAGGAAGCCCGTGCCACCCACCAGCGCCGCCGTCCGGACCGGGTTACGCCGGATCTTGGCCGGGACATCGAGTGCCGAGCGCGAGGCCTCACCCAACGTATCAAGCGCACCACCCAGGTCCACGCGAGCCGCCGCCAGCTCGTCGAGGGCAGCCGTCACCTCGGGGGACGGTGCGGGCTTGGCGGGCGAGGTCGCAGGGGCGTCGGTGGCCGGATCATCGCGGGCGGGGATGTCGCTCATCGGCCCATCATCCTGTTCTTCTGCCGCTCCCACTGGTCCAGCAGGAAGGCCTTGGTGCCTTCGAAGGCGCTCATGGATGCGCGCGGCACGAGGTTGGCATAGCGAGCCTCTGGATCGAAGCCGCGACGGGAAGCGAGGATCGCGCCGGCCACCAGCCAGGTCACGAGCCCGACCGTCACGGACAGGCCGAGCACGCCGGCAGGGGCCTCATAGCGGGTGGAGGTCCAGATCGCGCCCACCAGACCGCCGGCCAGGAAGCTGGCCACGCCGAGGCCCACCAAGGTAGTGCCACGCAGTCCCGCGCGCCAGCCACCCACGAGGCCGATGAGCAGGACGATGACCCCGCCGATCACGAGGCCGCTCAGGGTGACCAGCCAGGCTTGGCCGAAGGGCAGCTGCTCGGTCATGAAGGTGCGATCGGCCCAGTCCCCGAGCGCCTCACCGAGCGTATTGCCGACGTTGCTCAGCAGGAGCGCAGCGAGGAGTACCCCGGCGGCCACTCCGATGAGCGAACCGAGCGCGAAGCGCCCAGCCTGGCCGCCGGCGAGATCGACGCCGATCAGAGCGATGACGATCACCGAGATGAGGATCCCGTGGATGATGCCCCAGCCCATCGAGCCGAAGAGCAGCTCGCCGAAGAAGAGGAAGCTGCCGACGTACAGCAAGATGCCGGCCAGCACCGCCAGCACGAACGCGGCGAGGGCCAGGCCGACGATGATCCCGAGCTCTCGGCCGGCGACCGCCAGCTCCGCCTTGAGCAGCGCCGTGTGGGCGCCGAGCAGGCGCATGACAGCCGCGCGCACGCCATCGATGGAGTCGCGCACACCCGGCTCCGCCGTGGGCTCCTCCTCGCGGCCGGCGCCTGCGGTGGCTCCCGGGGTCCGAGGCTTCTCGGAAGCCTCGTCCTGCGGGCGATCTCGTGGGTCTGGCGTGTCGGTCAGGATCGAGCCTCGTCTCTGGTCAGGCCCGGAGCGGGCCAGCGCGTCGCTGTGGTCCCTTCAGCATACCTGAGCGCACCTCGGCCACGCCTTTCGTACGCCTTGCATGTGACGTGAAGGAGCCCGGCCGCTGGGCCGGGCTCCTTCGTCGTGGCGAACGGGGCCCGTGTCGCCCCGGGTTGGCTAGAAGCCGCCCATGCCGCCCATGCCGCCCATCGGATCCATGCCGCCAGGCGGCATCGCCGGCGCCGACTCCGGCTCGGGCTTGTCGGTGATCATGGCCTCGGTCGTGAGCACCATGGCCGCGATGGAAGCCGCGTTCTCGACCGCGCTGCGTGCGACCTTGGCGGGGTCCACGATGCCGGCTTCGATCATGTTCACGTACTCACCGGTCAGGACGTTGAGCCCGATCTTGTCCGACTTCTGCTCCTGCTGGGCGCGGCGGATGTTCTCGAGCACGACCGAGCCGTCGAAGCCGGCGTTCTGCGCCAGCTTCTTGACGGGCGCTTCCAGGGCGCGCCTGACGATGCGCACACCGGTCTGGGCGTCACCCTCGAGCTGGATGCCGTCGAGCGCCTTCTGGGCGTTGAGCAGAGCCACGCCACCGCCGGGCACGAGCCCTTCTTCGAGTGCCGAGCGAGTGGCCTCCAGGGCATCCTCGACGCGGTGCTTCTTCTCCTTGAGCTCGACCTCCGTGCCGGCTCCGACCTTGATGATGGCCACACCGCCGGCCATCTTGGCCAGGCGTTCCTGCAGCTTCTCGCGGTCGTAGTCGGAGGTGGTCTCCTCGATCTGGGCCTTGATCTGGCTCATCCGGCCCTCGATCGCCTTTTGGTCGCCCTTGCCCTCGACGACCGTGGTGTTGTCCTTGTTGGCGACCACGCGACGGGCCACGCCGAGGTCAGCCAGCTCGACGGACTCGAGCTTGCGCCCGACCTCCTCGCTGATGACCGTGCCACCGGTCAGGGTGGCGATGTCGCGCAGCATCTCCTTGCGGCGGTCGCCGAAGCCGGGGGCCTTGACGGCGAGCACGTTGACCACGCCACGCAGCTTGTTGACGACCAGCGTGGCCAGCGCCTCGCCGTCGACATCCTCGGCCACGATGAGCATGTCCTTGCGGCCGGTGGCGATGACCTTCTCCAGCGCCGGCACGATGTCAGCGATGGCGCTGATCTTCTTGTCGGTGATGAGGATGTGGGGCTCGTCGAGCGCGGCCTCCATGCGGTTGGTGTCGGTCACGAAGTAGGGGCTGATGTAGCCGCGATCGAACTGCATGCCCTCGACGTACTCGGTCTCGAAAGCCATGGTGCGGCTCTCCTCGACCGTGATCACGCCGTCCTTGCCGGTCTTGTCGAAGACGTCCGCGATGAGGTCGCCGATCTCCTGGTCGGCGGCGCTGATGGCGGCGACCTGGGCGATCTCGTCGTGGCCCGCGACGGGCACCGCGGCCGCGGTGATGGCCTCCGAGAGGGCCTTCTCGGCGGCGTCGATGCCGATCTTCATCTGCATCGGGTTGGCCCCGGCTGCGACGTTCTTGAGGCCTTCGTTGACGATGGCCTGGGCCAGCACGGTGGCGGTGGTGGTGCCGTCGCCGGCGACGTCCTCGGTCTTGGTCGCGGCCTCCTTCAGGAGCTGCGCGCCCATGTTCTCGAAGGGATCATCGAGCTCGATGTCGCGAGCTACCGTGACGCCGTCGTGGGTGACGGTGGGCGCGCCGTACTTCTTGTCCAGCGCGACGTTGCGGCCCTTGGGCCCGAGCGTGGTCGAAACTGCATCGGCGAGGGCGTCGATACCGACCTTCAGGCTGCTTCGCGCCTGTTCGTCGTAGGTGATGAGCTTGGCCATCTTTCCTCCCTGTTGTGCGCGTCAAGCGCCTCGTTGCCACGTGCCGTCACGCTGGCGGGCTCTTGTTCCGCGCCGGTCTGGTGACCCCGTTGCAGCGGCGCGCGGCGCCGTTGCGTGGTGGTTAGCACTCTCAGGGTTAGAGTGATAACACAGCCACCGGAAACCGTCAACCACGACAGCGAAGGACGACACCGTAGACTGCCCTGATGACCGACCATCCAGACCGCCCTCGCCTCGCCACGGCCGAGATGCTGGCCATCGGCGCCGAGCTCCTGGCCGGTGAGACTCGGGATACCAACAGTGGCGAACTCGCACGGGAGCTGACCGCGCTCGGCGTCGAGGTGTCCCGCATGAGCCAGCTGCCCGACGAGCTGGGAGCGGTGAGTTCAGCGGTCGAGGCGGCACTCGGGCGCGCGGACCTCGTCGTCACGAGCGGCGGCCTGGGCCCGACACCTGACGACCTCACCCGCGAGTCGATCGCCGCCGCCCTCGGCCTCGAGCCGTTCGTGGACCCTGCTCTCGAGGCGTGGCTGCGGCAGCTGTGGGCTGGCCGCGGGCTGCCCTTCTCGGAGGTGAATCTCAAGCAGGCCTGGCTCATCCCGGGCGCGACCGCGCTGGACAACCCCAACGGCACCGCACCGGGCTGGTGGGTGGAGCACGCGCAGAAGGTGATCGTGGCCCTGCCCGGGCCGCCACGGGAGCTGCGGCCCATGTGGCGGGACCAGGTCCTGCCCAGATTGCACGCCCGGGGCCTCGGCCTCGATCGTGCCGTTCACACCCTCCACCTCGCGGGCATCGGGGAGTCCGCCCTGGTCGACCTCGTGGGCAAGGAGCTGCTCGAGCACGGCAACCCCCGCATGGCCACCTATGCCCGCGCCGACTTCGTGGACCTGCGCGTGAGCGCGGTGGCCGACGGTGCGCACGATGCGGAATCGCTGGTGGCCGCCGCCATCGACGCCCTCAGCCCGCGTCTCGACCCGTATGCCTTCGCGCGCGACGATGAGGACTGGACCTCGGTGATCGCGTCCACTCTCGGCCCTCGTGCCCTGGCCGTGCTCGAGGTGGGCACCGGCGGCTACACCGGTCTGCTGCTGGGTGCCTGCCCGTGCCTCGTCCACGCGGAGCAGCGGCGCACGGCTCCCGATGATCCGGCGGTGCTGGCGCGGGCGGTACGCGAGCTGGCCGAGGCGGATGTCGGACTCGCTGTCATCGCAGCCGACCAGGGTGACGACATGCACGTGAAGGTCGGCCTCTCGACCATCAGCGACGGATGGGTCAGCGAGGGCACGGTCTTCCGCGGCGGAGACACCGGGCGGCGCAGAGCGGCCAACCAGGCCATCGCCGAGCTCTGGCGCCGCCTCGCCTGAGGGCGCCCCCCGTTCGGCCCGACCGTGCAGGCCAGGTGCCATGCCGCTCCATGTGTCTGCGAACGGCGCCACCCTGCAGCGCCACGCGACTCGTGTGGCGTTCGTGCGGATGATGGTGCGCAGGTCAGGGCGCCGCGCGGCGCGGCGCGGCGCGGCCCGCGCTCAGGTGATGGTCAGCTTCGGGGCTTCGCTCACCGTCTGCATGCTGACCCGGCCGGCCACCGCACGCGCGACCTCGCGCATCACCTCGGCCGCCGGACCGGGCTCGCGCTGGGCCACGGCGGGCACGCCGGCGTCACCACCCTGGCGCACCTTGAGGTCGAGCGGGATGCCGCCGAAGTAGTGCAGGTCGTGGGCCTTGGCGAAGCGCTCGGCACCGCCACGACCGAAGATCTCCGTGGCCTCGCCGCAGTGCGGGCAGATGAAGGCGCTCATGTTCTCGACGATGCCCAGGATCGGAACCGACATGCGCTCGAACATGTTGTAGGCCTTCTCGACATCGGCCAGGGCCACGTCCTGTGGCGTGGTCACCAGCACTGCGCCGGTCACCGGCACGGACTGGGCCAGGGTCAGCTGTGCGTCAGATGTGCCCGGCGGCATGTCGACCACGAGATAGTCCAGCTCACCCCATTCGACGTCGCGCAGGAACTGCTGGATGGCGCCACCGACGAGCGGTCCCCGCCACACGATGGGCTGTCCCGCGGGCACGAAGAACTGGATGGAGATGACCTTCACGCCATACCGCTCGAGCGGCCGGATCTTGCCTTCCGGCGTCGCCGAGGGCTGGCCTTCCACGCCCATCATCTGAGGGATGTTGGGGCCGGTGATGTCCGCGTCGAGCAGGCCCACGGTGGCACCTTCCAGGGCCAGGGCCGTGGCCAGGTTGGCCGAGACGCTGGACTTGCCCACACCGCCCTTGCCCGATGCGACCGCGATCAGGTTCTTGACGCCGGGGACGAGGTTCTCCGGCTGCTGTGCGGTCGCCCGACGCACCTGGGCTCCCCACTCGATGGAGACCTCCGCGGCGCCGAGGTCCTTGACCACCGCCGCGACGTCCGATTCGATCTGGTCCTTCAGCGGGCAGGCCGGAGTCGTGAGGTCGATCTTGAGCGCGACCGAGTCACCGTCGACGTGGATCTCCTTGACCATGTCCAGGCTGACGATGTCGCGGTGCAGCTCCGGGTCCTGGACGGTCCGAAGGGCATCGATGATGGTGCTGTCGTTGAGCATGTCGATATCTTACCTGTGCGGTCGGGATTGGCGTTCGCGCTGGCCACGCGCTCGGGGCCGCGGGCCTGGCGTCTCAGGAGAGCATCAGCGGGGAGGGTCTTGACCATGGGGCTCTCGGCCAGCTGCCATGAAGGGATCGGAGCCGGGTCACCCCGGCTCCGATCGACTGCTCGACAGCGCGCCCGGATGGGCACGCAGGATAGGCGTGGTCGCTGGCGCGTCAGGCCTTCAGGCTGGCCGGAAGCGGCTTGTGGCGTTCGGGCGCCCGCACGTACTTCTCGACGGTGGCCTTGTTGCCGGGGATGCGCAACTGCTCGAAAAGATACTTCATCTTGGCCTGCTGGTCCGCGATGATCTGGTCCTTGACGTCGAGGTCCCAGAGGTCGCGCTTGATGGGGCCGAGGGCCTTCTTGCGCGTCTTGTACACGAACTGCTGGTCGGTCTGCCCCTCGGAACGCTCGTCGGCACACTCGGCGTCGCAGAACGCCTCTACCTTGGCATACAGCTCGGCCGGGAAGGCGGGATGCTCGTAGAGCGCGTTCTGGAAGCCGGTAGCGAGGTGGATCTCCGCGGTCTCGACCTCCGGGAACTTGTGGAAGAGCTCGTCGGGCAGGGTGGAAGCACCGTGCTGGACGGCACCGGCGAGGCCGTATTCGCGGGCCACGACGCCGAGCTCGCGCAGGACCTCGAAGTCGAGCTTGACCTCGGCCACCTTGCCGTCTGCGGTCGGGACACCACCGTGGCTGGTACCGGTCTGGACGCTGACCTTGGCCAGGCCGATGGCGTCCTCGCCCGCGCGGGCCTTGAACTCGCGGTTGAAGCCGTCCAGATAGGCTCGCAGCTCGTCCGGCGTGGAGTTGGCCTTGCCCACCTCGCCGATCTCCCCGCCGATGGAGATGGTCAGCTCCTCGTTCTCCCGGATGAGCGCGGCCAACTCAGCGGCCCGCGTGTAGTTCTCTCGCTGCTGCTCGTCGAGCGTGTCATGGGACAGCTCCACCAGCGTGGAGGAGTCGATATCGATGTTGCCGTAGCCGACCGACATCGCATTCAGCGTCGCTTCGTGAAGTGCGCCGCTGACCTGGTCGGGGTCCTTGGCGTAGTTCTTGGCGTTCCACTGGTAGTGGTCACCCTGGACGAAGACCGGGCCCTCCCAGCCGGCGTGGATGGCACCCGCGAGGACGCTGGTGATGTACTCGCCGGGTCGCTGGAAGGTGTAGGCCTGCTCGGAGCGAGCCAGCTCCCAGATGGGCGAGCCGGCGCCCAGCTCGATGGCGGCACGACAGCCGGCCGCGGCCATGTCGAAGACCTGTGTGCGCAGGTTGATGGCCGGCTGGGTCCAGCCGCTGTACTCGTCGCGGCTGCGGGCCATATACAGCTCGTGGATGCTGGCGGACGGGCAGCCCAGCTCCTGTGATGCTTCCCACACCATCCAGCGCGCGGCGTCGACGACGCCCTCGTCCTCGCTGAAGGTGGCGCTCCAGGCGAGATCCTTGATGCCGCTGGCGCGGAAGGTGGCCACGTCATCGATGACGAGACGATCGCCCTCGATGTGGCAGATACCGTCCAGGTAGGAGACGAGCTCGCCGACGGACGCGGCGACACGAGGGGCGGTCATGTGGAACCTCCAGTGGGCGTCGAGCAGACGCAAGTGTGCTTTCTGCTGCGATGCTACTACCACGTACCCTGTGCCACCTGTGCCCGTCGGCCCGCCGGGGTGGTCCGGCGGTCATGATCGGAGCCGGCGCTGGCAGATCCCGCGCCATGGGCGGATACTCCCGCTCCCATGGGCCTCTTCCGCAGCCTCTCCGCGCTTCTCCTGGCCGCCGTGCTCGCGGTCATCCTCGGTGTCCGGTCCACGGCCGCCGAGGAGCCGACCGGTTCTGCCGATCTGCCCCTTGCGTTGCGACCGGCCGCGAGCCTCCCGCTCGAAGGCACGCCCTGGCGCCTGCGCTGGTACCTGACCGCCGCTGGCGGCCGGGCGCCGGGACCGGAGGTCGCCGCCACGATGCGCCTGGAGGCGGGCTCGCTCGCGGCCTCCGGGGGCTGTACCGCGTTTCGGGGCAGCTACGGAACGGTCGGCCGCGCCATCGGCTTCAAGCTCAAGGGACTGAAGAGCAACGACTGCGCCGAGCAGACGACCATGGTCCAGGAGGCCATGGTCGATGCCCTGCGCAAGGCGGCCGCCTACGCGATCGAGCCCGGCGACGAGGGTGACGAGCTGGTGCTCAGCAGCGCCCACGGCAGCGCGCTCCTGCGCTTCGGTCGCGATGACGCGGGCAGCCTCGAACCGTGGCGGTGGCGCCTGACGCGCTACCGCCTTGACGGGCAGCAGCAGTCGGCGGCAGCGGAGTTCCCGTCCGACTTGACCTTCGACGTCGGGCGCCGAAGGGCGGCACGCACGGTCGAGTCGGGCTCCGTGCTCGGTGGCACCGGCTGCAATGGCTTCCGAGCGACCTTCTCGCGCCAGGCCAGCGTCATCAGCTTCGGCCCGCTCGACCTGACCGACGCGCCCTGCCCGGACGGACTCGAGCAACAGCAGGCGGCCGTGCTCGAGGTCCTCGCTGCCGCGAGCGCGTATCTGGTCGTCTCCCCGGACGGGCTGACCCTGACCGTGGACGACGGCGGCACGGCGCTCGAGTACCGAGCCGACCCGCCGATCGAAGGCACCACCTGGCTGCGTGCGCCGGTGCCGGCCCGGGACCGCGATGCCTGGACCAGCCTCCGTCTCGAGGATGGGCTCGCGACAGGCAGCGGACCCTGCGGTCCCTATGCCGGCTCGTATGTCAGCGACGGCCTCTTCATCACCTTCAGCGATCTCCGTGGCACCGATGTCGCCGCCTGCGACCGGGCCAAGGAGGAGCGGGCCTTCCTCGCGGCCTTGCGCAGTGCAGTGCGCCTCGAGCCGGCCACCGGTCCCGGAGACCCGGGTTTCGGCCTGCGCGACGCCCGGGACAAGCGGGTCCTGCGCTTCGTCTACCCCTACAGCAGCCCGTAGGGCCTAGTGGCGATGCTCGTCCGGGTCGAGCAGTCCGCCTCCGAACGGTGACGGCCGTGCGGCCCCCGGCTCCGGCGCCGGCACCCGCGGGGGCTCGCTCGCGAGTTGGGTGCGTACCCGCTCGTCGATCCCGCTCTCGTCGGCGGAGGTCGCCGCTCCCGCCAGGAAGCGCGCGCGACCCAGCTGCCGCTCCTCGAGGTCGGACTGGGCCCGGTCGACGCGTGCGGCCAGCTCTGGCGTGATGCCCCAGGCGTAGTCCTCGAAGGTGTCGGTCTCGGCATCCCAGGCGGCGAGCACCGCCGGTGGCCGGCGCTGGACGTGCCCCTGGCCATCTCGCTCGCTCGGCCTCAGGTAGTGGACGGAGGTGCAGCGGAGCCCTGCGGCCGGCTCATCCAGCACGGCGACCACACCCAGGCGGCGCACGCCATCACGTGGCAGGCCCGCAGCCTCCAATCCTTCGAGGAGCTCCTTGAGGTCGTGCGCCTCCACGTCCACGCCGAAGGCCGCTTCTCCCCGCAGCAGCGCCGCCAGGCGTTCGGTGGTCAGCGCACCGCCGCCGGCCTCGAGCACGACCCAGTCGAGATCCGGGTCGAGGGCGAGCACCGCCCGGGCGACCGCACGGCGCTGCTCGGCCGGTGCCGGCCCGGTGACGACGAGCGGCACCCGGTCCTCCACCAGCAGCCACAGCAACGCAGCCAGCCCGGCGTCGAGGACACCTTCTCTAAGCAGGTCGACCAGGTGGGGATGACGCATCTGCGCATTCTCCGCCACGCCCGCGGCTGCGTCTTGACTGCCAAAGTCACTGAGCAGTCAGCGCGGACAGATTCACTGAGCAACAACAAGCCTCCAGGCCGAGGCTGTCACAGCTCAGTGATCTTGTCAGCTAACTGCTCAGTGATTTTGTCACTCCATCTCGCTCTGCATTGATCCTTGCGTGGAGCTTGGTGCCCGGTCGGACCCGACGCCAGGGGTGATCGGGCCGCACCTTGGTCGCGGTGGCGGCACTGCGCGGCATCTCCCCGACCTCGACCCGGGCATGGGCCAGGGCTCGCAGCTGCACCGCATCGAGCGGTGCGGGTGTGGTGACCAGCTCCCGCTGCCCGTCCCAGACCACGAGCCGCCCATCGAGCCGGACGTGGAGTTCGACCTTCTGGCCGGCCCGGCTGCGGCCGTTCGGCTTGGCCGGCAACTGCAGGATCGTGGCCCCGGCCCGCACCGTGCCATCGCGGGCCACGGTGCGCCGGTACTTGAAGCAGCAGATCCGCTCGAGCCGGGTGCCTCGCGGTGGCCGTGCCCAGGCCGGCTCGGGATCCGCGGCGGGGACGATGAAGCGGCGGTTGTGCCGCTCGAGGTAGCCGGGCAGATAGTCGTTGGCCCCGTCGCGGTCTTCGATGCCAGCGATCCGCAGCTCTGCCACGAGCCGGTCCTGGAGCGTGCCCCAGAGCCGCTCGATGCGGCCCTTGGCCTGGGGACTGCGGGCCTTGACCGAGGCGATGCCGAGCTCCGCGAAGGTGCGGCCCAGCTGCGTCGGTACGCGGCTGTCGACGAGCTGCTCCTCGAGCGTGAGCGGCTCCGACTCGGCCGGCTCGAAGATGGTGTGGCGGTCGTGGTAGACGGCGCCGGGCACGCCGTAGTGGCGGAGCGTGGCCAGCAGGGCCTCGAGGTAGCCGGCGCTGTCCTCCTGGTCGCGGAACGTCGCGCCGGTGACGCGCCCGGTGGCATCGTCGATGTAGCCCACCAGGGTGAGCCACGGGCCCCGGTCCTCGAGCCAGTCGTGGCGCGAGCCGTCGGTCTGCAGCAGCAGCCCCTCCCGTGGCATGCGGTCGCGGCGGCTGCGGTGCTTCGGCGCCCGGCGCCGGCGCGTGCTCGGTCGTCCCTCCGCGCGCAACAGACGCTGCAGGCTGGAGCGAGCGATGGTGATGCCCTCGCGCTCGGCGAGCAGGTCGGCGAGGTGGCTGTCGTTGCAGCCGGCGTACTCCTCCTTCGCGAGCCCGAGGATCCGCGCCCTCGTGGCCTCGCCGAGACGGCGCGGGGAGACCCGGCCGCGGTTGCCGTGGACGAGCCCGGCGGGGCCATCCCGCTGGAGCTGGGCACGTAGCCGGTGGATGCTGCGCTCCGACAGGCCCAGCAGCTCGGCGGCCTCGGCCACCGTCAACTCGCCGCCGAGCACACGGGTGAGCACCCAGACCCGTCGCTGTTCGCTGTGACGCATCGTGATCGTCTCCTCCATCAGCGGAGGGTGACAAAGTCACTGAGCAGTCGGCACTGACAAATTCATTGAGCAACAACAGCCTCCAGGCCGAGGCTTGACAGAGGGCTTATCCTTATCCGCGGCCGCTCGGCTCGGCCTTTCCGCACTGGATCCCGCACAGGAGATTCGTAGACAGATGACACGCATCCAGCTCTTCAGCACCGCCGCCTCCCGGCTGCGGTCGGGCGCGCCCGTTGGCGCCCCGGATGCGGGAGATCCGTGCCCTTCGTAGATCTTCGAGACGCCTGAGCGTCAGTCGATCGAGCCGGAGGGTCGGATGGGCCCCCCGGCTTTTTTGATGCCCCGCTCACCTCGGCATCGAGAGCCAGGACTCCCGCGCTTCGCCAGCAGCAGGGCCCGTCCCCGTACCTCGATAGCACACAGGAGGTGACCGATGGTCATCAGCACAGACCCCCGCCCACCGATCGCTGCTCCGCCCGTCTCCCCGCCCGCGCTGCAGCACGACCAGCCAGTGGCCCGTCCCTGGGCAGACGGCTCCGACGCGCTGCTGGTCGAACACGTCACCAAGCGCTTCAGCCTCGGTCGCAACAAGAAGACCGTGACCGCCGTGGATGACGTCTCGCTCCGCGTGGAGCGAGGCGAGGTCTACGGGATCCTGGGCGCCAACGGTGGCGGCAAGTCGACGCTCATCCGTCTCATCAGCACGTTGCTCACGATCGACACCGGTCGGATCGAGGTGCTGGGCCACGACGTGGCCACCGACGAGATGGCGGTGAAGCGGCTCATCAACCGGGTCTCTGTGGACGCGGCCTTCTTCAAGAAGCTCTCGCCGCACGAGAACCTGCTCTATGCCGCTCGCCTCTACGGTCTCCGGGCCGGCGAGGCACAGCGGGAGGCCGAACGGATCCTGGCCAGGCTTGGCATCGCCAGGTCGCGGCTGGGCAGCCCGCTCGAGCAGATGAGCCGGGGCATGCAGCAGAAGGTCGCCATCGCGAGGGCCATCCTCACGAGTCCGACGCTCCTGCTGCTCGACGAGCCCACCACCGGGCTCGATCCACGCAGCAAGCTCGACGTGCAGGCCTTCATCGAGGAGATCAAGGCCACCCAGGACGCCACGGTCGTGCTGACCACGCACGACCTCGCGGAGGCCGATCGCCTCTGTGACCGGCTGTCCATCCTCGACGAGGGTCGCCTCGTGGTCGAGGGCACCCCCGACGAATTGAAAGCCAAGGTCGCGCGAGAGCACGGCCTTCCACCCACGCTCGAATCGGTCTTCATGACCTGGACCGGGCGCTCCCTCGACGACGACGTCGGGGACGAGGAGAACCAGACAGATGCGTAAACCGCTACCCCGCCGACGCGGCGACCCACATCGCCGCCACGCACCCGAACGCCTGGCTGCCAGGCGCCGGCCATATCGCCACTCCATCCGCCATCCGCTCGAACGGGAGGTCGAGTCCTCATGGCCCTACTGACGCGTGAGCTCATCGCGAGCTACGCCTTCATCGAGCGCAACTTCTTCCTGACCCGGCGCTACTGGGGCTGGGAGATCGCCTGGCTCGTCTATGCCACCGCCTCGGCCCTGTCCATCGCCTTCATCGGCGTGGACCAGGGCAGCCAGGAGCTGGTGCTGACGTTGATGATCGGTGCGGTCTTCTGGAACTTCCTGTCCATCGTCTTCGGCTTCATCGCCGAGACGGTGGCCTGGGAGCGTTGGGAAGGGACGCTCGAGTACACCTTCATGGCCCCGGTGCGTCGCTGGACCCAGCTCTTCGGCAGCACGATGTACGCGGTCCTCTACGGCCTCGTGCACACCCTCGTGATGCTCGTGGTGCTGGCAGTCTTCTTCGGCCTGGACTTCACCCAGGCCGATCCGTTGACCCCGATCGTCTTCCTCGCGGTCGGCTCGCTCAGCTTCATCGGCATCGGCATGATGGCCGCCATCCTGCCCCTGATGTATGTCGAGCGAGGCGCCCAGATGACCTTCGTCATCCAATCGGTGCTGCTGCTCATCAGCGGCGTCTACTACAGCGTGGATGTCCTGCCCCAGTGGATGCAGGTGCTCTCACGCTTCTCGCCTGCGACGTATGTGCTCGAAGCCATGCGCGCGGGGCTCATCTACGGCACCCCCGTGAGCGAGCTGCTGGACCTGCTCTGGCCGCTGCTCGTGATGGCCGTGGTATTCATCCCGCTGGGCATCTGGACCTTCGGCAAGGCCGAAGCCTATGCCAAGCGGACCGGCAAGCTCAAGCGAGTGGGCTGATGTCGACATCGATCGCCAGCCCCCTCGACTTCTCCCAACTGGGCTGGTCGGCAGACCGCGCCATGGCGTTCGCGCCTCACGCGGCTGCCGGCCTGCTGCCTGGCCGGCTGGTCAGCACCGCCGGGAACGGCGTGGCCGTGACCGAGACTGGTCCCTGCACCGTCATCGTGCAGCGTCGTTTCGCGCGCGAGGCTGCGACGGCGCTGGACTTGCCGGCCGTGGGTGACTGGCTGGCCCTGGAACCGGTACCGCACGCCCCGGGTCAGGCAGCCCTGCGCGAGGTGCTCGACCGACGCGGCAGCTTCGTGCGGCAGCGTTCATCGAACGCGGGTGCCCAGGTCCTGGCGGCCAACGTGGACGTCGCATTCCTCGTCTCGGGCCTTGACCAGGACCTCAACCTGCGACGTCTGGAGCGCTACCTCGTCCTCGCGCTCGAGGGTGGTGTGCGCCCGGTCGTCCTGCTCAACAAGGCCGACCTGGCCCTCGACCTGTCCCGCGCGGTCGCCGACGTCCACGCGGTCGCGGCGGGCACCCGGGTCATCGTCACCAGCGCGCTGGAAGGTACCGGCCTTGACGAGGTCCGCGCGTGCGTGGAACCCGGCGCCACGGCCTGCCTCCTGGGCTCGTCGGGCGCGGGCAAGTCGACCATCATCAACGCGCTGCTGGGCCACGAGCAACAGACGACGCAGACGCTCCGGGAGGACGACAGCAAGGGTCGTCACACCACCACCCACCGCGAGCTGTTCAGGCTGGCCGGCGGTGGACTGGTCATCGACACGCCGGGGCTGCGCAGCGTCGGCGTCCTCGGCAGCGAGGGCGTGGTGGAGGCCGCCTTCGGCGACGTGGACGGACTTGCGCGCCAGTGCCGCTTCAGCGACTGCCGGCACGAGGGTGAACCGGGCTGTGCGGTGGCCGAGGCGATCGCCATCGGGCGCCTTCGACCCGAGCGCCTGGCCAGCCACCGCAAGCTGGAGGCTGAACGTCGCTCGGCGGAGCTGCGAGCCGACACGCATGCCCGTCGCGAGAGCGAGCGCCGTCGCGGACGCTGGTACCGACAAGCCAAGCGCCAGCTCAAGCAGCGCAACCAGAAGGACTATTGAGATGACGACGAACCAGATCGAGCTGTCGACCGCCCCGGCCATCCCCGGCCTGTCCTTCCGCTTCTATCGCGATGAGGATGACGTGCCGGCCATGGTCGAGGTGATCAACGCTTTCAACGAGGCCACCGGAGAGGTCGAACGCTGGAACGTGGACACGCTCGGCAACGACCTGCGACACCCGACCCACATCCCGCCCGAGGAGGGCGTCCTCCTGGGCTTCGTCGGCCAGACGATGATCGCCTACTCGTCGGTGGAGTACAGCGACACCACCGACGGCGAGCGTCACTATCGCAGTCACGGGAACATCCACCCAGACTGGATGCGGCGGGGCGTCGGCGGGGCCATGTTGGCGGATGCGGAGCGGCGGCTCACCGAACTCGCCCGGGAGCAGGCATACCCTGGGCCACGCCGCATCATCACCTGGCTCGATGAGGGCGACGCCGGGGGACTGGCGCTCGTACGGCAACGTGGTTACGAGCGGGTGCGTGTCTACCACCACATGACGCGACCGCACCTCGAGGACATCGACATCGCGCCGCTGGCAGCGGGCGTCGTGGCCCGGCCGGCGACCACGGCCGAGATGCCCCGCGTCTTCGACGCTGCCGCCGAGGCCTTCCGCGACCACTTCGGCGGCCACGATTTCTCCGAGGCGGCCCGTCGACGCTGGCTCGAGGACCCACTCACGAATCCCGACCTCATGATGACGGCCTTCGTCGGCGACGAGGTCGTCGCCGGCGTCCAGGGCCTGATCGACCCGCTGGAGAATGGGGCCCACGGGTACCTCCGTGGGTGGACCGACCCGGTGTTCACGCGGCGCGCCTGGCGACGCCAGGGACTGGCGTATGCCCTCATCGGCCGCTCTCTCCGGCAGCTGCGTGAGCAGGGCATGACCTCCGCCCAGTTGGGCGTGGACTCGCAGAACGAGAACCGCGCGCTGGCCTTGTACCAGTCCCACGGCTACGTGGTCGACCGGTCCGGCTCGGAGTGGCACAAGCGCCTCGAGTCGGTTCGATGAGCGAGCCGATGCTGCCGCTGGGCCCGAAGATCGCGGACCTCTACTACCGCACCTACCGGGGCGAGTCGGACCTGCCGGCCATCGTCGAGCTGATGCAGGCAGCCCGTCGTGCCAACGGCGAGCAGCACGGTGTCAGCGTCGAGGAGCTGGCCGTGCACCTGCGCAACCAGCCGCGTGTCGACCCGGCCGCGGACATGGTCCTGGCCTTCGTCGGCGATCGTCTCGTGGCCCGCTCGTTCATCGACTGGGCCAGGGCCAACGATGGCGGCTGGCAGTACCAGTCGTGGGGTGATGTGCATCCTGAGTGGCGTCGGCGCGGCCTCGGTGGCACCCTCTGGCGGCGGAACATCGAACGCCTGACGAGCCTCGCTGCCGAGCACGACCACCCGGGCCAGCGCGCGCTCGTCGTGCCCTACCTGGCCGAGGGAGACGTCGGTGGGGCGGTCCTCGCCGAGCGTCTCGGCTACCGCCGCACGCGCGTCTACCGACACATGACCCGACCGCACCTCGAGTCCATCGTCGTCCCTCCCCTGCCAGAGGGCCTGGGCATCCGGCCCATCACCGCAGCCCTGCTGCGGACCGTGTTCGATGGGGGTGTGGAGGCATTTCGCGACCACTACGGCGTCTTCGACGCCAGCGAGTCCTCGTATCGCCAGTGGATCGAGAGCCCGACCACCGACCCGACCCTCATCGTGGCCGCATTCGAGGGCCAGGCCATCGCCGGCGCGGTGCACGGCGAGATCCACGTCGACGAGAACGAGCAGCACGGCTACCAGCGGGGCTGGACGGATCCGGTCTGGGTACGTCGGCCCTGGCGTCGTCGCGGCCTGGCCTCGGCCCTGCTGGGGCGCGCGCTCGTGCGGCTCCGGGAGTCGGGCATGACGTCCGCCCAGCTCGACGTCGATAGCCACAACCCCAACATGGCGCTCACGCTCTACGAACGGCACGGCTTCGTGGCCGACCGCACGGTCACGGAGTGGTCGATGCCGCTTGCCCCGGCTGTGTAGGCTTGCGCGGACGGGAGACGAGTGGGTGAGGTCGAGGTCAAGGGCTTCGGCCCTCAGCCCATCTATTCGCTCGACGCGGAGGCATGCGGCCGCTTCGCCTGAGGCGCGAGCGCCGCGCGTACGGGAACTAGAAGGGCAACTTCTTATCGCTCGCGACCGTGCGCAACCAGGGCAGCTCCCGATCCATGGTCGTGTCCGGCCCATGTCCGGGCAGCACGGCCAGACCAGGCTCGAGCAAGGCCAGCCGCGATAGCGACTCGATCATCGCCTCCTCGTCGCCACCGGGCAGATCGGTGCGGCCCCAGGCCCCGGCGAAGAGCGTGTCACCCGAGATCAGCAGGCGTTCATCATCGCTCAGCAGGCAGACCGACCCCTCGGTGTGGCCGGGCGTGTGCAGGACCGTCAGATCGACCTCCCCGAAGCGGATCCTTGATCCCTCTGCCAGGTCGAGCGCGGGGACGCTCGGCGGGATGGCGAACGGTGCCGACATGGGATCCGGGTGCTCCAGGCCGTGACGGTCCGCGACGTGCACCGCCAGCTTCGCGCCCGTGGCCACGACGGCATCGGCGTTGTCCCCGATGTGGTCCCAGTGGCGGTGCGTGCTGACGATGAAGCGGAGTGCCCAGCCCTCGTCGCTCAGTTGTTGCGTCAGCCAGCGAACCGAGGGGGTCGCGGTGTCGATCGCGATGGCCTCGCGCGTGCGGACATCGCCCAGGACCCATACGTTGGTGCCGACCGGGCCGGTGGTCAGGCGGAGGACCTTCATGGCCGAAGGATACGCGGAGGCCGGGCCGCTGGCGAGTGGGTACGATGGCGAGGCAAGCCCGCACCGACCACTGGAGGCGCACTGATGAGCGAGGACCTTGGCTTTCGGTTCACCTGGTTTGGACACTCGACGGTGTTCGTCGAGTCCGAGGCCGGGACCACCGTCCTGTTCGATCCCTGGTTCGGGCATCCGCTCGCGACGACGGACCCGCAAGCCATCGAACGTTGCGACGTGATGCTGGTGACCCACGGCCACTTCGACCACCTTGGCGCCGCGGTCGGCGATCTCGCGTCAGCCAATTCGCTGGCCATCGCGCGGCGCACCAGGCCAGCCTGGCCCGCTATCCACGAACTGTCTCTCTGGCTGGAGGCCCAGGAGACCGGAGCCGAGATCGTGGGCATGAACCTGGGCGGGACGGTGGCGGTTCGTGGCCTGCGGGTGACCATGGTTCCGGCGCTGCACTCCGCCGGCGACTGGCTGGCGGACACTGGCGACACGATCTACCTGGGCGAGCCGGCCGGTTTCGTGGTCGAGCTGGAGAACGGTCGCCGCCTCTATCACGCTGGGGACACGGCCCTCTTCGGTGACATGCGTCTGATCGGTGAGATGTACCGCCCCGACGTGGCCTTCCTGCCCATCGGCGGCCACTTCACGATGGATCCCACGGCGGCGGCACGGGCGGTCGAGCTGCTCGGTTGTGCCACGGTCGTGCCGATCCACTACGGCACCTTTCCCATCCTGGCCGGCGACCCCGACCAGCTGCGAAAGGAGCTCGCCAACATCGGGCTCGACGACGTGACCGTCGTCGCTCCGCGTCCCGGCGAGGCGGTGGGCTGAGCCTTCGCCTCGGTCCCGCGAGGTCCAGGTCCGATCGTCCGTACGGGTGCGTTCTTACATCGCCCTGACATCGCGCTACCCCTCCGCGGAGGGTGGCCGGGCTATGCTCGGGCGGTGAAGACCATCCTCATCGTCGACGACGAGCGCAACATCCTCGAGTTGGTCCGTCTCTACCTGGAGCAGGCCGGTTTCAACGTGGTCGAAGCTCGAGACGGTCAGGAGGCGCTGGTCCAGCACGATCGCGTGGATCCAGACCTCGTCGTGCTCGACCTGATGATGCCCAGGCTCGATGGCACCGAGGTCACCCGGGAGATCCGGCGTCGGGGCGAGACGCCCATCCTCATGCTGACCGCGCGGAGCGAGGACATCGACCGCATCGTGGGGCTCGAGCTCGGCGCCGACGACTACCTCACCAAGCCCTTCAACCCGCGCGAGATGGTGGCGCGCGTGAAGGCCATCCTGCGTCGTGCCGATCCGGCCCTGCGGGGCACTCGCCCCATGGACGTGGGCGAGCTGCGGGTCGACCCGCGGCGACGAGAGGCGTACGTGGGTGAGACGCGCCTCGAGCTCCGACCCCGCGAGTTCGACCTGTTGGCGGCCCTGGCTCGCGATCCCGGCGTGGTCTGGAGCCGCGACGATCTCCTCTCCAGCGTGTGGGGTACCGACTTCCCCGGCGAGACGCGCACCGTCGATGTCCACATCTCCGAGCTCCGCCGCAAGCTCGGTGACGACGCTCCGCCGATCGAGACGGTCAAGGGCGTCGGCTACCGCCTGGTCCCGCCGCCCCGGCAGCGACACGGGTGAGGACGCTCCGCGGCCGCATCGGACTGGCCCTGCTGGGCTTCGCGCTGGTGACCCTGATGGCCGTGGGCGGCACGCTGTGGGTCGCGCTGCGTGAGCTCCACCGTGACGCCGCCATGGGTTCGCTCATCGAGCTCACGGCCCCCTACGCGGGGGTGGTCCGTGCCCGCTTGCCCGTCACCGTGCTCCGCCCAGGCAGCGACGCGGACGGCGACTTCGTCGAGCAGCTGCGCTCGAGCGCAGGCAAGGCCGGCGACGAGCTGGCCGGTTTCCTCGAGTCGTTCGAGCAGGACGTCGACCAGGCCGCCTTCTCCATCATCTTCGTGCAAGGCGACAGCTCCTACATCCTGAACCCGGCCAACGAGACCACCAGCCGGCTGCCACAGGTGCCTCAGCTGGATGGACCCTTGCTGCGGGGACAGGTGGCCACCGGCACCACCGAGATCGAGGGCATCGGGGACGTGCTCTATGCGGCCACGCCGATCGTGCGCGAGCCGCGCGGGGGGCGCGACACACCCCTCCTCCTGCTGGCTGCCCCGGACAACTCGGCCGCGCGCGCGACGGCCGACCTCGTGCGGGCGCTGGCGGTCGCGGCACTGCTGCTGCTCATCATCGGCATCCCGCTCGCCTTGAGCCTCAGTCGTTCGGTCACGCGTCCGCTCCAGCGTCTGTCCGAGGCGACCGCGACGGTGGCCAAGGGCAAGGTGCCGGAGCCGTTGCCTACCGGCGGACCGACGGAGGTGGCCGAGGCCAGCGCCGCCTTCAACGCCATGGCGGCGGAGGTCGGCGCCACCCGCGAGGCCCAGCGCCAGCTGCTGGCTGACATCCGGCACGACCTGCGTACGCCGCTGACCGTCATCGCCGGCTTCAGCGAAGCGCTCCGCGATGGGACCGCGACCGGGGAGGTGGCCGTGCGCGCCGCCGACGCCATCTCCGATGAAGCCGGCCGCCTCGAGCGGATGCTCGACGACCTTGACCACCTCACGGTGCCGGGCGTGGCGGGGCCGGCACTCCAGCCCGAGATGCTCGATGCCCAGGTCGTGACCGCAGCCGCGGTCGAACGCTTCGCGCCGGAGGCCGAGAGCCGAGGCCAGGACCTGCGTGTGGCCGACCATCACGGGAGCAGCGGGACGGTCTCACTCGTGGCAGACCGGGATGCGCTTGACCGCATCCTGGGCAACATCGTGGACAACGCCCTGGCGCATGCCCCATCGCCCGGCGGGCACATCGTGGTCGAGTGTCGCCACTCCGCGGGCCTCGTCACCCTGGCCGTGACCGACGACGGGCCCGGCATCCCGGCGGCCTCGCTGCCCCACGTCTTCGACCGCTTCTACCGCGCCGACCCCTCGCGCACCCGGCGTGGCTCAGGCCTCGGCCTGGCCATCGTGCGTGACTTGGCCGAGGCGCTCGGGGGCGATGCCTTCGCCGAGAACATCGATGGTGCCGGTGCCCGAGTCGGCGTGATCCTGCCGGCGATGGCGGCGCCATCCCGGGATACGAGCGCCACGTGATCTCTGGTTCCGAGGGGTCCCGCATGCCGGCCACCATGCCTGCCCGTCCCATCCGCGGCCGGCACGGTGCCGTGGCCAGCCCGCACCACCTCGCCACCCAGGCCGGCCTGCTGGCGCTGCGCACGGGGGGGAGCGCAGTCGACGCCGCCATCGCCACCAACGCGGCCCTGGCGGTGGTCGCGGGCCACAGCTGCGGACTTGGCGGAGACGCCTTCTGGATCATCTGGGATGCCGAGCGCGGCGAGGCGGTGACCCTCAACGGCAGCGGCCGTGCCGGTGCCGGCGCGACCCTCGAGGCCGCGGCCGCGGCCGGGCATACGAGCATGCCGGAGCGGGGGCCGTGGTCCATCACCGTGCCTGGCGCCGTCCACTCCTGGGGCCAGGCGCACGGGCGGTACGGACGCCTCGACTGGGCCTTCCTGCTGGCCCCGGCCATCGACCTCGCCGCTGGCTTCCCGGCCAGTGACGGCTGGATCGCAGCGGTGGAACGCTCGGCCCAGGTCTTCGGTGGTGACCGGGACTGGGCGCAGGTGTACCGCCCTGAGCGACGCCCACGGCAGCCCGGCGCGCTGGTGCGCCTGCCCGCGCTCGAGCGCACCCTCCAGCGCCTGGTCGTGGAAGGGCCGGCGGCGCCCTACACCGGCTCGGTCGCAGCGGCCTGGGCCGACTATCTCGGCACCCGGGGCAGTCCCGTGGGGGCGACCGACCTGGCAGGGCACACCAGCGACTGGGGCCGGCCCCTTGCGACCGACTACCGCGGCCTCACGGCGTTGAGCCACGCACCCAACAGCGTGGGCGTCATCGCCCTTCAGACGCTGGCTCTGCTGGCACGTTTCGCGCCCCCGCCCGCGGACGCCTTCGATGGTCGGGGCTGGGCCGACCCGGCGTGGATCCACCTCGGCCTGGAAGCTTCGCGACTGGCGCTGGTGGAGCGCGATGCGCACGTCACCGACCCGGCCTGGATGGAGGAGGGCGAGACCGAGGCCATGCTCTCCCCCGAGCGCCTCGACGTGCTGGCTGCCCGGATCGACCCGGCGCGGGCCATGCGCCTCGATCCGGGCACCTTGCCCGCGGGTGGTGGCACGGTCTACATCGCCACCGCTGACCGCTGGGGCAACGCCGTCAGCCTGCTGCAGTCCAACTACCAGGGGTTCGGCTCGGGACTCGTCGACCCCGTGACCGGCGTGGCCTTCCACGACCGCGGTGCCTTCTTCCGTCTCGACCCGAGCCATCCCAGCGCCCTGGCCCCGGGCAAGCGGCCGGCCCACACCCTCGCGCCCGGCATGCTGCTGCGCGCCGGCCTGCCCTGGATGGTCCACGGCTCCATGGGCGGCGAGATCCAGCCGCAGGTCTTCGCCCAGTTCGTGTCAGCCGTGGTCGACGGGGGTGCCGACGTGGCCACCGCGGTATCCGCGCCACGCTGGGCTGCGATGATGCCGCGGCAGTTCGCGCCGGCTGACCGAACCGAGCTCGAGTCGCGCGTGAGCGCCGGCATCGCCGAGGCCCTGCGGGCGCTGGGTCACCGCGTCGAGATGCGCGAGCCGTGGACCTCGACCATGGGGCATGCACACGCGATCGAGGTCGTGCGGGCCGAGGACGGGGCCGTGCGCTCCTACGCCGCGGCCGCCGACCCGCGCTCCGAGGGGTCCGCCGCAGCCTGGTAGCCGGCGTCTATACTCGGCCGATCGTGAGCTCGAACGTCAGCCAGACCTATCCCTATAGCAGCGAGGACGACGAGTCTCGCGCGGCCGCGGTCAGCGCCGCATTCGAGGCGCACGAGGGCCTCGCCGCCAGGGTCGAGGCCGAGGCTTCGCCGTTGGGCCCCTTGGAGATGGGCGAGAACGGTGCCCCGATGAAGTGGTGGACCTGGGTCTGCCCGGCCTGCCTCGAGGGCCGGCTCCACGTCGCCGGCTTCCTCCGCGACCGCCACGGTCTCTACACCGTCTGCGATCGCTGCGGCAGCACCTTCTCGCGCTGAACATCGCGCCCGGCTGGGCCGGCTGCCAGCACGAGCGCGGCCAAGAGCGTCGTTCTGGGGACGATGGAGCTGACGCGCACGTACTCCTCTGGCGTGTGGTCGTTGCCACCCACCGGTCCGAGGCCATCGAGCGAGGGCACACCGGCCGCGGCGGTGGTGTTGGCGTCGGAGCTGCCGCCGGTCCCGGCGTCGGCCAGGGAGAACCCCAGCTGCGCGGCGATGGAAACAGCGGCGTCGACCAGCTTGGTGGAGGCGGCCGACTTCTCCATCGGACGCGTGTGGCCGAGGACCTCGACCGTGGTCCGGACCTCGGGCACGGTCGCGCTTGAGAGGATCTGGCGGATGGCTGCTTCCGCTTCATCCTGCGTTGGTGCGCTGGCGGCCCGCAGGTCGATGGTCATGACGCAGGACTCGGCCACGATGTTCGGCCGCGTGCCCCCGCGCAGCTCACCCACGTTGACCGTGACCCCGGGCCAACGCCCGTTCAGGGCGTGGAGCGCGATCGTCTTGTGGGCCGCCTCCAGGGTCGCGCTGCGCCCCTTCTCCGGCTCTACGCCCGCATGGGCGGCGCGGCCTGCCACCGTCGCCCGCAGATGCATCATGCCCTTGCGCTGAGAGACGATGTCGCCGTTGGCTCGACCAGCCTCCAGCACGAAGGCGACGTCGGCGGTTCGCGCCAGCTGCGCGATGAGAGAGGTGCTCACGGGCGAGCCGATCTCCTCGTCGCCGTTGATGACGTAGACCAATCGCCCCACCGGCAGCCACGCCCCGCCTTCGTCCAGGGTCCGCAGGATCTCCAGCGCGTAGAGGCCCGCCAGCAGACCGGACTTCATGTCACTCGTACCCGGGCCCAGGACCACGTCGCCCCGCCGCTCGAAGGGACGCCGAGCCAGGTAACCGCTGTCGAAGACCGTGTCCGTGTGACCGACGAGCATGACGGTCGGTCCATCGGCGCTGCCCTCGAAGGTGGCCACGATGTCGTCGCCGAGCTCCGCGTGGGCATGGCGGGCGATCCCGGCCCCGAGGGCCTCCAGGCGCCCTGCCATCCACTCGCCCACCCGATCGACCCCGGCTTTGGTGTAGGAGCCGGACTCGATCTCGACGAGCGTCCGAAGGTCGGCCAGGAACCGGGGCAGGCGCTGCTCCATGGCCGCCTGGAGATGGATCAGGTCGCCGGGATCGACAGCACGCATCTTGGCGCGAGTGTATGACCTGCGAACGGCGGCGGTACGATGCGCACGATGCGCCACGTCCAGAGCCCGCTGCGTGACCCCGTGCGCCTTGCCGCCATCATCATCCTGGTGGTCTGCGGTGCCGCGATCGCCGTCTGGATCCTGGCTCGGGGCGATCTCGTCGGGGCCGATGCCCGGGCCTACTGGGGCGGGGTGCGGCTCTGGCTCAGCGGCGGCGATCCGCTCGATCCCCCGCCGCCCTACATGCCCTACGTCTACTGGTCCTGGTCGCTGCCGCTGTTCACGCCCTGGGCGGCCCTACCCTGGGAGACCGCCTGGTTCGTCTATCGCGCGTTCAGCATCGTCATCTTCCTGTGGAGCGTGGGCTGGGCCTATCGCCAGCACCCGCTCGCGACGGCCCTCCTGGCCGCGGTCGTGACGGTGCCGCTGGCCGCGACCCTCGACACCGGCAACATCACGCTGCTCTGCGCCATGGGCATCTGGGCCGCTCACTTCGTGGGCCCGCGCCTGGGAGGCTTCCTGTGGGCCCTGGCCACGGCCCTCAAGTGGTTCCCCCTCGCCCTCTTCGTCGTGCTTCCGCCGCGGGCACGACTATGGGGCCTCGCCTGGGGCCTGCTCTTCGCGGTGCTCACGCTGGCGGTGTGGCCCGAGGTCATCCGCCAGCTGGATCTCGTCATCAACTACCCCCGGCCGGCACGACTCGACTACGCCCTGCTGCTGTGGGCAGCGGTGCCGTGGATCTGGGCCCACCCGCGCTGGTTCGAGTGGCGCACCTGGCCCGCCCAGCTCCGCGAGAACCGCGACGTGGTCGCGGGGGCGATCTCCGGCTGGTGGCGCAGCCCGCATCGCGCAGCGAACGTCCTCGCCGCCGTCGACATGCACGGTCGCCGCCTCCTCGGGCTCGACTCCGCGACCTCGGAGCCGGAGCGCCGACCGCCGGAACGCCCGTCACCTCAGCCGGTCGGACCCAGCACGTAGCCCTTGTAGGCAGGCCGGAACCCGGACGTCGCCAGCCGCTCCCGGTCCACCGCTGTCGCGATGGGCTCGCCGTTGAGCCTCTCGAGCTGCAGCTGCCGCAAGCGCCCGTCGGTCACGAGCTGCCGCAAGGCCACGATCGCGCGCTGGGCCATGACAGGGTCGGCGAATGGGTCGAACGTGACCAGTGAGCGCGCGCCCCGTTCGAGGTAGGCCACCAGCTCGCCAGCATGCAGGACCACGTACGCCCCCGCCGCCCGGGCCGGCGAGCGCGAACCCGCGCGCTCCCCGCTGGGCCAGGGAAGGGCGGCGCCGTAGGGGTTGGCCGGGTCGGTCGCGGCCAGCAGCAGCGCCGGCTCGGCCGCCGGCTCGGCCGCCGGGTCCCGACGCAGCGAACGCAGACGGTCCACCGCGCCGGCCAAGGCGAACTGGGCTCCGCCGGCGCCCTCGATGAAATAGCCCCGGCGCACGCGTCCTCGCTCCTCCATCTCGCGGTACACGGGGTAGATGGCACCGAAGCCACCGGGCACGCCCTCGGCCGCGACCTGGTCACGGACCACCACGCCGTAGCGCTCGAGCAGGAGGTCCGCCAGCGCCAGGCGTCGCTTGGTCTCCCCTGGCCTGCCGGTCAGCTCGATGGTCGTGCGCACGGCGTCGCTCACGAGCGACCAGCGGCCGGCCCCTTCCGGCGGCCCCGCCCGGGTGACGCCGCGAGCCCGCGGGCGCGGCCCGTGGCGGCTTGCCCGTCGTGGCCAGCGCAGCGCGCGGAGTGGAGCGAACGTGTCGTTGGTGACCTCGCCGGCCCAGACCAGGTCCCAGAGGGCGTCGAGCACCTCCCGCTCGCTCGGCCGGCGCTGGCCCGTCTGGCCGGCCGCGAGCAGCGCCGCCGCCTGCAGCTCGCGATGGAAGGAAGCACCGTGCTTCCGCAGGCGTTCGCGCAGCGCCCGGTGGAGCCAGGTCTCGTGCGCCGGCGCAAGGGCGTTGGCGGTAACGTCCGCGCCCAGCAGCGCCAGGCGGTCCGGCCGATAGAGGACGACCCGACCGTCATCGCGCCCGAGGCTGCCCGCACCGACCCAGATGACCTCGCCGGCAGCGCCCAGCTCGTCGAGCAGCCGCGGCACGTAGTCGCGGACGCGGGCCGGCAGGACATCCCGCTCGAGCACGCTCGCGGGCAGGGCCAAACCCTCCAGCTGGGCCACCACCTCGGCGGTGCGCTCCAGACCGGTCCTTCCGCCCCCGACCCCCTGCCAGGCCGGCAGGAAGCGGGCGTAGGCGGCGGGTTCGACCGGTTCGATCTCGTGGCGCAAGCGGGCCAGCGAACGGCGGCGCAACATGCGCAGCACCTCCGGTTCGCACCACTCCCGCTCGACCCCGTCGGGGCGGAACTCGCCGCGCAGCAGGAGACCCTCGGCGGCGAGACCCTCCAGACCCTGCTCGACGACGCCCGAGGGGCAAGCGCCAACGGGCCGCAGGTTCGGCCGTGTGGAAGGGAGCGTGGGTCCGTGACCAGCGCGCGAGCAACGATCGCAGCGGGCGGCTGGTCACCGCCAGGAGCGCCTCGGGTACGCCCGCCGGCGGGACGACCCCGAGGGCGTCGCGGTAGCGCGCGACGTCCTCGGCGGCGATCCATCGTTCCTCGCCCCCGACGCGCACGCGCAGCGCGCGCCGACCTTCGGCCAATGCGCCCAGCCACTCCCCGCTGGCACGGGCCCGAGCACGAGCGTCGGGCCCTCGCACGCGCCCCGCGATCTCTTCCGTGGAGAGGTCCCCGAGTCGGCGCAGCAGGTCGTGGACGGCATCGGCGGACCCGGCGGCCCGGTCTTCCAGCAGTGCCTGCAGCTCCAGTTCCAGCTCGGAGAGGGCCCCGGGATCGAGCAGCTCGCGCAGCTGTTCTGCCCCCAGCAGGTCGCGCAGCAGGTCCCGGTCGAGGGTCAACGCCTGCACCCGTCGGTCCACGGCCGGCGTGTCACCTTCGTACATGTAGGTCGCGATGTAGTCGAAGAGCAACGACGAGGCGAACGGTGAGGCGTGGGCCGTCTCGACGTTCACCACCCGCAGCTCCCGCCGCTCGATGGCCGCCAGCAGCTCGCGCAGGGCCGGCAGGTCGAAGACGTCGCTGAGGATCTCGCGGTAGGTCTCGAGCATGATGGGGAACGAGCCGTACCGGCGGGCGACCGAGAGCAGCTGGTTGGCGCGCTGACGCATCTGCCACAGCGGCGTGCGCTGACCCGGGCGGCGACGCGGTAGCAGCAGGGCCCGTGCCGCGTTCTCGCGGAAGCGACTGCCGAAGAGGGCAGACTCGCCCACGGCCTCGGTTACCAGCTCCTCGATGCGGTCCGACTCCACGAGCACGGCCGCTGCCGCCACTGCCGCGAGCGAGCCGCCGCTGAGCTCGCGGGTCGAGTCCTCCATGGCCGGCAGCCGCAGCACGATGCCGTCGTCGGACCAGAGAGGCTTGACGTCGACATCGAGGCTCGCGCGCAAGCGGGACTCGATGGCCAGCGCCCAGGGGGCATGCACCCGCGCGCCGAACGGGGTCAGGAGGCACACCCGCCAGTCGCCCAGCTCGTCGCGGAAGCGCTGCAACACGATCGTGCGGTCGGTGGGCAGCGCGCCGGTGACGGCGCGCTCCTCGGCCAGGTAGTCGAGCACGTTGCGCGCCGCCAGCGCGTCCAGGCGATGATCCTCCCGCAGCCGTCCGATGGCGGCCTCTGCGCCCTCCCCGCTGCCGCCGGCGAGCTCGCCGATCTCGCGCACGAACCGGCCCAGCGCTCGGCCCAGCTCGACGGGCCGCCCGATCGCATCGCCCTTCCAGAAGGGCACCTTGCCCGGAGCACCGGGTGCCGGCGAGACCAGCACCCGGTCGTGCTCGATGGACTCCACGCGCCAGGCGCTGGCACCGAGGAGCACGACCTCGCCCACCCGGGTCTCGTAGACCATCTCCTCGTCGAGCTCGCCCACGCGCCGCCCACTGCCCCGACCTCGCGCTCGGACGGGCCCGTCCCGGTCCCCGCCGTCATCGGCCAGGAACACCGGGAACAGCCCGCGGTCGGGGATGGTGCCGCCGGATACCACCGCTGCCATGCGGGCGTCGCGCCGGGCCTCCACCGTGCCTGCCACGCGGTCCCAGATGACGCGCGGTCGCAGCTCGGCGAACTCGTCGGCCGGGTACTGGCCCGCGAGCATCCCGAGCGTGGCCTCGAACGGCTCGTGACCGAGCTCGGCGAAGTTCTCCGTCCGCCGCACCAGCGCGTACAGCTCATCGACCCCCCAGCTGCGCTCGAGGGTCATGGCCACCAGCTGCTGGGCCAGCACGTCGAGCGGATTGCGGGGCACGACCGTGGGCTCGATGGCGCCTTCACGCATCAGGCGCGTGACCACGGCGGCCTCGAGCAGGTCGCCGCGGTACTTGGGGAAGATCACCCCCCGTGACGGCTCACCCACCCGATGGCCCGACCGGCCGACCCGCTGCAAGCCGCTCGACACGGACAGCGGCGACTCGACCTGGATGACCAGGTCCACCGCACCCATGTCGATGCCCAGCTCGAGCGAGGACGTGGCCACGATGGCCGGCAGGCGTCCGGCCTTGAGCGTCTCCTCGATGAGCAGCCGCTGTTCTCGTGCGATGGAGCCATGGTGCGCGCGCGCCACCTCCTCGCCCGCCAGCTCGTTGAGGTTGAGCGCGATGCGCTCCGCCAGGCGTCGGCTGTTGGTGAAGACGATCGTGCTGTGGTGGTCCCCGATGAGCTCCAGCATGCGCGGATAGATGGACGGCCAGATGCTGGTGCGTGCGGCCGGCCCGTCCACGGGCCCTCCGGGCACCTCGTCGATCGGGACCTGATCCCCGGGCCGGCTCATGTCCTCGACCGGCACCACCACCGTGAGCTCCAGGTCCTTGCGCACACCGGCGTCTACCACGGTCACGGGGCGCGGTCGGCCGGGCGCATCGCCGAGCTGGTCCTCGCGACCGCCGAGATAGGCCGCCACCGCTGCGAGCGGGCGCTGTGTCGCGGACAGTCCGATGCGCTGCGGTGCCGTCGCCGTCAGCGTGGCGAGGCGTTCGAGCGAGAGCGCCAGGTGCGCCCCGCGCTTGGTCCCGGCGAGCGCATGGATCTCGTCCACGATGACCCAGCGCACGGCCCGCAGTGACTCACGCGCCGCTGACGTCAACAGCAGGTACAGCGACTCCGGCGTGGTGACGAGGATGTCCGGTGGGGTCCGCCCGAAGGCGCGCCGCTCGTGGGCTGGTGTGTCACCGGTGCGCATGCCCACGCGGACGTCCGCGGCGGGCGCGCCCGACCGCTGGGCAGCCAGGCTGATGCCGGCCAGGGGCGAGCGCAGGTTGCGCTCCACGTCATGGACCAGCGCCTTCAGGGGTGAGACGTAGAGGACCCGCAGCCGAGTGCGTGGATCGTCCGGGACGGGCTCGGTCAGCAGCCGGTCGAGGCACCACAGGAAGGCGGCCAGGGTCTTGCCGCTGCCGGTCGGAGCGCAGATGAGGGTGTGGTCGCCACGAGCGATGGCCGGCCAGCCCAGCGCCTGTGCCTCCGTGGGTCCGTCGAAGGCACCCTCGAACCACTCGCGCGCGGGCGCACCGAAGGCGGCGAGCGGATGGTCCTGGAGTCGTCGGGACGGGCGTGGCACGGGAGCCGCATGCTACCACTGCGCCCTCGGAGTAGCACATCCGTTCTAGTTGCTGGGCCCGTTCGCACCGGTCGCGCATGGCTATGCTCGGGGCACAGGAGGAGACCATGACCCACACCCCGTTCAAGTACAGCTACTTCCAGCTCACCTTCGGCCAGGAGGAGGCCTACCTCCACCCCGAGCGCACCTACGAGCGTCTCACCCGTTGTGGCTACGACGCCATCGAGATCTGCCCGCCCAAGGGTCGCTATGGGCTGGGGGTGAGCATGGAGGACTACCTGGCCACGCACCTGCGCCTGAAGGACGACTTCGGCCTGGAGGTCTCCAACGTCAACGAGTGCTGGGGCGAGATGTGGGACCCCTACTCCCCCCGCTTCAAGACCCTGACCGAGCCGGCCACCGCCGAGCTGGCCGTGGCCGAGACGCGCTCCACCATCGACTTCGCGGCCGAGCTCGGCGCGCGCTCGGTGACCATCGCCACCGCCATCCACGCTCCCATCGACGCGAGCAACGTGGACGAGGCCACCGCCGTCGCGGTGGACTCCCTGCGACGCATGGGCGAACATGCCGCGGCCCGCGGGGTGAAGCTCGTGTTCGAGGCGACCAACCACCTGGAGATGGGCAAGTTCGTCAACACCGCTTCCAACCACAAGCGGGTCATCGAGCTCACCCGACGAGATGACATCGGCATCCAGCTCGACTTCTTCCACGTGAACCTGGAGGAGCTCGGTGCGTACGAGGCCGTGATGGATGCGCAGCCCTACCTCTGGCACGGGCACTTCCGCGACTCCAACTCCCTGACCCCGGGCTACGGCAAGACCGACTGGACCGCGGTGATGCGGGCGCTGATCCGCACCGGCTACGCGGGCTACTGCACCATCGAGAGCGCGCCCATGGTGCCCTCGGCCGATCGCTCCGCGGAGGACGGCCTCGCCGTGCTCAAGCTGGCCGAGCGGATCGCCGAGTGGCAACTCGCTCCCGAGTACCCCAACGGCTACGCTATCCCGGGAGCCGGCTGGTGAGCCGGCGGACACCGTTCGCAACATAAGGGCAACGGAAAGGTCACCACCGGGCATCGTCATCCGGAACTGGGTCCTCGAGTACGGTGCCTTCGATGGACCACGAGGACGACGCCCCGCAGATGCTCGAGGTCCAGGAGCTCGCGCTCGAGGGCCAGCCGAGCGACCGTCTGGCGCTGACCTGGGAGTCGCGCCGCCGCAGCCGCCTCAAGGCCAGGACCGAGGGCGGCAGGGAGGTCGGCCTGTTCCTCCCGCGCGGCACGATCCTGACCCGGGGCTCGTTGCTGCGGGCCAGCGACGGCAGCATCCTCGGCGTGGAGGCTGCAGCCGAAGAGGTCTCGGTCGTGACCGCGGAGGACCCTGCCACGTTGCTGCGCGTGGCCTACCACCTCGGGAACCGTCACCTGCGCATACAGGTCGGGCCGGGCTTCCTGCGCTATCGCCACGATCGCAGCGTCGACGAGCTGGTCGGGGCCCTGGGCGCCGTGATCACGTCGGAGGAGGCACCCTTCGAGCCCGAGGGTGGCACCAAGGACCACGTCCACGACCACGACCTGCCGGGACGGCCGTGAGCCGCACCCGTCCGGCCCTGCGGGTGGGCGTCGGCGGTCCCATCGGCGCCGGCAAGACGACGCTGGTGGCCGAGCTCTGCGCGCGCCTGCGAGATCGCTACGAGCTGGCTGTCATCACCAACGACCGCAACGCCCACGAGGATGCGCAGCTGCTGGTGCGCACCGGGGCCCTGCCGCCCGACCGGGTCATCGGGCTTGATGCGAGCAGCTGCCCGCACGACGCGATGGGCGACGATAGGGCGACGAACCTGGACGCAGTCGATGCCCTCAGCGCGCGGCACGGGGGCCTCGATGTGGTGCTCATCGAGGGTGGGGACGACCGGGGTGAGCGCACCTTCCAGCCCGACCTCGTGGACCTGGTCATCTACGTCATCGACGTCGCGACCGGCGAGAAGGCCGCGCGACGCCGCACCCCCGCTATCGCCGAGAGCGACCTGCTGGTCATCAACAAGACCGACCTGGCCCCTGCCGTCGGCGTCTCGCTGATGAACCTCGAGCGTGATGCCATCTCGGTGCGCCACGACCGACCCTTCGTCTTCTCCAACCTGCGCGACGGTCAGGGTGGCCAGGCGATCGCCAGCTTCGTGATCGACCGGGGGATGCTCGGCTAGCTGTCCGGCGGCGGTGCAGGGCGGTACGCTATCGTCGATAATCGATGATTGCACGCCGGCTACGCCACACTGGAGGTCCGACATGAGCCAGCTCGACATCTTCCGACTCGACGGGCGGGTCGCCTTCATCGCCGGCGGTGGTGGTGCGATCGGATCGGCGCTGGCGGTCGGGTTGGCGGGTGCCGGCGCCTCGGTCGCGGTGACCGGTCGCCACCAGGAGGCGCTGGACGCGACCGTGGAGCGGGTCGTCGCGGCCGGCAGCAAGGCGATCGCGCTGGCCGGCGACATGACCGACCGCACTGAGGCGGAAGCCGTCGTGTCCAGGGCCGCGGATCACTTCGGCAGCATCGACATCATGGTCAACGCCATCGGCGGAGGTGCGGGCAAGGTGCTGTTCGATGCGCAGGACTATCCCGACGATGCCTGGCAGTGGATCATCGATCTCAACGTGACCTCCACCCTGCTCCCGACGCAGGCGGCCGTGAAGGCCATGATCGAGGGCGGCAAGGGTGGACGGGTCCTCAATATCAGCTCGGTTCGCGGCATGCTCGGCATCAACGCCGGCTACAGCGCCTATGTGGCTGCCAAGGGCGCCATCAACTCCCTGACCCGACAATGGGCCACCGAGTGGGCGCGACACGGCATCAACGTCAACGCCATCAGCCCGACCTTCGTGGACACGCCACAGGTGGCGATGCTGCTGGGCGATCCGGACTTCAAGGCAGGCCTCGTCAGCCGCATCCCGCTCGGCCGGGTCGGCGGCACCGACGACCTCGTGGGCGCAGCCATCTTCTTCTGCTCGGATGCGTCGTCCTTCATCACCGGGCAGATCCTCGGCATCGACGGCGGCCTGACCGCCACGCAGTAGCCAATCGGGAGGAGAGCATCGTGAACCCGCCCATGGAGCAGGTCACCGCCAACGTCTTCGCCAACACCAGGATCAGGGGCTGCAACCCCAGCTACGTCGTGACCAGCGACGGGGTGGTGGTCATCGACACGCCGCAGCTGCCGACGAAGGCGGTGGCCATGCGTGAGGAGGCCGAGTCACACGGTCCCATCCGCTACCTCATCAACACCGAGCATCACGTCGACCACATCTTCGGGAACTACTACTTCAAGCCGGTCCCGGTGATCCACCACAAGGGCGTGGCTGACAACTTCATGGTCGTGGCTCCCATCCTCGATCCCTTCGCCTATGCGGAGGAGGCCGTCCCCACCGACGATCCCGAGGGCGCGGCCATCTTCCCCGACCGGGCCGAGTACTACGCCGACCCCAACGACGGCGCCATCGTCTTCACCGGCGACCTGCGCCTGCGCGTCGGCGAGACGACGTTCCAGCTCATCCACGTGGCCGGCCACACGCCCGGACAGATCGCTGTCCACGTGCCCGAGGAGGGAGTCGTCTTCACCGGGGATACCATCTTCAACCAGTGTCAGACCTGGCTCATGACCTCCGACGTCGATGGCTGGCTGGCAGCGCTGGAGACGATCCGGGCGCTCGACTTCGAGCACCTCGTGCCCGGCCACGGTCCCCTCACCGACCGCTCGGCCCTGGACGACCAGCGGGCCATCCTGCTGGAGTGGAAGTCGCGCGTCGCGGCCGCCGTCGCCGAGGGGCTGTCGCGTGCGGAGACCCAGGCGCGAGTGAACCTGCAGGACCGTTTCCCGGTGGACATCGGTCAGGAATACATGATGGACTACATCATGGGCCACAACGCCGGCGCTCTCTGGGATCAGATGACCGCCAACAAGGAGTAGCCTCTACCGCCCCTGAACCTCGGCCCCAGCGCAAGCGCCCCGCCGGACACCGGCGGGGCGTCTTCCTCTGCCGTCGCAGCCCTCGTCAGTCGGCCCGAGCCGCCGGCCAATCGGGCTGGCCGGTGGTGGCCAGGACCGCGCTCCAGAGGTCGCCCGCGGGGTTCATCCTCCGCCGTTCGGCGACAGCCACCGAGATCGGGACCCAGATGGTCGACTGGTTCCAGGAGCCGACCAAGACATCGGTCTTGCCCGCCATCGCGGCGTGGACGGCATTGCGGGCCATGCGGTCGGTCAGGAAGCGGTCGCTGGCATTGGGCGGGACGCTGCGGATGGAGTAGCTGGGATCGAAATACTTGACGGTGGTCTCGACGCCGCGTTCCCCGAGGTACGCGCAGATCCGCTGGCGCAGGAGCTGACCGATGTCCCAGTAGCGACGGTTGCCCGACTGGTCGGTGTCCGTGTCGGCGCGTTCGAAGAGGTCTTGTCCGGCTCCTTCGGCCACGACCACCACGGCGTGGTGGCGCGCCTCCAACCGTGCTTCCAGCGCCGACAGGAAGCCCCCCTCCCCGTCGAGCGGGAAACGCACCTCCGGTACCAGGACGAAGTTGGCCTCCTGTGCCGCGACCGCGGCGCCGGCGGCGATGAAGCCGGCGTCACGCCCCATCAGCTTCACCAGGCCCACCCCGTTGTAGTGACATTTGGCCTCGACGTGGGCCAGTCGCAGCACCCCGGTCGCCTGTTCCAGGGCCGTGGCGTAGCCGAACGACTGGTACACGTAGGGCACGTCGTTGTCGATGGTCTTGGGGATGCCCACGACCGCCCTGGCCGAGCCGCGCTTGCGGGCCTCGACCGCGATGGCGTGGGCGCCGCGCTGGGTGCCATCACCGCCGATGCAGATGAGGACGTCGATATCGTGCGCTTCGAGATAATCGACCATGTCGACCGGATCGCGGTTCCCACGCGAGGTCCCCAGCACCGTTCCACCCATGTCGTTGATGTCGTCGATGGCGTCCGGACGCAGCACGATCGGCTCCAGACCCTCATGCGGATCAAGGCCGCGGTATCCCTGCTGGATGCCGAGGACGCGACCGACGCCATAGTTGCGGGTGAGCTCGTAGAAGCCCGAGCGGATCGTGTTGTTGAGGCCCGGAGCGAGACCGCCGCAGGTCACGAATGCGGCCGTCGTGGTGGGCGGGTCGAAGAAGAGATGTTCGCGCGGGCCCGCGCGCTCGAAGGTCAGGTCCGTGCCGCCGAGGTCATCGCTGCCGGTGCGCGCCTGGAAACGGACGCGCACACGAGGGTCGGGCAGGCTGCGGCCCCGGCCCGCCAGGGGCGACGGGTGAGCGGCAGGCCCGAGGGTCGGCGCGGTGAGTTCGGCGAGCGTGGTCACGGCCCTCCCAGCCTAGCGCGGCGAGAGCCTAGGCGCGGCCCGCCGCGGCCTCTTCTTCGCGGGTCCGGCCGCTCAGCCTGATGAGATCCTCGTGGAGCTCGAACCAGATCCCGTGGTAGCTGTCCACGCGGGGCGACGCGACGTAGGCGCCGTCTCCCGCGCCAGCCGCCGCCGCCGCCGCGTCCAGACGGCGCCGATACGAGGCCAGTCGAGGCAGCTGCTCCACCACCGGCACGATCCACGCGCACGCCTCCTCGTGCAGGCTCGCGAGACGGGCCAGCACCGCCTGGTCGTAGTCGGCATCGGCGTGATCGTTGAGCACCTGCTCGCCATCGACCTGCTTCATCTGCCAGGCGGTGACGATGTCCTTCATCGTTCCGTCGAGCTGCACGAACACATCCAGCGCGGCGGCCGCACGCTCCTCGCCCCAGGCCATGCGGTCACGTGTCAGCAGCTCCGTGGCGAGCGCCTTGCCGTCGTCGGTGAGGCTGTACATGCCACCGGCGTCCTTGACCAGCCCTCCGGCGATGAGGCCTTCCACGATCGCCGAGGCGTCGTCGTCGGTCAGGTCCAGGGCGTGGCCGAGCATGTCGGGCGTGGCGTACCCCTTGATGGCCAGTGCCCGCATGACATCGTCCGTCCCGACGGTGCCGGACGGATCGCCGGAGGGGGTGTCGACCGCGTCCTGCGCGGAGGCCGGCGGGCTGACCGCGATGCCCAGCTCGCGGGCCCAGGACAGGAGGGTCGCGGCTTCCGGCACCAGGGTCATGTGGACCTGCACCGCTCCCCCGAAGACCTCACCCGTGGCGCCGTCGATGCTGAGGACATCACCTTCGCGGTAGGTGGACTCGCCGATGACGACGGTCTGACCGGAGACGACCACGTCTGCTGCACCCACCACCGCGGGGATGTCCCAGCCGCGAGCCACGACGGCGGCGTGTGAGGCGAGGCCACCGGCGGAGGTCAGGATGCCCACGGCACGAGCCATGCCATGGACGTCATCGGGTGAGGTCTCGGCACGCACCAGCAGCACGTCGCTGCCGGCATCGGCCATCTCGACCGCGCGCTCGGGACTGGTGGCGATGGCGCCGGACACGAGCCCCGGCGATGCGCCCAGGCCACGAGCCACGACCGCGACGCCGTCGGTCTTCTCCGAGGCGACCGTCGGCGGCTGCACCAGGATGGCCGAGCAGCGCTCCACGGCCTCGCCGCGCGTGAGGGGGAAGGATGGGTCCTCGGCCATCTCCACCGCGGCGCGACAGGCAGCCTGGGCAGTGCGCTTGCCGATCCGGTTCTGGAGCATCCACAGCCGTCCATCCTCGATGGTGAACTCGATGTCGCAGATGTCCCGGTTGTGCCGCTCCAGCTGCTCGGCGTAGCCACGCAGCTCTGCGGCCACCTCCGGCAGGCGCTCGTCGAGCACGGTGATGGGCTCGGTCGCATGCGTCCCCGCCACGACGTCCTCGCCCTGGGCCCCGAAGAGGATGTCTCCATAGAGGGCCCGTTCGCCGGTGGCGGGATTGCGCGTGAACAGCACGCCCGTCCCGGAGTCGCGGCCGCGATTGCCGAAGACCATGGCCTGCACGGTCACGGCCGTGCCCATGTCGTGGGCGATGCCTTCACGGGTGCGGTAGGCCACGGCACGGTCGCTGTTCCAGGAGCGGAAGACGGCCTCCACGGCGCCGCGAAGCTGCTGCCAGGGACCGTCGGGCACGGCCGTCCCGACGATGTCCTCGTACATCGCTCCCAGGCGCAGCCGGCAGGCCTGGGCAAAGGCCTCGTCGCCGGAGGCCCGGGCGAGCCCGGGCGTGGTGTCATCGTTGAGGCCGAGGTTGAGGATCGTGTCGAGCATGCCCGGCATCGACACCGGGGCACCCGAGCGCACGCTCACGAGCAAGGGGTCCGCCGGATCGCCGAAGCGTCGCCCGACGGCTGCCTCGATCGCCTGCATCCGCTCGCGCAGCTCTTCCTCCAACCCTGCCGGCCAGCCGTGGGCCAGGTATTCGCGGCAGGCCTCGGTGGAGATGGTGAAGCCGGGGGGCACCGGCAGTCCGAGGGCCGTGGTCATGATCGCGAGGTTGGCGCCCTTCCCACCGACCAGTGCGGCCAGCTCCGCGCCGGCCGATCCATGGTCGTGCTCGAAGGCATAGGCCCAGGTCATCGACATCCCCCTACGGCTTGACGGTGATCTTGATCGCGCCGGACGACTTGTCGCGGAAGGTGGCCAGGGCGGCTGCGAAGTCGGCCAGCGCGAACTCGTGGGTGATGATGTCCGCGAGCCGGATCCGCCCATCGGCGACCATGGGCATGACACGACGCATCTCGCCCGCGGAAGCGCGCGACCCGGCCAGCTCGAGCTCGTAGAGCACGAGGTCGCGGAGGTCCAGCTGTACGCTCTCGGTGGGGATGCCGACGCTCGCGACGCGACCGCCCTTGCGCAGGATGCGCAGCGCCCAGGTGAAGGTCGTGGGCGTGCCGGCGGCCTCCAGCACCACCGCAGCACCCAGGCCGGCGGTCATCTCACGCGCGACCTCGACCACGTCCACGGCGTTGCTGTCGATGGTCTCGAAGCCCATGGCCGCGGCCTTCTCCAGGCGCAGTCCGCGGCCCACCACGATGACCCGGCCCGCTCCCAGTGCGTAGGCGGCATCGGCGCTGAGCAGTCCCACCGGACCGGCACCCAGGACCACTACGTCGTCGCCTGCTTGCACCTGGCCGCGGCGGGCGGTGTGGAGCGCGATCGAGGCCGGGTCGATGACCGCTCCGACTTCGAAGCCGATGTCGTCCGGCAAGGGGAAGATGGCCTTGATGCCGTGCACCACATACTCGGCGTCGGCGCCCTGCCAGTTGTGGCCATATTGCCGATGGAGCTCGAAGACGCCGTAGTTCTGGCACAGGTTGTAGCGGCCTTCGACACAGGCCTGGCAGACGCCGCAGGCATCGTGGCTGGTGCCGGCCACACGGTCGCCCACCTTCCAGCCAGCCTGCTCGGCACCAGGCCCCAGCCGCACGATCTCGCCGGCCCACTCGTGGCCCGGGATCATGGGGTACGAAGGCGGCCAGAAGTCCGGATAGTGCCCGGCGATGAGGTGCGAGTCCGTGCCGCAGATGGAGACGGCGCGGACCCGGCACAGGACCTCCATCGACCCCGGCTCGGGGATGGGCACGGCCTCGATCGCGAACTCTTCCGGCCCGCGGAGGACGAGCGCCTGCATGGTCTCGGTCACGGTTGACTCCCTTCCTGGGCTGCAGCCTCAGATGACAGCGATGGGATCGACCATCGAGGCGGTCGCCCCGCGGATCTTGATGGGCAGGGCGATGAAGGCGAACTCGTAGACCCGTGCTGCTGCCAGCTCCTCCAGATCGAGGCTCTCCAGCAGGTAGATGCCGTTGTCGATGAGCAGATGCTTGTGCACCGGCTGCGGGTTGCCCTCGGGTCCGGGATCGGGTGCCGGTTGCACCTCGTAGGTCTCGGTGTCCGTGCCGGTCGCGACCACGCCCTGGCGCAGGAGCCAGTCAGCCGCGCTGATGTCCGGTCCGGCCGTCTTGTTGGCCATCATCGCCTCGGCGTCAGGCCACAGGCTCATGTAGCCGGTCCGGATGACGACCACGTCCCAGCGCCGTACCTCCACAGCCTGGGCCCTGGCCACCGCCTCCAGCTCCGCGGCATCCACCGCTTCGCCCGGGCCGAGATGCTTGACGCCCCGATGGGTGGGCACGTCCAGCAGGACGCCTCGGGTGAAGAAGGGCGGCAGCTTGCTGGCATCCCCGAAGGTGGGCCCGTGATCACCCAGGTGTTCATCGGCCTGGCCTCCGCCATACCAGTGCCTGTCCTCGCCCACGGTCATGTGGGCCAGCCCGTCGATGTGCGCGCCCGAGTGGGAGGTACACATGAGGTACTCGGCCATGTAACCGAGACCGACGTCGTTGATCGGTCCCCAGGGCTGCCGACCATCAGCCACGATGCCGCGCGGGCTGACCGCGTTGAGGACCTGGAAGGGCGGGTGCCCGGGGAACAGGGGCATGCCCGTGAAACGGGCCGCTGCCAGCGAGATCATGCGTCCCTGGCGGATCATGGCTGCCGCCTGCACGACCTGTTCCGCGGGCATCTGCGCGATGGGCCCGACCTCTCCTCGCCGTGGTGCCTCTGCTGCCCTCACCTCGCCACCTCCTCCAGATCAGCATCGTTCGCGCCCGGCTCCTGTCCTCGCCGTGCCCGTTGGATCGAGCTCCACACGCGTTCGGGCGTCAGGGGCAGGTCCCGGATGACCACGCCCGTCGCCTCCGCCACCGCCGAGCCGACGGCCGACTGCACCGCCAGCAGACCGCCCTCGCTGACACCCTTGGAGCCGTACGGTCCGGGGCCGTCGCCGTTCTCCACCGCCGCGCTCTCCATGCGCAGGGGCAGGTCCATCGAGGTGGGGATGCGATAGTCGATCGCGCCGAGGTTGCGGATGGCCCCATGCTCGTCGAGGATCATCTGCTCCATCAGCGTGTGGCCCAGGCCCATGATGGCTGCACCCTCGTCCTGGCCGGCGACCTGCTGCGGATTGAGCGACCTGCCCGTGTCGCCCACGATCACGTGGTCGTGGATGGTGATGTAGCCCGTCTCCTCGTCGACCGAGACTTCCACGGCCGTGCAGTTGAACTCGTAGAAGGCCGGGCTGCCGCCGAGCGGGTGTTCCGGTTGCACGTCCTTGCGATAGACGCCGTTGCCGATGACCTCCCCGCCGAGACGCCCGAGGGCGGTCTGTACCACCTCCACCAGGGGCACATCACGGCCAGGCAGGCGTACCCGACCCTGGTCCACGTCGACCTCCGCCTCGGTCGCGCCCTCGGCCTGGGCCGCCATGGACCGTACCTGCGCCTGGATGTCGCGGCAGGCACGCAGCACCGCGTTGCCCATGAAGACGGTGGAACGGCTGGCCGACGTCTGCTGGTCGTAGGGCACGACCCCGGTGTCGCCCATGACCACGCTGACCATCTCCAGCGGCACCCCCATCTCGGTCGCCGCGATCTGGGCCAGGATCGTCCTCGCGCCCTGGCCCATGTCGCTCGTGCCCGCGTAGACCAGCACGCTCCCATCGGCGAGCAGGCGCACGGTGGAATACGAGAGGCCGGTGGTCGCGCTGGACTTGATGCCCACGGCCAGGCCACGGCCGTGACCGGCGGGCAGCGGCCGATCCCAGCCGATGAGCTCCATGGCCTTGCGCACCGTCTCGGGCCAGAGCCCGTCAGCGGGCGTGTCGCCGGGCACGACCTCCTCGCCACGAGTGGCCAGGTTGCGCAGCCGGATCTCCGCGCCGTCCAGGCCGAGGGCGCGCGCGGCGGCATCGATCGTCGACTCCACGGCCCAGTTGACCTGCGGCGTGCCGAAGCCCCTGAAGGCGCAAGCCGGCGTCGTGTTGGAGAGGATGGAGCGGGCGGTGATGCGGACGTTGGGGACCTTGTACGGTCCGGCCGCGGTGTACTGGCTCTTGGCCACGACACGTTCGGCGATGTCCGCGTAGGCGCCGAGGAGATAATCGCTCTCGATGTCCTCGAAGATGAGGGCACCGTCGCGGCTGAACCCGCTGCGCACACGAACCTCGGCGGAGACGCGACGGTTCGCCTGGAACGACTCATCGAGGGTCAGCACCAGGCGCACGGGCCGGCCGGTGGCCAGGGCCATGTAGGCGACCAGGGGCTCGAGCTTGATGTTCTGCTTGCCGCCAAAGCCGCCGCCGGGATCGGGAGCATAGACGCGCACCTTGGCCAGTGGCAGGCCCAGCAGGCGGGCCATCAGCTTCTGCAGCAGGTAAGGGTGCTGGATGGTCGACCAGATGGCGATGCCGTCGTCCACCGGGGCCGCGGCGAAGGCATGCGGCTCGATGGCGAAGTGCGTGACCATGGGGAACGAGTAGCGCTCGTCGATGATCACGTCGGCCTTCGCTGCGTCCACGTCACCCCACTCGTAGACACGTCGGGTGAGCACATTGCTCTCGCGATGGGGATCGTCGGCGGCGCGCGACTCGGGAGCCTGCACCAGCGGCGCGGCGGGAGCCAGCGCCTGGGAGATGGAGTAGACCCCGGGCAGCTCCTCGTACTCGACGGCCACGAGCCGAGCCGCCTCCTCGGCCGCATCCCTTGTCTCGGCCGCGACCGCCGCCACGGGCTCACCGTGGAACGTCGTCTCACCGACCGCCAGCACCGGGCGGTCCTGGTACTGGGGACCGAAGCGTGGCACCGGCTGGGGCAGGTCGGCAGCGGTCATCACGAGCCGGACGCCGGGCACGGCCAGGGCCGCCTGCCGGTCGATCCCGAGGACGCGGGCACGGCCAACGGGCAACGTCACCAGCTTCACGTGGAGCAGCTCGTCGAAGGGCAGGTCCGCGAGGTAGGCCTGGTGGCCCGTCACGCGTTCGAAGCCGCCGACGCGGTGGGGCGATCGGCCGACCACGAGGTCTGCGCTCATGCGCGCCGCTCCCTCGCCGCCTGGCGCACGGCCGCGAAGATCTGCTCGTAGCCGGCGCAACGGCAGAGATTACCCGCCAGGGCCTCCTGGATCTGCGCATCGCTGGGGTCGTCGACCTGTTCGAGCAAGGCGGTGGCAGACATGAGCTGTCCGGGGATGCAGAAGCCGCACTGGGCGGCACCCTGGTCGAGGAAGGCGGTCTGCAGCTGATCGAGCGCACCCTCCACGGCCAGGCCCTCGACCGTGCGCACATCGGTGCCGTCAGCCTCCACCGCCAGCATCAGGCAGGAGTTCACGGAACGACCATCGACCAGCACCGTGCAGGCCCCGCACTCTCCTACCACGCAGCACTCCTTGGTCCCCGTCAGCCCGGCCTCGTCACGCAGGACCTCCAGCAGGCTGTGGTGCACGGCCACCTCCAGCTCGCGGTCCTGCCCGTTGATGGTCAGGGCGATGGTCATACGCTCGGCCATCAGGCGGCCCTCCCGGCGCGACGTTCGAGCGCGACCCGCAGGGCGCGCATGGCCAGCACCGGCAGCATGGCCCGGCGGTATTCGGGGCCAGCACGGATCGAGCGTGGCGAAGGGGTCGCCTGGCTGAGCAGTCGGTCAAGGATGGCCGCGCGCGCCGCAGGCTCGGCGTCAGCGTCAGCCAGGACGCCGCTGTCATCGGCCGCGAGGAAAGTCCGCGGGCCGACGCTGCCGTAGGCGACCTGCGTGACCCCGCTGTCGTCGACCGACACACCCATGGTCACCGAGGCCAGGTCGGTCCCCCGCCGGCGGACCAGACGCGTGTAGGCAGAGCCGAAGCGCGCTGTCGGCAGGGCGATCTCGATGGCTCGCACCAGCTCTGCGGGAGCCAGGTCCACCACGCGTGGATCAGGCCCACCACGACGCGAGCCGAGCAGGAAGTCGTCCAGGGCTACCCGGCGCTCCGCCTCCGGTCCGGCGATGACCACCGTCGCCCCGAAGAGCAACTGTGGCGGGACGGTATCGGCTGCCGGCGACCCGTTGCAGACATTGCCCACCAGCGTGGCCCGGTTGCGGATCTGCACCGAGCCCACGACCCGGGCCGCCTCTGCCAGGGCCGGCAGGTGCGTCAGCACGTGCGGATCATGTTCGACCTGGGACATGGTCGCGAGCGCGCTGAAGGTCAGGCGCCCGTGGTCGAGGCTGATGGCCTCGCCGCCCAGCTCGCGCACGTGCTTGATGTCGATGACCACCTCCGGCCGCAGCGAGTCGTCTCGCAGTCCCACGACCAGGTCGGTACCCCCGGCCAGGATGCGGGCCGAATCGCCGGCCGCGGCGAGCAGGCGCGTGGCCTCGGCCAGCGAGCCTGGTCGTTCATAGGCGAAGCTGCGCATGTCTTGTGTCCCTGTCCGGCCTAGAGGACGCGGTCGACCTCGTCCATCAACACCTGCGGTGTCGCGGCGCGGACGATGTAGAAGGGGCGTTCCCCGAGCTTGGCCACGAAACGGGCGCGATCGCCGCGGCGCTCGGCCGTGTCGGTGAGCGGCATGGGGAAGCCGGGGGCCAGGAGCTCGTTGGTCAGGAAGTAGTTCTGCAGCGAGTGGAAGGCCTGGAACTGCGACTCGAACTCGCCCAGCTGCTTGGTGCTGGGGTCGAAGTTGCCGTCGATGGCGGGCAGCACCACGACGTCGATCGCGCTCACGTCCGGATACTCCGTCCAGGTCGGCATGTCGCCCCAGAACTTGCTCACGCCCTGGGTCGGCGCGGCCTTGTCGGCGCGCTCGGTGCCCTTCGCCCGCTTCTCCCGCAGGAAGACGGACTTGGAGCCCATGGCCGCGCGGACCTCCTCGTCGAGGACGGTCGTCTCCGTGCTGATGAGCAGGCCTCCGCGCCGGCAGGCCTCGATCTGGCCCATCGACTTGCCGTGGTTGGACTCGCCGCCCAGGAACAGGATGGACTTGTCCTGGTAGCGCACCGCCGAGGAGTGCGAGGGGTGCAGTCCCTCGGCCTCCATGCGCAGTGCCAGCATCGTCACCAGCACCTTCTGGATGGCGCCGACGGTCCAGTCACCAGCGAGGTGCAGGGCGTGGCCGTCGAAGGCGATGCCCTTGTCCGCCTCGACTTCCCAGACGACGTCGGGCTGCGCGAGCGAGACGGAGTCCTCCATGGTCACCGCCGCCAGGCGGTAGTTGAGGAAGTCCATGTCGTCGACGATGCTTTCGCGGGCAGGACCCCCGAGGACGTCGACCCGAAGGCGCGCCGGCCCGGCCGACATCTCCTGGCTGAGTACGAGCTGTGACATGACTTCCTTTCGAGCTACGGCTGGACGGCGACGGCTGGCAGGGCATCGCTCCCGGTCTGTTCGTCGACCCCATCGGCGGTCTGCCGCTCCGGCCAGACCTCCGCCAGCGCGCCCGCGGCCTTCGCGAAGTGGTCCCGGAAGGTCTCCTCGATGAGGTCCGGATCGCGCCGCCGCATGGCGTTGGTGATGGGGATATGTCGTTCTGCGACCGCCCGTCGGTTGACGCCCGGCGAGACGATCGTGATGTACGTGCGCAGGAACGGCTCGAGCGTGCCCCAGACGCGCACGAGCGTGGCGTTTCCCGAATGCTGCATGATCAGCCGGTGGAACTCGGTATCGGCCATGGCCTCGCGATAGGGGTCGCCTTCCTCCGCTGCGGCCCGCATGGCCTCGGTCAGCTCGTCGAGGGCCGTGAAGGCCGCCTCCGTCATGTTCTCCATGGCCAGGACCGCGCCATGCCCCTCGAGGATGGCGCGGACCTCGAAGGCCTCGAGCAGCTCTTCCGTGCCGGGCTGACGGACACGGGCGCCCTTGAAGGGAGCCGACTCGACGACACCGAGCGCCTCCAGGTCGCGCAAGGCTTCCCGCACCGGCGCCTGGCTGGTGCCGAACTCCTTGGCCACCCGTGTCTCGACGATGCGAGCCCCGGGCGGGTACGTGCCGTCAAGGATCGCCTTGAGGAGGCGACCCTTGACCTGCTCGCTCAGGATGCTGCGAGTGATGCCCGTGCCGTCGGTCATGCGCTGGACCTGCCCTAGGACAGGATCTCGACCAGGCCGGCGTTGCCGTCGACGCGTAGCCGGTCTCCTGTCTTGATGTCGTGGGTGCCGGTGGACGTGCCGACCACGGCCGGGATGCCGTATTCGCGAGCCAGCACGGCCGGATGCGAAACGGTACCGCCGGCGTCGGTGACGACAGCGATGATCTTGCCGTACAGGACCTGCCAGGCAGGATTGGTCATCTGGCACACCAGGATCTCGCCGACCTGCAGGCTGTCGAACTCAGCTTCCGAGTCGACCACCCTGGCCACGCCCTCGACCACGCCGGGCGAGCCGGCGATACCGGCGACCTGGCCGGCCACCTTCTCCTGGCTCCGGTAGAACTTGTCGGGGAAGCCCCACAGGTTGAGGTACGGGAAGGCCAGCTGCGTCTCCGTCGCGGTACCGACCCAATCGCGTGGGTGGATCTTCTCGGCCGCGTGCCACTTGGCCCATGCTTCGGCCGCGATCGCCCGGCCGTCCATGGCCGAAGGATCGCCGATGAAGGCGCGGAGCTGGTTGTAGTGGAACATGACCACGTCGCCGGGCTTGTCGAGCGCACCAGCCTCGACCAGCTTCTCGCCGATGGCCACGAGCACCAGCCGCACATGTGCGTTGGCCCCCTGGTCGATGTAGAAGTGGTGATCGGGCGTGAGCGGCGCCATCTTGAGGTTGATCTCGTTGGCGGCACGCATCTTCTCGAGTGCTTCTCCCTCGAGCCCCTCGAGGATCTCCTGGGCGGCGGCATCGATGTCCGCCCGCAAGGCGGCGATGGCCTTGGGATAGTCATAGTCCGAGGCGTACTGGTCACGGACCAGCTGGATGATCGGGGTCATGTCCTCGCGGAAGGTCGGGAACACGAACTCGTGGCTCCACACCGCGTGCCAGCCGAACTCCATCTGGTACGGCACCACGCGCTCATCGATGAAGCGCTGCCCCCGGGGGCTGGCCTTGAGCGCGGCCACGATGGGCGCGGCCGACGCGGAGTCGAACGCCGCCTCCAGCTCGCTGTCGCCCTTGACCTCTTCCTTCATCTCCCAGAGCGCGCGGATCTTGTCCCAGTTGCGGTCGTCGCCCGAGTTCTGGAGCCGTCCCAGCAGGACCTCGTCGGCCTTCCCGTGCGTCTCCTCCATCACCGCGCGCAGGTTCAGCGTGGCCGACAGCTGCGCGAAGTTCAGCATCCAGTGGATCTTCCAGTGGCGGTCGTGCATGTCGATGGCGTCTTCGAGCAGGACGGCCAGCTCGGCCAGGCTCATCTCGTCCTTGTGCTCCAGGACACCCTCGATGTAGTCGAAGTTCCGCTGCATCTCGGGCACGAAACGCTCGCGCCACCAGGTCACGAAGTTGAGTCCGTAGACGGGCAGGACCGCACCCAGGTACCCGCCGATGGTGGCGGCGTAGTCACCCTCCCCGACGCGCGCCCCGGCCTGGGGCACGATGGGATTGGTGCGGTAGTCGTATTCCTGCGTGTCGACCGCTAGGCCAGCCTCGGCCGGGACGGCGGCGGTGTAGAGGTAGCCGTTGATGTTCTTGTAGATCCAGTCCGTGGCGAAGGGCGTCCCGAAGCGACGGAACATGTGATCGCAGGAGAGCCACCAGCCGCCGATGTCCTCGTACATCGGGCTCAACGGCTTGGGGCAGTGCAGATCGTCGTAGACCCAGAAGAGCCGCTGCTCGGTCTCGGACACCCACTCGATCGGGAACGATTCATCCCCCAGGAACTGGCCCAGGACGTCGTCGTTCATCAGTCCCATCTGTCGTTCGCCTCCATCTCCCTTGCCGGCCGTCCTCCACGGCCGATCCGTGACCTCTGCTCCCTCTGAGCCATCAGGTCGAACCGGCTCTGGTCGTCGACCCTGAGCCGTGCCCAGCATCCCCTCAGTGGCACTCCTTCGCCCTTGGTCGGTGCGGATCACGCCCCGACTCATTGATAATCGATTACCGATGACCATACGCGGCGGCGGCCACCGCAGTCAAGGAAGTCTCGCCGCGCCGGGCCATGCGGCGCCGGCGCCCGGCGGCTGGATCCCGTGCGCCAGGCGGGACGGACGGCGCGCAGCGGGCCCTCCTCCCTCCATGGCTGCAAAAGCGCTTGACAAGCGCTAGCGTTCCCAGCGTATCCTCGATAATCGATTGTGCTGGTCGATGGAGCGGCCGACATTCGGAGGAGGAGCCGGCACGGCCGGCAGGATGGAGAGGTGTGCACATGTCAATGAAGCGTGTGTCACGAGCCGAGGCGGAGGTCTATCCCCTGCCCGGCCGCGACTGGCATACCTACCTGGGCCCGGACAACACCCCGACCGAGCGCATCTCGTTCGGAGTGTCGGTGTTCCCGGCGGGTTCGAAGCCCGAGGGGCACGTGCACGATACGCAGGAGGAGACCATCTACTGCGTCAGCGGCCGCGGGCGCATCATCACCCCTGACGGGGTCGGCGAGCTGGAACCGGGTGCGGTGGTGTGGGTCAGCCCCGGTACCCACCACGCGACCGAAGCGGACGGGCCGGAGCCCCTGGAGATCGCCTGCTTCTTCTCGCCGCCGGTGGTACCCGGATCGTACGAGAAGGGGCGGCAGTAGCGACATGACCACGTCCTCCACCGCCACCGCCATCACGGCCGACGAGCTGGCCCGGCTCGAGGACATGGCTCGGCAGATTCGCGTGGCCGTGATCCGCACGGTCCGGGAGCGCAAGGTCGGCCACGTCGGCGGACCCCTCTCGGCGGCGGAGATCCTCGCTGCGCTCTACGGACGGATCCTGCGCCTCCGCCCGCAGGAGCCGGACTGGCCCGAGCGCGACCGCTTCATCCTCTCGAAGGGCCACTCCTCGCTGGGACAGTACGCCGCCATGGCGCTGGCCGGCTACTTCGACCTTGAAGAGCTGTTCACCTTCAACAAGAAGGGCTCGCGACTGCAGGGCCATCCGGACATGAACAAGCTGCCCGGCATCGACATCTCCACCGGCTCGCTGGGCATGGGCCTCTCCGCGGGGCTGGGCATGGCCCTCGCCGGACGCACCCTCGGGCAGGACTTCCGCACGTACGTGCTGATGGGCGATGGCGAGGCCCAGGAGGGGCAGATCTGGGAGGCTGCTCACGTGGCCCCACGCTACGGCGTCGACACGCTCATCGGCATCGTCGATCACAACCGCTTCCAGCAGTTCGGCTGGCGCGGTGCGACCGCCGAGGACCGCCTGCCGCCGGAGGAGCCCGGCGCACTCGCCGCCCGCTTCGCGGCCTTCGGCTGGCGGGTGCTGGAGATGGACGGCAATGACATGCAGGACGTCGTCCGTGTGCTCGAAGCCGCAGGCGAGCCGACCGGCCTGCCGACCGCGGTCATCGCCCACACCCTCAAGGGCTTCGGCGTCAGCTACATGGCCGGCAACTACAAGTGGCACATGGGTGTGCCCACCGACGAGGAGTTCGCCATCGCCATGCGTGAGCTCGGCGAGGACGACGGAGGCGTGGCATGACCCTGCCGGAAGGGAAGCCCCTGCGCCTCGTCTTCGGCGAGACCGTGACCGAGCTGGCGGCCCGGGACCCTCGTATCGTCGTGCTCGACGGCGACCTGGGCAGCTCGACCCAGGCACGCCTCTTCGAGGACGCCTATCCGGAGCGCTTCTTCCAGATGGGCATCGCCGAGCAGAACATGCTGGGTGTCGCGGCGGGCATGGCCGTCACCGGCCTGGTCCCCTTCATCAGCACCTTCGTGGCCTTCGCGCTGCACCGGCCACTGGACCAGATCCGCGTGCTCATCGCCCAGACCGGCGCCAACGTCAAGATCACCGCGGGCTACTGCGGGCTGTTCACGGGCAAGGCCGGCAAGACACACCAGATCGTGGATGACATCTCGGTCGCCCGGGCCATGCCCGGCATGGTCGTGGTCTCGCCTGCCGACGAGGTCGAGACGAAGGGCGTCATGGCCTGGGCGCTCGACTACGAGGGTCCGGTCTTCATCCGCCTGGTGCGGGACGTGACGCAAACCTTGTTCCAGCCGGGCCACAAGTTCCAGTTCGGCCGCGTCAAGGTCGTGCGCGAGGGTCGCGACATCACGCTTATCAGCACCGGCACCCAGACACCGCGCGTGATGGACGCGGCGGACATCCTGGCTGGTGTCGGGATCGAGGCCCACGTGGTGCACATGCCCACCATCAAGCCCATCGACGTGGCCGGGGTGGTGGAGGCGGCCGAGCGCACGGGGCGGGTGGTGACGGTCGAGGAGCACACCGTCATCGGCGGCCTCGGCGGCGCCGTGGCCGAGACGCTGAGCGAGCATCGCCCGACGCGTGTCGACCGCATCGGCCTGCAGGACCACTACACCGAGTCCGCGACCGACGAGGAGCTGCTGGACATGTACTGCCTTTCGGCGGAGCGTGTCGCGCAACGCGTCCAGCGGTTGCTGGTCAGCCCGGGGCCGGTGACTGCATGCGATTGAGGGACGTGGAGGGTTAGCCCACATGACGCGACACCGGAGAGGGAGCTCCGGCGCCAGGTGTCGAACACCGCACGCGCCGCCGCCAGGCCCCCGGCGCCAGCCGGCTGACTGCTGATGGAGTTCGTCGCACAGTCGATCGTCATCGGGTTGGTCGAACAGGCGCCGCTGGTGCTGGCGGCGATCGGCTTCGCGCTGATCTACCGCCTGACCGGCCTGATCAACGTGGCCTATGCGGAGACGCTGACCCTGGGGGCCTACTTCGCCATCTGGTTGAGCCAGATGTTCGGACTCGACTTCTACACGGTGCTGATCCCGACGGCCCTCCTGAGCGGGCTGCTGTCCGTGGCTACCTACCTGCTCATCTTCCGACCGGCACATCGGCGCAACGTCGGCGGGCTGGAGATGATCATCATCTCGTTCGGCCTGTCGATCTTCCTGCGCCACGGGCTGCAGTTCATCTTCGGCTATCCCACCATCTTCTTCGACGTGCCACCGCCGGACACCGTGTGGGTCCTGGGGGTGGGCGTCACGTCCTTCCGCCTGGTGGCCCTGCTGACGGTCGCGATCCTCGCCTTCCTGCTCTTCCTCTTCATCCAGAAGTCCCGCTATGGCCTGCAGGTCCGGGCGCTCGCGAGCGACGAGCAGCTGGCACGAGTGAGCGGCATCCGGCCCCTCTGGGTGACGATCATGATCTGGTTCCTGGCGGGGGTGGCCGGCGGCCTCGCGGGGGCCTTCCTCGGCGTCGGCTCATCGGTCGCCCCCCTGCTCGGCTGGCGCCAGTTCCTGTTCATCCTGCTGGTCGTGCTGGCCGGGGCGCGCTGGGGCATCGGCGGCGTCATCGCCGTAGGCGTGGCCGCCGGCGTCATCTACACCGCCATGTCGCTGACCTTCGACCAGATCCTGTACGCCCAGCTCGTCCTCATCGTCGGTTTCATCGTCCTGCTCAAGTGGCGGGGCCAACGCCTGACCGAGAACGCGAAGGTGTGAGGCCATGATCGACTGGCTTGACGCCTTCCTCATCTCCGGCATCTTCGACGTCCTCATGATCACGGGCCTGGCCTTGCTGCTGCACCTGCAGCTGGGCCTGACCCGCATCGCCAACTTCGGCATCGTCGGCTTCTGGGGCCTGGGCATGTACGTCTTCGGCGTGCTCTACGTGCAGGTCGACTGGGCCTTCGGTGATCCCTGGCAGTTCCTCGTGTGCGCGGCCATCGCCACCGTCGTCGCCGGGCTCGCGGGAGTGCTCGTGGGCTGGCTCATCTCGGACCTCAACATCGACGGCATGCTGGTGGTCACGCTCGGGTTCGCGACCGCCGTGCAGATCCTGGCCACCACCGAGGACGACCTGACCGGTGGCTCGCGCGGGCTTGGCGGGCTGCGCATCCCCTTCGACATCGGCAAGGTGAAGGAAGACGAGTTCGGCTGGATGGTGGCCCTCGCGCTCGTCGTCGGCGCCATCCTCTTCTACGTCTGGCGCGTCCATCGTTCGCCATACGGCCGACTGCTCATCGCGGTCGGTGGCAACGAAGCCCTGGCGCGCAGCCTGGGCAAGTCGACCTACCGCACCAAGCTCTGGCTGTTCGCGGTGACCTCCGGCGCGATGGGCCTGCTCGGTGCCATGTCCGCGGTCATGCTGCGCTACCTTGACGTCGGCACCATCGGTGTCGAGGTGACGCTGGCCGCCATGGTCGGTCTCATCCTCGGAGGCAGCGCCCGCGTGTGGGGGGCGGTGGTGGGCGTCTTCCTGACCGTGGGCCTGTTCGACATCGTGGTCCAGCTGTACCTGCCCCTGCCGCGCGAGTGGTACACGCAGACCATCCCCGTGGCGCGTCAGGTCATCTTCGGGGCCACGCTCATCGTGGTGCTCATGTTCAGGCCGCTCGGCATCCTCGGCGAGATGCGTCGCGACAAGCTGATGGAGAAGACCCATGGCCAGTAGCGCGCCGGTGGAGCCGGGCCTCCAGCGCCCGCGCCTCCACGTGCGGGGCGTGTCCAAGCAGTTCTCCGGGCGCACGGTCGTGGACGTCGCGGACCTCGTCCTGGGTGAGCATCCCATCGAGGGCTTGATCGGGCCCAACGGCGCGGGCAAGACCACGCTCATGCGCATGATCATGCACTCCATCCCCCTCGACAGCGGCAGCGTCGTCCTGCAGCCGGCCTCCGGACCGGAGGTCGTGCTCTCCGACCTGCCCACTGACCGCATGGCCCGGCACGGCGTGGTCAAGTCGAACCAGGTGATCATGGACTTCGATCGCCTCACCATCTGGGACTCGCTGATGTTGCCCGTCACCGCCGCGCGCTACGAACAGCCCACGCGCATCTTCAGCGAGCAGACCGTCTTCGGCGCGCATGAAGCCGAGATGCGTGCGTACCTCGCCGAGTTCGGTTTCGACGACCCCACCGCCTTCGCCCTGTCTGCGGGTGAGAAGAAGCTGCTCGACATCGTCCGTTGCCTGCTCCTGAAGCCGCGGTTCCTGCTGCTTGACGAGCCCACGGCCGGCCTGCCCGATGACCTGACCGGGAAGGTCATGGAGGTGGTGCGCTCGCTGGCCGGCCAGGGCACCTCGGTGGTCATCGTCGAGCACGACCTCAACGTCATCTGGAACCTCTGTGATGGCGTCCACTTCATGGCCGAGGGCAACGTCGTCCTGAGCGGCGACCCGGACTCCATCCGGGAGCACCGCACGGTGGTCGAGAAGTACCTCGGAGCCGGCCATGTCTGAGCGGCAGGACCCGGGGATCATCGAGGTCAGCGGCCTCATGAGCGGCTACCACGGCGTGACCGTGCTGAAGGGCCTCGACTTCACCGTGGGCAACGAGGTCTTCACCATCCTGGGCGCGAACGGCGCGGGCAAGACCACCCTCCTGGCCACGCTCGCGAGGCTGGTCCCGGTCACGGCCGGCACGATCCGCTACGCCGGCGAGGATGTCTCCCACCTGCGCCCGTATGAGACGGCGGCGCGGGGCATGGCCTATGTGCCCCAGGAGCAGGGTGTCTTTCCCAACCTGACCGTGCTGGATAACCTGCGGGTCGGCGGCATGATCGGCACCCGGCCCCACGAGGAGCGGCTGGCGGAGGTCTTCGACATGTTCCCGGCCATCAAGGACCGCCAGAAGCAGCCGGCCGGCACCCTCAGCGGCGGCGAATCGCGCATGGTCGCCTGCGGCCGCGCGCTGATGCAGGACCCCAAGGTCCTGCTGCTCGATGAGCCGACGGCCGGACTCTCACCCCTGTATGTCGACTTGTTCATGAGCAAGGTCCGCGAGATGCACGTGCTACGTGGCGTGGCCATCGTGCTCGCGGAACAGAACGCGACCAAGGCCCTCGAGGTGGCGGATCGCGTGATGGTGCTTAGTCTGGGTGAGGCCCACCCGGTGGTGGACGCCTCGGAAGTGACGAGCCAGCAGCTGAAGGAGGGATACCGGATCTGACGACGCAAGTACCTGGTCAAGACCACAGCAGGAGGAGAGAACGTCCATGAAGGTCAGGAACACCCACAACGCACGCGTTGCCACGGCCATCGCCTCGGCAGCGCTCCTCGCGACCACGCTCGGCAGCAGCGCCGTCGTGGCCCAGGACGATGGAGCCTCGGGCGAACCGGTGGTGGTCTGCGAGCTCGCCTACTACACCGGCGAGTTCGCCTCATACGGACCATCGCTGACCAATGACGTGCGCTTCGCGGTCGAGGACGTCATCGATACCGACCCGCCCCTCGGCCGGCCCTGGGAGCTCATCTCCGAGGACATCGGAGACAGCTTCGAGGGCCAGGCAGCCAAGAAGTGCATCGAGCAGCACGGCGCGGAGATCCTGGTGAGCATCGCGCACCAGTACCGCACCTATCGCGATTACATGATGGAGACGTGGCAGGAGAACGATAGCCCGCTCGGACCGTCGGTCCACGGCGGAGCCATCCCCGCCAACCTCGGCGGCAAGGCCGCCGAGCCGATCTTCCGCGCCCAGGGCATGGATGAGGCCCTGGGTACCTTCGGCAGCATCTATGCGGCCGACATCGGCGCCCAGAACGTGGTCATCTTCGCCACCGAGGTAGAGGGCTTCCAGCTCGCGGCCGATGCCAACGAGAAGGCAGCGGAAGTGCTCGGGCTCAACGTGGTCGGTCGGATCGACGCCCCTGCGGGGCAGGCCTCCTACCGTGCCGAAGCCCAGAAGATCGCCGACCTCGACCCGGACGCCGTGCTGATCCAGGCCGGTTCGGTCGAGTCGGCCACGCTCATCAAGGCCGCCGCGGAGGCCGGCCTGTCACTCAACTGGATCGGCGAGACCGGCTGGTCCGAGGCTGAGTTCATCGGCTCGCTCGGCTCCGATCCCATCACCACGCAGGAGGGCATCGGGTTCGCGACCTTCGCGCCCAACACCACCACCCCGGCCTGGGAGTTCTTCCAGCCGGCCTGGGACGGTCAGACCGATTGCGCCAACGGCGTGTCCGAGTGCCCGCCCTACGATGCCTACAACCAGTACGCCTTCTCGACCTACGACCTGATGGTCCAGACGGCCCTCGCGGTCGAGGCCGCGGGCTCCTACAAGGCCAGCGACTGGGCCCCGGCCATGTTCGAGGTCGGCGATGCTCCCGGAGAGGTCTGCTACACGTATGCCGATTGCCTCGCGCTCATCCGTGAGGGCAAGGACATCGACTATGAGGGCGTGACCGGACCCGGGACCTACTCCGCTGGCGGCGTCAACGCCGTCACCCCCGCCTACATCGCCTTCAACGCCGACGGCTCGATGGCCGACCCGGTGCTCCTCGATGCCCAGAAGGGCCTCGAGATCCTCGAAGCCATCCAGACCGAGGCCGATTGCGACCCGGCCGAGCCGCCCAACGAGTGCACCTGGTAGTACGCACGCTGCCGGCCTGAACCGGCCATAGCAGGCGTTCACGAGAGCCCTCCCGTCCCTCGACGGGAGGGCTCTCGCATGCTCCGCCCCCGGCCGGCCCACGGTCCAGGCACGCGTGGTCGATACTGGGGTGGCATGTTCGACGCTCGCCTCCCCCACCTTCACGACGACTGGACCGTGTGGGCCTTCAGCGATCCGCACGGGGTCACCTCCGGCCTGCGGCAGGCCCTGCGCGAGGCTGGGCTCATCGATGCGGCTGGCCACTGGAGTGCCGCACCCCGGACCGCGCTCGTGGGCTGCGGCGACTACATCGACCGCGGCGGCGACACCCCCGGCACCGTGACCCTCCTGCGGCGCCTGCAGGCGGAAGCGGAAGCCGCTGGTGGTGCCGTCGTGCCGGCCCTGGGCAACCACGAATCGATGCCCCTCATGGTCCGGGCAGGACGCACCGAGTGGCTCGAGACCTGGCTCGATTACGGCGGCCGGGAGACCGTGGCCGGCTTCGGCTGCAGCGAAGAGGACGCGCACCGGCCGGAACGCGCCATCGCCTCGATCGAACGCTGCCAGCCGGGCCTGTTGGACTGGCTCGAAGCGCTGCCCCAGGGCGTTCGCTGGCGCGACGTCCTGTTCGTGCACGGCGGCCTTGCGCCCGACCATGGCCCGGCCGACCTGGGCGTCACGACCGAGGAGCATCTCTGGATCCGCGCCAGCTTCTTCGAGCGCCCCTGGGCCGAGCCCGCTTTCGAGCGCTACCGCCAGGCCGGCATCGAGCGCGTCGTCTTCGGCCACACGCCCCAGTGGCACGGGCCGACCTTCTACCACGATGGCCGCTCCTGGGCCATCGACACCAATGCCGTGGGCAACAAGCACGCGCCAGCCGATGGCGACCAGCTGATGACACTCGTGGGCCTGGTCGGAAGCGGCACCTTCGAGGAGGCCACGATCGTCAGCGTGCCCACCGCCGGCGCGCCCGACGCCGGCGATCCGCGCCGCGGCCGTTAGCAGCCGGCCTGCAGCTCCAGCGAACGCACCAGCGAGGCCCGGGCTCGCGCCAGGTTGCGCGCGACGATGATGTCCGGGTCTGGCGCGACGGTGTGGGGCGGGTCCACCAGCACCTCCGGCGGCGGCGCCTGACCATAGGCTTCGGCAGCCTCGGCCCAGCGCTCGCGCCAGCCCTGGGGCGTGGCGCCCTCCGCCGCCCGGTGCTGCTGGGCCAGCCACACCAGGGCCCACGCCCGCGGCACCACCCGGTAGGCGTCATAGCCACCGCCCCCGGTCGCCAGCCAGCGTCCGTCAGCATGCTCGTGGGCCAGCTGGTCCACGAGCGCCGCTGCGCGCCTGTAAACGGCGGTGGTCAGGCGCAGATGCGCCAGCGGGTCGAGCACGTGCGTGTCGCAACCGTGCTGCGAGACGATGAAGCTGGGCTTGAACATGTCCGCCAGCACCGGCAGCGTGAGCGCGACCACGGACCACCAGGCCTCGTCGCCGACGCCGTCATCAAGCGGTGCGTTGCAGGCGGTGCCGGCGGCGTGGGGCCCACCCGTCTCCTCGACCATGCCCGTGCCCGGGAAGAGGGAGCGACCCGAATTCGTGGACGGACACGGTGAGCACCAGCGGATCGTCCCAGAACATCGCCTGCACGCCGTCGCCGTGGTGGACGTCGAGATCGATGTACATGACGCGATGCCCGGCGTCGCGCGCCGCCGCCACGGCCAGGGCCACGTCGTTGTACACACAGAAGCCGGATGCCCGTGCGGCCATGGCGTGGTGGAGCCCACCGGCGGGCGAGAAGGCGTGCCGCGCCCGGCCCGCCACGATCGCCTCCACCGCGGCGATCGAACCGCCGGCGATACGGGCAGAAGCCTCATGCATGTCGTGGAAGGCAGGTACGTCCACCGAGCCGATGCCCATGGCCGCGGGCTGCCAGGGATGGTCGGAGAAGGAGCGCACCTGCTCGATGTAGTAGCGCTCGTGCACCCGTGCGAGGACCTCGTCGGGCGCGACCTCTGGACGCAGCTCTCGTTCCACCCCCAGCGCCCGCAACAGGTCCACGCCCGGGCCGAAGCGCTTGGGCGTCAGGGGATGTCCGGGCCCGAAGTCGTACGCCTCCACCGCATCGCTCCAGACGAGGACCGGCGCCTCGGGCGGAGCGTCATTCAAGCGACGGTTCCCAGGCGCTGTCCCCGAGGGCTGCGGCGAAGGCGGCGGCAGGCGCCTCGCCCCGGTCGAGGCGGAGCGCGTATTCGGCCACGAAGCCGGCGAAGGCGGCATCGTCCGCGGCCACGACCACGGCGTCTTCCACGCTCTCGGCATCCTCGATCGCAGGCCGCTCGATCAGGGTCACGTTCTCGCCCAGGCCTTCGGGATCGACCGCGCCGGCGTCGGCGACCATGACCACGGCGGCCCCGTGGAAGTCGGCTGCCTCCTGCGCCGCCGCGAACGCCGCTGCCGCCAGCTCAGCGCTGATGACCAGCACGCGGTAGGTCGACTGGTAGCGCAGGCCCATCTCCACGTCGGCCGCATCGAGTCGCGGCAGGGGCCGGGCGTCCCGGAGCTGACCGACCAGGGGGGTGCGGGTGGCCGGGTCGCGCATCAGCGCCGCGTGGCCCACGCCCGAGCGTCCCAGCTCGATGACGATGCGGTCGCCTTCGGGATCGTCGCCGACCGCTCCGACCAGCTCCACCGCCGCGCCCGCGCGGGCCAGCGCCAGCGCCAGCTCGACGGCCAGGCCGCCCGGAGCCAGCTCGCCATCGGGCTCGGGACGATAGACGCGGGGACGGCCCAGGACCACGATCATCGAGTCAGGCCGCCTCCGGTCCCGGGTGGTCGGCGGCCTCCACCCCATCGTCGCGCATGATCTCGACCTGGCCGTAGCCGGCGTCCCGCAGACGGGCAGCACACTCGCCCGCGTCACCGACGATCACGATGGCGGCATCATCGGGGCGGATGTGGGCCACGGCCGCCGCGCGCACGTCGTCTTCGGTCACCGCCGCGACCGCAGGGCGATAGCGATCGAGCTCGTCGTCGGGCAGGCCTTGCACCACCAGGCCGGCGAGGGCGCCGGCCACCTGCGCCGCCGTCTCGAAGCGGAGCGGGAAGACGCCGATGAGGTAGTCGCGCGCCGCATCCAGCTCGGCCTCGGTCACCGGCGCCGTCCCCATGCGCTCGAGCTCGGACATGATGCCCTCCACCGCCGGCACGGTGGCGTCTGCCTGCACCGCGCAGCGCACGGCGAAGGGACCGGCCGAGCGCCGCAGCTCGAAGCCCGAGTGGACCCCGTAGGTGTAGCCCCGCTCCTCGCGCAGGAGCATGTTGAGCCGCGAGTTGAAGAGGCCGCCGAGCAGGGCGTTCATGACCGACAGGGCGTGGAAATCGTCGATGCGCCGCGGTGCGCCCACGTGGCCGACCCGGATCTCCGACTGGGGTGCGCCGGGACGGTCCACGATGACCACACGCCGGGCCGCAGCGGGGGCGTCGGGCGCACCCTCCGCCGCAGGCGCCGCCGCGCTGGTCGCGGACCAGCCTCCGAATGACGTCGCGATCAGCTCATCGAGCGGCAGCTCGGTGAGATCGCCGCACACGAGCAGGGTCGTGGCGGAGGGCCGCATCAGCGCCGCGTGACGATCCACGAGCGACGATCGATCCAGCTCCGGGACGGTGACCTCGGTGCCCGCGAGGGGGCGGGCGTAGGCCGCCTGGGGCGCGTAGACCGTGGCCGGGAAGGCGTGATCAGCGCGACGAGCCGGGTCGGCCAGCACTTGCTGCAGGTCGTTGAGTCGCTGCTGGCGCAGCCGCTCCACCTCGCGCTCGGGGAAGCTCGGCTGCAGGGCCATCTCGGCCAGCAGCGGCAGCGACGCGGCCAGGTGCGACCGGGGCACCTCCAGGCTGACGGTGAGGCTGTCCCAGCCGGCAGCGGCCTTGATCTCCGCGCCCAGCCGCTCAGTGGCCTCCACGAAGGCGACGGCGTCTCGCTCGGTGGTGCCCTCGGACAGGGCCCGGCTCATGAGCGCCGTGGCACCCGCCTGCGCGGGAGCCTCGCTGGTCGCGCCACCGCCCGCGTCGCCGCGCACGATGAGCTGGGCCTGCAGCAGCGGCCGGCCCGGGACGTGGCAGCGGATGACCGTCAGGCCGTTCTCGAGGCTGCCTCGTTCGAAGCCGGGGAAATCATAGTGGCGGGGCTGGCCCGGGGCGGGCCGGGTGTCGAGCACGGCCAGGGGATCGGTCACGCTGCGGCCTCCGACTCGTCCGTTGCGGGCACATACGTGATGGTCGCGCGCGCACCCTCGCCGAAGACAGCGGCGCAGACATCGCGCACCGCCTCCACGTCCACCGCCAGGTAGCGCCCGAGCTGCTCGTTGATGAGCTCGGGTCGGTCGAAGTAGGTGGTGTACATCGACAGTCGATCCGAGACCTCGTCCATGTGCGAGAGGGCCGAGAGCTCCGCCGATTCGATGAGCGCGTGGGCTCGCGCCAGCTCGTCGTCGGTGACCGGCTCATGTGCCAGTCGCGCCAGCTCCTCGTCGAGCATGGCCTCCACCGTGGCGGCATCGGAATCGGGCCGCGCCGTGACCCAGCCCGCGGCGATCGACGCGCCGGCCACCAGCGGCAGGACGAAGAAGGCCACGTCCTGGGCGACCTGCTCCTCGCGCACGAGGCGCTTGTGCAGCCGGCTGCCGCGCCCGCCGGCGAGGATCTGCGTGGCCACCTCCAGGGCCTCGAACTCGCGGGTCCCGAAGGCGGGACAGCGGTAGCCCACGTAGACCCGCTCCAGGGGAACCTCGTCGGTCACGACCTCGCGGTGCGGCTCGAGGGAGGTCTCATGCGGCCGGCGGAAGGTCGGCAGCTCAGGGTTGGGTTCGATGGGGCCGAAATAGCGTTCCACGGCCTCGATGACCGGCGCCTCATCGACGTCACCGGCGATCGTGAGGACCGCGTTGTTGGGCACGTAGTAGGTGCGAAAGAAGGCCGCCACGTCCTCGAGCGAGGCCGCGTCCAGGTCGGCCATCGAGCCGATCGGTGTGTGGTGGTAGGGGTGCCCGACCGGGAAGACGGCCGCCATCAGCTTCTCGTAGAAGGAACCGTAGGGGCGATTGTCGTAGGACTGTCGCTTCTCGTTCTTGACCACGTCACGCTGGTTGTCCAGGTTCTCCTGTGACATGGCGTCGAGCAGCGTGGCCATGCGATCGGCCTCCAGCCACAGACCCAGGTCCAGCTGGTGGGAGGGCAGCGTTTCGAAGTAGTTGGTGCGGTCGAAGTAGGTCGTGGCGTTGAGCACCCCGCCGGCTCCCTGCACGATGGAAAGGTGCTCGGCCTTGGCCACGTGGCGGCTGCCCTGGAACATGAAATGCTCGAAAAGGTGGGCGAAGCCGGTCTTGCCAGGCTGCTCGTGCTTGGAGCCGACGTCGTACCACAGGTTGATGGCGACCACCGGGGCCACGCGGTCGGGAGCGATGATGACCCGCAGGCCATTGGACAGGGTGTGCTGGCTGAAGCGCACGCGCGCGGCGCCGTTCACGACGCGGGGTTCCACACGTTGGGCATGACCCAATCCTAGCGGCTGTCCGGATCGTGTCGGTGATCCGACCCGCGACTGGATCTCACGGGCCACGGGCAGGGCCTCGGGATGCTCCCGCTGCAGGAATCCGATGAGCTTCTCACGCACCAGGCAGCGCAGGTCCCAGGCCACGCCCGAGTCGGGTGCGCTGAACAAGGCCCGGACGGTGATGGTGCGATCGTCGGCATCGGTCACCAGCACCGACCAGGCCTCGCCATCCCACTTGCCCGACTCCTCCAGGAGGCGGTGGCACTCGGCCCGGATGTCATCGATGGGGGCGCGGTAGTCGAGGTAGAGCTTGACCGTCGCGAGCAGGTCGGTCGTGCGGCGGGTCCAGTTCTCCACGGAGCCGTTGACGATGTCGCTGAGGGGCACGATCAAACGACGCTTGTCCCAGATGTAGACGACCACGTAGGTCGCGGTGATCTCGCCGATGGTGCCCCACTCCCCTTCGATGACGACCACGTCCCCGACCTTGATGGGCTGCGTGAAGGCGATCTGGATGCCCGCGATGAAGTTGCCGATGATGGGTCCGGCCGCGACGCCGAGCACGATGCCCAGCACACCGGCGCCGGCGAGGAGCGAGGCTGCCAGCGGGGCCACGCCGGGGATGGTGAGCAGCGCCAGGGCCACGGCCACGAGCCAGACGATGACGGTGCCAAAACGCACGAGCACTTCCAGCTGGGTCTTGAACTGGCGCTCCTCGAGCGCGTCGGGTCCTGCCTGGGGGTAGCGTGCGAGCGCCACGACGTAGCCCACGCGGATGAGTGCGACCACGAACCAGCCGGCGCCAAGGATGGCCAGGATCAGCACCGGCTCCTGCACCAGGTCGCGAGCCGCGGGTGTCACGAAGGCCAGCGAGAGCAGCACCGCCACGACCGCGAAGATGAAGCGGGTGGGGTTTCGCGCGTGCTCCACGAAGGCATCGTCGAAGACGGCGTCGGTGCGGACCGCGGCCTGGCTCAGGAGGGTCCAGGCCAACCAGTGCAGGACCAGGCCGATGACCGCCGCCAGCAGCACGATCGCGGCCGCGGTCAGGTTTGCCCCCAGGTCACTCACCTGGGGTACGGCCGCAGCGACCTGACCCAGTGGATCCACAGCCTCTCTCCTCTCGTCTGCTGACGGTGACGACCGCGGGCTCGAGCCCACTGCTCGAACCTTAGCGGGATGGGCGCACGTCCATCTCGTCGGTGCCCGCGAGCCACACGTGCAGGGGCCGGACATCGTCGATGCGGGCTTGCACCGACGGTTCGAGCGAGTGGGCTGCGGCCACCGCGGTCTCGATCGTGGTCATGCACAGGACCCCCTCGGCGATGGCGGCGTGGCGCACCGCGGCGGCGTCGAGCACCGCGCCCGCGCGGGGCATCGGGGTGTTCACGATGAACGAGATCTCACCGCTCGGCGATGACCTCGAGGATCGAGGGCAGCTGGCTGTCCGCGTCTCCGGCCATGGCCACCTCTCGCGCCTCGTATCCGAAGCGCCGCAGGGCGGCAGCCGTGCCCGGCGTGGCCACCAAGTGGTAGCCGGCCGCCGTCAGCGCCACGGCCAGCTCCTCGAGACCGGCTTCGTCGCGCGGGGCGACCGAGATCAGCGCAGCCGCACCGTCGGGACCCGGGATCGGCGGCCGCAGGGCCGCGGCCAGCAGTGACTTGGCCAGGGCCACGCGTGGATCCCGGTGCAGGCCGATGACCTCGCCGGTGGACTGCATGCCCGGCCCCAGCGAGGGGTCCACGCCACGCAGCTTGGCCGTGGAGAAGGCGGGCGCCTTCACGGCCACCAGCGGGGGTGCGGGCAGCAGGCCATCGGACCAGCCCAGCTGGGCCAGGGTGGCCCCGCCGGCGACCCGCGTGGCCAGCGCCACCAGCGGCACGCCGGTGACCTTGGACAGGAAGGGCACGGTGCGGCTGGCGCGGGGGTTGACCTCCAGCACGTAGACGCCGTCGTCGCGCACGATGAACTGGGCATTGACCAGCCCGCGCACGCCCACCTCCAGGCAGATGCGGCGCATGGCGTCGACGATGAGGCCCTGGTCGGCGGCCGAGAGGCGCTGCGGCGGGAAGAAGGCCACGCTGTCACCACTGTGCACGCCAGCCCGCTCGACGTGCTCCATGAGACCCGGGATGAGCACGTCGGTGCCGTCGGTCACGGCGTCCACGTCCACCTCCAGGCCCTCCAGGTAGGCGTCGATGCGCACCGGCCGCTCGTGGGTGATGACCGTGGCCGCAGCCAGCTGGCGACGCAGATCCCCGGGGTCGTAACAGAAGTCGATGGCGAGGCCGCCGATGATAAAGGACGGGCGCACCAGCACCGGGTAGCCGATGCGCTCGGCCACCACCAGCGCCTCCTCCAGCGAGCTGGCCATGCCGCCATGCGGCTGGGGGATGCCGAGCGCCTCGACCATGTTGGCGAAGCGCGTGCGTTCCTCTGCCCGGTCGATGGCCTCCACGCTGATCCCCGGCAAGGGCACGCCGGCGGCGTCGAGGGCCAGGGCCAGGTTCAGCGGGGTCTGGCCCCCGAACTGGATGAGCGCGGGCAGCGGAGGGTCGCCCGGTCCGGTCTCCACAGCCACGACCTCCAGCACCGATTCGGCGTCGAGCGGCTCGAAGTAGAGCCGCGAAGATGCGTCGAAGTCGGTCGAGACCGTCTCGGGATTGGAGTTGATCATGACCGCGCGGGCGCCATCCTCCCGCAGCGTCTGGGCCGCCTGCACCGCGCAGTAGTCGAACTCGATGCCCTGCCCGATGCGCACGGGCCCGGACCCGATGACCAGGGCCGCGGGACGTTCCACCGGGCCGACCTCGGGCTCGGAGCCGGAGGCCGCATAGGTCGAGTAGAAGTAGGGCGTCGAGGCAGCGAACTCGGCCGCGCAGGTGTCCACCATGGCATAGCCGGGTCGGAGACCGAAGGCGTGGCGGCGCTCGGTCACCTCCGCCGCCGGGATCCCGCTGATGGTGCCGATGTCCGCGTCGCTGAAGCAGGCGCGCTTGGCCAGCACCAACGTCGTGTCGGTCAGACCGGTGCCCTCGTCGCGCATGCGGCGTTCAAGGCCCGTGAGACGCTCCATCTCCGACAGGAACCACGGCGCCATCCCGGTCACCCGCTGCAGCTCCGCCGCGGGCACGCCACGGCGCAGCAGCGCCAGCAGCCGCCAGAGGCGCGAATCGGAGGGCTTGAGGAAGCGGGCCAGGAGCCCCGCGCGCGTCGTGGGCACGGTCTCCGGTCCGGGGTCGGCGACCAGGCCATCGGGGCTCACGTGAACCTCGGCCAGGGCTGCGCCGAAACGGTCGGGGTGGGTCGGGATCTCCGCGTGCACGCCACCGCGCTCGTTGCGGGCCCACCCGGCGAGCTCTCGCATGGTCCGCTGCCAGGCGGGATCCTCGGCCAGGAAACCCGCGCCGACCTGCTCCAGCCCGCGCAGGGCCTTGTTGAGCGCGCCACCAAAGGTGCGCTCGATGGCCATGACCTCGCCGGTCGCCTTCATCTGCGAGCCGAGATCACGCTCTGCGCGCGGGAACTTGTCGAAGGGGAAGCGCGGCAGCTTGACCACGACGTAATCGAGTGCCGGCTCGAAGGCGGCCACCGTGGTGCCGGTGATGGCGTTGGGGATCTCGTCGAGCCGCCGGCCCACGGCGATCTGCGCGGCCACCCTGGCGATGGGATAGCCGGTGGCCTTGGAGGCCAGCGCGGACGACCGGCTGACGCGGGGATTGACCTCGATGACCGCATAGTCGGTGGCATCGGGGCTGAGCGCGAACTGGACGTTGCAGCCGCCCTCCACGCCGAGCGCCCGGATGATGGCGAGCGCGGCGCTGCGCAACCGCTGATGGACCGGGTCCGGCAGCGTCTGGACGGGGGCCACGACCGCGGAGTCACCGGTGTGCACGCCCAGCGGGTCCACGTTCTCCATGGAGCAGACCGCGATGCAGGTGTCGGCCGCGTCGCGCATGACCTCGTACTCGATCTCCTGCCAGCCGGTCAGGTAGCGCTCGACCATGACCTGGCCGATGGGGCTCAGGCGCAGGCCCGTGCGACAGCGTTCGCGGAAGGCCTCGAGCGTCTCCACCAGGCCGCCGCCCGTGCCACCGAGCGTGAAGGCCGGGCGCACGATGGCGGGCGTCCCGATGGCCTCGTAGGCTCGTTCGATGGCGGCCGTCCGCTCCCCCGCGGACGCACCCTCCACGATCACCGAGGGCGCGTACGGTTGTCCGATCCGGTCGAGCAGGTCGCGGAAGCGCTCGCGATCCTCGGCCATCTCGATGGCCTCCACCGGCGTCCCCAGGAGCCGGGTGCCAGTGCGCTCGAGGATGCCCGCACGGGCGACTTCCACCGCCAGGTTCAGGCCGGTCTGGCCGCCGATCCCGGGCAGGATGCCATCGGGGCGCTCGCGCTCCAGGATGCGCTCGACCGAGGCCACCGTGAGCGGTTCGAGATAGACCACATCGGCGATCCCTGGATCGGTCATGATCGTGGCCGGGTTGGAGTTGAGCAGGATGGTCCGGATGCCCTCATCTCGCAAGGCTCGGCAGGCCTGTGTGCCCGCGTAATCGAACTCGGCGGCCTGACCGATGATGACCGGACCGGAGCCGATGACGAGGACCGAGCGCAGGGCAGCGCTCACGCGGGCCGACCCGAGCGGTGCGCCCGCACGTGTCCGAGGAAGCGGTCGAACACCTCGGCCGCATCCAGTGGGCCCGGCGAGCCCTCCGGGTGGTACTGCACCGTCTCGATGGGCTTGGCGTGGTGCCGCAGGCCCTCCACGGTGCCGTCGTTGAGATTGCGCTGGCTGACGTAGAAGCCCGACTCGGTCGGCAGGGAGTCGGCCTCCACCTGCACCTCGTGGTTCTGGGCGGTGACCGTCACCCGGCCCGAGCCCTCGTCCCGGACGGGGTGGTTCGCCGCGTGGTGGCCGAAGCGCAGTCGCGTCGTCGTAGCCCCGGCGGCGCGGCCCACGATCTGGTGTCCCAGGCAGATGCCCAGCAGTGGCCGGGCGTCAGCGATGATCGCGCGGGCCAGTGCCACCTGGGCATCGAGTCGAGCCGGGTCGCCCGGCCCCGGCGAGATGACCACGCCGTCGATGTCCGGGGCCAGCACCTGCTCCACGGTGGCGGTGTGGGGGAACACCCGCACGCGGGCGCCACGACGGTGCAGCGAGCGCACGATATCGGTCTTGAGCCCCAGGTCCACCACCGCCACCACCGGGCCGCGCAGGCCGACCTCGTACGGCCGGAAGGCGGAGACCTGCGAGACGAAGTCCTGATCCTCCCAGCGCGGCAGGCCATGAGCAGCGGCGACCGCGGCTTCGGGGTCGACCTCGCCGGGTGCGGTGATGACGCCACGCAGCGAACCCTGTTCACGCAGGTGCCGAGCGAGCCGGCGCGTATCGAGGCCGGCGATGGCCGGCACACCGGCCGAGCGCAGCAGGTGCACGATCTGACGGGCGCGGCCGAGCACGCCGGCGGTGGCGTGGCCCACCACCAGCCCGCGCAGCCACGGCCGTTCGGACTGATCGTCCCGGGTGAAGCGACCGTGGTTGCCGATGAGCGGGAAGGTCATGACCACGACCTGGCCGGCGTAGCTCGGGTCGGTGCAGACCTCCTGGTATCCGGTCTGCGAGGTGTTGACCACGAGGTCGCCACCGCCCTCGCGCGTGGCGCCGAACGCGATACCGGGGAAGACCGTGCCGTCTTCGAGGGCCAGCAGACACGGTCCGCTGTGGCCGATGCGAGGGTCGACGACGGCTTCCGGGGGGATGGACGGTGCCGATGACAGGGGCAACGCCTGACGGGGCGGCATGCTCAGGCTTCCTCCTGGCTGGCCTCACAGGACCACGTCGCCGGTCTCACAGGACCGGATGGGCAAGAGGCCACAAGCCTGCTACGGGGTCAGCGTCAGGAGCGCGTCCTGCACATAGGGCCCGATGACCTCCACCCAGCCTGCGTATTGCTTGGCGCTGGGATAGGGCATGGGTGGGTCGTGCTGGATGAGCAGGCTCGCGTCGTGCGACACGAGGGCGTTCACAGGGCCGATGTCGACGACCTCGACGCCGTGCTCCTGCCCCACCTGGCGCAATGTCCCGTTCAGCTCTGTGACGGCCTCTTCCCGGGATTCGGTCGGGCCAAAGCCTTTGCCCCACTCGGTCAGGGTGTGGTCGGGCGTGGTCACCAGCAGGATGCGTTCCGGCGGCAGGAAGCTCTCCAGCTCGGTGAGGATCGTCTCCAGGTTGGCCTGGTAGTCAGCGGTCGACCCCGAGACGATGTCGTTGACCCCGACCTGGACCGTGACGATGTCCGGGTGGAGTGATTCGACCTGTCCCAGCTGGAGCTCGACCAGGTCGCCACTCGTGGCGCTCTGCTCGGCCAGGTTGTAGAACACCACGGTCCAGCCGGCATGGACGAGCGCTTCGGCGAGCTGGGCCGGCCAGCTGTCTCGGCGTGGGACCGTGGTCAGGGTGCCCGCGGTGTAGCCGTCGCCCAGCGTGACCAGGCGGATGACCCGCCCCAGCGGCAGTTCTGCGCTGAGGTCCATGGTGGCATCGGCTGTCGCCACCGTCGCGGCGACCGCCTGGGAGGAAACCTCCACGGGGCCGGTCGTGGCAACTGTCAGCGCGGTTGAGCCCGACGCTGCGCAGCCCGTCAAGGACAGGACCGCGAGCAGCGTCAGGACGACGATCCTGGTCACTCTTGGCGCAGGATAGCGCGGGCGCGCCGTGTGCCCCTGCTGTGGCTGCCTACAGCCAATTCGTGGCGATCTCGCCCCAGCCGCGCATCGACCAGCCCTGCAACACCTCGTCGACGATGTGCTCGGCGAACTCGTGGTCCAGGTCACCGCCGAACAGGAGACGCCAGTACACCGGGCCCACCAGCATCTCCGTCGCCACACCGGGTTCCACGTCGGGTCGCAGATCGCCCCTGCGGACGCCCCGCGCGATGACCCTCGCGACCTCGTCACGCCGCGACTGGATGACGATGGCGCGGAAGGGATCGCCCAGCTCGGGATTGCGCGCGATCTCCGAGAGCAGCTCGCGGGTGACCGGTCCGTAGTCGGTCTCGGTCAGCGAGCGCATCGGCCCCATGACCGTGGCCAGCAGCTCCGTGCGCGTGTCGCCCACGTCCGGCACGGCCAGGTGCGGAGTGGCCAGTTGCAGCAACAACTCCAGGGCCAGCTCCTGCTTGGAGCGCCAGTGGCGGTAGATGGTGGCCTTGCCCACCTTCGCGCGTGCGGCCACGTGCTCCATGCGCACCTTGTCGAAGCCATCCTCGATAAGTAGCTCACGGAAGGCGTGGAGGACCGCGCGATGGGCGCGATCGCTGCGGGGACGCCCGAGCTTGGCGGCGGTGCCTGTGGCCTCTGACGGCGCCTCGCGCGCGACCAGCTCGTCGAGCGCGTCATCAGTGTCCGTGTCCGCGCCGGAGGGCTGGCCTGACATATCAGCTCAAGCATACGATACGGAGCGTCTTGCAGGCAACCACCGCTGGGTTAAGAAATAACGAAACGACCCGTCTTGCATCTCCGCCCAAGCTGCGGTACGATACGGACCGGATCGAAAGACAGAGGTCGATCGCTCCGCTGAAACCGACACCAACGACCAGTCAACCAGGAGGTTGCAGAGATGGCCCACACCCACATCCCCGGGGTCGCCGCTCAGCCGGCACCCTTCCTGAGCGAGCGTGAGAACCAGCGCGCTGTCGATCTCATCGAGAGCGCGGAGCGGTCCGCTCCCTACTGCAGCTGCGGCAAGCACATGATCGCGGTCGCCGAGGGCGAGCAGGTCTGGCTCGAGTGCGCAAGCCGTAGCGAGGAGAAGACCGGCGTTTCCGGCTTCGTCTCACGACTGACGTCCTTCGCCCACGCTCGTCGCATGATCATGGAGCTGCCCACCGAGTAGCGCCCCCACCATATTCGAGAGCGATCGGGGACGGTCTTCCTCCACCTCCTCCGCCGGACCCGATCGAGCTCAATCGCAGACCATCGGTGACTCCCTTCACCAGCGGTCCGCAGAAACCCCCGACCTGACTCCCTTCAGGCCGGGGGTTTCACTTTGCCCGGGTGCCTCTGCGGCCAGGTCTTGCTGGGCAGCGCTGGCCAGGACCGCTAAGATGTCCACCCGCGGCGGGCCGCCTCGCCCGCCCCGTTAAGGAGTCGCCATATGCCACGCGCGATGTGGCGGGGTGCGATCCAGTTCGGCCTCGTCACCATCCCCGTCCGGCTCTACCTCGCTACCGAGTCGCACGGGGGACTCTCGTTCCACCTGCTCCATGACGAGGATCTCGAGCGCATCCAGATGAAGGTGCATTGCCCCATCCACGGGGAGATCAAGCGCTCGGACACCGTTCGTGCCTTCGAGTGGGCCAAGGGACGGTATGTGGTCATCGAACAGCAAGACCTCGAGGCGGTCCCGCTCAAGACCGTCCGCTCCATCGAGATCGAACAATTCGTGCCGGCCCGGCGGGAAGACCCCGGCGCCCGCTTCGTCAAGGGCGCCTACTACGTGGAACCCGAACCGGTCGGCCGCCGTGCCTTCGCCCTCCTGCGCAAGGTGCTCGGCGACAGCGGTGTGCAGGCCATCTGCAAGATCGTGCTCAAGGATCGCGAGCACCTCGCTGCGCTCGACCCCTTCGGCGACACCATGCTCCTCTCCACCCTCTACTGGCCCGACGAGGTCCGCGACGTGGCCGATCTCGATCTGCCCGTCGAGGAGGCCGAGTTCAAGCCGGCGGAGGTGGCCATGGCCCAACAGCTGGTAGAGGCCCTGACCGGCGACTTCGAGCCGGAGCGCTACCACGACGAGTACCGCGAGGCCCTGCTGCGGGTGATCGACAGCAAGGTCGCCGGACAGCCGGTGGAGGCGCGGGAGCCGGAGCCGGAGGCCAGCCGCCTGACGGACCTCATGGCCGTCCTCGAGGCGAGCGTGGCCGCAGCTCGTGGCGAGGGGGCGTCGGCGGATCAGCTTCCGGCGGCGGAGGCCGACACGGCGGCCCAGGAGCCTATCCCGGTGGGCCGAGCACGAAGCGGCCGCGGGTCCAGACGTGCCGCGACAGGTTCGGGGCGTCGCGGCAAGGGCACCGACGAGGCCGAGGCCAAGGCCAAGGACACGTCGAAGGCGAAGGCCAAGGCCAAGGACACCTCGAAGGCCAAGCCCGCCGCCAGGTCGAAGGCCTCGACGGCTCGGGCCCGGCGCAAGACCGCCTAGCCGGACTGGGGGACGGCCGGGCGTGGCTTCACGACATGACACGGCAGAGGGTCAGTTGCCCTTGGCCCTGGCGCCGGACCAGGGCGAAGAGGCAGCCCTGCCCGCGCGGCTGGCCCTCCCTCGCGCCAGTGATGGCCACGCACCGTTCGATGACGAGGCCTACTTCTTCGAGCCGTGGTGGCCTGGTGCGCCTGCGACCCTGCGCCGTGTCGGCGACCAGCTGCTGATCGAGAGCGCGCACCTGGCCGAGCCCCTCCAGGCTTTTCCGGAGCTGGCCGACGTGCGACGACGACTCCGCGCCGACGGCTTGATCATCGAGGGCACGCTGCTGGCGCTCGACGCGGAGGGCCGGCCGGACGTCCACCTCTTGCGTCAGCGCTTGCGAGGGGCTGGTGCCGGCCCGGCGTCGCTGCCGAGGGCGCGTTCGTGGCCTCCGACCTGCTCTATCTCGAGGGTCACTCCCTCGCCCGCCTGCCCTTCATCGAGCGGCGCCGGCGCCTGGGGGCCACGCTCGATGATGCGCGACACTGCGTGCTCGGGCGCGGCGTCACGGGCGAGGGCCGGACCCTGGGACGAGCCGTGGCCTCGATGGGCCTCGAGGCCATCTCCGCGCGCCGGCTCGACGCAGGCTGGAAAAGCGGTCCGGCCGGCGATGCCTGGCTGCGACTACCGGTCGTGCGACCGGCGATGCCCACGGCCGTCCCCTTCCTGGTCCTGCTCGAACGCTTGCCCCTCGACGGGTAGCGATCGAAGGCGCGATCCGCGCGCCCCTGCCGAGGGCCTCCGCACAGCCGCCCCTAGTACCTTTGCGTGGCTGTGTCGCCGCACCGCCCCGGAACACACTCGACCCCTCCGGAAGGTCCGGAGGGGTCGAGATCGAGTCCTGATGGTGAGCCGCGAAGGATTCGAACCTTCAACCTAGTGATTAAGAGTCACTTGCTCTACCGTTGAGCTAGCGGCCCGCGTCCATTCACTCTAGCAATCCTCGCCACATACAGCAAGAGCCGGCACCGCCGGGCGCTCCCGGCGGCGCATCAGTCGCACAGCCTCGCTCCACGTCGCATTCCGTGCGGATGTGGGAGGCTGTAGGACGTCAGGCACCGGCACACCGAGGTCGTATGAGTCGTCGTCACACGTCCAAGCATCACCCGCGTCATCCCTGGCGCGCCCTGGGCACGGCCCTGGCCGCCGCCGTCATCGCCACCACCGGACTGGCCGGTGCCGCCGCCGCCCAGAAGGGCGTGCAGGATATCGACCTGGAGCATGAGTGGCAGCTGCTGACCTACCGGAGCGACAGCGGTCTCGATCGCTCTCTTGACCCCGATTCCTCTCTTGACCCCGTGCCCGCCGGTATCGGGGCCACGTTGCTCCTCTTCGGAGGCGCGGACGCCTGGGGTGACGCTGCCTGCAGCTCCTACCAGACCTCCTACTCGGTGGAGGCGCAGAACCTCTTCATCGACCCCCCGCAGATCGACTATGTCGAGTGCGACCCTGCCTCACGCGACTTCGATAGCGCCTTCTATGACCTGCTCGCCGAAGTCGCCTCGTACAACCTGACCGGCTCCATGCTCATCGCGAAGGACGCTCTCGGTGACCCGCTGATGGTCCTGACCCGCGCGACGATCGACGACGATCCGACGGTGTCGCGCTGGAAGCTGGCTCGCATCGGCGGCGCTGACGGCTCGGTCGAGCCGGTCATCAACGGGCTCGACCCGTGGATGGAGTTCCTGCCGGGAGGCAGCCTGGTCGGCGATACCGGCTGCGGCTCGTTCATCAGCAAGTACGCCACGAACCAGGGCACCATGGACATCACCGATGTCCATTACCGGCTCGGCTCGAGCTGTACCGAGACTGCTCACGCCCAGGCCCAGGACACGATCGATGCCCTCACGGAGGTCGCCGGCTTCGACGTGCTCCCGGCGGGCCTGCGGCTGAAGGATGCCGCCGACGTCACGCGCCTGGCCTTCTCGCCGGACCTCGACCTCGAAAAGCGGATCTGGACCCCGACGGCCATCTTCGATAGCGCCGGCAACGTGCTGCGTGAAGGCCAGACCCTGAGCACATCGGCCATCAAGCTCTATACCGATCGAGCGGACGGTCGCACCATCTGCCGGCCCTACACCGCGGAGGACATCCGCGCGGGCCTGGCCCTGAACATCCTCTTCAAGTCGTTCCAGGGTGATCCCTGCAAGGCCCCCAAGAAGTCGGGCAAGGTCGACAAGTCGACCGTGGAGCAGGACTACGTGCAGGCGCTCAAGGCGACGGCTTCGCATGCGCTCCGCGGCACGGAGCTGGAGTTCAAGGACGTCGATGGCAACACGCTGATGCTGCTGGAGCCACAGGCCGATCTCATCGGCCCCACGTGGCAGGTCCAGTGGCTGGGGCGTGACCGCCAGAAGGTCACCGGCCTGCCGCCGACCGCGACGTTCACGGAGAATGGCCTCGTCTCGGGCGACACCGGTGTCATGCGACCGGACGCGGGCTTCGTCAATGCCTTCCTGGCCGACTTCTCCACGCCGTGGGCTACCCGGATCGAGATCACGAACGTCGACGCCGGCCGCTACTGCGCCAACAAGAAGCGCGCCAAGACCGAGGCCTGCCAGCAGGAGAAGCGCTTCCTCGAGCTCCTCGCTGAGGCCGACGGCTATATCGCTCGTGAGGGGGACCTCAGGCTGCTGCGTGCCACCGACGTCATCATGCGGCTGGTACCCCCGCACGCGGCCAACGCCGACAGCTGAACCTCAGGCGGGGTCGGGCTCGACGAGCGCGATCTCGAACCGGCGCAAGTGCGCCAGGGGCAGGACGGCCACGACGCCGAGCAGGATCGTGGCCCCGAGCACGCCGTCGAGGGCCCAGCTCTCTGCCGCCACCGCGCCGACGACCGCGCCGATAGATCTGTCCCACTCCAAGGAAGACGCTGTACAGCCCCATGACTGCCCCTCTGTCCGCGGGGAATGACTCGGACGTGTCGGCGAGCAGGCCCAGGGCTGCCGGCGTCGCCCCCGCCAACAGGAAGAGGCCGCCGATCATGGCCGCGACCGCTCCCAGGCGCAGCGCGATCGCGTCGGCGGGGAGATGGTTCAGCAGTCCGGTGGCGAGCACGAACGCGACGCCGCCGGTGAGCCCGATGACGATGATGCTGGTCCGGCGGACCGAGGCGAAGCGTGCCCCCCAGTAGGCCAGTCCCCCGAAGAAGGCGACCGCGCCGACGAGCAGCGCGGCCGTGGCGGACAAGGGTTCGAGCCCGCCGACGAGGAGCTGGTCGGCAAAGCGGACGTCGGGCGAGCGCACGAGCTGGAAGAGCGTCTGCGAGGTGTAGAGCCCGAGGGCTGCGTTGAGCGCGATCCAGGTCGGCGCCAGGAGCCACACGCGCGGCTGGCGCAGGAGCAGCCCGTAGCGGCTGCGTGCAGCGGGCGTAGAAAGCGAGTCACGGGCGCGCGGCAGGACCGGGAGGCGGCGGCGGAAGATCCACCAGGCGCCGAGATACAGGGCGCCGTTCACGACGAAGCCAGCCGGTCCCATCGCCGCCCACAGCACCCCGGCCGCCACCAGCCCCGCGGCCAGTCCGGCGATGGTGGCCGCTTCGAACCAGGAGCTGGCTCGACCCCGCAGCCGCTGGTCGCCACTGCTCGCGAGGGCCAGGTAGCCGAGCACCGACGGCACGCTCGCGGCGGTGGAGGCACCTTCGAGGACGCGGCTGAGCCCCAACAACGGCAGGCTGCCCACCAGCATGGGGACCACCGCCTCGCTCATCCGCACCCCGGGGCCGACGACCACCAGGGTCAGCACCACCGCCACCAGGCCGAAGACCGGACCAAGCTGCATCACCCGCTGGTATCCGGCCCGATCGGAGAGCAGACCGAACACTGGTGACAGCCCCAGCTCGCCGACGAAGAAGAGCGCGGTCAGTCCGCCCACGACGGCCGCGCTGACCTGCGGCCCACCGTAGGCCGGAAAATCGGCCAGCAGGTAGATGAGCAACCCGCCCGTGAGACCCGTGGCCAGGCGCAGCACAAAAGAGGCGAAGATGGTGTTGGCCATGCTCCTGTCCATGCGCGACGGAGCGTAGCCGCTCGAGGGGATATGCTCGACGGATGCTCGAACAGGTTCCACCCCGCGATGTCGTCGCTCTCGCCGACGAACGGGCGTTGGCTCGTGCCGAGCGCGCGTTCGAGCGCGCGGACGAGCTCAAGGCTCGCATCGAGGCAGCCGGCTGGCGCGTGGTGGATGAGGGGGTCTCGTTCACCCTCGAGCCGGCGCGACCACCCGACAGTGTCGACGACGGCATCATGGTCTTCGGCGCCGTCGGATCGGTCCCCACCCGGCCCACCGACCCTGCGCTCACGGCCAGCGTCGTGGTCACGGCCGGCGAGGCGGTCGCGGGGGAGGCGCTGTCAGCACTCCGGCAGCATCTGCCCCACGGGATCGAGGTCGTCCTGGTCACGCCCCACGCGCGCAGCCTCGACGGACCGGCGGACATCGTCGTGCGCACGCGTGACGCATGGAGTGCCGGTGATGCGGTCGAGGCCGGCTTGCGCAGCAGCCGCGGCCGGGTGGTGGTGGTGCTGGACGCGCATGTGGTCCCGACCGGCGAGGTCGTGGGCCCGCTGGTCTCCGCCCTGGCTGACCCGGCGGTCGCCGTCGCCGGCTCGCGGGGTCTCGACTCGGTCGACCTGCACCGTTTCATAGCCACCGACGCCAAACGCCCCGTGACCATCGGTGCCGGCTGCTACGGCCTCCGCCGCGCGGAAGCGTTGGCCTGTGGGCCGGTCGATGGCCGGCTGCAGCTCGGCGAGAGCGTCGCGGTCTGGCTTGGGCTGTCCCTGCGCGATCGTGGTCCTGACGAGCCCCCGCGAGTCGTCGCGGTGGTCGACCTGCCACTCGCTCGCCTGCCCCGGTCGGAACACCCCGGCGCTGATGCGCGCGTCGCTCGGCGCGATGCCTACCGCATCAGCGACCGCTTCCGCTCCCGTCCCTGGCTCGTGGATTAGTCGGCTAGCGGGCGACCAGCCACGACATCGGCACGTCGTAGGTCAGCGGGCTCAAGGCCACCACGAGGGCGATGACCGAGGCCACCGCCAAGACCCCTGCCACGCGCAGCAGGCGCGTCCGGTCCGCGATCGAGAGGGCGCCGCCTGAGGGACCCCCGTCGCTGCCGGGGCGCGACCAGAAGCTGTCCAGGCGCGCACCCTTGGGCACGACCAGGAAGCCGAGCACCGCACCGGCGAGCAGGCCCCCGATGTGGGCGGCGTTGTCGATGCGGGCGATGGTGAAGCCGATGAAGAGGTTGATGGCGATGAGCGTGCCGATCTGCATGGTCAGGTTGCGAGCGTGACGCGTGAGCGCCGGCTTGTGGACCCGGTCGGCCACGAGCAGCACGCCGAAGAGGCCGAAGACGCCACCGCTCGCGCCGACCCCGGGGTTGGCCGAGGTGGCATAGCTGGCGGCCGATCCCGCGGCCACGCAGATGAGGTACAGGGACAGGAAACGCCACGGGCCGTAGAGCGCTTCCACGATGGGCCCGATGATCCACAGCGCATACATGTTGAAGGCAAGGTGGATGATCGAGCCGTGCACGAGGGCCACGCTCAGCAAGCGCCAGTACTCGTGGCCCAGGTAGATGCCGCCCTTGTCGAGCATGAGCGCGTACTGCAGGTCCAATGAGCTGAGCGCGACGAAGCTGACGATGGCGGTGAGGGCCATGATGGCGTAGGTCACGAAGGGCTGGGCCGAGCCATCGGCTCGCGTGCGGCCGAAGGCACGCGCGGCGCCACGTTCGTCGCCGATCTCCTTGCTCAGCCACCCGATGCGTGACTGGATGGCGGCCTGCTCGGACGCGGGCGCTCGCCGCCCAGCCTCGCGATAGGCGCGCGCCGCGCCTGCGATGTCATCGGTCCGCACGCGCGCGGCCGCGAGGGCTTTCCAGGCCCGCCAGGTCAGCTCGTTCTCCGGAGCCTGTGTGGCGGAGATCCAGGCCTGCAGTGCGGCTGGCTCGTCATCGAGGCGGAAGCGACACTCGGCCAGCCCCAGCAGGCCTGCGGTGTGCAATGCCGGATCGGCACTGCCGATGACGCGTGAGAACGTGCTGGCGGCAAGATCCCAATCGCCTTGCTCCGCGAGGGCCTGAGCTCGTTTGAGCAAGCCGACCGCGACGTCGCTGTCCAGGGGCCCCGGACGGATGGGGTTGGGGAACGACGAACCGATGGTGCTGCTGTCACCCCAGTTGGGGCCTGGTTCCGACGACATCCCCCTGACTGTAACCGGGCTGGCCGATTTGGGGACTGCCCGGGGGGTCAGCGGCCGAGGTCGAGCGCCAGCTGGTCTTTCCCCGGCGCCTTGGCCCGGCGGCCGCGAGCCGGGGCCGCAGCGGGGGTCGGGCGGGTCGGGCGGGTCACGCCCTCGGCCAGGAGCGGTGCGCCCAGGCAAGTGGCCAGCTGCTCCGCCAGGGGCCACCAATCGTGCGTCTCGGTGATGGCCGAGGCAGGCTGGATCAGCAGGCGTTCGTGCCTCACGAGGCGGGGCAGGCGGGCATCGAGCAGGGCCTCGATCTCGTCGCGGAAGCGATCGCTCGTCGAGCGCACCCCATCGGCTCGGATCTCGACGTCGGGGGTCAGCCGCACGACCAGGTCGTAGGTCCGCGACCACTTGCGGACGAGCGGCTCCACGTCGAAGGGGTCCTCGCCGCCGGCGGCTCGCAGGTAGTAGGCGAAGTTGTCCATCACGCCGCGGTCGGTGACCAGGCACTCGGCCTTGCGCGAGAGCTCCAGCTCACGACGGATCTGTGAGGTCAGCACCCACAGCTGCGCCTCTGCCGTGGCGCCCTCATTGATGCCCAGGGGGTTGTCACGCACGACCTCCCGAGCGAACTCGACCGAACGGCCAGCGCGTTGGATGACGCTGGCGAAGGCCAGCGCGGCGGTCGTCTTGCGGATGCCGTGCGAGCCGATGAAGGCGATCTTTGCGTTGCGTGGCCAAGGCACCTGCGGATGCTATAGCCTCCGAACCATGACCACACATCGCGACCGCTACCCCATAAACGCCGGAGTCCTGCTCTGGCCCCAGCAGACCACGTGGGCGGAGCTCGCCGCCTTCGGCCGCCAGGCCGACCAGGTCGGTCTCGACTCGCTCTGGACCTGGGACCACCTCCACGCCATCGTCGGCGATCCGCTGCAGCCGATCTTCGAGGGCTGGACGACGCTCGCCGCGTGGGCGGCCCAGACCGAACGCATCGCCCTGGGACTGATGGTCGGGGCCAACACCTTCCGCAATCCCGCGCTCACGGCCAAGGCCGCGCTGACCGTCGACCACATCAGCGAAGGTCGCCTCTGGCTGGGCCTCGGCGGCGCCTGGTTCGAGTACGAGCATGAGGCCACGGGGATCGAGTTCGGGGCCGGCTTCGGCCAGCGGCTCGACTGGCTCGACGAGGCCGTGGCCGGCATCACGGCCACGCTCGCGGGTGAGATCGTCACCTCCGATGGCAGCGGTCGCTACGCCTTCCGGGACCTCGAGGTCCACCCCCTGCCCTACCGGGGGGCAGGCACGCTGCCGCTGATGATCGGCGGCGGCGGCGAGAAGAAGACATTGCGCACGGTCGCCCGCTACGCGCAGGGCTGGAACATCGACGGGACCTACGAGACCCTCGCCCGCAAGGTGCGCATCCTCGAGGAGCACTGCTCGGCCGTGGGCCGCGACCCCCTGGAGATCGAGCGCACGATGGTCCGCTTCGTCGTCCTGCGCGACGATCCGGCCGACGCTGCGCGGGTGCTGGAGGAGGCGCTGGCCAATAACGGCAGCGACCACGTCATCGACCCCGAGCTCGACTTCCTCGGCGACGAGGAGCGGATCGCGGCCCAGTGGCGCCGCTACCTGGAGCTCGGTTTCACGCACCTCATCGCAGACTTCGCCTCGCCCTTCGACCAGGAGACGATGGAGCGATTGCCCCGTCTGCGGGAGATGGTCGCGGCCGGCTGAGCCCGGCCCGGCTCAGCCTCGGTCAGTCGCCCAGGGCGGCGGCCATGATGGCCCCCGCCTCCTCGATGATGCGCTCGAGATGGTCCTCGCCCTTGAAGGACTCGGCGTAGAGCTTGGCCACATCCTCGGTGCCGGAGGGACGCGCTGCGAACCAGCCCTGCCCGGTCACCACCTTGAGCCCCCCGATGGGGGCGCCGTTGCCGGGTGCCGCGGTGAGCCTGGCCGTGATGGGCTCGCCGGCGAGCGCCGTGGCCGTCACCGCGGAGGGGGTGAGCGCGCCCAGCGTGGCCTTCTGGGCAGGCGTGGCGGGGGCGTCGATGCGCTTGTATACGGGCGCGCCGAAACGCTCGGTCAGCGCGGCATAGGCCTGCCCCGGGTCCCGTCCGCCGGCCGCCGTCATCTCTGCCGCCAGCAGGCAGGCGATGATGCCGTCCTTGTCCGTGGACCAGGGCCGGCCGTCGAGGCGCAGGAAGGACAGGCCGGCGCTCTCCTCGCCGCCGAACGCGACCGCGCCGTCGAGCAGCCCGTCCACGAACCACTTGAAGCCCACCGGTACCTCGTAGAGCGTGCGGCCGAGATCGGCGGCGATGCGGTCCTGCATGCTCGACGAGACGAGGGTCTTGCCGATGGCGGCGGAGCTGTCCCAGGACCGGGCGCCACCGAAGAGGTAGGCGGCTGCCGCGGCCAGGTAGTGGTTGGGGTTCAGCAGCCCGGCCGACGGGGTGACCACGCCGAAGCGGTCCGCGTCGGCGTCGTTGCCCAGGGCCAGGTCGAAATCGGCCCGCATCTCGACCAGCCGGGCCATGGCGTAGGGCGACGAGGGATCCATGCGGATCTTGCCGTCCCAGTCGCGCGTCATGAAGCGGAACGTGGGATCGACCGTGTCGTTGGTGATGGTCAGGTCCAGGCCGTGACGTTCGGCGATGGCGGCCCACCAGGCCACAGCTGCGCCACCGAGGGGATCGACGCCGATGTGCAGGCCTGACGAGGCGATCGCAGCCAGGTCGATGACCTGGCCCAGGTGCTCCACATACGTGCCCATGAAGTCGAAGCGCGTGGCCGACGAGCGGGCGCGCGCCGCCGGCACCCGGCCGACCCCGGCGATGCCGGCTTCGAGCAGCTGGTTGGCGGCATCCTCGATGGCGCCCGTGACCGTCGAGTCGGCCGGCCCGCCGCTGGGCGGGTTGTACTTGAAGCCGCCGTCCGCGGGCGGGTTGTGCGAGGGCGTGACCACGATGCCGTCGGCGAGTGCCCCGGGCTGCTCTCGGTTCCACTCCAGGATGGCGTGCGACACACCCGGCGTGGGCGTGTAGCCATCAGCGCTGTCGATGCGCACGTCGACCTCGGCTGCGACCAGCACCTCCAGGGCGGTCAGGAAGGCCGGCTCGCTGAGGGCATGCGTGTCACGTCCCATGAAGAGCGGACCGGAGATGCCCTGCCCCCGCCGGTAGTCCACGATGGCCGCCGTGGTGGCCACGATATGGGCCTCGTTGAAGGAGCGCGCGAGCGAGGAGCCCCGGTGGCCAGAGGTGCCGAAGGACACCCGCTGCGTCGGCTCGTGCGGATCGGGCACGCGCTCGTAGTAGGCATCCTCGAGCGCAGGCTGATCGATGAGCATCGATGGGTCTGCCGGCAGGCCGGCGAATTCACTCGTGGCCACGATGATCTCCTCGCTGGGGGCGGGCGTGAGGCGGACGGTACGCAGCCCACACACCTCGCGCACCCGAGTATGCCCCGGGACCGCACGCCCGTGGCTCAGCGCCCCGGAGGTTGGTGCCGAATAGGTGCCCGAGTGTTGCCCAATCGGCCCTGATTCCGACTGCCGACTGGCGTATCGTCACCCTGACCGGGGACGCGACCATCGAGACCCCGGCGAGCGCATCAGGAGGGACCTATCGCATGAGCATGCAGCCGTGGGCGAAGCTCGCGCGCGTCACGTTGGCCGGCACCTTGTTGGCCAGCGCCGTGGGCGTGAGTGGAGCCCCGATCGTGGCAGCCCAGGAAGAGAACGACTGCTCGGCCATCTCCGGTGGGGTCCAGCTGCCCGAGACCGTCGATGGCAAGTTCAACGTCGGCATGGTCCTCATCGGCCCGCACAACGACGGTGGCTGGAGCCAGGCGCACTTCGAGGGCCTGCAGTACATGTGCGAGAACATGGACAACGTCCACGTGGCCTACATGGAGAACGTGCCTGAAGGCGCTGACTCCGAGCAGACCTTCCGCAGTCTCGCACGCAAGGGCTTCGACCTCATCATCGGCACCTCCTTCGGCTACATGGACCCGATGGAGATCGTGGCCGAGGAGTTCCCCGACCAGACATTCCTGCACCTCACGGGCTACAAGTCCAACGGCACCAACTTCGGCAACCTCATGGGCGCCATGGAGGACTTCAAGTACCTCGCCGGCATGCTCGCGGGCTCACGAGCCAAGGTCGACGGCAACCCCATGCTGGGCTACATGGCCACCTTCCCCATCCCCGAGGAGCTGCGGCTGGGCAACGCCTTCATGCTGGGCGCCCAGAAGACCTGCCCCGAGTGCACCATGGATGTGCGCTGGATCAACACCTGGCACGACCCGGCGCTCGAGCGTGAGGGCGCCGCCTCGCTCTTCGACGGCGGCGCGCAGGTCGTGCTCACCGGCGCCGACACGCCGGCCGTGGCCGCAGGTCGCGGAGGAGAAGGGCAAGTGGGGCATCACCTACGACTGGGTCGGCTCCTGCACCAGCGATGCCTGCCTGACCACGCCCTACTGGGTCTGGGGCCCCGAATACGTGCGCATCGGCGAGCAGGTCGCTGCGGGTGACTACACCGCCGGCTACGAGTACTTCGACGCCGACGCCGGCGCCATGGGCCTCTTCGGCTTCATGGAGGGCCAGACGCCGCAGCCCGGCGTGGCCGACCTGCCGGAGGAAGACGTGCAGATGGTGAAGGACACGCTGGCTGCCATGCTGGCCGGCGAGTTCGACCGCTTCGACGTCTTCGCCGGTCCCGATCACGGACAACAACGGCAACGTCATCCTGGCCGAGGGCGAGAAGCTCGAGCAGGCGGACCTCGACCAGTTCCCCAACGACGACCACAGCAACTGCACCACCTGCATGAACTGGTGGGTGGAGGGCGTGAACGCCACCCTGACCGGCGATAACTCCTAGTCGATCACGGAAGCCAGGCGATCCCCGGGTGTCCCATGAGCGGCTCCCGGGGACCTTTCCCGTCCAGATGAACGGAGACCGCCCTCGCGGTCGAGATGCGGGGGATCGTCAAGCGCTTCCCCGGCGTCGTCGCCAACGACAGCGTCGATTTCGACGTGCGCGTGGGCGAGGTGCACGCCCTGCTCGGCGAGAACGGCGCCGGCAAGTCCACGCTCATGAACATCCTCGCCGGCCTCTATCGTGCCGACGAGGGCGGTCACGCGGGTGCGTGGGCAGGCCGTCGAGTTCCACTCCCCTCGCGACGCCATCGAGGTCGGGCTGGGCATGGTGCACCAGCACTTCACGCTGGTCGACTCGCTGACCGTGACCGAGAACATCCTGCTCGGGCTCGACGAGCCGCGCTTCTGGCTGGACATGCCCAAGTGGGAAGCGAAGGTGGGGCGCTGGCCGAGAAGACGGGCCTGGCCGTGGACCCGACGGCCAAGATCTGGCAGCTCTCGGTGGGCGAGCAGCAGCGGGTGGAGATCCTCAAGATGCTCTACCGCGGCGCCAACATCCTGATCATGGACGAGCCCACCGCCGTGCTGGCCCCGCAGGAGATCGACGAGCTCTTCGACACCCTCCGCGCGCATGACCGCGGCCGGGGCCTCGATCGTCTTCATCAGCCACAAGCTCGACGAGGTGCTCGCGATCGCCGACCGCATCACGGTCATGCGCCGGGGCCGGGTGACCGCAGCAGGCGTACCCGCGGCCGGCAAGACCAAGCGCGACCTGGCCCAACTGATGGTCGGGCGCGAGGTCCTCGAGATCCGTGGCCAAGATCGAGGTCCCGCCCGGTGAGATCGTTCTCGAGATGAGCGGGGTGAGCGCCGATCAACGACCGTGGGCTCACCTGCCTGGACAACGTCGGCCTGCGCATCCGCTCGGGCCAGATCATCGGCCTCGCGGGCGTCGCGGGCAATGGCCAGTCCGAGCTGGCCGAGGTCATCACCGGACTGCGCCCGTGCACCGGATCGATCGTGGTCAACGGGGTCGAGCTGGCCAACCAGCCGGTATCAAGGGCCATCGACGCGGGCGTCGGCCCACGTGCCCGAGGATCGCACCGGCACCGGTTCCTCACCCAACCTCAGCCTCACCGACAACCTCATCATGAAGGCCTACCGCTCCTCGCCCATCGGCCGCGGCTGGACCATCGACAGCTCCGTGGCGCGGGCCCGCGCGAACGAGCTCAAGGACACCTACGAGGTCTCCGCGCCATCGATCGACACCCAGGCCCGACTGCTTTCGGGGGGCAACCTCCAGCGCCTCATCCTGGCCCGCGAGATCAGCTCGGGACCGGGCCTGATGGTGGCGGTCCAGCCCACGCGCGGGTTGGACGTAGGCGCGATCGAGACCGTCCACAGGCTGCTGCTCGCGCAGCGCGAGACGGGTACGGCGGTACTGCTCATCAGCGAGGACCTCGATGAGATCCTCATGCTCGCCGACCGCGTGGCGGTGATCTACGAGGGCCGGATCAGCCGATCGATCCCCACGGCCGAGGCGGACGTGGGCCGGCTGGGCCTGATGATGACCGGCTCCAGCGCCGAGGACGCCGCGCTCGAGGCCCGGGCGTGAGCGCGCCGGCGACACCACGTCGCCAGCTCGTGCCCTTCACGCTGGTGGCCGAACGGCGGCTGGAGGTCCCACGAGGCCTGAGCGTGCTCACCACGCTCGGGGCCGTGGCTGTGGCACTGGTCATCAGTGCCGTGCTCATCTGGCTGCGTGGGGGTGATCCGATCAACGCCTACGCCCACATCGTGCGCTCCTCGCTGGGCAGCGTAGGCGTCCTTTCCGACACGTTGGTCAAGGCCACGCCGCTGATCTTCACCGGGCTCGCCTGTGCGGTGGCCTTCCGCATGCGCCTCTGGAACATCGGCGCGGAGGGCCAGCTGCTGATGGGCGCCTGGGGCGCCAGCGCGGTCGTGCTCGTGGCCTGGCTGCCGGAAGGCACGAGCGGCCTGATCTACCTGCCGCTGATGATGCTGGCCGGCATCGCCATGGGCGGCCTCTGGGCCGGCTTCGCCGGCTGGCTGCGCGCTCGCTTCAACGTCAACGAGATCATCACCACCCTGATGATGGTCTACATCGCCGCCAAATGGGTCCAGTTCTGGGTCTTCGGCCCCTGGAGCGAGGGCGGCTTCCAGATGTCGCCACGCTTCCCGCGCGAGGCCTGGCTCCCGCGCCTGACCGACTACAGCGATACCGTCAGCGACTTCGCCGGCCTCACCGTTCACCTCGGCTTCGTGCTGGCCGTGGTCGCCGCAGGCCTGGTCTGGTATTTCATCAACCGGACACGCAAGGGCTACGAGATCCGGCTCATCGGCGACAACCCGCGAGCTGCCCGCTACGCCGGCATCGACATCGGTCGCACCATCATCCTGGTGATGCTCATCTCCGGTGCCCTGGCCGGGCTGGCCGGTGCCGCCGAGGTCAGCGGGGTGGTCCATCGCCTGCAGGACAACTTCTCGCCCGGCTACGGCTTCACCGGCATCATCGTGGCCTTCCTGGCACGCTTCAACCCGTTGGGGGTGATCGTGGCCGCCATCGCCTTCGGCGCGCTCATCCTGGCGGGCCGCGAGATCCAGCCCGCGGGTATCCCGTCGATGATCCAGGGCATCGTCCTCTTCTGCGTCATCGCCAGCGACGTCTTCCTGCGCTACCGCGTGCGGCTGGTGCGACGGTGAACCTCGAGCTCGCCCTTGCCGCCGGCATCGCCTCGGGCACGGTCCTGCTCTTCGCCGCCATCGGTGAGCTCTTCGCGGAACGGGCCGGGGTCATCAACCTCGGTGTGCAGGGCATGCTCTTCGTGGGCGCGCTGGTGGGCTTCTGGGTCGGGCTGGACGTGGATCCCTGGCTGGGAGTCCTCGCCGCCATGTCTGCCGGTGCCCTGCTGGCTGCCCTCCACGGCGTCGTCACCATCCACCTGCAGGCCAATCAGATCGTCTCCGGCCTGGCGCTCACCTTCCTCGGCACCGGCATAGCGCTGGTGCTGGGCGACGGCCTGCCCGCCGGCAGTCAGCCACTCCTGCCCAGCATCACCGTGCCCCTGCTCTCGGACATCCCGCTCATCGGGCCCATCTTCTTCAACAACCAGCCGATCCTCGTCTACGCCGGCTACCTGCTCGTGCCCATCACGTCCGTGTGGATCTTCCGCACGCGTCCGGGACTCCACCTGCGAGCCGTGGGTGAGCAACCCAGCGCCGCCGACGCCCTGGGCGTGAACGTCTATCGCCAGCGCTATGCCTACGTCATCCTGGGCGGCGCCCTGGCTGGCCTGGCCGGGGCCTACATGACCATGGCGCTCGTGCCCGGCTGGCATGCCGACAAGACCTTCACCGTCCAGGGCTGGATCGCGGTGGCGCTGGTCATCTTCGGCCAGTGGAAGCCCGGGCGCACGATGTTCGGCGCCTACATGGTCGCCTTCATCTTCCGGCTCTCACTCGATCTGCAGGGCCCCACGGACTTCTTCGGTGTGCCCAACATCTTCTACGAGTACCAGCCCTCCACGTTCTTCCTGGAGATGCTGCCCTACGCCCTGGTCATCGGCGTGCTCGTGTTCGCCGCCAGCGAGGCCAACCGCAAGCGCATCGGCGCTCCGGCATCGCTGGGCCTGCCCTACCAGCGAGGCGAACGCGGTCACTAGCCCCCGCCACAGCAGGCGAGGCTAGGCGTCGATCGAGACGATCGGTGCGACCTGCCCATGGACCTGGCGCAGCACCGGCGCCATCTCCGCGAACATCTCCAGGGTCAGCGACTGCTCACCGTCGGAGAGCGCGTCGTCAGGGTCAGGGTGGACCTCGACCATGATGCCGTCGGCGCCACCGGCCACCGCCGCCACCGCCATCGGCGGCACCAGCCAGCGCTTGCCCGTGGCATGTGACGGATCGACGACCACGGGCAGGTGCGAGAGCTTGTGGAGCAGCGGGACGGCCGTGAGGTCGAGCGTGTTGCGGGTGTAGGTCTCGAAGGTGCGGATGCCGCGCTCGCAGAGGATCACCTGGCCGTTGCCGGCGCTCATGATGTATTCGGCCGCCATCAGCCACTCCTCCAGCGTGGCGCTGATGCCGCGCTTGAGCATCACCGGCCGGTCGACCTTGCCGGCGGCGGTGAGGAGGGGGAAGTTCTGCATGTTGCGGGCGCCGATCTGGAGGATGTCCGCGTACTCGGCCACGATCGGCATCTGGCTCGGCTCCATCACCTCGGTGATCACCGGCAGCCCCGTTCGCTCACGCGCCTCCACCAGGAAGCGGACGCCGTCCATGCCCAGGCCCTGGAAGGTGTAGGGGCTCGTCCGCGGCTTGAAGGCCCCGCCTCGGAGGACCGTGGCACCGGAGGCGGCGACCGCATCAGCCGTCCGGAGCAGTTGGTCGCGGCTCTCGATGGCGCAGGGTCCCGCCATGATCGTGAGCGAGCCACCGCCGATGGTCGTGCCACCGACCTCGATGACGGTATCCCGCGGGTGGAACTCGCGCGAGGTCAGCTTGAAGGGCTTGCTGATGGGCGTGACCAATTCCACGCCGGGCAGCACCGCGAGGTGGCTCATGACCTGTTCCTTGCGCGGACCCACGTCGCCGACGACGCCGATGATGACGCGCTGCTCGCCCCGGCTCTCGTGGGGCGTCAGCCCGTCCTCGGTGATGTGCCGGCGGACGGCCTCGACTTGCTCCTCGGTCGCTCCGACCGACATCACGACCAGCATCGCGGTCGACTCCTCTCGTTGGTGGTTCCGTGCCTTGGCGCCTGCGGAGGACCCTAGCCGAAGGTGGCGGACACCCGATGGAACAGGTCCGCGTCGGCCTCGCCCTCCAGCACCCGGATCAGGCTGGCCGGTCGCAGACCCAGGGTGGCTCGGCCAAGGGGCCCTTCCAGGGTCAACGAATCGGTCGATTCCGAACGGGCCAGGATGGTGGCCCTGATGCCCGGCCGCAGACCGCGCGCCTCCAGGTAGGAGACCAGGCCGTGGTCCTCTTCGGCCGCCTCGGAGATGCGATAGACCGTGACCACCGCACCGGAGTCCACCTCGCTCAAGGGTGTGCCCGCGGGGCGGCTCCGGGCCGTGGCCTCGTCGATGGGATTGCCGTGCGGACAGGTCACCGGATGGTCGAAGAGCTCGTCGAGCGCCGCTTCCACGCGCGGGGAGATGTGGGACTGCAGGCGGATGGCCTCCGGGTCGGTCTCGGCCCAGGGGATGCCCAGCACCGACGAGAGCAGCCATTCGACGAGCGCGTGCCGACGGTAGATCGCGTCGGCCTCGCGACTGCCCTTCTCGGTGAGACAGACGTCGCGCGCCTCGCCGATGGACACGAGCTCCGCACCCGCGAGACGCCGCAGCATCTCGCTCGTGGCCTGGGGTGACACGCGCATGCGACGCGCCAGGTCAGCGGCGGAGAGCGCAGGGCCGCCCCGCGACTGGCGGATGGCCAGCAGGTAGGCCTGTTCGGCGGCGGAGATCTCGGTCGGTTCGCGGTTCACAGCCATGTCGCTACAGCATAGGGGGCGCGGAGTCGTCTGACGGCGGCGCCATGCGCCACACGCGGTCGAGACCCACGCTCGTGGCCGCTCCGACCGCCAGGCGGGCGGGCCCCAGCTCACGCACCAGCACCGATCCGAGGTTCGTGCGCAGACGGTAGTCGGTGTGCGTCCCACGAAACCGGACATCGTCCACGCTGCGCTTCCAGGTCACCATCGAGGTGCGCCCAGTCGGGCCGCACGAGGTAGCGACCGGCACCCGCGCTTCCGGGCGCCTCGAACGCGCCCTCGACGAACGAGGCCGGGCCCGTCAGGCGAGCCGCCCATTCGTCGACCGGGCGGGCATAGATCTCCGTTGGCTCCCCGGTCTGCACGACCGCCCCTCCGCGCATGAGCACGACCCGGTCGGCCACGGCGAGAGCTTCCTCCACGTCGTGCGTGGCGTGGATGGCGGCGGCACCATCCGCTCGCACGCGCTGGGCCAGCTCCGATTGCAGGTCGGCCTTGAGCACGCTGTCGAGGTGCGCGGTGGGCTCGTCGAGCAGATAGACCGCCGGCCGGCGCGCGAGGGCCCGGGCCAGGCCGACCCGCTGCTGCTCGCCGCCCGAGAGCTCGGCCGGGCGTCGGCCGGCGAGGTGCCCGATGCCCATCTGCGAGAGCAGCTCACGTGCCTGGCGATCCGCCTCCACGCGGCCGGTGCCGGCGCGGCGCAGCGGGTAGGCCACCGTCCGTGCCGCGTCCAGGTGGGGCCACAGGCCATAGTGCTGGAAGACCATGGCGATGGGCCGGTCCTCCGGCGGCACGACGCGGCCCGGGATGCTCACCGTGGTCCCGCCCATGCGCACCTCGCCCGCGGCCAGGGGCAGGAAGCCGGCAAGGGCGTAGAGCAGCGTCGTCTTGCCTGCGCCCGAGGGGCCCAGGAGGGCCACGCGCTCGCCGGCTTCGACGACGAGGTCCACGCCCCGCACCGCGGTGACGGACCCGTAGTCGATGGTGATGCCGGTGGCCTCCACGACCGGCGTGGACCCAGGCCTCCGCGGCTCTGGCGCTGCGCTCACCACAGCCGCCATCCCGCGCCCCCGGCGCCACGGCCCCGGCGAAGCAGCGGCAGCCCGGCCAGCGCCACCAGGACCGTCAGCACCAGCGCCAGGGCGGCCGTCGCGCCATGATCACCGAGCTGCTGCAGGTTGAGCACGACCACCGCCAGGGTCGCCGAACCGGGCCCGTAGAGCAGGCTGGACATGGTCACCTCGTGCAGCCCGAACATGAAGACGATGAGCCCGCCGGCCACGATCATGGGCCGCACCAGCGGCAGGACCACCGTCCGGACCGTGGTCCAGGCACCCGCGCCGGAGACCCGCGCCGCGCGATAGGCGTCAGGGGGGATGGCGTCGAGCCCTGCGGCGACCGGCCGGTAGCCGAGGGCCCAGAACTTGGCCAGGTAGGCGATCAGGATGATCAGGAGCGTATCCCGCAGCGATGCGCCATAGGTCAGCAGCACGGCCACCGCGAGCGTCGAACCGGGCAGCGCGAAGGTGAGTCCCAGGAGGCCTCCGACGACGCCGGCTCCCCTGCCCCGGCGAACCGTCACCGCCAGCACGGCCAGCGAGATGACGCCCACGGCCGCGGCAGCGGCGAGCACCAGGCTGTGCGCCAGCGCCTGCAGCGTGCGCCCGTCGGCCGCTGCCCGGAAGTTGTCCAGCGTCCAGTTGGCCGGCACCGGATCGAGGCCGGGCGCTCGGGCCAGGGCCGTGGCGAGCAGACCCGCGAGCGGCAGGACCACGATGATCACCACGACCGTCCAGGCGGTGCCCGTCAGCAGGGCCGACTGGCCAGGTCCGTGGCCGGCCCCCGGGGTGATCGGTCCGGGCCCGGAGCCGATCGAGCCGGTCGGTCCACCAAAGGCGCCCGAGCGGTCGCTGCCGCCCCGGCCCAGAAGCCAGTCGCCGAGCGCGATGATGATCGCGGCACCGACCGCGAGCACGACCGCCAGGCCGACGGCCTCACCGAAGGAGGCCGGGTCGGCGGAAAAGGCCAGGTCCCGGTAGATGCGCGTGGTCATGGTGCTGAAGCCAGCGGGGATGCCGAGCACCGCGGGCACGCCGAAGGACGTGGCACTGAGCACGAAGGCGATGGCCCCAGCGCCGACGAGCACCGGGCGCAGGAGCGGGAGCGTGACCGTGGTGAGCGTCTCGCGGGCGGAGGCGCCGGAGGCGCGGGCAGCACGCTCCAGGTCCGGCTCGGCCCGCGTGCGCAGCCCGGCGGCAACGATGAGGAAGGCGATCGGCGCGGCCTCCGCGGCCATCACCAGCACGATGCCCAGCGGCCCCACCAGCGCGGAGACCTGCAGGCCGAAGAGGTCGTCGATGAGGCCACCCGGGCCGTAGGCGCTGAGCCAGCCGAGCGCCGCCACGTATCCGGGCATGATCAGCGCCAGCAGCATGGCCAGGCGCAGCGCGCCCCGGCCAGCCACCTCCGTGCGCTCGGTGATCACCGCGATCGCCGCCCCCAGGCCGACGGCCAGGGCCGCTGCGAGCAGGCTGGTCCAGACCGTGGCCAGGACCGCTGGTCCCGCGGCGAGCGAGCTTTCAACGAGCGTTCCCAGGCCTTCCTCCAGCGCCGCCCGCAGGAGCACCGCGAGCGGCGCGCCCACGAGGGCGACGGCCGCCGCGACGAGGCAGGCGATCGCCAGCGGGCGCCCGAGCCGCCGGCGGGACCTGCGCCGGGGCGTGGCCATGGCCGCCGCCTGGCCCGGAGGCTGCAAGCGCGCGGCGTCAGTCACCGAAGATGGCGTCGAACCCCGCCAGCAGCTCGGCCTGGCGGCCGTAGAGCTCATCCCAGTCGGCCGTCACCACGGCCCCCTCGTATGGCCACGGGACGTCATCCCGGACGGGCTGCCAGCCCGTGCCGGCGATAGCCATCTGGCCGTCGGTGGACACCAGGAACTCGAGGAACGCGGTAGCTGCCTCGCTGTCCGCGCTGGCGGCTACCACCGCGGCCGGGCTGTAGAGCGCGATGGCGCCCGGCTCGGGCCAGACGAGCTGGATCGGCGCGCCCTTGTCGATGTTGCTGCGGGCGATCTGGTCGAGCGTGACACCCACCTGGTAGATGCCCTCGGCCACGCCGTTCACGACGTCCACCGGAGAGCCGACCACGACGGCTCCGTGGTCCTTGAGTGACGCGAAGTAGCCCATCCCGTAGTCGTCCGTGGTCCCGAGGTAGCCGAGCGCCGCGAAGGCCGAGCCGGCGAACCCGGGGTCGGGGATGACCACGCCTTGGGCCTCGGCCAGGTCCGCCCATGAGCCGGGAGGATCGACGACGTCAGCGCCGGCCACGAACACGAGGTTCAGGAGCCGCGTGCCCACGAAGGTGTCGCCCTGGTAGGCCTGCGGCACCGCCGCCGATACCGCCGGCGCGAGCGGCGCGAGGAGGCCGTCCTCCTGGTAGCGCTCCATGGAGAGCGGGTCGGTCAGCCAGAGCACGTCGGCGCCCAGGCCGCCTGTCCGCAGCTCGCTCGCGATCCTCGCATCGAGCTCTCCGGTGGGTGCACGGAAGACTTCCACCTCCAGCGCGGGCGCGACCGCGGCGAGGGCGGCAAGCACGGCATCGACGGTGTCCTGCGTCACCGACGTGTAGACCGTGACCTGACCAGCCGGCGGGGGCGACGCGGAAGCCTGCTCCTGGGCCGTCACCGGCCCCCCGACGGTGAGCAGGCAAAGCAGTGCGGACATGGTCGCCGCAGTGAACGGAAGCAATCGGTGGCGTGGCATCGGGACGTGGACTCCTGGGGGGCGCATCGAGACGGGGGACTGCGCGATCGGACCGAGCGTAGCAGGCGCGCGGTCGCGCTCCCCGGGCCGTTGCGACCCTCCCCTCGGTTCGCCCGGCACCTCATGTGGCGGGTCGATGCGCCCGTCCCACCAGGGGCTATACGTCGCTGGTCAATACGAGCGGTCCCGCACGAGCTGGCCCAGGTCCAGTCGATCGACCGCGTGCAGGGCCGGCCATTGCGAGAGCACGCCGACCGTGACGATCGCGATGGACGTGAAGACGAAGGTCAGCGGCCGGATCTGCAGCTCGAAGGAGAACATGTCCGAGCTGAACGTGGACATGAAGACCGCGGCCAGCATCCAGCCGAAGACCAGGCCCGGGACCAGGCCCATGAAGGTCAGCAACAGGTTTTGCAGCGTGGTCATCAGGCCGACCTGCCGGCGCGGGAGCCCGAGCGTGCGCAAGATGGCCAGCTCGCCCTGGCGCTCCGCGATGTTGGCGGACATGGTGTTGAAGATGAGGGCGAAGGCGAGCACCCCACCGAGCACGACCATGACCCCGATGAAGACGTAAAACAGGCCCATGAACTGCTGTACGAGGTCGTAGAGCGCCTTTGCGTCGATGAACGCCACCACACCCTCGATGCCACTCAGTGGCGCCCGCATGCTGGGCCCATCGGCACCCTGGTCGAAGGTCACCATCAGCATGTTGGCCGGGTCTCCGGACGCCTCCGTCTGCGCTCCGCTGCCGCGCAAGGCCCGCTCGACGGCCGGCAACGAGGTGTAGGCATAGGTGCCCAGCGGTTCGTCGACGAACCCCGACACCCGGACGTCCCCCAGCCGGAGCCCGTCGGCCAGGTCCAGGCTGACGTGGTCACCGAGGTGCACCCCCAGCCGGCCCTCCAGCGCCTTACCCAGCACCACCCCATCGGCTGGCACGGCCAGGACCTGGCCATCTGCTCCGAGCAGCCGGTGCATCTGCGAGTCCGCTTCGAGCGCGGTCAGCGTGGTCGTGTAGGAGCCCGCATCACTGGTCACCGAGACGGGCAGGACGAGTGCTTCTTCGACGGCGCTCACGCCCGCCACGGCCGCCACATCGTCCGCGACGGCACCGGCGGGACGATCGGCCAGCTGCAGCTCCGCGTCGTATCGCTCGATCCGTACGAACTGCCGGTCGAGCAGGACCTGGACCGTGTCGATCATGCCCCACGACACGATGATCAGCATGGTTGCCAGCATCACCCCCACGATCGAGGCCAGCGAACGCCGACGCGCGCGCCCGAGATCCCTGATGGCCGAGAGCCAAATGAGCGGCAGATGCCGGAGTGGCGGCAGGATCCGTTCGAGCAGCGACGCTCCGCCCGCTGCCGGTGGGAGCTGGCCACGCATCGCCGTCGCCGGCGAGATGCGACCGGCGCTGCGGGCTGGCAACCAGGCCGCCAGGACCCCGGTCAGCACGCCCGTGACGAAGCCGATCGTGATCGTGAGTGGCCGGACCTCGACCACCGTGTCAGGGATCTGCAGCGTACCGGTGTACAGGCGCGTGATGGCCTCCGCGAGGAGAGCACCGATGACCACCCCCGCGAGCGAGGCCACCAGGCCCACCAGCAGGCCGATCGCGGTGTAGTGCCGGGTGATCGATCGGCCCGTGAAACCCAGCGCCCGCAGGGTGCCGATGTTGGCCACCTGGCCCGCGACCATCCGACCCAGCATCACGTAGGTGGCGAAGGCAGCTGCGATCAGGAAGAAGGCGGGGAACATCACCGACATCTCCGCGAAGCCCGAGACATCCTCCTGCAAGGCGGCGTTCGATGGTTGCTCATCGATGGTGTAGGCGTCGACCGCACCAGCGGCCAGGGCAGTCGCACGGGCGGCCTCGATCGTGGCCGCGGAGGCGTCATCGGCCAGGCGAAAGAGGACTTCGGACTGCTGTGCGCCCGGTGACAGCGTGCGCACCAGGGCCTCCGGTGCGAAGACCACGCCGAAATCGTCCGGCAGGACCAGGATCTCCTGTCGGCTCTTGGCCGGCCAGAGGTACTCGGGTGAGGCGGCGACGCCAAGCACGGACACCCTGGTCCAGCCGCCCGCTGTCGAGATGTCGAACGTGTCACCCGGGCCGAGCGCGAAGTGGTCGGCCATGTGCTGCTCCACGACGACGCCGTTCGGCACCGCCGGGTCGAGCGTGGACCCGGCCGTGATCACGATGTCGTCGACGGTCGCGTGACCATCCGCCGGCATCCCCACCACTCGTCCGATGAGCGTATGACCTGGCTCCGGGCGGAAGGGTACTTCGGCCACGAGCCGGCTCCGCGACGCCTGTAGCCCGGGCATGTCCTTGCCTGCGGCACGCACGGCCTCCGGCGGACCGCCGATGGCGGTGACGTGGGCGAACGCGGTCCGCTCGTACAGTCGCTGATAGGAGCTGGTGAGGTTCAGATAGGCGTCGAAGGAGGCCGCGAACAGGCCCACTCCCAGGGCGATCACCACGGCCACGGACAGGAACTGGGTCGGTCGGCGCCGGACCTCGCGCCACAGCGCCCGCGCAAGCAGGCTCACCAGCGGAGCTCCGATGCCGGCAGAGGATGGGGCTGCGTCCGGTCCTCGACGATCGATCCCGAATGAAGATGGATGACCCGGTCGGACATCTGGGCGATGGCGGAGTTGTGGGTCACCAGCAGGACCGTGGAGCCGAAGGTCCGCGCCGCGTCGCGCAGCGCACCGAGCACCTGGCGACCGGTCTCGAGGTCCAGCGACCCGGTGGGCTCGTCCAGCAACAGCACCTTGGGCCGCTTGACCAGCGCCCGGGCGATGGCCACGCGCTGCTGCTCACCACCAGAAAGAAGGCTGGGGTAGCGGTCCGCCCGCTCGGCCAGTCCGACCACACGCAGGCTCTCGGAAGCCTCGGCCACCTCGAGGCCGACCAGCTCCCCCACGAGGGCCACGTTCTCCAGCGCGGTGAGCGTGGGGATGAGATTGAAGAACTGGAAGACGAAGCCGACCTTGCGCCGCCGGTACTGGGTCAGGCCCGAACCGTCGAGTCCGGTGATCTCCTCGTCGTCGACCACGATGGTCCCGTCGGTGGCAGGCTCGATACCTCCGATGAGGTTCATCAGGGTCGTCTTGCCGGAACCGCTGGGCCCGAGCACCACGATGAACTGCCCGGCAGACACCGTGAGATCAGCATCCTTGAGCGCACGGACCGCCAGCTCTCCGGTCCCGAACGTCTTGTTCACGCCCGTGAGGCGGATGAGGCCCGGCTGCGCCGCCGGCGCTGCGCTCGCCTCGGGTGTCATGGCGGGGGTGGTCACGGCATCTCCTCCTGTGGCGGGCGCAGGAACCCGATGAGTGTCTCGGCGAACTCCGCCGGATCGAACGGCGCGGCGGTCAGGCGCTGGAGGTAGTAGCCATCGAGGAACGCCCCCAGCACCAGGGCCATGCGCGGCGCTGCGATGTCCCGGCGCACGACTCCGCGCGCCTGTGCCAGCTCGAGACGGGGGGCCAGTACCTCGGCCCAGGACCGGATCGACTGGCCCAGGCTGCGGGCCATCGATGGATCACGGGTGGCCCGCACCAGTGCCTCCGCCATCAGCACCCCCACGGCCGCCTCGCGACACCAGCGCTCGATGAGCTGCATCACGACCACGATCGAGTCCGGCAGCGGCCGGTCGTCCATCAACTCCGCGAGGGCGGCCTCGATCGGTGGCTGCAGGGCACTGGTCACGGCCGCTCGGCGAAGCGCGTCGACGCTGCGGAAGTGGTAGTGCACCAGCGCCTGGTTCACCTCGGCGCGTTCCGCCACCGCACGGGTCGTAGCCGCAGCCCATCCCCGCTCCACGATCAACTCGGCCGCCGCCGCCATCAGCCGCGTGCGGGTCTCGTCACCGGACGCAGCTCGCTCCACATCGGATTGGGCGCTTGCCTTAGTCATTTGCCCAATCCTAACACCGGGCGAAAGCGCGATGCGTACGTGGTGCCGGCGTGGGGCCGACCTCGCGGGCCGGCCGACTATGCGGCGGTAACGCTCCCGTCGCAGCGGTCCCAGTCGACCTGGTCGCCGATCCACCTCGGTCGCAGACAGTCGACCGGAGGGGTCGTCGCCACGGGCGAGGCGGACGGACTCATGCCGAAGGGGTGACCGACGACCCGGGACTCCGCCGGCCAGGGCGTCCAGTCGTCGGGCTTGCTGGCCTCGGTGGCGACGATGTAGAGGGCCACGGCAGCACCGTCATCAGAGACTTGTCCCAGCACCTCCAGCACCTGCCCGCTGGCGTCGACCTGCACGGTCGCGTCGAAGGCCCCCTCGTCGGGGGCAGCCGACCACGAACCCTCGCTCAGGAGCTCCCCGGGGCCGGTGATGACGAGGCTACCCTCCGGCTGGAAGGCCCACACCGCACCCCCTGGCTCAGCCTCCACGACCCAACGCCCGATGACGAGTGGTTCGGGGTCGGCGGCCAGGCTGGTCGCCACGACCGCAGACAGCAGCAATGCAGACGTTGCGAGGGTCGCCGCCGAGCGTCGCCATGCGTTTCCGTCGATCATGCTGGCCTCACAGTAGCAAGGGAATCCCGGCCACGCCAGCGCGGCGTCAGGGCGCCGAGAGCCCCAGGGCTCTGGCCACCGCAGCGATCGCCTCTCGCTCGCGATCATTGACCTGCACGCCGCCGGTGCCGAGGAAGCCCTGGTCCTCCTTGCCCGCCTGGGCGGTGACGCGGGCGATGTCCAGCAGCCAGCCCTTGTAGCCGCTGGCCTCGGCCGACGTCGCGCGGGCATCGACCAGCGCGGCCGCCTGGGCCAGGGTGGCCATCGCCTGATCGGGCGCGCCGGGTGCCGATGCCTCCTTCAGGTAGTCGGGGAAGACCTGCCCTGCCTTCACCCGTTCCTGCAGGTCCACGAGGATGGACGTGACGAGCGTGTCATCCACATACCGAGGCGCACTGTCGAGCACGAACGTGGCCGCGGCGAAGCCTTCGCTGACCGTCTCCTCCTTGCGGCCCGGGCTGGCGGCAGAGATGGCGAGCGCCGCGGCGGCGAGAGCAGACCGGAGCAGCTGTTGCTCGGCTTCGGTGTAGTCAGCCAGGATGGTCATCGTTCCCCTTCGCTGCAGGCTGCGTCGTTCGGGCTCATCGTCGCCTCGGCGCCAGTGTAGGCTCGCGGGTAGTCGTGGGCACCGGGCCTGCGTCGCGCACCACAGATCGGCCCATGAGCTTCCAGTCATTCATCGATTCGCTCTCGATCCCCGGCGTGTTCCTCGTCTTCGCGGGCGTGTCCCTCGCCATCTACGAGGTTGGCTTCCGCATCGGCCGCTGGTGGCAAAGCCGCACGCCGAAGGAGGTCGAAGGTCCCACCAGCATGCTCGTCGGCTCGCTCCTGGCCCTGATGGCCTTCCTGCTGGCGATCACCATGGGCATGGCCTCGGAGCGCTTCGACAGCCGACGAGCCAACGTGCTCGACGAGGCCAATGCCATCGGCACCACCTACCTGCGGGCCGGCTATCTGCCGGAACCGACACGGACCACCAGCCGGGAGCTCCTGCGTGAGTACGTGCCCCTGCGCATCGCCACCGATGACCTGGCTGTCGTCGAATCCAACATCCGGCGTAGCTCACAGATCCAGAACGAGCTGTGGGCCATGGCTGAGGACCTGGCGCGAGAGGCGCCCGACTCGATCGTGGTGGGGCTGTACATCGACACCCTCAACGAAACGCTTGACGCAAGCACCAGCCGCATCACCGCGGGCATCTACGCGCGGGTGCCGGGGCCGGTGCTGGGCCTGCTCTTCCTGGGCTCGATGCTGACCATGGGCATGGTCGGCTACAACGCGGGGCTCACCCGTCGCCGCAGTCCGCTCACCGCGCTGGGCATGATCGTGGTGCTCGGAGCCGTCATCACCCTGGTGGTGGATCTCGACCGTGCGCAGGAGGGCTTCGTGGTGGTCAGCCAGGTGCCGTTGGAGCAGCTGCAGCAACAGGTGGGCCCACCCGGCTCGTAGGCCACGACCGGATAGGATCGTCCCCCTCACGGTCCGCAGTCGGCGGTGGAGTGCCGCCCTTGTGAGATGGTCGAGATGCCCTCCAGCTTGTCACAGCGGGCAGGCGACACCCCGCATGACGCATCATGGGCGGCATGGGAGAGAAGGGATCTGAGCGCCCGGTCGTGATCCTCGCGGCCATGGCAGCCAACTTCGGCATCGCCGTGGCCAAGTTCGTGGCCGCAGCCATCACCGGCAGCTCGGCCATGATCTCCGAGGGCATCCACTCGCTCGTGGACACGGCCAACGAGGGATTGCTGCTGGTGGGCATGCGGCGTTCGGAGCGGAAGGCGGACGCGGCCCACCCCTTCGGCTACGGCAAGGAGCTCTACTTCTGGTCGTTCATCGTGGCCATCGTCATCTTCGGTGTCGGCGGCGGCGTGGCCATCTACGAGGGCATCACGCACATCCTCCACCCCAATCCGCTGGAGGACCCGATGGTCAGCTATATCGTGCTGGGCATCGCGCTCGTGCTGGAAGGCTCCTCGTGGGTCATCGCCTTTCGCGCGGTGTCGGACATGGTGGAGCCCGGCGAGCACTACATCGGTGCTATCCGCGGCAGCAAGGATCCATCCGTGGTCACGGTCCTGCTGGAGGACTCGGCAGCCCTGGCCGGCCTGGCGGTCGCCGCCATGGGCATCTTCATCTCGCATCAGCTGGAAGAGCCACGTATCGACGGCCTGGCTTCCATCGTCATCGGCCTCATCCTCGCCTTCGTGGCGGTCTTCCTGGCGGCAGAGGCGCGCGGCCTGCTGATCGGCGAGGGTGCCGACCCCGAACTCATCGATCGTCTGCGCAAGGTGGCCGAATCGGACGACGAGGTCGAGACGGTCGCTGACATCCGCAGCATGCATCTTGGCCCCGACCACGTCGTGGTGACCCTCAAGGTGCGCTTCGAGGACCGCTCGGCCGATCGCGTGGCCGCCACCATCGAGCGGCTCGAAGCCCAGCTCAAGGCCGAGGACCCCCGGCTCGGTGACGTGACGATGCAGCCCATCCATCACGACGGCGAGGGGTAGCCCGAAGGCCCCGGTCCACTGACCAGGGCCTTCGGGCGAGCGACCAAGAGCCGGGCACTCCCGGGGGCTGCTATTCGCAGAACGCGACGTCCTCCAGCCGCAGCTCGAGGGTCGGGTTCACGGTCGAGCCGCACACGTTGTTGCGCATGAGGTAGTTGATGGTCTCGTAGTGCGCGAAGATGATCGGAGCGTCTTCTGCCACGATCTCGCGGATCTGCGCGTAGAGGTCCTTGCGGGTGGCCTCGTCGGTCTCCGTGCGGGCCTGGTCCACGAGCGCATCAAGTTCAGGGTTCGAGTAACCGGTCGTGTTGATGAGCCCACCTGACCGAAGCACGAGCGCGTAGAAGTTGTCGGGGTCGACGGTGCGCTCCTGGTAGGCCGAGGTGATCTGGTAGTCCCCGCTGACGAAACGGTCGAACCAGATGGAAACGTCCACCGGCTCGATGTTCATCTCGATGCCGATGTCCTTCAGCTGCTCACGCACGACCTCGCCGGTCTTGAGCAGCTCCGGGTACTGGGGCAAGCCAAGGTAGTCGATGGTCAGGGGCGTCTGGATGCCTGCCTCCGCGAGGATGGCCTTGGCGCCCTCGACGTCCCGCTCCATGGCTGGGGCATCCGGATCGAACCAGGACGAACCGGATGGCACCTCCTGGAACCCGACCTCACCGGCGCCGAAGTAGGCGATGGCCTTGATCTGTTCGACATCGATCGCCTTGCGCACGGCTTGGCGCAGAGCGGGGTCGTCGAAGGGCGGTTGGGCTGCGTTGAGAGCAAGGAAGTCGGGGATACCGGCGGTCGGATTTGTCACGTAGTTGAATTCAGAGTCCTGGCTCAGGGCCGGCAGCTGCTGCAGTGGGATCGCATCGACCCAGTCCAGCTCGCCCGAGCGCAGGCCTTCCACCCGGCTCTGGTCCACGAGCAGGAACCGGAAGTCCACCCCGTCGAGATACGGCAGGCCGTCCTCGAAGTAGTTCTCGTTCTTCTTGAGCGTGATGTGGTCGCCCTGCACCCATTCGACGAACTCGAAGGGACCGGTACCCACCGGCTCACGCGCGGGGTCGGATGACTCGATGGCCTTCTGATTCACGATCTCGCCGTTGTTCGCGAGGTTCGTGAGGAACGGGCCGAAGGGCTGGGAGAGGTGGAAGGTGACCTGGTTGGGACCGCTGACCTCGACCAATTCGATGGTGTCGAACAGCGGTGCATAGCTGCTGGCGGTGGCCGGGTCGAGGATGCGCTCGAAGGTGTAGACCACGTCCTCGGGCGTGAAGGGCTCACCATTGTGGAAGCTCGCGTCATCGACGAGGTCGAAGACCCAGGTGGTGTCGTCCACCTGCTTCCACGAGGTCGCGAGCTCGCCGTAGAACTCGTTGTTCTCGTCGATGTTGATGAGCTTGCTGAAGATGTTGTCGTAGACCTGCGCGCCGGTGTAGATGGTCGACGTCGCGGGGTCGAGGGTGTCCGGTTCGCCGGTCAGGGCCGCCTTCAAGGTGCCCCCGCTGGTCGGCTCCTGCGCGGCGACGGGCGCCGCGGTCATGAACGTGGACGCGACGATCAGGGCGGCGCCGAACAGCGCCGCGGACCGTCGGCCGGGGACGCCTCGATGGCGTCCTCCGTCGATCGAGGTTCGCATGTCGTCTCTCACTCCTATCTGCCTGCTGTCCGTCAACGTTGGCGTCCGATGAACGCCAGTACGGCCTGGTTGAAGGGCTCCGGGTGTTCCCAGATGGAGGCGTGGCCACCTGGGGTGGTCATCCACTCGGAGCCGGCGATCCCCTCCCGCAGACGCTTCGACAGCGCCACCGGGATGAGGATGTCCTCCTCGCCGGCGATCACCAGCGTGGGGACGGTGATGCGATCGAGCCGACCGCTGGTGTCGTGTGTCTGGATGGAGCTCAGTTGCGCGAGGTAGGCCTCGGTCGGCTGGGTCATCGCGGCCATGGCCGCTTCGAATTCTTGCAGCTCGGCTTCCCGCGTCTCGAAGAAGGGCAGCGTGAAGGCCCAGAGGGTCACGTCTCGCATGACGAAGGGCACGCCCAACTCCGGTGCCATGTCTGCCCACATCTGGAACATGCGGCCGCAGAAGGGCCCGGGCGCCGCGTAGGTCGAGCTGAGCACGAGCGACTTGAGGTCGTTTCCGAAGGCGATGGCGTACTCCTGGGCGATCATGCCGCCCATGCTCGTGCCGACCATGTGGAAGCCGGTGAGCCCGAGCGCATCGACCAGCGCCTTTGTGTCCTCGGCGAACAGCTTGGTGGTGTACGGCCCGGCTGGCATGCTCGACTGCCCGACCCCGCGATTGTCGAAGGTCAGCACCTGATAGCCGGCCGCTACGAAGTCCGGCGTCTGGTAGCCCCAGGACTCCTTCTCGTCCGCCAGGCCATTGACCATGACGATGGTCTCGGGGCCATCGCCCTCTATGAGGTAGTCGATCTCGATCCCGTTGACGGTGGCTCGTGGCATCTGTTCCTCCTTACGGTGACTGCGAGGGCAAGGCCGGGTTCGGTCCGGCTGGGTCGGCTGGATGGCGGGCGGGTGGTGGCGATCGCCCATCAGCCTGGGAAGCCTCGTCCCGGTGCGCGCGACTCACGTGGCAAGCCGCCCGGTGGCCGGGTCCGTAGTCCGCGAGCTCGGGCTCCTCGCTGGCGCATCGGTCGATGGCCAATGGACAGCGCGTGTGAAAACGGCAGCCCAGCGGCGGATGGATCGGGCTGGGGATCTCACCCGTGGCCAGGGCCGTCTGCAGCCGTCGCTCCGGGTCGGGATACGGGATGGCTGCCATGAGCGCGCGCGTGTATGGGTGTTCGGGATCACCGAAGAGCTGCTTGACGGGCCCCTCCTCGGCGATACGTCCGAGATAGAGCACCACCGCGCGATCGCAGATGTGTTCCACGATGGCGAGGTCGTGGGTGATCAGCAGGATGGCCACGCCCAGGCTCTCGTTGAGCTCGCTGAGCAGGTTGAGGATCTGCGCCTGAACGGAGACGTCGAGGGCCGACACGGGTTCGTCGGCCACGATGAGGTCCGGTTCGAGAGCAAGTGCGGCGGCGATGCCCACGCGCTGGCGCTGTCCGCCTGATAGCTCGTGGGGACGCCGCGAGGCGAAGCGGCCGGGCAAGCCCACGCGGTCAAGCAGGTCGGCGACGCGTGTGTCGCGCTCGGTGGGCGATCCGATCCCATAGGCGTCGAGCGGCTCCCGGATCGTCTGGGCGACCGACCAGCGCGGATCTAGGGACGCGTAGGATCCTGGAAGACCGGCTGGACTCGCCGTCGAAACGCACGTAGCGAACTCTTGTCGGTCCACTCCACCTCACGCTCGTCGAGCAGGATCGTGCCCTCCGTCGGTTTGGTCAGCCCCAACACGCAGCGAGCAAGCGTCGTCTTGCCCGATCCCGACTCGCCTACGAGGGCGAGCAGCTCCCCTGCCCCGACCGTGAGGTCCACCCCATCGAGCGCATGGACCACGTCCGACTTGCCGAACAGCTGCCGCCGTAGCGGGAAATGCTTCACTACGCCGCGGGCCTCGAGCAAGGCGCTCATGACCCCCACCCCGCGGACGGCGCGGCCGGATCCGATACCTGTCCGGGGATCGTCGGGCGCACTTCCCGGCCCTACCGCCCAGCAGGCCGCGCGATGCTCTGGACCGACGACCTCGAGCAGGGGGGTCGCTCCACAGGCGTCGAAGGCCAGGGGGCACCGCGGTGCGAAGCGGCAGCCAGGCGGTGGCGTACTCAGATCGGGCACCTCGCCCCCGATGACCCGCAGCCGGCCGCGCTCGAGGCCGCCGGTGGGCTGGGCTGCCAGGAGTGCCTGCGTATAGGGGTGGCGAGGCGCACGGAAGAGCTCGGTCTTCGGCGCCGTCTCGACCAGTTGTCCGGCATACATCACCGCCACGCGGTCACATACCTGGGCGACCACACCCAGGTCGTGCGTGATCAACAGGATGGCCGTGTCGTGGCGCTCGCGCATCGCGAGCAGCAGTTCCAGGATCTGCGCCTGGATGGTGACGTCGAGCGCAGTGGTCGGCTCGTCGGCGATGAGCAGCGGCGGGTCATTGGCCAGCGCTGCTGCCACCACGACTCGTTGCCGCATGCCGCCGGACAGGCGATGAGGCGGTTCGTCATAGCGGTGCTCCGGCGCTGGGATGCCCACGTCGCGCAACAGCTTCAGCGCCGCATCCTTGGCCTGCGCCTTGGTGACATCGCGGTGCGCCCGGATGGCCTCGGCCACCTGCTCCCCTACGGCATAGGTCGGGTCGAGCGAGGTCAGCGCATCCTGGAAGACCATGGCCATCCGGTCGCCCCGGAGCGCTCGCCGCTCCTCATCGCTCAGCGCCACCAGGTCGCGCCCCTCGAAGACCACATTGCCTCGCACGCGCGCCTGGCTCCCGAGCAAGCCCATCGTGGCCATGGCCAAGGTGGACTTGCCACAACCGGACTCGCCCACGATGCCTACGATCTCGCGTGGCAGGACCGCGAGCGAGACGTCCGACACGGCCGAGACGACGTGATCCTGCATCTGGAAGTCGACGCTCACGTGGTCGAGGGTGAGGGTCGGATCGCTCATCGAGCCACCCCGCGCGGGTCGAGACGGCGCCGCAACCCGTCGCCGATGAGGGTGAAGGCGAGCACGGTGATGGCGATGGCGACCCCGGGAAAGATCTCCACCCAGGGCGCGAGGGTCAGCACGTCACGTCCGTCGTTGAGCATCACCCCGAGTGACGGCGTGGGCGGCTGCGCGCCGAGTCCGAGGAACGAGAGCGCGGCCTCGATCTGGATCGCGAACGCGATGAGCACCGTGCCCTGGATGAGCGCCGGACCCATCGAGTTGGGCAGGATGTGCCGCCGGAGCACGGCCGTCTCCGACACGCCCCGGGAACGAGCGCCGTCGACGTAGGGCAGTCCCTTGGTGATAAGCACCGAGCTGCGCACCACTCGCGCGATGATGGGCAGGTAGATGATGCCGATGGCGATGAGCGCCACCGAGGCGCCGGGCCCGACGATGGCGATCAGGGTGATCGCGAGCAGCAGAGCCGGCAGGGCCAGCAACAGGTCGAGGGGACGCATGATGATCGTGTCCACCCAGCCTCCGGAGAAGCCCGAGATCAGCCCCAGCGGGACGGCGATGAGGAAGGCCAGCGCCACCGAGCCCATGGCCACCGCCAGCGAGACACGGAAGGCGTAGATCACGCGACTCAGCACGTCCCGGCCCAGCGTGTCGGAGCCGAACGGGTGCTCGAGCGACGGCGGCGCGAGGACCTGGGCGGCATCGATGGCCTCCGGGTCATGCGGCGCGATCCAGGGCGCGAACACGGCGATCGCGATGAGGATCAGCATGATGACGATGCCGAAGAGCGCTTCTCGTCCACCGACCCGGCGAGTCAGGCCTCGCAGGGCGCCGCCGAATGTTCGACGGGCGGGCAGGCTGGCCGCCGTGCCGTTCATTCGTCGCCCTCTTCCAGCCGTGGGTCGAGCATGCCGTAGATGAGGTCGGTCACGAAGTTGACGAGGATGAAGATGATCGCGACGGTGAGGATGCCCGCCTGCACCACCGGATAGTTGCGCTGGCTGACTGCAGTGACCAGCATCCGGCCGACCCCGGGCAACGAGAAGAGGACCTCGATGACGATGGCGCCGCCCAGGAGCACGCGACCTGGATGCCGATGACGGTGATGATGGGGATGGCGGCATTGCGCAGCGCGTGGTGATAGGTGATGCGCCGCTCGCTGACCCCTTTGGCTGCAGGAAGCTGATGAAGGGGCTGCCCATGGTCTCTTCCATCGACGCACGGGTCGTGCGCAGGATGTAGGCGCTCTCCGCCACGGCCAGCGTCACCACCGGCAGGACCATGTAGCGCAGGTTGGCGACCGGGTCCTCCAGGAAGGGCACGTAGCCAGACGGGGGCAGCAAACGGAAGTACGGGCCATCACCAGCACCAGATGATCCCCAGCCAGAAATCGGGACGCTGATGCCGGCGACGGCATAGGCGGTGGTAGCCCGGCCCGTCGAATGACGTCGGTGGCTGCCAACACGCCCAGCGGGATGCCCACGATGACCGCCAGGCCCATGGCCAGGAAGGTCAGCTCGAGCGTCACCGGCAGACGCTCCCCGAGCAGCTGGCTGATGGGCACGTTGCTGATGAAGTCTCGGCCCAGGTCCAGGCGCAGCAGCCCGCCGACCCAGGCCAGGTACTGGTCGAGCAAGGGCTGGTCCAGGCCCAACTGGGCGCGGATGGTAGCAACGTTCTCATCGTTGGCGCGGAAACCCAGCATCGTGCGTACGGGATCACCCGGGACCAAGCGGATGAGCAGGAAGACGAAGATGCTCATGGCCACGATCACCGGGATCATCACGGCCGTGCGGCGCAGCACGAACCGCAAGCGGGCGCTACCGATCACCGCCCTCGGGTGGAGCGCTGGTCTCGCTCGAGCGTGCGAGCAGCGCCCGCAGGCGCTCTTCGGTGATGGCGAAGTGGTGGCCGGCAATGATGGCGGCACGGTCGGCGTCGCCGGCGGTCACCGCGGCCGCCAGCTGGCCGTGCTCGCCCACCGCCTGACGGCGGATGGCTGGACTGGAAGGCTCCGTGCGAAATCCCAGGCTCACGGCATGGCGGATGCGGTCGCTGAGGTCCACGAGGTATGGGTTCTGGGTGGCCTCGGCGATGGCGCGGTGGAGTTCGCCGTCGGCGCGGCCCGACGCCGAGCGGCCGTCGCCGGCCGTGCGGTAGGCCTCGAGTGCAGCCTCGATGCGCGCGACGGCGTCGGGAGTGCGCCTTGTCGCCGCCGCGCCGGCGATCAGCGGCTCGATGAGCGCGCGAAGGTCGAAGACGCGATCGAGACGCTCCCATCCCGGAGCCAGCGTGGCGGATCATGGTGTCGGCCTCAGGTCCGGCATCGGACGTGACCAAGGCCCCACCATGACGGCCACGCCGCACCTCGACGTAGCCGGTCGCGGAGAGGCGTGAGATGGCTTCGCGCACGGTCGTGCGGCTGACACCCAGCGAAGCTGCCAGCTCACGCTCAGCGGCAGGCGCT
>CAWDAI010000003.1:0-98029 GCA_963800275.1 uncultured Chloroflexia bacterium
ACGATCGCCTGCGAAGCCAACGCCTCCCTGAGAAGGCCGAATGGACGTAGTCGGCCTGGTACCCCTCAGTACATTCCGCGCCATGAGTGACGAACATCGGGGCGAGGTCTTCTTCGATCTGCACAAGGATCTGCCGCGCGAGGGGCCGGGCAGTGACGAGGCCACGCTGCGCGCGCTGGCCCTGTGCACGGGGCTGCCCGATCGGCCGGACATCATCGACATCGGCTGCGGCCCGGGCATGCAGTCGGTGGCCCTGGCCCGTGCCACCGACGGCATGGTCACCTCGGTGGACATGCACCAGCCGTTCCTGGAGCAGGTGCGCGCCAACGCGGCGGCGGCCGGCGTGGCCGATCGCGTCACGACCCTGCGCGCGGACATGTCCGCCCTCCCCTTCGAGCCCGGCTCGTTCGACCTCGTGTGGTCGGAAGGCGCCGCCTACATCATGGGCTTCGCCAAGGCCTTCGAAGCGTGGCGGCCGCTCGTGAGGCCGGGTGGCTACGTGATGGCCTCGCAGGCGGTCTGGCTGGTGCCCGACCCGCCACCGGGTCTGGTCGATCTTTTGGCCCCCAGACGGAGGTCACCGACATCGAGGGCACGCTCGACTGGGTGCGCGGCGCCGGCTACGAGATCGTGGGCCACTTCACGCTGCCTGACGAGGATTGGTGGACGCACTACATGGCCCCGCTGGCGGAGCGGATCCCGATGCTGGTCGAGAAGTACGCCGGTGACAAGGAGGCGCTGAGCGTCATCCACGAGTCGGTCATGGAGGACCACCTGCGGCGGGAGCACCCCGAGACGTACAGCTACGAATACATCGTGGCCCGGCCTGCCTGACGGCGATGATTCGCTGCGTGCTTCGGGCGCAAGGGGCCTTTGATCGGGGCCGAACCGACCGCGTATCCCAGTGGACACGACGGGTACCCTCTGTGTCCCATGATCGATGACGACCGCCTGCGGGCGCTGCTCCTCGACGTCTACGACGGCCTGCCCCGGCAAGGCCCGGGCGACGATGCCTCCAGCGGGCGCGCACTCGAGCTGTGCACGGATCTGCCGGTGACACCCGACGTGCTCGACATCGGCTGCGGCCCGGGCATGCAAACGGTGCTGCTGGCGCAGGCGACCGGCGGCACGATCACCGCGGTCGATCGCCACGAGCAGTTCCTCGACGAGCTGCGCGCCCGAGCGGTGGAGGCCGGTGTGCGCGACCGGACCCTGGTCATGCGCGCAGACATGGCCGACCTGCCCTTCGGCATGCACTCGTTCGATCTCATCTGGTGCGAGGGCGCGGCCTACTTCATGGGCATCAGCAACGCCTTCGAAGGATGGAAGCCGTTCCTGCGACCGCAGGGTTACCTGGTCGTCTCGGAGCTCGTCTGGCTGGTCCCGGACGTGCCGACGGAGCTGCGCGAGTTCTTCCACGGCGAGTACGCCGGCATCACTGACGTGCCCGGGAACGTGGCGCGCATCGAGGGCTGCGGCTACGAGGTAGTGGGCCACTTCACCATCTCTGACGAGGCCTGGTGGACCCACTACTACGACCCGCTGACGGCCAGACTGGCAGAGGCGCGCGAGCGCTATGCCGACGACCCCGGGGCCATCCGGTTCATCGAGAGCTCGGAAGAGGAGCTGCGCCTCCGCCGAACCTATCCCGACGCCTACGGCTACGAGTTCTTCGTCACGCGCCTGCTCGATCCCGACGCACTCGCGAAGCGGGCGACCGGGAGGAGCCGATGGCTGACGCGCCACCCGACGAGCCGATCGCGCCCGAACCGGAGGGCCCTGAGGAGCTGCCTCGGCCGCAGTTCCCTCCGCCGCTCGACTGAGATCAGCAGGCCAGACGTAGAACTGGTCGGCGACGGCCGGATACTCGGCAGCACGGGAAGCCGATCGGGGCGCGGTCCGCGGCGGCTGAGTCGCCCCAAGGCTGGCCTGAGTCGGGCCGTTGGGGCGCGGCTGGATCACCTATCGGGCCTTGGCTGGATCACCCATCGGGGCGCGGCTGAGTCGCCCCAAGGCGGCCTGAGTCGGGCCAAGGCTCCAACGTGACGTGCGCGAGGTCCGGGGCGCGGCTGAGCCGCCCCAAGGCTCAACGCGACGTGCGCGAGGGCCATCGTGCAAACCTGAGCCGTCGGACGACTCGGAATGCCAGCCCGAGTCGCGTCCCGGCTGAAACCTGCGAGATACGGCGCGTGGTGGTCTGCTTGAGCCGCCGGACGACTCGCGCGGGAGCCGAGCAGCGCGGCGAATACGAGGAACCGGGCCGATCAAGTCCAACGTGGGCCGATCGAAGACGAACCATGCCCAACCAACGACGAACCCGGCCCGAACCACTGATGGCCGAACCACTGATGGCCGGCCCGGGTTTGGTGCGCTTCCGTTGCCACTTGGCCGCCCGGTAGCAGGCCCACACCGTGATGCGGTGGAGCCAGGCGTCCCAGGCGTCGGGGAACCCACGGAACGCGCGGACCATATGCTTCTTTGGAACGCACCAAAAACGCCCCCGTCCCGGTTTCCCGGGACAGGGGCAGGAGAGCCGAGGGGGTCGGACTACTCGGCTGCCGCCTCATCGTCACCACCCGGTACGGTGATGTCGAAGAAGGCTGTCGCCTGGATCGGGTAACCGACGGTCGCGAACTCCTCGTTCAGGACGCCGGTCTGGGGGTCGATGTTCTCGGACGCCACGGCCGTCTCCAGCAAGTCGTCGCTGATGACGATGGTGTGCTTGCCGGGGGCGAGCGGCTCGAGCATCACGAACCAGCCCATCGTCTGCACGGTGGCTTCGCCTGCAGGCAGACCATCGAGGTTGCCCTCGGGCAGCTCGACGGTGAAGGGATCATCCATGATCCAGGCCGAGCCGCCGACCGGGATGTCCCTGCCATCGACGTTGACCCGGGGATTGGTCATGAACATCGCTTCGTTCAGGGTCAGCGCGGTGAGTTCCTCGGCGGACTTGTCCTGCGATGCGTTTCCGCTGCCGCCGGGTGTGACCAGCACGTATTGATCGGGCTGGATCTCACACTCGTAGTGCGCGGATCGCGCCGAACATACCGTTGTTCAGGTTGAAGACTGGGCCACCCTGCGACGCCTGGCAATCATTCTGCGGCCCGTAGTGCTCGTCGAACGGCATGCTCATCCACCACTCGTCGCGCTTCCGCGCCCAGTGCGAGATGGGCTCGCCAGCCACGAGCTCACCCATTGGCACAACACCGAAGTCTCCAGCGTCGAGCACGTCAATGCAGTACAGGCAGGTGCCATCCTCCGCCGACCCGATCTCGTCGTCCTGTGCGAAAACAGCCATGCTGCCGGTCATCGAGAGCGCCGCGCCCAGCGCAACACTCATGGCAAATCGGTTCTTCACGCGTAGTACCTCCCAGTCCCCCCGTTGTCGGACTCTTCTGTTGCCGCGGCAAGGCGACCGCGAAGGCCGCTCTCACCTCTATGGGAACTGGGCGCCCGGAATGGTTCCGATTAAGAAGAGCCGGGCCCACCACTCTGGCCAGCCCGGCTTCGGCGCTGCGTTTCCTCGCGACTCCATCGTGCTCAGCCTGTTCTCAGCGGTGGGACAGGCTGAGTCACCGCAGGGCTCAACGCGACGTGCTGACAGGGCCATCCTGCCGCCATGAGCCCTGGGGCGGCTAGAAATGCCAGCCTGAGTCGTGTGAGGGCTAGGACCTGCGCACTCCGCCACACCGTGGTCGCGTTGAGGCGCCGGAGGACTCACGCGGTCGGCCGCTCGATGCTGCGGTGCCGGGTGGGTCACGGGGGGAGCCGTGGTTCGCGTTGAGCTGCCAACTGGGTCACGCGGGAGCGGGCGTCATCCTGACGCCGCCAAGCGCTAGCTCGAGATTCTCGGATAGCGACCCCATCGTGCTCAGCCTGTCTCAGCGGTGAGACACTGTGAGACATGGCCGACGCGACCATCGGAGACGTATTCGAGGACCCCGACGCCGTCGGAGTCCCGATGCCTGAGCGAGATGCCCGACCACGATGCCTAGCCTGACTCGCCCGCTGATCGGCGCCCATCGCGACCGCGCGGAGCGCTACCTCGTGGTCACGATCGCAGCCTTCGCGGTCACCGTGGCTGGGACACGCTGGTACCTGGACCTGACCGGCTACCCCACCGTCGGTGGCGGCGAGCTGCACGTGGCTCACGTGCTCTGGGGCGGGCTGGCGCTGTTCGTGGCCGTGCTCCTGTCGATGCTCTACGTGGGCGAGCGTGCACAGCTGCTTTCCGCCCTCCTGGCCGGGATCGGTGTGGGCCTGTTCATCGACGAGGTGGGCAAGTTCCTGACCACCAGCAACGACTACTTCTTCGCGCCCGCGGCCCCGATCATCTACGGCAGCATCCTCCTGCTGGTACTGCTCTGGCTGGTGTTGCGTCGCCGGACGACCAGCCGGCTCGACGCACAGCACGCGGCGGTGGAGGCCATCCGCGACGGCATCGACGGCCGGCTCAGCGCTGACGATCGCGCCCGGGTCACCGCTGAGCTGCGCGCGGCCGGACAGCAAGCGGACCCCGACGCGCTCTCCGACCAGCTGCTGCGGACCCTGGGCTCTCCGGCCATGGATGCGCGGCTGGTCGATGCGGGTTGGCTGGAGCGCGGCGGCGCTCGGCAGACCCTCGAGCGCCTCCTGCCCACGCGGCTCGAGCGCTGGCTCGTCTATATCGGTTTGGTGCTCTCGGTACTGTCGGCCCTGGTGGCTGCGGTGGTGCTCATCGGCCTCTACTACGAGCCCGACCTGCTGGACTTCTCACAGCTCGACGCCGGCCGGCTGGAGATCCCCACGGACCCCCTCTGGTTCGGGCTGGCGCTGGCGGTCTACGTGGTCACCGGCGTCTCCGCCCTGGTGGCGCTGGTGCTGCGAGTCGCTCGCCGGAAGACCTGGCTGACGGCGGCGCTGGCGGCCGTGCTCATCGACCTGGTGGTGGGCGAGCTGATCTCGTTCTACGTGGTCCAATCAGGGCAGCTCGGGTCGGCCTTCTGGAGCGTGGTGCTCCTGGGCCTGGTCGTGGATCTGCGCATCCGACAGCGCCACGCTGACGCTGCTGCCCCCGCCGGCTCGGCTGCCCCCGCCGACGCGGCTGCCCCCGGTGACCCTGCCGACCCTGCGGTCCCAGGCGACCTGGCCGTTCAGCACGCCGACGTCGCCGATTGACGCTGGTTAGGTGCGCCCCTACGCTCGCCGCATGTCGTCGCCCGTGGTCCCGGTACAACCGCCGTTCAGGCTGCGCGCACGCCTGCTGAGTCCCCTCTCCGACGGCTCCAGCCTGTGGCTCGATGACGCCCTGCTGGCGGTGGACGAGGCTGGGCGGATCGCGTCGGTGGGGTCGGTGTCGGAGGGACCGGAGGCCGCGACCGCGATCGACCTGCGACCGCTGGTGCTGATGCCGGGCCTGGTCGATACCCACGTGCACCTGCCGCAGGTGCCGGCCGCGGGCATGGGCGCGGGCATGGACCTGCTGGCCTGGCTGGAGCGCTACGTCTTCCCGTTGGAGCACGACTTCGACACCGCGGCCGCCGAGGACCTGGCGCCGCAGGTCTACCGCGCGATGGCAGCGGCCGGCACCACCACCTTCGCCGGCTACGCCGCGGTCTGGCCGGGCTCGACCGACGCCTGTTTCCGCGCCGCGGAGGCGCACGGCATCCGCGCCATCATCGGAGCGGTGCTGATGGACCGCGTCACCTACGACGACCGAACCCCGCGGAGAGCCATCCTGGAACAGGCGATCCGGGCCTCGGGCGAGCTGTGCGAGCGGTGGCACGGCGCCGCGGACGGTCGCTTACGCTACGCCTTCACGCCCCGCTTCGCCGTGGCCTGCAGCGCCGACCTGCTGCGCGAATCGGCCGCCCTCGCCGAGCACTATGGCGCCACTTGGCAGACCCACCTCTCCGAGGACGCGCGGGAGATCGCCACCGTCGCAGCCGAGTTCCCCGAGGCCCTCGACTACGTCGACGTCTACGACCGGGCCGGCGGCCTGGGCCGCAAGGCGCTGCTGGCGCACGCCATCCACCTGACCGAGCGCGAGGTCACACGCCTGGCCGAGACCGACTCCGCCATCGCCCATTGCCCGGTGAGCAACATGTTCATCCGCAGCGGCGTCATGCCCATCGGCCGCTACCGCGAGGCGGGCCTGCGCATCGGCTTGGGCACGGACGTGGCGGGCGCGCCGGAGCTGTCGGTGATCACCCAGATGCGCCTGGGCTTCTTCCAGCACAACTCGCGAACCACGGTCGTGGGGGACGGTGCAGCGGTCCCGGCACCGCTCGAGTGGATCCGACTCGGGACGCTGGGCGGGGCGGAGGCACTCGGACTCGACGACGTCATCGGCTCGATCGAGTTGGGCAAGGAAGCGGATCTCATCGCCGTCGACCCCGATCTGGGCCGACCGCCCAACGGCCAGCCCTGTCGAGACATGCAGGAGGTCGCGAGCCGCCTCATCTTCCGGGAGCGAGCGGGCATGGTCCGCGCAGCGTGGGTGCGGGGACGGCTGCTCGAGGGGCCGGCGGCGGCGTAGCATCGAGTGATGGCACTGCTGGGGATCGACCTGGGCACATCGGGCGTCAAGGCCGTCGTCGTCGATGAGCACGGCAAGGTCATCGGCGTGGGCTATCGCGAGATCCCCATGGAGGTGCCGGCGCCCGGCCGTGCCGAACAGGACCCCGCAGCGTGGTGGTCCAACACGGTCATGGCCGCGCGCCAGGCCATGCACGAGGCCGACACGCGTGACATCAGGGCCATCGGTTGCGACGGCCACATGCACGGGGGCGTCTTCCTCGACGAGGATGCGCGGCCCCTGGGCCATGCCATCACCTGGGCCGACCAGCGGGCCGCCGGGCTCATCCCGGAGCTGGAGGCCGACATCGGGATCGAGACCTTCCTGTCCATCGCCGGGACCCGGCCGGCGGCCGGTTTCATGGGACCCACCATCGCCTGGTTCCGGCGCCACGAGCCGGAGCGGCTGGACGCCGCCGCCACGTTCATCCTGCCCAAGGACTACCTGCGGCTGCAGCTGGTGGGTGATGTGGCCACGGACATCAGCGACGCCTCCGGCACGGCCCTCTTCGATGTCGCGGCACGGACCTGGTCGACCGAGCTGACCGAGCGCCAGGGCGGAACGGCCGACCTCCTGCCGCCACTGCTCGAATCCGCCGACCTCGCCGGTGGACTCTCCCATCGCGCAGCGGGCGAGCTGGGTCTCGCACCGGGCATCCCGGTCGCGGCGGGCTGCTCCGACCAGTGCGCCCAGGCCACGGCCAACGGGCTGGTCGATCGCACGCACGGGCTCGGTGGCCCTGGGCACCGGTGGACAGATCGTGGTGGTCACGACCGAGCCCATGCCCGACCCGGCCGGCCGGATCCACACCTTCTGCCACGCCGCGCCCGCGCGCTGGTACCAGCTGGGGGCGACGCTCTCGGCCGGCCTCTCGCTGCGCTGGCTGCGCGACCGCCTGCGCCTGACCACGAGCAATCCCTACAACACCATGGGCACTTCGGCCAGCCAGGCGCCGCCAGGCTCCGATGGGCTGACCTTCATCCCCTACCTGGTGGGCGAGCGCTCGCCGATCATGGAGCCGGAGGCGACGGGCGCCTTCATCGGCCTCAAGTACGGGCAGCATCGCTCGCACCTCACGCGCGCGGTCATGGAGGGCGTGGCCTGCTCGCTGCGCGCGACGCGCGACGCGGTCGTGTCGGCCGGGGGCAGCTGCGATCGCTGGCTGGCGACGGGCAACGGGCTCTCCTCGCCGCTGTGGCGCGGCATCCTGGCCGATCTGTTCGATGAGCCGCTGCACTTCGTGGCGGCGCCGGAGCGGACGGCAGTGGGCGCGGCGCTCATCGGCGGCATCGCCGCAGGCGTGTACCGCGACTACGCCGACGCGGCCCAGGCCGCCCGACCACCGCTGCACACGACCGAGCCGGACCCCGAGCGCGTGCCGGTCTACCAAGAGGTGTACGAGCGCTATACGCGGTTGTCCGGCCTGTTGCTGGAGGACGGGCGCCGGCAGCGGCGCTAGCCATCGGGCGCGGCTCGTGGGCGGACGAGGCGACTTTGCCGCTGGGATCGCTTGACGAGCGCCTCCGGCGGGTCCTGCTAGAGCGTGGGCTTCCAGATCATGAGGCCCACGATCACGATCACCAGCACCAGCAGGGCCATGCTCAGCATCTGGAGACGCCGCACGAGCGCGGGCAGCTCGGGGGACGGACCATCCGGGCCCGGCGGTGTCGAGGTCAGCGCGATGAGCTTGTTGAGCGTGGGCCGCTGGGCGGCGAAGACGATGACCAGGGCCACGACATACAAGACGATCCCGACGGTGAGCCACAGCTCCTTGAAGCGGTCCATACCGCCTGAGCTCATGACCAGCAGCGTGCCGGTCACGGCCATCGAGATGGCCACGGGCACGAGCACGCCGTTGGAGACGCGCTTGGTCGCGCGCAGGAACCAGTTGGCGTGCTGCGGCTCGCTCGCGGTGGCCTTGCCATAGATGGGGGCGTAGAAACCGAAGCCGAAGGCTGCGATGGCGCCCAGGATGTGCAGGAACAGCCACAGGTGAAACATGCCTGCGATGGTAGCCACAGCGGCGACCCTGCGCCAGACGAACTGGCCATCGCTGTCTGTGCTGGAGTCGCTTCGGTGCGCGGCCGATCAAGTCCGGGACCGCCGGGTCCGCGACTGGCCCACACGCTTTCCGCGACTGGCCCACACGCTTTTCGCTACTGGCCCACACGCTTTTCGCGAATGGCCCACTCGCTTGCCGCTTGCGCGCGCGTGAGCGCGAAGTACGATACGACCAACATGAGCGACAACGATCACGACCTGCGTGCTGCGGGCGAAGGCCCGCTCGTCCTGACGCCACCGGCGCCTGGTCGGGTGCTGGTGCCGACGCGCGGCATCGCGGTTCCGGCGCCCTTGCGACGCGAGGGCCCGAGCAAACTCACGGGCCAGGCCAAGTACACCGACGACCTCGTCTTCCCGGGTGCCTGGTATGGCGCCACCATCCGCTCCACGGAGCCGCACGCCCGCCTGCTGGGCCTGGAGCAGGACGCCGACTTCGACTGGTCGAAGGTGGTGGTCATGACCGCCGCCGACATCCCCGGCGACAACGTGGTCAGCATCATCGACGACGACATGCCGGTCCTCGCCATCGACGAGATCGCCCACGTCAGCCAGCCGGTGGCCCTGTTGGCCGCGCCCGACAAGTCCACGCTGCGCGAGGCCAAGAAGCGCATCCGGGCGCGGACCGAGCCGCTACCGCCCGTCTTCGACCCGCTCGAATCGGACCACGAGTTCGCGGCCTACGACTTCAGCACGGGCGACCCGGAAGCCGCTTTCGAAGAAGCGGCGCTCATCGTCCGGGGCGAGTACCGCGTCGGCCACCAGGAGCAGCTGTACATCGAGAACCAGGCCATGATCGCCGAGCCGCGGCCGGACGGCGGGGTCAGGATCACCGGCTCGATGCAGTGCCCCTACTACGTCCACACCGCCCTCAAGCGCGCGCTCGGCCTGTCCGACGAGCAGGCGGTGATCACCCAGGCCGAGACGGGCGGCGGCTTCGGCGGCAAGGAGGACTATCCCTCGGTCGTGGCCATCCACGCCGCGCTCCTCGCCCAGCGCATCGGCAAGCCGGTGCGCATGATCTACGACCGCCACGAGGACATCGCCTCGACCACCAAGCGGCACCCGGCCATCGTGCGTTATCGCTCCGGCGTGTCGGCTGATGGACGGCTCATCGCCCAGGACGTCGAGGTCATCATGGACGGCGGCGCGCACTGCACGCTCAGCCCCGTCGTCCTCTCGCGCGGCGTGCTCCACGCGGGCGGCCCGTATCACTGCCCCAACGTCCATATCAAGGGCCGCGTCATGGCCACCAACACGCCCCCCAACAGTGCCTTCCGCGGGTTCGGCGCCCCGCAGGTCGGCTTCGCCCACGAGCTGCAGATGGCCCGCATCGCCGATGAGCTGGACATCTCGCCCGCGGAGCTGCGCGAGCGCTGGGCCTACCGGGAGGGCGACACGACCCCCTTCGGCCAGGTCCTGCGCGAAAGCGTGGCCGCCCACGAGGTGCTGCGCGAGGCCACCAAGGCTGCCGACTTCGCGGAGGTGCGCGAGCTGAGCCGCCAGACGCGCGCGGTGCGCTGGGGCCAGGCGGCCGAGGCCGGCTCGGGCAAGCGCTCGACCCGCGTGCGGACGGCCTCGGGCATCGGCCTGGCCATGGGCTGGCATGGGGCCGGCTTCACCGGCCGCGGCGAGATCACCATGCGCAGCCGGGCCGCGGTCGAGCTGGGCGACGACGGCGTGGTGCGTCTGCTCATCGCCAACACGGAGATCGGCCAGGGCACCAACACGGTCATGCCCATGATCGTGGCCAAGGTGCTGGGCGTGGACCCCTCGGAGATCGAGCTGTCCCCCATCGACACCTCGATCGTGCCCAACAGCGGCCCCACCGTCGCCTCGCGCACGGTGATGGTCGTGGGTGGGCTCGTGTCCAGGGCGGCTGCACGCCTGCGCGCCATCGTGGAAGAGCGTTCGGGCGGCGACTTCGCCGATGTCTATCGAGCCGACGCGCGGAAGCATGGAGCCACTCGCATCGACCAGGAGTACGAATCGGAGGCCGCGGTCCAGTTCGACGACCTGACCCACACCGGTGATGCCTACCCCGCCTTCGGCTGGGCCTGCGCGGTGGCCAAGGTCGAGGTCGATCTCGACACCGGGGAGGTGCGCGTGCGCTCGGTCGTCTCGGCCGATGACGTGGGACGCGTGATCCATCCCGTGCTGGCCGAGGGCCAGGTCGAGGGCGGCACGCTCCAGGCGGTCGGCTACGGCACCATCGAGGAGATGAAGCTCGTCGATGGTCGGTATCTCAACGATCGCCTCTCCACCTACCTCATCCCCACCTCCATGGATGCGCCGGAGATCACGGCGATCCTCGTGGAGGCGCCCTTCAGCGGCGCGCCCCATGGCGCCAAGGGCGTGGGCGAGCTGCCCATGAACGTGGCTGCACCCGCGGTGGTGGATGCCATCCACGATGCGGTCGGCGTGTGGATCACCGACCTGCCCGCGACCTCGGAGAAGGTGCTCTCAGCGCTCGAGGCCGCCGGCGGCGGGACGAGCGCATGACCACGGTCCGCGACACCTCGGAGGCCAGCGCCATCTATCACTTCACGGTCAACGGCGAGCCGCGGGAGGCGGCCGTGCCTGGCATGCGCCGCCTGCTCGACGTGCTGCGCGAGGACCTCGGACTGACCGGTACCAAGGAAGGCTGTGGCGAGGGCGAGTGCGGCGCTTGCACGGTCATCGTGGACGACCTCGTGGTAGACAGCTGTTTGGTGCCCGTGTGCCAGGTCGAGGGGTCCGACATCCGCACGGTCGAGGGCCTCTCCGATGCGGAGACGCGCGCGCTCAACCCGCTCCAGCAGGCATTCCTGGAGCGCGGCGGGGCCCAGTGCGGCATCTGCACGCCAGGCATGCTCATGGCCGCCCAGGCCTACCTGGACGATGGTGGTCCAGCGGACGAGGCGGACATTCGCGAGGCCATCGCGGGCAACCTCTGTCGCTGCACCGGTTACACCAAGATCATCGACGCCATCGAGGCGGCGGCGATCGCACGTGACGAGGCCATCGAGGACGACGAGTCCGAGGATGAGGACGACGATTGATGCTGGAGCCGCCGGTCGTCAGCCCCGCCAGCCTGAGTGAAGCCCTGTCGCTGCGCGCCTCTGGTGGCTATCGGCCGATCGCCGGCGGTACCGACATGATGGTGCAGCTGGCAGCAGAGGTGGCCGAGCCTGACGCCGTGCTCGACCTCTCGCGTCTCGCGGAGCTGAAGGGCGTCAGCACCGATGGCTACGAGGTCACCATCGGTGCCCTCACCACCTACACCGAGCTGCGCCACTCGCCGGTGATCTCGGCACGGCTGCGCGCACTGGCGGAGGCCGCGGCCACCATCGGCGCCGCCCAGATCCAGAATCGCGGCACCATCGGCGGCAACATCTGCAACGCCTCCCCGGCCGGCGACACGCTGCCCGTGCTGCTGGCGGTGGACGCGCAGTTCGACCTGGCCTCGGTGCGCGGCGAGCGCACGGTCCCGGCGAGCGAGTTCTGGACCGGCTATCGACAGCTCGCGCTGACCGACGACGAGCTGCTGGTCCGGGTCCGCTTCGCCGTCGATCGCATGCGGCACGCGCGCTTCCGCAAGGTCGGGACCCGCGCGGCGCAGGCCATCTCCAAGGTCGTGATCGCGCTCAGCTACAAGTCGGAGGGCGGGGTCTGGCATGACGTCCGCGTGGCCCTCGGCTCGGTGGCGCCGACACCCATCCGCGCGACCGCCACCGAAGCCGCCCTGGAGGGCACGCAACCGAGCGAAGCTGTGGCAGACCAGGCTGCGCAGGTGCTGGCTGGTGAGATCCAGCCCATCGACGACGTGCGCTCGTCCGCGGTCTATCGGCGCTCGGTCAGCGCCCGTGTCCTCCACCGGCTGCTGCGCGAGGAGGGCGGTTGGTAAGCGTCCCGACGGGAGGACACGGCGAGCGCTGCCCGGAGTGCCAGGCGGAGGTCACACCTGACCTGCGCTTCTGCCTTTCCTGCGGGCACTCACTTAGCGCGATCGTGTGCGCCAGCTGCGGCGCTTCGCGTGTGCCCGGCGCCCGCTTCTGCGGGCAATGCGGGGCCCGCTTCGCGGCGGTCCCGACCGATCGCGCACCGCGTCCTGCAGCTGAGCCTGACGAGGATCGACCTGCACGCAACCTGGAACGACGGCTGGTGTCGGTCCTCTTCGCGGACCTGGTCGGCTTCACCACTCGCTCCGAGGACGAGGACCCCGAGCTGGTGCGCGAGTTCCTGGCGACCTACTTCGATCGCGCCGGGGAGATCATCGGCCGCTACGGCGGAGTGGTGGAGAAGTTCATCGGCGACGCGGTGATGGCGGTCTGGGGCACGCCGACCACCCACGAGGACGACGCCGAGCGAGCCGTCCGCGCCGGCCTGGACCTGGCGGCGATGGTGAGAAGCCTCGCCGGGGAGACCCGGCTGCGGGTCGCGGTCATGACCGGCGAGGCAGCGGTGAACCCGGTGGCGGGGAACCAGGCCATGGTGGCGGGCGATCTCGTCAACAGCGCCTCGCGGCTGCAGGGCGTCGCCACCCCGGGCAGCGTCCTCGTGGACGAGACCACGATGGTCGCTGCGGGCCGGGCGGTGGCCTTCGACTCCGCCGGTGAGTTCACGCTCAAGGGCAAGGCGGAGCCGGTCAGGGCATGGATCGCGCTGCGGGTCGTGGCTGAGCGTGGCGGCGCCGGCCGTCGCGAGGGACTGGAGCCGCCCTTCGTCGGCCGCCACGAGGAGCTGCGCCTGCTGAAGGAGTCCCTCCACGCGACCGCGCGTGAAGGGCGCTCCCGCCTGGTGACCATCGTGGGGCAAGCTGGCCTGGGCAAGAGCCGGCTGGCGTGGGAGCTCAAGAAGTACACCGACGGCCTGGCCGAGACCATCTTCTGGCACGAGGGCGAGTCGCCGGCCTACGGTGAGACTGTGGCCTACTGGGCCCTCGGCGGCATGGTCCGCTGGCGCTGCCGGATCAGCGATGGCGACGCTCCGGAAACGGCGCGGCAGAAGCTGGCCGGCACGGTGGCGCAATACGCTGCCGACGAGACCGAACGCGATTGGATCGAGCCGCGGCTGGCCGCGTTGCTGGGTCTGGCCGACACGCCGGCGGGTGACCGCGAGGAGCTGTTCGCGGCCTGGCGCACGTTCTTCGAGCGCATCGCCGAGCAGGGCACCGTGACCCTCATCTTCGAGGATCTGCACTGGGCCGATGACAGCCTCTTCGACTTCATCGACGAGCTCCTCGAGTGGTCCCGCGACCATCCCATCCTGGTGGTCGGCCTGGCCCGTCCGGAGCTGTTGGCTCGTCGGCCCGGCTGGGGGACGGCGCACCGGGCAGCGGTCACCGTCCACCTGGAGCCGTTGACCGATGAGGCGCTGGGTGACCTGTTACGTGGTCTCGTCCCCGGCCTGCCGCAGGCGACCCTGCAGGCGCTGGTCGCGCGCGCCGAGGGTGTGCCGCTGTACGCGGTCGAGACGATCCGCATGCTGCTCGACGGCGGACGCCTGGTCCGCGAGGGCGAGCGCTATCGCTTGCTGCAGCCGGATGCCGAGGTCGAGGTCCCCGCGTCGCTGCAGGCGCTCGTGAGCGCCCGCCTCGACACCCTCGACGAGGGGGAGCGCAGCCTCGTCCAGGATGCCTCGGTGCTGGGCAAGTCGTTCACGCGTCCGGCCCTGGCCGCGGTGGACGGGAGCGACCCGGAGGAGCTCGATCGCCTGCTCGAGGGCCTGGTGCGCAAGGAGGTCCTGGCACGCGATCGCACCACCCCCAACGGCTACGAGTTCGTGCAGAGCCTCATCCGCGAGGTCGCCTATTCCACCCTCTCGCGGCGAGATCGTCAGGAACGACACACAGCCGCGGCTGCGCACTATGAATCGCTCGACGACGAGGAGCTGGCAGGCCTCGTTGCCGGCCACCTGTTCGACGCCTACCGCTCGGCGCCCGACGATGCGGCCAGGCAGAGCACGGCCCGGCGCGCACGAGTGGCGCTGCGAGCAGCCGCCGAGCGTTCCATCGCGCTGCACGCGAACCAGGCTGCGGTCGGCTTCATCGAACAGGCCCTGAGCGTGACCGACGACGCCGAGGAGCGAGCACGCTTGTGGGTCATGGCCACCGAGCCGGCGCAGGCGGCGCTCGGCGTGGGCGCCGGTGAACGCTACATCCGCCAGGCCGTGGACTGGTACCAGGCCAACGGCTACGAGGAGGAGACGGACGAGGCCGTGGCCATCATGGCCTCGTGGCTGCTCCACACGACGGGACCGGACGAGATCATCGAGCTCGTCGGTGACCGGGTCGCACGCATCGACGACGCGACCGCCGGGCCGTCCGCGCCCCAGCTGCTCAACGAGCTCGGCCGGGCTCGCCTGATGGCCGGAGAACCGGAGGCGGCCATCGAGCCACTCGATCGGGGGATGCGCATCGCCGAACACCTGATGCTGGAGCCCGTGCTGGCGGAGCTGCTGGCCACCAAGGCCTGGGCCGCTGGGCTCCTGGGTCGGCATCGGGAATCCCTGTGGCTCGCGACGGGGGCCCTCTCAGTGGCCGAGGAGCACGGCATGATCGCCACGCAGCTGCGTGCGCGGATGAACCTCTCCGACCTCTACACCATCCTCGATCCACGACGCGGCTTCGAGGTCGCCTCCGCCGGCGTCGACCTGGCGCAGCGCGTGGGCCACGCCACCTGGGCGGCAGCGCTGGCCGGGAACGAGGGCTTCGCTGCCAACCTGCTGGGTGAGTGGCAGCGGCCGATCGAGCGGGCCCGGCAACTCGATCATCCGTCCATCACCGGCTTTGGCCGCGTGTCACTCGGTGGCATGGCTGCGATCGCCAGCGGCTTCCTGGGCCAGTCACCGCCAGCCGGCTGGGATGATTCGGCCAACGTGGAGGGCGTCAGCCAGGGCAGGACGGCGTTGCTCGCGCTGCGAGCCATGTATGGCTTCGCCAGCGGCGACCTCGAAGCCACCGATGAGCTGGCCCTGGCCTCGACCGAGGGCGGCTCCTCGCACTTCGTCGAATCGACCGTGGCCGTGTGCTTCGCCGTCAACGCCATGATCTGGCTGGGCGAACGGGAGCGGCTGGCGGCACTGGTGGAGCACCTCGAGCAGCACCAGTGGAACAGCGCCTTCAAGGCCACGACGGTGGTGCAGTCACGGGCGGCGCTGGCCGCGTTGGGCGGGGCCACCGACGAGGCGGTGGCCGGGTACCGCGAGGCGCTCGAGGGTTGGCGGCGGCTCGGTCTGCGGCCGTCCCAGGCCGTGGCCCTGGTGGAGATGCTGCGCTTGTTCGGCACGGAGCTGCCCGATCACGCCGAGATCGCGGCGGAGGCGCGGGCCATCATGGAGGACCTTGGCGCGGTCAGCTTGCTGGCACGGCTCGACGAGGTCGCGCCCCGGGCGGAGGCAGCGTCGGTTCCCTGAGCTTCACCGGTCGCCCTCCCGTGGCAGATCGGCGACCGTATCGATGTCCGGCATGGACCCCGGGACCTCGACCGAGAGCACGCGCTCCGGGTGTCGTGCGATGAACGGCCCCAGGCCCCGATCACCGCTCAGGCCATCGACCAGGGTCCATCCCGGCCGGAGCAGCAGCACCGGGTTCGTGGCGGCACTCGCAGCATACGCGGGCACGACCAGCGGGCGATCGGTGGCCGGGTCGGCCGAGGGGGGGCTCGGCAGGTCCGCGCGAGTAGCGGGGGCCAGAGCCGCGGTCGCGGCGGACGCCAGCGAAACCATGACCTCTGCTCGCAGCAACGGCTGATCACCGAGCACGATGAACGTGCCCTCGAGCGGTTCGGGCCACACACGCAGTGTGTCGATGCCTACCTTGAGCGAGGACGAGAGGCCTTGCTCCGGTGCGTGGTTGCGCACGCGGATCTCATCCTGCCACGCGAGCGCCTGCTCGATGCGATCCGCGCCGTGGCCCAGCACGACGATGGTCGCCACCGGGCGGAATGCCCGGACCTCGGCCAGGACCCGCTCGAGCAATGGCTGTCCCTCGATGGCAGCCAGGAGCTTGGAGCCGGGCTCCCCGCCGAAGCGAGAGCCGGATCCGGCCGCGAGCACGAGGGCTGCGAGCCGTATGCTTCGCCCGCCCATGGCCCGAGTCCTGTCCACGCCGCGGGCACCGTCCACAGCCCGAGTTCTGTCCACGCCGCGGGCACCGTCCACAGCCCGAGTTCTGTCCACGCCGCGCGCACCGTCCACAGCCTGACCCTACACGCGCGATACGACCGCGTGAAGACCAGTCGTTCACCATCCCTGCATGGGTGCGAGAGAGTCGGCCTTCGATCGCGGCGGGCGCAACGCCATGTATCTCCGCCACCGCCTGGGCACCGAGCTGCGCGACGCAAGACGGGCAGCAGGCCTGAGCCAGGGAGAGGTGGCGCGTGCATCCGCCTTGAGCCAGTCGCAGGTGAGCCGCGCCGAGCGGGCTGTCCGCCACGCGCCGCGAGTCGACGAACTGGCGCGACACGCGGCCGTGCTGGGCCTGCGCTTGTCGGTCAAGCTGTACCCGGAAGGCTCGCCCGTTCGCGATGCCGGGCAGCTCCGTCTGATGCAGCGGTTTCGGCGACAGCTTCCGGCCGACACACCCCTGCAGCATGAGGTGCCGATCGGCGGGACTGGCGATCTGCGGGCGTGGGACCTGGTGCTTGGAACCAAGCCCGCCGTGGCTGTCGATGCTGAGACACGGCTACACGATCTGCAGGCGCTCCAGCGACGCTGTGCCACGAAGCTGCGCGATAGCGATGTGGACCGGCTGGTCCTGCTGGTGGCTGCCACACCGCACAACCGCTTGGTCCTGCGAGAACATCGCCTGACGCTCGAGACCACGTTCCCGCTGGGACATGCGCAGGTGATGGCCTCGCTGCGTCACGGCCGGGCGCCCGCCGCCAGCGGGATCGTCGTGCTCTAGGCTGCGCCGGCCCGTCTGCGTGGCGGCGACATCGCGCCTGGCCATGTCTGTCATTCCCCGGGGACTGCTACGTCCGCTGCTGTCGCCGAATCGGTCGCGGGCCTGCCTGGCGTCTACAAGAAGCCGATGGACCAGTCCGGGGTGACTCATCCATCGCCTGGGCGCGAAGTCCTGGTCCTGTCGGGATGGGACATCGCCGTGCGCCATGGGCCCCAGACACAACAGTCCCCCGGGAATAGCGACCGGGGTGTGGGGACGGGACATGCGTTTCGCTGCGCAAGGCTGCGACCGGGGTGTGGGGACGGGAATGCGTTTCGCTGCGCAAGGCTGCGACCGGGGTGTGGGGACGGGACATGCGTTTCGCTGCGCAAGGCTGCGCCCGGGCACGTCTGATCCTGCGCCTACGGGCACGTCAGCCGCGAGCACCTACCATTGCCCGGTGAGCGACACGCCCAAGTACACCAACCGGCTGATACACGAGACCAGCCCGTATCTGCTCCAGCATGCCCACAACCCCGTCAACTGGTACCCCTGGGGCGAGGAGGCGCTGACCGCTGCGCGCGAGCGGGACGTGCCCATCTTCCTCAGCATCGGCTACGCCGCCTGCCACTGGTGCCACGTGATGGAGCGCGAGTCATTCGAGGACGAAGCGACCGCCGCCGACCTCAACACCTGGTTCGTACCGGTCAAGGTCGACCGCGAGGAGCGGCCCGACCTTGACAGCATCTACATGGACGCGCTGCAATCGCTGACCGGCCAGGGCGGCTGGCCCATGAGCATGTTCCTGACACCGACGGGCCTGCCCTTCTACGGTGGGACCTACTTCCCCGACCAGCCCCGCCACGGCATGCCCGCCTTCCGCACCCTGCTGGCCCGGCTGGCGCAGGTGTGGCAGGACCGACGCGAGTGGGTCCAGACCACCGCGGAGCGGCTGGCCGAGCACGTGCGCGACGAGCAGGATGCCCCGGCCCGCCTGTTGCAGGCGCTGGCGGGGCTGCCGGAGGTCGATCCTGCCGACCGCCTGGATCACGCGACGCGGGCGCTGGTCAAGGACTTCGACCCCGTCCACGGCGGCTGGGGCACGGCCCCCAAGTTCCCGCAGGCCATGTCGGTCGAGTTCCTGCTTCGTGAGCACCTGCGCAGCGGCGCAGAGGAACCCCTCACGGTGGCCGAGCGCACGCTCGAGGCCATGGCCGCCGGCGGCATCTATGACCACCTCGGTGGTGGCTTCGCGCGCTACTCCACCGATGCCGAATGGCTGGCACCGCATTTCGAGAAGATGCTCTACGACAACGCCCAGCTGGCGCGCGTCTACGCCCACGCGGCGCAGCTGACAGACGATTCGGAACATGCCTACTTCGCGCGCGAGACGCTCGACTTCGTGGCCCACGAGATGCGGAACCCGCCCGGCGGGGCCTTCGCCGCGAGCCTCGATGCCGACACCGAGGGCGTGGAGGGCGCCACCTATACCTGGCGCGTGGACGAGGTACGCGAGGTGCTGGGCGATGACGCGCCGCTCTTCGAGGAGGCCTACGACGTCACCGCTGCGGGCAACTGGGAAGGCCGCACCATCCTGCGCCGGATGCGCAGCGACACCGACCTCGCGGTCAAGCACGAACGACCTCGCGACGAGGTCGCGGAGGCGTTGGCAGCGGCCCGCACGGAGCTGTTGCGCGCCCGCGACGAGCGGCCGCAGCCGGGACGCGATGACAAGGTGCTGGCCTCCTGGAACGGGCTCATGATCGGGGCCTTCGCCGAGGTCGGCCGGATCCTGGGCGAGTCGAGCTTCATCCGCACCGCCACGGAAGCGGCCGACTTCATCCTGGCCGAGATGGTCGAGGTCGAGGCCGGAGATCCGGACTCGTGAGCCAGGCGAACGACCTCGTCGTCTCCATCCACGTGCCCAAGACGGGCGGGGGCAGCTTTCGCACGGTGCTGGAGGCCTATGCGGATGGCCGATTGCAGCGCGACTATGCCGACCGACCACTGGCCCCGGCGTCGGCCCGGCAGCGGCTGGTGCGGGCGCTGGGTCGACCGCGCCTGGAACCCGGCACCCGCGTCGTGCACGGCCACTTCATCGCCACCAAGTACTGGCGCCGCTATCCGGACGCCCGCTACATCGCTTGGTTCCGTGAGCCGGTCGAGCGCCTGGCCTCGCACTATCACTACTGGAAGCGGAACCCTGACCTGCAGCACCCGGTCTGCCGCCGGCTCATCGAGGAGGACCTCTCGCTGGAGGCCTTCGCAGCGCTGCCCGAGATGCGCGACGTGCAGTCCCGCCTCCTGGGCGAGGTGCCCGTGGATGCGCTCGCGTTCGTGGGCATCACCGAGCGGTACGACGACTCGTTGGAACTGTTCCGAAGCATCTTCGGTCCCGGCCTTGCGGCCCAGGCTGCGCGCGAGCACGTGAACCCTGAGCGCAGCGGCGATCGGTACCAGCTGGACCCCGCCGTGCGCTCGCGCATCGCCGAGCTGAACGCGGCCGACGTGCAGCTGTACCCGCGTGCGGTCACCCGCTACGAGGAGCTGCGGCACGCCCACGGCAGGGACGGGCGATGACGCTCCGAGTCCACCGCTCGTGGAAGGACGGACGCGCCAGGCACGCGGGCACGCTGGAAGACCATGCCCACCTGGCCGAGGGCCTGCTGACGCTCTACGAGTCGACCTTCGAGGAGCGCTTCTTCGTGGCGGCACGCGGCCTGGCCGAGGCGATCCTGGCCCACTTCCAGGCGCCCGATGGCGGCTTCTTCGATACGGCCGACGACGCCGAGACGCTGATGGCCCGTCCGCGGAACCTGCAGGACAACGCGATCCCCGCGGGTGGCTCGATGGCCACGATCGTGCTCTTGCGCCTGGCGGCCTTCACCGGCGAGTCCCGCTACCGCGATGCCGCCGAGCGCGCCCTCGCGCCGATGGTGGGGGTGGCCGCCCAGCACCCGCTGGGGTTCGCCATCTGGCTCACGGCCTACCAGCTCGCGAGCGGGCCCATCGATGAGATCGCCATCGTGGGTGACCCGGCGGACGCGGACACGGCGGCCCTGCTCTCGGTCGCGCGGGCGGGCTTCCGACCGAACCGGGTCATCGCCGTGAGTCCCGATCCCGCAGCCAGCGCGATCCCCCTGCTCCACGGTCGCACGGCCATCGATGGTGCCGCGACCGCCTACCTCTGTCGAGGTCTCGCCTGCCGGCAGCCGACGTCCGACCCAAGCGTGCTGGCCGACCAACTCGAGGACGCGCGCTCGTCGTAGGCTAGGTCCATGCATCCCGACCGTCGCGCATGACCGAACCAAGCGCCCCGCGCGCCATCATCTTCGACCTCGACGGCACGCTCGTCGATACCGTCGGCACCCGCGTCCATTCCTGGATGGCGGTCTTTCCCCGGTTCGGGATCGACCCCGATCCCGAGTACCTGGCACCGCTCATGGGCTCGGACGGCAAGTACCTCGCACGCATGGTGGCCGAGCACTACGGGGTCGAGCTGAAGCCCGGGGACGATGCCGAGATCGACATCCTCGCGGGCGCCGAGTTCCGCGTCCTCAACGCCAACCCGCGGGCGCTCCCAGCCGCTCGCGACCTGCTCGAGTCGCTGAGCGATGCCGGGTTGCCCTGGGCGGTCGCGACCTCCAGCCTGCCCGATGATGCCCGCGAGTCGGTGGCCTCGCTGCGGCTGCGCGAGATGCCCATCATCTGTGACGGCGCCGACGTGGAACATGCCAAGCCCGCGCCGGACCTCCTCTTCAAGGCCGCCGGGCTGCTGGGCGTGGAGCCGGAAGTCGCCTGGTACGTGGGGGACTCGCGGTGGGACATGCTCGCAGCCAAGGCTGCCGGCATGCGCGCCATCGCCGTGCTCACCGGTGCCACGGCCCAGGCCGAGCTGCGCGAGTCGGGTGCCGACAAGGTCTATCCCACCCTCGCCGAGTTCCACGCGGAGCTGCCGGTCGAGTAGGCGCCGGAGCCCGCGCTGCCGGCCCTCGACACCGGGTGTCTCTGTCAGCGCTTCTCGTCACCGGCGAGGATGTCAGCCGCCTCCCCGACCGAAGCGCGCATGTCCGGCGTCACGCTCGCGCGGCGGTCGTGCGAGGAATCATGGGCCAGCGCCTCCAGCCGCTCCTCGACGTCGCGCATCTGCGCCAACCCACGCTTGCGCAAGTCATCGAGCGGCGGACTCCCTGCCGTGGCTGCTGCAGCCAGCAGGTCGCCGAGGTGCGCGAGGCACCAACGGGCCGTGGCGATCGCCTCGTGCCAGACGGGGTCGGCGTCCGCCAGGACGACCAGTCGGCCGGCGGCAGCGCCCGTGAGCGTCTGCTCGTTCTCGCACACCGGACAGTCCCAGGCCGGCCGCGTCGCAGACCGGATCTTGCGGGCGGCCCGAAAGCCGCCCGCCTCCTCCAGCGACCGTCGACGCGCAGCCAGCTGTGAGCGCAGGAAGATGCCGCCGCCGACGCCATCGCCGTTGCCTGCGGTATCGGCCACCAGCGCGGCCCGCACGTGGCGGGCGCAGAAACCCCCGCCGGCGAGGAAACGGTCCCGATAGGCACGATCGGCCGTGTGCTGATAGAGCATCGAGTCGAGGTAGGCCGGTGCGATCCGCGCCACGTGAGCGCACAGCGGGCAGGCGGGCCCCGCAATGGCCTCCGCCAGCCCGTCGTCACCCATCGAACGCGCCCGTGGCTGGGGTCGTCCGGGGCTGGTCCCAGCCTGCTCCATGGCGGGCAGTCTAGTGGCCCCGCCCTGACGGCGTACGTACTGTCGCGAGCGGACGTGGGGGCGGAGCTACGCCGCTAGGGGGCGACGGTGAAGTCGCCCTGCATCGTGAAGTAGTGGCCGGGGATGGTGCAGCCGAAACGCAGCCCGCTGACGTCGTCGGGCACCGTCCACTCGAGCTCCTGCACACCATTCGACCAGGCCGGGATCCCGGTGTCCGTCTCACCACCCATGACCTTGAGCTCGTCGTCTGTCCCGATGTAGAAGTTGTGCGAGAAGCCCGCCGTGTTGGTGACCCGGAAGATGACCGTCTCACCGGGCGTGACGGCGATATCGTGGATCTGCGTACCGTCCTGCTCGAAGCGGATAGCCGGGGTCGCCTCCAGCTCGATGACGCGCGGTTCGCCGTCACCGGTCGCGGGCGAAGCGGGGGCGCTGGCTGCGGGCGCCTCCGAAGCCGTCGGCGGCGTGCTTTGCATCGGCGGCGAGCTTTCCGCCGGTGCCTGGCTCGCGGGCGCCTCGCTGGCGGGAACCGCCGTCACGACCGGTGCGCCCGTCTTCGTAGGTGCGGACGTCTGGCCAGGGGCGGCCGTGGCGGCAGGGGCGGCCGTCTCGCCGCCCTCGCCTCCGGCGGCGTCGGCCGGAGCATAGGTCCACTGGGGACCGGTCTCGCTGGCGCAGGCGACCAGCACCAGCGCGGCGGACATGGCCACCAGGCGTGGGAAGGACGTGTGCATGTGGAGGATGCTACGTCAACCAGGACGGCGGGTCGCAGCAGCCGCGTCGGTCCCCTCTGGCACCAGTCCCCCGCGGATGGCCACGCCCGCCGCCTCGGTCCGGCTGGACACGCCCAACTTGGCCAGGATGCGTCGCACGTGGACGTGCACCGTGCGCTCGCTGATGAACAGGCGGGCCGCGATGTCGCGATCGGTGCGGCCCTCGGCGAGGATGTTGAGCACCTCGCGCTCCCGGGGGCTGAGACCGTAGGTGTCCGCCGGTCTCCGGCGCAGCGCCGAGAGCACGCGTTCGTCGATCTCGCGCGCGATGTCCGGGCTGCCCGGTCCCGATGCCCGGCCGGGACCCACCGCCACCGGCTGTCGCTCGCCTTCGGTCACGTCCGCATCCGCCTCCCTCGGCGGGGCATCCACTTCGATGGCGATGGGCAGGGCCACGCGGGCCCGTGAGCCGAGATCGACGACCTCCCGCAGCAGCGGCAGCGCGGGCAGCTCGCGCGCGATGCGATACGCCTCCGAGAGGGGCGCACTGGCGGCCACGCGAGCGGACTCGCGATCGTCCTCGGTCGCCGTCCCAAGGATGGCGAGCGCCTGCCACCAACGTGACTTGGCCCGCCGATAGGGCAGGCCGTTCTCCTCCCATGCGCGAGCCAGGGCGTCCCAGCGCGCGGGATCGGGCTTGCCCCGGACGCGGTCGGCATGGGCACGAGCGGCCTCCAGCAGCAGCTCGCCCTCCCGTCGCGCTCCCAGCTCGGGCCCCATCTGCGACGTACGCAGCTGCTCCTCGGTCTGGGAGAGGACCCGATCGGCAAGCTCGCGGGCGCGCGCGATGAGCGCGGGGTCCGACGTGGCCCGCGCGTGTTCGGCCGCGGCCGCGGCGGCCTCCATGGCCGTCGACGCGGCATAGCAGATGACGCTCAGCTGATCGCTCTGCAGGACACGCTCCCACTCGCGCTCGGCGATATCCAGGGCCTCGACCACGCGGCCGTTCCAAAGGGCCAGGCTCACGGCCGAGCGAAGCACGATGCCGGTCGACTGACCGGGCGAGGCCGTCTGCAGCTCGAGCAGCGTCTGCCCCACGACGGAGGCCGCTTCCTCGTCGGCACGCGACTCGGTGAGCACGAGGCCCAGCACCAGCAGCGAGAGCCACGACACCTCGCGCCGGCTGCTCAGCCACTTGATGTCCGCGCGGCACTCGCGCTCGGCCTCGGACCAGCGACCGAGCTGGAAGAGGATGTCTGCAGCGTTCCCGCGCAGGAAGGCGCCGAAGGTCGCCTCCAGCCCTCCGGCGGCAGCCTCTGCCAGGAAGTCCTGCACGACCGCCAGCGCCTCCTCTCGGCGCAGGTCGAGATCGAGCAGGGTGGTGCGATTGGCGGCCGTGCGCATGAGCTCATCGAGGCGGCCGGCCTCGCGCGATAGCACAGCGGCTTCCTGCAGGAGCTCCAGGCCGGCGGCGGGATCGCCCAGGTAGGCCACGTCCACGCCCTTGGTGCAGGTGGCATGAGCCCGGACCGCCACGACCTGGCGGTCAGCGGCGTTGGTGAGCCGGAGCACGGACAGGGCGTCGTCGGCGAGCCGCGAGCTGTCGGCGAAGCGGCCGTCGATCATGAGTAGCTGTGCCAGCGAGGCCAGGGCCCAGGCCCGGCCCGTGCTGGGCGCCGCCGGGATGATGCCCAGCGCGTGCTCTACCGACTCGATGGCCGCATCCAGGTCACCGGCGTGCCACTGGAACCGACCCAGCTCCTCGTGCAGCAGACCCAGCGTGAGGCGGGTCTCATCATCGCGCGCGGCTCGCGTGCTCGTGGCCTCGCGCGTGGCACGGCTCTCGATGGCTCGCCGCATCAGTGCCACGGCGCGGCGGAAGGAACCGGCCGCCGCGCAGGCGCGGGCGGCGATGGCCAACAGCTCGGCCTGGTCGCGGGGGCTGACCGGCTCGAGGGCCGGCAGCTCCAGGGCCGCCTCACAGTGCTGATAGACGGTCTCCCCGGGATCGAGACGGGAGGCCAGCGCCGCGGCCCGGATATGGGCAGCGCGGGCCTTGTCGGGTCGAGCCGCCCGAGTCCAGTGCCAGGCCGCCTGCGCCGGCGTCGCCTCCAGCTGCTCGGCCAGCGCTGCGTGGATGCCCTGGCGCTCCAGGGTCAGCTCGTTCTGCTCGACCGCCTCCGCACACAGTTCGTGTGAGATGGCGATGTGGTCGCCGGCACTGATCACGAAGCTCGCCGCCAGCGCCTCCTCCAGGCCCTGCACCGTCAGCCGACCTTCTGGCAGGCGCGCACCCAGGACGGTCGCGCGCAGCAGCGGCAAGCGGGCAGCCGCGAGCACGCGCACGATGCGAACGGCATCGCGGGAGAGCGTCTCCAGGCGGGCGCCATACAGCTGGTCGAAGGGGTCAGACAAACGCACGCCCTGCAGGGAAGCGCCGCGTGCCAGCTCCAGCGCGATGAGCGGATTGCCCCGGGCACCCTCCGTGGCCGCCACGACCGCAGTGCGCGTCGAGGCTTCACCCAGGGCCATCCCCACCAACTGCTCGATCTCCCTCGAGTCCATCGGACCGAGCTCCATGCGTACCACCTCGGGGTCGGCCAGGAGCCGGTCGGCGAGGGCCTGCAAGGGGTGGCGGCGATGGACCGCGTCGGGCTGGTAGCTGATGACCAGGCAGATGGGCAGCGCGCTGCCGACACCGTGGAGCGTCTCGATGAAGCGCCGCGTGGCGGGATCCGCGAAGTGGACGTCCTCGAGTATCAACAGCAGGACGCCGTCGCCGGCCAGTCGCTCGAAGGCGCCCAGGATCGACTCAAGGACCCGGTTCCCGAGCTGGTCGGGGGCGATGAGGCGGGGCGAGTCATGATCGACGCCAAGGCGGTCGAGACGTGCGACCAGGTCGGGCAGAAGCGCCGTGAGGTCCATGCCCGCCGGGCCCACGACCTCGGCGACGCGCTCATCGGGGATCTGCTCGAAGGCTGCAGCAAGGGCGCCCACCACCGCTCGATAGGGCGAGCCCGCGGCCGGCTCGTACGCTCGGCCCCGACAGGCAAGCACCCCCGGCACGCTGGAGACACGGGTAGATAGCTCATCGAGAAGGCGCGTGCAGCCGATGCCGGCCGGTCCTGTCAACAGGACTCGTCCGAGTCGTCCCTCCGCGACCCGGCGCACGGCTTCGACCAGCTGGGCCAACTCGCGCTCTCGGCCCAAGAACGCCATATCGGCCAAGCATAGCCTCCCGCTGCCACGAGTCGTGGTCGAGGCCACATACTTCCGCTCGTGCCGGTGCATCCCAACAACACCCTCAATGAGCTCAGCGGCGACGAGTGGCTGTACCTGACCAAGTCGCTCTTGACCACGGCCTACCCCTCGGAGCTTGGCCATGCCCAACGCAAGGCGCACGGCGCCAACAAGCCGCCGCGGTTGATGGCCCGGCTCATCGAGTTCTTCACCAAGGGCGGCGAGCTCGTGCTGGACCCCTTCGCGGGCGTGGGCGGCACGCTGCTTGGCGCGGCCATCTGCCGCACGCCGCGGCGGGCACTGGGCTTCGAGATCGAGCCCCGTTGGGCAGCGCTGTACCAGCAGGTGGTCGATGCGCTCGTCGCCGAGCGAGACGGTGCCGGACCCGAGCTTCGCGATCTGGGCGATCCCGACCCGGGCGGACCACGCGCGTTCGATCCCGGCGGCTGCCGGCTGATCACCGGCGACGCCATGCAGCTCGTGGGTGAGCTCGAGACCGGGTCGGTGGACCTGGTGGCGACGGACCCGCCCTACAACCCGCAGCTGAAGCCGACCATGTCCGGCGGCGCCCTCGCGCGAGCGTTTCGCCAACCGTCGGACCGACTACGCCATGATCACCGACGACCCGGCGGACCTCGCCAACAGCCCTTCATACGAGGACTATCTCGAGCGCATGGGGCGGCTCTTCGGGGAACTCCGACGCGTGCTCCGGCCCCGGCGCTACGCCGTGGTCATCGTGCGCGACGCGTACCAGGACGGACGTTATCGCTTCGTGGCCTCCGACCTGGCGGCGCGCGCGGCGACCAGCGGCTTCGTGCCCAAGGGCGATCTCATCTGGTACCAGGCGGGCACGCGGCTACGGCCGTACGGCTACCCCCACGCCTTCGTGCCCAACATCGTCCACCAGCACGTGCTCGTGCTGCGCGCTGGATAGCCGGGACGATCCCCTGCGACGGGGCTAGTCCGTCGTGGACTGCAGGCGAGCACGCAGCGCGGGGTCGGTAGCCATGTCGATGGCCGTGAGGGCCATGCCCAGGGCGCCATCGAAGATGGCCTGGTCGGCCGATGGCGTGGCACAGGCGTCGGCGAATTCCTTCTGATGGTTGACCGCGCCGTTCGTCTCGATACCCAGCATCGGATGGATCGAGGGCACCTCGTGGGAGATGTTGCCCATGTCCGTGGAGACGGGTGAGGATCCGGCGGCGAACACGCGCCCGAAGGACTCTGCGTGGCCCTGGTAGATGGCCGCCAGCTCCGCGTCGTGGCGCATGTCCTTGTAGGCCACGTCCAGCGCGAGGGAGAGCTCGCAGCCGGTGGCCAGGGCGCCGGCCTCGAAGCAGTTGCGCACCAGCTGCACCAGCTCCTCGAGTCGGTCGGTCGTGGAGGCACGGACCATGTAGTCGGCGGTGGTCTCCTCGGGGATGATGTTCGACGCGTCACCGCCCTTGGTCACGAAGCCGTGGACGCGATCGGTCGGCAGGAGCTGCTGGCGGAGCAGGCCGATGGCCGTCTGGGCCACGACCATGGCGTCGGCGGCGTTGATCCCCAGCCAGGGAAAGCCGGAGGCGTGCGCAGCCCGGCCGCGATAGATCACCTTGAGCTGCTGGACGGCGATGATGCCGGGCTCGGCCACGTCGGCCGGGAACGGGATGCACCATCATGGCGGCGTCGACGTCCCTGAGGAAACCGGCTTCGATGAAAGCGGATCTTGCCGCCGCCGCTCTCCTCGGCGGGTGTGCCCAGGACGGTGACCTTCAGGTCCAGCTCGTCAGCCACCGGCTGCAGGGCCAGGCCCGCGCCGAGCGCAGCTGTGCAGATCACGTTGTGTCCGCACGCGTGGCCGACCACGGGCAGGGCATCGTACTCGGCGCAGATGACGAGGTGCAGCGAACCCGAGCCGGTGCTGGCCACGAAGGCCGTGGGCATGTCGCCGAAGCCACGCTCGACCGCGAATCCCCCGGCTTCGAGGGCCTCGGCCAGCCACCCCGACGCCTGCACTTCCTCGTAGCCCAGCTCGGGGTTCTGATAGATCCGATGTGAGAGCTCGACGAGCTCCGGGTGGGCAGCTTCGAGCGCGGCGCGCGCCCGGGCGGATGCGTCGGTCGTCATGCCTCCGAGTCTACGCCGGGGGCAGGACCCTAGAAGCCGCCCGAGGGAGTACTGCTACGGGGGCGCGGGCCGTTGCCGCTGGTCGCCGGCGCCGGCGACCCCGCATAGCCATAGCCGCGGGTGGTGGTCGAGGTGCGAGGCGCCACCACACGGGCACTCTCGGCGCGCAGGGTGTCGACGATCGAGGAGCGGACGGCAGAGGCCTCGGGGGCGCCGGTGGACTTGGCCGCGGTCTCGGACGTGCCGATGGCCGGCGTGGGGCGGGCGCCGGACGACGGGCTCACCGAGGGCGTGGCGGCGGCGGGCGCGGCCGGGGTCGCCGGCTTGGGCTCCGGCGCCGGCTCGGGGCGTGCCGGGTCGCCGCCTCGCAGTGGAGCGCTGCCGCGGATGGTCTCAGAGGCATCCTTGGGGGCCTCGGTGAGCATGTGCATCTCACCCTCGACCGAGGCGCCCTCGTGGAGCATCAGCTTGTAGGTCTCGACGCGACCGCTGATGCGGCCACTGGCCTGCGCTTCCAGGCGCTCGCGGCACGTCAGGTTGCCGGTGAACTCGCCCGCGATGATGGCCTCGTCCACGATGACGTCGGCCTCGACCTTGGCGCCGTCCTCGATGCGGACCTGCACCGCCTCGATGCGTCCCTTGATCGAGCCCATGACCACGACGGTCCCGCGCGAGGTGAAGGTGCCCTCCAGGTGGTCATCCTTGGCGATGACCGAATCGTCGGGACCGGGACCAGCGGCCCGGGGGCCGGGTTGGGTCGGGGTGGCGGCGGAGGTCTCGGGGCTGGCCGAGCCGTAGGCCGGCATCACGGGCTTGGGAGGCTGAGGGGGCAGCTCGCGCATGCCGATGGGCGCGTTCGACTCGTCGGCTGCAGGCTTGTCCGCGGACTGACTGAACATGGCTCCTCCTGGAAGTAGGACGCCAGTGTAGGTCTCGTCCGCCGCCCTTCCGGCGCTCGGAGGCGAGCGAACCCGCCTTCGTGGTGACCGAACGCCACACATAGCAGCATGGACGGCACCGATGCACCCCGGAGTGACCTCGCGATGAGCCATCGGTACCGGGTCCGCGCCAGGACCCCGGTACCCGTGCCGGGCCTCGGACGTAGTCCGAAGTGGATGATGCTGAGGGCCACCCAGTGCTGCTACTCTCGCGCAAGCGGGACGATGTGGCCGAGGTATCCGTTCGCCAGATGGTCGTCCGACAAAACGTAGAGAGGGTAAGAACGTATGAAACGACCGATCGGTGTGGTGCTCCTCGCAGCAGGCGCGGGGCTGCTCGTGCTGTACAACCTGTACCAGATGCTGGTCTACCTCGGCATCGTCAACTTCGAGATCCTGGGCCGGGCGGTCTCGTATCCCGACGCCCAGTGGGGCATGGCCCTGTGGACCCTGCTGATCGCGGCCATCTGGGCCTGGGTCGCCATCGGCTTCTGGAACCTGCGTGCCTATGCCATCTCCTTCGGCATCTTCATCAGCCTGTTCACGCTGATCTGGGGCTTCTTCTCGATCCTGTTCGGCGGTACCGCTGAGTTCGCCACCGTCGGCTGGCTGCTCGCCGGCGCCATCTACCTGTACCTCAGCTACCCCGGCGTGCAGCAGGCGTTCATCGCCAACGAGCGCTCCAGGCTGACGCCGGAGCAGCTGGCGGCCATGGAGCAGCTCGAGGCCGCCAACGCGGCCGCGGCTGCCAAGCCGGCCCCGGGCATGGGCGCTCCGGCCCCCGCGCCGACCTCCACGCCACCGAGCACTCCCAACACCCAGTAGTCAGCGCGCGGCGCATCGCCGCGCACCACGCACCAGCGACGCCCGTCGAGACCGAGCCAGGTCCGGCGGGCGTCGTCGCTCCTGGCGTCAGCCGCCGAGTGCCCGGATCATCACCTCCAGCGGCGCTGGCCGACCCGTCCAGGCCTCGAAGCCGGCAGCGCCCTGGCGCGCCAACATGCCCAGGCCATCGATGGTGCGGTGGCCCCGCGTGGCCGCGAAGCGCAGAAAGGCCGATTCCGACGTCTCGGGGTTGAGGTCGCACACCACGGTCGCGGTCGACAGCGCCTCGAGGTCGACATCGACGCGGGCCTGGGCTGCGTCGCCGGTGCCCATGCCCACTGGCGTGCAGTCCACCAGCACATCGCACGGCGGCACCGCGAGGGTGCCCGCCCACGGCAGGCCCGCGGCCTCGGTCTCGGTATGGGTGGCGAGGATATCCACCAATCCATCGCGCCGGCCCGCGTTCCGTCCGGCGACGGTGACTCGTCGGGCGCCCGCGAGTGCCAGCTCCACGGCCACGGCCCGAGCCGCGCCGCCGGCGCCGAGCAAGACCACGTCCAGGCCGGCCGGGTCGATGCCCTCGTCGCGGAGCGACCAGACGAAGCCGGACCCATCGGTGTTGGAGCCGATGAGCCGACCATCCGCCTGGCGCACGATCGTGTTGCAGGCGCCGCTGATCTCAGCCGATGGCTCCAGCCCGTCGAGCAAGGGGATCACGGCCACCTTGTGGGGGATGGTGCAGTTAAGCCCTCCGAAGCCGAAGAGCCGTGCCGCCTCGATCGCGCGCGGGAGGTCCTCCGACTGCACCCGGATGTCGAGATAGCGCCAGTCGAGACCGGCGTGCTCGAAGGCTGCGTTCTGCATGGTCGAGGTGGGATTGCCCTCGACGGGATCACCGAAGACGGCGACGTACTGGGTGGTCATGGCGTGTCTCTCCTCCCCCCGCGATGGTGATGACGACCATCATGACGCGGCGAGGGAGCCGGCGTCTCTCAGCGGGTGAGGGCGACGACGCTTCCGCTGCGGCGTGCCTCTTCCGCCGCCCACACCACCCGGTGCGTGCGCAGGCTCTCGTGAGCGTCGGTGGGCAGGTCCGACCAGTGCCCGCGGCGGAGCGCGGCCAGGAAGGCGCGCACCAGCTCCTCGTCGGCGTCGTCGTGGGTGCTGACCGGAGCCTCCCCAGGACGCGCCAGGCCGGGCAGCTCGACCGTCGTGCTGGAACCGTCCCGGAAGCGGTACAGCTCGATCGCGTTGCCCACGATGTCGAGATGGCCGCGGCTGCCCCCGATGCGCGTCATGCGCCCGGCCCTGGGCGTGAATGCCGTGAGCGTGAAGCTGGCCACCGCGCCGGACTCGTACTCGATGTTCACCACCTGGTGGTCGAGGACGTCGTTGTCACAGCGGTAGACGCAGCGGCCGTAGGGTCCTTCCCGCAGGGCCGCCTCCAGCGCCTCCCGCGTGTGGATGTCGGTGACCACCGTGAGCGGCCACGTCCAGGGGTCGGGACCGTCGAGCGCGCCCAGGTAGAAGCGCCAGGCGGAGAAGGGGCAAGCGGCCTCGGCCGCGCAATCGAAGCAGCGCTCGCCCGCTCCCACCGGCGCCCGCTGGGGGCGGAATTCGTAGAGCCCGCCGAACGAGGACACGCGCGTCGCCGGTGAACCGACGATGTGCGAGAGCCAGTCGATGTCGTGACAGCTCTTGGTCAGCAGCACCGGCCCCGATGCCGCTTCGTGACGCCAGCTGCCACGGACGTACGAGTGGGTGAAGTGCCAGTCACCCACCGGCTCGAGATGCTGGACCGACACGATCTCACCGATGCCGTGATCCCCGAGGAGCGCCTCGACCGCACGCGTGACCGGTGCGTAGCGCAGGACATGGGCCACCACGAGGTGTGCCCCGCTGGCGTCGGCAGCGGCCACGATCCTGCGGGCGTCGGCTTCGTTCTGGGCCATGGGCTTCTCGAGCAGGACGTCATAGCCCAGCTCGAGGAGGGCCACCGCAGGTTCGGTGTGCAGGTGGTCTGGCGTGGAAACCACGGCGGCGTCGGCGAGGCGGCCGAGCGTGGCGAGCTCGGTCCAGTCACCCACACGCTGCTGCGTGGGGACACCGGCGGCGTCACCCAGCCGATCCCGTCGCGCCGACTTGGGGTCGGCCACGGCCACGATGCGAGCGCCCTGGGCCAGGGCCAGCTGGGCATAGCGCAGGCCACGTTCACCGGCACCCACGATGATGAGCGAGACAGCCGCGTCGGCCGACATCCGCGATCCTCACGATCAGACCGACCTGCCATCAGCTGGGGGCGGTCGCTTCGCCCATCTTCGCACGAGGGTCAGCGCGTATGCTCGATGACACCATGTCCGTGCGACCACTCATCCTGGCCATCGACCAGGGCACCAGCAACACCAAGGCCATCCTCGTCGACGAAGGCGGCGTCGTCGTTGGCGCGGCCGCGCGGCGGATGGACATCGAATACCCGCGGCCCGGCTGGGTACAGCAGGATGCGAACGCCATCTGGACTGCGGTGCGTGATTGCATCGACGAGGTGCTGACAGCAGCCGGCTCCCCTGCCCTGGCCGGGGTCGGCATCTCCAACCAGCGCGAGTCGGGCGTGGCCTGGGAGCGGGCGAGCGGGACGCCGGTGGGACCGGTCGTGACCTGGCAGTGCCGGCGATCGGCGCAGCTCTGTGACCAGCTCCGCGGTGCAGGTCGGGCTGCGCAGATCCAGGCGCGGACCGGCCTGCCGCTGGATCCAGGGTTCACCGCGGGCAAGTGGCGTTGGCTGCTGGACCAGGTGCCGGACGGGGCGGCACGGGCGGCTGCCGGCGACATCCTGCTGGGCACCGTCGATTCGTGGGTGCTATGGCACCTCACCGGCGGGACGGTCCATGCCACGGATGTGAGCAACGCCTCGCGCACGCAGCTGATGGACCTCGACACGCTGACCTGGGACCCGTGGCTGGGCGAGGCCTTCGGGTTGCCCCTGGCTGCCCTGCCGAAGATCCGGCCATCGAGCGCGCGGTTCGGGGAGACGGTGGCCACGAGCGCCCTGCCGGCCGGAGTGCCCGTGGGATCCCTGGTGGGCGATTCGCATGCGGCGCTGTTCGGTCATGCCGGGTTCCAGCCGGGCGCGATCAAGGCCACCTACGGCACCGGCTCGTCCCTGATGATGCCCACGCCCACGCGGCTCGACTCCGACTCGGGGCTGGCCGCCACCGTGGCCTGGGGCCTGGCCGGCGGCACCACCTACGCGCTGGAGGGCAACATCAACGTCACCGGCGCGGCCGTGCAGTGGCTGGCCGACTTCGTGGGGCTCGAGGGGCCGACGGCCGTGGCCTCGATGGCGGCATCGGTGCCGACCACCGAGGGCATCTACCTGGTGCCCGCCTTCACGGGCCTCGGAGCGCCGCACTGGGACGACGCGGCGCGGGGCCTGGTCAGCGGGCTAACCCGAGGCTCGACGCTGCCCCAGCTGGCGCGAGCGGCCGTCGACTCGATCGCCTACCAGGTGCGCGACGTCTTCGAAGCCATGCAGACAGCCTCGGGAGGCGCCCTGCAGGTGCTGATGGTCGACGGCGGCGTGACCCGCAACGAGCAGCTCATGCGCTTCCAGGCCGACATCCTGGGCGTGCCCGTCCAGCGCAACGACACGCCCGAGCTCTCGGCCATGGGTGCGGCCTACCTGGCCGGACTGTCCACCGGCGTGTGGGCGTCGATCGACGAGCTCGCGGCCTTGCCGCGCACCATCGATACCTTCGAGCCGACGATGGGCGCCGCTGAACGGGCTCGCCTCGTCGATGGCTGGCAGGACGCGCTGGCGAGGACGACCCTGCATCCGTAGCAGACTGGGTCGGTCAGGGCACGTCACAGCGCTCGGCGGACATCAGCAGCTGGTGCCGGCTTCGCTCGAGGCTGATGCCGGTCTCGCTCGACGCCCGTGGGAGGCCCCGCACACCAGGCGCGTGACACGACCCGTGGCCGGCAGTTGCGTGCCTCCCAGGCAACCGCGCGCCGAGACGAGGCGCCAACGGGCGCCGCGAAGAGCAGCCCAGAGGCATACGAGTCGAGATGAGACCCCTCAGGCCAACCGGGCGCCGAGAAGACCCCCGGGCAACCGCGCGTCGAGCGTACCCTGAGACGTGACTGCCTCTTGACACATGCAGGGCTGCATACCTATGCTCCTACTGTCCATCCGGGCCTGAATGGACATTCACGGACTGTTACGAGGAGAGGGATGGCGACGGTCACGGCCGATCCGGCCGAGTTGGCAGAGGTGTTGCGCCAGCGCGCGATCGACGTGCGACTGCGCGACATGGAGATCGTGCACGGCGCAGGGCTGGGCCACATCGGCGGCGAGTTCAGCGCCACGGACATCCTGGTCACACTCTTCTTCGGGGGCGTGCTGCAGCTACGATCCGGCCAAACCCGACGACCCCGATCGCGATCGCTTCGTGCTCAGCAAGGGCCATTCCGCCGCGGCGCTCTACACGACACTGGCCAAGGCCGGCTACTTCGACGAGGCCGAGCTCGACACCTTCCTCCAGCCCCTCTCGCGCCTCAACGGCCACCCCGACCGCAACAAGGTGCCTGGCGTGGAGACCAACACCGGGCCCCTCGGCCACGGTTTCCCGGTCGCGGTGGGCATCGCCCTTTCGGGCCAGCTCGACGGGGCCGAGCGGCGCACCTTCGTGCTCACCGGCGACGGCGAGCTGCAGGAAGGCTCGATGTGGGAGGCGGCCATGGCGGCCGGCCACTTCGGTCTGGACAAACTCATCTGCATCGTCGACCGCAACCGCCTGCAGCAGGGCGATCGCACCGAGACCACGATGGGCCTCGATCCCCTGCCGGACAAGTTCGCGGCCTTCGGCTGGGCCGTGCGCGAGGTCGACGGCAACGACCCGGCTGCCTTGCTGGAGGCCTTCGCCGCCCTCCCCTTCGAGCCGGGCAAGCCCAACTGCCTGATCGCCAACACCACCAAGGGCAAGGGCGTCTCCTTCATCGAGGACCGGGCTGGCTGGCATCACCGCATCCCCACCGACGAGGAGTACGAGCAGGCGGTGGCCGAGCTGGAAGGGAGCCGGGCATGACCGGCCCCGGCACCGGCGCAGCTCTTCGATTGCCGCGACGCCTTCGCCGACGCGCTCACCGAGCTGGCCCGGCCGACCCGCGCGTGATCGCGGTGGTCAACGATTCGCTGGGCTCGACCAAGGTCTCCAAGATGGCCGCGGTCCTGCCGGACCAGGTCATCAACGTGGGCATCGCCGAGCAGAACATGGTCGGCATCGGCGCCGGCCTGGCCAACGGCGGCAAGGTGCCCTTCGTCTGTGGCGCCAGCCCCTTCCTCACCGCACGCGGCCTCGAACAGATCAAGGTGGACGCCGCGTACAGCGGGTGCCAACGTCAAGCTCGTCGGCGTCAGCAGTGGCGTGGCCTACGGCGAACTGGGTCCGACCCATCACTCCATCGAGGACCTCGCCTGGACGCGGGCCATCGACCGCCTGGTCGTGGTCGTGCCGGCCGACCCGATCGAGACGGCACAGGCCATCCGCGCGGCCTACGAGTATGGAGGGGCCGATCTTCGTCCGCACCAGCCGCATCGGGGTGCCCAACATCCATCCCGACGGCTACCGCTTCGAGATCGGCCGCGCTGCCCGCCTGCGCGAGGGCGGTGACGTCACGATCATCGCCAACGGGGTCATGGTCACGCGCGCTCTCGCCGCTGCCGATGCGCTCGCTGCCGAGGGCATCGAGGCCCGTGTGCTGAACATGGCCACGGTCGCTCCGCTCGATCGCGAAGCGGTGGTCGCAGCCGCACGCGAGACGGGCGGCATCGTCACCGTCGAGGAGGCCGTCGTTCGCGGTGGCCTTGGTGGCGCGGTGGCGGAGGTGGTGGTGCAGGAGCAGCCGACCCGGATGCGCATCCTGGGCTTCCCCGGCTTCTGCCCGACCGGCGGCCCGGCCTTCCTCTTCGAGCAGGCCGGACTGACGCCCGATGGCATCGCCGCCGGGGCGCATGAGGTCGTGGGCCGCTGACATGTCTCGGGCCGACGAGCTTCGCCTCATGACCCGCGTCGCGCGGCTCTACTACGACGTGGGGCTCAAGCAGCCGGAGATCGCCACGCGCCTGCGCCTGTCGCAGCCCAAGGTCAGCCGCCTGCTCAAGAGCGCCCAGGACGAGGGCATCGTGCGCATCAGCGTGCGTGCTGTGACCGGCACCAATCCCGAGCTGGAGGAGGCCTTCGAGGCCCGCTACGGCCTGACCGACATCGAGATCGTCGACATCTCCCACGACGACGATGCCGCCGCCGTGCGCGAACTCGGGGCGGCCGCCGCCTTCCACATGGAGACCACGGTGCGCTCGGGCGATGTCATCGGCGTGTCCTCCTGGAGCGCCTCGCTGCTGGCCATGGTCAATGCCATGCACCCGGTGCCGGGCGTCAGTGACGTACGTGTGGTGCAGATCCTGGGCGGCGGCGGCGATCCCGGCGCGGAAGGTCACGCGACCCACCTGGTGCGACGCCTGGCCGACCTGCTCCACGGCGAGGGCACGTTCCTGCCAGCGCCGAGCAGCGTCGGATCGGCCGAGTCCCGGGACGTGCTCGTGCACGACCCGTTCGTGGCCCGCGCGATGTCGCTGTGGGACCACCTCGACGTGGCCTACGTCGGTATCGGCGGCCAGCAGCCATCCGGGTTGCTCGCCAGCAGTGGCAACGTCTTCTCGCCCGAGGAGCTGCGCACCGTGCGTGAGGCCGGGGGCGTGGGTGACATCGGCCTGCGCTACCTCCGGGCCGATGGCGCCCCGGTCGACACGCCCCTGCACGCGCGCGTCATCGGCATCGAGCTGGAGCAGCTGCGGCGCGTGCCGCGCTCGGTGGCGGTGGCCGGGGGTCCGGGCAAGACCGAAGCCATCCAGGCTGCCATCGCCGGCGGCTGGATCAACTTCCTCATCACCGACACCTTCACCGCGGAGCGCCTGCTCGGAGCAGCGCCCGCGCCGGATGCGATCAAGGGACCGACGGAGGAGCTCGTGGAGAAGACCCTGGGAGCGGAGACGAGATGAGGGAGCGCTTCAGCCCCGGCCTGATCGCGGGCCTGGCGGCGATCGGGATCTTCGTCGTCGTGGCGGCGCTGTTCGGCTTCACGGTCGTGTCACAGGAGGAGGAGGCCGGCCTCACCGTCGAGTTCGACCCGGCGGCCTACGTGGCGGACAACTGGGAGGCGGTCCAGACCGCGCATCCGCGACAACGCCGTGCCCCTGGCTGACGTGCTCAACGCCATCGAGCCCGGGCCCGATGGCACCATCGCCACCGAGGAGCTCAAGCCGGTGGCCGAGGAGATGGGCTTGGTCACCACCGGTGACGCCCTCGTCTTCAGGGTCAACGGCAGCGCGACCGTCACCGACGTGGACATGGAGACGACCAAGGGCAGCATCGGCCTCGACGTAGAGGGCTATGAGGGCCCCATCAAGGTCCGAGCCTGGGTCGGCAGCCGTATCCCCAGTGACGAGTCGTCGATCCGTGATGCCTCCGGCTTCATCGAGTTCGGCGACTTTCGCGAGCAGACCGAATTCGGCAAGGTGGCCAAGGAGCTCAACAGCAAGGTGGTGGAGGGACTCTCGGAGATGGACTTCGAGAGTCTGGTCGGCCAGACGGTCGACTTCATCGGCGCCTTCACGCTGCGCACGTTCAACCAGCCCACGATCGACGTCAGCGAGATAACGCTCGTGCCCATCGAGCTGAGCCAGCGATGACCACGGCAACGGCAGTGACGCCCGTGGCCGCTGCGGTGCCCATGCGCGCCGAGCACATCACCAAGGTCTTCCCCGGCACCACCGCTCTCGACGACGTCAGCTTCGACGTGCTCGAAGGCCAGGTCAACGTGCTCGTGGGCGAGAACGGGGCCGGCAAGTCCACGCTCATGAAGGTGCTCGCAGGCGTGGAGCAGCCGACCGCCGGACGGATCCTCATCGACGGCAAGCCGGTCGTCCTCCCCAGCGTCACGGCGGCCTCCCGTTACGGCGTGGGCATCATCTTCCAGGAGCTCAACCTGTGCACCAATCTGTCGGTGCTGGACAACCTCTTCCTGGCCCAGGAGATCACGCGTGGACCGGCCATCGACCGGAGCGCCCAGCGGCGCGTGGCGGCCGAGCTGCTCGAGCGGCTGGGCCAGGACATCGATCCCGACGAGATGGTCGGCAACCTGCCCATCGGCCAGCAGCAGATCGTGGAGATCGCCAAGGTCCTCACGCACGACGTGCGCGTGCTCATCATGGACGAGCCGACCTCCGCCCTGAGCCAGGCGGAGGTGCAGGGTCTGTTCCGCATCATCGCCGACCTCAAGGCGCGCGGCGTGGCCATCGTCTACATCAGTCACAAGCTGGAGGAGCTGCTGCAGGTCGGTGATCGCATCACCGTCTTGCGGGACGGTCGCGTGGTGGCTGGCGCCGACGCCGACGCCGTCGACGTGGCCTGGATCATCGAGCAGATGGTCGGGCGCTCGCCGGCCTCGCTCTTCACGCGCACCAGCCACGATATCGGCGAGACCCTGCTCGAGGTGCAGGATGTGACGCTGCCGCGTGTGGGCGGCGGCTATATCCTGCAACACGTCTCGCTCGAGGTGCACGCCGGTGAGATCCTGGGCCTTTACGGCCTCATGGGCGCTGGGCGGACGGAGCTGATGGAGGTGCTCGCGGGCATCCGCCCCGATGCCAGCGGGGAGGTCCGGCTGGACGGTCGTGACCTGGCCAGGACCAGCGTGGCCGACCGCATCGCGGCGGGCCTGGTGCTGGTCCCGGAGGACCGCAAGACGGTGGGCCTGGTGCCGACGCTGTCGGTGGCCCACAACATGGTCCTCGCCAGCTTGAAGCGCTACCTCAACCGCTTCTACCTCTCGACGCGCAAGGAGCGCACGGCGGTCGACGGCATGATCGAAGACCTCTCGGTGCGGGTGGCCGATCCACGTAACAGCATCGAGTCGCTCAGCGGCGGCAACCAGCAGAAGGTGGTCGTGGCCAAGGGCTTGCTGACCGAACCCCGCGTGCTGCTACTCGATGAGCCCACGCGTGGCATCGACGTGGGGGCCAAGAGCGAGATCTTCCAGATCATGAACCGGCTGGCGACCGACGGCTACGGCATCGTCTTCGTCTCGTCTGAGCTCAAGGAGGTCATGGCCATGTCGGACCGCATCCTCGTGCTCAGCAAGGGTGAGGTCGTGGCCGAGTTCCAGGAGGGGCAGGCGACGGAAAAGGAGCTGGTCGACGCCTCGGCCGTGGGCCACGGGCCCTCGTCGAAGGCGACCAGCAGAGAGGAAGGGAACGTCGAGGTGACACAGTGACGGCCAACGCGCCAGCTGCCGCGCGAGGTGCCGGCAGGACCCGAACCGAGTGGATCCAGTTGCTCCTGCGCGGCCGGGCGCTCATCGCCCTCATCGTCCTGTGGGTCTTCTTCTCGATCGTCGTCGGCAGCTTCCTGACGCCGGCCAACATCGAGATCCTGGTCAAGCAGATGGCCCTCAACGGGATCCTCGCCATCGGCATGACCTTCGTCATCCTCACCGGCGGCATCGACCTCTCGGTCGGCTCGGTCGTGGGCTTCACCGGCATCGTCGCGGGCCTGCTCATCAACGAGGGCATCACCGTCGGCGACTGGGTCATCTTCCCGCACACCTGGATGGTGCTGGTCATCTCGCTCGCCGCGGGCACGCTCCTGGGCGCGGTCAACGGCTTCATCATCACCCGCTTCAACGTGGCGCCGTTCATCGCCACCCTGGGCATGCTCATGGTCGCCCGGGGCCTGGCCGGCCAGATCAACGGCGGCAAGACCTACCCCAACCTGGTGGGCAAGGAGGAGCTGGGCAACACCGGCTTCCGCGAGCTGGGCACGGGTGAGCTCCTGGGCATGCTGCCCTGGGCCATCGTCATCATCATCATCTTTGCCGTGGTGGCCTGGTTCGTGACCTCACGCACGCCCTTCGGCCGCGCCGTCTACGCGGTCGGCGGCAACGAGCGCTCGGCCGAGCTCTCGGGCGTGCGCGTCAATCGAACCAAGATGATCGTGTACATGATCAGCGGCTTCTGCGCCGGCACGGTCGGGCTCATCATCGCCAGCCAGCTGGTGGCGGCCCACCCGGCCACGGGCCAGTACTTCGAGCTCTATGCCATTGCCGCGGTCGTGCTCGGCGGCACCTCGCTGATGGGCGGCCGCGGCACCATCGTCGGCACCATCATCGGCGCGCTCGTCATCGGCACGCTCAACAACGGCCTGACCCTCATGGGCATCTCGTCCTTCCTCAAGCTCATCATCACCGGCGTGGTCATCGTGGCCGCGCTCATCATCGATCAGTTGCAGCAACGCGCCGAGCGGCGCCTGGCCCTGCAGCAGCAAGCGGCGCAGGTCGTCGCCGACGAGTAAGCCACGGTCGCTCGCGGACCGGGCCACGCACCCGACCACTACCGATCACCAGAAACGAACGCCACAGCGAAAGGAGGTCCAGCCCGGAGAGAGACGCTCGAAGCGAACCGAACGGAGTGAACCGATCGCACCGGAAGTGCCGGGGTGAGAAGTGAAAATGGAGGAACGAATGTTCAACAAGACGCGCACCGCGCTGGTCCTCAGCGCAGCTGTGGCGCTCACCGCCTCGACCGCCATCGCCACCGCGGCGCAGGACGCGTCGGCGGCACCAGACGCATCGATGGCCGCGGGTGACAAGGGCATGATCTGCGTCATCGTCCCGCCGGTGGAGAACCCCTTCTTCGGCGCGATGCAGCAGATCGCAGCGGACAAGGCCGAAGAGCTCGGCTACACCACCAGCCGCCTCAACCATAACGACGACGCCAACGAGCAGCTACAGCTCTACGAGAGCTGTATCGCCGAGGGCGCAGTGGCCATCATCCTCGACAACGCCGGCGCCGATGCCACCGTGGCCGCGGTGCAGGAGGCCAAGGACGCAGGCGTCCCCAGCTTCCTGGTCGACCGCGAGATCACCCAGGACGGCGTGGCCGTGGCCCAGATCGTCTCCAACAACTACCAGGGTGCCACCATCCTGGCCGAGGAGTTCGCGACCTTGATGGGTGAGGAAGGCACCTACATCGAGCTGACCGGCAAGGACACCGACACCAACGCGCACGTGCGCAGCCAGGGTTACCACGACGTGCTCGACGAGATCCCGGATATGGAGATGGTCGCGCAGGAGACTGCCAACTGGAGCCAGGACGAGGGCTTCCAGGTGACCGAGGCGCTGCTGCAGCAGTTCCCCGACGTCAAGGGCATCATCGCCGGCAACGACACCATGGCGCTGGGCGCCCAGGCTGCGGTCATGGCCGCGGGCATGGACGACGTCATCGTCGTGGGCTTCGACGGCTCCGACGACGCCATCATCAGCATCAACGCTGGTGAGCTGAAGGCCACTTCGCTGCAGCCGGTCGCCGAGATGGCGCTGCAGGCCGCGATCCAGGCCGACGCCTATCTAGCCGCTGGCGGCACGACCGACCTGCCCGAGAAGCAGTCGATCGACATGGTGCTCATCACGCCCGACAACGCCTGCGACTACTACCAGTTCGCTCCGGTCGACTCGGGCACCAGCCCCGACTGCCAATAGCCTTCATGTGAGTCCTGGCCGGTCGCCACGAGGTGGCCGGCCGAGACGCCTCCTCGCGCCGCGCGCGTCGATCCAGCAAGATCGGCCGCGCGGCGTTCGTGTGTCCGCGGCGTTGTGCGCACGCGGCGTCGGGCGCACGCGGCGTCGTGCGCACGCCTTGGTGGTCAGGCAGCTCCAACTCGGGCGCAGGTTCGGGAGCGGGCAGCTCCAACTCGGGCGCAGGTTCGGGAGCGGGCAGCTCCAACTCGGGCGCAGGTTCGGGAGCGGGCAGCTCCAACTCGGGCGCAGGTTTGGGGGCGGGCTCCGGGGCGAGTGATGCGGTGGTCGGGGCTCAGCCCTGACCGGCCTCCGACTCCGCGCAGGAGGTTGATGAGCGTGGAACCGGTGCGGAAGGCGACCGAGTCAGCCTCCTCGAAAACCGGCTCGGTGTCGAAGATCCGGCTGTAGAAGTCGTGGGCCGCGGTCACGTCTTCCACGAACAGTGTCATGGCGGAGATACCGCCCGCGTGCCAGCGGTCGTCGTCGATGGTGTTGTCGTTCACTGGCGCTCCTCTCGCTCCGCTGGCCAGATCTGGTAGGGGAGCCAGGATTCGAACCTGGAACCAGTCGGATATAAGCCGACCGCTCTAACCGTTGAGCTACTCCCCCATTCGGAGGTCGCCTGAGGGCGACGCCTTCGATGCTATCAGGGCGAAGGCTGTCACCGATCGACTCGTTGGGACAAGATGACGGCGGGGACGCCGTGGCCTGGCTGCCGTTCCATCCAATGCCGAGGCCGATCGGTTCGGTCGATCCATCGGCCGGTTGGGACCGATGTGGGCCCGCGATGACCACCAGGCGCCGCAGATCGCTTCGATTTGCCCGGTTCGGTCGATCCATCGGCCATTCTGCGTGAGGAATGAAGCGCCCTGGGTTTCGTGGAGGCTCGGACGATAGGGTTTAGGCGGCCGAGGCCACCTGCTGATCGGCCCAGTATGCAGCCTCGTACTCGGCGGGTGGGATGTCGCCGCAGGCCGAGTGGAGCCGCCCGGTGTTCCACCAGTGAGACCCAGCGCGCGGTCGCGGCCTCCACGTCCTCGATGCTGCGCCAGGGCCCTCGCCGATTGATGAGCTCGGCCTTGTAGAGGCCGTTGACCGTCTCTGCGAGGGCGTTGTCATACGAATTGCCCTTCGATCCCACGGAGCTCACGACCCCAGCGTCCTCGAGGCGCTCGGTGTAGCGAATCGCGAGGTATTGACCGCCCCTGTCCGAGTGATGGATGAGGCCGTCGAGGGTTCGGTCACCCCGGCTCCAGATGGCCATTTCGAGGGCGTCGAGGGCGAGGTCGGTGCGCAGGGATGAGCTGACTCGCCAGCCCACGATGCGGCGGCTGAAGGCATCGATGATGAAGGCGGCGTAGCAGAAGCCGGCCCGCGTCCAGACATAGGTCAGGTCGGCCACCCAGAGGCGGTCGGGGGCATCGGCGCTGAAGACCCGCTCGACGAGGTCGGCGGGGCGCTGGCTCACCGCGGCCGGGATCGTGGTCCGTGCCTTCTTCGTGCGTGTGGCGCCGCACAGGCCGAGCTCGCCCATGAGGCGTCCGACACGGTCACGGCCGACCTCGACGCCCTCCCGGCACAGCTGGCGCCAGACCTTGCGAACACCGTAGACCGCGAAGTTGCCTTCGTGCACCCGCTCGATCTCGGGCTTCAGCTCGGCGTCCCGGCAGGTCCGGGCCGACGGCGGACGCACCTTGGCCGCGTAGTAGCTGGAGGGGGCGATCGCCAGGACCTGGCAGATCGGCTCGACCCCGAAGGTGTCACGGTGCTCGTCGATGTAGCGGGTCATCGCTTCGAGGGGCGGTCGAGCTCCGCCGCGAAGAAAGCCGATGCGCTCTTGAGGATCTCGTTGGCCCGGCGCAGCTCGCGGTTCTCCCGTTCGAGCTCCTTGAGGCGCTCACGGTCCTCGGTCGTGGTGCCGGCGCGCCCACCCCGGTCGACCTCGGCCTGGCGGACCCACTTGCGCAGCGACTCGGGGCCGATGCCCAGCTCGTCCGCGATGCGGGTGACGGTGCCGAAGCGCTCCTCGCCCCGGTCATACGAGTCGAGGACCATGCGGATGGCCCGCTGCTTGAGCTCGGGTGGGTACTGCCGCGGCTTGGGCCGCTCGGTGCTGCTGTCCTTGTCTGCCATGACTCCATGTTCCTCCAACTGCTGGAGTCTCCATCGAAGTCAGGGCGGTTCGGAACTCCGAGGATGCCCCCGAGTTCCGGCCGCAACCGCCTTTGTTGGTCGGTGGATCGACCACGCGGGTACGGTGGGCGCCGCAGATCGCTTCGATTTGCCCGGTTCGGTCGATCCATCGGCCATTCTGCGTGAGGAACTCCGAGGATGCCCCGACTTCTGGCCGAGACCCCGTCGTCGGTGCATGGATCGACCACCCGGCCGCGGTGGGCGCCGGGCCGCGCCGCTGCCAGTTGGCGTCCCCTTCGGTCGATGGATCGACCACCCGGCCGCGGTGGGCGCCGGGCCGCGGGCAGTTGGCGTCCCCTTCGGTTCAGGGATCGACCACGCGGGTACGGTGGGCGCCGGGCCGCTGCCAGTTGGCGTCCCCTTCGGTCGGTGGATCGACCACCCGGCCGCGATGGGCCGGGCCGCTGCCAGTGGCGTCCCCTTCGGTTCGGGGATCGACCACCCCGTTGAACGGCCGGGCCACGGGCTACGGCAGCAGCGGCCGCAGGATCTCGAAGATGACCACCAGCGAGAGGTAGACGATGGGGATGCTGGCGAAGAAACCCAGCACCGCCGCCCACGGCGAGCGGCGCTTCTGGCCGGCTACGCCCGTGGGTAGCTCGACCCAGAGGTAGGTGAACAGGCTGCCACTGACGATGACCGTGACCACGTAGATGAGTGGCCCGAGCGAGCGCATGAACTCGGGCAGGGTGTCGTGGCTGGTGAGCCAGTCGCTGAGCAGGAGGAGCACGCCACCGGCCGTGGCCACGGCGACGTTCGCCAGTACCGCACGCACCACCGGTGGAGGCGCGTTGCGCGCCTGGCGCCAGCGGATCTCCCACTCGCTGCGCTGACGGACCTCGCGCCGCGGCGCCGGACGCGGCGGCGGGCCGTCCCCGGTCACGCGTCGGACTCCGGGTCGAGCGGCCCACTCAGGACCGTCAGCGACGGGCGCCGCGGTAGCGTCTCGGGCGTGTGCGCGGCGAGCTCCGCCAGGCGCTGGGTGAAGCGCTCCAGCTCCGTCTCGCGGTTCCAGGCGCCGACACTGACCCGGATCACATCGGCCTCCACATCGACGTCGACGATGGCGAACACCGCCCGACCCAGCTCGTCGGCCACGGTGGCGGCGTCCCAGCCCTCGACGCGGAGGGCCACGATCGGACCATGCGCGTCAGCGGGGGCGAGCACCTCCACACCGGCGATCGCCGCGAGCGACTCGTAGAGCTCGTCGGCGAGGGCCAGCGTGCGGGCGATGGCCCAGGGCAGCTCCACGTACATCAGCAGCCAGCCCACCGAGCGCGCCAGCGCCAGCAGCTGCCCGCGCGCGTAGGGCGCGCACGCCTGACGCAGCCATTCGGGCGTTTCCTGCGCCAGGTCCGGCGTGAGCCAGAGGAACGCCACGGCCTCCGGCCCGAGCAGCCAGCGATGGGTGTCAGCGAAGATGAAGTCGGCACCCAGCTCGTCGACGTCGAGCGGCAGCGCGCCGACCGAGCGGCCGACATCGAGCGCCAGGCGCCCCCCGCTCGCATGCACCGCCTCAGCCGCCGCTCGAACGTCGGCGAGCCGGCCATCGGCATCGACGTGGGCGAGGGCCACGAGTGCCGCGTCACCACGCAGCGCAGCGACATCGTCGATCACCTCGACCGGAGCTGCGGCGACATCGGCCACATCACGGATCGCGCTGGCCACGGATCGCTCCAGCCCACGGGCCAGCACCACCCGCCGGCCCTCGCCCGCCGCCAGGACCTCGAGCGCGATCAGCCGCGCAGCCTCCGCGGCACCGTGTGTCAGCAGCATGCGCTCGGGGGAAGCGCCGATGACCGCTGCCACCACGGCCCGCGCCTCGCGCTCCCGCTGCGCGAGATCCTCGGCACGATCAGGCCCGACCCGGCCCACCCGCAGCTCCATGTCGTCCGACTCGTGCACCGCGGCAAGCGTCTCGGCTGGCCAGGGCCCGGCCTGGTGCGTCATCAGGTAGATACCCGCACCCGTGGCGGTGAGCACCTCGCGCAACCCCCGCACGCGATCGAAGCGGCTGGGCGGCTCGGTCATGTGGGTCGGCTTCGGTCGGTATGTGGGCGGCTCGATCATGTGGTCGGCTCGGTCATCGGCCCATGGTGCCATCGGTGAGCACTCCGTACCGGCCTGCGGCCTGCAATCGCTCGTGCAGGGCAGCGACCGTGCTCAGACGGTCGGCCTCGGCCGGTCCCTTGTCATCGCGGATGCGCACGATGCGCGGGAAGCGCAGGGCGTAGCCGGACTTGTGCCGCGAGGAGGCGTGGATCACGTCGAAGGCGATCTCCACCACCACCGTCGGCTCCACCTTCCGGTAGCGGCCGAAGCGCTGCACCGTGTGCGCCTCGAACCAGCGCGTCATGTCCGCGATCTCCGCGTCGGTCAGCCCGGTGTAGGCCTTGCCCACGGTCACGAGCTCGCCCGCCCCTGCGCCGGGCCGGTCGTCGATGACCGCGAAGGTGTAGTCCGAGAGCACGCCGTGGCGACGGCCGTGGCCGACCTCCACGCCCACGACCACGCAGTCGAGCGTGGTCAAGGCCTTCTTCAGCTTGAGCCAGGCGTAGCCGCGCCGCCCGGGCGTGTAGCGCGAGTCAGGGTCCTTGAGCATGAGGCCCTCGTTGCCGCGCGCCTGTGCCGCCTGGAAGAGGCGCTCCAGCTCGGCCTCGTCTGCGGCCCCCACCTGAGCACTGAGGCCGAAGCCCGGGGTCGAGGGCAGGTCGAGCGCCTCCAGCCGCCGACGGCGTTCGCGGAGCGGCTCCAGCAGCAATGGTTCGGGCGGCAGCGAGCCATCGCCCAGGGCAAGGGCATCGAAGGCCACGTAGATGACCGGCGTGGCGTCCAGCACCGCGGTCGACGGACGCACGCGCCCGATGCGTTGTTGCAGCTGCAGGAAGGGCAGGGCGGCGCCATCGCGCCAGGCGAGGATCTCGCCGTCAAGGATGCCCTCCCAGGTCAGGCCCTCGGCGGCTGCGACCACGTCGGGGAAACCGCGAGTGATGTCCTTGAGGTCGCGGCTGAAGATGCGGACCTGGCCACCCTGGAGGTGGAGCTGGGCCCGGATGCCGTCGTACTTGTCCTCCACCCACACGGGCGGCTGGAGGCGGCGCAGGGCTTCGGCCTCGTCGACGACCGGGCTGGCCAGCATCGAGGTCAGCGGATGGAAGAGCGAGAGACGCGCCGAGTCGAGGGTCCCATCGTGAGCGAGTCTCGCGGTGTGGCCGATATCGCCGGTGAGCATGCCGGCCCAGGACACCGCCGACGGCGCCGCCTCGAAGGCCCGCGCGATCGCCTGCTCCAGCAGCCCCTCGCGCAGCCCGATACGCAGCTCGCCCGAGAGGATGGCGGTGACGTAGCGAGCTGTCAGCGGATCCGCTCGTCGCAGCAGGTCGGCGAAGATCGCGGCCTTGGCCTCGCGGACGCGGCTGCGGGCGAGCTCGTCGAAGGCGGCGGACACGTCACCCAGGGTGAGGGGCGGGCCCGCCGGTGCGTGGCCCGCCTGTGTCAACAGCTCAGCCACGGCCGTGCCCGGGTCGGACGAGCGGTCGTAGGCCCGTGCCAGCGCGCCATCCGGGACACCGGCGACGGCTTCCGCGGCCGCGCCGATGGCCCGCCAGCCGAGGCCCGTGACACGGCCGTCATGGGCGGGCCACGGGCGCCCACTCAGGAACACGGCTGCGATCCCGAGGTCATGGCCCTCGAGCGAACCGAGATAGGCCGCGACGGTGGCCGCCTTCTCGCTCGTCTTGCGCGTGGCACGGACGGCTTCCGCGGTCTCCGCCCACCGTCGCATCATGTGCGGGGGATGTTCCGTCATGCCTCCATCGTACGTTCCCGGTGCGCTAGCATCCGCCACCATGGTGACCATCGAGCAGCAGCGCCAGACGTGGCATCCCGCGACCATCGGGGGCACGCTGGTCGAGCTGCGTCATCACCGCTACGAAGACCTGCCCGCGGTCCGACGCTGGTACCACGACCCGGAGTTGGCGCGACTCACGCGCTACACGCTGCGGACCATGAGCGATGCAGACATCGACCGCTTCTTCCATGGCCGGCTGCTCTCGCCCGAGCAGGTCGCCTACGCCATCACCGTGCGCGAGAGCGGGCGCCTCATCGGCTCGACGACCTTCAGCAACCTCGATCCCGAGAACGGCTCGACGCTCTTCCACATCAGTCTCGGCGAGCCCGACACCTGGGGTCAGGGCTATGGCACCGAAGCCACCGAGCTCATGCTCTGGCTGGCCTTCGAGCGCATCGGGCTGCATCGTGTGGCCCTGTCGGTCTTCGATTTCAACAGCCGGGCCGTGCGCAGCTACGAGAAGGCCGGCTTCCGCGTCGAAGGCCGGAACCGCCAGGCCATCGCTCGCGATGGTGGGCGCTGGGACGAGCTGACCATGGGCATCCTCGCCTCCGAGTGGCGCGCGCGACAGGAACGCGACGGCTCCCTGGGCTAGTCGTGATGCCAGCCCACGGCGATGACCAGGCCGAGTCCACCTTGCCCCCCGCATCGAGACGAGCGCCCGGCTCGATGCCGGGCGCTCGTCCTGCTTGTCCGGGTGTGAAGCGTTACACGGTCGGGCGTGAGGTTGGCCGGTGCCGCCCACGAGTGGAGCGTGCGGATGTACTGGGCGCGCTCGAAGGTGCCTGGATCCTCCACGGTCCCCTGGCTGGCGGAGCCGCGCAGCTGGGTGACGGAGCTGTACTCGTTCTCCTCCAGCCAGGCCACCATCTCGGCGTTGATGTCGGCGACCTTGCCGGGGCCGTCGCGGAGCACCGCGGAGGCCATCATGGCCACGTCAGCGCCGACCATGACGGCCTTCACCGCGTCGGTGCCGCTGTGGATCCCGGACGATGCCGCGATGGATACGCCCGGCCCCAGCTGCGGGCCGCAGGATGGCCGTCCAACGCATGGGCAGGCGCAGCTCGGAGGGATGGCTCAGGCTCACCCGCGGCACCACCGCCAGCTCATCGAGGTCGATGTCCGGCTGGTAGAAGCGGTTGAAGAGGACGAGGCCGTTGGCGCCCGCCTCCACCGCCTTGCCCGCGAAATTGGCGAAGGCCGTGTAGTAGGGGCTGAGCTTGACCGCGAGGGGCAGGTTGACCGCCGCCCGCACCGCCGCGATGAGGTCGAGGTCCTCATCCTCCACGTCGGCTGCGGTGCGGTTGCGATCGACGGTGATGCGGTAGAGGTTGAGCTCGAGGGCATCGGCGCCCGCATCGGCCATGAGCTTGGCGAAGCGGACCCAGCCGCCCACCGAGTTGGCGTTGAGGCTCGCGATGATCGGTACCGTGGCGGTGCGCTTGAGCGTCTCGAGCGCGCGCAGGTAGCGATCGCCTTCACCGATGAAGGTCTCGACCTCGGGGAAGTAGTCGAGCGCTTCGGCGAAGCCCTCGGTCCCCTGGTCGAGCGAGGCCGAGAGCTCGATCTCCTCGTTCTCGATCTCCTCCTCGAAGAGGCTGGGCATGACGACCGCGCCGGCCCCGGCGTCCTCGAACCTGGCCACCATGGCCGGGTCGCGCGTCAGCGGGTTGGCCGAGATCACGAGCGGTGAGCGAAGCTCCAGCCCCAGGTAGCGGGTCTTGAGGTCGACGGTCACTTGGACTCTCCCTTTCCGTTGCTGCCGGCGCCGGGCCCGTCGGCCGAGGCTGCGGACGGCTCGTGCTCCAGCGTCGGGATCCGGCGCTGCACGTCAGCCAGCTGGCTGTAGTAGCGCCAACGCTCGTCGGCATCGGCCTGAGCCAGCGCCCCCAGCTCGGCCGCCCGCTCAGGCTGCGTGCGCTTGAGGATGGCGAAGCGTGTCTCGGACTCGACGAACTCGCTGATGGGCATCGATGGAGCCTTGGAGTCAAGCTTGAACGGTTGGCCCTCGGTCGACTCGCTGGGCGTGTAGCGGTAGAGCGGCCAGAAGCCGGACTTGACGGCGTCCTTCTGGTGCGTCATCGACGTCGACATGTCGATGCCATGAGCGATGCAGGTGCTGTAGGCGATGATGATCGAGGGACCCGGCCAGGCCTCGGCTTCCAGCATGGCCTTGTTGGTCTGAGCGTCGTTGGCACCGAGCGAGACCTGGGCCACGTAGACATTGCCGTACGCTCGCGCGATGGCTCCCAGGTCCTTGCGACCACTGGGCTTGCCGGCAGCCGCGAACTTGGCTACCGCCCCCCGCGGCGTGGCCTTGGAGGCCTGGCCACCGGTGTTGGAGTAGACCTGCGTGTCGAGCACGAGGATGTTGACATCGCGCCCTGAGCTGAGGGCCTGGTCGACGCCGCCGAAGCCGATGTCGTAGGCCCAGCCGTCGCCGCCCATGATCCAGACACCAGTGCGGACGAGATCGCCCGAAACGGAGAGGAGCGTCTCGGCGTCAGCCTTGTGCTCAGCGCTGACGCCGCCGAGGGCCGCTCGCAGCTTCTCGACCGACTCGCGCTGCTGCGCGATGCCGGCCTCGCTGTCCTGCGCGTTGCCCAGGATCTCATCCACCAGCGACTGGCCCACTAGCGGGGCCATCTTCAGCAGCAGCTGCCTGGCGTGCCGTGTCTGGACATCGAGCGCGAGACGCATGCCCATGCCGAACTCGGCGTTGTCCTCGAACAGTGAGTTGTTCCAGGCCGGTCCGCGACCGGCCGCATCGGTGGCCCACGGCGTGGTCGGCAGGTTGCCGCCGTAGATCGACGAACAGCCTGTGGCGTTGGCCACGATCATGCGGTCGCCGAAGAGCTGACTGACGAGCTTGACGTACGGCGTCTCGCCGCAGCCTGCGCAGGCACCGGAGAACTCGAAGAGCGGCTGCAGGACCTGGCTGCCCTTGACGGTGTCGTGGGGCAGCAAGCTGCGATCGAGCTCCGGGATGGACAGGAACTCCTGCCAGCGCTTGCCCTCTTCCTCGCGGTGCTCGCGGTACGGCGCCATGTTGATGGCCTTGTGCTTGACCTCGCTCTTGGAGCGTGCCGGGCAGACGTCCACGCACACACCACAGCCGGTGCAGTCCTCGGGCGAGACCTGGATGGTCAGCTTGTAGCCTTCCAGCTCGCGCGACTTGAAGTCCTTGGACTTGAAATCGCCCGAGAGATCGGCCAGCTCGGCCTGCGGATAGACCTTCATGCGGATGGTGGCATGTGGACAGACCATGGCGCACTTGCCGCAGTCGATACAGATGGACTCGTCCCAGATGGGGATCTCCTGGGCGATGCCGCGCTTCTCGTACTTGGTGGTGCCGCTGATGAACGTGCCATCGACGGGGAAGGCGCTGACCGGCAGCAGGTCGCCCTCGCCGGCCATGATGCGTGCGGTGACCTTCTTGACGAAGTCGGGCGCGTCGTCCGGTACCACGAAGCTGGGAGAAGGAGCAGCGCGGCGAAGATCGAGCCCGGAGGCGGTGAAGCGCCCGGGTTCCGCCTGCACCTCGGCGGCGGGGATCTCGGCCGACTCCGGCGCGGGTCCGATCTCCACCTTGTGCAGTCGCTCGAGCGAGAGGTCGATGGCGGCGAAGTTGCGCTGGACGACCTTCTCGCCGCGCTTGCCATAGGTCTTCTCCACGAAGCGCTTGATGGCTGCGATGGCCTCGTCCTCGGGGAGCACGCCGGAGAGCTTGAAGAAGCAGGGTTGCATCACGGTGTTGATGCGATTGCCCATGCCCACCTCGCCGGCTACGGCGAAGGCATCGATGACGTAGAGCCCGATGTCCTTGTCGACGATCTGCTGCTGGACGTTGCTGGGCAGGTGCTGCCAGACCTCGTCGGGCCCGTAGGGGCTGTTGAGCAGGAAGGTGGCACCTTGCTTGGCGCGATCGAGCACCGGCATCTTGTTGAGCAGACCGAACTGGTGGCAGGCCACGAAGTCGGCGGCCTGGATCTCGTAGGTGGACTCGATGACCTGGGGTCCGAAGCGCAGGTGCGACACCGTCACCGCTCCGGACTTCTTGGAGTCGTAGACGAAGTGGCCCTGTGAGTAGAGCTCCGTGCCTTCGCCGATGATCTTGACCGAGGCCTTGTTGGCCCCCACGGTGCCGTCCGAGCCGAGGCCGAAGAACATGGCCTGGACCTGGCCCTCCGGGCGCGGCCGCACGAACTCGTGATCGATGGGCAGCGAGAGGTTGGTGACGTCGTCGTAGATGCCGACGGTGAAGTGCCGCTTGGGCGCCTCCTTGGCCAGTTCGTCATACACCGACTTGACCATCTGGGGCGTGAACTCCTTGGACGACAGGCCGTAGCGACCGCCGATGATGCGCGGTGCCGTCTTCCAGGGGGCGTCGGCGCTATCCATGGCCTCGGTGATGGCGGCCACGGTGGCGAGGTAGAAGGGCTCACCGACCGCGCCGGGCTCCTTGGTGCGGTCGAGCACCGCGATCGACCTGACGCTGGCGGGCAGGGCCGCGACGAGCTCTTGCGAGGGGAACGGCTGGAACAGCCGCACCTGCACCATGCCGACCTTCTCGCCGGCCTCTGCCATGACCTCCACCGTCTCCTTGACGGCGCCCGTGCCCGAGCCCATGACCAGGATGACGCGCTCGGCGTCAGGAGCACCGGTGTATGTCACCAGGTCGTACTGCCGTCCGGTGCGCTCGCTGACCTCGGCCATGACCTCGGAGACGATGCCCTTGACGGCGTCCATGTAGGGATTGGCGGCCTCGCGCGCCTGGAAGAAGACATCAGGGTTCTGGGCCGTGCCACGCACGAACGGATCCTCCGGCGACATGCCGCGGGCACGGAAGTCGAGCACGTCCTGCTCGCGCACGAGGGCGCGCAGGTCGTCCTCCTCGAGCATGGCGATCTTGTCGACCTCGTGTGATGTGCGGAAACCGTCGAAGAAATGCAGGAAGGGGATACGTGAGCGCAGCGTCGCCGCATGGGCCACCAGCGCGAGGTCCTGCACCTCCTGGACGGAGGCCGCCGCGAGCATCGCCCAGCCACACGAGCGGGCCGCCATCACGTCACTGTGGTCGCCGAAGATGGAGAGGGCGTGGGTGGCCACGGTGCGCGCTGAGACATGGATGACCGAGGGGGTCAGCTCGCCTGCGATCTTGAACATGTTGGGGATCATCAGCAGCAGGCCCTGCGAGGCCGTGAACGTGGTGCCGAGGGCGCCCTTCTGCAGCGCTCCGTGGAGGGCACCTGCGGCACCCGCCTCGGACTGCATCTCGACCACGTCGGGCGTGACGCCCCACAGGTTGGGCCTGCTTTGGGCAGACCAGTCGTCGCAGTGTTCCGCCATGGGCGAGGCCGGCGTGATCGGGTAGATCGAGATGACCTCGCTGAGCTTGTAGGCGATACGGGCGGCGGCCTCGTTACCGTCGAGACACTCCCATCGCTGGGCCATGTGTCAGGCCTCCTTGGTTGTGTGTGCTTGGATCACCCGGGTCTGCAGGGTGCATTCGGGTCAGGATTCGTGATCGCGACCAGATCGGGGCAGGTCGCGGGCCGACTTCAAGTCTGCGGCGAGCGGGCCAGCCGGTGCAGGGCCACTAGGCCCCGTCGGGCGGGTGAGCGGTCACGTCGTGCGCGGCGGGGCGTCCCCTGCCGAGCCCCTGCAGCCCGCACGTACGCCCCCCGGCGAGATCCGGGACATCACTTCGGAAGCTGGCCCGTCTGACACGGGTCAGCCCGCGCAGGTAGGCTTCGCCTCCCAACAGAGAGGAAGAGGACCAGCGATGCAACGAAACCTGATTCGAGGATTCCTGCTCGCGATCTCGATGCTGCTCCTGGCAGCCATCCCGGTCGCGGCGCAGGACGATACCCAGGGCTGGGAGCTCACGAGCCGCGATGGGAACTTCATCTTGGCCACCGACCAGGCCGTGACCGTGGTCGCGACCGACTCGGTCAGCGGCCTCGCGATCATCAGCGGCAGCGCCACCATCGAAGGCTCGGCCGACGCCGTCTTCGCGGTCGACAGTGATGTCGTGATCAGCGGCCCGTCCGCCGAGGTCGAGCGGATCTTCACCATCGGCGGCTCGCTGAGCGTGGAGCCGGGCGCGTCGGTGGGTGACGTCGTCTACAGCGGCACGGAGCTCGATGAGACTGCCCTCACGAGCGCAGTCAGCGGCGACGTGACCGATGCCGGCAAGGAGCTGGTGGGGGCGCTCGGAGCCCTCGTCGCGGTGCTCCTGGTGGTCTTGCTCTTCGTGGCCATCGGCGGCTTCATCGCCGCCCTCGCGCTGACCTTGCTGGTCATCGCCTTCGGCACCGACCAGGTGCGCCGCGCCGGACGCGTGATCAGCAACGACGTGCTCAAGACCGTGGTGGTCGGCATCCTCATGCTGTTCCTGCCGTCCATCGTCTTGGGGCTGCTCATGGTAACGATCGTGGGCATCCCGCTGGCCCTTGCCTTCATGCTCCTGTGGGGCGTGGTCGTCTTCCTTGGCCAGGTCGTGGTCGCGACCTGGATCGGCGAGCGCATCCTGTCCAGGGGCCGGACCGCGGCCCGGCCCTACGGCTCGGCTTTCCTCGGCATGCTCATCCTGATGCTGCTCTGGTGGACCGCTATCGTGCCCCTGCTGGCCGGCATCTTCGGCACCGGCGCGGTGACCATCGCCGGCTGGCGCGTGTTGCGCAGTGGCGGCAGGCCGCCGCTCCCGCCGGCCTATGGCCAGCCGTATGGCCAGCCGGCACCATATGCGCCGCCGGCCTACGCGCCGCCGCCGCCGTATGCGCCGCCGCCTCCTCCGCCACCGGCCAACTATCCCCCGCCAGGCGGGCAGCCGCCCGCGAGCTGGCCGCAGGGATAGTCTCCCGGCGGTCCCACCGGAAGATCGGCCCCGCCTCCCGAGCACTCGGGGGCGGGGCTTCTTGCTGGGCTGGCCTGAGCGTCGGCCGCGGCAGGCCGGCAGGAGCGCTGCTCAGCCGAGGTGACGGCCCAGCTGCCGGGGATCCACGATGATCGGGCGCAGGCCCAGACCCAGGAACCAGCTCTCGCGGTCCAGCAGCCGCTCGAGCAGCCGCAGGCGCTCGACGGTATCGGGGGCCTCCAGCAGGGATTGGCGATCCGACAGGTCCACCTGGACCAGCGCCGAGAGGATGTAGGAAAGGGCCGTCGGGTCGTCCGTGCCGGTCAGCCGGCGGGCCGCCGACATGAGCAGCTCCCGGCGCTGCTCGGGGCTGAGCTGCTGGGTGTCCATCTCGCGCACAGCCGCCTCCGCAGCCTCCACCGGGTCGCCCGCCTCGCCCGACGCGAGCAGGTTGTCCAGGGTGATCGGTCCTTCCGGCTCGGACTCGGCCTCCGACTCGGAGGCATCGCTGTCCTCGACCTCGATCTCGAACTCGACCTCGATCTCCGGACCACCGCTGCCATCGTCAGCCTGCAGCAGCTCGAGGTACTCGAGGAAGCGGCGGCCGACCCGGTGGGCCATCTCCGCCGCCTGCTGCGGTGAGCCGGTGGGCTCGTCGAGCAGGACCGCATGTCCCACCAGGTATGGCTCGGAGACGCTGTCCACCTCTTCCAGGCGGAAGCGCTGCTGGCCCACGGTCAGGATCTCCAGCCGGCCATCGGGATGGGCTCCTGCCCGACGGATGGCCGCCGTGGTGCCCACCGCTGCGACTCGACCATGGAAGGGCCCGACCTCGCGTCCCTGCCGCAGGAGCACCACGCCGAACGGCTGGCCGCGCTCGATACAGCGATCGACGAGCAGCCGGTAGCGCGCCTCGAAGATGTGCAGGGGCAGGGCGACGCCCGGACAGAGCACGGAGCGGAGCGGGAAGAGCGGGATCTCGATCACGGTCGAATCCTCGCAGGAATCACGAGGGCGAGCCCGGATGGGCCCGCCCGCTCGCGCCTGGGGTTCCTGGCGGGCTAGTGGCCGCAGGCCCCCGGGGCACCCGCCGACTCCTCGGTGCGGAAGCTGCTGCCACAGCCGCAGCCGGAGACGGCGTTGGGGTTGTTGACGGTGAAACCGGCTCCCATCAGGGTGTCCACGTAGTCGATCTCCGAGCCCTTCAGGAGCGGGGTGGACTGGGGGTCGACGTAGACGTTGACCCCCTTGGAGATGACCTTGACGTCCTCCGCGGCGGGCTGGTCCTCCAGCATCATGCCGTAGCGATAGCCGCTGCAGCCACCGCTGTAGACGTACACGCGCAGGCCGACGTTGGGGTCGGCTTCCTCCTTGGTCAGCTCCGTGAGCTTGGCCACGGCGGCGTCGGAGAGCGAGACCAACGGGACCTCGGTCTCGGTGGCCGGGACGGCGTTGGGGTTCTGTGGCTGCGTCTCGAGCATCGAGCAGGGACCTCCGGGAACAGGACGACGTTGCGGGCCGAACGAATGCGACCACGTAGATAAATTCTACCGGTGTGCTATGGATTGGGCAAGAGCGGAGCGGCGAAGCGGCGGAGCGGCCGCGGGGCAGGGGCAGGTCGCGCGAGGTGCGGTCTGCAGCACTGGCGATCCGTACCGAGGTGGGATAGGCCGACCTCTGACAGGTGGTCAGGCTGTGGCCCATGACGACGGCTCGCTGGCGGCACACCTCGCTGGTCGCGCTGATGGGCCTCCTGCTGACCCTCGTCGCGGTCACGCCGGCCGACGCCGACACTGCCGTATCTCGAGGCAAGTCGGCAGAGCGGTATGCCCTCAGCCTGCTCAACTGCACGCGCACCGGGGGCTGGGTCACCGCCAACGGGACCTGCATCGGTCGAGGCAGCGGCAAGTACTCGGCCTACCGCAGGCCCCTCCGGCTCCACCGCGGCATCAGCCAGCGCGTGGCCTGGCCATGGGCCCGCACGCTTGCGACGAAGCGCGTCTGCGCCCACAGCTTGCCGGGAGCCCCCGACCTGGGTCGGCGCCTGCGCCGGGCCGGGTTCCGCTATGGCTACTTCGGCGAGAACCTCGGTTGCGGCTACGGCGTCGGCGCCGAGGGGCTGGTGCTGGCGACGCATCGGATGATGCAGGCCGAGCAGCGCAGCGACGGCGGGCACTGGCGCAACATCAAGGACCGCGGCTACAAGAGCGTCGGCATCGGCGTGGCTGCCCGTGGCGGCACGATCATGGTGGTCTACGACTTCTACGGCAAGCGCTACTAGGTTCGGGCCGCTACTCGGCCGGGCCGGTCCGCTCCACGATCGTGGCGATGCCCTGCCCCACGCCGATGCACATGGTCGCGAGGCCGTAGCGGGCCTTCCGCCGGTCGAGCTCGTACAGCAGCATCGTCATGAGGCGGGCGCCGCTCATGCCCAGCGGGTGCCCCAGGGCGATGGCGCCGCCGTTGAGGTTCACCTTCCCCGGATCGAGGCCAAGCTCGCGGATGCAGGCGATCGACTGACTGGCGAAGGCCTCGTTGAGCTCGATGAGGTCGAGGTCGTCGACCTCCAGGCCGGCCCGCTGCAGCGCCAGCCGGGTGGCCGGCACAGGGCCGATGCCCATGATCGCGGGGTCCACGCCGGCGACCGCGCTGCTGACCACCCGGGCCAGCGGTCGCAGGCCCAGGTCGCGGGCGCGATCGGCGGCTACGAGCACGAGGGCCGCAGCTCCGTCGTTGATGCCCGAGGCGTTGCCGGCGGTGACGGTGCCGCCCTCGCGGAAGGCCGGGGCCAGCGTCGCCAGCCGCCTCCGGTCCGTCCCCGGCCGAGGGTGCTCATCGCGCTCGACCAGGGTGGTCGTGCCGTCGGCGGCAGTCACCGGCACGGGCACGATCTGACGCTCGAAGCGGCCCGCCTCGATAGCCTCCGCGGCTCGCGCCTGGCTCAGCTCGGCGAAGGCATCCTGTTCCCCGCGGGTGATGCCCCAGCGGTCGGCCACCAGCTCCGCGGTCTCCCCCAGCGAGACCACCGGGTAGGCCTGCTCCATGCGCGGGTTGACGAAACGCCAGCCCAGGCGCGAATCCGCCCGTGGCGGTGACTCGTCCGGCCGGTCCGGATCGGGCCGCAGCTCGACGAAGGGCGCCCGGCTCATGGACTCCACGCCGCCCGCGACCATGATCTCGCCGTCGCCGGCCATGATGGCATGGGCAGCGCTGTTGATGGCCTGCAGGCCGGAGCCGCAGAGTCGGTTCACGGTCTGGCCGGCGACCGCCACCGGCAGCCCGGCGAGCAGCGCCGCCATGCGCGCCACGTTGCGGTTCTCCTCGCCAGCGCCGTTGGCATTGCCCAGGATGACGTCGTCGACCGATCCCGGCTCCACGCCGCTGCGCTCGACCGCGGCCCGCACCACGAGCGCCGCCAGATCGTCGGGACGCACCGCCCGGAGCGCGCCGTCGCGGCGGCCGATGGGCGTGCGCACCGCCTCGACGATCCAGACTTCCCGGAGCGGACGATGCAGGTCGCGAGCCATGTGCCCGATCCTACTCCGCAGCGGGGCCCGACTCGGCCGTGGCCATCCGGCCGAGGAAGGCCAGCAGCGCGGGGTTGAAGACGGAGGGCCGCTCCGCTTCCACCACGTGACCGCAGTCGGGCACCACCAGCAGGTCGGCATCGGGCAGCTGCCGCGCCAGGCGCACGGCTTGCTCGAGGGGTACCCACGGGTCGCGGTCACCGCAGGCCAGCAGGACCGGCAGGCGGATGCGGCGCAGCTTGGTCGGCGTGGGTGCCTCCATGGTCTGGAGGTCCTCGCGGATCGCCAGCAGCAGGCGCTGCCAGTGGCCCGCGCCCTGGTAGGTATCGTGCCTTCGCGCGAGGTCCTTCGCCCAGGCAGGATCGGCACGCTCGATGGCCGCGGGATCCATGAGCCGACGCGAGACGCTCGCTGCGGGCTCGTGCTCCAGGGTCGCGCTGACCGCCACCAGCGAGCGCACGCGCTCAGGATGGGCAGCCGCCAGCTCGAGCGCGGTGCGCGCGCCCATGGAGAGCCCCAGCAGGTGGAACCGCTCCAGGCCGAGGGCATCAGCCAGGGCCAGCGCATCAGCCACGAGCAGCTCCCTCGACCAGCCCTCGCGAACGTCGTAGACGGTGCGCTGGTGGCCCCGCGCGTCGGGCATGTAGAGCGTGAACTGCGCGCGCAGCAACGGCCGCTGGGCGCCCCAATCGTGGGTGCCCATGGAGGTGGCCCCATGGAGCAGCAGCAGTGGCGGACCCTGGCCCTCGGTCACGTAGCTGACCTCGAGACCGTTGGCCGCGACGATGGCAGTGGTGGTGGTCACGGCCCGATGGTCGCATGCGCGAGCGGACCTCGGGTCACGTAGCATGTCGCGCATGCCCGACGACGATCCCACCGCCCCTCCCCCGCCGGCCGACGAACTGCGTATCCGCCGCTCGCCAGCGCGCGCTCGCTACGACCGCGAGACGGTCGAGGCCATCGTGGATGCAGCCATCGTGGCGCACGTGGGCACGGTCCGCGACGGATCGCCGGTGGTGGCGCCCATGCTGGCCGTGCGTGACGGGGACTGGCTGCTGCTGCACGGTGCCCATGCGGCCGGTACCTTGCGACGCGGACGCGGTACGCAGGTGTGCGTGGAGATGACCCTGCTCGACGGGCTCGTGCTGGCGCGCTCCGGCTTCCACCACTCGCTCAACTATCGCTCGGTGGTCATCCTGGGCGAGGCCGAGGTGATCACCGATCCCGGCGAGCGCGAGCGGGCGCTGGAGCTGTTCGTCGAACGCCTCGTCCCCGGCCGCTGGGAAGAGCTGCGCCCGAGCACCGAGGCCGAGCTCAAGCAGACCGCGGTCGTGCGCATCTCGCTCGAGCGCTCGTCGGCCAAGGTCCGCAGCGGGCCGCCGCTGGACGAGGAGGACGACTACGAGTGGCCGGTGTGGGCGGGCATCGTGCCCGCGGTCCTGGCGCTGGGCGAGGCCCAGCCGGATCCGCAGCTGCGGGACGGGATCGAGGTGCCGGCGTCGGTGCGAGCGCTGGCGGGCACCTCGCGCTAGGCGTCCGCCTGCCACCAGCCCGGGCTGACTCCCGGGACCACCCTCAGGCCGTGCCGGGCTCCCCCGGATCCGGCGCCCCCAGCGGACGCAGCAGGATGTCCTGCTGCTCGGGGTGGCGTTCCAGCCAGCGGACCACGAAGGGGCACTTGGGCACCAGCCGCAGCCCGCGTGCCCGCATGTCCTCGAGCACGGCCCGCACCAGCCGGCTGCCCACACCGCGGCCTTCGTAGCCCTCCTCGACCTCGGTGTGCAGCAGGGCCATCCAGTCGGCGCCCAGGCGATAGGTCAGCAGACCCGCCAGCGCCGGATCGTCGCCCAGCCGGGCTTCGTAGCGGGAGCGATCGGGCACATCGTGGACGTGCAGCGGCGGTCGCCCGGTGGGGATCGGCTGCGGCTCGCTCATCGGGCGCTCCGGAAATCACGGTACAGCGCCAGGGCTGCGGCCTCGGGGTCAGCGTAGAAGGCCGCTCCGTCGACCTCCAGGCGGGCGCGCGCCGAGGGCTCCCCGATGATGGGGCCAGAGGCGATGAAGCGTCGGAGGACCTCTGCGTGTGGCTTCAACGAGCCATCGGGACGGACCAGCCCGAAGTGCCGTTCGTGCAGCTGGATATCGCATGGCGGGCGGTCCCACAACGACTCGTGGTAGTCGGCGAAGCACCAGATCATCGCGCCGCGGGAACCGACCTCCACCAATCGCGGCAGCACCTGCTCGAGGTGCTCGGCCAGGCGCTCTTCGCCGACCATGACCTGGCGGTAGGCGCGGCCGCCGCGGCTCCAGCGCCAGTCCACTGTATCCGAGCCCGGTGGTGCGGTGCAGGCGCCGAACTCCTCCATCATCGTGGGCTTGCCTGAGAGGGCCGCGGTGAGGGCGGTGGCGAAGGGCACGGTGTCAGGGTCGAGGGGATCACCCCCGAAGTTGGCGTAGATGGGATAGGCGTGCATGACCGCGAAGTCGGCGGCCGCGAAGACCTGGTCCACGCGCAGGTGGTTGTGACTGCTGAGGGAAGGAGCGTGCAGACCCACCGTGCGGTGCCGGGCGGGATCGAGCTCAGCCATCAAGCCCAGCATGCGGGCGGCCCAGGCAGCGCCGTCCTCGTCGGTCGCCGGCAGCGCGAAGTTGTCCGGCTCGTTGCCCAGGTTCCAAGACCAGACGCCGGGATGTCCGGCCAACCGCCCGATGACCGTGCGCAGCTGCAGCTCTGCCGCCTCGAGGGCCAGCGGGTCGGTGTACGGGTCACGGTAGGGGCCGGCGTCGAGGTCACCGGCGCTGATGACCTGGCGACCAGCGGGCACGGGCTCGTTGCCGCCCAGCAGCCACGATGGCGCCCAGTTGGGCCCGCTCATGTGCCCGGTGAAGAAGGTCACGTCGAGCCCGAGTCCCCGTGCTGCCGCCAGCTCACAGACGGTCTCCAGGTGTGCGAGGGCCGTCTCGGAGACGGCCCGGGGCGTGGGCTGGAAGTCTTCCCACAGCAGGAAGATGCGTACCAGGCGCAGGCCCAGTTCGGCGATGAGGTCGAACTCCTCGGCGACCTCGACGGGCTCGAAGTCCTGCCACCAGTACATGGCTTTACGCCGGGGCCAGTAGTTGACCCCCAGCGGGAAGGGCTGACCGAGAGCAAGGTCGTCGAGCACGGTCAAGGCACCAGGTCCAGCTCGAAGATGCGGGCCTGGAAGTCACCGCGGAACTGCGATTCCCAGGCGTGGTCATCGAGGAAGAGGCCCTGCTGCATGAGCTCGTCGCCGCCGCGCTCCGACTCGTTGGCACGCACGACCCAGTCGTCCGCCGGGGGCCATACCCGCACGCGGTAGCGCGCTGCTGGGTCCAGGCCCCGCAGACGCAGCAGCTTGGGGCCGGGCAACGGCCGCGAGAGGGTCCGGTACCAGCCCACCAGCGCGGCCGAGCGATCATCGGCCACCACCGACCAGGCGGTCTCGTTGCCGTCGCCCTCGAAGGGGCTCACCAGCCGGTGGAAACGCCCGTGGTGCAGCAGCTCGCGGTGGTCCTTGTACCAGGCGACCTGGGCCCGGACCGCCTCCAGCTCGACCTCGTCGAGGGCGCGCGGGTCGAGCTCGTAGCCGAGGTTGCCGAAGAAGGCCACGGCGGCGCGGGTGTCGAGGGGCGTGGTCCGTCCCGTCTGGTGATTGGGTACGGCGCTGACGTGCGCACCCATGGCCACCAGCGGGTACACCAGCGAGGTCCCGTACTGGATGTGCTGTCGCTCCACCGCGTCGGTCACGTCGCTGGTCCAGGCCTGGGGTGCGAAGGCGAGCATGCCAGGGTCGTTTCGTCCACCGCCGCCTGCGCACGACTCGAAGAGGATGTCGGGGAAGCGCTCGGTCAGTCGCGAGTAGAGGTCGTAGACACCGAGCGTGTAGCGATGGAAGAACTCGTCCTGCCGATCGGCCGGGAGCGAGGTGCTGTAGGGCTCAGTGATGACGCGGTTGTGGTCCCACTTGACGTAGGCGATGGGCGCGCTCGCGAGGAGGCTGCCGATCACCCGCTCGAGGTAGTCGACGACCTCGCGGTTGGCCAGGTCCAGCACGTACTGGTTGCGGATCTCCGAGCGGGGCCGCCCGGGAAAGCCGACGGCCCATTCAGGGTGGAGCTCGAAGAGCCGACTGCGCGGGCTGACCATCTCCGGCTCGATCCAGATCCCGAAGAGCAGGCCCAGCTCGTTGACCCGCTCGACCAGGTCGGGCAGGCCCGATGGCAGCTTGCGCAGGTCGACCGTCCAGTCGCCGAGGCTGGAGGTGTCATCATCACGCTGCCCGAACCAGCCGTCGTCGAGCACGAAGAGCTCGGCGCCGAGCTCCTTGGCGGCAGAGGCCATCTCCACCAGGGCGTCCTCGTCGAAGTCGAAGTAGGTACCCTCCCAGCTGTTGACCAGCACCGGGCGGGGCCGGTCGCGCCAGGTGCCGGACGCCAGCCGTTCGCGGTAGAGCCGGTGGTAGGCATCGGACACGCCCCCGACGCCTTCGTCCGACCAGACCAGCACGGCCTCGGGGATCTGCAGGTCCATGCCCGCGGAGATGTGCCAGCGGACCGTCTCGGGGTCCAGGCCCACGCGCGCACGAACCGTGCCGAAGGCGTCGACCTCGGCCTCGGCGCGGAAGTTGCCCGAGTAGACCAGTGACATGCCGATGGCCTCGCCGGCAGCCTCGGTGGTGGCGGGACGGCGAAGCAGCAGGAACGGGTTCTGCTGATGGCCTGAGGTGCCACGCTGGCTGCGCACGCCGCGCACCCCTGACACCAGCGGGGCATCGACGATATGGGTCTCCCGGCCCCAGGCCCCAGTCAGCTGCAGCAGGTGCCAATCTGCATCGGGCAGGTCGAGCACGGCGCTCATGGCGGTCGTCAGCTTGACATCCGTGGGTCCCTCGTTGATGACCCGCAGGCTGCGCGTCAGCACCGGCCGGTCTGCATAGATGGTCGTGAACAGGCGCACGCGCATGCTGGAGTTGCCATCGACGAGGCAGATCTCGACCGTGTCGGCCTCCGCGTCATGCTCCACGTAAGTGCTGGGCAGCCCGTCGAGAGGGGGCTTGCCCGAGTGGATCTCATGCGAGCGATAGAGCAGGTCCAGGACCGTGCTGCCGTCAGCGTGCCGGACCGTCAGACCCGGCACACGGAAATCCCCGCTGCCCGCGGTGGGCAGCTCCAGCGCGACCGGGTCGAGCACGCGGTTATAGCGGGCCACGTAGGAGCTGCGAACGAAGTGGGCATAATCGCGGCCGGTGGCCAGTCGCGGCCCGAAGTAGAGGTGCGCCAGGGTGCCCGAGCCCAGCACGCGCATGATGTAGCTCATGCGTTCGTTGTACAGATGCAGCTGACGCTCGCGCTCGAGCCACTCGATCGGCATGGCGGGCTCGCTCCTTCCTCTCACCGCGGCGTCACGGCGCCGTCGGTCCATCCTCGCGAGCGATGGTACGACGGTAATTGCGCTTCGGTCTGGCAGATACGCCTCGACTGGACTACGATACGCACCGTCTCGCCCCATATCGAGGTTCCTGTCCGTGAAGAAGACCCTGATCACCGCTGCGCTCGTCGCCAGCATCAGCGCATTCGCCGTGGCCTGCGGTGGCGATGAAGCCACTCCCGAGCCCACGACACCGGCTCAGGCCGCCGAGTCCATGGCTGCCGAGGTCGAGAGCGCGGCCGCGTCGATGCAGGCAGAGGTCGAAGGCGCCGCCGAGTCCATGGCTGCCGAGGTCGAGAGCGCGGCCGCGTCGATGCAGGCAGAGGTCGAAGGCGCCGCTGAGTCCATGGTCGCCGAAGCGTCGCCGGCTGCCTAGTCACCACACTCCTCCGCGAATGGCCGTCCGGTCCACCGGGCGGCCATTCTGGTTCGGGGCGGCCTCAGCTCCAGTCGGGTTCGTAGGGTAGACGCGCCAACACCCAGTAGCCGCGATCCTGGCCGGGGCCGGCATCGAGCGTGCCCCCCAACCTCGCCACTTCCGCCCGCGCCTCCACCAGGCCGACCGTCTCTTCGGCGGCCCCGTCACCCGCTGCCAAGCCGTCGTCGGTGACCTCGATCTGCAGCTCCTCCGGCTCATAGCGGATGACCACGCTCGAGTGGGCGTCGGTCGCGCCATGGAGCGTGGCCATCAGGGCCTCGTGGACCACGCGGTAGGCGACCGCATCGAGGTCGGCGGTGAGTGGAAGCGGCCGGCCTTCCACGCGCGTGTCCACCGGCAGGCCGGCCTTGATCACCTCCTCGGCCAGGTAATCGACGTCAGCCAGTCCCGGCAGGTCGCCGGCGATGGCCGCACCATCCGGCGTGAGCAGCAGGCCGGTCAGGCGCTGGGTCTCTTCGAGTGCCTCCGTGCCCGCGGCCTCGACCGCGGCGAGCGCCTGGTCGGCCCCACGCGGATCGGAATCATGAAGGCGGCGTGCCTGGCGGGCCTGCAGGATGACCGCGCTCATGGCCCGCTCGACGATGTCCCGCAGCTCGCGCACCAGCTCGTCGCGAGCGGCCGCATCGGGCGAGTACGACCGCTGCTCCCAATCGAGATCGTCCGTGACACGCTCGTCGTGGCGCGCGACGCGCAGGCTGCGCGCCGCCAGACCGAGCAGCCAGCTGCCGAGCAGCACGAAACCGGGGCCGGCCACGGCGCGAGGCTCGAGCGGCAGGTCTCCGACACGCAGGACCCCGAGACCGATGAGCAGGCCCACGCCGAGGGCGCCGACCTGGGCGCTGCGACCGCCGGACCAGGCGCCGACCGAGTAGGCCGTCAGCGCCAGCCCGAGGGTCAGCGCCAGGACCGCGTCGAATTCGCCCCGTCCACTGAGGGAGAGCGCGGGGAAGGCCAGCAGCAAGGGCAGCAGCGGGGCGCTCTGGCGGACGGCGAGCGAGAGCAGGAACAGCGTCACCACGGCCGTGACCAGGTCCGGCTCGGGGCGGGGACCGGCGATCACCGGCGGTCCCGGCGGGATCGTGTCCGCCACGCGCGTCTCGACCAGGTAGGCAGCGGCCAGCGCCAGCGCTACCAGCGTGTCGAGATGCGCGCGCATGAACCGCAGGACTCCCACGGACGGAGGCTACCGCGCCGGGCCGGTCCGCGGCAGGGTGGGCGGCAGGCTTAGCTGGCCTGAGCTGCGGTGCCGTCGAAGTAGCGCTGCGCGAGCGCCCACGCATCGATCCCGCACTGGGCGCCCATGATCCGGCCCTGCAGGTCGTCGGCGCGCACGTGGATGCCACCGTAAAGGCGAGAGATGCCGGCCTGATCGGAGGCGTCGTAGTAGGTGGCCCACTCCAGGGGCACGTCCACGCTCGGTCCGGCCTCGAACTCGAGCGATCCGGCGGGGATGGTCCAGCTGCCCAGGCCGCCCGGGAAGTAGGGCGAGCCGGTCATGGCCGTGAGCACCTCCGCTGCCGCCCGGCTGAACGAGGAGTGGCCGCTGACATAGCCCGCGAAGGCAGGCGTCACGAACGTCGAGCGCTGGTAGGGCACCCAATCCACGGCGAGGATCCAATCGACGCCGGTCGCACCCGCCTCGGGGTCAGGCGGCTGGCCGGCCCACGCCCGGACGGCGATCTCGCCGACGTGGTCGGCAAGGTGCGCGTGGCGCTCACCGGGCGCAGAGGAGGCCTCGGTGATGAGCTCGACCTGGCCCTCGATGAGCGGCAGGCCATCGGGGTGGTAGGAGGGCAGCATGGGATCGCTCGACTGGCCCAGGCCACCCATCCAGCGGATCATGCTGATGGGGCGGACGTAGTCGTAGTAGCCCTTGGCGCCCCAGGCTGCCACCGCCGCATCGTGCACCGCGCCGTTGAGCGCCAGGTACATCTTCACATCCCACTCGAGCGGATCGAGCACGGGGCCCTCGCCGCCGATGCGGCGCTCGAAGTCGGGCTGGTCGACCACCGCGTTGGCCAACGTGTTCCAGTGACCGGGCGGTGTCTCCGAAGCTGGGCCGTCGGCCCAGAACTCGGCGATGGCCCGGCCGAAGTCGCCGCGCGGGACCACCACCGCGTCATAGGGTTCGCCGGTGACGAGGTTCAGCGCGTAGCCCTCACCGTCGTTGGTGCCGAGCGTGTTGTGGCCCAGCGAGCGCGGCGAGATGTCCACCATCACGCCATCAGCGGGATCGAGCGTGCTGCTGTAGCCCAGCACCTCCTCGGCCGCGGCCTTGAAGTCGGCATCCGTGCGGGGATCGCCCAGCCGCGGGGGCGGGCCGGGGTCGATGGGCACGCCCCGTCCGTCATCGGTGGGCAGCGCGAAGGGGGTCACGTGGCCCCAGTGCGGTCCCACGAAATGCTGCGGGCCGGCGGGCAGCGAGAGCCCGTTCTGGGCGATGGCGACCTCCAGGGACAAGGGCTGCCAGCGGTTGGGGTCCGTCAGGTAGGTCCCGGGCGCCAGCACGATCAGGGGCTCGTTGACCGGCTGATAATCGCTCGAGACGTAGCCCTGCCGCTCACGGGATCCGTCGCGCATCCCGGCCGCGATGATGGTCTTGGCGATCCGGTTCCCGAGGGCGGCAGCGGAATCGCCGCTGGTCCCCGTCCGTTTCGTCGGGTAGCAGAGGGCCGCCATCAAGGCGTCGAACTCGTGCAGGCTCTCGTCCCCTCCAACGGCGTGCCGGTAGCGGTGGCTGAGCACGCGGTAGGCGGCGTAGCTGAGCGCGCGCCGGCGCGCGAAGGTCGGATCGTCGCGCACGAGCTTCTCGGTCACGAAGACGCCATCGGCGACAGGGTCGTAGGCAGCCCAGGCGTCCCACATGGCCGCCGCCAGGTGGTAGAGGTTGCGGGCGTGGACCGTGGGCGCCGGGAAATCACGCCTGATGGCATCGAGCAGGACCTCGTCCCACAATCGCGCGACCGACTTGCCAGGATCGACGGTGGGCCGGCAACGCTGGGCAGCGCTGGCGGTGGGAACCACGGGCGCGCTCAGCAGGAGCGTCGAGATGGCCAGCACCGTCGCCAGTACGATCCGGAACCCACTCGACATGCTTATCCCTCCTCTGCTCACGATGCTACGCCCGTGGTCGACCCCTCGGTGAAGCCGCGCGTAGACTGGCTCGCATGAGGCCAGCGCTGAACCGGCTCGCGTTGCCGGCCCTGCTGTTCGCCGCCCTGCTGCTGCCACATGGGAGCACGGCCACGGCAGCCGATGCCGGCCCGCGCGTGCCCACCTTCGTCGATGAAGCCACCCGCGCGGGCGTCGAGCACACCTACGCCGGCGACTTCGACTACTACGTGGGCGGTGGCGTGGCCGTCCTCGACTGCGACAGCGATGGTCGGCCCGACCTCTACTTCGCCGGCGGCGCGGAGCCGGCGGCGCTGTACCGCAACCAGAGCAAGCGGGGCGGTCGGCTGCGTTTCGACCGGATCGAGGCTGCGGCCACGGACCTGGACTCGGTCACCGGCGCCTACCCGCTCGACATCGACAGCGACGGGCAGGTGGACCTGGCCGTGCTGCGGCACGGCCAGAACGTGCTCTTGCGGGGCCTGGGCGGATGCTCCTTCGAAAGGGCCAACGAGGCCTGGGACTTCGATGGCGGGGATGGCTGGAGCACGGCCTTCAGTGCCACCTGGGAGGTTGGCCAGACGTGGCCCACGCTCGCCTTCGGCGACTACGTCGACTACTTCGATGACCGCAACCTGGCGCACTGTGGCCCCGGGCATCTGTTCCGACCGGCGGTGGGCGCGGATGGCTTCGCTCCACCGACGACGCTGGAGCCCGGCCGCTGTGCCCTGTCCATGCTCTTCAGCGACTGGGATCGCTCGGGCCGGCGCGACCTGCGGGTGGCCAACGATCGCCACTATTACTACAACGAAGGCGGTGACCAGCTGTGGCGGATGGATCCCGGCAGCGCCCCCCACCTGTACACGGACCAGGACGGCTGGCGCCCGGTGCGGATCTTCGGCATGGGCATCGCCGCGGCCGACCTGACCGGCGACGGCTATCTCGAGTACTACCTCACCAGCATCGGCTCCAACCGGCTCGAGACGCTCGAGTCTGACGCTGCGGCGCCGGTCTTCTCGGACATCGCCTTCGACCACGGGATCTCGGCGACCACGCCGTGGATCGGCCGGCCCATCGATCCTTCGACCTCGTGGCATCCGGAGTTCGACGACGTCAACAACGACGGCTGGCTGGACCTGTACGTCTCCAAGGGCAACGTGGACCAGGCCGCCGGCAGTGCCCTGAAGGACCCCAATGAGCTCTTCCTGGGCCGGACCGACGGGACCTTCGAGCGGGCCGCCAAACAGGCCGGCATCCGCAATCCCATCCGGACCCGCGGGGCGGCGGTGGTGGACCTCAACGGCGACGGTCTGCTCGACCTGGTGGAGGTGAACCGCTACCGCAACGTCAACCTCCGCCGAAACGTCGGCTCGGGCACGGCCCGCAAGCCGCGGGCCATGGGCCACTGGCTGGAGGTGCAGCCGGCCCAGGCTAGCGCCAACCGCGACGCGATCGGAGCCTGGATCGAGGTTCGCGTGGGCGAACGCACGACCATCCGCGAGGTCGACAGCGGCGGCGGTCATGCCAGCGGTGCGCTGGGACCGGTGCACTTCGGTCTCGGCGACGAGACGAACGCGCAGGTTCGGGTCACCTGGCCTGACGGGGTCGTCGGACCGTGGCAGACCGTCGGGGCCGACCAGGTCGTGACGGTCCAGCGCGGCGAGCCAGGCTCCTCCCCGGCCGCCTGACCGGGCCTTGCTGGGCAACGCCATCCGCAGCGGACGGCCTTAAGCCAGCGAGGCGCGCTCGTCCACGCTGCCCTGCTCGGGCTCCTTGCCCAGGATGATCATGCTCAGCACGTCGTCGGTCGTGACCTCGTCATGCCTGACGGTGCCCACGATCTGGCCGTGATACATGACGCTGATCCGATCGGACAGGTCGAACACATCATGGATGTCGTGGCTGATGAGGAAGATGCCGATGCCCTCGCTCTTAAGCTGCTTGACCAGGTCACGCACCTGGGCCGTCTCCGCCGGACCGAGGGCCGCCGTCGGCTCATCCATGATCAGGATGCGGGCGTTGAAATGGACCGCGCGAGCGATAGCCACCGCCTGCCGCTGGCCACCGGACAGTGACACGACCGGCTGCCGGAAGTTGGTGAAGTTGGGGTTGAGGCGGCCCATGACCTCGCGCGTCGCCGACTCCATCGCGCCGTCGTCAAGCGAGCCGAAAGGCGTGGTCAACTCACGTCCGAGGAAGACATTCCCAGGCGCAGCGATGTTGTCGGCCAGGGCCAGCGTCTGGTAGATGGTCTCGATGTTGAGGCGCTTGGCGTCGCGGGTGTTGTCGATCCTCACTGGCTGACCATCGACGAGGATCTGGCCCGAATTGGCGGGGTGAGCGCCAGAGAGGACGCGCATCAGCGTGGACTTGCCGGCGCCATTGCCACCCACCAGGCCCATGACCTCGCCCTCGTTCAGATCGATGGAGACGCCGTCGACAGCATGCACGCCACCGAACGCGACCTTGATGTCGCGCATCTCCACGAGCGGTGTCTTGCGTTCGTCGGTCACGTACCGGCCCTCCTTCGACCTCCGCCGCGCCGGCGGTTCCAGCTATCGAGACCGACGGCCACCACGAGGACGATGCCGGCCACGATGGACTGGACCGGCGAAGGCACGCCCATGAATGCCAGGCCATAGGCCAGCGACTGCATGACGAAGGCGCCCAGCACGGCCCCCGGGATGGTCCCGATGCCGCCGGCGAAGGACGTGCCGCCGACGACGGCGGCGGCGATGACGAGCAGCTCCTGGGTGGTGCCCAGGTCCTGGGCCGCTCCGTTCAGTCGACCGACGACGATGGCCGCGGCGATGGCGCACAGCGCACCCATGAGCATGAAGGTCTTCATGATCGTCCAGCGCGTATTGATGCCGGCCAAGTCCGCTGCCTCCGGGTTGCCACCGTAGGCGTAGACATAGCGGCCGAACCGCCGGCGGGTCGCGACGAAGGTCATGACGATGGTCACGCCGATCAGCAGGATGATGGGCCACGAGACGCCCATCGGGAAGCGCGTACCGAGTTCGTCCTCTGGGACCACGATGCCGAGCTCCTCGGCCCTGCGTGCGGCGAGACCGCGGGGCAAGAATTCCTGGTTGGAGGCGTAGGCCAGGACGAGCACGACGATGCAGGCGACCGCTCCGATGAGCACCTCGGCCCACAGCGGTCGCAACGGGAACCCGTACTTGTGCCGCTGCCGTCGGTTGTAGAGGAGGAGCGCGACGATGGCGACGCAGGCGATGATGGCCAGCGCCCAGGTGAGGTCACCACCGAGGGAACCGTTGGCCCCACCACCGAAGGCGCGGAACGTGCCGTCGATGCCGGTCACAGCTGCGCCCTCGGAGAGCACCCACACGACACCTCGAAACGCCAGCAGGCCGCCCAGGGTGACGACGAAGGAAGGCACGCCGATGTAGGCGATGATGAAGCCCTGAAGGCCACCGATCAGGATGCCGACCCCAAGGCCCAGGCCCAGGGCCACGATCCACATCAACGGGCTGCCGACTTCGGGGAACCCGATCACGTCCGGCAGGAAGTCGGTCATCAGGACGGCATAGGCCATGGCGATGACACCGACCTGCGAGCCCACCGACAGGTCGATATTGCGGGACACGATGATGAGTACCATGCCCGTGGCCATGATGGCGGTTCCGCTGGCCTGCACAGCCAGCGTGACCATGTTGGCCGGGCTGATGAGCTTGCCGCCAGAGAGCACGTGGAACCCGAACAGGATCACGATCAGCGCGACGAGCATCCCGAACAGGCGCACATCGATCTCGGTGGCCGCCAGCAGTCCACGCAGCGAAGTTCGCTGGGCGTTGGGGGCCTGCTCTGGAGCGGCTTCGGCAGTACTGCTCATCGTCACATTCCGCCTGTAGACGAAGTCAGCGCCCCACGCCTCGGGTGTCCGAGGACGCAGGGCGCGTGTGAACCACTACGACTGCAGTGAGCTCAGATCACTGGCAGAACGCCGCGGGGTTGGGTCCGTCGGCTGCCTGCTCGCAGAGCACATCCTTGGCGATCCACCCACCATCGACCACCAGGTTCAGGTTGTCCTGGGTGATCGGCGTGGGCTGCAGGACGATCGACTGCACGGTGTTCTCAGCGGGAGTCACGAATTCCGACGCCTGAGCGCCATCAAGCGGCGCGACCGACGCGTCGGTCAGGCGCTGCATGAGCTCATCAGGGATGGTGACATCGCTCATGGCCACGCCCTGGCACAGCTGCAGCGCGGCCTCCCCGGCGACCTCACCGAGGAAGTTGCTGTTCTTCCAGACGTCGACGTACTGCCAGCCGGCAGCGACGTTCTGCAGGTTGCCGGTGTCGCCGTCCTGGCCGCTCAGCGGGACCGGATCGAGGCCCTTGGCCTGGAGCGCACCCACGACACCGAGGGCCGTGCTGTCGTTCTCAGCCAGGATGGCGTCGATGCTCACACCGTCGGCGTTGGCCGAATTGATGATGGCTTCCATGTTGTTCTGGGCGGTCTCGGTCTTCCAGCCGTCGGTGAACTGGTCAGCGAGGACGGTGATGTCGCCGGAGTCGATCTTGTCCTGGAGGCCGGCCTGGTCCCAGCCCATGGGCAGGAACGTGGAGGCGTTGGCGTCACCGGGATCGCCCTTGATGAGCACGTAGTTGCCGGTCGGTACCGCTCCGATGATGGCGTCGGCCTCAGCCTTGCCGACACCGACGTTGTCGAAGGTGATGTAGAGGACGTTGGGATCCTCGATGAGCCGGTCGTAGGCGATGACGGGAACGCCGTTCTGCTGGGCCAGTTCCAGCGCCGCAATCGCGGCGTCCTGGTTCTGGGCCAGCAGGATCAGCACGTCCGCGCCGCCGTTGATCAGCGTCTCGACGTCGGTCTGCTGCTGAGCGCTGTCGAGCCGGGCGTCGAAGTCCGTGTAGGTGCCGCCACCGGCCTCGATGGCGGCCTGCATGTTGGGCTTGTCAGTCGCGGCCCAGCGCGGCTGCTCGAAGTTGTTCCAGGACACGCCGACGTTACATTCGACTGCGCCCATGGACTCGGGCGCCATGGACTCGTCCTGCGCTACGGCCACGCTGGTCGTCAGCAGGCCGGTTGCGACGACAACGGCAGATGCCACCGCCATCGCATGCTTGTTTGAACCCATCTAAATCCTCCTCCTAGATCCAGGCGTTGGTTCGCCCCGGCGCAATGATGCACCGCCCCCCTTGGGGGTGGCAACACGATACACGATGGATGAAAGCGCTTTCACTCGGAATCTCGCCCTCGCCTCTCGTGAACGAGGCCGAATCATGGCCGAGCGCGTGGCGCGCCGGCCCCATCCGCTGCCAGCGGTTGCAGGCGCCGACCCCAGGCCGTGGGCCGGCGTCACCCGGGGTGCCGTCTCAGCGGCGCACCTCGACCTGCAGTCGCTGCACCGCGTTGTTGCCCATGCCCTGGTAGTTCCAGGGCGGCTCGAGCGGCTGGATGTCACCGCTGGCGTCCGTGGCCCGGCACCACAGCTCGTGATCGCCCGGGTCGGCCTGCCACGCGAACGACCAGCCCTGCCACGCCGTCGTTGCCGCGTGACCGTCGAGCTCATCGAGTCGGGCGGAGCGCCAGACCCCGTCCACCGCGACCTCGACCTTGACGACCGGCCCATGGCCGGACCAGGCACGCCCGACGATCGTGGTCGGCCCGGCCTCGAGCACCCGGCGCTCCGAGAGGAACTCGACCGTGCTCGGGAGCCACATCAGCGACTTCACGCGCATCTCGCGAACCGGCCGGCCGGGGTCGTCTGCGTCGGACTGGTAGCGATAGGCGACCGAGTTCTGGAAGCCCTCGAACGGTCGCTCCAGGACCTCGATCCGATGGAGCCACTTCACGCTGGCCATGCCGTACCAGCCCGGCACCACGAGGCGCAGGGGATAGCCGTGCTGCGGCGGCAACGGCTCGCCGTTCATGCGATAGGCCAACAGGACGTCTGGGCCCATGGCCACGGCGAGCGGCAGCGAGCGCGCATAGACCTGTCGCTCTCCGCCCTGGATGCCTTCGTCGGTGCCGCTGAAGACGACCTCGACCGCACCGTCTCGCGGGCCGGCGGAAGCGAGCACATCGCGCAGCCGCACGCCGCTCCAGGAGGCCGTGCTCACGCCGCCCCCGAGCCAGGCCGCGGACACCGGCCGAGGCGACAGCAGGGCCCGTCCGTTGCCGGCGCACTCCAGGGTCACCGGCTGCGTTCGTTCGTCCCAGGCGCCCAGATCGGCCAGGCTGAGGCTCACCGGCCGCTGCACGTGACCGCCGATGCGCAGGCTCCAGCCAGTCCCGCTGGTGGAGGGGATCTCGAAGTGCACCACCTGGTAGTGCAGGCCGGTGGGGGTGATGTCGTAGCGGAGCGCCTCGAGCGGGGTGCCGGGACAGCGATAGGCCATCTTCAGCTCGTCGAAGGTGATGGGGCCATCGGTCGGCTCGGCCGCGTGCGCCGACGTGCCCGGACGCTGTGCCATGGTATCCATGACATCGACCGTGACCGACCTTGCCCGCGGCGTCAGGAACCTGGGTTCCACCCCTGCTCGACACCGCCCACCGGACCGGCCTCGTCCGACCAGAAGGTCTCGCCCACCAGCCGCACCGGATCGATGATCCGGATGCCGGAGCGCCCGGTCTCCACCAGGCCCGCCTCTCGGAAGTCGCGCAGCACCCGCACGACCACCTCCCGCGACGTGCCGGCCGCGTCGGCCAGGTCCCGCTGGCTGACACGCGCGACCAGGCTCTGGTGCCTCGGTCCGACCCCGGCGAGGTCGAGCAGGTGTCGGGCCAGCCGCTGGCGGACGGTGGCGAAGGCGCCCGCCGAGATCTCGGCGATGAAACCGGTCACGCGCTCGCTGAGCTCGACCAGCAGGACCCGCGCCACCCGGGGGTCGCGATCGGCCAGATCGCGCACGAGCGACGGATCGAGCGCGAGCAGGCGCGTATCGACGAGGCACTCGATCGTGGCCGGCATCCAGAACGGTCGCGAGTAGAGCGAGATGGCGCCGACGATGGCGCCGGCATGGCAGTAGCGCACGGTCATGGTGCGTCCGTCGGGTGCGGAGACGTAGACGCGGGCGATCCCGTCCGCGACGATGTCGAGGTGCTCGTGGTCGTCGCCTTCCCGGCGGCGCGTGTCACCAGCAGTGATCTCGATGGTCCGGGCGCGCGCGCAGAGGCTCGCCCTGAGCTCTGCTGGGAGCGAACCGAAATGAGAGGCCGCGATCGCCTGCTCCATCGCCTGCTCGTCCATGCCCAACAGTCTGCGCCGGCCGTCCAGCGACGGACCGCGCGTTCAGGTCTCCCGGCGGGAGGCGATCCAGGCGCCGGCCATGACCAGCAGCACCCCGGCCACGGCGATGGGCGCGACCGACTCGCCCAGCACGACCACGCCCAGCGTGATCGCCACCAGCGGCAGGAAGTAGATGGCCACGGAGGCTCTTGGGCCGCCGACCCGACCGGTGAGCTTGGCCATGAGAGCGAAGGCGGCACCCGTGCCCAGCACGCCCAGGGGTACCATGGCGGCGGCCGACTCGAGCGACCAGCTGGAGCCGGACAGCCCGAGCAGGCCCAGCGGCGCGACCAGCACCAGCGCCACCAGCTGCGCACGGAAGACGACCGGCAACGAGCCGTATTTCTGGGCCAGCGGCACCGACAGGTTGGCGGCCAACCCATAGAAGGCCACGGCCACGACCACCAGCAGCGCGCCGACCAGCTCGTCGGAGCCAGCCCCGAGCTCGGGCGCGAAGATCAGCAGCATGCCGCCGAAGCCCAGGCCGATGCCGAGCAGCTGACGCCAGCCGGGCAGCCGGCGCATGAGGTACGTAGCCCAGAGCACGGTGAACACGGGCATGGCGCCGTTGATCATGCCCGTGACGCTGGAGGTGGTCCATTGCTGGGCGATCGGGAAGATCGTCAAGGGGACCGCGATCCAGACCACGCCGAGCACGGCGATGCGCGTGCGGTCCTCCGGCGCGATGCGCACGCGCGCACGCGGGAAGAGTGCCAGCGTGGCCGTGCCCAAGGCCACCCGTGCGAGCGTGATGACGCCCGGTTCGAAGGCCCGCAGGCCGATCTCCATGAAGAGGAACGAGGAGCCCCAGATGAGGGCGATACCGGCAAGCAGGCCCCAGTCGAGCGGCGTGTAGGCATGCACGTTCGTGCCGCCCGCGGTGGCGGGCAGGGTCGAACGGCGCATCGTCCTCGGGGAGGTCACCCGCGCATCGTAATCGGCGCTCGTCGGGCTGGCGCAGTCGGTACGCGAGACGGTAGGGTGTCATCCCACACTCATGAGCCGACTCGCGCGCGCCCTGGCCATCCGATCGGGGGAGGGTCGGCTGGTCGCGCTCACGGCGGGCGCGTTCGCCGTCGTCGAGGCCGGACGGGGCCTGGGCGAGGTGGGCGTCGACACGCTCGTGCTGAGCCGCTTCGGGGTCGGTGCCTTTCCCTACCTCTTCATCGGGCTGGGCCTGGTGGGCCTCGTCGTCTCGCTCAGCTACGGGGGGGCGCTCGGGCGCTCCGCCAGCGAACGCTTCTTCCCCGGCGTGCTGCTCGTGCTCGCCGGCGTGCTCAGCCTCGAGTGGCTGATCGCCCTCGCCGGGGTCGAGCAGATCCTGCCCCTCGTCTGGATCAGCGTCTACGCCGCGGGGCTGCTGCTGCTGACGGCCATGTGGACGGTCGGCGGCTTCACCTTCGACGCGCGCCAGGCCAAACGCCTCTTTCCGCTCCTGACCAGCGCCGCCATCGTCGGCAGCCTGGCCGGCTTCCTCTCCGCCATCGCCGTCCAGCGGATCGTGGGCGCAGAGGCCCTCATCCTGGCGGAGGCGCTGCTGTTCGCGGTGTCGGCCGGACTGCTCACGCGCCTGGGCAGCCGTATCCGCCCACGACGTACGGCAGGCGAGGCTGTGCCATCGGTGCGCGGTGCCCTGACCGCCGGGGCCTCGTCGGTGGCCAGCTCCCCGCTGATGCGCCTGGCGGCGATCGCATACGTGCTCCTCGCGGTGCTCATGTTCAGCCTGACCTACCCCTTCATGGACGCCATGGACAAGGCCTTCCCCCAGGAGAGTGCGCTGCTCACGGCCCTGGCCCTGTTCTCGGCCGCGGTGACCGTGGCCTCGTTCGTCACCGGCGCCTTCCTGGCCAACCGCCTCTACAGCCGCCTGGGCGTGGCCACGGTGGCGCTGGCGCTGCCGATCATCTACCTGCTCGGCTTCGGGCTCTGGATCGTCCGCTTCACGCTCACCACCGCCATCGTCGCGCGCTTTGCCCAGCAGGTCACCCAGCGGGGCCTCTCCAACGCGGCCTTCAGCGCCTTCTACAGCGTGGTCCCGTCGCGGCGCCGAGGGCAGGTCCTGGCCTTCATGGACGGGGTGCCCGGACAGGTGGGGACGATGCTCTCGGGCGTACTCCTCATCGTGGCCACGGGCCTGGCCATCGAGCAGGTCTTCCTCATCGGCCTGGTCGCGGGAGCTGTTTGTCTGCTGGTGCTCGCGCGCGCGCGGCGGGCCTACGCCAGCAGCCTGGTGGCGACCCTGCGGGAAGGGCGCGCCGAGCAGGTGCTGGAGGGCGGCCCCGGACTGCAGGCGCTGGCCCGCGACAGCCGGATCGAGGCCGAGCTGCGGGCCGCTACCTCGGCCGACCGCGCGGACGAGCGCTTGCTCGCGGCCGATCTGCTGGGGCGCATCGGTGACAGCAGCGCCCTGGTGGACCTCCGCCGCCTGGCCGGTGACGAGGTCCCCGGCGTGCGTCGAGCCGCCCTCGTGGCCATCGAGCGCATCGAGGGAACCGCCGCGGACGATCTCTTGGCCGCGGCCATGGACGATGAGGACGCCGGCGTACGCGCCTCGGCCGTCTCCCTCCTCCGCCGTCAGGGCTCGGCCGAGCGGGTCCGGTCCGCGGTGGCAGGTGGGCTCGCGCGAGACGAGAGCGCTGTGGTTCGCGGCGAGGTCGCTGTCGCACTCTCCGAGGGCGGTGACCCCGACGGGGCGCGGGCGATCGTGGCGGCGCTGCTCGCTTCGGCGGACGCGGCCGCGCGGCGAGCCGGTCTGGAGGCGCTCGCGGAAATCCCGGGCGGCGTGGAGGCGACCGAGGTCCTGGATCTGCTGCAGGACCCGGCTGGTGACGTACGCGCCGCCGCCGTGCGGGCAGCGGCCGCTCATGACGTGGGCGAGCTGGCCACCTTCACCGATGCCCTCGCCGATCGAGCCGCCGCCGTGCGCGCCGCGGCGGTAGCCGTCTTGCGCGTTCGAGCTGGCGCGGCGCGGCCGTTGCTGGAAGTCCTGGCCAGCGGCTCGGGCTCGGCCCAGGCGGCCGCTCTCGAGGCGCTCGCCGGGCATGTGGACGAGGCGCGCGAGGGCCTGCTCGCGTGGGCCGACGGACAGGTCGCGCGGGCCACCCGGCTGCGCCGCTGGGGGCAGGCCCTGGCAGGGTCCGACCCCGACTCCGCGGCCGGCTACTTGGGAGCGGTCACCACTCGCCGAGAGGCGGCCATCGAGTCGCGCCTGCTGGCGGCCCTGGCGGTGCTCGGTGCACCCGAGGCCAGCGGGCTCATCCGGCGCTGCCTGCGAGCGCCGGATGCCGAGGTCCGGGCCCAGGCCATCGAGGCGCTCGATACGCTCGGCGATGCGCGCCTGGCACACGGCGTGGTACGCCTGCTGGAAGGTGACGCCGGCCGCGCTCCGGCTTCTGCGGTGGACGTCCTGGCCGCGGCCACCGACCTGGCCGAGGACGAGGATCCCTGGGTGCGTGCCCTGGCCTTCCGTACACTGTCTGAGCGCCTGCGAGCCGGCCGGAGGGCCCTGGCGGCTCGCGTGCGCGACGACCCGGAGCCGCAGGTGCGCGAGGCGGTCGCCATCGAGGAAGGAGATGAGGTCATGCCCGATCCCCTGCAGCTGGTGAACGACCTCGACCGCATGATCGTCCTGCGGCGCGTGCCCCTCTTCGCCGCCCTCGATCCGGAGGATCTGCAGCGCGTGGCGGCGACGGCCGCCGAGCGCAGCTGGGCTGAGGGTGACCACCTCATGGTCGAGGGCGAGCCCGGGGACGAGCTGGTGGTCATCGTCGAGGGCTCGGTGCGGGTCGTCCACCGCGAGAGCGGGCAGGAACGCGAGGTCCGCACCTACGGCGCCGGCGACCACATCGGCGAGCTGGCCGTGCTGCGCGAGGCGCCGCGGGCGGCCACCGTCGTGGCCTCGGCGGGCGGCGTGCGGGGGCTGGTCATCAGCGGCGAGGCCATCGGCGCGCTCCTGCGCGAGCGACCAGAGGCGGCCACAGCCATGCTGGCCACGTTGGCCGAGCGCCTCAGCCAGCAGCACTGAGATGGCCCTGCCCACGGGGACGGTGACGTTTCTGCGCAGCGACATCGAAGGCTCGATGGAGCTCGTACGAACCCTTGGAGCCCGCTACGACGCGGCTAATGCCGAGCATGCCGCGATCGTGCGTGTCGCGGTCGAGGCGCACGCCGGCGAAGTCGTGCGCACGGAGGGCGACGCCTTCTTCGCCGTCTTCACTGATGCCGGCTCCGCCGCCAGGGCGGCGATCGAGGTCCAGCGCGCGATGGCAGCCCACGACTGGCCCGACGGGCACGCGTTGCGTCTCCGTATCGGCCTCCACACCGGCGTCGCCACCCGCGCCGGCGACGACTACGGCGGCTTCGAGGTCAACCGCGCCGCGCGCATCGCGGCGGCTGGCCGGGGCGGGCAGGTGATCTGCTCCGGGACGGCGCGGGCCCTCATCGCCGCCGACCCGCCCGAAGGCGCCGAGCTGCTCGACCTTGGCTGGCACCGGCTCAAGGGCATCCCCGAGCCCGAACGACTGTTCCAGCTCACAGCCCCCGGACTCGAGCGTGACTTCGAGCCGCTGCGCACCGGCCATGGACCGTATGAGCACCTGCCGGAGCGGAAGGCCACGTTCGTGGGGCGCGAGCGTGAGCTGGCCGAGCTCGGACGGCTCCTGGAAGGCTCGCGTCTGATCACGCTGCTCGGGGCTGGTGGCACGGGCAAGACGACCCTCGCGGTGGAGCTGGCGCGCCGCCACGCCGGTGAACATGCCGATGGCGCCTGGTTCGTCGACCTGGCGGGCGTGGTCGATCCCGAGGCGGCGCGGGCACAGGCCGCGCATGACCTGGGACTCTTCGACGGTCCGGCTGGGCCGGCTGTCGACCGGCTGGCCTCGTACCTGGGCGATCGCGACCTGCTCATCATCGTGGACAACCTGGAGCAAGTCTGCGGCGGCGGCGAGCTCGTGGGCGAGCTCCTGCGTATCTCACGCTCGAGCCGAGTCATCGCCACCAGCCGCACGCCATTGCACCTCTCGGCCGAGCAGGGCTTTCCGCTCCGGCCGCTCGACCTCGAGGGCGGAGACGAGGGCGAGTCGGAGGCGGTGCGCCTGTTCGTCGAGCGTGCCCGCCGGGTCCGGCCCGACCTGCGCGTCGGTGAGGCTGACGACAGGGCCATCGAGGCCATCTGCCGGCTGGTGGACGGCCTGCCCTTGGCCATCGAGCTGTGTGCGGCTCGGGCGGCGGTCCTGCCCGTGGAGCGAATCGAGGAGCGCCTGCGACGCCACCTGCCGCTGCCGGGCAGCGGACCGCGTGACCTGCCGGCCCGCCAGCGGACCCTGGAGGACATCGTGGCCTGGAGCTTCGAGCTGCTCGACCCGCCGTTGCAGGACCTGTTCGTGCGGCTGGGCGTCTTCGAAGGCAGCTTCGAGCTGGAGCAGGCAGCGGCGGTGTGCACCACCGACGATGCCACCGACGTGCTCGATGGGCTCGTGCGCCTCGCCGAGCAGAGCTTGCTGGTCAGGCTCGACGATGAGGTGGGTGGCGTGCGCTTCGGCATGCTCGAGACCATCCGGGCCTTCAGCCGCAGCCGGCTCGAAACGACGGGCGAGGCTGAGGCATTGCGGGCTCGACATGCTCGCTCATTCCTGACCCTGGCTGAGCGGGTCATGGACAAGCACGCGGAACCGACCGAGGTCACCGGGCTGGCTCGGCTCGAGGCTGATAGCGACAACCTCGAGCAGGCGACACGATGGGCCATCGAGGCTGGGGATGCCGACATGGCCCTGGGCCTCGTCGGCTACCTGTGGCGCTACTGGGTCCATGGTGGTCGCCTGGCGCTGGGACGCGCGCTCACCGACGCGGCTCTGGACATGCTTGGAGCCGATGCGGAGACGGAGGCGCGAGCGTGGGCGCTCGGTGCGGCCGGCAGCCTGGCCTACTGGTCCAACGAAACCGAGCAGGCCAGAGCGCGCTACGAAGGCGAGCTGGTGCTCGCAGTCGAGACCGGCACCAGGCGCGCCGAGGCCGATGCCTGGTTCAACCTGATGTTCGTGCGCCGCATCTCCGGCGACCGCGCCGGGGCCGAAGAGGCTGCTGCCAACACGCGCAGGATCCTCGGTGAGCTCGGCGATGAGCGCCTCATCGGCGACTTCGCGGCCCACCGGCTCTTGATCGATGTCCCGGGAGCCTTGGCAGACACGGGCAAGCTCCCCGACCTGGAGCGCCGCGCCGCTGAGCTGGAGCCCGGGGACACCGTCATCGCCAGCAGCGTCGTGCCCAACATGCGGGCCGTCGCATGCCTGCTCGCGGGCGATGGCGAGGGGGCCACGCGAAACCTCGCGGTGGCGCTGCGCATCGGATTGAAGTGGCGCCGGATCGGGGACGTGACGAGTGCCCTGAGCTTCGCCGTGGCGATCGGTGCGCGCGAGTTCGGGGCGGAGGCAGCCGCGACCATCATCGGTGCCCTGGAGGCCGCTGTCGAACGGTACGGCGTCTCCGGCCCGGGCTGGCCCAGGCAACTCGCACCGTTGGTGCCGGACGACCCCCTGGCAGAGGTGTCCGCCCAACTGGGCGGGGAGCGGTTCGAGCAAGCGCGGGACCTGGGTCGGCACATGACGCTCGAGCAGGTCGTCGGGTTCATCGAGGAGCTCAGCGGCGGGGACCCTGGGACGACGAACCCGTGATCGCCGGTCAGGCCGCGGAGGGCTCGAGATCCCTGGCCGGCTGGCGCTCGCTGGCCTGCAAGCGCCAGAGGTGAGCGTAGAGCCCGTCGGACGCGAGCAGCTCGGCATGCGTGCCCAGCTCCAGCAGCCAGCCGTCGTCGAGCACCGCGATGCGGTCGGCGGAACGGATGGTCGAGAGGCGGTGGGCTACCACGATCGAGGTGCGACCCTCCATCAGGCGCGCCAGGGCATCCTGCACCAGCCGCTCGGACTGGTTGTCCAGCGAGGATGTGGCCTCGTCGAGGATGAGGATGGGCGCGTCCTTGAGGATGGCGCGCGCTATGGCCACGCGCTGCCGTTGCCCGCCGGAGAGTCGCGTGCCGCGATCACCCACCAGTGTCTGGTAGCCATCGGGCAAGGCCTCGATGAACTCGTGGGCGTTGGCCGCGCGGGCCGCCGCCACCAGCTCCTGCTCGGTCGCGTCGAGACGCCCATAGCGGATGTTCTCCTCCACCGTGCCGCCGAAGATCGTGGCCTCCTGGGGCACCAGCGAGATGGCACCGCGCAGTGACCGCAGCTGCAGGCCGCGCACGTCTCGGCCGTCGACCAGCACCCGCCCCGCGGAGGCGTCCCACAGGCGCGGGACGAGATTGCACAAGGTGGTCTTGCCCGCACCCGACGGCCCCACCACCGCCAGCACCTCACCGGGCGCGATCTCGAGCTCGAGGTCGCGCAGGACCGGGCGCTCGAGACCGTAGGAGAAGGTCACGCCCTCGAAGGTGACCTGGCCGCGCACCCCCGACAGCTCAGCCGCGCCATCGGCATCGTGGATGCTGGGTCGCTCGTCGATGATCTCGAAGACGCGCACCACCGCCCCCGCGCCCTCCTGGAACTGGCCGTAGATACCGGCGATGGTGGAGAGGCTGGTGCCGATGGTGATGCCGTAGAGCAGGAAGCTGGTCAGCGCGCCCAGCGAGATCGCGCCATCGATGACCTGGTGGCCGGTGAACCAGAGCAGGATGATGAGCGTGCCGAAGCCCAGGATGAGCATCATCGAGCCGAACAAGCCGCGGTAGGTGACCAGACGCGTGGCCATGCTGACCACGCCCTGCAGATCCTGGTCGTAGCGCTGCTGCTCCCAGGCCTCGCGCCCGAACGACTTGACCACCCGGATGCCGCTGAGGGCTTCTTCCGCGGTCGTGGTGGAGGCTGCGATGGAGTCCTGCACGCGCGTGGAGAGTCGTCGCAGCGGGCGGGCGAAGACCATGGCGATGACGACCATGGCCGGTGCCAGGACCAGGATGACCACCAGCAGGTTGGGGCTGAGCAGGAAGAGCACCACCACCGAGCCGACGAGGCTGAGCGTGGAGGAGAGCAGGGAGGTCAGCGTCTGGGTCAGCATCGTGCGCACCTGCGTCACGTCGCTCGAGAGGCGCGAGATGAGCTCGCCCACCCGTCGGCGCACGTAGAAGTCGAGCTCCAGCGACACCAGCCGCTCGAAGACCTGCGCCCGCAGGCGTGCCACGATGCGCTCGCCGATGACGCCCAGCGAACGCGTCTGCGCGAACCCGGCCGCCGCCAGCACCAGCGTGATGCCGGCCATCAGCAGCAGGATGCGGTCGAGGCCGGCCGCGTCGCCGGCGCTGACGACCTCGTTGACCAGGCCGCCCACGACCAGCGGCAGCAGCAACCCGAAGACCGTCGAGACCAGCAGTGCCGCCACGGCCACGGCGAAGAGCCGCAGGTGCGGCCGCAGGTAGCCGAGCAGCCGGCGCCAGGGCACTCCGGTCAACCCGGGTGAGACTTCCCCGGCGTCGTCTCCCGAGCGTTCCGGGTCGGCGCGTCCCCGTCCGCGACCGCGGCGTGCAGAACGGCTGAACATGGAACGCTGCGTGAAGGCCAGGGTCGGTTCCTCCGGCTCCGGGGCGACCCGGGGCTAGCTGCGAGCCGCCAGGCGCTTGAGCTTGGGCACGGCCGCCAGCGCCGCCGACGAATTGCGCATGGGCAGGTGTGTGCGCCGGACGCCATCGAAGGCATATAGCGCGCCCGCCACCGCTGCTGCCGTGGGCACGAGCACGGCCTCGCCCATGCCCTTGGCCCCGTAGGGACCCTCCGGCTGGTACTCCTCCACCAGGATCGTCTCCACCGGCGGCATGCCCGAGGCGGGGATGATGTTGAGCGACTTGAGGGTGTCCGTGACGAGCTGGCCGCCCTCGGTCTCGAAGGTCTCGCTGAGGGTGTGGCCCAGGCCCATGTGCACGCCACCCACGATCTGTCCCTCGAGCATGAGGGGGTCGATGGCCTTGCCCACGTCATGCGCCGCGATCATCTTCTCGATGCGGCCCTCATCGTCGAGGATGCAGACCTGCGTGGCCCAGCCGAAGGCGAAGTGCGTGATGGGCTCCGCGACGTCGTCGCCCAGCTTGGTCGTCCAGTCGACCACGATCTCCGCCGGGAACTCCTCGCCCGCGAGGTCGTCGAGGCGGCAGCGCCGCGCCACCATCTCCGCGCGCAGCGCCTCGCAGGCCTTGAGCACGGCGCGCCCGCCGAGCATGGTCGCGCGCGAGGCGGTGGTGATGCCGGTGTCGAGCTCATGGCTGGTGTCCACGCGGACCTCGATCGACGCGGGTGGCAGGTCCAGCTCGTCGCTGGCGATCTGGCGCATGACCGTGTGGGTCCCCTGCCCCATCTCCGTCCACGAGTGATAGACGGTCAGGCGGCCGTTGCCCTCCGGCCGGACCACCGCCCGACCGTACTCGGTCATGCCGTTGCCGATGCCGGTGTTCTTGGCGCCACAGGCGATGCCCGCGTACTTGGCCGCGCGGTACTGGTCCCTGACCGCCAGCAAGGTCTGCTTGAGCCCGACGCCCGGACCGAGCTTCTGGCCGGTGCCGAAGCGCATGCCACTCTCCAGGGCGTTGCGCCAGCGGATCTCCCAGCCGTCGATGCCCACCGCCTCGGCCAGGCGGTCGAGCAGCGTCTCCATCGCGAAGTTGGCCTGGTTGGCGCCGAAACCGCGCATGGCCCCGCAGGGCGGATTGTTGGTGTAGACCGCGCGCGCCTCCACGTCCACGTTGGGCACGGCATAGGCGCTGCAGGCGTGGCCCGCGGCACGCTCGAGCACCTTGGCCCCGACGCTGGCGTAGCCGCCGTTGTCACCCACGAAGCGGGCCTTGACCGCGGTCAGCACGCCCTCCTCGTCGCAGGCGACGGTGTAGTCCATCCAGAAGCGGTGGCGCTTGACCGAGAAGCGCAGCGACTCGGCGCGCGTCAGCGCCAGCAGCACCGGTCGCTCGGCCGCGAGGGCCAGCAGCGCGGCGTGGGCCTGCACGTTGAGGTCCTCCTTGCCACCGAAGGCACCGCCGGTCGCGACTTGCGTGACCAGCACGTCCTGCGCGTCCCAGCCCAGGAAGGAAGCGATCTGGCGACGATCCTCCCACGCGCCCTGCCCCTGCGAGAGGATGTGGATCCGGGGACCCTCGCCCTCCTGGGGCACGGCCAGGCTCGACTCCGGCTCGAGATAGGCGTGCTCGATGCCGGCCGTGGTGAAGGAATCGGAGACCACGTGGGCCGAGCTCGCGATGGCTGCCTCCACGTCGCCGATGCGGTAGGCCGAGCGCGAGAGCAGGTTGCCTCCCTCGCCCACGGACGGCGCACCCTCGGCGAGCGCCTCGAAGGGGTCGGTCACCGGCTCGAGCACCTCGTACTCGACACTGATGAGCTCGGCCGCGGCGCGCGCCTGGGCCCGCGTCTCCGCCGCCACCGCGGCCAGCACGTCTCCGATGTAGTGGGTCGTCTCGCCCACGGCGATGAACTGGTTCCAGTCGTCCTTGATGAGGCCCTGGTGGCGCTTGCCGGGCACGTCAGCGGCGGTCACCACCGCGACCACGCCCGGCGCGGCCTGGGCCGCGGAGACGTCGATCGACTTGACCACGGCACGGGGGTGCTCGCTGAAGCGCAGCGCGCCCTGCAGCATGCCCGGGAAGACGTGGTCGGCCACGTACTGCTGCATGCCCAGCACCTGTTCGCGCGAGCGGTACTTGGGTGCGGGGTCGCCCACGGCTGCTCCGTGATGTGGGACCGGGTGCGGGCCGCCGTCGCGGGCCAATGCCACCTGCTCGACAGCATCGATGATCGAGAGGTAGCCGGTGCAGCGGCAGAGGTTGCCCGCGAGCGCCTTGCTGATCACGTCCCGGCCGGGTTCACGCTCGCGCCGCAGCAGCGCCTCCGACTTCATCACGATGCCGGGCGTGCAGTAGCCACACTGCGAGGCGCCGGTGGCACTGAAGGCGTCAGCCCACAGGTCGCGCGTCTCCTCGGGCAGACCCTCCAGGGTCTCGATGGCCTTGCCCTCGAAGCGCTCGGCGGGCTGGGCGCACGAGACCACGGGACGGCCGTCGACGATGACGGTGCAGGCGCCACACGAGCCCTCGGGCGCACAGCCGTCCTTCATCGAGCGCAGGCCCAGCTCACCGCGCAACAGCTGCAGCAACGAGGTGCCCGGTTCGAAGTCGACGGTCCGATCTTGTCCGTTCAGATTGATGTCCACGAGTCCCTGCCAATCGTGTGTGCCGCGAGGCCAAGTGGCCCTTGCGACACCCTACCCTGCTCAAACACCGTTAGGCTAGGCCAATGTGCTGGTGATGATGCCGCCCGAACCCCGAGGGCACGACCGGCCGACCTGCTGCCCGACTACGGCACGATGCCTGTTTCGGTGAGGGCGGCAGACGAGATGGAGGACGCGATGCAGCGGCTGGGACTCGAGCGTGAGGTGGTCGACCGGAGTGTGTACGAGAGCTCGGTGGCGCGCTTCCGCGAGGCCGGCATCATCATGCCCACGTTCGCCCAGTTGGCCGATCCCTGCGCCATGCCCGACGAGATCCTCGATGACGTGGCCAAAGCCGATCCCGACGCACCGGACGCGCGCAACCTCTTCCGCGCCCACTGGCACAACGAGTGGGGCGAATCGAAGCCGGTACCCCTGCCCGCGCACGTGGTCCTGCGGACCGAGCTGACCGGGGTGGCCTCGCCCATCGTGGTCCTGCTCGGCGACCGCTTCCCCATGATCCACTCGCACAAGCTGATCGCGGCCTACGGCTGCCTCGCGCCGCGGATCGTGACCGGCCAGTTCGACCCCGCCAGCGGGCGCGCCGTGTGGCCCTCCACCGGCAACTACTGTCGCGGGGGCGTGGCTGTCAGCCGCATCATGCGCGCCCACGGTGTGGCCGTGCTGCCGGAAGGCATGAGCCAGGAGCGCTTCGACTGGCTGGCCGCGTGGGTCACCTCGCCCGACGACATCATCCGCACGCCCGGCACCGAATCAAACGTGAAGGAGATCTACGACGAGTGTGCCGAGCTCGATCGCGACCCTGACACGGTCATCTTCAACCAGTTCAGCGAGTTCGGCAACCACATCGGCCACTTCTACCTGACGGGCGCGGCGATCGGGCGCGTCTTCGAGAGCCTCGTCGCGGAGGATGAGGACCTGCGCCTGGCCGCGTTCACCTCGGCCACCGGCTCGGCCGGCACCATCGCTGCCGGCGACTACCTCAAGGAGGAGTACGGCGCGCGCATCGCGGCGGTGGAGGCGCTGGAGTGCCCCACCCTGCTCTACAACGGGTTCGGCGAGCACAACATCCAGGGCATCGGTGACAAGCACGTCCCGCTCATCCACAACGCCATGAACACCGACTTCATCGTGGACATCAGCGACAAGGCCACGGACAACCTGCTGGTGCTCTTCAACACGGATGCCGGCAAGGCCCACCTGCGCGATCGCATGGGCGTGCCGGAGGCGACCATCGAGGCCCTGCGCTCCTTCGGCTACAGCTCCATCTGCAACGTGCTGGCCGCGATCAAGGTGGCCAAGCAGCAGGAGCTGGGCCCGCGTGACGTCATCGCCACCGTGGCCACCGACGGCGCGGAGATGTACCTCAGCGAGGTCGACCGCATCGTCCGGCGCGACCACCGCGGCACCTTCGACGACGCGGCGGCGGGAGAGGTGCGTGCGGCCTACCTCGACGGCGTCGACACCGCGGACATGCTCGAGTGCACCCACGCTGACCGGCTGCGCATGTTCAACCTGGGCTACTACACCTGGGTCGAGCAGCAGGGCGTGACCAGCGAGGAGTTCAGCGCGCGCAAGAGCCAGGACTTCTGGACCGAGACGCGCGAGATCGTGCACGAGTGGGACGACCTCATCGACGCGTTTAACGCCGAGGTCCGCGGGTGACGCTGGTGGCGACCCGCCTGGCCTGCGCCGGATGCGGCGCCGAGCTGCCGGCGGAGACGCCCATCGCCTGGAGCTGCCCGGCGGCGGTGCCGGGCGACGACATCGACCACCTGCTGACGCGCGTGGCGGACGCTGCCACCTTCGGCCCGGAACCACAGACGGAGGAGAACGACGCCAATCCCTTTCTGCGCTATCGCCGGCGCTTCCACAGCTATAACGTGGCCCGAGCCGCGGGCTGGAGCGATGCGCGCTTCGTGGATCTCGTGCGTCGAGCTGGATGCAGCCATCGCCGAAGTGGACGGCCAGGGCTTCCGCCTGACGCCCGTCACCCGCTGCGCGCGGTTCGATCGCGAGCTGGGCTTCGGGCCGGATGGTGGCGTGTGGGTCAAGGACGAGACGGGCAACGTCTCGGGCTCGCACAAGGCGCGTCACCTGATGGGCGTCATGCTCGCGCTGCGCGTGGCCGAGTCGATGGGCCTGGCCGAGGCCACTGCTCCGCTCGCCATCTCCTCCTGCGGCAACGCCGCGCTCGCGGCGGCGGTGGTGGCCCGCGCGGCGCGGCGCCGGCTGCTGGTCTTCGTACCGCCGTCGGCCGAGCCGGCGGTGGTCGAGCGGCTGCGTGCCCTCGGTGCCCAGATCGAGGTCTGCGAGCGCGAGCCGGGCCAAAGCGGCGACCCCACCGTGGTGCGCCTGGAAGCCGCCATCGCCGACGGCGCCGTGCCCTTCACCGTGCAGGGCAACCTCAACGGCCTAGCCATCGAGGGCGGTGAGACCCTCGCCTGGGAACTGGTGGATCAGCTGCCGGACCATGCCTCGGGCCTGGACCGCCTCGTCATCCACGTGGGCGGCGGGGCCTTCGCCTCGGCTGCGTCCCAGGCGCTGGAGGAAGCGGTCGTCGCGGGCCGCCTGGCTCGGATGCCGATCATCGACACCGTCCAGACGCGCGGCGGCTATCCCCTGCGGCGAGCCCACGAGCGGGCGCTCGAGCAGCTCGAGGCGACCGAGGGCACGCCCGTCGCGGCCGACATGGTCGCCGGCGCCATCTCGCAGGCGGTGCACCACCGCTCGGACTACATGTGGGCCTGGGAGACGGAGCCGGTCTCGGTCGCCCACGGCATCCTCGATGACGAGACGTACGACTGGGCTGCGGTCGTCCGTGCCATGCTCCGCACCGGCGGCCGATCGGTCGTGGTCGACGAGGCCACGCTGGAAGCTGCCAACGCTCTCGCCCGGCCCCTGCTCGGCATCGACGCCGATCACACCGGTACCGCCGGCCTGGCCGGCCTCATCCAGCTCACCCGCGACGGTGTCGTCGGCCCAGACGAGACCGTGGCAGTGATCTTCAGTGGCGCGCGACGCGACGCGAACGCGGCCGAGAACCAGTCACAGGAGGAAGGACACCCCCGATGAGAAGCTTCAGAGGCCGCGACATCCTGTCCCTCAAGGACATGACCCGGGATGAATACCTGCGCATCTTCCAGGTCTGCGACGACCTGGCGCCGATCGCGCGCGACCGCCGCAACACGGACCTCCTGGCCGACAAGACCCTGTTGACGGCCTTCTATCAGCCCTCCACGCGCACCCGTCTCTCGACCGAGGCCGCCATGCACCGCCTGGGCGGGCACGTGCTCGGCTTCAGCGACGCCAAGATGACGCGCGCGGGCGACTTCTACATGGAGTCGCTCAAGGACACCTTCCACATGCTGGAGTACTACGGCGACGTCATCGCCATCCGCCACTACCAGCAGGGCGCCCCGCACGAGGCCGCCAAGTGGGCCAGCGTGCCGGTCATCAACTGCGGCGACGGCTGGGGCGAGCATCCCACGCAGGTGCTGACCGACCTCTACACCATCTGGAAGGAGAAGGGCTCGCTCGACGGGCTCAAGCTCATCCTGGTCGGTGACATGCGCATGCGCACGATGCACTCGATCCTCTACGCCATGTCGCGCTTCGACATGGAGGCCATCATCATCGGCCCCGACGAGATGAGCCTGCTGCCCGAGTTCAAGGCCGAGCTCGACGAGCGCTCGACCTACTACCGCGAGGTCGGCGACATCCGCGACGTCATCGGCGAGGCCGATGTCATCTACATGGAGCCGGTCGTGCAGGCCGACTACACCAAGGGCCGCGTGGACGAGAAGGACGTCGAGAAGGGGCTCACGCCGCCGGAGTACGTGGTCAACCTCAAGCTCCTGCACGAGAAGGCCAAGCGCGATGCGTTCGTGCTCCACAGCCTGCCGCGCATGGACGAGCTGACCTCGGACGTGGACGAGACCCGCTTCGGCCGCTACTGGGTGGAGGCCTTCAACGGCGTGGTCATGCGCATGGCGCTGCTCACGCTCATCCTGGGCAAGGCCGAGTAGGGGGCCACCGATGCAGACCGGACTTCGCGGGCGCGACCTCATCGCACTCTCGGACTGGACCAACGAGGAGATCGAGACCGCCTTGGACGTGGCCTTCGATCTCAAGCGCAAGCGTGCGCTCGGCGAGCGCCACGCGTACCTGCTGGACAAGACGCTCGCGATGCTCTTCTTCTTCAGCAGCACGCGCACGCGGGCCTCGTTCGAGGCGGGCATGGCCCAGCTGGGCGGGCACGGCATGTTCATGGAGAGCCGCACCACCCAGATCGCCCACGGTGACACGGCGACCGAGATCGGCGAGATCCTGGGCCGCTACAACGACGGCATCGCCATCCGTCACGTCACGCCGGGTGAGGGCAACCAGTACATCCGCGACGTGGCCGCGGCCAGCCGGGTGCCGGTGCTCAACATGCAGTGCGAGACCTACCACCCCTTCCAGATCCTGGCCGATCTGATGACCATCATCGAGAAGAAGGGCAGGCTCAAGGGCCAGTCGATCACCATCAGCTGGGCCTACGCCTCCTCGTACCAGAAGCCCATCTCCGTACCCCAGTCGCTGCTGCTGGCGGCGACCCGCTTCGGCATGGACGTCAAGCTCGTCCATCCGCCCGAGTTCGAGCTGATGCCCCAGATCATGGAAGAGGCCAGGGCCAACGTGGCCAGGGCCGGCGGGGAGTTCGAGCTGCTCCACGAGTTCGACGCCGGCTTCGACGGCGCCGATGTGGTCTATGCCAAGTCGTGGGGCGCCCACACCCTGGGTGTCTCTGACGACGAGGGCGCGAAGATCGCGGCCAAGTACACCGACTGGATCTCCGACGAGCGGCGCATGGCGCTGACCAGGGACGATGCCATCTGGATGCACCCGCTGCCTGCCGATCGCGGCGTGGAGGTGGCCGATGCGGTCATCGACGGGCCCAAGTCGGCGGCCTTCGACGAGGCTGAGAACCGGCTCCACGCGCAGAAGGCGGTGATGGCCCTCACCATGGGCTGACGTCCCGCGCACACGCCAACGACGGACGCGGCACCCAGAGGAGGGTGCCGCGTCTTCGTCCGTGCTCCAGGCGTACGACTCCTGGTCGTCGCCGCCATGGCGCAGGCAGCTTCCGCGGGAGAGCCTCAGGTGACCATGGACTTCCTTGACAGCCTGCGGATGGTATCGGCCACTTCGGCCGCCTTCGCTTCGACGGTCTCGGCACGGTGCAGCGCGGTGCTGTAGACGAAGACGAGCCGAAGGTTCGGCGTGAGGGTCGCGCGGACCGCGATGGCGTGCTGCCGCAGCCCGCGCGGGCTCTCGTCGGGGCCGCAGGGATCCGCCACCTCACGCCATGTCCCGGCACGACCATCGTCGGCTGGTGCGCCTCGGTAGTTGAAGAGCAGGTCGGCCCGAGGGAGCTCCGATAGCCGCTCGCGGATCCGCGGGTCGGGTGACAGGAACCGCAGCAGCTCGAAGGTATAGCCCGCCGGCGTCGCACCGATCTGGGCGCTAACCGACTCCACTGCTGCCGGAGTGGTGTCCCACGACCGATCGCTAAGGACCAGCGGGTTGTACGAGAGCGTGAAGCCGACCGTACGTGACAGGTTCTGGCCTGCGACGACGGCATCACGGCCGTGGCTGAGGATGTCGATGAGGACCGTCGGCGACCCCGTCCAGTCACTCAGGCAGGCGGCCAAGGCGGTGATGATCAAGATCTGCGGCCGCCAAAGTGCGTCCAGCAGCACTCGTGTGTCCTCGGCGCTGAGCTCGACCTCGGCCACCGCCGCGGATGCGTTGGTGTTCGCACCCGCTAGCGCGTCGAAGTCCGATGGCAAGCTCGCCACCTGATGCCATGGCAGCGTGAGCCATGTTGGCGCCGTGTCGACTACCGCCGGCGCCTCCACCAGCTCCCGGAGCTGGGTAGCCCAGCGTTTGATCGACGTGGTCTTCGGCGGGAGGGACACGCTCGATCCGGCCACAGCTTGGAGGTAGGCCTGCTCGAGGTCCTCCCAGAATACTGGCCACGTGACGCCATCCACCGCAAAGTGGTGGATGGCGACGAAGAGCCGGTCGGAATCGTCCGGCCCGCAGTCGAAGTGCGCGGCCCGCAGGAGAACTCCCTCTTGGAGGTCGAGACTGCCCTGCAGCTCCGCACAGATACGCTCGATCTCCGCCCTGCGAAGCGTTGGGGCCAAGGTCGAGACGTCGTACGAGGCGAACGGGATCTCGTCCGTCGGGGCTGCGAGCTCCTGTCGCCAACCGCCGTCCTGCCGCCACAGGCGCAGTCGGAGCGCGTCGTGATGCAGGATGACGGCCTCGAGCGCGGTCCTGAGGGCCGTCGGCGACAGCCGGTCGGCCGCCACCAGCGTCGAGAGGTTCCAGTGGTGCGCATCCGGCGTGCGGCGCTCATCGAGGAAGCGCAGCTGCCCGGGGCTAAGCGGTGTCGGGCCGACCACGACCTCCTGGTCGTTGTCAGCCTCCACGGTCAACTCGCCCGCGGACGCGAGTTCAGCGATGGTCTGGTACCGGAAGATGGAGTTCGGAAGGAGGCCGATACCAGAACGGTTGGCGTCCATCACGACTCGAAGCGCTGACAGAGAATCCCCGCCGAGGTCGAAGAAGTTGTCCTCGATCCCGACTTGTTCGAGGCCGAGCCACTTTGCCCAGATACGCACGAGTGTGGCCTCAGCCTCGTTGCGGGGCTCGATGAGCTCCGTCGACAGGTCCGGCCTCTGACTATCCGGGTCGGGGAGCTGCTGGCGATCGACCTTCTTGTTGGCAGTGAGCGGGAACGAGTCGAGGACGAGGAACAGGGCTGGCACCATGTAGTCAGGCAGGGTCTGTCGCAGGTACCTGCGAAGCGCGGACACATCGATGGCCTGACTGCTCGCGGGCACGATGTAGGCGACCAGGCGCTTCGATCCATCCCGTCCGTCGCGCGCAACGACCGCACACTCCTTGACTTCGGGATGTCGCATCAGCACCGTCTCGATCTCACCCAGCTCGATCCGAAAGCCCTTGATCTTCACCTGGAAGTCGGCCCGACCGAGGTACTCGATCCGACCGTCAGACAGCCGTCGAACCACGTCCCCCGTCCTGTACAGCCGGCGGGCCGGGGCGTCATCGAACTGTTGCGTCAAGAACCTCTCGCGAGTGAGGTCGTCGCGCTGTCGATACCCGCGCGCCAGCCCGAGACCGCCGATGTAGAGCTCCCCCGGGACCCCGAGAGGCTGGAGGTCGAGCTGCGAATCAAGGACGTGGAGCTCTGTGTTCCGGATCGGTTCTCCGAGGGAGATCGGCCCATCGATCTCGGCTACCTCGCCGACAGACGACCATATCGTCGTCTCGGTCGGCCCGTACATGTTCCAGAGCGAGCCAACGCGTGCGATGAGAGCAGCAGCCAACTCCGGGGTCAGCGCCTCACCACCGCAGAGCGCCCTCAGTCCTGGCGTGCCGGTCCAACCGGCGTCGAGCAGCATCTGCCACGTGGCCGGTGTCGCCTGCATCACGGTGGTATCCCCGGCCCCGAGTCGCTCGCGCAGCCAGATCGCATCCACGGCCTCCCGTTCGTCCGCAAGCACGACCGTGGCACCCACGACGAGCGGCAGGAACAACTCGAGCCCGGCGATGTCGAAGGACATCGTGGTCACGGCGAGCAGCACCTCGTCGGTCGCGAGCCCGGGACGAGTCCGCATCGATTTAAGGAAGTTCGACAAGGCCACCTGTTGGATCCGACACCCTTGGGCCGTCCGGTCGAACCGGACGTGAAGATCACGTAAGCCAGATCGGATGGGCCGATCCCGATCCCCAATCCTGACGATTCACGAGAACTGATCTCGTTGGCATCCCGGTCCATCGCGACGACCCTGGCGCTGTCGACAATCATGGTCCCAAGCAACGAGGACTGCGTGACCAGGACGTCTAGCCCGGCATCCGCCGCGATCATCGAAAGGCGCTCGGCCGGGAACAGGGGGTCCAGGGGCACGTACGCTCCCCCGGCCTTGTGCACAGCCAGCAGCGCCACGACCATGTCCGCCGTTCGATGGAGGTGGATGCCGACCAGGCGATCAGCCTCGACGCCGAGGCTTCGAAGGTGTCGCGCCAGCCGGTTGGCCCTGGCATCCAAGTCGGCATAGGTCAGGGCGCCGTCCGACGTCCGGATAGCCACTCGGTCGGGTCCCCGGGCAGCCTGCTGCTCGAATCGTTCCACCATCGAAAGGTCCGGGACCGGCGCATGTGTCTGGTTCCACGCACCCAGGAGCGCCCGACGCTCATCGAGATCGAGGAGACGGAGCTCGCTGATCGCTACGGTCGGCTTGCTGGTCATCTCCTCCAAGAGGTGGACATAGTGGCCCAGCCAGCGACGGATCGTATCCGGCTCGAACAGCGATACCGCGTAGTGGAAGTCCAGAAGAAGGTGTTCTTCCGACTCCGCGAGGTACGCCTCCAGGTCGAACTCCCCGAACCGTCGCCGTCCGTGGATCCACTCGGTCGCCGTGAGTCCGTCGAAGGCGATGCCTTCGGTCGGGGTCTCGTAGGTGATGACACTCGACACCAGCGTCGGGCGGCTGGCATCGCGCGGCATGTTCAGGGCTGCGGCCAGCCTGCCGGACCCCACGTGTTGGTGGTCGAAAGCGTCCGCGGCGTGGTCCATCAGGCGCACGAGGAAGTCGCGGACCGGCTCATCGGGGTTGACCTGGACGCGCAGCGGCAGAAGCCCGGCACACAGGCCCACGAGGCCGTCGGCACCCATGGATGCCTGGCCCGACATGAAGACCCCGCTGGCGAACTCCGCCTGGCCAGACAGGCGATGGAGCAGGAGCTCCCAGGCCGCGAGCAGGACCGTGAACGTGGTCACCCCACAGCGACGAGCCATGTCCCCTACTGCCGCATGGAGCCGCGCGTCGATGACGGCGCGCTCGCTCTTGAACTCGAAGGATCGCAGCGGCGGCCGCGCGTGATCGACGGGCAGATCGAGCTGTACCGGACGAGTCTGGTAGAGGTCCGACCAGTACGGCTGTGACTCGGCGCCCTGCGCTTCATGCCAGGCCACGTACTCTCGGAACTGAGTGACACGGTCAAGCGTTGGGGCTTCATCCCGGACCAGCGCGGAGTAGATCGTCCCCAGATCGCGCTGCATGAGACCGAGGCTCCAGCCATCACAGATGAGGTGGTGCCCCGAGAGAACGAGCATGTGTTCATCCTCGGCCAGGCGGAGCAGCGTGCTACGGAAGAGCGGCGCGGTGCCCAGGTCGTAGGGGTTCGTGAGCTCGGAGTCCACGAACACCTCCAGGCGCTCCTGGACCTGCCCGGGGCGATCCGAGACGTTGATGTACCTCAGCTCGGCCGGAACGTACGGGTGGACGAACTGGTGGTCGCCGGTCGCGTCAAACGTGGTGTGCAGCGACTCGTGGCGCTGGACCAGCAGGCCCAGGGCCTCCCGCAGCGCGTCGACATCAAGAGCTCCCTTCAGCTGAAGCGTGACGGAGAGGTTGTAGGCAGCCGACCCTTCGCTGCTCAGCTGGCACATGATCCAGACGTCGCGCTGGACGTCGGTCAGCGGGACCCGCCGGGGGTCGGTCGCCGATGGCGGCTCGCCGACGGGGTTCGCATTCGGCGTCGCCAGGGACGCGGGTCTCGGGGGCGCAGCGGGATCCGTCATGCCATCCGACACCCTATCCATGATCTTCGGCATGAGCTCGAGCGGTCGTTCGCCGGGATGAGGATGCTGTTGGACACGGCCGTCGACCAGCGCCGCGAGATCCGCCAGGACCGGATTGCTCGTGACATCCTTCAGCGACACCGCACGATCGAGCGCCACCATGAGCCTGACTCCGGACAGCGAAGTCCCGCCAAGATCGAAGAAGCTGTCCCGTCGGCCGATCCGGCCCTCGGGGATCCCCAGCACCGAAGCCCATGCCCACACCAATCGCTTCTCCGTCGGCGTGGTCGGGGGCTCCACGTCCGCCTCCGCTGTCTCGAGCTCGGCCGCGATGGGCCCGAGTCGCTTGCGGTCGATCTTCCCGTTCCCGGTCAACGGCAGATCCTCCATCCACTGGATGGCCGACGGCACCATGTAGTCGGGCAGCCACCGGGCCAGTTGCTCGCGGATGTGAGCAGCTTCCAGCGGTTGGGGGCCAGAGTAGAAGGCGACGAGGTGCCTGCTGCCGTCCGCTCGGTCGGCGACCACGACCGCGCTGTTGCGTACGCCGGGAACGCGCATGAGCGCGTTCTCGATGTCACCGATCTCGATGCGGAAGCCGCGGATCTTCACCTGCGCGTCCCGTCTGCCCAGGAACTCCAGCTTGCCGTCTGGTCGCCAGCGGCCGTAGTCGCCCGTGCGATACAGCCGGTTGCCGGGGCGGATCGGGTCCGGCACGTACGCCATCGCGGTCCGCTCGGGATCATTGATGTAGCCGCGGCCCACGCAGATCCCCGAGAAGACGATCTCTCCCGCGGACCCGAGTGGCACCGGCGCAAGGTCCTCATCGACCACGTAGGCGTAGACGTTGTTGATGGGACGACCGAGCGGGACGCGATCACCCTCCGGAGGCCGCTCCATGATGTCGTGGTTCGTGTCATCGGACGTCTCGGTCAGGCCGTAGGAGTTCACGAGCGTGATATCGGGCAGCGCTGCGAACCAGCGCTGGGCCAGCTCCATCGTGAGCGCCTCACCGGTGGAGCATACGCACACGAGATCGGGCAGCTCGCGAGGCCGATGTTCGAGGTACGACAGGACGACCTCGATGTACGACGGCACGAGCTGCGCCACCGACACGCGCCGGTCGATGATGGTGTCCACGAACCGTTCGACGTCAAGGATGACGTCCTGCTCGATGATCAGGACCTGTCCACCGACCAGGAGTGGGCCGAGGAGCTGCCAGATCGAGATGTCGAAGCACTGCGGCCCGGTCTGCGCGACGATCCGCCCCTCGGTGACCCCGTTGTCCTCGAGCTTGGCATACATGTGGTTCAGCATCCCGAGCTGCTCGCACATCGCACCCTTGGGCTCGCCCGTGGAGCCGGATGTGAAGTCGACGTAGGCGAGCTGGTCCGGCGTGACCTCGATGCCGAGGTCGTCGTCCTCGTGTCCCTCCTGGAACGCATCGTCGATGAAGAGCACCTGCACCTCGGACATCGGCTCGAGCGCGACCTCGAGATTCGTCGTGCTGCCCCGTTCGGCCAGCACGAGACCGCACTGGGAGCGCGTGATCATGGCCGCGATCCGACCAGCCGGGAAGTGCGGCTCGATGGGCATGTAGGCGCCACCGGCCTTCAAGACGGCGATGACGGCGGCCTGCCAGTCCAGCGTGCGCTCGCTCACGACCGCGACGATGCCTTCTGTGGTCAGCCCGCGGGCAAGCAAGGCCCGAGCCAGCATATTGGCGCGAGCGTTGAGCTCTCCATAGGTCAACGAATCCTCGCCACACATGCCCGCGACGGCGTCCGGGTGAGTTCGCACCCGTTGCTCGAACAGCTCATGGAACCGGAGGTCCGGCAGCTCTCGGCGCCGTCCCGCCAGGCCCTCGATCAGGTAGTGCAGCTCGTCGGCGGAGACCAGACTCTGGCGCGTAGGCGCGGCGGCCGGGTCAGACACGAGCGCTGTGAGTGCGGCGACATGATAGCCGGCGATCCTGCTGGCACTGCCCTCGTCGAGCGCGTCGGTCCGGTATCGCAACCTGAGGCTGAGCGCGCCTCCATCTTGTGCCAGGTCGACGGCGAGCACCGTCTCCGCGCCCAGGTCCAGGCTGCGACCGCACGGATCGAACACGTCCTCATAGACGGGACCCACAAGCCCCAGCTCGCTCCGCAGATCGTCGATCGGGTACCCCGAGTTGGCCTCAAGCTCTGTCACCACTCGGTGGGTGTCCGACAGCAGCGTCGTCCATGAGCCACTCTCCGTCATCACCCGACAGGGCATCGGCGGGCCGCCTTCCCTTGGGACGTAGCCCAGTGACACGCTTGTCTCCCCCGAGACTGCGGCCAGTACCCTCGCGTGGGCCGCGCACACCACCGAGCCCAACGGCCAACCCGAGGCATCCGCCACACCGCGCAGCGAGGTAGCAAGCTCGGCGGACAGCTTGACGTCGTGAGTGGCGATGCCCGTGACCGGATGGAGGGTCCAGCGGGGGACCGCCGTGAACCCGCCGCTCTCGAGCACAGCCTGCCAGTACCGCCGTCTTGCCCTGTCAACCCACGTCGGGCCGCCCATAAGGTCCCCATCCCCGCCGAGGCCCGTGCGGCGTCGGGCTCCGCGATTGGAGTCGGTGGGCAGACCTCCCGCGGAGCCTGGCAAAGCACGGTCCGGCGTCACTCCCGCCTCCTACTACAAGACGTCGGTTCCCGACAGGGCACGTGGACGCGTTTGTGACCGCTCATCACTGGACATGTTGCGCATCCCCACCAGTATGGGACAGGTCCCATGGGCTTGTCTGTTGACGGCACGC
>CAWDAI010000004.1:0-81510 GCA_963800275.1 uncultured Chloroflexia bacterium
GGCAGCCACGACGGAGCTGTCGATGCCGCCCGAGATGGCGACCACGATGCCTCTTCGTCGATGGTCGCCCAAGACCTGTTGGCGCACCGCTGTGAGGATGCGCTCTACCTCGGGACCTGGCTCGAGCCAGAGGGCGTCTTGTGGGAGCATTGGTACCTGTCGGATCCGCTGGCGAGGGACATGGTGAGGCAGAGCCTCGATAGCTGTGAGTCAGCGACTCTACCGCAAACAGTCGTACGAGAGAGACCATGCCTGAACGTGGTGGTTCCAGCGCGCACCGATGGACAGCTGCCGGCTTGCCGTCCTCGCCGTTCCTATTCGAGTGGGTGGCGGCTCATGCCGCTCGAACTCCAACCGCACCGGTCCTGGCCACTCCGTCGCTGCGCTTGACCTACGGCGACCTCGCTCGGCGCGTGCGCCTCTTGGCAGCGGATCTGGTTGGTGCCGGCGTTGGTCGCGGCAGCCGGGTGCTGATCGCGGCTGCCCAGCTCGGCGATAGCCGTGGTCGCCGGCTTGGCTCTTCACCGGCTCGGCGCCGTCGCGCTGGAAGTGCCTCGCGAGTGGAGCGCGGGCACCCTCGCTGAGGTCCTGGAGCGATCGGGCGTGGAGCATGCGTTCCTGTTCGGACGGGATGTCGGCAAGTGGCGCGATGTTTCCAGCGGTGGCGACTGCGAGCGACTGGCTTTCTCACCCAGGGCCTGTATCGGAGAGCTCTCGGCGAACCTCCGTGACACCCCGTGGACGCACGTCCGCCCCGATGGATGGGTCCGGGATGACGCGGGCGTCTCGGGACTCGGCTCGATCGAGTCGATCGAATCCAGGACCCAGCCGGCATTGGTGCTCTATACATCGGGCAGCCTCGGTCGCCCCTGGGGGTCGTGGGGACAGTTCGCCAACATCGACGCCAACACCCGCTCCATCGTCGAGTACCTTGAGCTCCTTGGCCCCGACGACCGCGCGATGCTGACGTTGCCATTGCACTACTGCTACGGAAGGAGTGTGCTCCAGACCCATCTGCTCGTCGGGGGCTCGGTCTTTCTCGATCACCGCATGTGATTCCCCAGGACGGTCCTCGAGACCATGATGCAGGAAGGCTGCTCAGGCATGGCCGGAGTGCCCCTCACGTTCGGAGTGATGCGGCGGCAGGTCGAGGTCGGGAGCATGCGTTTCCCGCGCTTGCGCTATCTGACCCAGGCAGGTGGCCGGATGTCCGACGAGATGATCGATTGGGTTCGTGAGACATTCCAGCCCGCGCGTCTGTTCGTGATGTACGGCCAGACCGAGGCCACCGCCCGTCTTTCCTACCTCCCCCCGGCGGACGCCGTCGAGAAGCGCGGGTCTATCGGGATCCCGATTCCCGGAGTAGAGTTGCGCGTCGTCGATGATGAGGGCAGGGAGCTTCCGCCCGGTGTCATCGGCCAGATCGTCGCGCGCGGACCGAACGTCACCCCCGGCTACCTGGACGAACCGGAGGCCACGGCACAGATCCTGCATGACGGCTGGCTCTGGACGGGCGACCTCGCAGAGCGGGACACAGATGGCTATCTGTACCACCGCGGCCGAGCGCGGGAGATGCTGAAGGTCGGAGGCCAGCGCGTGAGCCCGGCCGACATCGAGCAGGTGCTCGCCCGCCACGAGGCAGTGGCCGAGGTCGTCGTTATCGGGCGGTCGGATGAACTCATGGGTCAGGTGCCGGTCGCGGTCATCGTCCCCAGTCCGGGCGGCACGGCGGAAGAGGCTGAGCTCCGTCGGTACTGTCAGCAGCAGCTCATGCCGAGACAGGTGCCGGCCGCCTTCGTGGTCGTAGCCTCCTTGCCACGCAACAGTGCAGGCAAACCGCTGCGCGCCGAGGTTGGCCGACTTTACGGCGCCGAGGGGGCCTGAAGTACACTGCCCAAGCCACTGCCGATCAGTCAGGAAGAGGAAGCGCGATAGTGGATCCCGGGAACACGAGTGAGTCCTGCCGATCCCCTGCGTACGCCCCTCGTGATCATCGGTTCCGGCAGGTTTCGGCCGAGAGGTCTTGCAGCTGGTGCTCGACATCAATGCGGCTGCACCACATTTGACCTCTTGGGCTTCGTGGATGACGCTCCGCGCGACTTCGCCGGATCGAGCGACTGGGCTCTACGATCTTGGGCACCTGTGACGACCTCGCCGATATCGCCGCCGACGTCATCATCGCGGTCGGCGGCTCGGCGGCCCGCCAACGCCTCGACGAGAACGTCCGTGACGCGGGACGGCACGCTGCAACGGTGTTCACCCGTGGGCGCTCCTGGGCCGTGACGTGGTCCTTGGACGAAGGGGTCGTGGTCGGGGCCGGCAGCCGACTGTCGACCAACATCTCAGTGGGCCGTCAAGCTCATGTCAACGTCAATTGCACCATCGGCCACGACGCGGTTTGGAGCCATTCGCGACGGTCTTTCCGGGGGTCCATATCAGCGGTGGCTGCACCGTGGAGGAGGGGGCAACGCTCGGGACCGGCTGCGTCCTCTTGCCAGGTGTCCGGGTTGGACGTTGGGCGGAAGTAGGCGCCGGTGCCGTGGTCGTTCGAGACGTGGCTCCGAGTCGATCGTCGTCTCGTCCGCAGGCCGACCTACGCTCCGGGGCGTCGCATCAGCCCCGGCTACGGACTTCGCCAGGGTGGGGGTGTCCATGGGTCCGCGGTGCCCGCCCGAAGTGTTGACGGCGGCGACCATGCCCACGGAGTGCGGGAAGGACCGGGAGCAGCAGCGAGCGACGAGAGCAATTCCGCTAGCGGCACACAGGGGTGCTCCACCCCTTCACTGGCCCTTTGGGTCGAGGCTCGTCCGGTGCTTCGATCTGCTTGTCGGCACGGAAGGCACTCACGGCACAGGCCCGAGGGCCAGGCCGTGAGAGTCCATCCCGGGCCTGTCGCCGACCCTTCCGTCACGTCCGGGCTGCGCGAATCGGCGCAGCTGCTCCTATATTCTTTGCCGGTTCTGCTGATCTGGGCCGCCTTGGGGATGTTCCTCTCCAGCCCACTGGCGCGGTGGCTCAGCACGAGGCGGTGGATCGCCTTCGGGCTCTTGCTCGAGATGGGGCTGATCGTCGCTGCTACTTTGACGCCCACGACGCTCGCCCTGGAGTCCGCCGTCGCATCCAGCGGCGAGTGTGATCTCTCGAGGCGCTCGCCCTTACCACCGGTCGAACTGATCGTCGACTTCGATGCCATCGTGAACATCCTGCTCTTCGCCATCCTGGGTTTCCTTCTGGGTTTGCTGCCCGTGAACGGCAGGAATACGCTCGTCATCACTTCGGCCTTCCTGCTCACCTTGCTCATGGTCATTCCGCTGATACTGTACCCGGGAATAGGTCGAGGCTGCGAGAGCGCCGATATGGTCGACAACACAACCGGGCTGGTCATTGGTCTGCTCGCCGGGATCATGACTGCGCTGATTGCCCGCCGACATCGTGCTGGTGAAGACGAAGCGTCCTGAAGCCATCGCGTCTGCGTCCATGTGAGCCTGGGCGAGCCTCGTCTTGCTCTTGAGGACCTCGTTGACCCGTAGCGGCTCCCGGCTCTCGCGCTCGAGCTCAGTCATGCGCTGAGCCTCCTCGCTGGCGGTGTCGGCATGCGGTCGATGTCGGCGTCAACGATCCAACGGCGCAGCATCGCCGGGCTGATGCCGAACTCGGTCGCGACGCGGGTCACCGTGCCGAGGCGCTCATCGCCCCGGTACGAGGCCAGGATCTGTGGGTTGCGTCGCCTTGGTTCCGTTAGGTTACTTGCGGGCACCCGGCGTGGGTACTGAGCCACAGGGAGCTTACCTCACCGTAGCCGTCCATCACTCGACCGGCGAACGCCGCGTGCTGACCGCATTCGCTGTATCGGCAGCACTTATCGAGCGAGGAGGCTCGCGTACATGCGCTCGTGTTCCTGAATGATCAGACGCAGGTCATAGCGTTCGAGGATGAGCTCGCGTCCTCGTCGGCCCATGGCGGCCGCACCCGCGGGATGCGACAGGATCCGGTCCATCGCCGCCGCCATGGCATCGACATCACCGATGTCCACCAGCCAGCCGCGGTCATCACCGACAAGCTCCGGTTGACCCCTCGCGCGGGTAGCTACCAATGGGACTTCGAGCGCGAGCGCCTCCATCATCGACCGAGGGAGCCCCTCTCGGCTGCTCGCTTGGACGAGCGCCAACGCGCCGGCGACCAGCGGCCGTACATCCGCCACTTTTCCGGGCATGAAGACGCGATCGGCAACACCCGCCATGGCGGCGGTCTTTTCGACGACGGCGCGGCGCAGCCCATCGCCAAGCAGTAGCAGTGAGCAGGCCTCCGGATTCCGCATGCGGGCAAGCGCGTTCACGATGTCATCGGGTCGCTTTCGCTTGCTCCGCCGACCGCGATGAAGTAGCGCGTCCGGGATCGATGCCGATGCGGGCGAGCGCGTCTGGCACTGCAGCAGCCGACAGGGACCCGCGCGAGTACCAAGTCGTATCCACGCCTATTCCGCGCATGTAGACCAGCCGGCCGCGTGGAACAATGTGGTACCGCAAGGCAGCACGGTGGTCCTCCTGATTGATGACCACCAGGCGATCCGTCCACCTGCCGGCAATCTGTTCGGCGGTGCGAAACGCGAAGATTCGAGGCCGGGTGGCCCCCTTCATGGAAGTGGAAGCCATGGGCGGTGTAGACGACTCGAGGTCGCGATTTCAGCGGCATCCTGCGCATGATTCCTCGAGCCAGGAAGGCAGCGATCGGAGTGTGTACGTGGACGATGTCGTAGCCGTTGGAGAGAACCCGTTCTAGAGTGGCGACGCTGTCCAGCATGGCCCGAATGTCCCGGACCGATCGGGTGAGCGGAAGCTCGAAGACATTATCGAAAGAGCCTCACGGCTTGCTTGTTCTCTGTGATGCCACGTGCGCAGCCATCGACCTGCCAGCCCAGGGTCCTGAAGTGGTGGACGAATGGCAAGAGAAAGCCCATCGTCTCGGCCACCGTGGTGATCACGAGCATCGAAGCAGGCCCGCCGATGCCTTCTGGCTGGCTTGATCGGACAGTCTCCATCGAAGACTCCTTGTGCCGCGGATTTCCCGGGAGAGCTAGAGGCTCCAGGCTGTCACGCTGGTGGGCAGCGATGCTGGGGGAATGACCGATTTGACATCGATGAACACTCCGCCATCACGGAGGCGACCGGTCAGGCTCACGACGGGTTCCTCGAGGTAGACCCGGTGTGGAACGGCCAGCACAAGACCGTCGAGGTCGGAGATCTCCTCGAGCTCCATCAGTTCCACACCGTACTCCGCATGGGCATCGCGCGCGGAGGCCAGCGGATCGTGGACGAGGGCCCTGATGCCGAAGTCTTGGAGTGTGGCCAGGATGTCAGGCACGCGACTGTTCCGGAGATCTGCGACGTTCTCCTTGAATGTGAGGCCGAGGACTCCGACACGTGCCTCGCTCATCTTCACGCCGGCCGAGATCAGCATCTTTACGAGCTTCGTGCCGATGTACTCACCCATCCGGTTATTGATTCGCCGGCCGGCGAGGATGACTTCTGGCTGGTAGCCGAGTTGCTCGGCCTTGGTCGTCAGGTAATACGGATCTACACCGATGCAGTGGCCGCCCACCAGACCGGGTGCGAATGGCAAGAAGTTCCACTTTGTGCCCGCGGCCTCGAGCACGTCCGCTGTGCGGATGCCGAGTCGCCCGCAAATCAGGGCAATCTCGTTCATCAATGCGATATTCAGGTCGCGCTGAGTGTTCTCGATGACCTTTGCGGCTTCTGCCACCATGATGCTCGGCGCCCGATGCACGCCCGCAGGGATCACCCGTTCATACACGGTCGCCACGCGCTCGAGTGTCGCAGCGTCCTGGCCGGAGACAACCTTCGTGATGCGGGTCAGCGTATGTTCGCGGTCCCCGGGGTTGATACGCTCGGGCGAGTAACCGACATGGAAGTCAACACCGGCCCGGAGGCCCGACGCCTGCTCGAGCACCGGCACGCAGATCTCCTCGGTAGCCCCCGGGTAGACGGTCGATTCGTAGACCACGACGGTCCCCGATCGGAGGGCGCTCCCTGCAGTCTGCGAGGCACTCCGCAGCGCCGCGAAGTCAGGGCGGTTGTCGCGATCGACCGGGGTCGGCACAGCGACGACGAGGAACGTGCAGTCGGCTAGATCCTCGGCTGAGCCGGTGAACCGCAGTTTCGCTTCCCGCAAAGTCGCTTCGGCTATCTCGCCGGTGCGGTCATGTCCTCGCTTCAGTTCATCGATCTTGGCCACATCGACGTCAAAGCCGACGGTGTCGAAGTGAGTCGCAAACCCGAGCGCTACCGGCAAGCCGACGTAGCCGAGTCCGATCACGCCGACCCGTTCAGCGATCGGTGTCATCATCTTGTGCCTGCTACTTCTTCCATGGTCCGCGATCGTAGCAGCGATCGCGGAGCGCGCCGAGGACACCTGTTGCAGCGTGGCAACACCACACATCCTCGTCTTTGGGCCTGGGCCTCTATGGCAGCATCGGCCCGGTTCCAGCGGCCTGTCTGGTTGCGCCCATCTGTGGCTAGTGGACGTCGGCAGCCACCGCACGATAGAGCCTGGCCGTTGCGTCGACGAGCTGGGCTACGCTGAAGTCCTCTGCCCTTGCACCAGCTGCTTCACCCAGCCGGTGGCGGAGATCGGCGTCCGCCAGGACGCGCGAGACAGCGGACGCAATGTCGTTGAGTTCACGCCGCACGAGGATGCCGTTGAGGCCAGACGTGATGATCTCGTTGGTCCCACCCACATCCGTTGCGACGATCGCCCGGCGAGCGGCAGCCGCCTCCAGAACCACGTTTGGCAAGCCCTCGCTCTCGGAGGCCTGAAGACATACGTCGAAGGCCCCATAGAGCCGGCGGGCATCGTCCTCTCCGCCGTGGAGCACGACGATGTCCGAGAGTCGGTCTTGCTCGATCCTCCGCTCAATCGCTTGGCGCCTCGGCCCGTCCCCGACCAAGACGTAGCGCACGTTGGCGTGTCGCGGTCGTAGGGCGTGCGCGAGGTCCAGGATGAGATCCTGGCCCTTGCCGGGCTTGAAGGTGCCGACGCAACCGACGACTAGGTGTTCATCGGATACGCCCCATCGATGACGCACCTCTGTTCGGACGCGTCCATCAGGTGTCGGCGACTCGACTGCGTTATGGATGACGTGGATCCTTTCCGGGTCTACGCCCTCTTGCTCGACGGCTTCACGAGCTGCGGCGTGAGAGTTGGCGACGACGGCGTCCATGGAGCGCATCGCGACGCGGCCGGCGATCTCGCGCAATCGCGTACGGGTGCGCGCTACGCTCAGCGAAGAACGACGCCCGGCGAGCAGCGCCGGCCCTCTGAGAACGGCTTGGCCAGCCCTGCGAAGGTGTAGGAGGGAACGAGCCAAGCGTCCACGATGTCGATATCGTCTGTAAGGCTGCGATACCGACGCAGCGCGCGGGCCAGTTCCGGCAGGCAGTGAACTGGCTGCTTCGCGCATCGACTGCGATCGAGGCCGAGCACGTGGACGCGTGCTCCAGCAGCTTCGGCTTCCGCCGCAAGCGGGCCGCGGTCCACCATGAGGATGAAGCGGACGTCGAATTCCGGTCTGGGAAGGTTCTGGGCAAGATACAACATCTGGCGTTCCGCACCGCCCGGATGAAGGAGGGGCGTGAGGAAGGCAACCCTCATGGGCCGGAGAGCCGGGTCGACGAGAGTCGTCTCGCACCGACCGAAGTGGCCGGCAGGCTCGATCCTTTCTCAGCGGACCATGCTGACCAGTCGGCCACCAAGGCCGCGGCGATAACGAAGGCGGCCAGCGCTGATGATTGATACGCCGTAGGCGGCGACAGGAACATGAATCCAGCCAGCACAGTCGCGAAGACTGCGAGGCCTACGGTGCGTGGGACAGTTGGACGGCGGTAGAGCGCCACTGCCACCGCGATGAGCAGCAGCCCCCACAGCATGATGCCAATGAGCCCCTGCTCTGCCAGCACGGTCATGTACCAGTTGTGCGCCACCTGGCCGCCTCCATTCCCGAGGATCTCGGCGTTGGCGAACTGGTATCGACCGAAACCAACACCGAAGATGGGCGAGGTCACCCATATAGAAGGCCCCGACATCACCGCACTCAAGCGACCGGCATCGCTGTGAGCCATGATGCCATGTACGGAAGAGCCAGTGTCCCCGGTCAGGACCGCCAGCCGGAACTCCACGAACAACGGATAGGCCACGAGAGCGGCGAAGGCGATGAGCGCGAGCGCTAGGATGCCCGTGCGAAAGCGGTGCAGAAACGCAAGGCTCACGATGCCGGCAACCAATGCAACCACTCCACCTCGGGACAGCGACATCGCCAACCCGACGCCGAGAACGGCTACCGCCGCGAAGAGTGCGATGCGGATGCGGCCGTCTCGCGTGAACCGGAGCAGTGCGAGGGACAGGACCATCGCGTTTGCGATGAAGAAGCCGAAGTAGTTGGGGTTGCCGAATGACCCTGCGGCGCGGGCGCCGTTGTCCGGCTCTGGCATGACTCTGGCAAGGACGTCGAGCGGAGCAGGATCATCGAATGTCACGATTGCCAGTCCAGCGACCAGCAAGCTACTCGTGAGCAGTGCAATCATCACCGCGGTCGGTGACCGGCGCTGCAGCACCAGCGCCACCGCGAAGACCGTGCCGATACTGGCACTAAACTGGAACAGGAGGTATCCAGCTGCGTAGGCCTCAGGTTCTGCGAACCCGGTTGTGATGCCTGGGCTCTGCTGGGCAACGGCATACACGCCGATGAGCAGCACCAATAGGGCGGACTTGCCCACGGTAAGCCGTGGCCGGTCGACCGGCAATCGAAAGATGTAGCCGACGACCACCGCGAACACCAGGAAGACAGTGAACCCCGGCGCGGGCAGGAGGAGGATCGGCTTGGTCGGCGCCAGGAACGCGAGCGCGACGAGTCCAGAGGCGGGCGAGAGAACTGCCAGCGCCAGGGTCCCGAGCGATGCAGCCAAGACCAATTGCGTCTGGCCAAGAGCGGTACCTACAATCACGAGGGTGACAAGGGGCAGCCCCATGAGCAGCTGGCGGGTCGTGCTTGGGCGTGACCGGTCTGGCTTGGCGGCTGGTCGCATCGCGATGCCCGCGGCCGTTCTCGCCCGTCCGCGTTCTAGCAACAGTTCGCTTTGCAATTGAGTCGTCGCTCCTCCGCTGTCCATGCTCCGGTGATTAGACGATACGGGCAGCACTAGCATGCCACTGGTGTCACTTCCATGGCGCGTTGCGGCGGCGCACCGGCGATCGCTCCCAGCCCGCCCGATGCGCCAGTCGTGTCCCGAGGTACTGATAGGTGGAGCTGCCCCGCTTCGGTGGACGGTCGACGGTAGGTCAGGCGGCGGTCTCGTCGGAACGGTACCTCCTCTCGAACTCGACGGGTGACAAGTAGTCCAGGGCCGAGTGATGTAGAAGGCCTCGATGTAGTCGAAGACCGCGAGCCGGGCATCGGCGCGAGTGCGCCAGGAGCTGCGGTCGATGAGCTCGGTCTCGAGGCTCGCGAAGAAGGACTCGGCCATGGCGTTGAAGCTCCTATAGTCGTGAACCCATCAGTTCGGGCGACGATGCCCGGTGGCGATCGGGGTGCAGATACGCCCAGACCTCCCGGGCGACGTAGCGCTTCAGGCAACGGATGATCTCCGCCTTCGTCTTGCCCTCGGCCGTCCGGCGGGCGACGTAGTCGATGGTCGGCTGGTGGAAGCGAAGCCGGACGATGACGGTCCGATAGAGCGCGGCGTTGGCCTGACGGTGACCGCCCCGGTTGAGCCGGTAGCGACTCGTCATGCCACTGCTGGCCGGGATCGGACAGACACCGCACAGCTTGGCCCGGGCCGGTTCGGAGCGGACCCGCTCGAGGTTGTCGCCCGCGATAATGAGCATCTCGGCCGCGGTGTCGGGGCCGATGCCGAAGGCCGCGACCATGGCCGGGGCGACCGATGCGGTGAGGGCCGTCAGATGGCGCTCATGCTCCTTGATCTCGAGCTGCAGCTGCTGCGAGCGGCGAGCCAAACCACGGAGCGCCTGCTTGGTCGCCGCGAGCGGGGTCGTCATCGGTCCGAGCCGGAGTCCGGCACAGCGCTCGATGAGAGCCATCTTGGACAAGCCCTCGAGCTGCTCACGCAGGTCCGACGGTGCGGTGACCACGAGTGTCTTGAGCGTGACCATCGCCTGGGTCCGTGCCTTCACCGCGGTGTCCTTGGCGATCTTGAGCTGCCGGATCATCTCGACCTCGCCATCGGCGGCCTTCGGCGTGGCCGTGGCCCGACCCGAGAGCACGGCCCGGGCGGCATTCTCGGCATCGAGGGCATCGCTCTTGCCGTTGAGCCGGCTCTCACGCCGGTCGGGTCGGTTCACCTCGATGACCCGGTGGCCCTGCCGCCCGAGATAGCCGGCGACACCAGCCCCGTACGAGCCGTGCCCTCGATCCCGAAGGCGAGGATCCGCCCGTGGCCCGTGGCCCATCGCTCCAGCTGCGAATATCCGCCGCTGTCGGCTGGCACGGTCAGCTCATCGAGCCGGCCACCCAGCTCGTCGAGAGCGACCGCGACGTGGAGGTGCTTGTGCGTATCGATGCCGACCGCGACCCTGCGGCGGGGAGGCTGGTGCGCGATGCTGTCCATGGCTGTCGGTCCTTTCCGGTGCTGGCAGCACGCGGACCGGGCGGGCGGACAGGACTGTGATGAGACCTGGGGTATCAGGCTCCTATGCGGTCACTGCCCGCTCGGCCAGCGCGCCGCTGGTCCACCACCCGGGTAGCCGACAGATCAACAGCCAGGACACCAGCGGTCAGTCATAACAAGGGGTCAGGCTGCCCGGGAGGCTGCACCAGTCTCACAGTCGAAGCAGTCGCCGGTCGAGCCCATCGATCGTGGGCTGGTCGATGGCGGGGGACCTTACCTCGCGGTCGTGCTCGACGCCTGCAGCCGCCGGGTGCCACGCCGGAGGTACGTGATGTCGGCCACCCACAGCCGATTGGACGCGCTCGACATGGCCATCAGTCGCCGTCGACCGGGTGCGGGCCTGATCCACCACTCCGACCGCGGCACCCAGGCAATACACGAGTCTCGCCTTCGGGCGACGCTGTCGAGAGGCCGGCATCGCACGCGCGACTTCGGCCGGGACAGGGCTCGACCAGGTCAGGGGCCGGGGCCATCGCCCGGTTCTGCACCGTGGTCCGTTCCGAACGGCGCCGGTGTACGCCCACCAGGCCGGCGTCCCGCATCAGTCGGGCGACCCGCTTGCGCGAGCAGCGTCTGCCGCTGTCGTGCAGCTCGGCGTGGACGCGGGGCACGCCATAGGTGCCCCGACTGTGACGGTGGATGTCGCGGATCGTCTCGGTCAGCTCGGCATCGGCGCGGGCGCGGACCGAGGGTGGTCGCCTGGCCCAGGCCCAGTAGCCGCTCGGCGAGGCTCCGAGCACACGGCACATCGTGGCCACCGGGTAGCTGGCCTTCTCCTGCTCGACGAAGCGGAACACCGTCACGGGGTCCCGTCGGTCTCGCGAGCGAAGAAGGCCGCGGCTTTTTTCAGGATCTCCCGCTCGGTGCGCAGGGTGCGGTTCTCGCGCCGGAGCCGGATCAGCTCGGCGCGCTCGTCGCTCGTGAGGCCCTCGACCTGTCCCGCATCGATGTCCGCCTGGATGACCCAGCGACGGAGGGACTCGTACGAGACATCGAGATCGCGTGCGACCTCACGGAGGGTGGGGCCCGGCTCACGCGCCAGGCGCACGGCCTCGGCCCGGAACTCGGTCGGATAGCGTGGACGTGGCTCTCCCATGTGGACTCCCTTTTCCGGGGGCTCGAGGCCCAACTCTCGGGTGTCCACCAAACCGGGTCAACTCCATGGGGAAGCCAAGCTCAAGGCGTTATCGCGGTCCGTGGCCGCGTACTCTTGGGCGTGTCAAACTGCATGCTGCATGCGATCTCGGAGTTGTGACAGCCAGGGGTTCGTGAAGGTTGAAGACATTGGTTACCGGCGGTGCAGGTTTCATCGGGCATCATCTTGTGGCGCGACTTCTCCACGATGGCCATGCAGTGGTGGTCCTCGATGACTTGTCAACAGGCTCGCACGAGCGTCTCGGACCCATTATCTCTGAGGTTGAATTCATCAAAGGAAGCATCCTTGACACCCAGGCCTTAGATCGCGCGGCTTCCCATTGCGAGGTCGTCTTCCACGAGGCAGCGCTACCGTCGGTCGCACGGTCGTTGGTCGACCCCTTGGGCACGAATGAAGTGAATGTGTCGGGCACCATCAACGTGATGCTGGCGGCCGCGAGGGCCGGCGTTCGCCGGGTTGTGTTGGCGGGCTCGTCATCGGTGTACGGCGTCCCACGCGAGCTGCCCTGCCGCGAGGCGATGACGCCGAACCCGGTTTCGCCGTACGCCGTTAGCAAGCTCGCGACGGAGGCATATGCCCATGCACTAGGCAGTCACAGCGGAATAGACACCACCGTGTTGCGCTACTTTAACGTGTTCGGACCTGGCCAGGATCCACTTTCCGAGTACGCCGCGGTCGTTCCTCGCTTCATCACCGCTGCGATCGCTGGCCGCGCCCCGATGGTCAACGGCACCGGCGAAGTGTCTCGCGACTTCACGTATGTCGACAACGTCGTGGAGGCCAATATCCTGGCCGCGCGGGAGGGGTTGCCGACTCGGCTCACCTGCAATGTGGCTTGTGGTACACGGACGAGCCTGCTGGAGTTGCTCGACTCCATTGGGGTCGCACTCGGCCACCCAGTCGAGCCTGCGTTCGGACCTCCCCGCCCCGGGGACATCAAACACTCGCTGGCGGATATCTCGGTAGGTCAGCGCGAAATCGGATATCGAGTCGTGGTGCCGTTCAAGGAGGGAATCTCGCGCACTGTCAGATGGTATCGCGAGAACCCTGGCTCAGCCTCGGGCATCAAGGCCTAACCGCGGTCCATGACTCGCGCCATCATGGAGAATGTCTACCTCGGGCGAACCGGACGCTCAGCGCGCGTGGTAATGGGGCGGGATAGCGATGGGTGGTTCGCGGGTAACCGCAGTTATTGGCGGCCTCCGAGTGGCGCATGATGCGGCGGACGTGGTGGCGCTGACGTCACGACCGATTCGAGTCGCCTACCTCCTCGGGAGCCTGAGCGCCGGCGGCGCTGAGCGTCAAATGCTGCTGCTGGCCGAGCGCCTTCCACGGGATCAGTTCGAGGTCGACTTCCTCAGTATGGTCGGCGCCGGCAGATACGACGGGCGAGCCCGACAGGCCGGTGCCCGCACCTTCTCCGTCGGTAGCTACCCTGAAGACTCCGAGTCGACCATCAGCGGCGTGCGGCGTCGGCTGCGGATGGCTCGGTATCTCGTGAGGACCATGCGCGCCCGTCGCTACGACATCATCGACGCCTGGCTCTACCCGGCGGATGTGCTGGCCTCCGCGCTGGGCCTCCTCGCTCACCGTCCAATCATCGTGACGGGCCGCCGCAACTTGGGACTTCATGATCGTTTCGGACCAGGCGGCGCCATCGTAGACATGTTGGTCGATCGTCTGACTGCGGCGGTCGTGGCCAATTCGCAGGCTGCTGCCGACCACGCAATCCGGCACCACCATGTCGATCCGGCGAAGATGCACGTGATTTGAAAATGGCGTCGAGCCGCTTGCTGAGCCCACCGCCACTGAACGCCGCCGGATGCGTACCGAATTAGGTGCCGGTGACTCCGAGTTGCTCGTCGCCTGTGTCGGCAACTACCGTCAAGTCAAACGCCACGATCTCTTGATCGACGCGTTCGCCCAGGTCGCACCGACTGCTCCCGCTTCACGCCTGGTGCTGATCGGTGATGGGCCGACACGGCCAGATATCGAGCGCCAGATCGTCGACCGCGGCTTGACCCATCGCATCCAGGTGCATGGACCGATGCACGAAGTGAGGCCCTACTACCCGGCATTTGACATCGTCGTACAGTCATCGGACAGCGAAGGTCTACCGAACGTTCTGTTAGAGGCGGCTGCTGCAGGCTGCGCCATCGTGGCCACCGATGCTGGCGGTTCGGCCGAAATCATCATCGATCGGCACACGGGCATCCTTGTCCCGTGCGGCGATGTCGACGCCATCGCCACGGGTATGCGCATATTCCTGCAGGACGACGAACTCCGGGACCGAATGGGTAGCGCCGCGCGACATCACGTCTCGATGAACTTCGGAGTCGAGAGGTTTGTCGATGAATTTGCCGCGCTATACGCCGGCCTGCTTGCGCAGCGCATCCGACGATAGAGAGAACGGTTCTGGAGCGGCTCAAAGGCCATGGTAATTCTCACCACGCGGCTGACGGTGGCGCTACTGCGTGGTCGTGTTGGTGCAGCCCGAGCATGAGACCAGGCTGCCCTTGGTGAGCGGCTGCTCGTTGCCGGTGACGGTGAGGCCGGTGACGTTGGCGAAGCGCATCACCGGCCCGGCCCCGGCCGCGACGGTGGTGTTGTCGCGGATGACGATGTTGCGCTTCGGCTGGTCGCCATCGATGCGGGTCGCGAGGCCGGCGAGGGTGGCCCCGTGGGAGGCACCCTTGCTGACATGGTTGCGCACGAACCTGAGGTCGTTGATGGAGCCGATATCCGGCGCTGCCGCCAGCAGCCAGGGGGTATAGCTCGTTGAGATGCCGTAGCCATCGATGACGTTGTCGCGCATGACCACGTTCTCCCCGCCGCCGTCGCTGTCGTGGGGCTCGATGTCGAAGGGGAAGAGCGAGACATCGGTGAGCGTCGTGCCCTCGATGGTGATGTTGCGCCCGGCCACGATGGCCAGGCCCATGACGCCCGCCTTGGTGCAGCGCGAGTCCTCGATGAGCACCCCGTCGGTCCAGTCGCCGGTGCTGCCGTCCCCTCGGGACGACTGCTCGGCATACCAGCAGTGGCCATATGGGCGTCGGACGTCGACCCGGCTGATGGTGGTGTCGTGCGCGCCATACATGGCCACGCCCTCGCTGGACTCGCAGCCGACCTTGTAGCTGCCGGGGTTGTCCCCCACGAGCACGAGGTCCTCGATGGTGATGCCGGTCGTGCCCCGCAGCTTGAAGGCCGAATCATTGGTCCCGCAGCCGGTGAACTCGATCCTCGCGCCGTTGCCGGCGAAGGTCAGGTTACGACGACCGCTGAGGACGATGCCGTTGTCATCGAGCAGGTAGGTGGACCCGGCGGGGAAGACGATGGTCGATCCATCGGGTACCCCCCCGATGAAGGCGGCCATCGCACTCGACACGTTCCGGCTGCCGGTGGCGTCGATGGAGGCGGGGACGCGGTACTCCTGACCGGATGGCCGGCGCTTGGGCATCCAGGCGGGATCGGTCGTGCTTTCCGCGGACATGGACAAGGCGTTGCCGGCGAGTGAACCTGCCGGCTCGGTAGCCGTCGTGCAGCTCGCAATGACGACCAGGGAGGCGGCAGCCATGGTGGCGAAGCTACCCAAGTGCGGTCACGAAGCGTTTTCATGCGTTGTTCCAAGGCTGAGGTCACCGTTGCGAGAGCACGATGATACGAGACGGCACGACGGGTGCCGGACCGGAGTGGTGCGGCACCCGTCATGGTGGCTGCTCTGGTCAGCCCGGGTGTCCCCCGGCTGACGGTGGCGCTACTGCGTGGTCGTGTTGGTGCAGCCCGAGCATGAGACCAGGCTGCCCTTGGTGAGCGGCTGCTCGTTGCCGGTGACGGTGAGGCCGGTGACGTTGGCGAAGCGCATCACCGGCCCGGCCCCGGCCGCGACGGTGGTGTTGTCGCGGATGACGATGTTGCGCTTCGGCTGGTCGCCATCGATGCGGGTCGCGAGGCCGGCGAGGGTGGCCCCGTGGGAGGCACCCTTGCTGACATGGTTGCGCACGAACCTGAGGTCGTTGATGGAGCCGATATCCGGCGCTGCCGCCAGCAGCCAGGGGGTATAGCTCGTTGAGATGCCGTAGCCATCGATGACGTTGTCGCGCATGACCACGTTCTCCCCGCCGCCGTCGCTGTCGTGGGGCTCGATGTCGAAGGGGAAGAGCGAGACATCGGTGAGCGTCGTGCCCTCGATGGTGATGTTGCGCCCGGCCACGATGGCCAGGCCCATGACGCCCGCCTTGGTGCAGCGCGAGTCCTCGATGAGCACCCCGTCGGTCCAGTCGCCGGTGCTGCCGTCCCCTCGGGACGACTGCTCGGCATACCAGCAGTGGCCATATGGGCGTCGGACGTCGACCCGGCTGATGGTGGTGTCGTGCGCGCCATACATGGCCACGCCCTCGCTGGACTCGCAGCCGACCTTGTAGCTGCCGGGGTTGTCCCCCACGAGCACGAGGTCCTCGATGGTGATGCCGGTCGTGCCCCGCAGCTTGAAGGCCGAATTATTGGTCCCGCAGCCGGTGAACTCGATCCTCGCGCCGTTGCCGGCGAAGGTCAGGTTACGACGACCGCTGAGGACGATGCCGTTGTCATCGAGCAGGTAGGTGGACCCGGCGGGGAAGACGATGGTCGATCCATCGGGTACCCCCCCGATGAAGGCGGCCATCGCACTCGACACGTTCCGGCTGCCGGTGGCGTCGATGGAGGCGGGGACGCTGATGCTGTTCGTGGGTGCCGGGGTCGTGAGCTTCACGATCCGGGGCTTGCTCGTGTCCTGGGTGGTGTTCTTGGCCCTGGCAGCCGTCGCCGTGCGTGCGCTGCTGGCCCGCCGTGCCCCGGCGGCGCGAACGACGCGCACGTTGTCGAAGCGGACCGTCGCGTTCGGTCGCGTCGCCCCCCGGGTGATCTGGGTGCGCAGGCCCGTGCGCCCGGCCGTGCGCAGATCGCCCCGGCCGGTCGTTGCGCACGAGCTGCCAGCCCTTGGGCAGGTTCCGCCGGTGGGCCAGACCTTCAGGCGGATCTGGGTGGGGGACTGCCGATGGCCTGGGCCCGCACGCTCAGCGAGCGGCCCTCTCGGTAGTGGGAGCGGGGCAGGAGTACGGGCTTGCCCAGCTGACGGGTCGACCCATTGCGGATCTTGACCACCGACAGCCACAGGCGTCCCGCCCGACCGATGCGCACACGGGCCTGGTACATGCCGACCTTCGACTGGCGCAGCACGGCCATGACGTAGACGCCCGATCCGCCGGTCAGCTGGTCGAGGCTGACATCGAACTGCACCGACACGTCGCGGACGGCGGTGTCCTGCATGATCTGGCGCAGGCCACCGCGGCCGGCGAGCGACACGACCCCACGGCCGCGCACCACCGCCACGCCCGGGCCCGGAGGGATAGGTCCACGGCCGGCCGACCTCGGGCGTGCCCCAGGTCGGGGCATTCGGTCGCTGGAACGACTCGTCGACGAGGACGCGCTGGGGCTGGTTCGAGCAGGCCGTGGTCACGCCCAGCGTGACCATGAGCAGAGCGCTCAGCCCAGTGGCAAGCAGCATGCGCCACCTGCGCCTGCGGGCGGGCGGCGAGCGTGGGCCCGGCTCCCCCGGTGACCGGGGGCGGGTCGGAGTCGGGCAGTGCGAATGGTCGCGAACTGGTGCGACCCGCGGACACACGGCTGTCCCGGGTCGGTACGGCTGGTCCTGCTGGGAGGACATATGCTCCTGCTCCTCGTAAGGGGCGGGAGGTCTGGTGGCAGGTGCGAATCCGGAGCCCTGGGGAGCTCGGGCGCCGACTGCCGTCTGGGGAGCGGCAGGCTCGATCTTCGGTAGCCCGGCCACCTGGCCTCTCGCCAGGTCCTCGGCTTTGCGGCCCCGCCTCGCAGCGGGTGTGCCTTTTCGGTTGATGGCCAACTTACCGCTCATGCTGCCGCCACCTCACGGGAACATATGGGTGCGGGGGCTGGGTCGAAGGTCCCGGTCCAGGCTCGGCGTCACCGCTTGAGAAGCGAATAGGGGTCCGCCGTACCGAGGTTGGAGGTGGAACCTGCAAGTCCGACACGCACCGCAAGCTCCCCTGCGAGACGGCACGACGGGTGCCGGACCGGAGTGGTGCGGCACCCGTCATGGTGGCTGCTCTGGTCAGCCCGGGTGTCCCCCGGCTGACGGTGGCGCTACTGCGTGGTCGTGTTGGTGCAGCCCGAGCATGAGACCAGGCTGCCCTTGGTGAGCGGCTGCTCGTTGCCGGTGACGGTGAGGCCGGTGACGTTGGCGAAGCGCATCACCGGCCCGGCCCCGGCCGCGACGGTGGTGTTGTCGCGGATGACGATGTTGCGCTTCGGCTGGTCGCCATCGATGCGGGTCGCGAGGCCGGCGAGGGTGGCCCCGTGGGAGGCACCCTTGCTGACATGGTTGCGCACGAACCTGAGGTCGTTGATGGAGCCGATATCCGGCGCTGCCGCCAGCAGCCAGGGGGTATAGCTCGTTGAGATGCCGTAGCCATCGATGACGTTGTCGCGCATGACCACGTTCTCCCCGCCGCCGTCGCTGTCGTGGGGCTCGATGTCGAAGGGGAAGAGCGAGACATCGGTGAGCGTCGTGCCCTCGATGGTGATGTTGCGCCCGGCCACGATGGCCAGGCCCATGACGCCCGCCTTGGTGCAGCGCGAGTCCTCGATGAGCACCCCGTCGGTCCAGTCGCCGGTGCTGCCGTCCCCTCGGGACGACTGCTCGGCATACCAGCAGTGGCCATATGGGCGTCGGACGTCGACCCGGCTGATGGTGGTGTCGTGCGCGCCATACATGGCCACGCCCTCGCTGGACTCGCAGCCGACCTTGTAGCTGCCGGGGTTGTCCCCCACGAGCACGAGGTCCTCGATGGTGATGCCGGTCGTGCCCCGCAGCTTGAAGGCCGAATTATTGGTCCCGCAGCCGGTGAACTCGATCCTCGCGCCGTTGCCGGCGAAGGTCAGGTTACGACGACCGCTGAGGACGATGCCGTTGTCATCGAGCAGGTAGGTGGACCCGGCGGGGAAGACGATGGTCGATCCATCGGGTACCCCCCCGATGAAGGCGGCCATCGCACTCGACACGTTCCGGCTGCCGGTGGCGTCGATGGAGGCGGGGACGCTGATGCTGTTCGTGGGTGCCGGGGTCGGGGTGGCCGTGGGTAGCGGTGTCGGCTTGGGCGTTGGCGCCGGCGTCGGTGCCGGGGTCGGGGTGGCCGTGGGTAGCGGTGTCGGCTTGGGCGTTGGCGCCGGCGTCGGTGCCGGGGTCGGGGTGGCCGTGGGTAGCGGTGTCGGCTTGGGCGTCGGCGCCGGCGTGGGTGCCGGGGTCGGGGTGGCCGTGGGTAGCGGTGTCGGCTTGGGCGTCGGCGCGCTCAATGTCGTGAACGTTCCGTCTGCGGACGTGGCGGTATTCCCTGCCTGATCAGCCGAGACCGCTCGGAAGTGGTATCGCACACCTGGATCGAGGCCTCGGATGGTCTGGATGTGGGTCGTGTAGTCGAAACTGGTTCCTTGCTTGTCGTGCTGCCGTACGACCTTGCCCTCCCAAACTCGAGGTAGCCCGTGGCAACCTCGTCGAGAGACCATGTGACCTCGGCCGTAGTCTCCGTCAGTTTCGTGACCGACAGGTCGAGGAAGCTCGGTGGCACGGTGTCCTAGCCGCAACGGCTGTAGGCGTTGGCGCCTGCGTGGACGGTGCTGGTGTTGCGGTCGGGTGCCGCCTTGGTGCTCGCGGCCATGGTGTGCGAAGGTCATGTCACGTGAGACCTTCTGGTTGCCGGCGCTGGTCGGCGCTAACGATGCGGTAGTGATACGTCGTATCCGGTGCCAGCCCGACCAACTTGGTCAGGTGGTCGGTGGCCAGGCCTTCCTGAGCCGACTCGTTCGGTATAGGCCTTCGTACGGCCGTACTGCACGAATCCGATGACCGGTTCATCGAGCGACCAGCGAACGACCGCGCTCGAGTCGGAGACCTCGCCGGTCGTGAACTTCAGGATCCTGGGCTTGCGTCGTGTCCTGGGTGGTGTTCTTGGCCTGGCGGCCGTGCCGGTGCGTGCCCTGCTGGCGCCGCCGTGCCCCGAGCGGCGCGAATGACGCGCACGTTGTCGAAGCGGACCGTGGCGTTCGGCCGCGTCGCCCTGCGGGTGATCTGGGTGCGCAATGCCCGTGCGCCCGGCCGTGCCGCAGATCGCCCCGGCTGTCGTTGCGCACGATCTGCCAGGCCTTGGGCGGTTCCGCCGGTGGGCCAGACCTTCATGCGGATCTGGGTCGGGGACTGCCTTGATGGCCTGGGCCCGCACGGTCAGCGAGCGACCGTTCCGGTAGCGGGAGCCGGGGAGGAGCCACCGGCTTGCCCAGCTGACGGTTGGACCCATCGCGCAGACCTTGACGACCGACAGCCACAGGCGTCCCGCCCGACCGATGCGCACACGCGCCTGGTACATGCCGGCCTTCGACTGCCGCAGCACGGCCATGACCTGGACGCCCGATGCCGCCGGTCATCTGGTCGAGGCTGACGTCGAACTGCACCGACACGTCGCGCACGGCCGTGTCCTGCATGACCTGGCGCATGGGGCCGCGGCTGCACGAGCGACACCACCCCCGGCCGCCGACCATGGCCATGCCCGGACCGCCCGAGGGATAGGTCCACGGGCGGCCGACCTCGGGCGTGCCCCAGGTCGGAGCATTCGGTCGCTCGAACGAGTCGTCGACGAGGACGCGCTGGGGCTGGCTCGAGAAGGCCGTGGTCACGCCCAGCTGGCCAGGAGGAGAGCGCTCAGCCCAGTGGCCAGCAGCATGCGCCACGCCGGGCCGCGGGCGGGCGGCAGGCGTGGCGCGACGGCTCCCCCGGTGACCGGGGGCGGGTCGGGGCCGGGCAGTGCGAACGGTCGTGAACTGGATGCGTACTCGCGGACAACGGCTGTCCCGCGTCGGTACGGCTGGTCCTGCTGGGAGGACATATGCTCCTGCTCCTCGTAAGGGGCGGGAGGTTTGGTGGCAGGCGCATGGACCCAGCACGCCCGGCAGCGCTGGCCACGGCCCTCCGTCTGGGAACGGTGACAGGCTCGATCTTCGGTAGCCCGGCCACCTGGCCTCGCGCCAGGTCCTCGGCTTTGCGGCCCCCCCTCGCGAGAGGTGTGCCTTTGTCGGTTCACCGGAAAGGGTGACGAGGCCAACGTAGCGGGGACTTAGCGCCGAATTCATAGAACGGACAGGCGTGGGGGACAGGACCATGGTCCCGGCCGCGGCGGTTCATCTACGAGCTGCAGCGTTTGTTGGTGGCCGCTCCCTCGTGCTGCGCCGCCGCAGCGTTGCCCGACGTCACCGTGGAACGGATCGATCCGGCGCGCCTAGTACTTCTGTCGGCTATCCTGACCGTCCTGGTGGCAGCGCTTAAGCCCGTCCCGTGCAACGTATAAGCGCTGCGCTCGAGCACACCGGACGGAGCGCTGTCGTTCGTAGTCGGGTCATTCGGCAGCGCCATCAGGAGGTTCATTGCAGGATATCCGTCGACAGATCAGCATCGCCATTCGTTGGCTCCCGCTCGTCTTGATCTTCGCCGTTGCAGCGGGGGCGGTCGCCTTCGCTTGGTCGAGTAACCGGCCCGTCGTCGTGGAAGCTACTGCGACGCTGCGCGTCGATCCTGGGTTAAATCCATCGATCCAGGATCGAAGCGATGCAGTGATGGCAGCGGTGCAGTACGCCGCTGAGATGTCGTCCCCGGGGTTCGCCCAGTCCGTCCTCAGTGCGCTAAGGCTGGATGACACACGTGATGAGCTTCTGAAGCAGGTCTCTATCGACGTTGACCCTGAGGCGGATGTGGGGCTCATTCAGTTAGCCGTCAGATCGACTGACCCCCAGAAGGCGCAGGCGATCGCCAAGACGTTCGGCGACGAATTGATCGCCCGCAAAACGGACAAGCTCTACACGCCTGACATCAAGCAGGCGACGCAGCAGGTCCGCAGACTCGAGACTGACTCCGACGCCTTGCGCCGGCGACTCGCCAACCTCCGCAACAAGAACAACAAGCAGCCGGAAGACTTTTCTCAGATTGCCAGCCTTCCAGGCGAGATCGCATCGTTGCAGCAAGCCATCGCCGATCTCCGGCCGCTTACCACACCGTATGTGCGGAACCTTCCGGCGTGGTACCTCGAACCGCGACTTCCTAGCGACCCAGTCGGCTTCGGTCCGCTCTACTGGACGCTACTGGCCGTGCTGGCCGGAGGCATGGCGGCAGTAGGTCTCGCCTTCGTCATCGAGTATCTGCGAACCCTCAACAAGGTCCGCGACGAGCGAGACCTAGAGCTTGTCACGGGTCTGGCCTCCCTGGGTACCATCTTCGAGGCGCGCGGGGACGCCAAGCAATTGCACGCCGAGCGCGTGGTGATGCTCCACTACCCTCGAAGTGAAGAGGCCGAGGCCTACCGGGGGCTCATCGCCCGCATCGGCTTCGCCGCAGGATCAGCCAGGACTCTCATGGTCGCGAGCGCCACGCCATCCGACGCCACGAGCCTTGTGGCGGCCAACCTCGCGGTGGCATACGCGGAGGCCGGCCGCAACGTGATCCTGGTCGATGCGGACTATCGTGCGCCCCGCATCCACAAGTTCTTTGGCGTGGAGAACGACCGCGGGCTGACCACGGTCTTGGCCAATTCCGGCGTGCCGCTCGGTTGGGCGACCGTACCGAGCCCGCACCCGCGGCTGGGGCTCATGTTGGCAGGGCCGGTGCCGCGCGAAACGGCCGAGCCGCTTGGCTCGAGGCAGCTCAACGCTCTCCTGCGGCGGCTGCTGCAGACGGCTGACATGGTGATATTCGCCAGCCCCGCGATCGTGGCGAACCTCGATGCGTCGGTGTTGGCTGAGGCAGTCGGCGAGAGCCTCCTCGTTGTTCCGCGCGATAGTACCGAGGATGAGACGGCAGAAGCGTCCCGGGCACTGCAGGTGGTCGAGACGGAGTTCCTCGGGGCTGTGCTCTATCGCCAAGTCCGTCGCTCGCGCAGGGGGGCGCGATCGAAGGTCGCCCCAGCGCCCAAAGGCTGGAGTCCAGTACTGGCCGATGCTGTACGACCTGCCGGCCAGGATCCCGGAAGTCACCAAACCCGCCCACGCTCCCGAACCGCGCAGTTCTCGACAAGGCTCCGCAGGCCAGCAGCCGCCGCATACCGCCCCGATGCAAATGCCCAGCCGGCCGGCACCCGGCTCCCGGCAGCCGAGCGAGCAGCCCGGTCCCGTCTCGCGCACCGCACCGGCGACTCCGATCTCAACAGGACCCATGACCGTAGCGGGGCGTTCGACGGCAACAGGGAGACCGACCCCCGCCGGGCCATACGCCGCCCCCTTCGATCCAACAGCGGCGAAGAGCCAGCCGCCATCCCTGCCGAGCGACGTTGGTCACCCACCCGCCGTTTCGTCGCCACGGCCGCACCCCGGGAACGGCGCCGGGCCGTCCGCCCCCAGCCCCCGGATCGCGATTTCGGTGGGCCCGGGCGAGGCCGTCGGTCAGCGTGATGGTCAGTCTGCCGATCGATCGCGTTCCGCGGACTCCGAGGCCCAGGCGGCTGGTACATCGCGTTGATGGCTGGCTGACAAGCGTTGGCACACGGAGTTCGATGGGCGCCGACGGGCAACGACGGCGGGGGCCATGTGCATGTGCCCGCGCCCGCATCCGTCCTGCACGATTGCTGCGAGAGCCGTTCGTGTGGTGCATCGCACCCACCCCGAGTGGGTGGGCTCATGTGTCCTGATCCGGTCACTCGTCTGACAGCTCGGGCAGGGGGTCGCGCTCGGCTCAGGCCTCAGATCCGCGTTCCCCGTGCGCTAAGCCGGCGAGCGGCTGACCAGGGCCTTCGCGAGCGTGGCCCCGGTGCCATCGCTGATACGGCAGGCCGCTTGTGTCCGGCTCACGGCCCAGCACTCGATCTCGATGGCCGCGCCCGGCAGGGCCGGTGCGACGTAGCTGACGCGATAGCACTCCGGCCGGCCGAAGGTCTCTCCGGCAGGTAGCCGTCCCAACGCGTCATCGATCATGTCCAGGTAGGCGGCGTTGTTCATGTGGCGCATGGGATCCACGTCCAATGGCCGGACGCGCGTGGATAGCCTGGTCACGGCTTCGGTCGCCTCAGGCAACACGATCCGATCGCGGGTGAAGGGGCGCGTCGGCGCGAAGTAGCGGGCGATCTCGGGCGGTACCTTCGCCGGGCGGCCGGCCATCGTCAGCAGGACCCAGTCGGTCTCGACCACGGCCAGGAGGTCGCGTTCGGTCGGCCCGTCGCTCGCGGCCACCCGCACCATCTCCGAGCGTCGTCGGACCCAGACCTGGCGTGAGCCGACCACCTCCGTGCTGATCAGCAGCACGTCGCCGTAGGTGGCAGGGCCGCGGATGTCCAGCTGCACATTGCGCACGAGCCAGCTCATGTCGCGCTCGTCGTACCAGCGGCGGTCGAAGCCGGCTGCCTCGCTGTGTCGCCAGGCCATGTCCTGGGCGAAGCGCAGGAGACCGGACGGTCGCAGCCAGCCGTCCGCGTCGGCCTCATCGAAGCGCACGCGATACCGATCTTCCAGGCGTTGCACGGGTCCCACGACTCCGAGTGTACGGATGATCGGGCAGGGCAGGGGAGTCGGCGATCAGACAGCCGATGGGTGGGCCTTTCCCGTAGCATGGCGGCCATGCGCTGCCGAACCTGCGATCGGACGCTTGACGACGACGCTCGCTTCTGTCCGGGCTGCGGTACGGCGGTGGCCGCCACCTGTGGCGTGTGCGAGGCCGTGCTCGACCACGGACGCGCGCTTCTGCAAACGCTGCGGTCGCGGCCACCGACGACGACGGACCGGCGACTGCTGCCCGCACCCGGCCGGTCCGATCGCGCGCGCGAGCGCAAGGTGGCCACGATGCTCTTCGCTGACATCGTCGGCTTCACCCGGCTCGGCGAACGACTCGACGCCGAGGTCGTCAATCGGTCTCGTCTCGGAGACCTTTGCGCGACTCTCGGCCGAGGCCGAACGCTACGGCGGCACCGTCGAGAAGTACGCCGGCGACGCCATGCTCGTGGTCTTCGGCGTGCCCGCGGCCCACGAGGATGATCGCCGAGCGTGCGGTGCGCGCCGCCCTCGAGATGCAGGTCGGCGATGTCGTCGGGCTCCGGCGCGGGCCGGGTCCTGATGCCCTGCGCCTGCGCATCGGCATCGAGAGCGGCGAGGTGCTCGCCGACCTCGCCCGGTCCACGCGGCGAGCGCGATCTCTTCGTCACTGGCGACCCGGTCAACACCGCCGCCCGCCTGCAAGGCGTCGGCTGAGCCGGGGAACGTCGTCGTCGGCCCCACGACCTATGCCAGCACCCGCGGCCTCGTGGAGTACGACGAGCTGCCGCCCCAGGCCTCAAGGGCAAGGGCTTGCCCGTGTCGTCCTGGCGTGCGGTGCGCGTGCAAGGCCCGACGCGGGTGGCGTGCGGGCGCCACTCGGGCTGGAGGCACCGCTCATCGGACGCGACGAGGAGCTGGCGCTGCTCAAGGAGACCGTCTGCGCAAGACGGTCGCCGGCGAGCCGCCCACATCTCGTGACCCTGCTCGGCGAGGCGGGTGTGGGCAAGACTCGCCTGGTGTGGGAGCTCGAGAAGTACGTCGACGGCCTGCCCGAGACGTTCCACTGGCGCAAGGGCCGTTGCTATTCGTACGCCTCAGCTCAGCTACTCACCGCTCGTGGAGGTCGTCAAGGCGGACGCCGGCATCGCTGACGACGATGACCCCCGAGGTGATGCCCGGGGCAAGCTGGACGCTCGCGGCTGGATGATCCTCTGGCGATCGCCGGAAACGGCGAGGTCGGCCAGCGCCCTGCAGGTCCTGCTCGGCCTCCCGGTCGGGCCGATCGCCTGGCGCGCGATGAGCTGTACGAGGCCTGGCGTCGCTACTTCGTCGAACATGGCCGCACGTGCATCCGCTGGTGCTCGTGGCTGGAGGACATCCACTGGGCCGACGAGGTGACCCTCGACTTCATCGATTTCGTCGCCCGCTGGGGAGACGCGCCGGTCATGCTCCTTATGCGTCTGCCCGGCCCGAGCTGCTGGAGCGACGCGGCTCGTGGAGCGGCGGCATCCGCAACGCGGCGCTGGTCGAGCTGGACGCCGCTCGGGACAAGCGCAGATCGGCCTCGCCTGCATCGCCGAGCTGCTCGATGGCGCGCTGCCGCCGGCCCTGCGTCGAACGGGTCATGACCACGCTGGCCAACGGGGAACCCGCTCTTCACCGAGGAGCTGGTCCGGATGTTCGTCGACCGCGGGCTCTTGCAGCCGCGGTCGATGGACCGCTGGCGAGTTGGTCGGACCGGATCGAGGAGCTGGCGGTGCCCGACTCGGTCCAGGCGGTGCTCTCGGCCCGGCTCGACGGCGCTGCCAGCTCGATGAGAAGCGGGTCGCCCAGGAAGCCTCCGTCGTGGGCCGCATCTTCTGGGATCACCGTGGTCGCCCACGTTCGGGGCCGTCCGACGCGGAGAGGTTTCGGAGCATCTGCGTGGCTTGCGCATCGAAGGAGCTGGTGGCGCCGCGGGCGCCCTCGACCGTGGCGCCGGCGCCAGCGAGTGGGCCTTCCACCACGTGCTCGTGCGCGACGTGGCCTACGAGTCGCTGCCCAAGTCCGACCGCGCCGAGCTGCATCTGCGCGTAGCGCGTTGGGCGCAGGCACGAGCTCAAGGGCGGCGGCGCCGAATTGGCCGAGCTTGTGGCTTCCCATGTCAGGGCGGCTCTCGCCTACCAGGAGGAGCTGCTTGGCGATCACGATGCGGCTCTGCTCGAGTTGCGTTCGCTAGCCCTCGAAGCGGCTCTCCAGGCCGCGATCCGAGCTGAGACCGTACGGGATCTCGACACCGTGCGGCATTGGCAGCTGTTCGCGATCGAGCAGGCCGCGCGGCTGGATCGGCCACCGCTGGAACGTGCTCGTCTTGCCGACGACCTTGACCGGATGCTGTGGCACAACCTCGACGCTGATGTGGGAGTCCGGGTCTACGCCGAAGCGGTCGAGTTGCTCGGCCCACCGGAGCGGCTCGCGGATGAGGAGTTGCAGCTGTGGGCCAGGCTCAACGTCGCCCTGGTCACCGAAGCCTTCCATGCGGGCGACAAGGAGCGGGCGCAGGCAGTCATCGACCGGGCGGCCCAGGTCATGGCCCGAGTAGCCCCGTCGGAGGGAGGGGCACGTGTCCAGCAGACCCGCGCCTGGCTCTCGTGGCACGTGTACCGCTTCGATGAATGTGGGCCTGCGGTGCGGCAGGCCATGGAGGAGGCACGGGCCGCCGGCTCTGCGCGGATCTATCGCTGGGCACTGCACGAGTCAGGCGTGCTCAACGGTTTCATCGGCCGACCGGATCTGGGTCTCGAGCAGCTTCGGGAAAGCTATGAGTTGGCGCGCGAGGCCCGTGATGAGCCGCTTCTCTCGCGCTGCTACAACAACATCGCCTCGACCACCATCAGCGGCGGTTTTGCGCTCGCTGACGGGCTGCCAACGCTGCAGGAGGGCCTCGCCCGGGCGCGTCGTTCCGTCGTCCGGTGAGCACGATCGCCTACCTTGCCATGAACGCGACCTTCTTCCACCTCTTCAACGGTCGGATGCACGAGTCGCTGGCCTCCGCGCGAGAGGCGCTCGTGTCGGTGCAGGGCGCGAGTCTGACGGTCATGGAGCCGGACACGCACCGAGCGGCAGCCATGGCCTTGTGGGCGCTCGAACGAGACGACGAGGCCAGAGCCGAGCTGGCCCAGGCGCTCGCGACTCTGGGCGAGGATCGGCAGCACTATCAGTGGTTGCTGATCGCCCGAGCGTGGATGGAATTCCAGGGCCAACCGCGTTCCGCCGTCCAGGGGCTCCGGCCACCCTACCCGGACCTGGCCGGCTTTCCCGCCGCCCAGCTACAGGTGGGATTGTGGCTGGCTCGGCTGGCCTATCGAACCGGCGATACCGCCGCGATGGCGGAGGCACGTGCCGTGCAGGCACGGCACCACGGCAGTGGTGGTCCTGCCTACCGGCTCGGCGAACGCTGGGTCGAGGCGCTGGCGACTGACGACCTCGACTCCCTGGTCGGACTGTCGCCCGAGTTCGACGGGCTCAGCTACGGCCTCTATGCCGCCGAGGTCCTGATCGATGCGGCGCTCGTGTCGGCACGGGCCGGCTCGCCTGAGCCGGCCTTGGGCCGTGCGCAAGCTGCGGTCGTGGCCCTGGGTTACCGGCCGCTGCTGGGCCCGTTGCCGGAGACGCGCTGGATCGACCCGAGGCTATCGCGTGAGCGCTTGTACGGCCTGTGGCGCAGCCCTGCTCGCCGGCGCGCGTTTCTGTGCCGAGTGCGGCACGCCCGTGGCAGCGGTCTGTGCGGCCTGTGGCGCCGAGCTTCCGCCCGCTGCGCGGTTCTGTCCGGCCTGCGGCGCGTCGACGGGCGCGGGTACAGCGCCAGTCGCGGGAACGGCACCGATCACATCCGAGCCGGGAGGCTCGGGGGTCCGCGATACCGCCCGTGAGCGCAAGGTCGCGACCATGCTCTTCGCGGACGTCGTGGGCTTCACGGCCATGAACGAGGAACACGACCCGGAGCTCGTCTCGGCCGTCGTGTCCGACGCCTTCGGGCGACTGGCCCGCGAGGTGGCGCGATACGAGGGCACGCTCGAGAAGTTCGCGGGCGATGCGCTGCTGGCCGTCTTCGGCGTGCCCACGTCGCACGAGGACGACCCCGAGCGAGCGGTCCGGGCCGCACTCGAGATGCAGGCCCTGGTCCACGACGTCGGCGCGGGAGGTGCGGAGCGTCCCCGGGCCCGGCTGCGCATCGGCATCGAGACCGGTCAGGTCCTCGTCGACCACGCCCGCGCCGCCGGCCAGCGTGACCTCTTCGTCACCGGTGACGCGGTCAACACGGCAGCTCGCCTGCAGGCCGCTGCCGATCCGGGAACGGTGATCGTCGGTCCCTCGACGTATGCCGCCTCCCGCGAGGTCATCGATTACGACGAGCACGCCGCATTGGAGCTGAAGGGCAAGGCCGCGCCGGTGCCCACCTGGCGCGCGGTGGCGGTAAAGGCTCGGCGCGGCGGGTTGCGCGCGCCGCTCGGCCTGCAGTCGCCCCTGATCGGACGCGACGCCGAGCTCTCCCTGCTCAAGGACACCGTCGACCGCATGCGCGGCGACCGCAATCCCCACCTGGTCACGGTGCTGGGTTTGGCCCTGCGCGGCCTCGTCGCCTCGCCCACTTGACATCCCCAGCAGCCCTGACATAGAGTATTAGCACTCTCAACCGTAGAGTGCTAATGACGGAAGCGATGCGGGCGCCGGCCACGTCCAGGCGGCCCGGCCGACCCGCCGCAAGACACATCACACCAGGAGGGAACTGCGTTGGCGACTGCCACCAAGCTCCGCCCGCTCGGCGACCGCGTCGTGGTCCAGCCGATGGCCCGCGAGGAAATGACCAAGAGCGGCATCGTGCTGCCCGACACGGCCAAGGAGAAGCCCCAGGAGGGCGAGATCATCGCCGCCGGGCCCGGCCGCCTCACGGACGACGGCAAGCGCGAGGCCATGGACGTGAAGGTGGGGGACAAGGTCCTCTACGCCAAGTACGCCGGCACCGAGTTCAAGATCGGCGACGACGAGCTTCTCATCGTCAGCCAGAAGGACATCCTCGCCGTCGTCGAGGGCTAGACACTACGCACTGATCGCGGACCGGCCGAGCCCTCGTGGGGGTTCGGCCGTCGTCTGCAAGGAGGAAACGAACCACCGTGGCTAAGCAGCTCATCTTCGACGAGACCGCTCGTCGGTCGCTCAAGAGGGGCGTCGACGGTCTCGCCAATGCGGTCAAGGTGACGATCGGGCCCAAGGGCCGGAACGTCGTCCTGGACAAGAAGTTCGGGGCCCCAACGATCACCAACGATGGCGTCACCATCGCCCGTGAGGTGGAGTTGGAGGAGCCCTTCGAGAACATGGGTGCGCAGCTCCTCAAGGAGGTCGCGACCAAGACCGACGATGTCGCCGGCGACGGTACGACCACCGCGGTGGTGCTGGGCCAGGCGCTCGTCAACGAGGGCCTCAAGAACGTCACCGCCGGCGCCAACCCCATGATCGTCAAGCGCGGCCTGGACAAGGGCGTCGAGGCCATCGTCGAGCGGCTCAAGGAGAATGCCCGCCAGGTCGAGACCAGCGAGCAGATCGCCGCGGTCGCGGCCATCAGCGCGGCCGACCCGGCCGTCGGCGAGCTCATCGCCGAGGTCATGGACAAGGTCGGCAAGGACGGTGTCATCACCGTCGAGGAAGGTCAGTCGATCGGCCTCGACAAGGAATACACCGAGGGCATGCAGTTCGATCGCGGCTACATCAGCCCCTACTTCGTGACCAACCCCGATCGCATGGAAGCGGTCATGGAGAATCCCGCGGTCCTCATCACCGACAAGAAGATCTCCAGCATCAACGAGCTGCTGCCGGCCCTCGAGAAGGGCGTCCAGCTGGGCCGTCCGGTCTTCGTCATCGCCGAGGACATCGACGGTGAGGCCCTGGCCACGCTGGTCGTCAACAAGCTCCGCGGTACCGTCAACGTGCTCGGCGTCAAGGCGCCCGGCTTCGGTGACCGCCGCAAGGAGATGCTGCGTGACATCGCCATCCTGACCGGCGCCAACGTCATCAGCGAGGAGGTCGGCCGCAAGCTCGACTCCGTCACCCCCGAGGACTTCGGTGGTGCCCGCCGCGTGGTCTCGACCAAGGACGACACCACCATCGTGGACGGTACCGGCGACGCCGATGCCATCAAGGGGCGGATGACGCAGATCAAGGCGCAGGTCGAGGAGACCACCTCGGACTACGACCGCGAGAAGCTGCAGGAGCGCCTGGCCAAGCTGGCCGGTGGCGTGGCCGTCATCAAGGTCGGCGCGGCCACGGAGGTCGAGCTCAAGGAGAAGAAGCACCGCATCGAGGACGCCCTGTCCACGACCCGTGCCGCGGTCGAGGAGGGCCTGGTGGCCGGTGGTGGCACCGCCTTGCTGCAGGCCATCCCGGCGCTGGACGACGTCAAGGCGGAGGGCGACGCCCTCATCGGCGTCAACATCCTGCGCCGCGCGCTGGAGGCGCCCATCCGCCAGATCGCCGAGAACGCCGGCCAGGAAGGCTCCGTCATCGTGGCGGCCGTCAAGGACCTGCCGCTCGGCTCGGGCTACGACGCGCTCAAGGGCGAGTACGGTGACATGTTCAAGAAGGGCATCGTCGACGCGGCCAAGGTGACTCGTTCGGCCCTCCAGCATGCTGCCTCCATCGCGGGCATGGTCCTGACCACGGAGACGTTGGTCACCGATCTCCCCGAGGAGGAGAAGCCGGCTGCCGGTGGTCACTCGCACGACTACTAGTCACCGCCGCTGACCAGTCGTCGGTCAGCCTTCCCACCCCATGCCGGGGAGCCCGGGTCACGAGACCCGGGCTCTTCGATCTCCCGCGAGCGTTCGTTCGCGGGCACGTTCGGAGCGTCCGCGCTAGGCTCCGCGCCGATGAGCCGAGTCGTCCGTCGTTCACGACCCAGCCACTCCCTGTGGGCCGGGGCAGCCTTGGCCATGACGGTCGCGTGCGTGACGTTCACGACGCCTACCGTCGCCCAGCAGGACGTTGCGCTCGAACCTTGCACCCGTGACCGCACGACCGATTGCCAGCTGTCCGGGTGGCCCGGCTCCGAGCAGCGCGACAGGCCCAGTGCCTTCGGGGACGTCGAGAGCCTCGTTTGGTTCGAGGACGAGGTCGGCGATGCCCCGGGCGACGGCATCGACATCCTTGCGGCGGGCGTCGGGCGCGTGACCATCGATGAGCCCAAGCCGATCCGCAAGGCGGATGGCACCCTGCGCAAGGGCAAGGTCAAGAAGGCCGTCCCGAAGGGGACGTCGCTGCTCGTCCGCGTCGTCGTCGACCGCGCGCCAAATACGCTCGACGCCAGGCACGCCTCCATCCATGTCGCGACCGATGCGGACGGTTCGCGCAGCGACAACGCCCCCAGCATCGTGGCCGAGCCTGACTTCCCCTTCGCCGGCAGCCAGGACATCTACTCGCTGACCTGGGCCTCGACCACCGAAGAGATGACGCTGCAGGCGAGCGACCTGGCCAAGGGCTGGTACAAGGCCAGGACGCCGTTCGCGGCCAGCTGGGCCGCACCCACCGTCCTCGACCTCCTCATCAAGCCTGCGACCTTCGGCCAGGGCTTCCGGATCATCACCAACGCTGCCGCCGCCGATGGCGGCTACGACTCGCTCACGTTGGGCCCGTCCCCGGTCCCGGTCGACGGCCGCGTCGGGCTAGCGCCCGCCTGCGTCGAGGGCTCCATCTCGCAGCTGCCATATGTGGCGCCGCGCGTCGTGGACAACAAGGAGGTGGTACGCGACGTGGAGGCGCCGGCCTCCTGGCAGGGTGGTGCCGCCCTGCCCCTGACGGACGAGAACGTGCGTTCGCGAGTGGCGGCGCTCATCTCCGAGCGTGATACGGATGGCGACGGCCGGGCCAGTCTGCCCGCCTGGGTGAACCTCTTCCAGAATGGCACCGTCGTGCGCCAGCGGGCGGACCTCGAGCTGGCCCTGGACGGGGAAGCGGCCCTCATCGCGACCGAGCTCGGTCTCCTCAAGCGCGGCTACAACGTGCTCCGCAACATCGAGCTCGACGAGACCGGCGATCGAGCCGTCGACGCCTGGCTGGGCGAGGCGACCGACGCCCTGCGTGAAGCCACGCCACCCTTCCGCGTCAACAAACGCGCCGGCTTGCTCACCGGTGGTGCCATCGGGGCCTGTATCCCCTGGCTGGAGGCACCGCTGGCACCGCGTGCCGTCGGAGTCGCCTGCGGCCACGATCGAGCCCTCGGTCGCGCCGATCGACGCTGCGGAGAGTGCCTGAGCGTCGTCCCGGCGTTCCCTAGACTGTCAACATGGCCGACGGTTGGATCCACGTCATCACCGGCTGCATGTTCAGCGGCAAGACCGACGAGATGCTGCGCCTGCTCAGGCGCGCCGAGATCGCCGGTCGCCGCGTGCTCCTCGTGCGCCCGGCCATGGACGACCGGACCGAGGGTGGTGCCGTGGAATCCCGCTCGGGCGTCACGCGCAAGGCTGAGCCGGTCGGCGACAGCGGCGACATCCCCCCGCTCGTGAGCGCGGCGCGGGCGTCGGTCGTGGCCATCGACGAGGCCCAGTTCTTCGATGACGGGCTGCCGGAGATCGCGGAGCTGCTGGCGTCCGAGGGACGGATGGTGCTGGTGAGCGGGCTCGACCAGGACTTCCTGGGCCGCCCCTTCAACGCCATGCCGATCCTGCTTGCGTTGGCCGACGAGGTGACCAAGCTGACGGCCATCTGCACGGTCTGCGGCGCCGAGGCCACGCGCACGCAGCGCATGGTCGGCGGGCGGCCGGCGGCGGCCGATGATCCGCTCATCGTGGTCGGCGGCATGAACGACGATCGCTACGAGGCCCGCTGCCGTGCCCACCATGTCATCAGCAGCGCCCGGGGCACGACCTCCTCTCCGATCTGGGAACACCTGCCCGCCGACCCGGGATAGGTGGCCGGATCTCAACCCGCGGTGCGTGTCAGGGGCGATGGTGCCGACTGATCTCCCTGGCGGGAACGCCCAGGACCGTCGCACGGGAGGGGACATCCTTGAAGGCCACGGCACCTGCGCCCACGGTGGCCCACGCACCGACCCGGACACGCGGCAGGACCACGCTACCGACACCGAGCATGGCTCCTTCGCCGACCACGGCTTCGCCCGAGAGATGAGCCACGGTCAGGTGGGCAAAGTCAGCCACGCGAGCGTCATGGCCCACGCCGGCGCCATTGTTCAGGACCACGTGGGCGCCGATCTCCGCGCCGACCTGGACGGTCACACCGGAGCACACCAGTGTTCCGGGGCCGATCGGGACTGCCGGATGCAGCCAGCTGAATGGATGCACCACGGAAATCCACTCGAGATCGAGCTGTTCCACCATCCGGCGACGCTCGCCGTTGTCGCCAACAGCCACGATGGCCGGCGAACCCGGTGGGATGCGGTCACAGGAGCCCAGAACCTTGCCACCGCTCAGCGTTCGGCCCCACGACTCCGGATCGTCGTCACAGAACCCGGCGACGGAGATACCCGCCGCCTCCAGGACCGAGGCCGCTACGCGCGCGTGCTGCCCCGCCCCGATGATGACCACGTCCCTTCCCGCCGTCCGCCTGGACCAGTCGTCAGCCGTGAGTGTCACGAGCCGCGTTCGCCGCGCGACATGACGGATGAGGAAGGGCTGTCTGACATGGGTCGTACTCTACAGTCTCGCTCGGCAAAGACGATTATCCACGACAGGGCCCGCCACCTCGCGCGGCTCGCCGGATGGCCCCCTGGCCAGATAGGCCCGGGAGGTCCAGGACCTCCGGGCGAGTGGTGCTGCGCGGTGCCGCCGCTCACAGTGGGAGTCGATCCGGCTGTGGGTCTCTCCCTCCGCGCAGCCGGGGACCTATCGACCACCGTAGACCCGCGTAGGCGCGACCAACCAGAGGTACCGGCAGCATGAGCAAGCGATCGATCGGTGTCACGGCCCTGGCTTCCAGCACGGCCATGTACGCGATCTACAGCCAGTACGCGGCCGTCTCGCTGCTGCTCACCGGCGCGGCCTTCGCGGCAGGCGGCTCGATCGAAGCGACGCTGAGCCTGCTGACCGGGTTCGTCTTCCTGGGTCTCACCCTCCTCGGCTACGCGGTCGCGGTGGGCCTCTGGTTCCGCCGGGCATGGTCATGGAACGGGGCCGTGGCCCTCTTCTTCGTGTTCTTCGTGGCCAACATCTCCTTGTCGGTGCTGGCGACCAACTTCCTCTCCGCCCTGCTGCCGTCGATCGGCGTGGTCTTGGCCCTCATCTACCTGCAGCGCCCGGCGGTCCGCGCCGAGATCACGGGCATGACGGAGTCCACCGCCACGTCCCGCGTGGCTGATGGGCTGGGCGCCGCCAGCCAGGCGCACTGAGCGTCGCCGGAGGTTCCCTGCAGAGGTTCGCGGCTCGGCCCTAGAATCGGGCCACGGTGCCCGATTCGCAGGATGGCGTGCCAGCGGATCGACCGCTGCCGCCGGACCCCCCATCCCCCGCTCACGACGGCTTCTTCACGTCGGCCGAGCTGAGCCACGTCCCGCCGACAGAGCCCCCGCGTGAGGCTGAGGGACCCTCAGATCCCGCGGCCGTCGTCGATGTCGAGATCGACGAGGACGCAGCCGGCCGCGGCGCACCCGCACCCGCCCCGGCTGACGACGCCGAGTGGTTCTCCATGGTCGCCGCGACCGCCGGCGAATCGGCCTCGGCCCGGATGGCCCCGGACCCCCGGGTCCAGGCGCGTCGAGCCGAGGATGCGCGCACGCTCGCGGCAGACATCGTCAAGCGGCTCAACCCCGAGCAGGCCCGCGCGGTCACGACCACCAAGGGACCACTTTTGATCCTCGCCGGCGCCGGCTCGGGCAAGACGCGTGTCCTGGCCCATCGCATCGCCTACCTCGTGGGGGTGGAGGGCGTGAAGCCGTGGCAGATCCTGGCGGTGACCTTCACCAACAAGGCCGCCGCCGAGATGCGCGAGCGCATCCTCGCCCTGGTCGGTCCGGAGGGCAGCCGCGTGGCCATGGGCACCTTCCACGCACTCTGCGCGCGCGTGCTGCGTCGCGACGGCGCCGCCATCGGCATCGACCCGCGCTTCGCCATCTACGACACCGACGACCAGACCGGCATCGTCAAGCAGGTGCTGCGTGATCTGGAGCTGCAGGGTACCGGCGAGCTGCGACCCGCGGCCGTGCTCTCGGCCATCAGCCGCTGGAAGAACGACATGGTCAGCCCGGCCGAGGCGGACGAGGAGGCACGTGGCTATCTCGAGAGCCGCTACGCCACCGCCTATGCGCGCTACAACGCTCGTCTCAAGGCCGCCAACGCCCTCGACTTCGATGACCTGCTGCTGGAGGCCGTGCGCCTCTTCCGGGAGGCGCCGGCGGTGCTCGCGGGCTACCAGCAGCGCTGGCGCTACCTGCACATCGATGAGTACCAGGACACCAACCGTGCCCAATACCTGTGGGTCAAGCTCCTCGCCCAGGAGCACCGCAACCTGGCGGTGGTCGGCGATGACGACCAGTCGATCTACAGCTGGCGCGGAGCGGACCTGCGCAACATCCTCGACTTCGAGGCCGACTACCCCGACGCCACCGTCGTCAAGCTGGAACAGAACTACCGCTCCACGCAGCTGATCCTCGACGCGGCCCATGCGGTGGTCGCGCGCAACGAGGACCGCAAGGACAAGAAGCTGTGGACGGACAACCCGCGCGGCCAGCTCATCGAGCGCTTCGAGGCCGATCGCGAGGACGAGGAGGCCGAGTGGGTCGCGCGCCAGATCGAGGCGCTCGCCGCCGGGCGCGGTGCTGCCGGCTCGATCCTGTCACGGCGGGCGGATGACGGCGACGACGAGGAATACCGGCTGCAGGACGTGGCGGTCATGTATCGCACCAATGCCCAGAGCCGCGCCATCGAGGAAGCGTTCCTGCGCTATGGCCTGCGCTATCAGCTGGTCGGTGGCACCCGCTTCTACCAGCGCCGCGAGGTCAAGGATGCGCTGGCCTACCTGCGCACCCTGCGCAACGACCACGACGTGGCGGCCTTCGAGCGCATCGTCAACGTGCCCCCGCGCGGCATCGGCCAGCGCTCCCTCGAGGCGCTGCGCGACCTGGCCGAAGCGCGTGGCTCCGACTACTGGGCCGCCCTCGCGGCCGTGGCCGAGGGGGAAGGGGAGCTCGACACCTCGTGCTCGCAACGCGCTCGTCGCCTTCCGGGCACTGCTGACGCGGCTGCGCACACGCGTCGGTCTCATGGACCTGCCCGAGCTGCTCGACACGGTCCTCGAGGAGAGCGGCTACCGGGCCATGCTCATGGATGGCTCACAGGATGGCGAGGACCGCTGGGGCAACCTCATCGAGCTGCGCGAGGTGGTCGATCGCTACGGCGACCTCGACCCAGCCGACGCCCTGGACCGCCTGCTGGAGGAGACGGCCCTGGTGGCCGACCAGGATGCCTACGCCGGCGATGCCGACAAGGTCACGCTCATCACCCTCCATGCGGCCAAGGGCCTCGAGTTCGACGTCGTCTTCATCGCCGGCCTCGAGGAGGGCGTCTTCCCGCATGCTCGAGCGCTCGACGACCCGCGTCAGATGGAGGAGGAGCGCCGGCTCGCCTACGTGGGCCTGACCCGCGCGCGCAAGCGCCTGTACCTCACGCATGCGGCCCAGCGGGCGACCTGGGGCCGGTCCAGCTTCAGCGTGCCCTCGCGCTTCCTGCTGGAGATCCCCGAGGAGCTGATGCACGGACCGCGGCTCGTCTCGCGCGACGAGGACGACGACCAGCGACCGTACGACGAGCGCCTGGAGGGCTACGACCTGTCGGCCGTCATCGGGCGTCGCGCCGGCGAGTCGCGGCTGGTGGGACGTCCGCCGGTGGGCCCGCGCGGCGGTCGACGCCTGCCTCCGGGCGGCGGTTTCACGCCTGCGCCCGGCGCTCCCCGCGCCGGCCAGACCTTCCGGACCTCGCGCGACCTGGCGGCGCGCCGCGAGGCCTACTACGGACGGTCACCGGAGCCGGCCGAGCCCGCGGCTGAAGTCGTGGGCCTGTCAGCTGCCGACGAGTGGCACGTGCCCGAGCGCAGCAACGTGCCCGGCGAGCACCGCTACCGGGACGGTCAGAAGGTGCGCCACGCGGTCTTCGGGGAGGGGACCGTCGTGTCCTCCCGTCTGACCCGCGATGACGAGGAGGTCACCGTGGCCTTCCCCCGCCAGGGCGTCAAGAAGCTGATGGCCAGCCTCGCTAATCTGGAGGTCGCCGGCTAGGTCCGCGACAGTAGGCCCGTCGCCGCACGGACCGATAGGCCCTGCACCGGCACGGGCTGCGCCCTACAGTCGGACGTGTCCGGAACCCTACTTCAGGGTGTCTCCCATGGATGAGTCCAAGCGACTGCTCGACTGTCGCGACCTGCGCAAGCACTTCGGCGATCGCGCCGCGGTGGACGGGGTCAGTTTCCACATCGCGCGTGGCGAGACCTACGGACTGCTCGGCCCCAACGGCGCGGGCAAGACCACCACCATCTCCATGATCTGCGGCCTCCTCGAGCGCGATGGCGGCGAGGTCACCGTCGCCGGGCGCGCGATGGACGTCGATGCGGTCGAGGCCAAGTCGGCCATCGGCTACGTACCCCAGGAGCTGGCCATCTACCCCGACCTCTCCGCCCGCGAGAACCTGCGCTTCTTCGGTCGGCTGCAGCGGCTCACGGGTCCGGTGCTCAAGGAACGGGTGGAGGCGGTGCTGGGCCTGACCGGCCTTGACGACCGAGCCGACGATCGCGTGGAGGCCTACTCGGGCGGCATGAAGCGGCGCCTCAACATCGGCATCGGCCTGCTCCACGAGCCGCAGCTGCTGGTGCTCGACGAGCCGACCGTGGGAGTCGATCCGCAGAGCCGCAACGCGATCCTCGAGGCCGTCGATGGCCTGCGACGCGAGGGCATGTCCATCCTCTACACGACCCACTACATGGAGGAGGCAGAGCGGCTCTGCGACCGCGTGGGCATCATCGACGAGGGCCACATCCTGGCCGAGGGCACGCGTCGCGAGCTCGTCGCCCTCATCGGCCAGACCGACAAGGTCGAGCTCGTCGCGGCCGGGCCGCTGGCGGCCGCAGCCGAGGCCGTGCGGGGGGTCGATGGCGTCACGGGCGCCAGCGTGGCCGAAGGGGTCATCGAGGTCAGCGTCCGGGGCGCCCGTGGGGCCCTGGCCGAGATCATCAGTGCGGCCGCCGGCGCCGGTGTGGCCGTCAGATCGGTCGAGGTCATCGAACCCGATCTCGAGGCCGTCTTCCTGCACCTGACCGGGAAGGCCCTGCGCGACTGAGGCCATGATCATGCCGGCCGCCCTCGAGATCGCGCGCAAGGACCTGCGGCAACGGATCCGCGACCGATCCGCGCTGCTCGTGGCCATCGTGGCACCGTTCGCCCTGGCGGCGCTCTTCTCGATGATCCTCGGTGGGGTTGACCAGGGCTTCCACGGCCACTGGGGCTACGTCGACCTCGACAACGGCGAGCTGGCCACGGCACTCCAGGCCGGCCCGCTCCAGGCGCTCGCGGACGAGGGCGTCATCGATCTCGAGGAGCTGCCCTCGGCCGACGCGGCCCGGGCCGCGCTCCAGGCCGGCGAGATCGACACGGCCATCATCGTGCCGGCCGGGTTCAGCAGCGACTACCTGGCCGGCCGCGGCGGCGAGGTCCAGCTGGTGGTGGATGCCGACGCGGGCATCAGCGCCGAGGTCGCGCGCTCGGTCCTGGCGGGCTTCGCGGACCGGGCCGATGCGGTGCAGCTCGCGGTGCGCACCGCCATCGCCGCGGCGGGCGGCCTGCCGTCACCCGAGCTCGTCGCGACGGTCACGCAGCAGGCGCGCTCGATGCCCGCTCCGGTGACCGTGGCCGACCTCGATGTGGCGGATCGCCAGGCCGGCTACACCACCTACTACGCCGGGGCCATGGCCATCCTCTTCGTCTTCCTGACCGCGCAGTTCGGACTCACCAGCATCCACGCCGAGCGTCGCGCCGGGACCATGGCCCGCATCCTCGCGGCACCCGTGCGCTGGCCCTCGATCCTGCTGGGCAAGCTCATCGTCTCGCTGGTGCTGTCGCTGGTCTCGATGGCGGTCATCGTGCTCGGCACCGGGCTCTTGCTGGGCGCGACCTGGGGCGACCCGGTGGGCGTGGCGGTGCTGCTGCTCGCCGGCGCCCTGGCGGCTACCGGCATCGCCCTGCTGGCCGTCGCCTTTACCCGCACCGAGGAGCAGGCCGGCGCCGCGGTCGCCATCGTGACCCTGTCATTGGCCGTGCTCGGCGGCTCCTTCTTCCCGGCCAACCAGAGCTCCGAGCTGCTCGCGCAGCTCAGCCTGGTCACGCCGCATGGCTGGTTCCTGCGCGGGGTCAACGATCTCGCCACGGGCGGTGACGTCGTGTCGGCTGCCGCGCCCGCGCTCGTGCTGGTGCTCATCGGGCTCATCTGCGGCGGACTCGGCCTGCTCCGCGCCCGTCGCATGGTGACCGGCTGATGGTCGCCTTGGAGATCGCGCGCGTCAATCTCCTGCGCGCCCTGCGCGATCGCACCAACCTGTTCTTCGTCTTCCTGCTGCCACTCATCCTCATCGTCGTTCTCGGCTTCGCCTTCGGCGGCACCGGCACCAGCCGTGTCGGCGTGGTGCGCGACGGTGCCGGTACGCTGGGTGACGAGCTCGTCGCTGCGATCGAAGGGGGCGAGCTCGACGTCGACATCCGCGACCGCGGCTCGCTCGCCGACCTGCGTGCGGACGTCGAGGCCGGTCGGCTCGACCTGGGACTGCTCATCCCGCCGGGCTACGACGCCGACCTGCGGGCCGGAGAGGACGTCGAGCTCACGCTGGTGGCGCGTCCGGAGAACCTCTACCTGGCGCTGGGCCAGGGCATCGAAAGCGCCGTGGCGGAGCAGTCGGCGCAGGTGCGCGCGGCTCGGGTGGCCGCAGCCGCGACCGACACCGACCCCGCCGCCGCCCTCGCGCTGGCGCGCGACGAGCAGGCGCAGATGGCTGGCCTCGGGGTCGCAGCCAGCACGGTCGGGTCGGCCACCTTCCCCACCATCGGCAATCCCTTCGCCCTGGGCGCACAGAGCCAGACCGTGCTCTTCATGTTCCTGACCTCGATGACCGCGGCCACGCAGCTCATCCTCACCCGTCAGCTGGGCGTCTCGCGCCGCATGCTGGCGACGCCCACGAAGGTCTCGACGATCCTGCTGGGAGAGCTCGGCGGGCGCTTCGCCATCGCCATGATGCAGGGCCTCTTCATCGTGATCGTCTCGGCGGCGCTCTTCGGTGTCGGCTGGGGCTCGCTGCCGGGTGCGTCCGCGGTCATCGTGAGCTTCGCGCTCATCGGCACCGGGGCCGCCATGCTGGTGGGCTCGTTCGCCCGCAACGCCGAGCAAGCCGGGGCCATCGGCACGGTGCTGGGCATGCTCCTCGGTGCCCTCGGCGGCGCGATGGTACCGGGCGAGCTGTTCGAGGAACCGCTGTCGACCATCACCCGGCTGACGCCGCACTACTGGGCCATCGACGCCTTCCGCGACCTCGTCTTCGAGGGTGTCGGCATCGAAGGGGTCCTGCGCCAGCTGGCGGTGTTGGCCGCCTACGCCCTGGTGCTGGTGCTCATCGGCACGTGGGGGCTGCGGCGCTCACTCACCCGGGGCTGACCCGGGATCGCCGTCCGCCACCGGGGCCGGCGAAGTGGGCGCGACCGCGTGGGAGGATCCCGGCAGGGGCAACTCGTCGGTGACGTCCTGGAAATCGTAGATGTGATCGTTGTCCGGCCAGCTGTAGGAGCGGTTGGGCAGGGGCGGCAGGTCAGCCCCGAAGTACTCGCGGAAGATGGTGCGGAAGATGTTCACGCCCGTGTCGTCAGCGGGGATCTCGATGTCGAGGTCGGGCAGGTAGTACGCGCGCAGCGTCCCGAAGCGGATGCCGTAGGACTCCGGTGACCCATCGACGCAATCGTCATTGCCGCAGATGAAAGGACCTTCGTCGGCGCCGATGACGATGATCGGCTGCTCCTCGGGCGGCCGGTCGAGGAGCACGTCCACCAGCTTGCGGATGCGCCGGTTGGTGTAGGCCAGCTGGGCCGCATAGAGGTCGCCCTCCCGTCCCTCGGCCGTCGCCGCCTGCTCGTCGGCCTTGAGCACCACGTTGCCGTTGGCGTCGAAACCATAGGGCGGGTGGGGCAGCAGGATGTGGGCGAAGACGAACTTGCGTCCCGGTGTATCGGCCAGCCGCTCCACCTGCGCCAGCTCGAACAGCGCCTCGGCGCGGTGGCGGTTGCGGAAGTCGTCATCCTCGGCGGTACCCAGCAGCCGTCCCAGCGCCGGCAGGACGGTGGCGTCACTCAGGTTCTGCTCGAACTCGGTCGTCTCGTCCCACACCAGCACCTCGTCGGCGATGGGGTTGGTGCGCGTCGGCCCGTACCAGGCGCCGAGGTGGTAATAGCGATAGCCGTTGGCCCGCAGGAAGCGCCCGACCTCGTGGTCGCCGAGCTTCTCGCGCGCCGGCGTGCGGTCCTTGGACTCGCGTCCGATCGTCTCGGTCAGGTCGTCGAGGGTGGTCATGTTGAGCATGGAGGCCAGGCTGAAGTCGGTCGCCCGGTACGTGGCCCGGGCCCCCGGGATCACCTGGAACCCGGCTGCCTCCAGGTCGGGGTAGATGTCGTTCTGGATGCCGAAGCGCTGGTTGATGGACCAGTCCGAACCGTAGCGGTCGAAGATCAGGAAGTAGATGTCTCGATCCGGCACGCGCGTGGCCTGGGCGATGACGTCCTCGCTGACCGGCACCGGCTCGGAGCTGCGGGCAGCGCGGCCGATCTCGGCCGGCACGATGGTCACGAGGGTGAAGAGCACGAGCAGGAACGTGATGGCATTGAGGGCTGAGGTGACCGTCGGCAGCGATCCCCGGGCGCGCCAGGCATAGATCGCGACTCCGGCCACGACGAGGGCCCACCCGACCAGCTGCACCGGCTCGTCCAGGGGCGTGCCCTCGAGCTGACTGGCGGCATGGCCAAAGAAGGCGAAGGCCAGCACCAGGGCGCTCGCCAGCAGGGCGCCCCGGCGTGGGTCGCGGTAGAGCAGCGCGCAGATCGCCAGGGTCACGGCACCAAGGCCGAGGGCCACCGCCAGCGGCCACCACATGGCTTCGGGCAGGATCTCCGAGACGTTGTTGGCGTACATGAAGAGGACCGCGTACGCGGCGAGTAGCAGCGGATGCAGGGGCAGGCGCGTCAGTGGTCCCATGGTCGGCGCAAGGTAGCACGACTCGGGGCTGTGGTCCTATGCTCGCGTCGATGGACGAGCACACGCGGGTTCGCGCCGAGGAGCTGCGCCAGATCCTGCTCCGGGCCAATCGGCTGTACTACGAAGAGGACGCGCCGGAGCTGGCCGATGCCGAGTACGACCGACTGCTGCGCGAGCTGGTCGAGCTGGAGGCGGCCCATCCCGAGCTGGTCACGCCCGAGAGTCCGACCCAGCGCGTGGGCGCACCGGTGGGCGGGCCGCTGGGCGACGTCGAGCACCGGGTCCCCATGCTGTCGCTGGCCAACGCCTTCGACGCCGATGAGCTACGTGCCTTCGATGCTCGCGTGCGCAGGGTCCTGGGCCTGGCCGAGGACGATCCGCCGCCAAGCTACGTGGCCGAGCTCAAGATCGACGGGCTGGCGATCTCGCTGCGCTACGAGGGCGGCCGGTTCGCCCTGGGCGCGACCCGCGGCGATGGCCGTACCGGCGAGGACGTCACAGCCAACCTGCGCACGCTGGAGGCCATCCCGGAGCGGCTGGCGGAGCCGTTGACGCTGGAGGTGCGGGGCGAGATCTACATGCCCAAGGCCGAGTTCGCGCGGATCAACGCCGAGCGCGAGGAGGCCGGCCTGCCGCTCTACGCCAATCCGCGCAACTCCGGGGCGGGCTCGCTGCGCCAGCTCGATCCGCAAGGTCACGGCTGGGCGCAAGCTGTCGGCCTGGTTCTACACCCTGCTCGAGGAAGGCGGACCGGCCGCCGAGAGCCAGTCCGCGGCGCTGGCCCGGCTCGAGGCGCTGGGCTTCCCGGTCCAGCCCGATCACGCTGCCGGTCTCGACATCGAAGAGGTCATCGCCTTCACCGAACGCTGGCGTGAGCCGCGTCACGAGCTGCCCTACGAGACCGACGGGGTCGTGGTCAAGGTCGACCGGGTGGAACTCCAGGCACGCCTCGGCATGGTCAGCCGCGCGCCCCGCTGGGCGGTGGCCTACAAGTTCCCGCCGGAGCAGGTGGAGACGGTCGTGGAGGACATCGTGCCGTACGTCGGGCGGACCGGCACCCTCACGCCGGTGGCGCACCTGCGGCCGGTGCTGGTGGCCGGCTCCACGGTCGCCCGGGCCACGCTTCACAACCTCGACGAGGTGCGTCGCAAGGACGTGCGCATCGGTGATCACGTCGTGCTGCACAAGGCTGGCGATGTCATCCCCGAGGTCGTCCGCTCCCTGCCGGAGCGTCGCGACGGCAAGGAGCGGGCATTCGAGATGCCCGAGAGGTGCCCTCAGTGCGGTGCGCCGGTGGTGCGTGACGAGGGCGAGGTCCGCTACCGCTGCAGCAACCCCTTCTGTCCGGCCCAGGTCCTTGCCGGCCTCTCGCACTTCGTGGGCCGGGGTGGCATGGACATCGAGGGTGCCGGCGCGGCGGTGCTGGTGCAACTGCTCGATCGCGGCCTGGTCAGTGGTCCGGCCGACTTCTACCGCCTTCGCTTCGAGGACCTCGTGGAGCTCGATCGCTTCGGTGACAAGAGCGCCGCCAACCTGGCGGCCAGCATCGAGCGCTCGCGGCGGCGTCCGCTGTCGCGGATCCTGGCCGCGCTGGGCATCCGCCACGTGGGCGAGCAGACCGCCATCGACCTTGCCGACTGGGTGGCTGCGACGTGGCCGCCGGAGGAGGGCGAGGACGAAGCCGACTGGACCGCCCGCGTGGCGCGGGCCCTGGCGGAGACAGAGGCCGAGCGCTTCGAGGCCGTGCCCGGCATCGGTGGTGTCGTGGCCGCCTCCATCGGTCGCTTCTTCGACGACCCCAACACGGCTGGCATCCTGCCGGCACTGGCGTCCGCCGGTGTCGTGGCCGTGCCGCCGGTACCATCCGCGGCCGGCGCCGGGAGCGGCCCGCTGACCGGCAGGACGGTGGTCGTCACGGGCACGCTGGAGGGCTTCGATCGCAAGTCGGCCGAGGCTGCGGTGCGGGCTGCCGGAGGCAAGGCCAGCGGCTCGGTCAGCCGGGCCACCGACTATCTCGTCGCCGGCGAGAAGGCCGGCTCCAAGCTGGCCAAGGCGCAGGAGCTGGGCGTGGCCGTGCTCGACGAGGCCGCCTTCCGCGCGCTGCTCGGAGCGGTCGCGACCGAGCCCGACTGACGTCGCTATCCTTGGGGCCCGTGGCCACACTCTCACGTCGCGACGTCGAGCACGTCGCCTACCTGGCTCGACTCGGCCTGACCGAGGACGAGGTGACTCAGCTCGAGGGACAGCTCAACCACATCCTCGAGCAGTTCGCCGTGCTCAGCGCGCTCGACACCGACGACATCCCGCCGACGGCACGGGTGGTGGAGCTGGAGAACGTGCTGCGCGACGACGTGGCCCGCCCGGGTCTGACGCGCCAGCAGGCGCTGGCCAACGCCCCCGAGCAGAACGGCGAGCACTTCGTGGTCCCGGCCGTCCTCGACGACGGCAGCGACAGCTAGGCGACGAGGGACCACGAGATGCTGACCCGCCTCCACGCCCACGAGATGGCCGCCCGCCTTCGAGACGGTTCCGTCAGCAGCGTCGAGCTGCTCGATGCCCATCTCGCCGCTATCGCCGCGACCGATCGCGCCATCCACGCCTGGCTGGCCGTGGACGAGGTGCCGGCGCGGGAGGCCGCCACCGCAGCCGATGCGAGGATGGCCGCCGCGCGCCGGGAGGGAACCGAGGCGCTGGCGGCTCTGCCCGCCCTGCTGGGCGTTCCGATCGCGCTCAAGGACCTGGTCATGGTCGCAGGACGGCAGGCCACCGCCGGCAGCCGCATCCTCGAGGGGTTCATCTCACCCTATGACGCCCACATCGTGGAGCGTCTCCACGCTGCCGGCGCGGTCATCGTGGGCAAGACCAACATGGACGAGTTCGCGATGGGCTCGTCGACCGAGCACTCGGGCTATGGACCGACCGCCAATCCCTGGGACCTGACGCGGGTGCCCGGCGGCTCGTCGGGCGGCTCAGCCGCGGCCGTGGCAGCGTTCCACGCGCCCGTTGCGGTGGGTACCGACACGGGCGGCTCCATCCGTCAGCCGGCGTCGCTGACCGGCACGGTCGGCATCAAGCCGACGTACGGGCGGGTGAGTCGCTACGGCATCATCGCCTTCGCCTCCTCGCTCGACCAGGTCGGCGCCTTCGGGCGTGACGTCCGTGACGCTGCCCTGCTCCTGGGCACGGTCGCCGGCCATGACCCGCGCGATGCCACGTCGGCACCGCTCGCGGTGCCCGATTACGCCGCTGCGCTCCAGTCGCCAGGCGAGCAAGCCGTCGAGTCGCTGCGTGGACTGCGCCTCGGCCTGCCACGGCAGTACTTCGTGACCGGCATGGAGCCGGCCGTGGAAGCGCGGGTACGGGCAGCGGTGGCGGTCCTGGAGGCAGCCGGGGCCGAGATCGTCGAGGTGGACATGCCGCACACCGACTACGGCCTGGCCACGTACTACATCGTGGCGCCCGCCGAGGCCTCGGCCAACCTCGCTCGCTATGACGGCATCCGCTATGGCGCAGCCGTGCGCGAGGGCGATGTCATCTCGGACTATCGCGCGACGCGCGAGCGTGGCTTCGGGGCGGAGGTCAAGCGGCGCCTCATGCTCGGCACCTACGCCCTCTCAGCCGGTTACCGCGATGCGTACTACATCAAGGCACAGAAGGTCCGCACCCTCATCAAGGGCGACTTCGATGCGGCCTTCGAGCGGGTCGATGCACTGGTTGCGCCGGTCAGCCCGGTGGTGGCTTTCCCTCTTGGCGCCCGCCTGGACGACCCGGTCGCGATGTATGCCGCCGATGCCTGCACGCTGCCCGTCAGCGTGGCCGGCCTGCCGGGGCTGTCGATCCCGGTCGGCCTGGCCGATGGTCTGCCGGTGGGGCTGCAGCTCATCGGGCGCGCCTGGGACGAGGCGCGGCTGCTCGCGATCGGATGGGCCTACGAGGCCGTCACGGCCGACGAGACCTGGCGCACGCAAGAACCAGGCGACCTGGCGCGAGCAGCGGACCCCTCGACACCTGCGCCGACGCTGCCGGCGTAGCAGGATCCCGGCTGGCGGCATCCCGGCGCCGCCGAACCCCGGGCTCGTTGGACAGCTATCCCGCCAAAGGGAAGGCAGGCACGAGCACTCTGCTCCGCCCGCCCTGCTCGATCAGGGTCAGGAGGTCTTTGGCTCCGTCGAGTCGTCCTCGGCTGCCGGCTCAGGCTCCACCACCGGCTCAGGCTCCGGCTCGGGCTCAGGCTCCAGGCTCACCGGCTCGGGCTCCACCCGGCTCGGGCTCGACCTCAGGCTCAGGCTCCACCGCCGGCTCAGGCTCGGCTCCACCGGCTCGGGCTCCGGCTCGGGCTCGGGCTCCACCACTCGGGCTCAGGCTCCCTGGCTCGGGCTCAAGCTCAGGCACCACCACCGGCTCAGGCTCCGGCTCCGGCTCGGGCTCGGGCTCCACCACCGGCTCCGGCTCGGCCTCGGGCTCGACCACGAGCGCAGGTTCGGTGACCGGCTCTGGCGCCGCGACTGGCTCGGGCTCCGGCTCGGCCTCGGGCTCGACCACGAGCGCAGGTTCGGTGACCGGCTCTGGCGCCGCGACTGGCTCCGGCTCGGGCTCCACCACCGGCTCGGGCTCGGGCTCGGGCTCCGGCGCGGCAGCTTCGGCCGGCTCGGCTGCTTCGGGCGGCTCGGCCGCGGTCACCTGGGGTTCATCGGTGGCCGCTGTCGGCGCGGCGACGGTTGCAGCGTCGGAACCGGTGAGCTTCCCATCGGCGCGCATGGAGGCCTCGTTGGTGCCGCCCTTGACCACGAAATCAGGCGGCAGCTCCTCCAGCGGCACGCCCTTGCGCAGCGCCTCCTTGGCGTCGAGGACGGCCTTCTTGAACTGGAGCCCGTCGAGCAGCTGGTCGTAGACCTCGTTGGCGTTGTCCGAGGCGGTGTAAAGGGTCAGATTGGCGTAGCCGAGCAACCGGCCGAACGTGGACTCCTCGAAGCCGATGTCGGTGATCTGATCGAGCGAGGAGTCGGCTGAGGACTGGCGCAGCACGCCCTCGAACTTGATGGCCCGCCGGTTGGTGAGCACGTAGTGACGGCTGTCCCAGCGGATGAGGTCGATGGGCAGCCACACGACGGTGATCAGGATGAGCAGGACCACGACCCAGCGGACGACATCGTTGATGATGCCGAAGATCGAGTCGTCACCGAAACTGAAGATGTTGTTCAGCGCGATGAGGCCGAGGCCGATGAGGCCGATCACGATCGGACGGAGCGCGAAGCGGATCGCCGCCATCCAGTGCTGGCGGGTGTCGATCAGCACGACCTCAGTGCTGGCCAGCAGATTCTTCACCTTCATACCTAGCACGTTGCGCAGAACCTCCGGTAGACACCACCATGGACGGGTTCGCCCTAGTGTCCCACAGGCGATGGTCGAACGAGCCGCCCCGTATACTCGGTGGTCAGTCCATCCCCAGCCACTCGACTCGAAGGCGAGATGACCACCGAACCGACCACTCGTTCGCGTCTGTCCCGGCGCGTCCAGGACGTTCCCCCCAGCGGCATCCGCAGGTTCTTCGACGTGCTCGCATCGATGCCCGACGTGATCAGCCTTGGCGTGGGTGAGCCGGACTTCGATACGCCTCAGCGAGTGGTGGAGGCAGGCGTCGTGTCGCTGCGTTCCGGGCGCACCCACTACACCAGCAACTACGGCACCATCGAGTTGCGCGAGGCCGTCGCTCGCAACCTTGACCGGCTCTACGGCGTCAGTTACGACTACGAGCGCGAGGTGCTCATCACGGTGGGCGTCTCCGAGGGTCTGGCCACGGCCCTGGCCGCGGTCATCGATCCCGGCGACGAGGTCATCCTGGCCGAGCCGACCTACGTCTCGTACGTACCCGACGTCATCTTCGCGGGCGGTATCCCGGTGGCGGTACCCACCCGCCCGGAGGACGCCTGGCAGCTCGAGCCGGAGGCCGTGGAGGCCGCCATCACCCCGCGCACCAAGGCCCTCTTCATCGGCTTCCCCAACAACCCCACCGGTGCCATCCTCGAGCCGGAGACGCTGCGCGCACTGGCCGAGATCGCCGAGCGACACGACCTGCTCGTCATCAGCGACGAGATCTACGATCGGCTCATCTTCGGCGGCCATCGGCACGAGGCCTTCAGCGCCCTGCCGGGCATGCGCGAGCGCACGATCCTGCTGGGCGGTTTCTCCAAGGGCTACGCCATGACCGGCTGGCGGGTGGGCTACGCCTGTGCCCCGACCGACCTGCTCGATGCCATGCTCAAGGTCCACCAGTACACGATCATGTCCGCCCCCACCACGGCCCAGGACGCGGCGGCGGTGGCCATCTACGAGTGCGAGGGCGACGTGGAGCGCATGGTCGCCGAGTACGACCGTCGCCGGCGCATGTTCGTGTCCGGCCTCGAGCGCATCGGCCTGCCCACGGTCGAACCCCGCGGCGCCTTCTACGCCTTTCCTGACATCCGGGCGTCCGGCCTCTCCAGCGAGGAGTTCGCGACGCGCCTGCTGCACGAGGAGCGCGTGGCGGTCGTGCCCGGAGACGCTTTCGGGCGCAGCGGCGAGGGCTTCGTGCGCACCACGCTGGCGACCTCGTACGAGCACCTCGAAGAGGCCCTGGTCCGCATCGAGCGTTTCCTGGGCGCCTCCCGCTGATCATGGCCGGCAGTGAGGCGGCGGTCGCCTACGAACCGGTCATCGGCATCGAGATCCACGTCCAGCTCAAGACCGCCTCCAAGATGTTCTGTGCCTGCTCGGCGGAGGTCAGCGACGCCCCACCCAACGAGCTGACCTGCCCGGTCTGCCTGGGCCTGCCCGGAGCGTTGCCGGTGATGAACGGCGCGGCCGTGCGACACGTGCTCGCGGTGGGCCTGGCGATCGAGGCCACGACTCCGCCGGTGACGCGCTGGGATCGCAAGAACTACTTCTACCCGGATCTGCCCAAGGGCTACCAGATCAGCCAGTACGAGCTGCCCCTCGCGAGCCACGGTCGGCTGGCCGTGGAGACTTCGCGAGGCATGGTCGAGGTCGGCATCACGCGGGCCCACCTGGAGGAGGACACCGCCCGCCTGCAGCACACCCGCGAGGGCGGCCGGGCGGTCAGCCTGCTCGACTACGACCGCTCCGGCGTGCCCCTGCTGGAGATCGTCACCGACCCGGTCATCCACGATGCCGAGACGGCCCGTCGCTACGCGGAGGAGCTGCGCCTGTTGCTCGTCACCATCGGCGCGTCTGACGCGGCCATGGAGAGCGGCCAGATGCGGGTGGAGGCCAACGTCTCGCTGCGGCCGGTCGGGACGGAGGCCTTCGGCACTCGCGTGGAGGTCAAGAACATGAACTCGTTCCGCTCGGTGGAGCGAGCCATCGAGTACGAGATCGCGCGCCAGGCGGCGGCCCTCCGCGCGGGCGAGCGCCTGGTGCAGGAGACGCGAGGCTGGGATGACGAGCGCGGCGTGACCTACCACATGCGCAACAAGGAGACCTCCGACGACTACCGCTACTTCCCCGAGCCGGACCTGCCGCCCCTGCGCGTGGACCCGGCCTGGCTGGAGGAGATCGCGGCCGGACTGCCGGAGCTGCCGGCCGCTCGCCGGACCCGCTATCGCGAAGGGCTCGGCCTGTCGGCCTATGACGCTGACGTGCTCGTCGCGGACGCGGCCGCATCCGCGGTCTTCGAGGCGGCGTTGGCAGCCGATCCCCAGCTGCCGGCCAAGCGCCTCGCCAACTGGGTCACCGGCGAGTACCTGCGCCTGTCCAAGGCGGAGGAGGACGGTCTCGAGCTGGACAATATCAGCGGTCCTGAGCTGGCCGCGCTGGTCCGCCTGGTAGACGATGGCCAGATCAGTGGCACCAATGCCAAGGAGGTGCTCGTGCGCCTCGGCCGCAGCGGTCGCCCCGTCGCGGAGATCGTGGCCCAGGCCGGCTTCCGCCAGATCAGTGACACCGCCGCGCTCGAGGCCGTGGTCGACGAGGTCATCGCCGAGAACCCCGGCGCGGTGGCTGACATCCGGGGCGGTGAGCAGAAGGCCATCGGTTTCCTGACCGGCCAGATCATGAAGAAGACGCGTGGGCAGGCCAACGCCGGACTGGTGCAGAGCCTGCTGCGTGAGCGATTGGGGGTGCACTAGCCATGGATCCGCTCAGCCTCGTGCTGGTCGTCGGCGGGGTCGTGCTCGTGGTGGTGGCGGCGCTCCGGATGCGCGGGCCACTGGCCGCGATCCGCCGGCTCGATGCCACCCAGGCCAACCTCGAGCGTTACGAATCCTGGCGTGGCAAGCAGACCGGGGTCCAGGCTGACGGCCCGACCGGGGCCGACGAGATGCGCGCGATGATGCGCCGGCAGCTCATCACCTGGGGCGTGATCGCCGCTGTGGGCGTGGCCCTGGTCCTCATCGGCTGGGCTCTGGGCTGAGGGGACCGACGATCAGATCCGGCCACGGATCGGAGCGTGCGGCCCTCGTCGACGCCGTCCTTAGCCGTCGGCCTCGGCGCTGGCTCGCCGCGACCGCGGCGCAGCCGTCCGGGCAGGCCTCGACCTGGCCCGTGCGCAGGGCCAGCTCGGCATCCTGGTACAGCCCGTCGGTCTCGACCGGCAGCGTGGCGATGCGGCGCCACTCGTCGGTGAGGCCCACGCCGGCGTTCGAGAGGTCGTAGGTCATCACCGGCATGGTGCCGCCACCGGCGTACAGATACATGGCGTCGGTGACGGCGCGCGGCAGGTCCTTGGTGACGCTGGCCATGACGCACTCGAGGTTGGGTCGCTCGGCGCGGACGTCCCAGCCGGTGCCCACGGCCCAGATGCCGGCATCGCAGGCAGCCTCGATCATGCCGGTGGTGGCGGCGCGGCCCACGGGCAGGAGCACGTCGGGCTGGTAGATGTCGATGAAGGCCTCGGTGAAGGTGCGCGCATTGGCCAGGTCACCGAAGCCATCCACCTCGTTGTCCGCGAGATAGGCGATGTCGATAGCGCACGTCCGGCTCCACGCTGCGAGCGCCATTGATGAACCCGCCGATGTAGCGCTGGCACTCGACGCAGTCCTCGTAGCCGCCGATGATGCCCAGTGAGCTCTTGCTCAGTCGGGCGGCCACGATGCCCGCCAGGAATGCCGGGTCCTCGACCCGGAAGTCGACCGCGGAGTAGGTGAAGGGGAGGGCGGCGGTGCCGCCGGCGCACTCGCCCGTGGGGTCGGGCTGGCCGGCGGGCGTCAGGCAAGGCACCGGCTGCGAGAGGTCGATGATCACCGAGGTCTCGGCCGAGCGCGCGATGGCCGCGTCCGTCTGGCCGTCGCCGCCGGAGACGATCACCAGGTTGGGCTTGTACTGGCCGGTCGCATCGAGCAAGGCCTGGGTGACCGCTTCGGTGTCCACCGCCGGTGGCTCGATCATGAGACCACCCTGGGCTCGCCTGGTTGGAGTTCTGTTCTTCTTGTCGTCGTTCGACCTGGTCGGGTCCTTCGTGACCCCGCCGAGCTCCTTCTGGTAGGCGCTGACGGTCTGGGCGATGAGGGCGCCGCTGCCCTCGTCGTCGAGGGCGTTGGTGATCACCCACGTCGTGAGCGACTCGCCGACCTGCTCGGGAAAGCGGGTATCTGTGGGTAGTTGTGTGTTCGACTGCGCTGCGACCACGCTGCTCGCGAGCAGCGTCAGGGCCGCCGCGCCGATGATGGTCCGGTGCAGGAGGTGGCTGCGCATGGGGTCCCTTCCTTGGCAGGCTCGTCGACGACCCCGTCATGGTACGAGCCAGTCCCGGTCCCTGCTGCAGGACCATCGGCAAGTGCGGGTACGGACCTTCGTGTGTGGTGCGGTGCCCTGCTTTGGCGTGGTTGGGTGCCCTGCGGTGCCCCTACGAGGCGCTCTCGCGTTCGTACGGTTTGCCCACGGCTGCCGGCGCCACGCTGCGCCCGACCGCACCAGCGAGCACGATGATGGTCACGATGTAGGGCAGGGCCGACCAGAACTGGTCGGGGATGGCCGTGAGCACGGTGCCCAGGTCGCCCGTCGGCGGGATCGTGCGGATGGCGATCGAGAGCGAGCTGGCCGCGGCGAAGAGGAGGGCGGCCCCGAAAGCGCCCAGCGGCAGCCAGCGCCCGAAGATGAGCGCGGCGAGGGCGATGAAGCCACGCCCGTTGGTCATGCCCGCCTGGAATGAGGTCCCGAAGTCGAGCGTGAACCAGGCCCCCGCGAGGCCGGCGAAGATGCCGCCCAGGATGACGTTGCGGTAGCGCAGCTTGATGACGTCGATGCCCACTGTCTCGGCCGCCTGCGGGTGCTCGCCCACCGAGCGGGTGCGCAGGCCCCAGCGCGAGCGGAAGAGGAGCACGTTCATGATCACTGCCAGCACGATGACGCCCATGGTGATCGGCCCCTGGTTGAGGAACATGTTGAAGATCCAGCCCACGAGCGGCAGATCGGTCAGGGCTTCCGGGGGCACGTAGGGCGTGAAGCGGCCCGCCGAGGGCGGGGAGGAGGCGCTGATGATGATGATCAGGTAGCCGGTGGCCCCGAGCGCCACGATGTTGATGATCGTGCCGCTGATGATCTGGTCGGCCTTGACGGTGATCGAGAGCCAGGCATGCACCGCGGATACGAGCATGCCCGTGATGATGGCTGCGATGAGGCCCAGCACCAGCGCCGGCGTGGCGCCGAAGGCGAAGTCGGCCCGGGGCTGGTCGGGGAACGCCTGCACCACGGCCGAGGCCACGAACCAGCCGGTGAAGGCAGCTGCGATCATCATGCCCTCGATCCCGATGTTCACGACGCCGGAACGCTCGTTCATGAAGCCGCACAGCGCACCGAGCGCGATGGGCGCGGCCAGGGCCAGGATGACGGCACCGTTCACGGTCAGCACCTGCAGCATGTAGCCCAGGAACTCGAGGAGCAGGCCCACCACCGGGATGTCGAAGATGAAGTCCACGCTCAGGGCCCTCTGCCATAGCTGCTGGTGACGGTCCTGAGCTCATCCACATCGGCGCCGCGGGCATCACGGATGTGGAAGACCCAGCGGACGATGAGGTCGGCCGCGAGGAAGAAGAGGATCACGCCCTGCAGGATGTCGATCATCTGGACCGGCACACCCGCCTTGATCTGCATCAGCGGTGCGCCCGCCCGGAGGGCGCCCAGGAGCAGGCCACCGAACATGATGCCCCACGGATTCGCGCGGCCGAGCAGCGCCACGGTGATGGCATCGAAGCCGACGGTGGTGGCATAGGCGGCGGGCAGGTATTGCTGGACGCCCAGGATCTCGATGCCGCCGGCCATGCCGGCGAGCAAGCCGCTGGCGGTCATCGTCAGCACGATGAGCAACTTCGGTCGCATGCCCGCGTAGCGCGCGGCATCGGGGTTGGCTCCGACCGTGCGGATCTCGAAGCCGATGGTCGAGCGGTTGAGCACCCACCACACCACCGGCACGGCCAGGAAGGCGAGGATGACCCCGGCGTGCAGGAAGTGGCCGCTGCCACCGGTCAGGACGGGGATGGCCGCGTTGCCCACGCCCGGGGTGCGGGCGAAGGTGGCGCCGGCTGCGCGCAGGGGCCCGCTGACCGCCCACGAGATGATCTGCAGGGCGATGTAGTTGAGCATGATCGTCACGACCACCTCGTGGGCGCCGGTGTAGGCCTTGAGCCAACCGGGGATGAAGCCGTACAAGGCACCAAAGACGAGTCCGGCCAGCAGCGCGAGTGGCACCGCGATGACCGCTGGCGCGTCCGTCAGCAGGATGGCCACGCTCACCGCACCCAGGGCGCCCATCAGGAACTGACCCTGGGCGCCGATGTTGAAGAGCCCGGCCTTGAAGCCCAGGCCGACCGCCAGTCCACCGAGGATGTAGGGGGTGGCGCGAACGAGGGTGTCGATGATGCCGTTAGTGCTCTTGAACTCGATGCTGAAGGGATCGAAGGCGACGGCGATGCCGGTCGCTCCCTGGAGCAGCGCGAGATAGGCCTGCGCCCACAGCCAGGGATCGAAGTAGCCCTTGATGATGGGGCTGGTCAGCGTCATGACCACGGCACCTACGACCAGGGCCAACAGGATGGCCCCGCCCGTGATGGCCAGCTGGCCACGCAGGGAGCGACTGAGCAGGCGGTCGATCACGTGGCTGGCTCCGCACCGGTCCGGGCCCCGGCACCGCCGGTCGCCATGAGCAGGCCGACCGCTTCCTTGTTGGCGGCGCGGCCGTCGAGGACGTCCACGACCCGGCCGCGGTACATGACCGCGATGCGATCGGAGAGCTCGAGCACTTCGTCGAGCTCGGCCGAGACGAGGAGCACGGCCGTCCCCGCGTCCCGTTTGCGGATGATCTGGCGGTGGATGAACTCGATGCTGCCGACGTCCAGACCACGGGTCGGCTGATCGAGTACGAGCAGCTTCAGATCGCGGTCGAACTCGCGCGCCACGATGAGCTTCTGCTGGTTGCCGCCGGACAGCGTGCCCGCGTTCACGGTCGGGCTCGGCGTGCGCACGTCGTACTGCTCGATGGCCTCGCCGGCGCGCTTGGCGATGGCAGCCTCGTCGCGCAGGAGCCCATGCGAGTACGGCTCCATGTAGTAGTCGGTCAGGACGGTGTTGTCGGTCAGCGGGAAGGACAGCACGAGGCCGAAGCGGTGTCGGTCCGCGGGCACGTAGGCGACCTGCTTGTCGTGCAGGGCGCGGGGGCCGTCAGCGGTCACGTCCTCGCCGCCGAGCTCGATGGTCCCGGCGCGCACGCTGCGCAGCCCGGTGATGGCCTCGACCAGCTCATCCTGGCCGTTCCCGGCCACGCCGGCCACGCCCAGGATCTCCCCAGCCCTGACCTCGAAGCTGACGCCGGCCAAGGCATCGTCCCCGTGCCGCCCGAGCACGTGCAGGTCTCGCACGGTGAGCATCGGCTCGGTCGGGTGGCTCTCGCCGCGATCGACCGTCAGCTGCACCTCGCGCCCGACCATGAGCTCGGCCAGGTCGTCCTCGTCGGTCTCGCTTGGGATGCGGCTGCCGACGACCTTGCCCCGCCGGATGACCGTGATGCGGTCGGCGATCTCCAGCACTTCGTAGAGCTTGTGGCTGATGAAGATGATGCTGTGGCCCTCATCGGCCAGGCGCCGCAGGACGGCGAAGATCTCCACCGTCTCCTGGGGCGTCAGCACCGCCGTCGGTTCGTCCAGCACCAGGATCCGCGCCTCGCGGTAGAGCGCCTTGAGGATCTCCACGCGCTGCTGCCAGCCGACAGAGAGGTCGCCGACCTTGGCGTCAGGGTCGAGCTCGAAGCCGAAGCGCTCGCCCAGCTGGCGGATCCGCCGCCTGGCCTCGGCCTTGTCGAGGAAGACCGGTCCGCGCATGACCTCCTTGCCCAGGAGGACGTTGTCGGCCACCGTCAGCACCGGGACCAGCATGAAGTGCTGGTGGACCATGCTGATACCGCGGTCGATGGCGTCGGTGGGGTCGGCGATGTGGACGACCTCGCCGTCGAGCATGATCTCGCCCTCGTCTGGAACCGCCAGCCCATAGAGCACGTTCATGAGCGTGGACTTGCCGGCACCGTTCTCGCCCAGCAGGGCATGGATCTCGCCGGGGCGGACCTCCAGGTCGATGCCGTCGTTGGCCACCACCCCCGGGTAGCGCTTGGTGATGCCGCGCATCTCCAGCGCCGGGGCGGCGACCTTCTTGTCAGGTTGCTCGGGTCTGGCCGTGGTCACGAGTCCCTCGGTCCTTGGCTGCGACTACCGGATACTCGAACGGGCCGACCAGTGGCCGGCCCGTTCGACAAGGTCTTAGCGGTCGCTGCGGGGGGTGCCGCCCTACGGCAGCGTCTGCACGCAGAAGCCGGTGCCTGCCTGCTCTTCGCAGGCCTTGAGCGAACCGTCCGCGAGCCCGGCCTCGGCGTCCGCGAGGGCGGCCTTGGTCTCGTCGCTGATCTGGTCCTCGAACTCGTGGAACGAGGACAGGCCCACGTCCTGGGTGTCGATGCCCAGGTACAGGATGCCGCCGACGTCGGTGCCGGCCGCGATGCGCCCGATGGCGTCACTCACGTTCTTGGTCAGCTTCTTCTCGGCGCTCACGAGCGTGCAGGCCGCGGTCTCGGGGGTGGACTCGTACTGGTCCACGTCCACGCCGATACCCCAGATGCCTGCGTCGCAGGCGGCCTGCAGCACGCCGTTGCCGGTCTTGCCCGCGACCTGGAACATGACGTCGATGTCCGGAGTCCTGGGCCAGCAGCTGCTGGGCCACGGCCTGACCGCCGGCGGGATCGTTGAAGGCCGCTGCGTCCGGCGCGCCGGAGATGTAGGTCACCGTCACGTTCACGTCCGGATTGACCGACTTGGCGCCATTGGCGTAGCCCTCGATGTAGTTGACCACGGCCGGGATGACCGCGGTGCCACCGACGGCCGCGATGTGGCCGGTCTCGCTGGTGCCAGCCGCGACGATGCCGGCCAGGTAGCCCGGCTGCTGCTCGCGCCAGTTGATGCCCTGCAGGTTCGGCAACAGGACGGCCGGATCGCCGGCGCAGGTGAAGGTGGCGTCGGGATCGCCGTTCTCGTCGATACAGGGGGCCTGGTCGATACCGATGAACTTGATGTCCGGATTGTCCTTGGCCGCCTTGATCGTGTCCTCGCCGGCCGCGAAGCCGATGGTCACGATGATGTCGTACTGCTGGTCCACGAAGCCCAGGATGTTGGGACCGATGTCGGTCGAGGTCTGGCTGATGGCGTACTGCGGAGCCGGCGCGCCGATGGCCTCGGCACCCGCTTGCGCGCCTTCCCAGGTGTACTGGTTGAAGTTGCGGTCGTCGATGGTGCCGACGTCGGTCACGACGCCGATCTTCAGGTCGGAACCGTCCTGGGCCAGGGCGGCTGCGGCACCGGTAGAGGGCTCCGGTCGCTGCCAGCGTGAGCGCCAGGGATGCGGTGGTGATCCTGCGCATGCATTCCTCCTCTGGTCCGCGGCGCCAGCGCAGGCGCGCGGACGATCTTGCCGTCCAGTCCCACAGCGGGGGACGGAACACTGCGGGCATCGTACCGTCTACGCGGGTGCCACGAAAGGTCGACGCGCCCTGTGAGTGGTCGGATGGGCGGGTCAGCCGCGAGTCACGCGGACCTGGTCGACGCCCGCCTCCACGACCGCCTCAGGGGCTCTGTCCACGGCTTCGAGCTGGACGGCCACCCGACGGCCCGCGAGCCCTGCAGGCACCGCCCGGACCAGGGCCTGCCAGCGAGGTGCATGCCTGCGCCCATCCCCACGGACCCGCAAGAGGGTCGCCAGGCGCCGCCCGCCGCCGTCCACCAGGTACACGGAGAAGCCATCGCCAGCGCGGGCCCGGGCGCTGAGGCCGACCCAGTAGCGCAGTCGGAGCGTGGCCCTGCCTGCGCTGGGGAGTCTGAAGAACGGCGAACGGATGGTGGTCCTACCGCCGTCTACATCGCGGCCCCTGGCGCCGCCGGTCACGAGCACCGATTCGCCTGAGAAGGCCGCTCGCAGTTGGAAGGTTCCCCGCGCAGCGCGGCCTCGCTGCCAGCGTCCGTCGCGGGCGCTGTCCGACCCCCACGGATCGGCCTGCCAGCCGCGCGCGGTCTCGAAGTCGTCGAAGAGCGGACCGCAGTTGAGCCTGGCCGCTCGCTTCCCGACGACTGCGTAGGGACAGCGTGCTCGGTCCAGGAGATAGAGCACGGCGGCCCGGTTCCGCGTCGTCTCACGCCGGATGACCTCGTCGGGAGGGTAGTGGCGTGCGGCTGCGCTGCCACCTCGGGGATACATCTCGAACGTGAACGAGAAGATCCGGTGGCGGTGATACATCCAATCGATCAGATCGCCGTCACTGAGGTAGAGATCGCTCGATTGCCTCGCGCGATAGCCGTTGCTCGCGGCCATGGCCTTGCCCATGGCGCGGAAGGTGGCGTGGTCGAGCGCGGTCATGTCGGGTGGTCGATCCCTGTACGTGTAGGCGTAGGGCCATAGCACCATCTCGCCGGCGGTGTGGAACGTGACGTGGGTCCGGATACGCTGGCGCCCATCGATGACACGGCTGTTGACGAAGTCGCGCATGGCCCGGGCTTCCTGTGACGACCAGGGCCGGGGACCGCGATAGTCCCGAGCGCCAGGTCTGCCTGAGGACCCGCCGCAACAACCGAAGCGATAGCCGTAATTGCGGTTGATGTCGGTGCCGATGGCACGGCTGCCAGGCGTCGGTTGCCGGTTCCGTCGCCACGAGCGGTACGGCGATCCCGTGAGGTCGTATTGCAGCCCGTCAGGATCGACCATGAAGACGACCCAGATTCGACGGCTGTCGACCAGCCTCGTCACCCGCTCACCCAGTGGCGTGGAGCGGCCGTAGCGGCCGGCGAGCAGATCGAGGATGTAGATCGCCATCTCTGCCGAGAGATGCTCCCGCGCATGGTGGAGGCCGTCGAAGAGCACCTCCGGCTCGCGTTCATCGACGCCCACGCGGTCGCTGATCTCGGCGGTCCAGATCCTGCGACCTTCATGCGTCCGGCCGATGGAGAAGATGCGGACGATGTCGGGATGCGCTGCTGCGACCTGCCGGATGTGCCGGACCAACTCCGGATAGGAGTGGTACCGCGCATCTGTCGCAGGGTAGTCGGGAGCACTTGCCACGACGGCTGGCGGCGCGGGTAGCGCCAGTGCCGGGAGGGTCAGTAGCAGGGCGAAGCTGGTCGCCAGCAGTGAGTGCCACATGACCGCGAATGCTACGTGGCTTCCATGGCGCGTGGTTGGTGACCCGGACCTACGTACCGCCGCCCGCGCGGACTCCATGGACCAACGGGGTAGTCCTGTCGGTGGGCGGAGATCGATGGTCTGATCAGGTCCGTGGTGGTGGGGGGTGGGACCGTCGTCTCGAGAACGTTGCTCGCCGACAACAAATATGGCCATTCGGTACTAGCATCCGTGGACATTGGTCATGTTCCACGCGAGGATTACCGATGCACGGGCACGGGTCCGTGGCTGCCGGTTTGTCGTGACGCACTTCCTCCGAGCAGAGTGAGTCCGATCGATGAGACGGAGCCCCGAGAGGCAGACCGGGGCATTGTTCGAAGGAGAGGCAAGCATGTACGCATTCCAGCGCCGCGGCCACAGGCCGGGCACCACACTCATGGCCGTCCTGCAATCGCTGTTGCTGTTGTCGGTCCTGGTGCTGACACCGGCATCGGCCATCGCGCAAGAGCCGGGCCCCGCCCAGGCGGCCGCGCCTGACGCGCCGCTCGCTGGACTCTGCCGCGCAGTCCGAGGCCGAACAAGCTTCCCAGAAGAAGGCTGAGCAGAAGGCCCAGAAGCCCGAGCCCAAGGCAGAGCCGACGCTCTCAGAGCAGGGTCTGCACATCCAGATCGAACCGCGCAAGGTCAAGCTCGCCCCCGGCGAGGAGACCCGTGTCAGCGCCTGGCTCTGCCCGGCCGACGATGACAAGTCCTTCGGTCCCGACGATGAGCCCGGCACCAATGACGATCAGTGCGTGAAGTCCAAGGTCGATTGGGACCTGGAGACCAACGCTGGCGCGCGCCTCTCGAGCCAGTCCGGTCATGCCGTGAAGATCACGCTGCTTGCCGCCCAGGACAACACCATCTCCACTAAGGTCGGAGACCTCAAGGGGAAGACCAAGGTCATCGCGCAGGAGCCTGCGCCTGAGCCCAAGGCGACGACAAGGCCGCCGAGAAGAAGGCTGCGGCCGAGGCCAAGGCTGCCGAGAAGGCTGCGGCCGAGCAGAAGGCTGCGGAGCAGAAGGCCGCCGAGCAGAAGGCCGCCGAAGCCAAGGCTGCGGCCGAAGCGAAGGCCGCCGAGAAGGCTGCCGCCGAGCAAGAAGGCTGCCGAGGACAAGGCTGCGGCCGAAGCGAAGGCCGCCGAGAAGGCTGCCGCCGACAAGAAGGCCGAGCAGCAGGCTGCCCAGGAGCAGAAGGCCGCCGAGAAGGCTGCCGCTGAGCAGGCTGTCGCCGATAAGAAGGCTGCCGAGGACAAGGCTGCGGCCGAGGCCAAGGCCGCCGAGAAGGCGCCGCCGAGAAGAAGGCCGAGCAGCAGGCTGCCCAGGAGCAGAAGGCCGCCGAGAAGGCTGCCGCCGAGCAGGCTGTCGCCGAAAGAAGGCTGCCGAGGACAAGGCTGCGGCCGAGGCCAAGGCCGCCGAGCAGGAGAGAAGGCTGAGCAGCAGGCTCGCCCAGGAGCCAGAAAGGCCGCGCGAGCAGGCTGCCGCCGAGCAGGCTGCCGCCGAGAAGGCCAGGCTGCCGCCGAGAAGGCTGCCGCTGCCGAGGCCAAGGCCGCCGAGCAGGAGCAGAAGAAGGCTGAGCAGCAGGCTGCCCAGGAGCAGAAGGCCGCCGAGAAGGCTGCCGCCGAGAAGCAGGCTGCCGAGGACAAGGCTGCGGCGGAAGCCAAGGCCGCCGAGCAGGAGCAGAAGAAGGCCGAGCAGCAGGCTGCCCAGGAGCAGAAGGCCGCCGAGAAGGCTGCCGCTGAGCAGCAGGCTGCCGAGGACAAGAAGGTCGACGAGCCTGCGCCTGTCGCTGACCTGACCGTGGCCGAGGAACCGGCGGCTGAGCCTTCCCAGGAGCCGACCCCGGCCCCGGAGAAGCAGGTCCAGCCCGACAAGACCAACGACCAGAAGGCGGCCGACCCGACCGTCGAGCCGACGACCGAGCCCACGACTGAACCCACGACCGAACCCACGACCGAGCCAACTACCCTTGCGGAGCCCTTCGTCGACCCCACGGCCGACCCCACGGTCGAGCCGTCAGCGGAGCCGACCCAGGAGGCCGCGCCGCTCGTCGCACCGACCACTCAGTCGGCGCCGTCGAAGACGACGACCAAGTCGGCCATCGAGCCGGCCGTTGCCGCAGGGAGCTGCAGCAACTGCATCACGGCTTCCGACCACGAGGGAGAGAGCAACCCGAACCCGGATGTCTCGCCGACGAACGGCAACAACGTCTGGACCAACGGCAATACCAACGTCTACCGTGAGAAGGACTACATCAACTTCCGCTTCATCGTCACGTCGTCGGCTGCGGCCAACGGCCGCCTGACCGTCAACTTCACGGGCAACGGCGGCAAGTGCGACTTCTTCGATGGCACGCTCGGCGCTGGGTCGGTGGGGTCGATCCCGCGACCGCTCATGGTTCCGATCTCGGGCACCGCTCCGACCATCACCTTGATCGGTACGCCGGTCCTGGTGGCGGGCGACTGGAACCAGAAGTTCGAAGTCAACTTCGAGGGTGCCGGATCGGCATACCTGTACTACCACCTGCGGCTCACCGACACGGCCGGCGAGTGCAACGGCTCATCGCAGAACTCGCAGCTCACCAACCCCATCGACACCGGCGACTTCAAGAACGTCGGCCAGGTGACCGTCCCGGTCCCAGCGAAGGACGTGCTGCAGAACCCCTCGATCGAGGTCCGGAAGTTCATCTCCGACGGCGATGGTGGCTGGGAGCTGGCTCCCGATGACACCTGGCAGTTCTGTGGAAGCAACGCCTCCCTCCTGGGTGGTGTCGCCTGCAAGAACAACGGCTCTGCTGTCTGGAACGATGTCATCGCGACGCAGGCCGGCAGCCAGTTCACCTTCACCGAAAGCCAACTCAACGGCTCGGACTACGAGTTCGACCATGTTGATGGCACCAACTGCGTCCAGTCCGGAACCAGCGCGGTGGCGACCGTGGCGGCAGACTTCGACACCCCGCAGAGCGCCGTCTGCAACTTCTACAACAGGGAGAAGCAGGGGTCGCTGACCCTCGTGAAGCACGTGGTCAACGACAACGGCGGCACAGCCGATGCGTCCGCCTGGACGCTCGCCGCCGCCGGTGGTGGAAGCACGCCCATCAACGGCACGGGTAGCCCTGCGACGGGAACAAGCGCGTCGATCAGCGCCGACGTAACGGCCGGCGTTGAATACACCCTGTCCGAGTCGGGCGGCCCGTCCGGCTACAGCTCGGACGGTGTGTGGGTCTGCACCGGTGACACGAGCGGCTTCGTGTCCCCGAACAAGATCACATTGAGTGGCGGCCAGTCGGCCTCCTGCACCATCACCAACGACGACAATGCCCCGAGCCTCACGCTCATCAAGCACGTGGTCAACGACAACGGCGGCACCGCGCGTCGCCTCGGCCTGGACCCTCTCCGCGGGCGACAACGACGTCACCGGCTCCGAGACCGGCGCCCTCGCCACCGACCAGGCCGGCACCTACGCCCTGTCCGAGTCGACCGGTCGGCCGGCTACACGAACACGAGCATCACCTGTGACGACGATCCGGGCGTCGAGGTCACCTCGGTGACGCTGGGCCTGGGTGAGGACCGTCACCTGCACCTTCGTCAACGACGACAACGCGCCGGCCCTGTACCTGGTCAAGCACGTGGTCAACGACAACGGCGGCACCGACCTGGCCTCCGCCTGGACTCTGACCGCCGGTGCCAACGACGTCACCGGTGCCGAGGCCGGCGCCTCTCGCCACGGCCAGGCCGGCACCTACGCCCTCTCAGCGAGACGCCGGTCCCGACGGCTACACCAATACGAGCATCACCTGTGACAACAATCCGGGCGTCGAGGTCACCGCGGTGACCCTCGGCCTCGGTGAGACCATCACCTGCACCTTCGTCAACGACGACGATGCCCCGAGCGCTGTACCTCGTCAAGCACGTGGTCAACGACAACGGCGGCACCGAGCTGGCCTCGGCCTGGACCCTCTCCGCGGGCGACAACGACGTCACCGGCTCCGAGACCGGCGCCCTCGCCACCGACCAGGCCGGCACCTACGCCCTGTCCGAGTCGACCGGTCGGCCGGCTACACCAACACGAGCATCACCTGTGACAACGATCCGGGCTGTCGAGGTCACCTCGGTGACCCTCGGCCTGGGTGAGGACGTCACCTGCACCTTCGTCAACGACGACAACGCGCCGGCCCTGTACCTGGCCAAGCACGTGGTCAACGACAACGGCGGGACCGAGCTGGCCTCCGCCTGGGATCTGAGCGCCGGGGCCAACACCGTCACCGGTGCCGAGGGCGGTGCCTTCGCCACGGCCGTGGCCGGCACCTACGCGCTCAGCGAGAGCGCCGGTCCCGACGGCTACACCAATACGAGCATCACCTGTGACGACGATCCGGGTGTCGAGGTCACCGCGGTGACCCTCGGCCTCGGTGAGACCATCACCTGCACCTTCGTCAACGACGACGATGCCCCGAGCCTCACGCTCATCAAGCACGTGGTCAACGACAACGGCGGGACCGAGCTGGCCTCGGCCTGGACCCTCTCCGCGGGCGACAACGACGTCACCGGCTCCGAGACCGGCGCCCTCGCCACCGACCAGGCCGGCACCTACGACCTGTCCGAGTCGACCGTGGCCGGCTACACCAACACGAGCATCACCTGTGACGACGATCCGGGTGTCGAGGTCACCTCGGTGACCCTCGGCCTGGGTGAGGACGTCACCTGCACCTTCGTCAACGACGACAACGCGCCGGCCCTGTACCTGGCCAAGCACGTGGTCAACGACAACGGCGGGACCGAGCTGGCCTCCGCCTGGGATCTGAGCGCCGGGGCCAACACCGTCACCGGTGCCGAGGGCGGCGCCTTCGCCACGGCCGTGGCCGGCACCTACGCGCTCAGCGAGAGCGCCGGTCCCGACGGCTACACCAATACGAGCATCACCTGTGACGACGATCCGGGTGTCGAGGTCACCGCGGTGACCCTCGGCCTCGGTGAGACCATCACCTGCACCTTCGTCAACGACGACGATGCCCCGAGCCTCACGCTCATCAAGCACGTGGTCAACGACAACGGCGGGACCGAGCTGGCCTCGGCCTGGACCCTCTCCGCGGGCGACAACGACGTCACCGGCTCCGAGACCGGCGCCCTCGCCACCGACCAGGCCGGCACCTACGCCCTGTCCGAGTCGACCGTGGCCGGCTACACCAACACGAGCATCACCTGTGACGACGATCCGGCTGTCGAGGTCACCTCGGTGACCCTCGGCCTGGGTGAGGACGTCACCTGCACCTTCGTCAACGACGACAACGCGCCGGCCCTGTACCTGGCCAAGCACGTGGTCAACGACAACGGCGGGACCGAGCTGGCCTCCGCCTGGGATCTGAGCGCCGGGGCCAACACCGTCACCGGTGCCGAGGGCGGCGCCTTCGCCACGGCCGTGGCCGGCACCTACGCGCTCAGCGAGAGCGCCGGTCCCGACGGCTACACCAATACGAGCATCACCTGTGACGACGATCCGGGTGTCGAGGTCACCGCGGTGACCCTCGGCCTCGGTGAGACCATCACCTGCACCTTCGTCAACGACGACGATGCCCCGAGCCTCACGCTCATCAAGCACGTGGTCAACGACAACGGCGGGACCGAGCTGGCCTCGGCCTGGACCCTCTCCGCGGGCGACAACGACGTCACCGGCTCCGAGACCGGCGCCCTCGCCACCGACCAGGCCGGCACCTACGCCCTGTCCGAGTCGACCGTGGCCGGCTACACCAACACGAGCATCACCTGTGACGACGATCCGGCTGTCGAGGTCACCTCGGTGACCCTCGGCCTGGGTGAGGACGTCACCTGCACCTTCGTCAACGACGACAACGCGCCGGCCCTGTACCTGGCCAAGCACGTGGTCAACGACAACGGCGGGACCGAGCTGGCCTCCGCCTGGGATCTGAGCGCCGGGGCCAACACCGTCACCGGTGCCGAGGGCGGCGCCTTCGCCACGGCCGTGGCCGGCACCTACGCGCTCAGCGAGAGCGCCGGTCCCGACGGCTACACCAATACGAGCATCACCTGTGACGACGATCCGGGTGTCGAGGTCACCGCGGTGACCCTCGGCCTCGGTGAGACCATCACCTGCACCTTCGTCAACGACGACGATGCCCCGAGCCTCACGCTCATCAAGCACGTGGTCAACGACAACGGCGGGACCGAGCTGGCCTCGGCCTGGACCCTCTCCGCGGGCGACAACGACGTCACCGGCTCCGAGACCGGCGCCCTCGCCACCGACCAGGCCGGCACCTACGCCCTGTCCGAGTCGACCGTGGCCGGCTACACCAACACGAGCATCACCTGTGACGACGATCCGGCTGTCGAGGTCACCTCGGTGACCCTCGGCCTGGGTGAGGACGTCACCTGCACCTTCGTCAACGACGACAACGCGCCCACGCTCAAGCTGGTCAAGGTCGTCGATAACGGCACCACCGGTGCCACGCACACAGCCAACGAATGGGACCTGACCGCGACTGGCGACGGTGGCTTCACCGAGACCACGCCTGACGCGGCCGATGCCACCGCCATCGACGTGATGGCCGGGGTGACCTACGACCTGTCGGAGTCCGGCCCTGACGGCTACACCGCCAGTGACTGGGTCTGCACCGATGGTGGTACGCAGGTCGACGCGACCATCGCGCTCGCGCTCGACGAGGACGTCACCTGCAGCATCACCAACACGGCGATCCAGCCGACCCTGACGCTGGTCAAGGTCGTCCAGGGTGGAAGCGCCACCATCGCCGACTTCCAGGGCCAGGTCGACGGTGTCAGCGTGGACTGGGAGGTGGCGAACGACGTCACCGTCGGTCAGCACACGGCATCCGAGATCATGAACGTCCCGTACTACGTCGGTCTGGACTGGACCGGTGACTGCGCCCCGGACGGCACCATCAGCGTGGAGCTGGGTGACGCCCTCGAATGCACCATCACCAACCAGTACGCCGAATTGAGCATCGAGAAGACGTCTTCGTATGCGAGCTTCTCGATGGTGGGCGACCAGGTCGTGTACACGATCGTGGCCACCAACACCGGCGCCGCCACGCTGACCAACGTCGACGTGTCCGATGCCCTGCTCGATGGCGTCAGCGACTGGACCTGCGATCCGGCGATCCCGGTCGCGAGCCTGGCCGCCGGTGAGGCCATCACCTGCACCGCGACCTACACCATCACGCAGGCTGACATGGACGCCGGCGTCCGCGACAACACCGCCTGTGCCGACAGCGACGAGACCCCCGAGGTCTGCGACGATGTCCGCCTCCGGGAGATCGACGTCACCATCGAGAAGACGCCGAGCACCAACATCATCCAGACCGATGGCGATGCCGTGACCTTCACGCTCACCTTCAGCACCACCGCGACAGCCAACACGATCTACAGCTACTCGCTCGTGGACGACGTGTACGGCAACCTGTTCGACGCGGCCAACCCGGCGGTCACGAACAACACCTGCGCCACTGGCTTCGGCCAGGTGCTGGCTCCCAACACGGACTACACCTGCCAATTCACCGGACCGGTCTTCGCGACGGTCGACGCTCCGCACCGCAACGTGGTCACCATCACGGTGACGGACGTTGGTTCGGGTGAGACGTGGCAGCCGCGGTTCGCCACGGCCAGCGACGATGCCGTCGTGGGCATCCTCGAGGTCCAGCCGACCGAGGTGCCCTCGGTCAACCCGACCGAGAAGCCGTCACAGCCGCCGACGGACATGCTGCCGGCCACGGACTCCGGTCCGACCGACAGTGGTGACGGCTCCGGTGGCTTCATGAGCTGGACGCTCTGGGTCCTGCTCAGCCTGGCCCTCATCCTGGGCAGCGCCTTCGTCATCCGACGACAGCGTCTGGCCGAGGTGAAGAACCGCTAGCCACGACCGACCCCGTTGACGGCACGATGGCCGGGTCCCAGCAGGGACCCGGCCATCGTCATGTCCCGCTCCCGATGCTCAGGGGCGGCGCACGATCCAGATGGCGAAGCCTGTGGCTCCCAGCAGCACGGCGCCACTGCCGACCAACAGAGCGAGGGGACTGACCGACTCCTCGTCCGCCTCGGACTCGGTCGGTGGTGGCGTGGCCGTGGCGTCGGGCTTCTGTCCCTTGGGCGTGGGCTTGGGTGTCGGCTGCCAGCACGCGCGTGGCTGTGGATCCGGGCGCGGCTCGTCGGTCCACTCGGCGCGGATCAGCTTGGCAGCCACCTGTAGCTTGGGATCGGTGCCGATGCCGGTGCTCGTCTGGAGGATCAGTCGCTGCTGCTTCTTGTTGGGGCGCTGGGCGATGCTGACATCGGTATAGAAGGCCCGCGGGCGCACTTCTGTGATGCGGTAGGTCAGCAGGCGCCGATCTCGCAGCTGGAGCTTCACCAGCTTGCCCACCAGCGCGTCCGGTCCCTGCTCATTCGTGATCGTGTACAGCGGCAGGAACATGCCCGGCTGGGCGTGGCCGATGATCCAGGTGGTGCCGGGCTCGCCCGGCAATCCGAACCTCGTCCAGTACTGGGCCACATCGCAGAGCGGGTAACCGCGCGGGTTCCCCGGGAGGTTGCGGTCGCTCGAGATGACCGGCAGGTCGATCCCGGCAGACGGCACCCAGATGCGCACGGGACGGGAGGCTTTGTCCCGTGGCACGGGCTTGGCGGTGGGCCTGGGGGAGGGGACCGGCGATTCGTCGGCCGCGCTCGTCACGAGCGGCAGGGCCATGGCCAGGAACCCGATCGCCGCCACCAGCCTGCCCGCGCGCACGAGCGCACGCCGGCGCGCAGGGGCAGACCGGGCGTCGGGGGCAGCGACCATGTCGACACGCTAGCATCCCGCCGGCGAATCGACCCCCGTACCGCCGGGTCGCTCGGCGGGAGGACGTGGTGCCATCTGTCAACGGTCGGTATACTCGCGGCTGACCCGCGTCAAGTCGTCGTGGCGCAGTGGAGGGAGTTCGTTTGCAGTACGCTGCCCACCGGGGTTCCACACCTCCCCGCGTGGCAGTCATCGAGGACGACGCCGCCGTCCGGCGCGTCCTGGGCCGTATCCTCGAAGACGCCGGCTATGGCGTCCTTGCGATGGGTGACGGCGAGACGGGACTGCGCGCGGTCATCGAGCATCAACCCGACATGCTCATCCTGGATCTGACCCTGCCCGGCATGGACGGCCTGGAGATCTGCCGGCGTCTGCGATCCGACCCCCGGACCGTGACCCTGCCCATCATCGTGCTCACCGCCCATACCTCCACGAGTGACATGGTGGCCGCGCTCGATGCCGGGGCGGATGACTTCGTGACCAAACCATTCCAGCAGGTCGAGCTGCTGGCGCGACTGCGCAGCTCCTTCCGCACGCGCGAGGTCATCCGGCGCATGGAACAGGCGCATGACATCGTCGTCGCGCTGGCCAACGCGGTCGAGGCCAAGGACCTCGGGCTCAAGGACCACTGCCGCTACCTCGCCTACCGTTCGGCGCGCCTGGCGGCCTTCGTGGGGCTGCGCGACGGCGAGCTGGAGGGCGTGGCCTACGGTGCGCTGCTCCACGACATCGGCAAGATCGGTATCAGCGAGCACGTGCTGCACAAGCCGGGACCCCTGACCGATGACGAGTTCCGGGTGATGCGCGAGCATCCCGAGATCGGTGAGCGTATCTGCGATCCCCTGCGCATGTCGCGCGACTTCACGCCCATCATCCGACACCACCACGAGCGCTGGGATGGGACCGGCTACCCCGATGGGATCGCTGGCGAGCGGATCCCGCTGGGCGCGCGCATCGTCGCGCTCGCGGACGCCTTCGATGCCATCGTCCGCGGCCGTCCGTACCGGGCAGCCCGGACGGTGGAGGAAGCCTTCGATGAGCTCCGGAAGCACTCCGGCGGTCAGTTCGATCCGGGTCTTGTGCCCCTCTTCATCGAGGAGGTCGGCCGCGAGGATGCGGGTATCGAGCCCAACGTGGAGCTGCCGCGCGTGGCCCTCCTGACGCACGAATCGCCGATCACGCTCGGCACCGTCCTCGAGGCCTCGACCGTTCGCATCGCCTGAGACCACGCCACCGCGCAGGATCGGATGACCACCACGACGCGCGCGCCAGGAGCCGTCCGCTACCATGCCGTGCGGCTCGTGCTCAAGGCCGTCACCGGCGCCTATGTCCGGACGCGCCTGCTCGATGCCGAGCGCATCCCGCACGAGGGGCCGTACATCATCTGCTTCAACCATCCCTCGTGGCTGGATCCCGTCTTCTTTGCGGCACACTGGCCCGACCGCGAGCGGAAGCTCTACATCTTCGGTCCTCGCGAGCGCGACATGAGCCGGGGCCTGCGCAATCACCTGATCACCTGGACCCGCCGGGGCGTGCCCTTCAAGCCCGACGCGGACGACGTGATGGACGCCACCCGTCGGGCCGTGGCCGTACTGAAGGATGGTGATTGCCTGGCCATCGCCGGTGAGGGCCGACTGAGCGATCACGAGGGCGAGATCCTGCCGCTCGAGACCGGCCTGGCCCACTTCGCCAGACTGGCTGACGCGCCGATCCTGCCCGTGGCCGTCGTGGGCACGCGCTGGGTCTCGTTCGGCAGCGAAGTGACCATCAAGGTCGGGCGCGCCGTGCACCCAGGTGACTATGCCGGAGGTCGAGCCGGTGCCCGGGCCATGACGGTGGCGGTCGAGCACGAGCTGCGTGACTTGTTGCGGGGCGTGGTCGATCGCGACCCTCCTGGCTGGTTCGGTCGCGCAGTCTCGGAGGCCTTCAACGACCGCCCCTGGCTGGATGAGGAGGAAGGCCCCGAGGCGGAGGGGTGAGCGCGCCGGCTACCGGCGGCGATCGAGCACGAGCACGCCATCGAGCCAGACCGTCGAGCCCGAGGACCTCGCATCGCCGGTGCCGGTCGCGCGGAGCTTGAGCACGTGCCTGCCGCGGCTGACGTTGCGCACGTAGGTGATCCGGCGTTGGTCAGCCTTGGCGGCATAGAGGTCGATGGTTTCGACGCGCTTGCCGTCGACGATGACCGCGAGGCGCCCGCCGCTCGGTCCGCGCCGGACGACGATCGCGAACTGCTCGCCCCTGAACGCCACGCGCGCCTGCGCACCCCGGACGCTGGTGCGGGCGAGCGTCCGCCCAAGTGCCGCCTGGGCACGGGCGACCTTCCACTTGCCGCTGAAGCGCACGCCATCCTGGCTAGCCCGCAGGTCGATGACCGAGAACCGGGGGCCGAGCGCCTTGCGCGCGGAGTTGCCCGCGACGTCCCTGGCGACACCGACGGTGGTGCAGCCCGATCGGTTGAGCCTGGTCTTCGTCACCAGCACTGGGCCGGGACCGCTGCTGGAAGCCCGTTTGGTCCCGGCGCAGCGTGCGCGCAGCGCGACCGACTTGAGACCGGACCGTGCGTCCTTGGCCTTCACCGTCGCCGTGATGGGCACGCGTGTCGCAGACCGCTCCATGCGAGCTCCCCCGCGGATGCTGAGCCGGGGACCGCTGAGCGAGGGCCGCTTGGTGTCGAGCCGGATGTCGTCGCGCAGGATCGGCGACTTGACGTTCTTGCTGTTGCGGAGCTGGATCCGGACGTCCTGCTCGCCCTGCCCCGGACCAAGCTGGAGGCTGTAGCGTCGCTGGTACGGCTGCCACGCACCGAAGGCCTGGTCTCCCACGGCGTGGCGAACCTCCTTGCCGTCGTAGCCGATGAGGTCAGCTTGCACGGTCGTCGAGTTCGTCCATGTCGCGCCCTGGTCAAGCCGCATCGGTCGCTGCCGTTCGAGGCTCAATGAGCGCATGTCGGACGAGTACACGTTGCCGTCGAGGTTGGGGCCGCCATCGAACTTGATCTGGCCGAACTGCCAGAACGTCCATTTGGTCCAGCCGCGCGGCATGTAGATGCGGTCGCACGACCAGCACGCCACCCAGAGCGGGTGGTCCCCGAAATCGGCCGGCGCACCGACCACGCGCTCCCACATGTTCTGGCTGGTGTAGATCATGGGGTAGCGCCCGGTCTGCCGGTAGATCTCGTTGACCATGTCGCGCAGGCGGATCCTCGCCGCCGCCTTGTTCGGGGTCCCCAGCCCCTGCAGGTACTCGACGTCGATCACCAGTGGTAGCAGTCGTGTGAGGCCGCTGGTGCCGCGGACCGTGGCCAGGAAGTGGCGGGCCTGCTTGGTCCCGTCCAGCCGATAGTCGAAGAAGTGGTAGGCCCCCGCGAGCACGCCCGCGGCCCGGGCATCGGCGGTGTGCTGGCGGTAGGTCCAGTCGATGAACGAGGTGCCCTGGGTCGCCTTCGAGAACACGAAGCGCGTGCCCAGCTGCTTGAGGTAACCGAAGTCCGGTACGTCATTCCAGTGGCTGACATCGAGACCCTGGAGGCCCGCCGGCGTCGGCCATGGCGTCGGTGTCGGGGTCGGCGTTGGTGTGGGAGTGGGTGTCGGTGACGGGGTCGGCTCGGCCACGTAGTACGGGGAGCCAGCGGGGCCACTGGTGTCGCCCGAGGGCTTGGCTCCTGCCGCACTGGCCATCACTCAGCGCCTGGGCGAGGTCCAGGATGCCGATGCCGTCCACATCCGTCGGCTGGGCGGTGGTCGAGAGCCGACGAGCGATGTCCGACGGCGCTGCGCCGGTGGCCAGGAGGAGGGCTGCGGCCCCGGCGACCTCGGCTGCGGCGGCGGAGGTGCCCCGGATATTGATCGTCTTCCCACCGACCGCCAAGGTCGGGATGTCCACCCCTGGCGCCGCCATGTAGGTACTCGGGCCGCGATCACTGAAGGCCGCGATCAGCGGGTCCTTCCGCGAGGCCGCCACACCGATCACGCCCGGGTAACCCGCCGGGTAGCTTGCCGCGGTCGAAGCCTCGTTGCCCACGGAGGCGACGACGACGATCCCGGCGTCGAGGGCAGCATCGACGGCATCCTGGAGCGCGGACGATCGGTTACGGCCGCTGAAGGCCATGAGCATGACATCTGCCCCGGTGTCGATGGCCCGCTGGATGCCGGCGATGATCTCGGAGTCATGGCCGGAGCCATCCGCGCCGATGACCGTGATGGGACGGATGCGGACGCCGTCATAGGCCACGCCGGCGATGCCCTCGTCGTTGTCCGTTTCCGCGGCCGCGATGCCGGCCATCCAGGTGCCGTGACCGTTGGGGTCGCTGGAGGCGACATCGACGACCCCGTCGAGGTCGGGATGCGAGGGATCGACCCCCGTGTCGAGAATGGCGAGGGTGACCGTGTCCACCAGCGGCGGCTGCAGGACCCAGACTTCGTCCCAGCGGATGCCCGCCCGGTCCCCCGAAAGGTTCCACTGCTGCCCGAAGTCATAGTCGCTCGGGTTGGCATTGACCGTGCGCCGGTAATCGGGATCGACGCTCCTGACCGATGGGTCGTTGCGCAGTGCGGCGACGGCCTTGGCCCGGTTCGACGCGGGCAACGTCACCTTGCGCATGTCCGCACGTCCGAGGGCCCGGCCGGGCGTGCCGCCCGCGCGCTCGACGATGCCGCGCTGCCGCGCCTTGCCCGTGCCGGACTCGAAAGTCACGATGAACGGCTCGGTCGCGACCGCCGGGCTGGGCGTCTCCTTCGTGGCCTGCCGGGGCGGTTCTTTGGTGTTCGCCCCCTGGTCGTTCGCCTTCTCGGCGCGCCGGGTCTCGGCCTGCTCCACCGCAGGCGGAGGCTTTTTCGTCGAGCGCTTCGCAGGAGCTGGCGGGGCCGACTTCGACGGAGCGGCAGTGGATTTGGCTGGCCCCTTCTTCCTGCTCTGGCCCTCGGCCTTCTTCCCCTGGCGCTTGCTCTCGATCTTCGGCTGCACCGGCTTCTTCTCGACCCGCTTGGCCTGGCCCTTGCTCTCGGCCGCCTTCTTCGCCGGCTTGGCGGGTTGCTGGGCGGCGACGTCGTCGATCGCCAGCGTGGCCGTGGCGCTGAGCTCGCCGAGCTCGGCCGTGATCAACGTCTGGGCGATGACCGCGTCGGCGGAGAGCCGAACCTTCTTGCCGTGGTCAGGCGCGAACGATGCGGCACCCGCGTCCCGCACCGACCATGTCGTGGCCTTGGCGGGCGAGCAGGTGTCGTCGTCGGTGCCAGGCTCCCCGTCCGGGCCGCGCGGGTGGCTGTCGCCCACGGCGCAGACCCAAGCGCTGAGCGCCTGCTTGTCCCCCAGCGCGAGCGTCAGTGCATGGGGCTGGATGACGAGCTGACGCGATCCCGAGCGCGGATCACCCACCCCGGCGCTGCCCTTGTCGGGCTTGGAGCCACCGATCGGTCCAGCCGCCGTCTCCGCCTGGGCTGGCCCCTGTCGCGGGCTCTCGTCCTGTGCGGCAAGCGGCGTAAACGTGGCCATGCCCGCCGACATCGGCACGGCCAGGCTGAGGGCCATGATCGTGCGCGTGATGCGACCCGGCCGCGCGGACGGGTTTCTGCGCCGTCCCGGAGGCGTGCGCAGACGACGGGACCACGACCGTCGTTCCCGAGAGGCCTCACCTTCGGCCGCTCGGGGCATGCCGAAGTCGCGCTCATGCCGTTGCATCTGGCGGAGCAGGGCCACATCGGACGCACGCGGCACGAGCGTGTCGCGAGCAAGAGGCGTCGGTCCTGGGCCTCGCATCTGTGTGAGGCGCATGGCTGGGGCGCGCATGGGCGCGGTGCTGCCCTCCCTTTGGTCCAGCCCGCAGGGTCACGGCTGGGCAAGGGCCAAAGTGTACGTGGGCTTCCGGATATGCACTACCCACGCCACATCTGTATGGGAAAGGGGGTCGGTCAGAGCATGCAGACACCCGAGGCTTCGGGCAGCTGACCCGTCCGTAGTCGGCGCAGGATCGCCCGCGTTCTCAGGGGATACCGCTCCGCGAGCAGGTCACCGAATTCCCGCATGACGCGGCGATTGCCCTTCGTATCTGCCACCAGCAGGATGACGCGGTCGGCCCCCGCGTCGCGCAGCTTGCGGGCGATGCGACGGTCGGTAGCCTGCAGATCGGCGATGACCGTCTCGGCCTCCAGCTTGCACGTGTCGCCATCGGCCGTGGCGAGCTCCCCATCCCATGCCCGCAGATCACCCTCGAGCCCGAGTGGCACCTCCAGGCGCATGCGGATCGAGGTCGCGAGTCGCGCGCGGAAGCGGGCCAGGAGACGAGCGTGGGCAGCGTCGCGAAGCGGCGGGCCGTCGGGGTACGGTTTCGCGCTCAATCTCATGCCGAGTACCGTGAAGATCGTGACCAGCGTCCGCATCGACACTCGTGGCGCGTGTCCACGCTCGAACCTGCTCAACTGGGCGCGTGAGATTCCTGTCGCCTCCTCCATCGTGCGCAAGCTCAGGCCTGTGGCCTCTCGCGCGATGCGCGCCTCATATCCGAGCTGCTGAAGGGTACGGTCGGCGCGGGTGGCCGCGCGGTCGCGGCGTCGGTAGCTGCTGGGCATCCACCAAGCCTGACGGCGCTGGGCCATCGGTGGCTTTGACCGCACTTGGCGGTGGCTTTGACTGCATCGCTTCCCACCGGCGACCAGCGATCCAACAGGGACCCGCTATCCAACAGCGACTCTGCTATCCAACAGCGACTCTGCTTCACCTGTCTCGTGGACGTCGCCAGTCGTCCGCCGGACGACACTGATCGTCGGCATCGTGGTGGTCACAAGCGCTGTTTGGCGCTCCACGAGGGACGAATGACGCCCGAAGCCGCCGGATCGCAGGTCCGGCGGTCGACTGGCGCTCGGGGTGGGACAAGAGAACGAGAAGGCCCCACACGCGAGCTCCCGGGCAGAGAAAGCGCCCCGAGCCCCCAGGCCCCCAGCGCCCCAGGCCCCCAGCGCCTCACGCCCCAGGCCCCGGCCTCCACGACCCATGCGCCACGACCCATGAGTCCGAGACCCAGGCAGCTGACCGACCGCACTGTGCATCGGGTCATGACGGCCACCGCCTCGGGGGCTACCATGGGCCTCCCGTGCCCATCGCTCCGAACGACTTCGTCCATCTCCATCTGCACTCGGAGTTCAGCCTGCTCGACGGTCTCGGTCGCGTGAACGACATCGTCAGCGAGGCCTCGGCTCACGGCTTCGATGCGTTGGCCATCACCGACCACGGCTCCCTCTATGGGGCCATGGCCTTCTACCAGGCCTGCCGCAAGAAGCAGATCAAGCCGATCATCGGCGTGGAGGCCTACGTCGCCCGCCGCTCGATGTTCGACCGCGAGGGACGCTCGGAGCAGAACTACTCGCACATCACGCTGTGGGCCCGGGACTGGACCGGCTACCAGAACCTGTGCCGCATCATCACCGAGGCGCATCTCGACGGCTACTACTACAAGCCGCGCCTGGATCGCGAGCTGCTCAACAAGTACCGCGAAGGCCTGATCGGCGGCTCCGCCTGCCTCGGTGGCGAGGTGGCCAAGGCGCTGGAGGTCGACGACTACGAGAACGCCCGGTCGATCGTCGGGGCCTATCGCGACATCCTCGGTGCGGACGGTTTCTGGCTGGAGATGATGGATCACGGCCTGCCGGAGCAGCGGGCGCTCAACAAGAAGCTGCTCCGACTCAGCGAGCAGACCGGCGCGGGCGTGGTCGCCACCAACGACCTGCACTACGTGCGCAAGGACCAGCACGAGGCGCACGACGTGCTGCTGTGCGTGGGCACCGGCTCCAACCTGGACACGCCCAACCGACTGCGCTTCGAGACCGACGAGTTCTACCTCAAGTCGGCCGCCGAGATGGAGGCCCTCTTCCAGGATGTGCCCGAAGCGCTGACCAACAGCAAGCACATCGCCGACATGACGGACCTGCAGATCACCTTCGGGGAGCTGCGCCTGCCGCACTTCCCGGTGCCCGAGGGCTACACCGTCGAGTCCTGGCTGCGCGAAGAGTGCCAGCGGGGCCTGCGGGAACGCTACGGCGAGGTCACCGAGGCCCTCCAGGAGCGGCTCGACTACGAGCTCGGCGTCATCATCAAGATGGGCTATGCGGCCTACTTCCTGATCGTGGCCGACTTCGTGCGCTATGCCCGGAGCGAGGGCATCGCCACCACCTGTCGTGGCTCGGCTCCCGGCTCGATCGTGACCTACACGCTCGGCATCACGCCGGTCGATCCCATCCTCTACGGCCTGCCCTTCGAGCGGTTCCTCAACCCTGACCGCGTGACCATGCCGGACATCGACGTCGACTTCGAGGACGCCCGCCGCGACGAGGTCATCAACTACGTCACGCGCAAGTACGGCCAGGACCACGTGGCCCAGATCATCACCTTCGGCACGATGCTCGCCCGTGCCGCGGTCCGCGATGTCGGCCGGGTCATGGGCTACGGCTACGGCGAGGTGGATCGGATCGCCAAGGCCATCCCCGACACGCTCGGCATCAGCCTCCACGAGGCCCTGGGGCAGGCCCCGCCGTTCCGCGAGATGTACGAGGGCGACCAGGGCATCCACAAGATGATCGACATCGCCAAGCAGCTCGAGGGCGTGGCTCGCAACGCCTCGACCCACGCGGCCGGCATCGTCATCAGCCGCGAGCCCCTGACCGAGCTCATGCCCCTGCAGCGCGCGACCAACTCCGACGCGCTCATGACCCAGTTCGAGATGCACGGGGTGGAAGCGCTGGGCCTGCTCAAGTTCGACTTCCTGGGGCTCTCCAACCTGACCATCCTGCGCCAGGCGGTCGATACCATCCGCGAGCACGCCGGCGTGGACATCGACCTCGACGCGATCCCGCTCGACGATGCCAAGACCTTCACGCTCCTGAGCCAGGGCGAGACGACCGGCGTGTTCCAGCTCGAGTCCGCCGGCATGCGCCGCTACATCAAGGAGCTCCGACCGACCTCCGTCTACGATCTCGCGGCCATGGTCGCGCTCTTCCGGCCGGGCCCGATGGACAACATCCCGGCCTACATCCGGCGCAAGCACGGACAGGAGAAGGTCACCTACCTCCACCCGCTCCTGGAGCCCTACCTGGAGAAGACGTACGGCATCTTCGTCTACCAGGAGGACATCATGGCCGCGGCCATCGCCCTGGGGGGCTTCACCGGCCCGGAGGCGGACACGCTCGGTTACGCCATCCGCAAGAAGAAGTCGGACGTGCTCCAGGCGCAGAAGGAGAAGTTCTTCCGGCAGGCCGCCGACCGGGGCATCGAGCGCGGCGTCATCGAAGCGGTCTTCAAGGCCTTCGAGCCCTTCGAGCGCTACGGCTTCAACAAGGCCCACGCCACCTGTTATGGGCTCATCGCCTACCAGACCGCCTATCTCAAGGCCAACTACCCGGTCGAGTACATGACCAGCGTGCTCACGGCCTTCCGGGACAAGACGGAGAAGGTCGCAGGCGCCATCGCGGAGTGCCGGCGCCTGGGCATCGAGGTGCTCGGGCCGGACATCCGCTCCAGCCATGTCGATTTCACCGTGGAGGGCGACTCGATCCGCTTCGGCCTGCTGGCCGTCAAGAACGTGGGCGAGGGTGCCATCCACTCGATCATCGATGCACGCGAGCAGGGGGGCGAGTTCACGTCGCTGGCCGACCTCTGCGCCCGGGTGGACCTGAGACTCGTCAACAAGCGCGTGATGGAGGCGCTGATCAAGGTCAACGCGTTGAGCTTCCTGGGCCACGCGGCCCAGCTTCTCGCTGGACTGGATGAGGCCATGGGCTACGGCCAGGCCCAGGCGCGCGACCGGGCCACCGGCCAGGGCTCGCTCTTCGACATGCTCGGAGACGAGGCGGATAGCGGCCTCGCCCAGCGCCTGCCGACCGTGACCGAGGCACCCCCGCGCGAGCGCCTGCGCTGGGAGAAGGAGCTGCTCGGGCTGTACCTGTCCGATCACCCCCTCGGTGAGCTGGCCGAGGAGATGGGTGGCTACGTCGATACCTGGACCGGGGACATCGGCGCCGACCTGGACCAGGAACGGGTGGTCGTCGGGGGCATGGCCGTGGGCATCCGCCGCGTCATCACCCGCAACAAGGAATCGATGGCGGTGGTCACGCTCGAGGACTTGCAGGGCCCGGTGGACGTGGTCATCTTCCCGCGCACGTACGCTGATGCCGGGGTCGCCGCCAAGCTCACCGAGGACACCGTGCTGCTGGTGGCCGGTCGCGTCGACCACAAGGGCGACGAGACGGTCGTGCTCGCCGACTCGGTGTGGACCTGGGAGGAGGCCACCGCCAAGGGCCGCGACGTCTTCTCGCAGGAGGTCGCGGCCGGCAACCGTGGGCGCCGTGGTGGCCGCCGCCGGAATGGCAACGGGAGTAGCCACGGGAATGGCCACGCCGCTGCCAACGGCCTGGGCAGAGGTGCCGAACAGCACCCGCCCGCCAGTCCCTCCCATCGACGGCGGTTCACCGCCCGGCGCGCCGACCACGCCCCTGCCGCGCGAGACGCTGGTGGTCCCGCGCGTGTCGCCGTTGCGTGGCAGCCAGCCCGACGGCACCATCACGGTCACCATCGGCGGATCACCGGCCGGACGCAGCATGGGCCCCCGGGGACCGTCGGGCGATGCGGCCGACGCCCTGCCGCCGCTGGACCTCCCGCCACAGGAGGTGACCGAGCCGCTGTCCGGCCCCAGCCAGCCGCCCGCCTTCGACGAACTCGGGCCGGAGGGATCCGACGAGCCGCCCCTGCCCGAGGAGGTTGTCTGCGGCCGTGGCCTCGGCCGCCCAGGCGCGGACGGTCCCGGTCGAGGCCAGCTCGGACCAGGTGCTGCACATCCGGTTCGCCCCGGCCCCGGACGAGCGCCTCGTGGCCGTCTTCGGAGAGCTCAAGGGCGTGATCAGGGCCCGGCCCGGGACGACGCCCATCGTGCTCCACATCCCCGCCGGCGTCGGTCGCACCCAGGAGATGCGGCTGGGCACGGGTATCGCCTATGACACCGAGCTGCTCGCCGAGGTCACCCGCCGCTTCGGCGCTCTGCTGGAGCTGCGCCTGGTCTGAACCGGCACCCGCCCACCGCCGCCGGCACGGGCTGCCGCCGCATCAGTCGAGGATGAACCAGGCGACGCGTGTGGGCTCCGCCACGGCCTGGTTGAGGCGGACGACGATGAGCCCTTCGGCGGGATCGAGGACGGACGCCGCCTCGACGTAGACGCCGGGGACGTGGTCCTGCAGCGTGGCCAGCACGAGCGATTTCTCGGTGACGCCGCCGCCGACCTTGGTCACGAACTCCGATCCTCCGGACGTCTGGCTGGAGCCGGAGCGACCGGCGAAGTGGAGGCGTCCCTCGGTGCGCAGGGCCAGCGCCCTTGCGGTCCGGCGATTGGGCCACGACCGCGGTGCCACCGCGGGCCGCGGTGAACTGGCCGGCGATGCCATCGGGAGAGGCGCTCACGCCCTGGACCCCGACCGTCTTGCCCTTCTTGGCCGAGGCCACACCGATCACGCCCTTGCCCTTGTTGGAGGTGGCCTCCCCGCGTAGCCCGGAGACCTTGCCGCCACCGGAGTTGCTGGCGGCGAACGCCACGCCCTTGCGGCCGGTGATCTTGGTGGCCTGCCTGGCCTCCGTCTTGCGCCCGGCTCGAATGGCATCGCCATCGCGGGCGGCGACGGGCGTGGAAAGGCCCACGGCACCGAGGATGCCGGCGATGACCGCAAGGCCACCGGCGGTCAGCAGCTGCCGGCGGGTCCGCGGCTCATCGGCCGCGGTGGTGACGGGCTCTGGCGGCGTGGACGGGTTCACGCGGTTCCTCCTGTTCTCGGGCGGAGTGGCCCGACGACGACGACGTTCGGTGAGGGCGATCGTATCGCAACCGCGCATGGATCGACGCCGCGGGCCTCGTGCGGGCAGCGCGGCGTCGGATGTGTGGCGAGAGCGGCCGGCTGGGCCTACTCGGCGGGCAGATACTTGACCTGCAGGGCCCCGCCGTCATCGCGCAGCTCGAGTGCGCCCGAGGCATCGACCGACCAGCTGCTCGCGGCGCCGAGAGCAGCGTAGTACTGCTGGGACAGATCGCCGAGGGCGGGGTCCGGGCAGGCCATCATGGTGCTGGCGATGTCGGGACCGATGGTGATGGACTCGCCATCGACCTCGTAGACCGTGGTGTACTGGTTGCAGCCGTCGATGCCGGAGAGCACGCCGTCAGCGCCGAACTCGGCCGTGACCGTGGGTGTGAGCGCGTCGCTCACCACGGCCTCCTTGCCGTTGTTGATGCCCTGCGCGACCCACGACCCCACGACCGAGGCCTCGGGTGCGAGATCGAACTCGAGCAGGAAGTCGCCGTTCGCGTCCAGGAGGGCCATCTGGATCCCGCCCGACTGGTAGGCAGCGACCGTACCGAGGTTGGAGAAGTAGGTCGATTCGACGTCCGAATTGCCCTCGCAGTACATCTGCGTCGAGCCGATCGAGCCGAAGCTGAGGTCGAAGCCGTCAAGGGTGTAATCGGCGAAGTAGCGGTTGCAGCCACCGCTGCCACCGGCGGCACCAGCCTGCATGTACAACGAGACGGTGACGCCATCGGGCACTGGCTGCATCTCACCATCGACGACCTGGCTCGTCAGCAGCCACTCCATGCCTTCGATGCTGTAGACGCCGACGAGCGGCGTGTCAGAGGGTTCGGGAGCGGCTGACGCGTCCTGGGCGGTGGCACCGACTGCGAGAGCGGCAGTCAGGGCCAGCGCCCCGAGCGACGCGAGCGAGAGGCCGGACTTGCGCATGAGGTCTCCTTTCAGCAGCCTGGTCACCGCATGGCAGCGGGGAACCGAGGTTCTGCCAACTCTAGCCATTCGGACGTCGGAGGACAGGGAACTCACTGAAACCCCTACGACTCGACCGCGTCGGAGCCCAGGAACCGTTCGAAGAAGCGGAAGCGCCACGAGACCCAGGTCAGGACCGCCCAGACCAGGACGCCGACGAGGACGATGGCCAGGTCGCGCCAGGAGATGGGGTAGAGGTTGAAGAAGTCGCGGAGCGGCGGCACCACCAGGACCACGCCGAGGGCCACCGTCAGCGTAAGCGCGAGCCTCGTCGGCCGCCGGTCGGGTGAGAGGGGCTCGATGACCGCCAGGAGCCTGGTCGGCGGCTCCACGAAGACGAGCACGCACATGCCCACCAGGATGAGGAACACGGTGACGGCGGTCTTGGCCGCCTCGCTCACCGCCCGCGAGGAGGCGTGCCCGGCGTTGAGGTCGGCGTTGCCGGCGAAGAACACCACCGTCACCATCAGCAGCCCCACGACCGAGGCCCAGCTGGCCGCGGGCAGCACGAACTTGCCCAGGGTGCGCAACAGCGACTCGCGCGGGTAGGGTCCTGGGCGGGC
>CAWDAI010000005.1:0-14479 GCA_963800275.1 uncultured Chloroflexia bacterium
AGCCGCCGCGACTGAGCGACACTCCACGTACGCGGCGCGAGGCTGGGCGGGGCCGTCACGACAAGGGGGGCAGGGTCTGGGGGTCGGTCAGGACGCCCGCGAAGAGGTCGCCGCGCTCGGCCACGCGATCGATGATCGTGCGTAGATCCCAGCGCTGCGCGTGCAGGTCCGGGTCGTCCAGCTCGTCCCAGGTGATGGGCGCGGACACGGCCCCCGAGGGCACCGGCCGGACGGCATAGGGGGCTACCAGCGTCTTGATGAACGAGTTCTGGGTGTAGTCGAGCCGCGCCCGCCCGCCGCGATCGGACTTGCTCCACTCCCACGAGACCAGCTCGGGCACGACCGCGCCGACGCCGCGTGAGACCTCGCCCACCCAGTCGCGCGTCTGGTCAAAGGTGTACTCGGGTGCGACGTGGATCCACACCTGCAGGCCGCGCTTGCCGCTGAGCTTGAGGTAGCCGCGCACGCCGAGGTGCTCGAGCGCGGTGCGATACAGGCGCGCCAGCGTCACCAGCTCGTCCCAGGTGGTGCTGGTGCCGGGATCGATGTCGATGTAGGCGTAGGTCGGCCGGCCGTAGTCAGGCAGGCGGCTGGTCCAGGGGTGCAGGTCGATGCAGGCCTGGTTGGCCAGCCAGCCGAGCGTGGCGGTGCGGTCGGCCACGACGTAGGTCCGCGACCGGGAGCGGCCGGCCTCGGGATAGTCCCAGCGCGCGACCCACTCGGGTGCATGGGCCGGGATCTGCTTCTGCCAGAACTGCGTCCTGCCGCCCACGCCGTCCGGCCAGCGATGCACGTTGAGCGGCCGCTCGCGCAGGTAGGGTAGGAGCACCGGCGCGATCGAGGTGTAGTAGCGGACCAGGTCGCGCTTGGTGTACCCGGCCCCGGGGAAGAGCACCTTGTCGAGGTTGGTCAGCTGGAGCTCGTGGCTGCCGATGCTCCAGCGGCCACCGGCCCCGAGCGCGTCGAGGGCTACGATCTCGTCAGCCGTAGGAGCGTCACTCAGGGCGGCGTCGCTCGGAGCGACGTCACTCGGGGCGGCATCCGCGTTGCGTGCTGACTGCACCGGCGTGACCACCGAGGGAGGCACGGGTCGCTCGCGCGAGACCGCGAGCGGGTCACGGTCGGGTTCGAGGCCCTTGTACGCCGCCTGGCGCAACAGGCCGTCGGCGGTCCACTCCCCGAACTCGGCGCGGATGACGTGCTCGGGCCGGCAGTAGCGCGCTGTCGGCGACGCCGGCAGTCCGGGCACGACCGGGGTTTCGACCGCGGCCGCGTCGACCATCGACCGGAGCTGTTTACGAGCACGTGCATCGAGCCCGCTGCCGACGTGACCGGCGAAGCGCCAGCCATCTGCCTCATGCGTGGCCACGATGAGCGAGCCCAGGTCGGCATGGCTGCCCTGCCTGGGTTCGTAGCCGATGACCACCAGCTCCTGCTCGGGCCGCGTCTTGACCTTGAGCCAGTCGCGCGAGCGCAGCCCCGACTGGTAGTGGCTGATCCGCCGCTTGGCGACCGTTCCCTCCAGGCCCTGCGCTGCCACCGCCTGCTGGAAGGCGGCACCTTCGCCGATGACGTGCCGCACGAAGCGTACCGACGGGCCCTCCCGCAGCAGCAGGCGCAGCAGCCGCTTGCGATCCTCGAGCGACATCGGCCTGAGGTCGTACTCGGCCAGCTGGAGCAGGTCGAACGCGTGATAGACGAGGCTACCCTCGCGCGCGGGCCTGGGCCTCGAACTTGCGCTGCGTTCGCGCCGCCTCACGCCCAGCCCACGTGTCCCGCTCAGCTCCTGGAGCAAGCTGAAATCCGGCCGCCCATCCGCGCCGAGCGCGACCATCTCGCCGTCCACCACGGCGTCCGCGAGACCGATCCAGTCCGCCGGTGGCAGCGCCGCGAAGGCCGGGAAGTAGGTCGCCGCGTCCTTGTGGTGACGCGTCCAGAGATTGGTCTTGCCGGCATGGACGACCGCCTGCACCCGGAACCCGTCGAGCTTGAGCTCGAAGAGCCAGCCGGGATCGTCGAAGGCCGCATCTACCGGCGTGGCCAGCATGGGCGGGATGAAGGCCGGCGCTCCCGCGGGTCGGGCCCCGGCGAGATCGATGTCGACCAGCGTGTGCCCGGGAGGGATCTCTGCCGTGATCCCGGCGGCGACCTCCTCGTTGGTGCGGCCGCTGAGCACCGACGTGGGATACTCGTCGATGTCCCAGCCCTCGATCGCCTCCTCGCGCTTGCGGATGAGCAGCCAGTCCTCGCGGCCACGGTCGGAGCCGGTGCGCACGAGGGTGAAGCGTCCCTGCAGTCGCTCCCCGTGCAGGACGAACTTGAGCTCACCCGCGTCGAGCGACTTCTCGGGGTCCTCGTCAAGCTCCGGCTCCCAGGTGCCGTGGTCCCAGACGATGGCGTCGCCGGCGCCGTACTCGCGGGCCGGGATGACGCCCTCGAAGTCGAGGTACTCGAGCGGGTGGTCTTCCGTCCGCGCGGCACGCCGCTTCGCCAGGGGCTCCATCGACGGCCCCCGCGGCACCGCCCAGGAGACGAGCACACCGCCGATCTCCAGGCGCAGGTCGTAGTGCAGCCGTGTCGCCCGATGTCGCCCCACCACGAAACGGCGGAAGGGCAGGGGCTGTTCGTCCGGGGCCGCCCCGCGCGGCTCCGACGTGCGCCCGAAGTCGCGTTTCTGCCGATATCGATCGAGCGACATGCGCGCCAGCGTAGCGGGCTCTCGAAGGCGCGTTGGATCGATGGTCGATGTCGGGTGTGGTCTCGGTCCCCGACGTCAGCTGGGGCTGCTGCCTAGCGGACCCAGCAGATCGAGCCCGGGATGACGCAGCCCTTGGGCTTGTCGGTGAAGCCGGGCTGGCAGGTCGGGGCGGGGCCACTGTTGCCGCCACCGCCACCGCCACCGCTGTTGCCGCCACCGCCACCGCCACTCGAGTCACTCGAGCTGCCACCGCTGGAGCTGCCACCGCTGGAGCTGCCACCCCCGCAACCGCCGGACCGGGTCTTGGGCGTGCCCCACTGGCTCATGCCACCGACGCCCCTCGATGCCCAGGCGTTGTCGGCGGCGATCCACGAAGAGGGCGCGCCGGGATTCTCCAGGCTGCTGATGCCACCACTGCACGAGTACAGCGGGTCGACCTGCTTGGGGCCACCAGGCTGCGTGCCGCGGATGAAGTTCTCCGTTCTCGAACCGCCATTGGGCACCCGCACCGTCGCCGTGACCACCCCGGCCTTGGGTGGCTTGAAGGTGGGCGCCGGCTTGCCCTGCATGTAGCGCTGGACGAAGGCGTGCCAGGTCTGACCGGCGTTATCGAGCGAGTAGACCGGCGGATTGGTCACGTACGGGGCGCTGCTGTCGCTGTTGCCATACCAGACGCCGACCACCAGCGCGGGCTGCTTGTTGTTGTTCGGCCGTGGCAGATAGCCGTAGGTTGAATAGTCCTTGAGGTTGTTGGTCGTGCCGGTCTTGACGGCGGCCTCTCGGCGCGCGCCGTTCTTGGTGTTGTTGAGCTGGAAGACGCGACCCCAGTCGGGGTTCTCGGCGATATTGGTGTTGCCGGCGAGGATGTCCGTGATGATGTAGGCGGTCTGTGGGCTCCACACCTGCTTGCTCGCCGGCTTGCCGGCACGGTAGATCTTCTCGCCCTTGGGGCCGGTGATCGACAGGATGTAGCGCGGATCGGTGACCTTGCCGTTGTTGCCGAAGGCGCCGAAGGCCTTGGCGTGGTCCAGCGGGCGAACCTCGACCGTGCCGATGGCTCCGGCGAGCCCGGCCACGTCGAGCGCCTTGTTCCCGAAGTCCGGCAGGAACTCGTAGCCAGCTTTGACCGCATACCTGCGGACCGTCTTGATGCCGGTCCGGTCGAGCGCCCGGATGGCCGGCACGTTGAGTGACTGCTGCAGTGCGTCCCGCACCAGGATCGGCCCCTGATCCGCCGGCGTGGCGTTCTTGGGCACCCAGCCAGCTCCGAAGGGCGTGGTGATATCGAGCAGGACGGAGGCGGCGGTCAGGCGGCCGGTGTCGATGCCGCTGGCGTACACGATCGGCTTCCAGGAAGAGCCGGGCTGCCGCTTGGCGATGCCGACGTGGTCCATCTGCGGATCGAGCTTGCTCGTCCGTGACTTGCGGTAGTAATCGGGCGAAGCCACGTAGGCGAGGATGTCGCCGGTCCGATAGTCCATCGCGATGAGCGCGCCGCTGTACACGCCGAGGGCACGCAGCCTCGCGACCCAGCTGCTCTCGCTGGCCAGGCCGCGCTTGCGCAGCCCGGAGTACATCTGGCTGGTGGGCAGGTGGGGTGCGATGGCGCCGGCCCAGATGAGGTCCTGGCCCAGCTTCTGTGCATTCCAATCGAGCGTGGTGACGATCTTGTAGCCGCCGACCTTCACCGGATCATAGTCGTTGCCCAGGATCTGCTGGACCTCTGCCAGGGCCTTGTTCACGAACTGGGGCGCCTTGTACTTCACCGCCTTCTGTGGCTGGATGATGATCTTCTGCGCCTTGGCGGCCTCGACCTGTTCCGCGGTCGGCTTGGTCCAGCGGCCATACCCGTCGCGCAGCCGGTTGAGGATGAACTGCTGGCGCTTGACCACCTCCGTGTCCATGCACTTGGGCTTGTCGCCACACTGGCGGACCACGTAGCGCGTCTTCTGCTTGCCGGTCTTCTTGTTCTTCTTGCCGTACTTCTCCCGCCCGATGTTGACGTACTTCCCGTTCTTGGGGTTCGTCTTGTACGGGTAGAGGTTGCCGGGCTCCTGCGGGATGGCCGCCAGGAAGGCCGCCTCGCCCAGGGTCAGTTGGCCGATCGACTTGCCCAGGTACACGCTGGCCGCAGCCTTGATCCCGTGCACGGCGCCGCCGTAGGGGATCTGGTTGAGGTAGGCCTTGATGATCTCCTGCTTGCCCTTCTCACCCGGGAAGGCCTGGGTCAGCTTGAAGGACTGGATGATCTCCTTGACCTTGCGCTCGTAGAGGCCCTCCGTCGTGTTCTGGTTGGCCAGGACATCCTCCGGGAGCAGGACCGCGCGCACCAGCTGCTGGGTGATGGTGGAGGCGCCGCGAGCGTCGCCACCCCCGGCGGTCGCCAGGACCTGGGCGATGGTGGCCTGGAGGTCCACGCCCGGGTTGTTCCAGAAGGTCTTGTCCTCGGTGGCGGTGGTGGCGTCGAGCACGACCTTGGGGATGGCGTCGAAGTCCTCGATGACCGAGCGCCGGTCGTCCCAGAACTGCGCCAGGCGGGTCTTGCCATCGCGCGCGAACATCGTGGACTGTTCATTGAAGTCGAGATCGCGGAAGGCCTTGACGTCCGGCAGCCCCTGGTCCAGCGCGGATAGCGCCATGGTGGCCGCGCCGCCGGCGGTGATGACGGCGGCGGAGGCGACGCTCACGCCGGAGACGAGCAGAATGAGGAGCAGCACCAGCACCGCGTTGGGACCCGAGGGACGTTTCTTGCGGGAGGTGCTGCGGGCGACGGCCAGACGCGCGGCGCGGGAGGCCCGATGATGGCTCCCGTTGCCACTCTTCAGGGCGCGGCGTTTCAGTGGGCGGTACGGCATGCACTGGGCATTGTGCCCTGTCTCCGGCGAAAGTGGGTGTATCGAGGATGAAGGTTTCGTTACCTTCCGAGGCAGATGGTCCTGGTGCCGTGCCGTCTGGTGCCATGCGTCGTGCTCGGCTGACTCGGTTCCAGGCCGCTCTGCGCGACTGGTACGGCCCGCGTGCTCGGCCCTTGCGCATTCGCCGTACGCGCGACCCCTGGGGCATCCTCGTCTCGGAGGTGATGGCCCAGCAGACCCAGATCGCTCGCGTCGATGCCGCCTGGGCCGCGTTCAGCGAGCGCTACCCGACAGCGGCGGCCCTGACCACGGCCCCGACCGCGGATGTCCTGCGCGCCTGGGCTGGCCTCGGCTACAACCGTCGCGCCCTCAACCTGCGGCGAGCGGCCGCGGTCATCGTGGTCGAGCACGACGGGCAGGTGCCGGCGCACGTCGAGGAGCTCGAGGCTCTGCCCGGGATCGGCCCCTACACCGCGCGTGCGGTCGCGGCCATCGCCTTCGGGCAGCCCGTCGCGGCCGTGGACACCAATGTGCGCCGGGTGGTGAACCGCGTGCTCGCCACCGAGCTCCCGCCAGCGCAGCTGCAGGCGGAGGCGGACGCCTGGGTCGACCGTGACGATCCAGCTGCCTGGACCCACGCCACGATGGAGCTCGGAGCGACGGTCTGCGTGGCCCGCCGGCCGCGGTGTGAGGAGTGCCCGGTCGCGACCTGGTGTGCCAGTGCGGGGCAGGTGGAGCTTGCGCTGGCCGGGCGGCCAACGTCCACGCCGGCCGTGCCCTTCGAGCGCACCAGTCGCTGGCTGCGCGGACGCATCATCGACCGCCTGCGAGCGCTTGACGATAGTGAATGGATCACCTTGCCGGAACGGCTCGGCCACCATGACGCACCGAACATCGAGGACGCGGTCGTCGCCCTGGAGCGGGAGGGTTTGCTCGAGCGACGCTCCGACGGAGCAGTGCGCCTACCATCGAACTGACATGACCACGACCCTCGACCCCACCACTGGCCTCACGCTCCCGACCTCCGACCCGCTCCTCTTCGCTTCCGGCACGGATATCGATCGGCTTACCGAGCGCTGGCGAGTCCAGGCCACCCTCGATCCCATGTCGGCCGCCGAGATGCGTGGGGCCGACGCACGTGCCCAGCGGCTGGGCGTGGCTGGCTCGTGGCTCATGGAACAGGCCGGCACGGCTGTCGCCGCCGCGGCGCGCGCGCTGATGGTCTCCAACGATCGCTCGCCTGGATCGCTCGTGCTCATCCTCTGTGGCCCCGGCAACAACGGCGGCGACGGTTTGGTCGCGGCGCGGCACCTGGCCGAGCAGGGCATCGCCTCGGAGGTCGTGCTGCTCTCCAGCACGGGGGTGCCGTCCACCCCCGACGCCGCCGACAACTGGGACCGACTGGACGACGTGGCGCGGGTCCATCGTGTCGCGACGGGCCGGGACAGCGAAGTGGCCATCTACCTCAACGGCATCGAGCGGGCCGGCCTGGTCATCGACGCCCTGCTCGGGACGGGCGTCAGCGGTCGCCTGCGCGAGCCGATCCGGACCGCCGTCGACGTGGCCGTACGTGCCCGCCAGGGCGGCGTGCCCGTGTTGGCGGTGGACACCCCGACCGCGGTCGACCTGGGCAGTGGCGAGCCCTCTGACCCGGTCGTGCGCGCCGACGTGACCATCACCTTCCATCGCCCGAAGGTGGGGCTTCGGGCGCGAGTGGCCGGGCTCCTCGCCGGCCGGATCCTGGTGGCACCGATCGGGATCCCTGTCGAGGCCGACCCCAACCGGCGATGACCGAGCCTGCGGCACCACGCGATCGGCGGGTCGTCCTGGTCGTCGGGACGCTCGTCGTCATCGTCCTCGCGGCGGGCGTGATCAGCGCGCTCGTGCCCGGCCTGGACGCCACCTTCGCGGCTGTGCCCATCGTCATCGCGCTCCTGGTCATCGGGACCGTGGTCGTGCTCGGGCGCTCGTTGCGGGCTCGCGGCGGCTAGGGCTCGCGGGGCTAAGGTTCCCGGCGTTCGCCAGCCGCAGCCTCGCTCGGCGGCGGTGTCGCGCTGCGATCACCGGGTTGGAACCGGCGCTCGGTCCCGTTGAGCAGCCTGGCGATGTTGTCGCGATGGGCGATCCAGATGATGGCTTCGCCGGGGATCACGTACCACAGCCAGGCCGGGTCGATGAGGCCGGCCGCCATGAAGACCACCACGATGATGGCGCCGATGAGGGTGCCCAGGATGGAGCCGAGCGAGACGTAGCGCGTGAACCAGATGATGCCGATGAACACGGGCAGCGTGATGGGCACGATCCAGGGCGCGATCGCGATCATGCCGCCGACCCCGGTGGCGACGCCGCGGCCGCCATGGAATCCGAGGAACACCGACTTCCAGCTGCCCAGCACGGCCGCCACACCGGTGAGCGCTCTGATCTCGATGGGGGCGTCGAGCGCGCCTGCGATGAGGATGGGCACGGCGCCCTTGGACAGGTCGAGGATGCCCACGGCGATGGCGCGGCCCCAGCCGCCCGCGCGCAGCATGTTGGTGCCACCGGTGCGACCGGAGCCCACGGTGCGGGGGTCGGTGCCCCCGGTCAGGCGTGCCACGATGACGCCCATGGGCAGGGAGCCGATGAGGTAGCCCATGGGGATGAGCACGAGTGCGAGCAGGGGGTCGTTCACGGAGGTCCGAGTATAGGTCGACCGGCAGGTCCCTTTGCTACCATCGAGGCATCCGAATCCCGTGCCTCCGAGGTCTCCTGTGCCCAACCAAACACAGTCCTACGACATCGTCGTCCTTGGTGGCGGCACCGGCGGTTATGGCGCCGCCTTCCGTGCCGGCCAGCTGGGGCTCAAGGTCGCGCTCGTCGACGACAACCCCAAGGGCCTCGGCGGCACCTGCTTGCACATCGGCTGCATCCCGACCAAGGCCATGCTCGCTTCCGCCGACCTGCTCGACCGCATGAAGCACGCGTCGGAGTTCGGTCTCTCGGCAGACGACGTGGTGGCCGATGCGGACGCCATCGCCGCTCGGCGTGACCGCATCGTGGCGCGACTCGTTAAGGGCGTGACCAGCCTGACCAAGAAGAACAAGGTCGACTACATCGTCGGGCGGGGCAAGCTGGAGGGCCCACAGCAGGTCCGCGTGGCTACCACCGATGGCGAGGGCCAGTCGACCGGCGAGGTCGTGCTGCAGGCCACGGATGTGATCCTCGCCACCGGCTCACGCGTCAAGTCGCTGCCGGGGCTGGTGCCAGACGGGAAGCGCGTCGTCACCTCCGATGACGTGCTGCGCAGCGCCCACCTGCCAGCCTCGATCATCGTGGTCGGTGCCGGGGCCGTGGGCGTCGAGTTCGCTTCCTACTACCACGACATGGGCGTCGAGGTGACCGTGCTCGAGTACCTGCCCGGACTCGTGCCGCTCGAGGACGGTGAGGTCCAGAAGGAGATGGAGCGCGCCTTCAAGAAGCGCGGCATCAAGGTCATGACCTCGGCCCGGTTCGATCCCGCGGCGGTCAAGGCCGACGGTGATGGTGTCTCGCTGATGGTGGGGCCGGAGGGCGCGGAGCCGAGCGAGCTGCGCGCCGAGCAGCTGTTGGTGGCCACCGGTCGTGCTGCCAACGTAGAGGACGTGGGCCTGGAGACGACGCGCGCGGTGGTGGAGCGCGGCATCGTCGTCACCGATGAGCACATGCGCACAGCCGATCCGCACCTCTACGCGGTCGGCGATATCGCCGGTGGCTTGTGGCTGGCGCACGTGGCCACGCACGAGGGCCTCCTCGCGGTCGAATCGATCGCCGGCCACGACACCGAGGAACTGAACTACGTCAAGATGCCGCGCGCGACCTACTCGCGGCCGCAGGTGGCCTCCATCGGCCTCACCACCGAGCAGTGCGCCGAGCGCGGCCTCAAGACGAAGGTGGGCAAGATGCCGATGATGGCATCCGGCAAGGCCATCATCGAGGGCGACACCACCGGGTTCGTCAAGGTCATCGCGGATGCGAAGACGGACGAGGTGCTGGGCGTGCACATGATCGGCCACCACGTCACCGAGCTCATCGCCAAATCCTCCACGGCCATGCTGCTGGAGGCTACGTCCTGGGAGATCGGCGCGGCCGTTCATCCTCACCCCACGCTCTCGGAGACGATGGGCGAGGCCGCCCTGGCGGTGGACGGCAAGTCCATCAACTTCTAGCGCGCCGGGGGCCACGCCAGCGACGGAGCCGAGGCCGGAGCCGGTACGGAGCCGAGGCCGGAGCGGCCGGGGCGGCCGGAACGGCCGCGGCCGGGGTTGGGGCCGGGAGCGGAACCGGAGCGGCCGGAAGACGGAACGGCCGCGGCCGGGGTTGGGCCGGGAGCGGACCCGGAGCGGCCCGAGACGGAACGACCGCGGCCGGGGTTGGGGCCGGGAGCGGAACCGGAGCCGGTGGCACCCCGCGGCGTGCGTGCCGTGGCCGCTCGGCCGCCCTTGCGGTCGTTCGGGCCAGATCGCTCAACATTTCGCGCCAAATGGCGTCGTGGGTGGCGTTCGTGCCGGACGAGTTGCCGTTCGCGCCAAATGGCGTCGTGGGTGGCGTTCGGCCTGGACTTGGGCAGGCGGCCCGTTTGCGCGCCAGAGGCGGTGGACACGTCGGGCAGGTTCGCTCTCGAACGCAGCCATGCTGAGCAGGCGCCGGCCATGCTGAGCAGGCGCCGGCCATGCTGAGCAGGCGCCGGCCAGCGGACCGCCGCCTACGTGCGCGATTTGCTCGGTCGGACCCGCCGCACCGCGCCGGTAGTAGGCCGAAGGCCGCCCCGGCTGACATCTGTCCAGAAACCCAGGGCGGAGATCGATCCTTGTGGTGCGCGCAGCCAGCGCCGCATCGACCGCCCATCGGCAGGAAATGCCCGGCGCAGGATGCCCTGGTGTGCCTGCAGCCGTCGTTGCTCGGTCCGACTCTTGCGCACGATCACCCAGGCGCTGATGGTCAGTGGCTCCCAGCCCTGCTCGGTGGCGATGACACGGCCCAGGCGGACCCTCCGGTGCATCACGGCCGCGAGTGCCTGCGGGTCCACCAGCTCAGTCTTGAGCTCGACGATGAGGAGGCTGCGGGTCGCGCGGTGCCACGCGAGGATATCGATGACGCCGCGCTCCCCGAAGTGAGCGAAGGTGACCTCCGGCAGCCATGTCCAGCCTTCGAGTTCATCCAGGTGCGCCGCGACTGACGCGTGCAGCGCGGCATGGGCGCTGTTGACGATGCGATCGAGCTCCGCGCCCCGGTAGCGCAGACGCACGTCGAGCTGGGCGCCGAGCCCGCCCGCGACCGATCGCACGGTCCCGAGCGGATAGCGCTCGGCCATGCCGTTCTCGATGTGCCCCACCAGCTGCCGGGAGACGCCGGCGCGCCGTGCGACGTCGGCCTGGCGCAGGCGTCTGCGGATTCGGATGGCGCGAAGCGTGTTGCCGATCGCGACGTCGTCCACGTTTGGGAGCATGTCAGTGGCCCCTTGGCGCCGCCTTCGGCCCCCGTTGGCAACGCCTTCGGTCGCCGTTGGTGCCGCCCAAGCTCCTTGTCGGCGTCGCGTTCGTTCCCCTGTGGCGCGGCCTTTGCTTGCGCTTGGCCAGACCTTGTCCGGCCGTAGACGGCGAGGTCAGCGGTATCATGGGACCTCAGCGTGAACTACCCAGCCTTACCCACCCAAGCGAACGTGCCAGGAGTCGACTCATGCCGCAGGTGACCATGCCCCAACTCGGTGAAGGCGTCGAGGAAGGCACCATCGGCAAGTGGCTCAAGGCCGTCGGAGACAAGGTCCGAGTCGGCGATCCACTCGTCGAGGTGGTCACGGACAAGGTCAACGCCGAGGTGCCCTCGCCGTTCGAGGGCACGCTCACGAGCATCCTCGTGAACGAGGGCGACACCGTCGGCAACGACGCTCCCATCGCGGAGATCGATGAGGCCGGGGCCGGTGCATCGGCCCCGCAGACCGAGGCGCCTGCCGATCCCGATGCGGTCGCCCAGGAGCCGGCTGCCGAAGAGCCGGCCCCGGCCGAAGAGCCCGCCCCCGCCGAAGAGCCGGCCCCGGCCGAAGAGCCCGCCCCGGCCGAAGAGCCCGCCCCGGCCGAAGAGCCGGCCGCCGAAGCGCCGGCTGAGCCGGCCGCGAAGGAGTCGAGCGCGCCGCCCGAAGACGTGCCCGCGGAGGCGCCGGCTACCGCCCAGGAGGCGGCCCCGGCACAGCCCGCGGCGCAGCCGGCAGGTGCCCGCGCCCCGGTGGAGATCCCCGCCGATGTCCGCATGACCCCTGCGGTCCGGCGTCTCGCCCGTGAGCTTCGCGTCGACGTCGCGGCCATCGCCGGTTCCGGGCTCGGTGGGCGCATCACGCGCTCGGATGTGGAGGCGGCTGCGTCTGGCGCCACCAACGGCAGGGCACCCGCCGCGACCCAGGCACCCGCGACCCAGGCACCCGCGACCCAGGCACCCGCGACCCAGGCACCCGCGACCCAGGCATCCAGTACCCCCGTCGCGCCGCCGAGCCGCGCCGCGGCCGACCCGCTCGACTCCCCGGTCAAGCACGGTGACTCGCTCAAGGAGCTCACCCCCATGCGCAAGGCCATCGCCAGGCACATGGAGCGCTTCCTCGAGGTACCCGCTGCGTACATCACCATCGAGGTCGACATGACCCCCGTGGTCCAAGCTCGGGCCGCGATCAACGCCGACTACAAGTCGCGCGAAGGCATGTCCATGAGCTACGTGGCCTACATGACCAAGGCCTGCGTGGAGGCGCTGCGCAAGTTCCCCGACTTCAACGCCCATTGGACCGACGAGGGCCACTGGCGCCGCAAGTCGATCAACATCGGTATCGCGGTAGCGGTCGACGATGGCCTGGTGGTGCCGGTCATCAAGGACGCCCAGAACCTGAGCCTGCATGGCCTCAACGCCGCCATCAACGACGTGGCTGCCCGCGCTCGCAGCAAGAAGCTCGCACCGTCGGATCTGGAGGGTGGCACCTTCACCGTGGACAACACCGGCTGGACCGGCTCGATCCTGACCTTGCCCATCATCAACGTGCCCGAGGTCGCGATCATCACCATGGAGCGGATCGTCAAGCGGCCGGTGGTGCTGGAGGAACACGGCGATGCCATCGCCGTGCGCTCGATGATGAACATGTGCATCGCCATCGACCACCGGGCCAATGACGGGGCCCAGGCCGGCGCATTCCTGCAGGCGGTGCAGGGCTGGCTCGAGGCGGTCGATGCAGACACCCCCATCTGGTAGCCGGGGCACCATGGACAGGCAACTCCCCATCTTCCAGCCGCCCGGCGGCAGCCCCGAGCTGCATCAGCCCTTGAGCATCGCCATGGGCGGCTCGGTCGATGCCTCGGCCCTGCGCACCGGCCCCGACCGGGTGCGCCACCCTGACTGGATCAAGGCCAAGCTGCCGACCGGCGACAACTATCACGAGCTCAAGGACCTGGTGAAGAGCCAGACGCTCAACACCGTCTGCGAAGAGGCCATGTGCCCCAACATCGGCGAGTGCTGGGAGCAGCGCACGGCCACGGTCATGATCCTGGGCGACACCTGCACCCGGGCCTGCGGGTTCTGCGCGGTCAAGACGGGGCGGCCAGAGTGGAACGACGAGGATGAGCCCCGGCGCGTCGCCGAAGCCGTGGCGGTGATGGGCCTCGAGCATTGTGTGGTCACCAGCGTGTGCCGCGACGACCTGGCCGATGGCGGTGCCGGGATCTTCGCCGAGACCATCCGCCAGATGCGCCGCACTAGCCCTACGATGGGCGTCGAGGTGCTCATCCCCGACTATCTCGGTGAGGACCTGCGCACGGTGATGCTGGCCGCGCCGGACATCCTCAACCACAACGTGGAGACCGTGGAGCGGCTGCAGAAGCCCGTGCGCAAGCGTGCCCGTTACGACCGTTCGCTGCAAGTCCTGGCCGACGCCAAGGCCATGGCTCTCGAGGTCGCCGGCCGGCCCGGGACCGTGCACACCAAGTCGAGCATCATGGTCGGCCTGGGCGAGACTCGCGCCGAGCTCAGCCAGACCTTCCGCGACCTGCGCGCGGTCGACTGCGACATCCTGACCCTGGGCCAGTACCTGCGGCCCACGATCAGGCACCTGCCCGTCGAGCGGTACGTCCATCCCGACGAGTTCGCCGAGATGAAGCAGGAGGGGCTCGAGCTCGGCTTCAAGCACGTCGAGTCCGGCCCGCTCGTGCGCTCCAGCTACCACGCTCGCGACCAGGTGCCCGAGGCGGCCAGGCGCAACCGCACCGCCCGCGCCGCGGCTCTCTCTGCCAACGGCCTCAGCGCCTGACGACGGCGCGTCGCCGATGCGGGAGACGCCGGAGGACCTGGCCCGACTACAGCAGCTGCTCGACCGCAGCCATGCGACCGCTGGCCGACACCTGCGTGAGGTGATCACCGCCCAGCGCCGGCTCGATGCCGCGCAGCTGGCACAGTGCTTGCGTGGGATGTGCCTGCTGACGCTGGCCACCGTCACCGCCGACGGACGACCGGTCACCGGCGCGGTGGACGGCTTCTTCTACCGTGGCGAGCGGTACTTCGGCTCCAGCGACGACTCCGTGCGCTTCCGGCACCTGCGCGGGCGTCCGAGCGTCAGCGCGACCCACCTTCCGGGAGAGGAGTTGAGTGTCACGGTGCACGGACGTGCCCACGAGATCGACGTGGCCACCCACGACGACGGTGGTTTTCGAGACGTGTTGCTCGAGTACTACGGGTCACGGTTCGGAGCAGCTGCGACGGATGTCTTCGATGGACCCGGTGTGGCCTACGCCCGGATCGAGGCGCAGCGCATGTTCACCTTCTGGATGGACCCAGCCGGATCCGGAGCCTGATCCGCGGCGATCGTGTCGGCGACCGTGCTGGCGGTGGACTCCGCGGCAGCGACTCCCGGCCTAGGCCTCGGTCGACACCCTCGACTTGGCGG